>NZ_JBQENB010000001.1:1399644-1640718 GCF_052044215.1 Leifsonia sp. 22587
CGCGCCGGCGCGCGCCACCGGGAGCGCGTGCTGCGCGCCATCGACCTCACCCGGGCGACCGGCACGGCGTTCCAGCGCGTCCGTTCGCCCCGGCTGTCGCCGGGCGCGCTGGTGTACGTCCTGGCGACGTTCCTCGACGACCAGCCCGCGACGCTGGCCCTCACCTGGCGCGCGGCCGGGCACCGGGTGATCGCGGTGGATGTGCTCCCGGCGCGCGATCCGGGCGACCTGGCCCCGCGCGACGTGCTGGCGCTGCGGACCATCGAGCTCGAGCGCCGGCTGCGGCTCGACCAGCTGCAGGGCGGAGGCGTCGAACTGCTGCGCTGGCAGGACCCGGCGGCGCGCGAGGCGGCCCTCCGCGCGCTGACCGCGGGACGGAGACGCCGATGAGCGCGGCGCGCGACCACGACGCCCTCTCGGGCACCGTCCCCGGCTGGTCGCTGCGCGCGCTCTTCGCGGCGATCGGGCTGGTGCTCGTCTTCGTCGGGGTTCCGGACGGCCCGTGGACCGCTATCGCCGCCCTCCTGATCGGCGTCGCGGTATGGCGGCCGCGCTGGCTGACGGCGTGGGTGGTCATCGGGGTGCTGATGCTGTCCGCCCTGGTGGAGCCCGGGACGTTCACCCCGCGGCTTCTCGGGCTCATCGCGGGCGTGCACGCGCTGCACCTCGTCGCCGCCTGGATGCTCACCGTCCCGGCCGCCGCCCGGCTGCAGCCCGCCGTGCTGCTGCCGTCGCTGAAACGGTTCGTCCTCGTCCAGCTCCCGGTGCAGGCGGCGGCCGTTCTGCTCCTGCTGCCGGGCGCCCGAGCGTCCGTCCCCGCTCTGGCGATCCTCTCCGGGATCGCGCTGGCCGGACTGGTCGGCATGTTCGTCCCGCCGCTGCTCCGGCGGCCGCGGCGGACGGACCAGCGATGAATGTCGGAGGTCGCGCTTAGACTCCGGCGTGCGGGAGAGCCGCATCCCGGGCAGGATAGAATCGAACAGACGTTCGACGGCTCGGGCGTGGTGCGCGGTGGGCGAACAGCCCCCGGAATCCCAGCATGGATGGCGGAGAATAGAGCGAGTGAGCAGCGGGCGAGTGAACAGCGAACGAGTCGGGGACGACCGCACCAGGGGCGAGGTGGGATCGATTAGCAGAGTGACGACGGGCTCGCACCTCAGCGTGCGCGGAGCACGGGTGCACAACCTCCACAACGTCGACCTGGAGATCCCGCGCGACTCCATGGTCGTCTTCACCGGCCTCTCGGGGTCGGGCAAGTCGTCGCTGGCGTTCGACACGATCTTCGCGGAGGGGCAGCGCCGCTACGTGGAGTCGCTGTCCGCCTACGCGCGGCAGTTCCTCGGCCAGGTCGACCGGCCGGACGTCGACTTCATCGAGGGCCTGAGCCCTGCGGTGTCGATCGACCAGAAGTCGACGAACCGCAACCCCCGTTCGACAGTCGGGACGATCACCGAGATCTACGACTACATGCGTCTGCTCTGGGCGCGCATCGGCGTGCCGCACTGTCCGATCTGCGGTGAGCGCATCCAGCGCCAGACCGTGCAGCAGATCGCGGACCAGCTCATGGAGCTCGAGCCCGGCACGCGCTACATGGTCGTCAGCCCCGTCGTGTCGCAGAAGAAGGGCGAGTTCGTCGACCTCTTCAAGGAGCTCGCCGCGAGCGGCTACTCGCGTGCGCTGGTCGACGGCGAGCAAATTCAGCTCTCCGACCCGCCGACGCTGAAGAAGCAGTACAAGCACGACATCTCGGTCGTGGTCGACCGCCTCGTGGCCGGCCCCGACATCCTGGGCCGCCTCACCGACTCGCTCGAGACGGCGCTCCGCCTCACGGACGGTCTCGTGCAGGTCAACTACGTCGACCGTGAGGGCTCGGCCGCGTGGCAGAACTTCAGCGAGAAGCTGTCGTGCCCGAACGGCCACCCCATCCAGCTCACCGAGATCGAGCCGCGGACGTTCTCCTTCAACGCGCCGTTCGGCGCCTGCCCGGAGTGCTCCGGTCTCGGAACCCGCATGTCGGTCGATGACGAGCTGCTGCTCGGCGACGACGAGCTCAGCATCGCCGAGGGCGTCATCGTCCCGTGGACCACGCAGGGCAAGGGCCTCTTCAACTACTACGAGAAGCTGCTCGACGGTCTCGCCCGCGACCTGAAGTTCTCGCTCAAGACGCCGTGGAAGAAGCTCCCGGAGAATGTCCGCGACGCGGTGCTGCACGGCGACAACTTCGAGGTCAAGGTGCGGTGGAAGAACCGCTACGGCCGCGAGATGTCGTACACCTCCGGCTTCGAGGGCGTCGTGCCCTACATCGAGCGCCAGTACCTGCAGGCCGAGACCGACACGCAGCGCGCCCGCTGGGCCGAGTACCTGCGCGAGGTTCCGTGTCCCGTGTGCGGCGGCAAGCGACTCAAGCCCGAGGTGCTCGCGGTCCTAGTGCACGGCAAGAGCATCGCGGACGCGTCCCTGCTCAGCCTGAGCGACGCGCGCTCGTTCATGGAGAAGCTGCACCTGACCGAGCGCGAGCAGAAGATCGGCGCGCAGGTGCTGCGCGAGATCAAGATCCGCCTCGACTTCCTCATCCAGGTGGGCCTGAGCTACCTCGACCTGGCACGCGCCGCGGGGACCCTCTCCGGCGGAGAGGCCCAGCGCATCCGCCTGGCCACGCAGATCGGCTCCGGCCTGACGGGCGTGCTCTACGTGCTCGACGAGCCGAGCATCGGCCTGCACCAGCGCGACAACCGACGCCTCATCGACACGCTGGTCGCCCTGCGCGACCTGGGCAACACCCTGATCGTGGTCGAGCACGACGAGGACACCATCCGGACCGCCGACTGGATCGTCGACATCGGCCCGGGCGCCGGCGTGAACGGCGGCCACGTCGTCCACTCCGGCTCGTACGACGACCTGCTCAAGAACACCGAATCGCTCACCGGCGACTACCTCGCAGGCCGCCGCGAGATCGCGATCCCGGCGAAGCGCCGCAAGATCGACAAGAAGCGGGTGATCCGGGTCGTGGATGCGGAGGCCAACAACCTGAAGAAGGTGACGGTCGACTTCCCGCTCGGCGCGTTCGTGGCGGTCACCGGCGTCTCCGGATCCGGCAAGTCCTCGCTGGTCAACGACATCCTGTACCGGGTGATGGCCAACAAGCTCAACGGCGCCAGGAAGGTGCCGGGCAAGCACCGCTCGGTGACCGGCCTCGAGAACCTCGACAAGGTCGTGCACGTCGACCAGGCGCCGATCGGCCGCACCCCGCGGTCCAACCCGGCGACCTACACGGGCGTCTTCGACCGCATCCGGACGCTGTTCGCGGAGACGCCGGAGGCGAAGACCCGCGGCTACCTGCCCGGCCGGTTCAGCTTCAACGTCAAGGGCGGCCGCTGCGAGGCCTGCTCGGGCGACGGCACGATCAAGATCGAGATGAACTTCCTGCCCGACGTCTACGTCGCGTGCGAGGTGTGCGGGGGAGCGCGGTACAACCGCGACACGCTCTCCGTGCACTACAAGGGCAAGAACATCGCCGAGGTGCTCGACATGCCGATCAGCGAGGCCGCCGAGTTCTTCAAGCCGATCTCGGCCATCCACCGCTACCTGCAGACTCTCGTCGACGTCGGGCTCGGCTACGTCCGACTCGGGCAGAGTGCGACCACGCTCTCCGGCGGCGAGGCGCAGCGCGTCAAGCTCGCGACCGAGCTGCAGCGCCGCTCCAACGGCCGCAGCGTGTACGTACTCGACGAGCCGACCACGGGTCTGCACTTCGAAGACGTGCGGAAGCTCCTGCTGGTGCTGAACGGCCTGCTCGACAAGGGCAACACCGTCATCGTCATCGAGCACAACCTCGACGTGATCAAGTCGGCCGACTGGATCATCGACATGGGTCCCGAGGGCGGCGCGGGCGGCGGAGAGGTCATCGCGACCGGCACGCCGGAGCAGGTGGCCGAGGCGCCGGGCAGCCACACGGGCTTCTTCCTCAAGGAGATCCTGCAGGGCGAGTCGGCCCGGGGCGCCGCGTAGCACCGTGGCCGACACCGTCAGCTACCGGCCGAAGGCCGGCGAGATCCCGACCCAGCCGGGGGTGTACCGGTTCCGCGACAAGAACCGGCGCGTGCTCTACGTGGGCAAGGCGAAGAACCTGCGCGCGCGGCTGAGCAACTACTTCCAGCCGCTCCGCAGCCTCCACGAGCGCACGCGCCGCATGGTCACCACGGCGTCCAGCGTCGAGTGGACGGTCGTCGGCACCGAGTACGAGGCGCTCCAGCTCGAGTACACGTGGATCAAGGAGTTCAACCCGCCCTTCAACGTCAAGTTCCGCGACGACAAGACGTACCCGTACCTCGCCGTCACCCTCGGCGACCGTGTCCCGCGCGTGATGATCACCCGCAACCGCAACATCAAGGATGCGCGCTACTTCGGGCCGTACACGAAGGTCTGGGCCATCCGCGAGACGGTCGACCTGATGCTCAAGGCGTTCCCGATGCGCAGCTGCTCGGACGGCGTCTACCGCCGCGCCGAGCTGACGGGCCGGCCGTGCCTGCTCGGCGACATCGGCAAGTGCGCCGCGCCGTGCGTCGGCCGCATCACGCCGGAGGACCACAAGTCCCTCGCCATCGACTTCGCCTCCTTCATGGCGGGCAACGACAGCGGCTACCTGCGCGACCTGACCGACAAGATGAAGCAGGCCGCCAGCACGATGGACTATGAGGCCGCCGCCCGGCACCGTGACGCCATCCAGGCGCTGGAGGGCGTGCTCGGCAAGAGCGCGGTCGTGCTCACCGAGAGCGTGGACGCGGACGTGTTCGGCATCGCCCACGACGAGCTGGCCGCGGCGGTCACCCAGTTCATCGTCCGCGGCGGCCGCGTGCGCGGTGTTCGCAGCTGGGTGGTCGACAAGGAGCTCGACGTCGGGCTGGGCGAGCTTGTCGAGACGGTCGTGCAGAACGCCTACGACGGGCCGGATGCGCCGCCGCGCGAGATCCTCGTTCCGGAGCTGCCGGAGGACACGGCCGAGCTGGAGCAGTGGCTCACCCAGCGCCGCCGCGAGACGCCCGATCCGTCGGCGCCCCGCGGCCGGCTGACCGGCCGCGTCGAGCTGCGCACCGCGCAGCGCGGCGAGAAGGCGGCCCTCGCGCAGACGGTCGAGATGAACGCGAAGAACGCGCTCGTGCTCTACAAGACCCGGCGCAGCTCCGACTTCGTCGCGCGCTCGCAAGCGCTCAACGACATCCAGGACGCCCTCGGCATGGCCGACGCCCCGCTCCGGATGGAGTGCTACGACGTCTCCCATCTCAGCGGCACGAACATCGTCGCCTCGATGGTGGTGTTCGAGGACGGGCTGCCGCGGAAGGACCAGTACCGGCGCTTCAGCATCCCCGAGTCGACCGACGACACCGAGTCGATCTACCAGGTGATATCGCGCCGTCTGGCCTACCTCAAGGAGACGCCGGCACCTGCGGACCCGGCTGCCGACGCGCTCGACGAGGAGACCGCGCTCGACGCCGAGGGCGCGGCCGGAGCCGACGAGGTGGTGGATGCCGCCGAGCGGCGCCGGCGCAAGTTCTCGTATCCGCCGAACCTGCTGATCGTCGACGGCGGCCAGCCGCAGGTCGCGGCGGCCAAGCGCGCGCTCGACGAGTCGGGCGTGACGGGCATCCAGCTGGCCGGCATCGCGAAGCGGCTGGAGGAGATCTGGCTGCCCGACTCCGACTTCCCGGTCATCCTGCCGCGCAACAGCGACGCCCTGTTCCTCATCCAGCGCCTCCGCGACGAGGCGCACCGCTTCGCGATCACCTACCAGCGGGCGCGCCGCAAGCGCGACATCGGGACGGTTCTGGGGGAGATCCCCGGGCTCGGCCCGTCGCGGGTGAAGGAGCTGCTGAAGCATTTCGGCTCGGTCGCCCAGCTCCGGAAGGCGACGCCCGAGCAGATCGCGGAGGTGCGCGGCGTGGGGCCACGGCTCGCCGCGGCCGTCTACGAGCGGCTGACGGATACGGCGCGCAGCGACGACCAGGCGGCGGAGGCGCAGCCGGAAGGCGGGCGGGAGGCCGGCGTCAGTCGCTAGGCTGGGTGCACACAGGAGCAGCGGAGGAGACCGGTCGATGGCCACCGACGGCGA
Source organism: Leifsonia sp. 22587 (assembly GCF_052044215.1). NCBI lineage: Bacteria > Bacillati > Actinomycetota > Actinomycetes > Micrococcales > Microbacteriaceae > Leifsonia > Leifsonia sp. 22587. Next base: position 1,405,751 of record NZ_JBQENB010000001.1, read on the forward strand.
CACAGTCGCAAGCGCCGAGCAGCAGGAAGTGCTCATCGTCACCGGGATGTCGGGCGCCGGGCGCTCGACCGTCGCGAACGCCCTGGAGGACCTCGACTGGTACGTCGTCGACAACCTCCCGCCGCAGATGTTGCGCCCGCTGATCGAACTCGCCAACCGTGCGGAGTCCGGGCTTCCGCGCATCGCGGCGGTGGTCGACGTGCGCGGCCGCAACTTCTTCGTCGACCTGCGCGAGATGATCCAGAGCCTGCGCGAGGGCACCAAGGTGCGCGTCCTGTTCCTCGAGGCGTCCGACGCCGTGCTGGTGCGCCGCTTCGAGCAGGTGCGCCGCCCGCATCCGCTGCAGGGCGACGGCACGATTCTCGACGGCATCTCGGCCGAGCGCACGCGGCTCCGCGAGATCCGCGAGGCGAGCGACATCATCGTCGACACCTCCGACCTCAACATCCACCAGCTGGCGACGAACATCACGGACACCTTCGCCGCGGAGGACGCGGCCGGCGTGCAGGTGACCGTGATGAGCTTCGGGTTCAAGTACGGTCTGCCCGCCGACGCCGACCTCGTCGCCGACGCCCGGTTCCTCCCGAACCCGTTCTGGAACGCCGAACTGCGGCCGCACACCGGCCTCGAGGAGGTCGTCCGCGACTACGTCCTCACCCGCGACGGCGCCGAGGAGTTCATCTCCGGCTACGTCTCGGCGCTGCGCCCGATCATGGCGGGCTACCAGCGTGAGAACAAACGGCACGCGATGATCGCGATAGGCTGCACTGGCGGAAAACACCGGTCCGTCGCGATTGCGGAAGAGCTCGCGGCACGGTTGCGCAGTTTCCCCGGTCTCGCGGTGAACACCAAACACCGAGACCTCGGCCGTGAATGATCCCGGCCCATCCATCCACGGCACCACCCCCGCCTTGAGACAGTAAGGAATCCGATTGGCTCTCACCTCCGACGTCAAGGACGAGCTCACGAAGGTCGAGGTCAGCAAGACCACGGTCCGCGCTGCAGAACTGGCCACCATCCTCCGGTTCTCGGGCGGACTGCACCTGATCGGCGGGCGCATCGCGGTGGAGAGCGAGCTGGACACGCCCGAGCTCGCCCGCCGGGTGCGCAAAGACCTCGCGGAGCTCTACGGGGTCCGCAGCGAGGTGTCCGTGATCTCCGCGTCCGGGGTGCGCCGCACCAGCCAATACCTGGTGCGCGTGCTCGACGGCGGCGAGACGCTCGCGCGCCAGACGGGCCTGCTGGATGCGCGCCGCCGGCCGATCCGCGGCCTCCCGAACCGCCTGACCACGGGCTCCCGCGACGAGCTCGCCGCCGTCTGGCGCGGCGCGTTCCTCGCGAACGGCTCGCTGACCGATCCCGGCCGCTCCGCCGCGCTCGAGGTGACCTGCCCGGGCAACGAGGCCGCGATGGCGCTCGTCGGCGCGGCCGGCCGCCTCGGTATCGCCGCGAAGGCCCGCGAGGTGCGCGGCGTGCACCGTGTGGTCATCCGCGACGGCGAGGCGATCAGCGCGATGCTCGTCGCCATGGGCGCCGCGCAGACGGTCGCGAACTGGGAGGAGCTGCGGCAGCGCCGCGAGGTCCGCGCCAACGCGAACCGGCTCGTGAACTTCGACGACGCCAACCTGCGCCGCTCCGCGCAGGCCGCCGTCGCCGCCTGCGCCCGCGTCGAGCGCGCGCTCGAGATCCTCGGCCCGGAGGTGCCCGAGCACCTGCGTTACGCGGGCGAGCTGCGCCTCGCGCACCGCGACGCCAGCCTCGACGAGCTCGGCCACCACGCCGACCCGCCGATGACCAAGGACGCGGTCGCCGGCCGCATCCGCCGCCTGCTGGCCATGGCCGACAAGCGGGCGAGCGACCTGGGCATCCCCGGCACCGAAGCGAGCCTCCCGGCCGATCTCGACGAGGTGTAACTTCGGGAGGGGACTTGGGGCCGCAGGAAGCATCCGCGGGCCGCTCGGGTTGCTGTAAACGACTCGACGAGTCGCTCGAATCACAACAACAGTGGAGATGAGTAATGGCTGACTACACGCTGCCGGACCTTCCGTACGACTACTCGGCCCTCGAGCCGAACATCAGCGGCCGGATCATGGAGCTGCACCACGACAAGCACCACAAGACCTACGTGGACGGCGCCAACACCGCGCTGGCGAAGCTCGCGGAAGCCCGCGACGCCGACGACCTGACCTACGTCAACAAGCTCGAGAAGGACCTGGCGTTCAACCTCGCCGGCCACGTCAACCACACCGTGTTCTGGAACAACCTCTCCCCGGACGGCGGCGACAAGCCGGTCGGCGAGCTGGCGGCCGCGATCGACGAGTTCTTCGGCTCGTTCGACAAGTTCCGCGCCCACTTCACGGCGTCGGCGCTCGGCATCCAGGGCTCCGGATGGTCGATCCTCGCCTGGGACTCGCTGGGCCAGAAGCTCATCATCGAGCAGCTGTACGACCACCAGGGCAACCTCGCAGCGGCTACCGTCCCGCTGCTCATGCTCGACATGTGGGAGCACGCCTTCTACCTGGACTACGTCAACGTGAAGGCCGACTACGTCAAGGCGTTCTGGAACATCACCAACTGGTCCGACGTCAACGACCGCTTCCTCCGGGCGCGCGAGAAGACCGCGGGTCTGCTGCTACTGTCGTAATCAGGCCGGCGTCCCGGGAGGATGCCTCCCGGGACGCCGTCGTCCGCAACAACCACCCACCACAGTGCGCCGTGCGGCGCCCATCGAGTAACTGGAGACATCTGTGTCCGTAAAGATCGGAATCAACGGGTTCGGTCGCATTGGTCGGAACTACCTGCGCGCGGCCCTCGCCAAGGGCAGCGACCTCGAGGTCGTCGCTGTGAACGACCTCACCGACAACAAGACGCTGGCGCACCTGCTGAAGTACGACTCCATCACGGGCCGGCTGGACGCCACCGTGGAGCTCGACGGCGACAACATCGTCGTCAACGGCAACCCGATCAAGGTCCTCGCGGAGCGCGACCCCGCCAACCTCGGCTGGGGCGACCTGGGCGTCGACATCGTGATCGAGTCGACCGGCCGCTTCACGAAGGCCGACGACGCGCGCAAGCACATCGAGGCCGGCGCCAAGAAGGTCATCATCTCGGCCCCCGCCACCGGCGAGGACGCCACCTTCGTCATGGGCGTCAACGAGCACCTGTACGACCCGGCGTCGCACAACATCATCTCCAACGCCTCCTGCACCACGAACTGCCTCGCGCCGCTCGCCAAGGTCTTCAACGACGAGTTCGGCATCGAGCGCGGCCTCATGACCACGGTCCACGCGTACACCGCCGACCAGAACCTGCAGGACGGCCCGCACTCCGACCTGCGCCGCGCCCGCGCCGCCGCGATCAACATCGTCCCGACCTCCACGGGCGCCGCGAAGGCCATCGGCCTGGTGCTCCCGGAGCTGAAGGGCAAGCTCGACGGCTTCGCGCTCCGCGTTCCGGTCCCCACCGGCTCCATCACCGACCTCACCGTCACGGCCTCGCGCCCGGTCACGGTCGACGAGGTGAAGGCCGCCTACAAGAAGGCCGCCGAGGGTCCGCTCAAGGGCATCCTGAAGTACACCGAGGACGAGATCGTCTCCAGCGACATCGTCTCCGACCCGCACTCCTCGATCTTCGACTCGGGTCTGCTGCGCGTCATCGGCGACCAGGTCAAGCTGTCGAGCTGGTACGACAACGAGTGGGGCTACTCCAACCGTCTCGTCGACCTCACCGAGTACGTGGCCGAGCGCCTCTAAGCACAGGGAACCGACGTGACGCTCCGCACACTCGACGCACTCGGTTCGCTCGCCGGCAAGCGCGTCATCGTCCGCTGTGATCTGAACGTGCCCCTCGAGGGCTCGAAGATCACGGACGATGGCCGTGTGCGAGCGTCGATTCCCACCCTCAACGCCCTGATCAACCAGGGCGCGAAGGTGATCGTCATCTCCCACCTGGGCCGCCCCGACGGCGCGCCCGACGCGAAGTACAGCCTGGCGCCGGTGGCCCAGCGGCTCTCCGAGCTGCTGGGTCAGCCGGTGACCTTCGCCCAGGACACGGTCGGCGGCGGCGCGCAGTCGGCCGTCGACGGGCTGAAGGACGGCGACGTCGCCCTGCTCGAGAACCTCCGGTTCAACCCGGGGGAGACCGCGAAGGACGAGGGCGAGCGCCGTGCCTTCGCCGAGAAGCTGGCCGCTTTCGGCGACGCCTTCGTCTCGGACGGTTTCGGTGTCGTGCACCGCAAGCAGGCGAGCGTCTACGAGCTCGCCCAGCTGCTGCCGAGCGCCGCGGGGACGCTGATCCAGGCCGAGCTCGAGGTGCTCGACCGGCTGACAGAGAACCCGGAGCGTCCGTACGCGGTCGTGCTCGGCGGCTCGAAGGTCTCCGACAAGCTCGGCGTCATCGGCCACCTGCTGCCGAAGGTGAACTCGCTGCTCATCGGCGGCGGGATGCTGTTCACCTTCCTCGCGGCCAAGGGCCTCAAGGTCGGCTCCAGCCTCCTCGAGGCCGACCAGATCGACACCGTGAAGGGCTACCTGGCGAAGGCCGAGGAGCTCGGCGTCGACCTGGTGCTCCCGCGCGACGTCGTCGTGGCCTCGAAGTTCGGCGCCGACGCGGAGCACGTGGTGCGCCCGGTCGACGCGATCGAGGACACCGACTGGGGCGAGAAGGGCCTCGGGCTCGACATCGGCCCGGAGACGGCGGAGCTGTTCTCCGAGTACGTGCGCGGCGCCAAGACGGTGTTCTGGAACGGCCCGATGGGCGTGTTCGAGCTCGCGCCGTTCGCAGCGGGTACCAAGGCGGTCGCCCAGGCCCTCACCGAGGTCGACGGCCTGAGCGTCGTCGGCGGCGGCGACTCGGCCGCGGCCGTGCGTGCGCTCGGCTTCCGCGACGACCAGTTCGGTCACATCTCGACGGGCGGAGGCGCGAGCCTCGAGTTCCTCGAGGGCAAGCGACTCCCCGGACTGGAGGTCCTCGGATGGCAGCAGTGAGCCCCACAGTGCGGCGCGTCCCGCTCATCGCCGGCAACTGGAAGATGAACCTGGACCACCTCCAGGCGATCGCCTTCGTGCAGAAGCTGGCGTGGACGCTGAAGGACGCGAACCACGACTTCTCCGCGGTGGAGGTGGCGGTCTTCCCGCCGTTCACCGACCTGCGCAGCGTGCAGACGCTGATCTCTGCGGACAAGCTGCCGCTCGCCTTCGGCGGGCAGGACGTCTCGGAGCACGAGTCCGGCGCGTACACCGGCGAGATCTCGGCCGCCTTCCTCGAGGCGCTCGAGACGCGCTACGTGATCATCGGCCACTCCGAGCGGCGCACGCTGCACGGCGAGACCGACGAGCAGGTGGCCGGCAAGGTGGCGGCCGCGGTGAAGCACAACATCGCGCCGATCATCTGCGTGGGCGAGACGGCGGAGGACCTCGAGGTGCACGGCGCGAGCGCCGTCCCCGTGGCCCAGCTCCGTGCCGCACTCGCCCGGGTGGACTCCGCGGCCGACATCGTCGTGGCGTACGAGCCGGTCTGGGCCATCGGCTCCGGCCAGGCCGCCACGCCCGAGCAGGCGGAGCAGGTCGCCGCGGCGCTGCGCGGCGTGATCGCCGAGGTGCTCGGCCAGGACGTCGCGGCCAAGACGCGCATCCTGTACGGCGGATCCGTGAAGTCCGGCAACATCGCGGGCTTCATGCGCGAGCCGAACGTCGACGGCGCACTGGTGGGCGGCGCCAGCCTCGACGTGAACGAGTTCGCGGCCATCGTCCGGTATCAGAAGCACGTCGGTCTCTGACCGGCGCCTCAGGTTATACTGAACGTTGGCTTTCCCCGGGCCCGGCCCGGTCGCTTCCCGAAAGGTTCCCCGTGCTCATTCTCCAGGTCGTCCTGCAGGTGCTGCTGGGCATCACCAGCCTGCTGCTGACGCTGCTCATCCTCCTGCACAAGGGTCGCGGTGGCGGTCTGTCCGACATGTTCGGCGGTGGCGTCACGTCCAACCTCGGTGCGTCCGGCGTCGCCGAGCGCAACCTCAACAGGATCACCGTCATCCTCGGGCTCATCTGGATCACCTGCATCGTCGTGCTGGGCCTGATCACCAAGTTCAGCGCGTAAGCGCGTCACTGTAGAAGGAGAACAGCATGGCTTCCGGAGGCAGTGCAATCCGCGGCTCGCGCGTCGGCGCGGGTCCCATGGGCGAGCAGGACCGCGGTTTCCACGCGGACCGCATCGCCGTGTCCTACTGGGACGCGCTCGGCAACGAGACCGTCCGGTACTTCGCGGCGAACCTGCCCGAAGAGGAGATCCCCGACGTCATCGACTCGCCGTCGACCGGTCTGCCGGCCGGGCGCGACAAGGAGAACCCGCCGTCGGTGGCGAAGACCGAGCCGTACAAGACGCACCTCGCGTACGTGAAGGAGCGCCGCAGCGAGGAGGAGGCCGAGCAGCTGCTCGAAGACGCCCTCAACCAGCTGCGCGCCCGCCGGGGTCGCCCCACCAGCAACTGAGCGTTCGCGCCCGAAGGCCGTCCACCGCGTGGTGGGCGGCCTTCGTCGTTGCCCCCGCCCCCGTCTGCACGATTTGTGCCAAATCGTGGTTATCGCGCCCCCATAACCACGATTTGGCACAAATCTCCGAGCGCGGGGGCGGCTACACTGCGAGTCAAGCAGGAGGTGGGGGATGCGCGGAGCACGGGACGACCGGGCGGACACGCCGCGCGCCCTCGGCCACGAGGTCGGCAGGCTGAGCCTGCTGGCGCTGCTGGAGGAGGCCGTCACGGCCGCCGAGAAGGCCGACGTGCTCCTCGCCCGCTGCGACGACATCGACGTGACGACGGCGGCGGATGCGCGGCTCGCGCTACGGCTGCGCGTCGCGTTCGCCGATCTGCAGCGCTGGGCGGACGACCTCGAGCTCGACGGCAGGGAAGCCGAGCTCCGGGACGAGGCGGCCCGGCTCTGCGCGTTCTACCTGCACCTGCTGACGCACGCATTCGACCGACGTATCGCCTCGGCCGGCCACGACCGCCGCACCATCCGCAGCCGCGGACCGCTGACCGGCGCGCCCTGCGCGCGGCTCGCGCTCCTGCGCGACCGCCTCCGCTCCCTCAGCGCCGACTGACCAACCCCGGATACGCGACTGCGGCCGTCCGTCACGTCTGCTGCGCGGCGCGCAGGCGCAGACGTGACGAACGACCGCAGTCAGTCCCCGCAGGGACGGGGTCAGTAGCTCGGCGCGATGAGGTTCTCGGGCACGTCGACCGCCGCTTCCTTGTCCACGAAGAACACGGTGCGCTTGCGGCCCTTGGCGCCCGCGACCGGCACCTCGGTGTAGCTGGCGCCGGCGAGGGCGAGGCCGAGGGCGCTCGCCTTGTCGCTGCCCGCCAGCACGAGCCAGATGCGGTCGGAGGAGTTGATCACCGGGCGGGTGAGGCTGAGCCGCTCGGGCGGAGGCTTCGGCGAGTTGCGTTCGGCGATCACCGACAGCTTCTCCTCGCGGATGCCCGCACGGTCCGGGAACAGCGACGCGATGTGGCCGTCCGGGCCGACGCCGAGGAACGTGATGTCGAACTTCGGCACCGGCCAGCCCTCGGCTCCGAACGCCTCGAGCTCGGCCGCGTACACGCGGGCGGCCTCGTCGATGTCCGGAATCTCGTCCGACGACGGGAAGGGGTGCACGTTCTCCGGCGGCACCGCGATGTGGTCCAGCAGGGCCTCGCGGGCCTGGCGCTCGTTCCGGTCGGGGCTGTCCCGCGGCACGAACCGCTCGTCACCCCACCAGAAGTGCACCTTCGACCAGTCGATGGTGTCGCGGGCGGGGGAGGCGTTGACCGCCTCCAGCACCGCGATGCCCATCGTGCCGCCGGTCAGCGCGATGTTCGCGCGGCCGAGGTCGTCGAGGATGTCGATCGTCTTGGTGAGGAAACGCGCGGCCACCGATGCGGTCAGCGCCTCCTTGTCCGGGTGGACGAGCACCCGCCGTTCGTTCGTCATGCCCTGGCGCCTGCTCCTTCGTCGGAGGTCTCCAGCAGTGCGAGACCCTTCGTGATCACCTCGCCGTAGAGGTCGTCCGGGTCCAGCCTACGCAGTTCCTCCGCCAGGCAGTCGCGCAGACTGCGGCGTGGCAGGGAGAGGTCGTGCGACGGCTGGCCCGGCTGCGACAGGCGGGCGACGTTCGGGATCTCGCGCTCCAGCTCGATGACGCCGCTGGCGCGCTCCATCTTGACGCCGTGGATGCCGCCGGAGCCGATCGCGCGCGACGCGAGGTCGTACTGCACCGGCACCTGCAGCTGCAGGCGCAGCCACGCGGCGAGCAGGAGGGTCGACGGGGAGTCGGCTGCGCCGGCCACGTCGACGCCCGTGATGGGCTCGTACGGCGGCTGGTCGAGCACCGCGGCGAGCTGGGCGCGCCACAGCGTGAGCCGCGTCCACGCGAAGTCCGTGTCGCCCGGGGCGTAGGTCTCGCCGAGGTGGAACAGGAACTCCTGCGGGTTCGGCTGCGCCGACGCGTCGGTGATCCGCCGGGTCGCGATGCGGCCGAGCGGCGAGGTGGAGGCCTTCTCCGGCGCGATGCCGGGCCACCAGACCACGACGGGCGCGTCGGGGAGCAGCAGGCCGGTGACCAGCCCCTCCTCGTCGCTCGCCGTCTCACCGTAGGCGCGCAGCACGATGACCTCGCTGGCGCCCGCGTCTCCGCCCACGCGGATCTGCGCGTCGAGGCGCGCGTCGCTCGCCTTGTGGTCGCGGTGCTCCTCGGTCGACACCACGATGACGCGCATCGGGTGCTCGCGGGAGGCGTCGTTGGCGGCCTCGATGGCCTCCTCCTCCTGCCCGAGGTGGGTGGCGATGATCAGGGTCAGGACCCGGCCGAGGGCGACCGCGCCGCCCTCCTCACGGATCTTGACCAGCGCCTTCGAGATGTTGCTGACGCTCGTCGCGGGAAGATCGACGATCATGGACGCCTCCAAACGCGGCCGTCACGGGCGAGGAGCTCGTCGGCCGACTTCGGGCCCCAGGTTCCGGGGCGGTACTGCTCGGGCTGGCCCTGCGTGGCCCAGAAGTCCTCGATCGGGTCGAGGATCTTCCAGGACAGCTCGACCTCCTCGTGCCGGGGGAACAGCGGCGGGTCGCCGAGCAGCACATCCAGGATGAGCCGCTCGTACGCCTCGGGGCTGGCCTCGGTGAAGGCGTGGCCGTAGCCGAAGTCCATGCTGACGTCGCGCACCTGCATGCCGGCGCCGGGGACCTTCGAGCCGAAGCGGATAGTCACACCCTCGTCCGGCTGCACGCGGATGACGAGCGCGTTCTGGCCGAGCGCGCTGGTCTGCGACTCCGCGAAGAGCTGCTGCGGGGCGCGCTTGAACACGACCGCGATCTCGGTGACGCGACGGCCCAGGCGCTTGCCCGCACGCAGGTAGAACGGCACGCCGGCCCAGCGGCGGGTCCCGATCTCCAGCTTGATGGCCGCGTAGGTCTCCGTGGTGGAGTGGGGGTTCATCCCGTCCTCCTCCAGGAAGCCGACGACCTTCTCGCCGCCCTGCCAGCCGCTGCCGTACTGGCCGCGGGCGGTCGAGGTCGCCAGGTCCTTCGGCAGCCGCACGGCGGCGAGCACCTTCTCCTTCTCGGCGCGGAGGTCCGCGGCGTTGAACGAGATGGGCTCCTCCATCGCGGTGAGCGCGAGGAGCTGCAGCAGGTGGTTCTGGATGACGTCGCGCGCCGCACCGATGCCGTCGTAGTACCCGGCCCGGCCGCCCACGCCGATGTCCTCGGCCATGGTGATCTGCACGTGGTCGACGTAGTTGGCGTTCCAGATCGGCTCGTACAGCTCGTTCGCGAAGCGCAGCGCCAGGATGTTCTGGACCGTCTCCTTGCCGAGGTAGTGGTCGATGCGGAACACCGAGTCCGGCGGGAACACCGTCTCGACGACCGCGTTCAGCTCGCGCGCCGACTGCAGGTCGTGCCCGAACGGCTTCTCGATCACGACCCGCCGCCAGCCCTCTCCGGACTGGTCGGCGAGCCCCGAGCGCTTCAGCTGCTCGGTGACGATCGGGAAGGCCTTCGGCGGGATGGACAGGTAGAACGCGTGGTTGCCCATGGTGCCGCGCTCCACGTCCAGCTGCTCGACGGTCTCCTTGAGGCGCTGGAACGCCTCGTCGTCGTCGAACTCTCCCGGGACGAACCGGATGCCCTGCGCCAGCTGCTGCCACACGTCGTCGTCGAACGGCGTGCGTGCGTACTGCTTGACCGCGTCGTAGACGACCTTCTCGAAGTCCTGGTCCTCCCAGTCGCGCCGGGCGAAGCCGACGAGGGAGAACCCGGGCGGCAGCAGGCCGCGGTTCGCGAGGTCGTACACCGCGGGCATCAGCTTCTTGCGGGACAGGTCGCCCGTCACGCCGAAGATGATGAGGCTGCTGGGCCCCGCGATGCGGTTGAGGCGGCGGTCGGAGGGCAACCGCAGCGGGTTGAACTCCGGGGTGATCTCCACCGGTGACAAGTGTTGGTCTCCTTTATCGATGGCTCAGTTGACGGCCTCGAACAGCGAGACGACATCCGCCTCGGGGTTCGTGAGCGTCAGAGTCAGCACCGGGCGCCCGTGCTCGCCGAGGACGCTCGCGTCGCCGGCGGCCTGAGCCTGGATGAGCTGCCCGAAGGTGAAGGGACGGCCCGGGATCTCGAGGTCCTCGGACGGCGTCGCCGTGATCTGCAGGAACACGCCGACCGCCGGTCCGCCCTTGTGGAACTGACCCGTGGAGTGCAGGAAGCGCGGGCCCCAGCCGAACGTGACCGGGCGTCCCGCCTTCGCCGCCAGCAGGTCGCGGATGCCCGCGAGCTGGGGGAGTGCGAGACGGTCGACGTAGGCCTGCACCGCGACGTAGCCGTCCGGTCCGAGCTGTGCGAGCAGCGCGTCCACGGCGGCGTCGAGGGTGCTCGCGTCGCCGAGGAAGGACCCGGTGGTGCGCACCTCGATGCCGCCGGCGGTGAACGCGGGGGAGACGGGCTCCGGCCGGTTGTCGAGCAGCGAGCGGGCGGCCACCTTGGCGGCCTCCACGTCCGGCTGGTCGAACGGGTTGATGCCGAGCAGGCGTCCGGCGACGGCCACCGCGTACTCCCACACGAGGAGCTGCGCGCCCAGGCTGCCCGAGACGAGGATCTCGCCCTCGTGGCGGTCGGCCGGGAACAGGTGGTGCGCCTCCGCGTTCGCGACGAGGCGGACGACCTGCAGGTCGGCCGGCTTCGACTCGAGCTCGGGGGCGAGCTTGTCGAGCACGACCGGCAGCAGGCCGGTGCCCTCCTTGCCGGTGGACTCGGCGATCAGCTGCTCGGCCCAGTCGGCGAACCCGACGATGTGGGTGCCGTCCGCGACGATGCCCAGCTTGTCCTTGAGCGGGTTGGTGCCGGCGATCGCGGCGCCCAGCACGAGGCCCGGGTTCTGCTCGTTGTCGACGGCGAGCTCGATGGACGTGGCGTCGGCCTCGTCGAGCAGCTCCTGGATGTCCACGCCGGCGAGACCGGACGGCACCAGGCCGAACGCGGTCAGCGCCGAGTAGCGGCCGCCGACGTTCGGGTCGGCGTTGAACACGCGGTAGCCGGCCTCACGGGCGGACTGGTCGAGCGGGGAACCGGGGTCGGTGACGACGACGATGCGCTCGCGCGGGTCGATGCCCGCATCCTGGAACCACTTCTCGTAGACGCGCTTCTGGCTGTCCGTCTCGAGGGTGGAGCCCGACTTGGACGAGATGACGACCGCGGTGGCCTCCAGCCGGTCGCGCAGCGCGGAGAGCACCTGGCCCGGGTCGGTCGAGTCGAGCACGGTGAGCTCGGCCTCGGCCGTCCGGGTGATGACCTCCGGCGCGAGCGAGGAGCCGCCCATGCCGCCGAGGACGATGTGGTTCACGCCCTTCGCGTGCAGCTCGTCGCGCAGCGCGACGATCTCCGGAACCAGCGGGCGCGAGATGGAGACCGCCTCGGTCCAGCCGAGGCGCTTGCTCGCCTCGGGCTCGGCGGCCGGGCCCCAGAGGGCCGGGTCCTGGGCGGTGATGCCGGACGCCACCTTGTCGGCGACGAGCTGCGGCACCACGGTGCGGACGGCCTCGGCCGCCGCACCGGTGACGTGGATGCGGAACGTCACTTGGCCGCTCCCTCGAGGGCGTTCTTCACGGTCTCGACGAGCTCGCCCCACGAGACGACGAACTTCTCGACACCCTCGCGCTCGAGGGTCTCGGTGACGTCGTCGTAGCTGATGCCGAGATCGGCGAGCTTGTTGAGCACGTCGTTCGACTCGGCGTAGGTGCCGGTGACGGTGTCGCCGGTGATGTTGCCGTGGTCGAAGGTCGCGTCGAGCGTCTTCTCCGGCATCGTGTTGACGACGTTCGGGGCGACGAGCGCCTCGACGTACAGCGTGTCGGGGAGGCTCGGGTCCTTGACGCCGGTGGAGGCCCACAGCGGGCGCTGCTCGTTGGCGCCGGCCTCGACCAGGCGCTTGGCGCGCTCGGTCGCGAACTCCTTCTCGTACACCTCGTAGGCGAGGCGGGCGTTGGCGATGCCGGCCTTGCTCTTGAGGCCCTCGGCCTCGTCGGTGCCGATCGCGGTGAGGCGCTTGTCCACCTCGGTGTCGACGCGCGAGACGAAGAACGAGGCGACCGAGTGGATGCCGGACAGGTCGATGCCCGCCTCCTGGGCCTTCTCGAGACCCGTGAGGTAGGCGTTGATGACATCGCGGTAGCGCTCGAGGCTGAAGATCAGGGTCACGTTGACGCTGATGCCCGCGGCGATGGTCTCGGTGATGGCCTCGAGGCCCTCGACCGTTGCCGGGATCTTGATCATCACGTTCTGCTTCTGGATCTTGTCCGAGAGCTTCTTGGCGGCGGCGATGGTCGCCTGGGTGTCGTGCGCGAGCCCCGGGGCGACCTCGATCGACACGCGGCCGTCGACGCCGTTGGAGCGCTCGAAGACCTCGTGGAAGATGTCGCTGGCGTTCGCGACGTCGTCGGTGGTGATCTCGAAGATCGCGTCGTCGACGTCCACGCCGGCGGCCGCCAGCTGGCGGACCTGCTCGTCGTAGGACTCGCCCTTGGAGAGGGCGGCGGCGAAGATCGTCGGGTTGGTGGTCACGCCGACCACGTTCTTCTCGGCGATCAGCTTCTGCAGGCCGCCGCTGTTGATGCGCTCGCGCGACAGGTCGTCCAGCCAGATGCTGACGCCCGCGGCGGACAGCGCCGCCGTGGGGGACTGGGTGGTGGAGGTGGTGTCGGTCATCTTCTTCTTCTCTTCTCTTCTGCCCGCGCTCAGAGCGACGCGAGCGATTCCTTCGCGGCGGACACGGCGTGCTCGGTGGTCATGCCGAACTCGCGGAACAGCGTCTTGTAGTCGGCCGAGGCACCGAAGTGCTCGATCGAGACGCTGCGTCCGTGGTCGCCGACGATCTTGTCCCAGGCGAGGGCCAGGCCGGCCTCGATGGAGACGCGGGCCTTGATCGCGGCGGGGAGCACCTTCTCCTGGTACTCGGCGGGCTGCTCGGCGAACCACTCGAGGCTCGGGGCCGAGACGACGCGGGCGTTGATGCCCTCGCCGCGCAGCTCCTCGCGGGCCTCGAGGGCGATCTGCACCTCGGAGCCGGTGGCGATGAAGATCACGTCCGGCGTGCCGCCCGGCGCCTCCGCCAGGATGTACGCGCCCTTGGCGACGTTCTTGGCCGAGGCCAGGGTGTCGCCCTCGGCGTCGCCCTCGCCGCGCTCGAACACCGGGATGTTCTGGCGGGTCAGCGCGATGCCGGCCGGGCCGTTACGACGCTCCAGGATGGTCTTCCAGGCCCAGGCGACCTCGTTGGCGTCGCCGGGGCGGACCACCGTGAAGTTGGGGATGGCGCGGAGCGTCGAGAGCTGCTCGATCGGCTGGTGCGTGGGGCCGTCCTCGCCGAGCGCCACGGAGTCGTGCGTCCAGACGAAGATCGACGGGATGTTCATCAGCGCGGACAGGCGGAGGGACGGCCGCTGGTAGTCGCTGAAGATCAGGAACGTGCCGCCGAACGGACGCGTCGGGCCGTGCAGCACGATGCCGTTCAGGATGGCCGCCATGGCGTGCTCGCGGATGCCGAAGTGCAGCACGCGCCCGTACGGGTTGCCGGTCCACTCGTGGGTGGAGCGGTCCGACGGGACGAAGGACGCGGCGCTCTCGATGGTCGTGTTGTTCGACTCCGCGAGGTCGGCCGAGCCGCCCCACAGCTCCGGCATGACCGGGGCGATCGCGTTGAGCACCTTGCCGCTCGCGGCGCGGGTGGAGACGTCCTTGCCCGGCTCGAACACGGGGAGCGCGCTCTCCAGCTCCTCCGGGGCGGCGCCGCTCAGCAGGCGGTCGAGCAGCTGCTTGCGCTCGGGGTTCGCCTCGGCCCAGGCGTCGAAGCCCTTCTGCCACTCGGCGCGCTCCTCGGCGCCGCGCTGGATCGCCTTGCGCGTGTGCTCGATGACCTCGTCGGCCACCTCGAAGGTCTGCTCGGGGTCGAAGCCGAGCACCTCCTTGACGGCGCGCAGCTCGTCGGCGCCCAGGGCGGAGCCGTGGATCTTGCCGGTGTTCTGCTTCTTGGGGGACGGCCAGCCGATGATGGTCTTGAGGATGATCAGCGACGGCTTGTCGGTGACGGCCTTCGCGTTCTCGATCGCCTGGTAGAGCTCCTCGACGTCCTCCTGGTAGACGCCGGTCTTCTTCCAGTCGACGACCTGCACGTCCCAGTGGTACGCCTCGTAGCGAGCCTTGACGTCCTCCGTGAAGGCGATGTCGGTGTCGTCCTCGATCGAGATCTGGTTGCTGTCGTAGATCGCGATCAGGTTGCCGAGCTCCTGGTGGCCGGCGAGCGACGAGGCCTCGGAGCTGACGCCCTCCTCCAGGTCGCCGTCGGACGCGATCACGTAGACGTGGTGGTCGAACGGGCTGGTGCCGGGGGCGGCGTCCGGATCGAACAGGCCGCGCTCGAAGCGCTGGGCATAAGCGAAACCGACGGCGGAGGAGATGCCCTGACCGAGAGGTCCGGTGGTGATCTCCACGCCGTCGGTGTGTCCGTACTCGGGGTGGCCGGGGGTGAGGGAGCCCCACGTGCGCAGCTTCTTGAGGTCGTCGAGCTCGAGGCCGTAGCCGCCCAGATAGAGCTGGATGTACTGGGTCAGGGACGAGTGGCCCGCCGAGAGGATGAAGCGGTCGCGACCGAGCCAGTGCTGGTCGCGCGGGTCGCGGCGCATCACCTTCTGGAAGAGCAGGTAGGCCGCGGGGGCGAGGCTCATGGCGGTGCCGGGATGCCCGTTGCCCACCTTCTCCACCGCGTCGGCCGCGAGGACGCGAGCCGTGTCTACTGCCTTGTTGTCAATGGGATCCCACTGCAGTGCTGCCACGTGAAAACTGACCCTTCGTAGATGTGGTGAGGGTCGTCGTGGAACCCGCACCGGTTGAGGTAGTGCGCGCCGTGGACGTCATCGGCGCCGGGCTGCCCGTATCCGTCACGGTCCTACAAAAAGGGCCTGTGGGAAAGGGGTCCGGCTGGCGAGCATCTCCAAGTATAGGTAACACGCACGAAACGTGGGGTGTTCCCCCAGCCGGTTGTGCCAAGGGCGTACAGGGGGTAGCCCGGGATGCGCGACCTCTACGTGCCGTAGACTTGCCGAGGGCCGTCGCGCCCATCCGCCGACACATCACGAGGAGCAATGGACGTCGCTGTAGAGAGCCGTGTCGAACCGGGCCGCATCG
This sequence comes from Leifsonia sp. 22587, assembly GCF_052044215.1. Taxonomy (NCBI): domain Bacteria; kingdom Bacillati; phylum Actinomycetota; class Actinomycetes; order Micrococcales; family Microbacteriaceae; genus Leifsonia; species Leifsonia sp. 22587. Next base: position 1,421,455 of record NZ_JBQENB010000001.1, read on the forward strand.
GCGTCGCTCGCAAGGCGAAGGCGTACATCGCGCTGACCAAGCCGCGCGTCGTCGAGCTCCTGCTCGTGACGACCGTGCCCACGATGATCCTCGCGGCGAACGGCATCCCGAACCTGTGGCTCGTGCTGGCGACGGTCGTCGGCGGCTACATGAGCGCGGGCTCGGCGGGCGCGTTCAACTGCTACATCGACCGCGACATCGACCGCGTGATGCGCCGCACGAAGAACCGCCCGCTGGTGACCGGGGAGCTCTCCGACCGCGAGGCGCTCGTCTTCGCCTGGGCGCTGGGGATCGCCTCGGTGCTGGTGCTCGGCTTCTTCACCAACTGGCTCGCCGCCGCGCTCTCGGTCGCGGCCATCCTGCTCTACGTCGTCTTCTACACGCTCATCCTGAAGCGCCGCACCCCGCAGAACATCGTGTGGGGCGGCATCGCGGGCTGCATGCCGGTGCTGATCGGCTGGGCCGCCGTGACCGGTTCGCTCGACTGGGCCCCGTTCATCCTGTTCGGCATCATCTTCCTCTGGACGCCGCCGCACTACTGGCCGCTGTCGATGAAGTACCGCTCCGACTACCAGGAGGCCGGCGTGCCGATGCTCGCCGTCGTCCGCGGACGCGCGGTGGTCGGCCTGCAGGTCATCCTGTACGCGTGGGCGATGGTCGCGTGCTCGCTGCTGCTGATCCCGGTCGCGCACATGGGGCTGCTCTACACGGCGATCTCCCTGGTGACCGGCGGCTGGTTCCTTTACGAGTCGCACCGCCTCTACAACCTGGCCATCCGGCACGAGACGGTGTCCCCGATGCGGGTGTTCCACGGCTCGATCGCGTACCTGACGCTGATCTTCCTCGCGGTCGCGATCGACCCGCTGCTTCCCTTCTGAGGATTCTTCAGTCAATCCGTGCACTCCGGGGGTGACCGGCTCTAGCATGTGCGCATGAGCGCACCGTTGCTGGCGACGCGTCTGCGGACGCCGCGCCTCGTGCTCGACGCTCCGACGGACGACGACATCCCGGACGTGCTGGCCGCCTGCCTCGACGCCGAGACGCAGCGCTGGGTGCCGCTGCCCTCGCCGTACACCCGCGAGAGCGCGGAGTTCTTCGTCCGCAGCTACTGCCCGCACGGGCTCGCCAGCCGGCGCTACACGGTGTGGGCGCTGCATGAACGCTCGGGCGGCCGGATGCTCGGCGCCCTGGAGGTGCGGCGGGACGAGCGCGCCGGGTCCGCCTCGCTCGGCTGCTGGTCCGGTCCGTGGGCGCGCGGCCGCGGCTTCATGCGCGAGGCTCTGGGCGCGGTCGCNGCGCTACGCGCTGGATCCGGACGGCCTCGGCTTCACCAGCCTGAACTGGGAGTACGTGCCGGGCAACGACGCCAGCCGACGCCTCGCGGAGGCGGTCGGATTCGATTTCGGCGAGGGGATGCGCACCCTCGTCAGCCTGCACGGCGAGCCGCGCGAGGCGCGGGTCGGGACGCTACGCCGCGACGACGTCCGCCGCTGACGCCTCGCGGGCGTCCCGTGCGGCGACCGGAGCCTTGAGCGACAGGATCACCGCGGTCATCGCGGAGGCCAGCAGCGCCGCCAGGGTCATGTGCACGCCGACGAGGATGCCCGGCAGCCCGGTGTTCGCCTGGATGAGCCCGACCGCGATCTGGAGCACCTCGACCGCCAGCAGGTACTGCGTGAAGCGGTGGACCGCGGTCGCGCGGTAGCGCCACGAGCCGATCACCAGCACCAGGGTGAGCCCGAAGGTCACGTAGGCGGGGATCGCGTGCACGTGCTGCAGGATCTCGGGGTTGAGGCCGTTCCGCGGGGCGTTCGCGTCGCCGGCGTGCGGACCGCTGCCGGTGGTGAGGATGCCGACCAGGATGGTGACGGCGACGACCGCGCTCGTGACGTGCGCGACGGCGGCGAACCAGCCGGGCACGGCGCGGACGCGGGGACCGGGCACCGCGTAGACGCGGAAGACGAAGCCCGTGCAGGTCGCGACGAGGGCGATCGACACGACGAAGTGCAGCCCGACCACGTAGGGGTTGAGCCCGCTGAGCACGCTGAGGCCGCCGATGACCGCCTGCGCGGGGATGGCGAGGCCGGCGACGAGGGTCAGCCAGAACAGGTCCGGGCGCTGCTTGCGCATCCGCAGGATGGCGACGAACGCGACGATCGCCACGACGGCGAGCAGGGCGCTGAGCACACGGTTGCCGAACTCGATGAAGCCGTGGATGCCCATCTCGGGCGTGTTGACGATCGAGTCCGCCGTGCACTTCGGCCAGGTGGGGCAGCCGAGGCCGCTGGCCGTCAGCCGCACCAGCCCGCCGGTGCCCACCAGCACGACCTGGCCCACCAGGTAGACCCACGCGATCACCTTCAGCCGCGTGTCCACACGGTCGGGCAGCCAGGCGATGATGCGCTTCATGGTTCGGGGGCTTCCTCGGGTCTCGGACGGCGGTGCGGGTGCGGATACTCGGGCAATGCGCAGGCGCGCCTCTACTAATACCGTGCCGCACCTGTAGAATTGGTGGGTTCGAGGAACGCGCCATCCGGCGCGTGCGCGCGTCCGGTTTCTCCGGCCGTGGCCGGGGCATCGTGGCCCGTCTCCCCGAACAGTCTAGGTACGCACGTGGTACGCAGTCACCGCCACCCGCACAATCAGGACGCTCAGGAGCGACCGGCGTGAGCCGTGCGCTCCGAGGGGAATGAGCCGGACTGATATCCGGTTACGAGTGGAAGGAAACGAGGTAGATATGTCAGACATCCTGATCGATCGGCCCGAGCTCGCCTCTTTGGGGCAGTACGAGTTCGGCTGGGCCGATTCCGACGCCGCGGGATCCCTCGCACGTCGTGGTCTCTCGCCCGAGGTGGTGAAAGACATCTCGGCGCTCAAGAACGAGCCCGAGTGGATGCTGCAGCGCCGCCTCAAGGCCCTCCAGCTGTTCGAGCGCAAGCCGATGCCCACCTGGGGCGCCGACCTGTCGGAGATCGACTTCGACAACATCAAGTACTTCGTCCGCTCCACCGAGAAGCAGGCGCAGAGCTGGGAAGACCTGCCGGAGGACATCCGGAACACCTACGAGAAGCTCGGCATCCCGGAGGCGGAGCGCCAGCGCCTCGTCGCCGGCGTCGCGGCCCAGTACGAGTCCGAGGTGGTCTACCACCAGATCCGTGAGGACCTCGAGGCGCAGGGCGTCATCTTCATGGACACCGACACCGCGCTGCGCGAGCACCCCGAGTTCTTCGAGGAGTACTTCGGCACCGTGATCCCCGCCGGCGACAACAAGTTCGCCGCGCTGAACACCGCCGTGTGGTCGGGCGGCTCGTTCGTCTACGTGCCCAAGGGCGTCCAGGTCGAGATCCCGCTGCAGGCCTACTTCCGCATCAACACGGAGAACATGGGCCAGTTCGAGCGCACGCTGATCATCGCCGACGAGGGCAGCTACGTCCACTACATCGAGGGCTGCACCGCGCCGATCTACAAGTCCGACTCGCTGCACTCCGCGGTCGTCGAGATCATCGTGAAGAAGAACGCCCGCGTGCGCTACACGACGATCCAGAACTGGTCGAACAACGTCTACAACCTCGTCACCAAGCGGGCGACCGCCGGTGAGGGCGCGACGATGGAGTGGATCGACGGCAACATCGGCTCCAAGGTGACGATGAAGTACCCGTCGATCTACCTGATGGGGGAGCACGCCAAGGGCGAGACCCTGTCCGTCGCGTTCGCGGGCCCCGGCCAGCACCAGGACGCCGGCGCCAAGATGATCCACATGGCGCCGTACACGCAGTCGTCGATCGTCTCCAAGTCGATCGCCCGCGGCGGCGGTCGTGCCGGCTACCGCGGCGAGGTGCGGATGGATGCGAACGCGCACCACTCCGCCAACACCGTGCGCTGCGACGCCCTGCTCGTCGACACGATCTCGCGGTCGGACACGTACCCGGCCATCGACATCCGCGTCGACGACGTGCAGCTCGGCCACGAGGCGACGGTGTCGCGCGTGAGCGAGGAGCAGCTGTTCTACCTCATGTCGCGAGGGCTCCCGGAGGACGAGGCCATGGCGATGATCGTCCGCGGCTTCATCGAGCCGATCGCCCGCGAGCTCCCCATGGAGTACGCACTGGAACTCAACAAGCTCATCGAGATGGGCATGGAAGGCTCTGTCGGATGACGCAGATCGAGACGACGCAGACCACCGCGCCCGCCCCGACCCACATGCGAGCACCGGTTCCGGTGCAGAGCCGCGCCGAGCGGTTCACCTCCACCGAGGTCTCGGACTTCCCGGCCGTCACAGGCCGGGAGCCGATGTGGAAGTACACGCCCGTCGCGCGCATCCAGGAGCTCACCTCCGGTGACCTCGACGGCTCGCCGTACCCGTATTCTTTGACAAACGCAGGCGACGCGACCGCGGCGCCCGGAGTGACGACCGCCTGGATCCCGCGCGACGACGCCCGCGTCGGAGCCGCCGGAACGCCGGAGGACCGGGCGTCGGCCAACGCCTGGACCGCCTTCGACCAGGCGCTCCTCGTCTCCATCGGCGCCGACCTCAGCGGCGACCGCCGCGAGGTCACGATCGCCCGCACCGCCCTCGGCGGCGCGCCCCGCGCGGCGCACACCGTCGTGGAGGTCGCCCCCGGCGCGGTCGCGACGCTGATCCTGCAGAACACCGGCTCGGCGCACCTGACGGAGAACGTCGAGTTCCTGCTCGGGAAGGACGCCGACCTCACCGTCGTGTCCCTCCAGGAGTGGGACGACGACGCGCTGCACGTGGCCGCCCACTTCGCCGAGCTCGGCGAGGGCGCCCGCATCAAGCACGTCGCGATCACCCTCGGCGGCGGCGTCGTCCGGCTGAACCCGTCGGCGCACCTCGCCGGTGCACGTGCGGACGCCGAGCTGCTCGGCGCGTACTTCGCGGACGCGACGCAGCACCTCGAGCAGCAGGTGTACGTCTACCACGACGGTCCCGAGACCCGCAGCCGCGTCACCTACAAGGGCGCGCTGCAGGGCCAGGGCGCACGCACGGTCTGGATCGGCGACGTGCTCATCGGCCCGAAGGCCGTCGGCACCGACACGTACGAGCAGAACCGCAACCTCGTCCTCACCGACGGCGCTCGCGCCGACTCGGTGCCGAACCTCGAGATCGAGACCGGCGACATCGTCGGCGCCGGTCACGCGAGCGCCACCGGCCGTTTCGACGACGAGCAGCTGTTCTACCTGCAGTCACGAGGCATCCCCGAGGAGGAGGCGCGCCGCCTGGTGGTGCGCGGCTTCCTCGCCGAGATCGTCCAGCAGATCGGCTCGCCGGCGCTCCAGGAGCGCCTGCAGGCGAAGATCGAGGACGAGCTCGAGTCCTCGACGGTTACCGCGTCGGCGCCGTCCGACCCGACCGCCGGGGCCGAGAACTGATGGCGGGACAGCGCGCCGCAGCCGTCGCGGAGCTCGTCGAGAACCAGGCGACGCGCGTGGTGCTCGACGGCGTCCCGATCGCGGTCGTCAAGGACTCGTCCGGTGCGGTGCACGCCATCGGCGACACCTGCACCCACGGCGAGATCTCGCTCTCCGAGGGCTTCGTCGAAGACGAGTCCCTGGAGTGCTGGGCCCACGGCTCGCAGTTCTCGCTCCTAACCGGCAAGCCCCTCAACCTCCCGGCCTACGAGCCGGTCCCCGTGTTTCCCGTCGAGATCATCGACGGAGACGTCTTCATCGACCCCAGCGCCCCGAAAGTGAACCAGTAACCATGTCAGTCCTCGAGATCCGCGACCTCCACGTCACCGTCGAGACGGACCAGGGCACCAAGCCCATCCTGAACGGCGTCGACCTCACCATCAACGAGGGTGAGATCCACGCGATCATGGGCCCGAACGGGTCCGGCAAGTCCACCCTGGCGTACACGATCGCCGGGCACCCGAAGTACACCGTCACCCAGGGCAGCATCACGCTCGACGGCGAGGACGTCCTCGCGATGACCGTCGACGAGCGCGCCCGCGCTGGCCTGTTCCTCGCCATGCAGTACCCGGTCGAGATCCCCGGTGTGACCAACACGAACTTCCTCCGCACCGCCAAGACCGCGATCGCGGGCGAGGCGCCGTCCATCCGCACCTGGGTCAAGGACGTTCGCGAGTCGATGAACGCGCTGCGGATGGACTCCTCGTTCGCCGAGCGCAACGTCAACGAGGGCTTCTCGGGCGGCGAGAAGAAGCGCAACGAGATCCTCCAGCTCGAACTGCTGAAGCCCCGCTTCGCGGTGCTCGACGAGACCGACTCGGGCCTCGACGTGGATGCGCTGAAGATCGTCTCCGAGGGTGTCAACCGCGCCAAGGCGAACACCGGCCTCGGCATCCTGCTGATCACCCACTACACGCGCATCCTGCGCTACATCAAGCCGGACTTCGTGCACGTCTTCGTCGCCGGCCGCGTCGCCGAGCAGGGCGGCCCGGAGCTCGCCGACCGCCTGGAGGAGGAGGGCTACGACCGCTACGTCGACGCCCCCGAGCCCGCGTCGGCCTCCGCGGCCGAGCTCGCCGGCTCCTGAGGCCCGAGAGGTAGAATCCACACATGCCCGCCACGCTGAGCCCAGCGCTCTTCGACCAGGTCGAAGAGGCGCTGAAGAACGTCATGGATCCCGAGCTCGGGATCAATGTCGTCGACCTGGGCCTCATCTACGACCTGGCCTGGGACGACGAGAACAACGCCCTCATCATCTCGATGACGCTCACGAGCGCCGGCTGCCCGCTGACCGACGTGCTCGAGGAGCAGACCGCCGAGGCACTCGACGGCATCGTCGAGGCGTTCCGCATCAACTGGGTGTGGATGCCGCCGTGGGGTCCCGAGCGGATCACCGATGACGGGCGCGACATGATGCGCGCCCTCGGCTTCGCCATCTGACAACTCTCCCCAGCCATCCGTTCCTCAGTTTCTCCGCTGCACGCTCGGCGTGTCCCGGACTAACCGAGGAACGGATGGCTGCTGAACGAATGGAATCACTGTGCTTGCCGTGCAGGGCCTCGAACTGCGCGTAGGCGCACGCCTCCTGATGGAGGACGTGAGCTTCCGCGTCGCCGACGGCGACAAGATCGGCCTCGTCGGGCGCAACGGCGCCGGCAAGACGACGCTGACCAAGGTGCTCGCGGGCGACCTGCTGCCCACGGCGGGCAAGGTCGACCGCTCCGGCGAACTCGGCTACCTGCCGCAGGACCCGCGGTCCGGCAACCTCGACGACCTCGCGCGCACGCGCATCCTGGACGCCCGTGGCCTGGGGTCCATCGTGCTCGGGATGCAGCAGGCGACGCTCGACATGGCGAGCAGCGACTCCGGGGTGTCCGAGGCCGCGATGAAGAAGTACGGCCGGCTGGAGGAGCGCTTCCACCTGCTCGGCGGGTACGCGGCCGAGGCGGAGGCGGCGTCCATCGCGTCCAACCTGAACCTGCCCGACCGCATCCTGGACCAGCCGCTGAAGACTCTCTCGGGCGGTCAGCGCCGCCGCATCGAGCTGGCGCGCATCCTGTTCTCCGACGCCCGGACGATGATCCTCGACGAGCCGACCAACCACCTGGACGCCGACTCGGTCATCTGGCTGCGCGACTTCCTCAAGAACTACAGCGGCGGCTTCATCGTGATCTCGCACGACGTCGAGCTCGTGGGTGAGACGGTCAACCGCGTCTTCTACCTGGATGCGAACCGCCAGGTCATCGACATCTACAACATGGGCTGGAAGAACTACCAGCGCCAGCGCGCCGCCGACGAGGAGCGCCGCAAGAAGGAGCGCGCGAACGCCGAGAAGAAGGCCGGTGCGCTCCAGCTGCAGGCCGCGAAGTTCGGCGCGAAGGCCACGAAGGCCGCCGCCGCCCACCAGATGGTGGCGCGTGCGGAGAAGCTGCTCGCCGGCCTCGAAGACGTGCGCCAGGTCGACCGCGTCGCCAAGCTGCGCTTCCCGACGCCCGCGCCGTGCGGCCGCACGCCGCTGCAGGCCAGCGACCTGTCGAAGAGCTACGGTTCGCTGGAGATCTTCACGGCCGTCGACCTCGCGATCGACCGCGGCTCGAAGGTCGTCGTGCTGGGCCTCAACGGCGCCGGCAAGACCACGCTGCTACGGATGCTCGCCGGCGTGGATGCGCCGGACACCGGCCAGGTGGAGCCGGGGCACGGGCTCCGCATCGGGTACTACGCGCAGGAGCACGAGACCATCGACGTCGAGCGCACGGTGCTGCAGAACATGGTGTCGTCGTCGCCCTCACTGACCGAGACCGAGGCGCGGAAGGTGCTGGGCTCATTCCTGTTCACCGGCGACGACGCGCACAAGCCCGCCGGGGTGCTCTCCGGTGGTGAGAAGACCCGTCTGGCGCTGGCGATGATCGTCGTGTCGGGTGCGAACGTCCTGCTGCTCGACGAGCCGACGAACAACCTCGATCCTGCCAGCCGCGAGGAGATCCTGGATGCGCTCGCGCACTACGAGGGCGCGGTCGTGCTGGTCAGCCACGACGAGGGCGCCGTCGAGGCGCTCAACCCCGAGCGCGTGCTGATCCTCCCCGACGGCACCGAGGACCACTGGTCGCCCGACTACCTCGACCTCATCTCCCTCGCCTGAGCGCTTCCGCCCCCGTCGAGTACACGAAAAGTGCACGCCCCAAGCGTCTCGGNGGCGTGCACTTTTCGTGTACTCGACGGTGGGGGCGCGGACGAGAGCGTCAGCGGGTGGCGTCGAGGAGCTCGTCCTCGACGTCGGCGTCGGTGCGCTTCGCGCGACGGCGGCGCTCCCGCTCGGCGGCCCGCGCGCGCTCGGCGGGGTCGTCGGAGTTGCGGCGCCGGTACTCGGTGACGAGGGCGTAGCCGAGACCGAAGAAGCCGATCAGCGCGAAGATGATCCACTGGATCATGTACGACCAGTGCAGCCCCTCATCCTGCGTCGGGGGAGCGGTCACCGTGGGCGTCGGGGCGGTCGCGGGCGCCGGGTCCTCGCTGTCGAGCAGTCCGTAGGCGGACGTGTACATGTCCGCGCCGTCGAGCTTCTGCTTCACGACCGAGAGCTGGATGGTCCCCACCTGATCGCCGACCGCCGTGCGCCCGGCGATGGCCGGCTCGCTCGCCTTCAGCCGCGCCACCACGGTCACCGTGCCGGACGGCGCGGCGGGGACGTGGTCGGGGGAGTCGGTGCGGTTGCCGGTCGGCACCCATCCGCGGTCGACGATGAACAGCGAGCCGTCCGCGGTCCGCAGCGGGGTGAGCACCTCGAAGCCGGGACTGCCGTTGAACGGGCGGTTGCGCACGAGCAGCTGCTTGTCGCGCTCGTACGTTCCCGTGACCGTCACGCGGGTCCACTCCTGCTTGGGCGAGTACGCGCCGAGCGACGGCAGCTCTTGGCTGAGCGGCACCGGCCGCGAGTCGAAGTTCGCCGTGATCAGCGCGTTCGCCGCCGCGGCCTCCTTGCTGCGCGACAGCTGCCAGTTGGAGAGGAAGCCGCAGGCGATGGCGAACGCGATCGCGAACGCCAGGTAGCCCAGCCAACGGCGCGAGAAGGCGAACCGCCAGCCGGCGGTCTTCTGCTCGCTCACGCCGACGTCCTCGTGTCGTCGACCGCGACCATCCGCAGCGGGAAGTCTCGCGCGGCGAGGAACTCACGCAGGAAGTCCACGTGCTCCGGGCACGCGAGCCACACCTTGACGCGGTCCTCCGAATGGATGCGCGGGTTGCGCCACTCGATGCGCCACTCGGCGGTCTCACGGCAGCCGGCGCGCGAACAGGTCAGCGGCTCCGGCTCGCCGATCCCGATCACTGGCCCTCCCGAGGCTCTTCTCCGGGCGCCCGAGGTGGTGGTGGCGCCACAGGAACGATACTGCCTGGACGCTGAACGTCGACTCGACCCTGCTCCACCGACACGTTCGCGATGACCACCGCGAAGTAGGGGAGAAAGATCGCGAGGACCAGGGGGATGGCAGCCCACCATCCCGGCACGATGACCGCCGCGATCAGGCAGAGCACGCGCACTCCCATGGCGACCGAATACTTGATCATCCGGTGCCGTCGCTCCTCGTCGGGAGAGAGGGGGAGACTCGTGATCGACGGTGCTGAGGGTTTTTTCATGTGCGTTGCCTTTAGCGTACGTCCATAAACTGGGGTTGGGTCCCGCTCGGGACGAATCCGCAGGAAGCATCATTTCCAGAAAGGAAGCGCATGACCACGCCACGCACCGTCCTCGTCACCGGAGGCAACCGGGGGATCGGCTATGCCATCGCCGAGGAGTTCGTCGCGCAGGGGCATCGCGTCGCCGTGACCGCGCGTTCGGGCGAGGGGCCGGAGGGTGCGCTGACCGTGCGGGCGGACGTGACGGACGCCGCATCCGTCGACGCCGCCTTCACCGAGGTCGAGGAGAAGCTGGGTCCGGTGGAGGTCGTCGTCGCGAATGCGGGCATCACGAAGGACACCCTGCTGATGCGCATGACGGACGAGGAGTTCGACTCGGTCGTCGAGACCAATCTGGGCGGGGCGTTCCGCGTCGTGAAGCGCGCGAACAAGGGGATGCTGAAGGCGCGGTTCGGCCGCATCGTGCTCATCTCGAGCGTGGTCGGGCTGTTCGGCGGCGCCGGCCAGGTCAACTACGCGTCGTCCAAGGCGGGGCTCGTCGGCATGGCCCGCTCGATCACCCGCGAACTCGGGGCCCGCGGCATCACGGCGAACGTCGTGGCGCCCGGCTTCATCGAGACGGACATGACGGCGGCTCTGCCGGAGGCGCAGCAGGCCGAGTACAAGAAGAGCATCCCCGCGGGCCGGTTCGCCTCGGCCGGCGAGGTGGCGAAGGTCGTCACCTGGATCGCGGGCGACGACGCGGGCTACATCTCCGGAGCGGTGATCCCCGTCGACGGCGGACTCGGGATGGGGCACTAGCCCGAAGCGGGAGCCGTCGACGCCCGCCGTCAGCCGCGCAGGCCGAGCAGGGGCAGCACCTGGGAGAGGTCGGTGCGGTCGACGACGACGTCGGCCTCCGCCCGCACCTTCGGCTTGGCATTGAACGCGACGGCGAGTCCTGCCTCCGCCATCATCCGGAGGTCGTTCGCCCCGTCGCCGATGGCCACGGTCTGGCGCAGGTGCACGCCCGCGGCGGCGGCCCAGAAGAGCAGCGCCTGCGCCTTGGCGGCGGCATCCACCACCGGACCGTCGACCTCGCCGGTGAGCACTCCGTTGCGCACCACCAGGCGGTTGGCCCGCCAGTGGTCGAGGCCGAGCCGTTCGCCGATCGGGTCGAGCAGCTCGTGGAACCCACCGGAGACGACGCCGACGACACCGCCGGCCTGCTGGACGCCCGCGATCAGCTCCGGCACGCCGTCGGTGACGCGGATGCGCTCGCCCACGTGCTGGAAGACGGAGGCCGGCAGCCCCTTGAGGGTGCGGACGCGCTCACGCAGGCTGCGCTCGAAGTCGAGTTCGCCGCGCATGGCACGCTCGGTGATGTCCGCGACCTCGGTGCGTGATCCCGCCTCCTCGGCGAGCAGCTCGATGACCTCGTCCTGGAGCAGCGTGGAGTCGGCGTCGAGCACGACGAGCAGCGAAGCGGTTCGGCGGTGTTCGGTTGTGGTGGGTGGCGTGGCTGGCGTCATGGAACGACGTGCACTCCCTTGCCGACCACGGTGATGCCCGAGTCGGTCACGGTGAAGCCGCGCGCGCGGTCCCGCTCCGGATCCACGCCGATCTGCGCGCCCTCGGCGACCACCACATCCTTGTCGAGGATGGCGCGGCCCACGAACGCGTTCGGCTCGATGATCGCGCGCTCGAAGACGACCGAGTCGATCACCTTCGCGCCCGAGTCCACCTTCGCCCACGGGCCCAGCACGCTGCGCTCGAGGTGGGCGCCGGAGATCACCGACCCCAGGGAGACGATCGAGTCGATGGTCGTGCCGAGCGCGCCGCGCCCGTCCCGCACGATCTTCGCCGGCGGCGAGTTGAGCACCTGGCTGAAGATCGGCCAGCTGTTGTTGTAGAGGTTGAAGACAGGAAGCGCCGAGATCAGGTCCTGGTGCGCCTCGAAGAACGAGTCGATCGTCCCGACATCCCGCCAGTAGTAGCGGTCGCGGTCCGTCGACCCCGGCACGTCGTTGTTGTTGAAGTCGTAGACGGCCGCCTCGTTGCGCGACACGAAGTCCGGGATGATGTCGCCGCCCATGTCGTGGTTGGAGTCGGGCCGGTCGCCGTCCCGGATGACGGCGTCGATCAGGGCGTCCGCGTCGAAGACGTAGTTGCCCATCGAGGCGAGCACCTCGTTCGGCGAGTCGGGCAGGCCGATCGGGTCGCGCGGCTTCTCGCGGAACGCGCCGATGCGCGTGGGCCGCTCGGGCTCCACCTCGATGACGCCGAACTGGTCGGCGAGCCCGATGGGCTGACGGATGGCGGCGACGGTCGCGGGGGCGCCGGAGTCGATGTGGGCCTGGATCATCTGTCCGAAGTCCATCCGGTACACGTGGTCGGCGCCGACGACGACCACGATGTCGGGCTTCTCGTCGCGGAGCAGGTTGAGGCTCTGCAGGATGGCGTCCGCCGACCCGCTGAACCAGCGCTTTCCGAGGCGCTGCTGCGCCGGGACGGAGGCGATGTAGGAGTTCGTGATGCCGTCGAGCCGCCAGGTCTGCGACACGTGGCGGTCGAGGCTGTGGGACTTGTACTGGGTGAGCACGACGATCTGGCGCAGCTGCGAGTTGATCAGGTTCGACAGGGCGAAGTCGATGAGGCGGTACTGCCCGCCGAACGGGACAGCGGGCTTGGCCCGGTCCGCGGTCAACGGCATCAGCCGCTTGCCCTCTCCGCCCGCGAGGACGATGCCGAAGATCTTCTTGCCTGCTGCCATGTCCTCCACAGTAGAGGCGAAGTGTTCGCTGTACTAGCGTTTTGGTCATGCGCGTCGATCTTCTGACCAGGGAGTACCCACCGGACATCTACGGGGGTGCCGGGGTCCACGTGACGGAGCTCGTGCGGGCGCTCCGGAACGACACCGAGGTGATCGTGCGCGCCTTCGGCGAGCCGCGCGACGAGCCGGATACCGCGTCGTACCGCGTGCCCGCGGAGCTCGCCGACGCCAACGGCGCGATCGCCACGCTCGGCGTCGACCTTCAGATGGCGCAGGACTGCGGGGGAGCGGACGTCGTCCACTCGCACACCTGGTATGCGAACGCCGGCGGTCACCTGGCGAAGCTGCTGCACGGCATCCCGCACGTCGTGACGGCGCACAGCCTGGAGCCGCTGCGGCCGTGGAAGGCCGAGCAGCTCGGCGGGGGATACCGCGTCTCCAGCTGGATCGAGAAGACCGCGTTCGAGGCCGCCGACACCGTCATCGCGGTGAGCGACGGGATGCGCCGCGACATCCTCGCCGCGTACCCCGCGCTCGACCCGACCAAGGTCATCACGATCTACAACGGCATCGACCTGGAGCGCTGGCAGCCCCTCCGCGACGACGACCGCGCCCGCGCGCTCGGGATCGACCCGGACCGTCCCGCCGTCATCTTCGTCGGGCGCATCACCCGCCAGAAGGGCCTCCCGTACCTGCTGCGCGCGGCGCGCGCGCTGCCGAAGGACGTGCAGGTCATCCTCTGCGCCGGCGCGCCGGACACGCCCGAGATCCTCGCCGAGGTGACCGGACTGGTCGAGCAGCTGCAGGCCGAGCGCGACGGCGTCGTGTGGATCGACCGCCTGCTGCCGAACGACGAGCTGCGGATCGCGCTCACCGCATCCACCGTCTTCGTCTGCCCGTCGATCTACGAGCCGCTCGGCATCGTCAACCTGGAGGCCATGGCCTGCGGGCTCCCGGTGGTCGGGACGGCCACCGGCGGCATCCCCGAGGTGATCGTGGACGGCGTCACGGGACGGCTGGTGCCCATCCAGCAGCTGCAGGACGGCACCGGCACGCCAACCGACCCGGAGCGCTTCGTGAACGACCTCGCGGCAGCGCTCACGGAGGTCGTCAGCGACCCGGCCCGGGCGGCCGAGATGGGCCGCGCGGGGCGCGAGCGGGCGCAGACGTCGTTCAGCTGGGCGACCATCGCCGAGCAGACCCGCGACGTGTACCGCTCGCTGGCCGGTCGTCACTGATCGCCGCGCTGCGCAGGTAGGCTGGAAGGCATGGCCGACAGCGTTCTCCGACTTACCGACGTGTCCGTTGTACGGGACGGCAACCCCGTCCTGAAGGGTATCGACTGGGCGGTCGAGCCGGACGAACGGTGGGTCATCCTGGGCCGAAACGGCGCCGGCAAGACGACGCTGCTGCAGGTCGCCGCCGCGGCGCTGCACCCGTCCTCGGGCGAGGCGGTCGTGCTCGGCGAGTCGGTCGGCCACACCGACCTGGCGGAGCTCCGTCCGCTGCTCGGCTTCGCCTCGAGCGCGCTGGCCCGGCGCATCCCGCGCACCGAGCGCGTGCTCGACGTCGTGATGACCGCCGCCTATGCGGTCACCGGACGCTGGAACGAGCTCTACGAGGAGATCGACGAGCGGCGCGCCCACCGCGTGCTCGCCGAGTGGCACCTCGACCACCTGGCCGAGCGCGCCTTCGGCAGCCTCTCCGACGGTGAGCAGAAGCGCGTGCAGATCGCCCGCTCGGTGATGACCGACCCCGAGATCCTGCTGCTGGACGAGCCGGCGGCGAGCCTCGACCTCGGCGGCCGCGAGGAGCTGCTGCAGCTGCTCGGCGGCTACGCCAGCGACCCGAAGTCGCCCGCGATCGTCATGGTCACCCACCACGTGGAGGAGATCCCGCAGGCGTTCAACCGCGCGCTGCTGCTCAAGGACGGCGAGATCATGGCCAAGGGCCCGATCGCCGAGGTGCTGACGAGCGAGAACCTCAGCGCGACGTTCGACATCGACGTCGAGATCGCCGAGTCCGACGGCCGCTACACCGCCCGGGCGCGCCAGGCCGTCGCGGACTGAGCCACCTGGCCTGATCTGCTAGACTCGATAGCTGGCCCCCGAACCGATCATGCCGTCACGGCGACGTTCGTTTCATCGGGTCTGAAGCTTCCCGTCCACGCGGTCTGCGCGGACACGACCGAACCGACTACTAGCTGCAACAAGGAAGTCCTGATGAAGACTGGCATCCACCCCGACTACGCCCCGGTGGTTTTCCGCGACCTGGCCTCGGGTGCGACGTTCCTCACCCGCTCCACCGTCTCGAGCGACAAGACGATCGAGTGGGAGGACGGCAACACCTACCCGGTGATCGACGTCGAAATCTCGTCCGAGTCGCACCCGTTCTACACCGGCAAGCAGCGCATCCTCGACTCCGCCGGTCGCGTCGAGAAGTTCAACTCGCGCTACAAGAACTTCGGCAAGTAAGCCGCAGCGCCCCCGGGCGCGCATGAAGGCCCCCGTCCAGCGGACGGGGGCCTTCATCGTGCGCCGGGTGCGTGGGGGTGTGGGGTTCGGCGCGGTACGTCGGAGATCCGCGCGTGTGCGTCGGAGATCCGGCCGGATCGGGCCCCGGTCTCCGTACCGTCGGAGATTCGCGACCGTGTGTCGGAGATCCGGCCGGATCGGGTCCGGATCTCCATCCGCAGAGCGTTGCGTCGGAGATTTGAGATCCGTTCTCCGACGCAAGCAGGTTGGCGTTCCGGGCGCGGTGCCCGCGCCTGCGGCCTCAGTCGCCAGTAGGTAGGAGACGCGGCTGGATCGGGCCTAGGTCTCCGTACCGTCGAAGATTCTCAACCGTGTGTCGGAGACCCGGCCGATTTCGACCCAGGGCTCCGTACCGTCGGAGATTCGCAACCGTACGTCGGAGATCCGGCCGGATGGGGTCCGGATCTCCGTCCGGAGAGCGTTGCGTCGGAGATTTCGGACCCGTTCTCCGACGCAAGCATGCGCTCGGGCCAGCACGCACGAAGGCCCCCGTCGAGCCGACGGGGGCCTACGCGGTAAGTCTGAGGTCAGGAGCCCTGGTAGGTCACGTTCGGGTTGGCGGCGATGGCGGCCACGATGATGATCGTGAAGATGATGCCGAGGGCGAGCGCGATGAAGCCGATGATGATGGCCGCGAGGGCGAGGCCGCGACCCTGCTCCCCGGTGCGCTTGATCTGCGACAGGGCGACGAAGCCCAGGATGATGCCGAGGATGCTGATGAAGAAGGTCGCGACGAAGGCGACGATCGACATGGTGTTCCAGCCCGGCTGTGCGCCGCCGTAGGGCTGCTGGGCGTACTGGGGCTGCTGGGGCGGGAGGGGCTGCGGGTTCAGATTCGAGTCGCTCATGCCGCAGACACTATCGGTCCCGGTAGACGCAGGAGTAGCCCCCAGGTGAGGGAGAAGCGGAGCGCGGGTGCCGGGCGGGGCCTCAGCGGATCGGCCAGGCGCCCGAGGTGGTGAACTCCGGGTCGCGCTCCCGGCGCATGTACTCCTGGAAGTCTGCGGCCTGCTCGCGGCACCAGTCCACCTGGCGGCGGTGCAGCTCGGCGGCCTCGAGGGCCAGGGCCTCCGCGTGGATGCGCGCGAGCGCCTGGGCGACACGGCCGGCGGCGATCGCGTCGGCGCCCGCGTCGTGAGCGGCCAGCAGGTCGACGCCGTAGTGCGTCGCGGTGACGGTGAGAGTGCGCTTGCCGCGGCGGTACTTGTCGACGGCCTTGTCGATCACGAGCGGGTCGATGATCGGGCCGGGGGAGACGAGGGGCTCGACCTGATGGCGGCGGGCCTCCCGGTCGAGCAGGGTGAAGTCGTAGGGCGCGTTGTAAGCGACCACGGGGATGCCGCGGTCGAACAGGCTGCGCAGCTGCGCGACGATCGCGGCCACGCCGCGGGCCGCATCCATGCCGTGCTCCCGGGCCTGCTCCGTGGTGATGCCGTGCACCGCGGTGGCCTCGGACGGGATCTCGACCTGCGGGTCGAGCAGCCAGTCCCGGCGGTGCAGCACCTCGCCGGACTCGTCGAGGAGCCCGACGTGGGCGGTGACGATCCGGGCCGATTCGACGTCGATTCCGGTGGTCTCGAGGTCGAAGACCCCGAGACGCTGGTGCCACGTGCTCATGCCTTCACGCTAAGCGGACCCACCGTCATCCCCGGGGAACGGCACGCCGAGGTGCACGTACTTGCGCTCGACACGCCGCGGAAGTGCACAACAAGGTGCACTTCGGCGAAAGGGGCGGAGCCCCTCAATCGCGGCGCGGCTCGATGTGCAGCCAGTAGAAGTTCTGGGTGCCGAGCGTGAGGGTGAAGCGGCCGTCCTCGGCGACGGTCGGGAACTCCGCGCCGCCGAACAGGTCGTAGAGCGCGCGGCCGGCGAGCTCCGGGGCCTCAAGCGTGACCGACACCGGGTTGTGCGCGAACGAGAACACGCACAGCACGTCCTCCGGCTGGTCGCCGAAGTGCGTGCCGCTACCGGCGTACGAGCGGACGAACGCGAGCACGGACTCGTGGTCGGTCGGCAGCACGCGGATGTCGCCCAGGCCGAACACGGGATGCGCCTTGCGCACGTGGATGACGTTGCGGATCCAGTGCAGCAGCGAGCGCGACTGCGCGAGCTGCGCCTCCACGTTCACCTGGTTGTAGTGGTAGACCAGCGACTGCACGACCGGCAGGTAGAGCTTGCCCGGGTCGGCGCTGGAGAAGCCGGCGTTGCGGTCCGGCGTCCACTGCATCGGCGTGCGGGAGCTGTCGCGGTCCGGCAGCCAGATGTTGTCGCCCATCCCGATCTCGTCGCCGTAGTAGAGGAACGGGCTGCCGGGCAGGGAGAAGAGCAGCGCGTGCGCCAGCTCGAGCTCGGCGCGGGAGTTGTCGAGCAGCGGCGCGAGGCGGCGGCGGATGCCGATGTTGGCGCGCATCCGCGGGTCGTAGGCGTACCAGCCGTACATCGCCTGCCGGTACTCCTCGCTCACCATCTCGAGCGTGAGCTCGTCGTGGTTGCGCAGGAAGACGCCCCAGGCCGCGCCCTCGGGCACGTCGGTGGTCTCGGAGAGGACGCGGACCAGCTCGCCGGCCTGCTGCGACCGGAGCGCGTAGAAGATGCGCGGCATGACCGGGAAGTCGAACGCCATGTGGCACTCCGGCTCCTCCTCGGTGCCGAAGAAGGCCGCGACCTCGCGGGGCCACTGGTTGGCCTCGGCGATCATCACGCGTCCGGGGTACTCGCGGTCGACCCACTCGCGCAGCTTGATGATGAACTCGTGCGTCTTGGGCTCGCCCTCGCCGTTGCCCTCGTCGGACTCGTAGAGGTACGGGATGGCGTCGAGCCGGAAACCGTCGACGCCGAGGTCGAGCCAGAACTTGACGATGTCGTACATCGCCTCGTGCACCGCGGGGTTCTCGAAGTTGAGGTCGGGCTGGTGCGAGAAGAAGCGGTGGAAGTAGAACTGCCGGCGCGCCTCGTCGAAGGCCCAGTTGGAGTCCTCGGTGTCGACGAAGATGATGCGGATGTCCGGCCACTTGTCGTCCGTGTCGTTCCACACGTAGAAGTCGCCGTACGGGCCCTCGGGGTCGGAGCGGGACTGCTGGAACCAGTCGTGCTGGTCGGAGGTGTGGTTGATCGGCAGGTCGATGATGATGCGCATGTTGCGCTCGTGCGCCTTGGTGACCAGCTCACGGAACTCGTCGATGGTGCCGAACTCGGGGAGGATCGCCTTGAAGTCGGAGACGTCGTAGCCGCCGTCGCGCAGCGGCGACTGGAAGAACGGCGGGAGCCAGAGCGCGTCGATGCCGAGCCACTGCAGGTAGTCGAGCTTGGAGGTGAGCCCGGAGATGTCGCCGGAGCCATCGCCGTTGCTGTCGACGAACGAGCGGACCATGACCTCGTAGAAGACCGACCGGCGGTACCACTGGGGATCGAGGGCGAGCCCGGGCAGCGTGATGGGCGCGGTGAAACTCACGGTTCTCCTTGGGGGGCGGAGCGGCGGCGGGGGACTGCGGGGGTGGGGACTGCGGGGTGGTGCAAGCGATTGCAACCAGTGAAGTCTAGGGCGTGGCGACCCCGGCCTGTCCAGTCCTCTTCCCGCCACGCCGCCTAGACTGTCTGGCGATGCTCGTCTCGTCCCCCTATGCCGCCGCTCTGGAGCGCGTCCCCGTCCGCGAGGGGGAGGTCCGCCTCCTCGGTTCGTCGACCCGGTACTGGGACTACGGCGATCCGGATGCGGCCACCACGCTCGTCCTCGTCCACGGGTTCCGCGGCGACCACCACGGCCTGGAGCCGGTGGTCGCGCAGCTCGACGGCGTGCGGATGGTGTCGCCCGACCTGCCCGGTTTCGGGGCGTCCACGCCGATGACGGAGGCGGCCCACGACATCGGCGGCTACGGCCGCTGGCTGGCGGAGTTCGTCGCCGCGCTCGGCATCCCCGCCGACGCCCGCCTGGTGCTGCTCGGCCACTCGTTCGGGTCGATCGTGGTTGCGGGATCGCTCGCGGCATCCGGCGCCGGCTCGGCGGACGACCGCCGCCCCGACGACGTGGTGCTGGTGAACCCGATCGGGCAGCCGGCGCTGGCAGGTCCCCGCGGCATCCTGACCCGGCTCGCGATCTTCTACTACTGGCTCGCCGCCGTGCTTCCGGAGCGGCTCGGGTTCGCCCTGCTGCGCAACCGCCTGATCGTGCGCGTCATGAGCGTCGCGATGGCGAAGACGAAGGATGCGGCCCTGCGCCGCTGGATCCACGACCAGCACGACCGCTACTTCTCCGCGTTCAGCGACCGCCGTGTGGTGCTGGAGGCGTTCCGCGCCTCGGTCTCGCACGACGTGAGCGAATACGCCGCGCGCGTTCCGGAGCGCATGCTGCTGGTCGCCGCCGAGAAGGACGACATCACGCCGGTCGCGGCCGAGTACCGGCTGCAGACGCTGTTCCCGTCGGCCGAGCTGGTCGTCATCCCGGAGGTCGGGCACCTCATCCACTACGAGACCCCGGCGGCCGCGGCCGACGCCATCCGCCGGTTCCTGGACGAGGGGACGACGGCGTGAGGATCCTGTTCGACTGCCGCTACACGCGCATCGGGCGGCACGACGGCATCAGCCGGTACACGGCCGAGCTGGTCGGGACCCTGGCGAAGCTGCATCCCGTCACGATGCTGATCAACGACCACCGCCAGCTGGAAATGCTGCCCGACCTGCCATGGGAGCTCATCCCGTCGCCGACGTCGGCCGGCGAGCCGTGGGTCGCGCGCAGCGTCAACAAGCTGAACCCGGACATCGTGTTCACGCCGATGCAGACCATGGGCGGTTTCGGTCGCCGCTACAAGCTCGTGCTCACCGTGCACGACCTGATCTACTACCGACACCCGACGCCGCCGCGCGACCTGCCGGCCTTCGTGCGCGGCCTGTGGCGGCTCTACCACCTGGCCTGGTGGCCGCAGCGGATGCTGCTGAACCGCTCGGACGCGGTGGTCACAGTGTCCGAGACGACCAAGGCGCTCATCGCCGAGCACCACCTGACGAAGCGGCCGGTCTCGGTCATCTCGAACGCGGCGCAGATGCCGGAGCTCGCCCCCGGGCGGCGGGAGCGCACGGCGCCGGAGACGAAGAGCCTCGTCTACATGGGCTCGTTCATGCCGTACAAGAACGTGGACACGCTGGTGCGCGCCGCCGCCCTGCTGCCGGACTACACGCTCCACCTGATGAGCCGGGTGACGGATGCGGAGCGCGCGCGTCTGACCGAGCTGGCCCCGGGCGCCTCACTGGTGTTCCACAACGGCGCGAGCGACGAGGAGTACGCCGAGACGCTCGCCGCCGCGACGGCCTTCGCGTCGGCCTCCCATGACGAGGGATTCGGCATCCCGCTGCTGGAGGCGATGACGGTGGGGACGCCGGTGCTGGCCAGCGACATCCCGATCTTCCGCGAGATCGGCGGGGATGCGGCGCTGTACTTCGAGCCCGACTCGGCCGAGCAGGTCGCCGCGAACGTGCGGCGGCTGGAGCAGGGCGACGAGTGGGCCGCGCGCTCGGCCGCCGGTCGCGCCCAGGCCGCGCGGTACACGTGGGACGAGTCGGCGCGGCGGTTGCTCGCGGTGCTGACGGACACCGTGGCGGGTGCGGACGCCGAGGCCGTTCGCCGGCGCTGAGCCGGCGCGGCACCGCTGATGCGCGCCGGTGAGCGCCGTCGCGTCACATGACGGACGCGGTGAACAGGTCGCGGTCCTCCGGGCCGAGGTTGAAGCGGTCGAGGGTGAGCGCGCCGTCCTCGTAGATGAACCGGTGCACGGAGCCGTTGGGGATCAGCTCGCCGGGACCCGGCAGCGCATGGTCGGTGACGTGCCGGACCAGCGACGAGATGACGCCGCCGTGGCTCACCACGATGACGTTCTCATCGGGATGCCGCTCGCCGAGGTCGCGCAGCGCCGGTAGGGCGCGGGCCACGACCTCGTCGCGCGTCTCCCGTCCGGGAACCGGGGTGCCCTCGGGCCAGCGCGCGAGGATCTGCTCGCCGGTCATCCCCTCGGCCTCGCCGTAGTTGCGCTCGGCGACCGCCGCGAGGGCCCCCGGGCGGCCGAGGCCGACGTGCCCGGAGATGATCCGGGCCGTCTCCATCGCGCGGGAGAGCGGGCTGGCGTAGATCGCGTCGAACCGGCCGCCAGCGAGCGCCCGTCCCGTCGTCTCGGCCTGCTCGCGGCCGGTCGCGTTGAGCGGGATGTCGCTCGAGCCCTGGATGCGCTTGGCGAGATTCCAGTCGGTCTGTCCGTGCCGCACGAGGGAGATGAAGGTCACACGCGTCCTTTCGCTGCGGGACGCGGTGCCTATCGCCGCCCCCGGTCGCCGTCCCCGGTCGCCGACCTCGGTCGCCGGACCGGGACCCCGGCTCAGGGGAGCCGCTTGGCCAGCTCGACCAGCGTCTCCGTCGTCCCGCCGTCCAGCTTAATGGTCGCGCGCGCGTCGCCCTTGGTCTGGCCGCGGTTGACGATGACGATCGGGAGGCGGCGGCGGCGCGCCTCCTCGAGCAGGCGGATGCCGGAGTTGACGACCAGCGACGACCCGGCGATGAGCAGCGCATCCGCCGACCGGACGAGAGCGCTCGCCTCGCGGTACTTCTCGGCCGGGACGAACTCGCCGAAGAAGACGACGTCGGGCTTCAGGTGCCCGCCGCAGACCGTGCAGTCGGGCACGACGAACGCGTCGATGTCGGTGACGACGGCGTCGCCGTCCGGTGCGATCTCGACCGCGCCCTCGGTGTCGAGCCATGGGTTGGCCGCGTCGATGCGCGCGGTGATCGCCTCGCGCGCGAAGATCTGGCCGCAGACCAGGCAGAGCACCCGGTCCATCGCGCCGTGCAGGTCGACCACGCGGCGGGACCCGGCCTGCTTGTGCAGCCCGTCCACGTTCTGCGTGATGACGCCGTTGGCGGCACCCGACTCCTCCAGCCGCGCCAGCGCGCGGTGCCCCTCGTTCGGATGCGCCGCGGCGAACCGGCGGTAGCCGAGGTGGCTGCCCGCCCAGTACCGCTTGCGGTAGCGGTCGTCGGAGAGGAACTGCTGGAAGGTCATCGGCGTGCGCTTGGGCGCGCCCTCGCCGCGGTAGTCCGGAATGCCGGAGTCCGTCGACACGCCGGCGCCCGTCAGCACCGCGAAGCGACGGCCGGCGAGCAGGTCGACGGTCTGGTCGATGCCGCGCGCGAGCTCCGGCGGGAGCGCGGTCGTCAGGGTGGTCACAGGCACCTCCAGGTTGTCCCTGAGTCTAAACACCCCAGTTTTCCGTTTTGTTTCGGGCGGCTGGATGTCGCGGCCCGCGTCCGTCCTCCGCGCCCTTCGCGGACTGGCAGGCTGGAGGCATGCAGCTGCACCGCATCCACGATCTCGACGCCGACGGACTCGCCGACTACTCCCGCCTCACCGACGTCGCCCTGCGCCGCGTCAGCGAGCCGGCCGGCGGCCTCTACATCGCCGAGTCGACGAAGGTGATCACGCGCGCTCTCGCCGCCGGGCACATCCCGCGCTCGGTGCTGCTGCAGGAGCAGTGGCTGCCCGACGTCGAGCCCCTGCTCGCCGGTTTCCCGGACGTGCCCGTCTTCGTCGGCGACGCCGCGCTTCTCGAGCAGCTGACCGGCTACCACCTCCACCGCGGCGCCCTGGCGGCGATGCACCGGCCGGAGCTGCCGGACCCGGCCGAGCTGCTCCGCGACGCGCGCCGGGTCGTGGTGCTGGAGGACATCGTCGACCACACGAACGTGGGCGCGATCTTCCGCGCGGTCGCCGGGCTCGGCGCGGACGCCGTGCTCGTCACGCCCCGCTGCGCCGATCCGCTGTACCGCCGCAGCGTGCGGGTGAGCATGGGCACCGTGCTGCAGGTGCCGTGGACGCGGCTGCCGGAGTGGGATGCGGCCGTGCCGCTTCTGCACGGGGCCGGGTTCGACATCGCCGCGCTGGCGTTGGCCGACGACGCGGTGACGCTCGACGCGTACGCGGCCGAGCCGCCTGAGCGGATCGCGATGGTGTTCGGGGCCGAGGGCGACGGCCTGAGCCGGCGTGCCCTCGCGGCGGCGGACACGGTGGTCACCATCCCGATGCTGCACGGGGTGGACTCGCTCAACGTCGCGTCCGCCTCCGCCGTCGCGTTGTGGGCGCTGCGCGCGCGTTCTCAGGCGTCGCATCGGTAGCGCCCGCTAAAATCCGACCGTGCCCCAGCAAGTCCTCGCCGATCCGCCGCGCCGTGTCTCACGCAAGGTGTACCGCCGCCGGCGCATCGTGGTCTTCGGGCTGCTGACGGCCATCCTCGTCGCGTTCGTCTACGTCGTCGGTTCGCTCGTTGCGCCGATCCCGGCGACCGCCGCGGTGACCGCGCACGACAAGACGATCGCCCAGCCCGCGGTGCAGCTCGCCTGGCCCGGGTACGGGTCGTCCGCGATCGTCGCGCCCGACTATCCCGGCGCGTCGGCGTCGCACGGCACCGAGGCGAGCGTGCCCATCGCGAGCATCACGAAGACCATCACCGCTCTGGTCGTGCTGGAGAAGAAGCCGCTCAACGGCAATGATCAAGGTCCGGACATCGCGTTCACCCAGCGGGATGTCGACATCTGGAACCAGGTGATCGGCGCCGGCGGCTCGTGGGCGCCGGTGGTCGCGGGCACGTCGATGACCGAGAAGCAGGCGCTCGAGGCGATGCTGCTGCCCTCCGCCAACAACTACGCCATCTCGCTGGCGAACTGGGCGTACGGATCCACGGACGCGTTCGTGAAGGCGGCGAACGCGTGGCTGGCGCAGAAGGGCTTCACCGGAACGAAGATCGTCACGCCCGACGGCCTCGACCCGGGCAACGTCAGCACCACGAAAGACCTGATCGGGATCGGCAAGCTGGTGCTGGCATCCCCGGCGCTCTCGTCCATCGTCTCCCAGAAGAACGCGACGCTTCCGGGCGCCGGGTCGCAGGACAACACCAACACTCTGCTCGGCTTCGAGGGCATGGACGGCATCAAGACCGGCAACACCGACGAGGCCGGCAACTGCCTGCTGTTCTCGGCGCAGGTGCCGGTCGGGTCGACCAAGGTGCGGGTGCTCGGCGTGGTGCTGGGCGCGCCGACCCACGACGACCTGTGGGCGGGCGTGCAGGCGCTCCTGACGAGCGTGAAGGCGGGCTTCCACGAGGTGACGCCGGTGCAGAAGGGCCAGGTGTTCGGCACCTACACCACGGCGTGGGGCGCGTCGTCGAAGCTCATCGCCACCGAGTCGAAGTCGTTCGTCGTGTGGTCGGACACGCCCATCCAGGTGGACCTCCAGACGCGTCCGCTCTCGTCCGGGTTCACCGGCGACATCCTGGGACAGGGGACGTTCACGCTCAACGGGAAGACGACGACCGTGCCACTGGCGCTCGCCAAGGATGTGCCGGATCCCGGATTCGGCTGGCGCCTGGCGCACCCGGGCGGGCTCGGGAGCTGAGCTGCGCGCTCGGGCGCGCGTCCGGGCGGGCGCTCAGTCGCGGGTCAGCAGGAACGGACCGGCGTCCGGGCGCTTCGGCGTGACGTGATCGCCGGACGACTGGTGCCGGATGCGGCGGAGCACCCACGGCACGAGGTACTCCCGCGCCCACGAGAGGTCCTCGGACCGCGCCTGGCGCCAGTTCCGCGCAGGGAGCGGCTCGGGCTGCAGCGGCTGCAGGTCGTTCTCGACGTTGAGCGCCGCGAGCACCATCCGGGCGACGGTGTGGTGGCCGAGCGGCGCGAGGTGCAGGCGGTCGGGCGCCCACATCCGCTGGTCCTGGATCTCGGTCAGCGCCCACTGGTCGGCCACGATGCAGTCGTAGCGGGCGGCGATCGCGCGGACGTTCTCGTTGTAGATCGCCACCTTGCCGCGGATGCCGCGGAACACGGGGGAGAATCCCACGTCGACGCCGGTGAAGACGACCACCGTCGCGCCGTCCGCGCTGAGACGGGCGACCGCCTGGTCGAAGAGGGCGGCGATCTGGTCGGGGTCGGTGCCGGGGCGGATCACGTCGTTGCCGCCCGCCGAGATGGTGATGAGGTCCGGCCGGAGCGCGACCGCGGGATCCACCTGCTCGTCGAGGATCTGCTTGATCAGCTTGCCGCGCACGGCCAGGTTGGCGTAGGCGAAGTCGTCGGTCTTGCTGCTGAGCACCTCGGCCACCCGGTCCGCCCAGCCGCGATGGCCGCCCGGGCTGCCCGGCTCCGGGTCGCCGATGCCTTCGGTGAACGAGTCGCCGAGGGCGACGTAACGGGACCAGGGATGCTGTGCTTCGGCCATTGCTCCATTCTGCATCGGACGGCGGTGTCGGTGCTCTCGGGTAGATTTGATCCAAGTGGAGACGACAGAACAACCCGAGCCGATCACGTCCGCCGGAGACGGTGAGCGGGCCGGCGGCGAGCGGGCCGGCGGTGAGGGAAACGGCGGCGAGGGACACGGCGGCGAGCGGCCCGGTGTGCACGCCGGCAGCTTCGCCGCGGAGCATCTCTCGCCCTCCTTCCCGGAGCGTGCGGCCTGGGGCACGGCGAACAAGCTGCGCGCCTGGCAGGCCGAGGCCCTCGACGCGTACTTCGTCCACGAGCCGCGCGACTTCCTCGCCGCGGCGACCCCCGGCGCCGGTAAGACGACCTTCGCGCTGCGCCTCGCGACCGAGCTGCTGTCCCGGCGCGTGGTCGAGCGCGTCACCGTGGTCGCGCCCACCGAGCACCTGAAGCGGCAGTGGGCGGAGGCGGCCGCGCGGGTCGGCCTGCACCTCGACCCGGAGTTCAAGAACTCCGACGGCCGGTACGCCCGCCACTACCGAGGCGTCGCCGTGACCTACGCGCAGGTCGCGATGCGTCCCTCCCTGCACAAGGACATCACCGAGGCACACAAGACGCTGGTCATCCTCGACGAGGTGCACCACGGCGGCGACGCGCTCAGCTGGGGCGACGGCATCCGGGACGCGTTCGAGCGGGCCACCCGGCGGCTGTCGCTGACGGGTACGCCGTTCCGCTCCGACACCGCGCCGATCCCGTTCGTCACCTATCTGCCCGACCGTCAGGGCATCCGTACCTCCGTCACCGACTACAACTACGGCTACGGGCGCGCGCTCGAAGACGGCGTCGTCCGTCCCGTCATCTTCATGGTCTACGCCGGCCACATGCGCTGGCGCACCAAGACCGGCGACGAGATGGA
Source organism: Leifsonia sp. 22587 (assembly GCF_052044215.1). Lineage (NCBI taxonomy): Bacteria > Bacillati > Actinomycetota > Actinomycetes > Micrococcales > Microbacteriaceae > Leifsonia > Leifsonia sp. 22587. The sequence continues at coordinate 1,447,947 of NZ_JBQENB010000001.1, forward strand.
GGCGCGGCTCGGCGAGGGCAACACGAAGGACATCACCTCGCAGGCCTGGCGCACGGCGCTCGACCCGCGCGGCGAGTGGATCCCGGCGGTGCTGTCGGCCGCGGATAGGCGGCTCACCGAGGTGCGCAACTCCATCCCGGACGCCGGCGGGCTCGTCATCGCGACCGACCACTACGCCGCCCGCGCGTACGCGGACCTGCTCCAGCAGATCAGCGGCGAGCCTGTGACGGTCGTGCTCTCGGACGAGAAGGAGGCGAGCGACCGGATCGAGCAGTTCTCGAAGGGCGACTCGCGGTGGATGGTGGCCGTGCGGATGGTGTCGGAGGGCGTGGACGTGCCCCGGCTGGCGGTCGGCGTGTACGCGACCAGCGCATCCACCCCGCTGTTCTTCGCGCAGGCCATCGGACGCTTCGTGCGCGCCCGCCGTCGCGGCGAGACGGCCTCGGTGTTCCTGCCGAACGTTCCGACCCTGATGGCGCTGGCGAACGCCATGGAGCTCGAGCGGGACCACGCCCTTGACAAGGTCACCGACGAGAACGCCGAGGGCGACCTGTGGAACCCCGAAGACGCGATGGTCGCCGAGGCGAACCGCGAGGAGCGGGCGTCGGAGGCGCTGACCGAGGAGTTCGCGTTCGAGGCGCTGGGATCCGAGGCGAACTTCGACCGCGTCCTCTACGACGGCAAGGAGTTCGGCAGCTTCGCGGTGCCCGGAACGGACGAGGAGCACGACTTCATCGGCCTGCCCGGCATCCTCGAACCCGAGCAGGTGCACGAGCTGCTGCTGCAGCGGCAGCAGCGTCAGGCCCGGCGGCACTCGTCGCGTCCGCCCGCCGCAGAGGGGCATCCGCCGGCGCCGCTGCACCGGACGCTCAAGGAGCAGCGGCAGCTGCTCAACAGCCTCGTCGGCCTGTACGCGAAGAACACGGGCGAGGCGCACGGGCTCATCCATGCGGAGCTGCGGCGCGTGTGCGGCGGGCCGGCGGTCGCGCAGGCGAGCGTGACGCAGCTGCAGGCGCGGATCGACTACCTGCGCAAGCGGCTGGGGTCGCACTAGGGCGGCTCGGCGCGCTCTAGCGTGGCTCGGGGTGCTTCTCGGGCGCGTTAGGGTCGCCGAACCTTCCTGGCGGAGGTGCGCGCGGGTTCCTAGGCTGGGCGCATGGCCGACAGCATGGGAAGCGCAGCATCCGCCCCGGAGCAGCACCCGGACGAACCGCACCGCGGCGGCCTCGCCCAACGGCTCAACTGGCTGCGTGCCGGCGTGCTCGGCGCCAACGACGGCATCGTGTCGGTGGCCGCGGTTGTGGTCGGCGTCGCCGGAGCGACGACGTGCGTCCCGGCGATCGTCACGGCCGGCCTCGCCGCGCTCGTCGGCGGTGCGATCTCGATGGCGCTCGGGGAGTACGTGTCGGTGAGCAGCCAGCGCGACAGCGAGCGCGCCTTGATCGCCAAGGAGCGCCGGGAGCTCGCGGAGATGCCCGAGGAAGAGCTCGAGGAGCTGACCGGACTGTACGAGCAGCGCGGGCTCTCGCCCGAGACGGCGCGGCAGGTGGCGATCGAGCTCACCGAGCACGACGCCCTCGCGGCGCACCTCTCGGCGGAGCTCGGGATCGACCAGGACGACGTGGTCAGCCCGTGGCACGCGGCGCTCGCGTCGGCGGTCGCGTTCACGTGCGGCGCGATCCTTCCGATGCTGACCATCCTACTGCCGCCGGAGCTGCGCATCCCGGTGACGTTCGTCGCGGTGCTCATCGCGCTGGCGCTCACCGGCTACGTCGCGGCGTGGATCGGCGGCAGCTCGCGGGGACGTGCGATGATCCGTGTGGTCATCGGCGGGGCGCTGGCCCTGGCGGCGACGTTCGCGATCGGTTCGCTGCTGGGCACGATGGTCGCCGGGTAGCCCGCCCCGCCCGGTACGGCCGCTGAGGAACGAGAGGGACGACAGATGGTGGATGCGGAGAACACGGTCGACACGGCGGCGGTCGCGCCACCGGCGTCGACGATGAAGGACAAGGCCGCCATCGTCCGCGACTGGCTGCCGCGCTACACGGGGACGCCGCTCGAGGAGTTCGGCGAGTACGTGCTGCTCACCAACTTCGGCGACTACGTGGAGCGGTTCGCCGAGTGGTACGGCGCGGAGGTCCGCGGCCGCGACCGGTCAATGCCCAACGCCACGGCCGACGGAATCACGATGATCGACTTCGGGATGGGCAGCCCGAACGCCGCGACCGTGATGGACCTGCTCTCGGCGGTGTGCCCGAAGGCGGCGCTGTTCCTCGGCAAGTGCGGGGGAGTGAAGAGCAAGAGCCGGGTCGGCGACCTGGTGCTGCCGATCGCGGCCATCCGCGGCGAGGGCACGTCGAACGACTACCTGCCGCCGGAAGTGCCGGCGCTGCCCGCGTTCCAGTTGCAGCGGGCGGTCTCGTCGAGCATCCGCGACGTCAAGCAGGACTACTGGACTGGCACCGTCTACACGACGAACCGCCGGGTGTGGGAGCACGACGACACGTTCAAGGAGTACCTGCGCCGCACGCGCTGCATGGCGGTCGACATGGAGACGGCGACGGTGTTCGCCGCGGGCTTCGCCAACCGCATCCCGAGCGGCGCCCTGCTGCTGGTCTCGGACCAGCCGATGACGCCGGAGGGCGTGAAGACGGCGCAGAGCGACCTCGGGGTGACGCGCGACTTCGTGGAGCGGCACATCCGCATCGGCGTGGAGGCGCTGCGGCTTGTGCGCCGCAACGGCCGCAGCGTGCGGCACCTCCGCTTCGAGGACGACTGACGCGGGCGCCCTGTTGCCTGCCGCTGACCGACATTCGTGCCGAATGTCGGTCTCGGGCCTCGGGGAGCCGACATTCGTGCCGAATGTCTGCTGGCTGCGCTCCCTGGTCCGCGGGACATTGGTGCCGAATGGCGGGATAGAGAGCACGTGAGGCGACATTCGGCACGAATGTGGGCCGGAGCGCGGCGCGCGGCGGGCGCGGCGACGCCGCGGGTCAGCGGAAGTCGCGGGAGACGGTGCGGATGCCCGTGTCGAGGGCCTCGAGGCGGTCGGCGACCACGTTGACCACACCCTCCTCGCTGCGCTCCAGGATGCCGCGGACGATCATCGCGGGAGCCTGCCGGGCGACGCGGCGGTAGCGGTTCCACACGCCGACCGGGCACACCACGTTGATCATCCCGGTCTCGTCCTCGATGTTGAGGAACGTCACCCCCGCCGCCGTCGCCGGGCGCTGGCGGTGCGTGACCACGCCGCCGATCTCGATGCGGCGGCCGGACTCGCTCGACGCGAGCGTGTCGGCGGGACGCACTCCACGTGCGGCGAGCGCCGGGCGGAGGAACCGGATGGGGTGGTCGTCGGTCGAGATCCCGGTCGACCACAGGTCGCTGGCGAGCTGCTCGGCGGGGGAGAGCAGCGGCAGGAGCGGCGGCTGGACCGTGATCGCGGTGCCCGCCAGGAACTCGGGGCGCTCCTGGGCGGCGTTGCCGGCCTCCCAGATCGCCTGCCGCCTGCTCAGGTCGAAGCCCTCGAAGGCTCCGGCCGCGGCGAGCGCCTCCAACTGGCCGGTGTTGAGGCCGGTGCGGCGGGCGAGGTCGGCGAGGTCGCGGTACGGGCCGTCCGCCTCCCGCTCGGCGACGATCCGCTCGGCGACCTTCTCGCCGATGGAGGTGACGGCCGCGAGCCCGAGGCGGACCGCATGGCCGGCGTCGCGCCGGTGCGCCGCGAAGTCGAGCGGCACCGCCGGGTCGAACCGCTCGATCGGCGGCTGGTCGGGCTCCCGGCACGCGTCGGCGCCGGTCGGGCCGGGCTGCGCCGCATCCAGCGGCTCGAGCAGCGGGAAGACGCCGGAGCGCTGGATGTCGGGCCGGTGCACGACCACGCCGTGGCGGCGGGCGTCGGCGGTGAGGGTGCGCGGCGAGTAGAAGCCCATCGGCTGCGCGCGGAGCAGGCCGGCGAGGAACGCGCCGGGGTAGTGCAGCTTCATCCACGAGCTCACGTAGACCAGCAGGGCGAAGCTGATCGCGTGGCTCTCGGCGAAGCCGAAGTTGGCGAACGCCTCGATCTTCTCGTAGATCGCGTCGGCGTCGGCTCCGGTGATGCCGTTGTGCGCCATCCCCGCGTACAGCTTCGCCTTGAGCGCGTCGATCTTCTCGACCCCGCGCTTCGAGCCCATCGCGCGGCGCAGCTGGTCGGCGTCCTCCGCCGTGCAGTCGCCGACCGCGACCGCCATCTGCATCAGCTGCTCCTGGAACAGGGGCACCCCCAGCGTCCGCTCCAGCACCGGAACCAGCGACGGGTGCAGGTAGGTGACCGGCTCCTTGCCGAGCTTGCGGCGGATGTACGGGTGCACCGCGCCGCCCTGGATGGGTCCCGGGCGGATCAGGGCGATCTCGATCACCAGGTCGTAGAAGCTGCGCGGCTGGAGGCGCGGCAGCGTCCCGATCTGGGCGCGGCTCTCCACCTGGAACACGCCGATGGAGTCGGCCCGGCAGAGCATGTCGTAGACGCCCGCCTCTTCTTTGGGGATGGTCTCGAGCGTCCAATTCTCGCCCAGCGACGCCTCGATGGTGCGCATCGAGTAGTCGAGCGCGGAGAGCATCCCGAGCCCCAGCAGGTCGAACTTGACCAGACCCATCCACGCGCAGTCGTCCTTGTCCCACTGCAGCACCGTGCGCCCCTCCATGCGGGCGTGCTCGATCGGGCACACCTCGCCGACGGGACGATCGGTGAGCACCATCCCGCCCGAGTGGATGCCGAGGTGCCGCGGGAACTTGAGCACCTGCTGGGCCATCCCCACCACGTCGTCCGGGATGTCATGATCGTCGCTGGTCTGGACGCTTCCCCAGGCGTCGATCTGCTTGCTCCAGGCGTCCTGCTGACCGGTGGAGTAGCCGAGCGCCTTCGCCATGTCGCGCACGGCGTTCTTCGGGCGGTACGTGATGACGTTGGCGACCTGTGCGGCGTTGTGCCGGCCGTACTTGGCGTAGACGTACTGGATGACCTCCTCGCGCCGGTCGGAGTCGAAGTCGACGTCGATGTCGGGCTCCTCCTCCCGCATGCTGGAGAGGAACCGCTCGAACGGCAGGTCGTACTTGATCGAGTCGACGGCGGTGATGCCCAGGAGGTAGACGACGGCCGAGTTCGCGGCCGACCCGCGACCCTGGCAGAGGATGCCGCGGCTGCGGGCGAAGCGCACGATGTCGTGGACGATGAGGAAGTAGCCGGGGAAGTCCTTCGCCTCGATCACGTCGAGCTCCCGCTCGATGCGCTCCCGCTTCGCCGGGTTGCGGTCGAGGTCGGGGTAGCGCTCCGCTGCCCCGCGCCAGGTGAGCTCGCGCAGCCAGCTCATCGGGGTGTGGCCGTCGGGGACGTCCTGCTTCGGCAGCCGCGGACGCGCGCTGCGGAGACGGAACGCGAGGTCGTCGGCGATGTCGACGGTCCGCTCCACCGAGCCCGGGTAGCGCGCGAAACGGCGGGCCATCTCCGCGCCGCTGCGCAGGTGCGCCGCCCCGGCGGCCGGAAGCCAGCCGTCGAGCTCGTCGAGGCTGCGGCGGGCGCGCACGGCGGAGACGGCGGTCGCGAGCGGGTACTGCGCGGGGCTCGCGTAGTGGACGTTGTTCGTCGCGACCGTGGGCAGGCCCAGCCGCCCGGCGATGCGGGCCAGGATGTCGTTCTCGGTGGAGTCGCGCGGGCCGCCCTGGTCGATCAGCTCGACGAGCACGTTGTCGCGCCCGAACAGCTCGGTCAGGCGCGCGACCTCGCGCTCGGCGGCGCGTTCGCCCCCGCCGGCGAGCGCCAGCCGCACGTCGCCCTTCCGGCAGCCGGTCAGCACCATCCACTCGCCGGCGGACTGCTGGGCTAGCTCGTCGAGGCGGTACACCGGGCGGCCCTTCTCGTCGCCGGCGAGCTGACCGGCGGTGATCGCGGCGGCGAGCCGGTGGTAGCCCTCCTGCTGCCGGGCGAGCACGACGAGGTGGCTGCCCTCGGGGTCGGGCTCGCCGTTCTGCGGCTTGGAGAGCGAGAGTGAGAGCTCGGCGCCGAACACGGTCTTCACCCGGTCGTACGCCTCGGCGGCCTCGGCCAGGTGCACGACGCCGTAGAGCCCGTCGTGGTCGGTGAGCGCGAGCGCGTGCAGGTTCAGCCGTGTCGCCTCCTCCAGCAGCTCCTCCGGGGAGGAGGCGCCGTCGAGGAAGCTGAAGTTGCTGTGCGCGTGCAGCTCCGCGTACCGGACGGCCTCCTCCGGAGCCTCCGGGATGGGCTGCGGGACGTACTTCTGCCGTTTGCGCGACGACGGCCGCTCGTCGGCCTGCTGACCGGTGCGCCGGCCGGAGAGCCGCCGCTCGAACTCGGCCCACGGGATGGGCGGGTTGTCGAATCCCATCAGTCGTACCGCGCTTCCGCGAACCAGCCGGAGCCGGCGAGGGAGAGCAGCCACGCCGTACCGTCGGCGTCGACCAGCTGGAACCGGTGCATCGCCCGCGCGAGCGACGCATCCCACCACCGTTCGCGCACCGGCCACGGGCCCGCCCAGGAGTCGACGGGCCGCGCATCCCGCGGCGTGCCGGTCGCCGAGAACAGGGCGATCGGCGCGGTGACGTCGCCGCGGTCGGTCACCTCGACCGGTGCGCCCTCCACCGTCAGCACCGCGACGGGACGCGGCACCTCGAACACCGTCGACGGCGCCGGGGCGGGGAGCGACCCGGGCCACGGCCGGTCCGCGCGCGCGACCCCGACCGGACGGTCGCCCCACGGCACCAGCACCTGCCGCTCCGCGGGGGCGCGGCCGCCCGCGATCGTGGCGGTGACCACCGCCTCGTGCCCGAGCATGCTCTGCACCCGGGTGAGGCCGTGGTGGATGCGCTCGTCGGCGCCGCCGCCCCACAGGCCGTCCTCGTGGTGGCCGATGTCGTCGACCGCCTCCGGCGCGAGGGCGACGCGGGAGATCGGCGACGCCAGGCCGGAGTCGATGGCGCCCGCGCCCTGCAGATGCCAGCGCACCCGGTCGACCACGTCCGGCGCCGAGAACAGCCGGGGGTGCAGCCAGGTGCGATCGCTGACCCGCCCGGACTCGTCGGTCACCTCCACCCGCAGCGACGTGCACACCAGCCCGGCCTTGGTGAGGCCGGCGATGAACTGCTCGGCGGCGCCGCGCACCGCGAAGGTCACCTGGTCGACCCGGTCGAGGGGAGGCTCGAACTCGATCGCGCGGTCGAGCTGCTTCGGCGGGGTGCGCGGCACCACGGCGGTGCCGTCGAGCCCGCTGGCCAGGGTGTGCGCCTGCTCGCCCCGCTCGCCGAACCGCTCGCGCATGTCGACGCGGGAGAGCGCGGCGATGTCGCCCAGCGTGTGCAGCCCGAGCCGGCGCAGCAGCGGCGTGAGGTCGGAGAGTCCGAGCTGTGCGACCGGGAGCGGCGCGAGGAACGCGGGGGAGCCGCTCGCCGGGATGACCCGCACGCGGGTGCGGGTGCCGCCGGTGGAGCGGGCCGCCTGCTCGGCGGCGAACGGTCCGTCGGCGACGCCGACCCGCGCATCCGGCAGCCCCAGCTCTTCGAGGCAGCGCAGCAGCTCGGCGGCCGCCTCCTCCTCTCCGCCGTAGTAGCGGGCCGGGCCGCGCGCCCGCAGCACGAACGTGCCGGGACGGACCGGCTGGACGCCGGGCGTGATCTCCTCCACCCGGGCGAGCACCGGGTCGAAGGCGCGCGCATCCTGCACCGGGTCGTACGGGACCACCTCCAGCTGGGGGCAGCGGGCCTGCGCCTCGCGCATCCGGAGCCCGCGCTTCACGCCGTCGGAGCGCGCCGCCTCCGAGCACGCGAAGACGAGGCCCTTCTCGACCAGGGCGAGCGGCAGCTCCGGCGCCAGGTCGAGCGCCTGTTGGGCCGCGATCACCGGCCAGTCGGGGCACCACACCACGATGGCGCGGGTCACGGCCGGCTCGTACCCCTTGGTGGCGGCCATCAGCCCACCGCCTCGAGCCGGGTGGGGGCGGTGGCGCGGAAGCTCTCGTCGACCGCCGGCAGCCACAGGTCGGCGGTGCGGCGCGGGCCGGACCCGCCGCGCGGCGCGGACTCCACCGTCACCCGTCGGGACGAGAGGTAGCCGTACCCGGCGCCCAGCCCGTCCCAGCCGCTCCGCGCGACCCGCAGCGTGGCCTCGACCTGAGGCCAGTCGCCCGCGACGATGAGCGTCGCCTCGCGCTGCCGCAACCGGGCGCTGAGCCGGGCCACGTCGCCGCCCGTGGCGCGGGACGGCGGGGCGACGACGACCACGCTGAGCACGTCGACGACGGCCGCGGTGACGGTCAACCAGTCGTCGCCGGGATGCGGCACCAGCACCAGCCGCTCGAGGTCGATGCCGAACCGGCTCGCGGCCTCCGCGCCGAAATCGGGCATGCCCACCACACCGCACCAGGCGCCGGCCGCGCTCGGACCGGCGAGCATCGCCATCAGCAGGGTGGTCGATCCCTGCACCGAGTAGGCCGCCCCCGCCTTGAGCGCGCCGCCGGGGAGGAGGGGCGAGAGCGCGGGATGCGTCTGCAGCGTCCGGCTCTCGAGCTTGGTCGCCTGCATCTGCCGGATGCGGGTCTGCAGCTCGTGCACCTGCGCCCGGTCGACGACCGGTTCGCTGAGTGAGGAGGCTGCGAGTGACACCCTTCTATTTTCGAACATATGTTCGAATCTCGCAAATGAAATCTGGCGGTATCGACCCGGTTTCGGAAGGGGGTCGAACCGGCGCAGAGCTGTGCCGTCACTGTACGCCGGACGACCGACAGCGGACACAATGGAGGGTGCGCACCACCTACCCTGCGGCCGTCTACCTCTGCCTCTTCGACGGCGATCGCCTCCTGCTGCAGCGTCGTATGGGCACGGGCTACCGGGACGGCGAGCTGTCCCTCCCCGCCGGGCACGTCGAGCCGGGGGAGTCGGCCACCGCCGCGGTCCTGCGGGAGACGCGCGAGGAGATCCGGGTGGAGCTCGACCCGGGCGACGTGCGGCTCGCGCTGGTCCAGCACGGGCGCGCGGACGGCGACGCCTACATCGACTTCTTCTTCGTCGCCGACCTTCCACCCGGCGCGCAGCCGACGATCGGCGAGCCCGACAAGGCGTCCGAGCTGGTGTGGGCGCATGTGGATGCGCTGCCCGCGGACGTCATCCCCGTCATCCGGAACGGCATCGAGGCGCTGCTGCGTGGCGAGACGTACACGGAGTACGGCTGGTAGCGCCGCCCGCTACGGTTCGGTGACGAAGTCGATGAGGTGCTCGACCCGGCCGAGGAGCTCCGGTTCGAGGTCGGAGAACGACCGCACTCGACCGAGGATGCGCTTCCACGCGCGGGCGATGTCGGCCTGGGTCTCGTGCGGCAGCCCGAGCGCCGCGCAGATGCCGTGCTTCCACGGCACCGAGCGGGGGATGGCCGGCCAGGCGTCGAGGCCGACCCGCTCCGGCTTGACCGCCTGCCAGATGTCCACGAAGGGATGCCCGACGACCAGGACATGCGCTCCGTAGGGCCCGCGCGCGACCTGCTCGGCGATCCGGCTCTCCTTCGAACCGGGCACCAGGTGGTCGACCAGCACGCCGATCCGACGGCTGCGGTCGGGGCGGAACTCCTTCACGATCGCATCCAGGTCGTCCACACCTTCGAGGTATTCGACGACGACGCCCTCGACGCGGAGGTCGTCCCCCCAGACGCGCTCCACGAGTTCGGCGTCGTGCCGACCCTCGACGAAGATGCGGCTGGCGCGCGCGACGCGCGCCTTCTGGTCGCCCACCGAGAACGACCCGGAGGCGGTACGGGCCGGTCCCCCCGCCGCGCGCGACGGGACGACGAGCCGCACCGGTTCGCCGTCGATCAGGAACGAACCGGTGAGCGGGAACACCCGCTTCTTGCCGAAGTAGTCCTCGAGCTCGACGGTCTGCGCCTCCAGGCGGGTGATCGCCCCGCAGAAGCCGCTCGCGGCATCCTCGATCACCAGGTCCCGCACGGCCTCGACGGTCGGCACGGCCTTGCGGCCCGCGTTTTTCCAGTCGCCGGACAGGACATCGGTTCCGTAGCGGTCGTCCATCACCCGATGGAGGCTATGCGACCGGATGCGCCTGGTGCGGGAGGCACGCCCGCCTCAGTCGAACACGCGGACCAGCCGCCACGACCGCTCGACGGCGTCGTGCCGGACGTCGAACACGTGGGCCACGCCGTCTTCGCTCGTGCCCTGGAACCGCCACCCGCCGATCTCCCGGGGCAGGCTCCCGATCGTGTAGCGATGCTCGCCGAACGGTCGCCACCAGGCGCACACCTCCGCCCAGACCGTGGGCGTGTCCGACACGCGGTACCGGGTGGACCGCCACACCAGGCGCGTGGGGACACCCTCGTCGGTCGTCCAGACGGCGACCGCCTCGTCGATCTCGGTCATGCTGCTCACCTCGCCACTCGAACAAATGTTCGAGAACGAGTGTAACGTCCACCCGCCGGCAGCGCACCTCCGAGTGCTCGCTCATCCGGCTCGCCGCCGTCTCAGCAGCAGGCAGGAGCCGAGCACTCCCGCGGCGCCCAGCGTGCCGCCTCCGGCGATGGTCAGCGTGTCCGTTCCCAGCCCGCCGGTGAAGGGGAGGGCGGGGACCGGGAGCTGTGTGTTCGCGATGTCCGGAAGCGCGACCGCGGAGTCCGTCCTCGACACCACGACCGGGATCGGGCGTGGATCCCGGAGGAAGCCCTCCGGCGCACGTGTCTCCACCAGCTGAGTACGTGATCGTCGCGCTCCCGCCCGGGGACAGAGAGCCTGTCCATCGCAGCGTGGGTGCCACGTAGGTCACCGTCCCCGTCGTCGCCCGCTGGTCGTCTGTCAGGGTCGCCTCCGCGAGCACATCGCTCAGGTCGTCGGTCACGACGGCCTCCGCGTAGGCCTGCGAACCCGTGTTCCGGATGAGGATCTCGTACTCGACGCGGTCGCCGGGCCGCGCGTCCTTCACAGAGGACGCCTTGGTGAGGGCGAGCGAGCACCGGGCGGGGTCCTGCCTGACCTGGAAGACGGCGGCCCCGCTCGAGTTGCCGCTCGGGGCGTCCGACCCGGCGGCCGAGGTCGTCACGGCGCTCGCCGAGTTCGACAGCGTCGGCGGCGCGGCGTCGTCGCAGGTGCTCGCGGGCGCGGTGGTGGCGAAGCACATCTGCGGCGGATCCCCCCACCAGGCGACGACGATCTGGGCCCCGCGGACGTTGGCGATGTCGGTCACGCCGTTGAGGGTGACGCTCGCCGTGAGCTGCGTCACCGTCCGTGGGATGTCCGAGATCTCCCAGGCGAGCGCTCCGGCGTTGAGGGTCAGGGCCCGGTCGTGCCATCCCGGGATGACGGATCCGTTCTGATCCTTGAGCGTCACGGACCCGGTCCGGTACGCGGCCGTGTCGAGGCCGGACAGGCTGAGGGCGTGCCAGAGATGGAACGACGCGGCTCCCGTGCCGCAGTAGAAGCTCTCGGGCTTCACCGTCACCGATGTCGTCGCCGGAGGGATGCACGCTCCACCGGTGACGGCGTCGAAGAAGGTGATCTGGCCGCCGTCGCCGGTCGCGACGAGGCAGTCCGGAGTGAACGACGTCGCGGGACGCGTGGTGTAGTTCTTGCTGTTCGCCGGCTTGGTGAAGCCGGCGCAGCTGGGCACCGTGCCCGACCCGGAGTAGCGCCCGAAGTCGAGGCAGGTCACGACGTCTCCGGCGGGCGCGTACACCTTCGTGCCGATCGTGTAGACGTCTCCCGAGCCGTTGCCGCCGGCGCCGATGATGGCGCCCGTCCCGGAGTAGGGGTTGGTCGGCTGCGCCACCCCGGTGAGGCTCCAGCAGGCGGAGGTCGTGCCGGTGCCGTTCGCCAGCGTGCAGATCCCGCTGAGTGCGCCGGTGGCCGACAGCCGCGGAGCGAACGGAGTCCCCGCTTTGGCGAGGGACGAGGACGTGGCCACCGGCCACGAGCCGGCGCACAACGCCTTCGTCGCCAGGTCGTAGCAATAGGTCTGCCACGAGCCGGCGCTGGTCTGCTGGACGCTCGCGAATACGTGGTCGCCGAACACCGCCGACGTGTAGACGTTCGCGGTGGTGACTCCGGTCGTCAGCCGGACCTGCCCGCAGGTCGCGGAACTCGGCGTGATGCAGACCAGGTAGGCGGAACCGGAGCCGACGGCACTCGCCCAGGTGTTGCCGTCGGATGCCGGGAGGCCCGTTCCTCCGATCGTCGCGGCGACCTGGGTGTTGCTGGTGGTCGCGCCGATCGGGACGGACGAGAGGCCGCAGCTGGTCGGGGTCGTGGTCGCCAGGTCGAGGCAGGCGATGACGACGCCCGAATTGTCGTCCGGCCCCATGTACCAGTGCAGTCGGGTGCCCTCCAGCCAGGTGCCGTTCTGCTGGGCGCTCTTGCCGGGGTAGACGATGTCCGTGCCGATCGGCGTCCCAGTGGTCGACGACCAGCTCTGGACGTTGCTCGACGTCGGCCACCCCGGGCACGTCGCGCCGGTGGGCGTTGCGCAATAGACGATCGCCCCCGAGCTGTGGTGCCAGATCGCGTAGATCTTGCCGTTGTGGACGACCGCGTTGTAGGCGTCGCCGCCCGCGACACGGAGGTCGACCGGAGGACTGATCGTGAACGGGGGCGACGCCTGCTGGGTGCGGGGGAGCATGCCGGACGCCTTGAACCCGACGCCGGTCGCATCGGCCGGCGGGGCGCCCGTCGCCCACGAGACGCCGCCGTTCGTCGAGTACTGCGGGGTCACCGCGCCGGCCGGATTCGACGGGGGCGGGAGAACCAGTGAACCGGGGACGTACGTTCCGGCCCGCGTCAGCACGTCGGTGAGCGACACCTCCGCGGGCGCATCGCTGTTGTTCTGGTAGCCGACGACCCACGACACCGTGTCTCCCGGCCGCGCAGTGCCGGTGGCCGGGCCGCCGGGTGCATCCGGCGCGGCCGCCCTCGATCCGTTTTCCGTGTCGGTGCCCGTGGCCTGGATGGTGGAGAGCGCGGTCGTCGATGCGGCGGCGAGCGGAGGCGGCGCAACCAGCGCAGCGGCGACGACTCCGACGGTGGCGCACAGGACCAGGCACGCGGCTGCCCACCACGCGCGCGGTCGTCGCGCCGCGGGCCCGAGTCGATGCGCCATGGTGAGTGCTGCCCCTCCGCCGTCGGGGACGGATGTGTCCCCGCTTAACGAAGACGACGGGGATGCGGTCGCATAACGCGGGTGGCGGTCCTATGCATTCAATGTTTCGGCGGCGCCGCTGAACCGCCCCCGGTCAGCCGACGGTCGCGCCGAACAGCAGCCCGAGCAGATACGTGGCGGCTGCGGCCCCGTACCCGATGAGCAGCTGGCGGATCGCGCGCTTGAGCGGCGACGCGCCCGACAGGAGCCCGACGACGGCACCCGTCCCGAGCAGCACGATGCCGACGAGCAGGGCCGAGACGATGATGGCGGCCGTGCCGGTGAGCCCGAACAGGAACGGCAGGATCGGGATGAGCGCGCCGGACGCGAAGAAGCAGAAGCTCGAGAGCGCGGCGTTCCAGCCGGTGCCGATCGCCTCGTGCTCGTCGTCGGCGGCGGCCGGAGCGATCGGGATCGGGGAGGTGACCGCCTGGAGGCTGGAGAGCACCTCGCGGGCGTGTGACGCCGCCTCGTCGGGGGTCATACCGCGCGCCCGGTAGACGAGCGTGAGCTCGTTCGCATCCACGTCGAGGTGGGGGAGCGCCGAGCCGGTCGCCGGGTTGGGGGTGGACGCCTCCAACAGCTCGCGCTGGGACCGCACCGAGACGTACTCGCCGGCGCCCATGGACAGTGCTCCCGCCAGCAGGCCGGAGATGCCGGTCAGCAGCACGACGTGCGTCGGGACGCCGCTGGCGCTGACCCCGAGGACCAGCGCGAGGTTGCTGACGAGTCCGTCGTTCGCCCCGAACACGGCCGCCCGGAACGTGCCGGACAGGCGCTGCCGGCCGCGCGCGGCCAGGGCGCGCACGACCTCCTCGTGCACCTGCTCGTCGGCCGCCATCTGCGGCGTCGCGTCGCTGTCGGACGCATAGGGGGAGCGGGCTTCGGCGCGCTGCGCCAGCGCCAGCACGAAGACCGAGCCGAAGCGGCGCGCGAGCCAGCCCAGCATTCGGGTGCGCACGTCGCCGCGCAGGGGCCGGCCGGCCTGTTCGCCGAGGAGATCGACCCAGTGCTGCTCGTGCCGCCGCTCCGCCTCCGCCAGGGAGAGCAGGATGTCGCGCTCCTCGCCCTCGCGACGGCTGGCGAGATCGCGGTACACCGCGGCCTCCGCGCGTTCGTCGGCGAGGTAGCGTCGCCACCTCTTGATGTCGGCGGGGCTCGGGGTGCGTGCTGCGGTCGTCATCCCCTCCAGTTTAGAGCGGGCCGTCCGGGGCCGGTCCGGGAACGGCCTCGATTCCCAGCGCCGCCGCAGATCGCGTGAAGCGCTCTCCCCACTCGGCGGCGGCGTGCACGGCCTCCTCCGGTCCGACGATCCGGAACGGGGCGTCGACCGCCGCCAGGCCGAACAGCGCCCAGTCGGAACTGTCCGCGGTGATGCGGACGGCGCAGGTGCCGTCGCCGTTGTCCTCGACGGTCGACCAGCGGCCGAGCACCTCGAGGACGCGATCATAGGGCGCTTCCACCACCGCCTCCACGACCAGGGGCTCGACGACATTGTGGAGCGATTCACGGACGTACTCGGCCGCATCCTCGGCCGGCAGGGCGCGCGGACGGAAGCGGGTGCCGGTCGGCCGGGGCTCCGCGATCCGGTCGAGCCGGAAGCTGCGCCAGTCGAAGCGGGTCAGGTCGTAGGCGACGAGGTACCAGCGCCGCTCGATGGACACCAGACGGTGCGGCTCCACGGCGCGCGTGGACGCCTGGCCATCGCGCGCGACGTAGGCGAACTCGATCCGCTCCTCGTCGCGGCACGCCTGCGCGAGCGCGGTGAGAATGGCGGCGTCGGCGGTCGGCGCCGGGCCCAGTGCGGTCGACAGGGTCGTCGTGCGCAGCGCATCCACCCGCCGCCGGAGCTTGGGCGGCATGACCTGGACGATCTTGGCGAGGGCGCGGACGGACGCCTCGTCGACACCGGCGATCCCGCTCTGCGCCGCGGTGCGGAGCCCGACCGCCAGGGCCACCGCTTCATCGTCGTCGACCACGAGCGGCGGCAGGGAGGCGCCCGCGGCCAGCTGGTAGCCGCCGGCGACGCCGCGCGTCGCGTCGACGGGGTAGCCGAGGTCGCGCAGTCTCTCCACGTCGCGCCGTAGGGTGCGCGGGGAGACGCCGAGCTTGTCGGCGAGCTCCTGACCGGGCCAGTAGCGATGGGTCTGGAGCAGGGAGAGGAGCTGAAGCGCTCGCGTACCGGTGCTTGCCATACTTCGATTGTGCACGGCAAGCGGTCGGAAGCTGGCCGCTATGACCGCAATAGCGGTTCAGTCCGCCGATTCGGGCACAGCCTCGAGGTGCAGCGCGGGTGCTCCGGGGCGTGACAGCGTCAGCACCGCCTCGGTCACCCAGGGGGACTCCTCGACCTCGGCCTCCACCCGCTCCAGATCCGCGGCGACGTCGGACTCCCGGTCGTCGCCCACGAGGTCGACCGCCGCGACGAGGTAGAACCGCTCGGGCCCGACGTACTCCAGGTGCAGATAGGTGACCTTCTCGACCTCGGGATGCTCCAGCAGCATCCCGAGCGCGGTCTGCCAGGCCCGGTCGGACCCCGGCTCGCCCAGGAGGAACCGTCGGTTGCGCTCGATCAGCACGACGGCGACGACGGCGAGGAGGACGCCGATGAGGATGGACCCCAGCGCGTCCCAGAACCCGTTGCCGGTGAGCTCGTGGAGCAGCAGCCCGAAGAATGCGATGACGAGCCCGATGAGGGCCGCCGAGTCCTCGGCGAACACCGCGCGCAGGGTCGGGTTGGAGGTGCGGAGCACGTGCTCGAACGTCCCCGTTCCGCTGGAGGACGCCTTCGCGTGGGCCTGGCGGTACGACTGGATGAACGAGATGCCCTCGAAGACGAACGCCGCGGCGAGCACCAGGTAGCCGACCAGGTAGTCGGTGTCCTCCTCCTTCGACGACAGCGCCTGGACGCCGTGCATGATCGACACCACCGCTCCCGCCGTGAACAGCCCGACGGCGGCGAACAGGCTCCAGACGTACGAGTCGCGGCCGTAGCCTCCCGGATGGGCGGAGTCGCGCGGCCTGGCCGCCGAGCGCTCGGCCTGGATGAGGAAGACCTCGTTGCCGGCGTCCGCCCAGGAGTGGGCCGCCTCGGCGACGAGCGACGCGGAGCCGGTGAGCACGGCGGCGATGGTCTTCGCGATGGCGACCAGGATGTTCGCCGCGAAGGCGAGCAGCACGGTGAACAGGCTGGAGGAGGACCGTTTGCTGCGGGACACAGCGACACCATAGTCCCGGACGGGGAGCGGCGCTCCCGGACGAGGTGGCGAAAAAGCGGAAGGCCCCGGTCTCGCGACCGGGGCCTTCTCTACTGTGTTCTGCTCTTCTGTGTCCGAGGGGGGACTTGAACCCCCACGCCCTATACGGGCACTAGCACCTCAAGCTAGCGCGTCTGCCATTTCCGCCACCCGGACAGGTGGACGGCTTCCGGACTCGTCCGGCTGCCGAAGAAAGACGATAGCACGGTTTTCCCCAGCGGCAGCACTTGTCCACACACCCCGGGCGTGGCGGGGCGGGGGCCGTGATCGCCCGGTAGCGTTGGGGGATGACCGACGAACTCCGCGCCTCCGGGTCCGGCCTCGACGAGACC
Organism: Leifsonia sp. 22587; assembly: GCF_052044215.1. NCBI lineage: Bacteria > Bacillati > Actinomycetota > Actinomycetes > Micrococcales > Microbacteriaceae > Leifsonia > Leifsonia sp. 22587. The sequence continues at coordinate 1,464,703 of NZ_JBQENB010000001.1, forward strand.
GCGATCATCGCCCGTGACCTCATCCGTTTCGACACCACCAACTACGGCGAGGGCCGTTCGAACGGCGAGGCCGACGCGGCGGAGTACCTCGAGGCGAAGCTCGTCGAGATGGGGCTCGCACCGCAGGTCTTCGAGTCCGATCCCGGTCGCGCCAGCGTCATCGCCCGCGTCGAGGGCGCTGACCCGTCGAAGCCGGCGCTGGTGGTGCACGGTCACCTCGACGTCGTGCCCGCCGACCCGCGCAACTGGACGGTCGACCCGTTCGGCGGCGAGATCCGCGACGGACTGCTCTGGGGCCGCGGCGCGGTCGACATGAAGAACATGGATGCAATGATCCTGACCGCGGTCGGCGACATCCTGGCCGCCGGCGAGCGTCCGGCGCGCGACCTGGTCGTCGCCTTCTTCGCGGACGAGGAGGACGGAGGCCGCCGCGGCTCCCACTACCTGGTCGACACGCACCCCGAGCTGTTCGAGGGCGCGACGGAGGCGATCAGCGAGGTCGGCGGGTACTCGATCGACCTGGCCGGGCGGCGCGCCTACCTGCTGCAGACCGGCGAGAAGTCCCTGGTCTGGATCAAGCTGATCGCGCGGGGGCGGGCGGCGCACGGCTCGCGCCTGATCCGCGACAACGCGATCACCAAGCTCGCCGAAGCGGTCGTCGCGCTGGGTCGCGAGGACTGGCCGGTCCAGCTGACCGCGACGACCACCCGCCTGATCGACGAGCTCGGCCGCCTGCTCGACGTCGACCCGGAGCGCGTCGGACCCGACGAGGTCGTGCTGCGCACCGGCACCGCGGCGGGCTTCATCCTGGCGACGCTGCGCGCGACGACGAACCCCACGCTCCTCGAGGCCGGGTACAAACACAACGTGATCCCCGACACGGCGGAGGCGCTGATCGACATCCGCACTCTTCCGGGCGACGAGGACATAGTGCTCGCGCGGGTGCGCGAGTTGATCGGCGAGGACGTGGAGATCGAGGTCATGCACCGTGACATCGGCCTGGAGGCGGAGTTCGGCGGCGGTCTGGTCGACGCCATCACGGGCACGCTGCGGCGTCACGATCCGGGAGCACCGGTGCTGCCGTACCTCCTCTCCGGCGGCACGGACAACAAGGCGCTCAGCACGCTCGGGATCACCGGGTACGGCTTCGCGCCGCTGAGACTTCCGGCCGAGCTCGACTTCCCCGGCATGTTCCACGGCGTCGACGAGCGGGTGCCGCTCGACGCGCTAGTGTTCGGGAGGACCGTGCTCCGCGACCTGCTGCGCTCCTACTGAGCCGCGCTACCCGCCAGAACGCCCCTCCGGAACAGGACACCGACTCTTGGACTTCATCAACGCGCTCATCCTCGGCTTCGTGCAGGGGCTCACCGAGTTCCTCCCGATCTCGTCGTCGGCGCACATCCGCATCGTGGGAGAGCTGCTCGGCACGGGCGCCGACCCGGGCGCCCGCTTCACCGCCATCATCCAGCTGGGCACCGAGGCGGCCGTCCTGCTGTACTTCTGGAAGGACATCACGCGCATCATCGCGCAGTGGTTCCGCGCCCTGTTCGGTCGCATCCCGCGCAACGACCCCGACGCACGGATGGGGTGGCTCGTCATCATCGGCAGCATCCCGATCGTGGTGCTGGGGCTGCTCTTCCAGAACCAGATCGAGACGGTCTTCCGCTCGCTCTGGCTGGTCGCCACGACGCTGATCGTCTTCGGCATCCTGCTCGGCATCGCCGATTGGGTGGGTGCGAAGACCAAGCGGCTGCGCGAACTGACCTGGCTCGACGGCATCATCTTCGGCCTCGCGCAGGCCCTCGCCCTCATCCCGGGCGTCTCGCGCTCCGGCGGCACGATCACGGCGGGACTCTTCATGGGCTACCAGCGGCGTGCCGCCGCGCGGTACTCGTTCCTGCTGGCGCTGCCGGCGGTCTTCGGCAGCGGGTTCTACCAGCTGTACAAGGCGGTCAAGGAGCCCTGCACCCAGGCGCTCGCGAGCGCCGGGACGTGCACCCCCGAGGTCTTCGGTCCGCTCGAGACCGCGGCCGCGACCGTCGTCGCCTTCGTCGTCGGGCTGCTCGTGATCGCGTTCTTCATGGGCTACATCTCGCGGCGCAGCTTCCTGCCCTTCGTGATCTACCGCATCGTGCTCGGCGTGCTGCTGATGATCCTGCTCGCCACGGGCGTGCTGCAGGCCTAGCGGCTACCGGCCACCGGTGACCGAGCGCTAGCCGCGCCGCGGGTCGTCCGGCCCTCGCCCGGCGGTGCCGCCGTCGCGACCGCCGTCCCGGCCGTCCCCGCGCCGGCGCAGGTAGCGCTCGAACTCCTGCGCGATCGCCTCGCCGCTCGCCTCGGGGGAGTCCACGGTGTCGCGCGCCTGCTCGAGCTGCTGGATGTAGGAGGCCATCTCCTCGTCGTCCGCGGCGAGCGCGTCGATCCCCGACTCCCAGGCGGCGGCCTCGTCCACGAGGGTGCCGCGCGGGATGGTCACGTCGACGAGCTCCTCGAGCTTGTCGATCAGCGCGAGCACCGCCTTCGGGCTCGGGGCGTTGTGCACGTAGTGGGGCACGGACGCCCAGATCATGATCGTGGGGATGCCCACGTCCTCGGCGCCTTCGGCCAGCGCGCTCAGGATGCCGACCGGCCCCTCGTAGCTGGAGCGCTCGACGCCGAGCTCGGCCCGGACGGCCGCGTTCTCACTCGACGCGAAGACGGAGATCGGGCGGGTGTGCGGAACGTCGGCGAGCATCGCGCCGAGGAAGACGACCGCTCCGATGTCGGCGGCGAGCGCCACATCCATGATCTCGGCCGTGAAGCTGCGCCAGCTGCGGGAGGGCTCGGTGCCGAGCAGCAGGAAGATGTTGCCGGCGTTGTCGCCGGTGACCGTCAGCTCGGCGTCGCCCGCGAGGTCTTCGCCGATGTGCCCGGGGAGGGAGGGGCCGTAGACCACCGCGGACGGCCAGATCAGGCGCCTGCGCCCGTCGTCGTCGGTCACCACGGGCCGGTTGAACTGGAAGTCGAAGTAGAGCTCGGGGTCGACCTCGGCGATGGGGACCACGTCGAGCTGCTCCTTGAGCGTCTTCACCGCGCCGCTGGCCGCCTCGCCGGCGTCGTTCCAGCCTTCGAACGCCACCACCAGGATGCGGCCTCCGAGGATGTTCTGTCCGTCAGTCACGAAGTCGTCCCTCGTCCTTCCCGGCGTCCGGTCGGGGCGCCATCCCTCAAGAATAGGCCCGCCCCTCTCCGGATAGACTTGCCCGTTGTGACCGCGTCTTCCCCCCGCAGCGAACAGGCCCCTCTCGACCGCGAGACCGCCGGCTCGTCCGCCGCCGTCCTCCCCGCCGCCGTGCTGTGGGACATGGACGGCACCCTCGTCGACACCGAGCCCTACTGGATGGCCTCCGAGCAGGAGCTCGTCGGCTCGTTCGGCGGCACGTGGACGCACGAGGACGGCCTGCTGCTGGTGGGGCTCGGTCTCTGGAACTCGGCGGAGATCCTCCGCTCGCGCGGTGTGGCGATGGAGGCCGATGAGATCGTCCACTGGCTGACCGATCGGGTGCAGCAGAAGCTCGACGAGGAGGGCGTGCCGTGGCGGCCCGGCGCCCGCGAGCTGCTCGAGTCGTTGCGTCAGCGGGGCATCCCGACCGCCCTGGTCACCATGTCCGTCCGCCGGATGGCGGAGCAGATCGTCGGCCACATCCCGTTCGACGCCTTCGACGTCATCGTCAGCGGCGACGAGGTGGAGGAGCCGAAGCCGGCGCCCGAGCCGTACCTCCGCGCCGCCCGCCTGCTCGGCGTCGAGCCGCGCGACACCGTCGCCATCGAGGACTCGCTGGTCGGCCTGGCCTCCGCCGTCTCGTCGGGTGCCGCCACCATCGGGGTGCCGCACATCGTGCCTCTGCCCGAGTCCGACGAGCACACGCTGTGGGAGTCGCTGAAGGGACGCACCGCGGACGACGTCGTCGCCGTCGCCCGCGCGCGCCGCGAGGGGGAGACCCGATGAACGAGAGCCGACGCAGCTCCGGCCCGTTCCGCGCGGGCGACCGCGTGCAGCTGACGGGCCCCAAGGGCCGCATGAACACGATCACCCTCGAGCCGGGCAAGCTGTTCCACAGCCACCGCGGGGTGCTGGAGCACGACGCCATCATCGGCCTCCCGGACGGCTCGGTCGTCACGAACAACGCGGGGGTCGAGCACCTGGCGCTGCGGCCGCTGCTCACCGACTTCGTGATGTCCATGCCGCGCGGCGCCGCGATCGTCTACCCGAAGGACGCGGCGCAGATCCTGGCGCTGGCGGACATCTTCCCCGGGGCCACCGTGGTGGAGGCGGGTGTCGGCTCCGGCGCCCTGTCGCTGTGGCTGCTGCGCGCCATCGGCCCCGAGGGACGCCTGCTCTCGTTCGAGCGCCGGGAGGAGTTCGCCGACGTCGCACGCGGCAACGCCGCGACCTTCCTGGGCGGCGACCCGGAGAACTGGACGCTCACCGTCGGCGACCTGCAGGATGCGCTCCCGGCGGCGGTCGAGCCCGGCACCGTGGACCGCGTGGTCCTCGACATGCTCGCCCCGTGGGAGACGCTGGACGCGGTCACCGACGCCCTCAAGCCCGGCGGCGTCGTGATCTGCTACGTCGCGACCGTCACCCAGCTGTCGCGCGTCGCCGAGGCGATCCGCGCCTCCGGCGACTACACGCACCCGCAGTCGAACGAGACGATGGTCCGCGGCTGGCACGTGGAGGGCCTGGCCGTGCGCCCGGACCACCGCATGATCGCGCACACGGGCTTCCTGATCACCGCGCGCCGCCTCGCACCGGGAACCGTTCTGCCGGAGCTCAAGCGCCGGCCCTCCAAGTCCGACTACTCGGACGCGGATGTCGAGGCCTGGACCCCCGGCGCGCTGGGGGAGCGGGAGTCGAGCCCCAAGAGCCTGCGGAAGCGGATGCGCGAAGCGGCCGCGAGCGCCGATCTCGCGAAGTCGCGCGACACCGCGACCGTGCACGAACCCTCAGGCGACGCGGACGAGGACGCTCCGGGCGTCGGCTAGCATGAATGGGCTGCTCCCAGCCCCGATCGAAAGAGAACCCGTGCGCAGAGTGACCATCGGAAGAACGTCCGCGATCGTGGCCGCCGCCGCTCTGGTGGCCGTCGCGCTGACCGGATGCTCGACCAACCCGAACGCCGACTGCGGCTCCGCACTGCCCACGGGCAACGCGTCGAACCTCGTCGAGGCGACCGGGAAGATCGGCTCGAAGCCGAAGATCACCGTTCCGACGCCGCTCGACACCACGAAGTCGGAGCGCACCATCATCACCGAGGGCACCGGCGAGAAGGTCCAGCGCGGCCAGGTCGTCGAGATCCAGTACACGATCCTCGACGGTGCGACGGGAGAGGTGCAGCAGACCTCCTACGGCAGCGGCGACACGTACCCGCTCGCGCTCGGCTCGGGCAACGAGGCGCTGAGCAAGGGCCTGCAGTGCGCGCCCGTCGGCTCGCGGGTCGCGGTCGTCGTCTCGCCGAAGGACGCCGGCGGCAGCGGCGCGACGACGTCCGGCATCATCGTCGTCGACATCATGAAGGCGTACCTCCCGAAGGCGGACGGCGCCGTCCGTCCCTCGCAGAACGGCTTCCCGACCGTCGTGCTCGCCCCGACCGGGCAGCCGGGCATCACCATCCCGTCGGCCGGCGGCGCGCCGAAGACGGTCCGCACCGAGGAGCTGAAGTCCGGCGACGGCGCGTCCGTCAAGAAGGACTCCATCGTCATCCTCCAGTACACGGCCGTGGGCTGGGAGAACAAGAACGTCGTCTTCTCGAGCTGGCAGTCGGGTTCGCCCGACCTGGTGTCGATCAAGAGCGGCCAGAGCCAGCTCAACCAGGCGCTGCCGCAGGGCGTGCTGGATCAACTGGTCGGCAAGAAGGTCGGCTCGCAGGTCGTCATCAACGCGCCCGCCGAGGGCCAGGTTCCGGCCGCCGCCTGGGTGGTCGACATCCTCGGGGTGCGCTGACCCGCGGACTAGGATGGACGGGTGTCCCGTTCACCCGTCTCGCCCGCGCGCGTCCCCGTCGAGGAGCGTCTGTTCAGCCTCGTGCTGGCGTTGCTCGCGACGGAGAACGGCCTGACCAAGAGCGAGATCCTCTCGACCGTGCAGGGCTACCGCCAGCGGTATGAGCCGCACGGCGACAACAGCAGCCTGGAACGGCAGTTCGAGCGCGACAAGGATGACATCCGCGAGCTCGGCGTCCCGCTCGAGACGGTGGAGGCGCCCGAGGCGTCCGGCAACAATCAGCTGCTGCGCTATCGCATTCCCAAAGGGGCATACGACCTCCCGTCCGATGTGAGCTTCTCGCCGGAGGAGCTGACGCTGCTCGGTCTCGCCGCGGCGGTGTGGCGCGAGGGGTCGCTGTCGGGCGAATCCCGGCGCGCGCTGATGAAGCTCCGCTCCCTGGGAGTCGAAGCGGACGACCCGGTAGTCGGCTACGCACCGCGGCTGCGGGTGCGCGAGGCGGCGTTCGAGCCATTCAGCCAGGCGCTGGAGCGCCACGTCATGGTGCAGTTCCCGTACCTGAAGCCCGGCGAGAGCGCGTCCCGGCAGCGCACCGTCGCGCCGCTCGCGCTGGTGCAGCACCAGGGCCGCTGGCACCTCCAGGGCATCGATCAGGATGCGCTCGAGTCGCGCACCTTCCTGCTGTCGCGCGTCGTCGGTCCGGTGAAGCTCACCTCGCGGGTCTTCGACCCCGAGCAGTACCGCGTCGGCGGCGAGGCGTTCGCCGAGCGCGCCCTCCTCGAGCTGGAGCGGATCTGGGAGTCGAACGTCGCCGAGATCGAGGTCACGGCCGGCACGGATGCGGCGACCCGGCTCGGTAAGCGCTACGGTGACGCCGTCCCGGTGGGGGCCGACGGCGAGCCCGTGCGGCTCACCGTGAACTTCTCGGACAGCAACATCCTGGCCGACCAGCTGGCCTCCTTCGGCCCCGAGGTGCTGGTGCTGGCGCCGCAGGAGCTGCGGGAGCAGGTGCTGCAGCGGTTGGAGGCGGTGGTCGACGCTCACGCCGGCGCCACGAGCTCCGGCGCCGCACATTCCGGCGCCGCAGACGAAGGTGCAGCGACGGGGGAGCGCGCCGATGGCTGAACGGCGGAAACCGATGCAGGCGCAGGACAAGCTCGCCTTCCTGCTCGCCCTCGTGCCGTACCTGATGGACCGCGACCGCGTCAGCGTCGCCGAGGCGGCCGAGCACTTCGGCGTGGAGCAGGACCAGTTGCGCGACGCCGTCCGCCTGATCGCCGTCTCGGGCATCCCCGGTGAGACGAACGCGTACCAGCCGGGCGACCTCTTCGACATCGCCTGGGACGACTTCGAGGAGAACGACCAGATCGTCCTCACCCACCAGGTCGCCATCGACGACTCCCCGCGGTTCTCGGCCCGGGAGGCGGCGGCCCTGATCGCCGGGCTGCAGTACCTCACGGCGCTCCCCGAGAACGCCGACCGCGACGCGATCGGCTCGCTGATGGCCAAGCTGGCGCGCGGCGCGTCCGCCGCACCGAGCCAGCTCGCCGTCGCGCGATCCGAGACCGACGAGGCGCTGGCGACGATCCGGGATGCGGTCCTCGCGGGCGTGCAGGTCGAGTTCGACTACCTCAGCTCCCGTGGTGAGCGAGAGCGCCGGCGCGTCGACCCGCTGCGGATCGAGTCCGTCGACCAGGACTGGTACCTGCGCGGATGGGACCATCTGCGCACAGCGATCCGCACCTTCCGCCTCGACCGGATCGACGACCTCGTCGCCACGACGGAGCCGATCACCTACCGCCCGGGCGACGTGAAGCTGCCGGAGACGCTGTTCACCGGCACGCCGGAGGACCTGCTGGTGACGGTGGAGGTCTCCGCATCCGCCATCCCGCTGATCGAGGACTACATCCCCGAAGGCGCGGAGCGTCAGGAGCGCGGGGGCGTCATCCGCACGAGCCTGCGGGTCGCGCACTTCCACGGACTCAAGCGACTGGTCGCCGGCCTCTCCGGCGTGCTCACCGTGCTCGACCCGCCGGAAGCGCGTCAGGTCGTCGCGGGGTGGGCCCGGGCCGGGGTGGAGCGCTACCGCGACGCCGCGGAACCCGGCCGCTAGGCTGTCGGCATGCCCTGGTGGTCGTGGCTCGTGATCTGGACCGTGCTCGTGCTCGGTCTGCTCGGCGAGCTCGCGTACTTCGCCTGGTCGCTCTTTCGCAAGGTGGTCGCCGCAGGACGGGAGGCGGCCGCGCTGATGGACAAGGCCGAGGTGCTGTCGCAGCGGGCCGAGGAGCTCCACGACACCTTCGAACCGGCGGTACTCGCCGACGTGGACGTGCTGCGGGCGGAGCGCGAGCAGCACCTCACCGAGCGCGCCTATGCGCGGCAAGCTCGCAGGGACGCCCGGGTCCGACGCGGTAGACTACTGGTCGATGTGGATCCGGCTACGGTTCCGGATCGCTTCGCCCACCTTTTGAGAAGGACCTGATCTCATGTTCGCAGGACTGACCGGATGGCATCTGCTCATCATCCTCGCCGTGATCCTGCTGCTGTTCGGTGCGCCGAAGCTCCCCGCGCTCGCCAAGAGCATCGGCCAGTCGATGCGCATCTTCAAGGGCGAGGTCGACGAGCTCAAGAAGGACGGCAAGTCCGACCAGCCGGCCGACGGCTCCGCGCAGAACACCACCGCACAGAACACCGCCGCGCAGAACACCGCCGCGGCCAACCCGGTCGCGCAGGCTCCGGTGGCGCAGGCTCCGGTGGCGCCGACGGTCACCCCGGTCGACCCTTCGACCGAGCCCAACCCGAAGTCCTAGTCCGGTGGCCTCCACGAAGCGAGGCTCGAACCGCGAAGGACGGATGACGCTCGCCGAGCATTTCATCGAGCTTCGCAAACGCCTCTTCCGCTCGGCTCTGGCCCTCCTGGTCGGTTCCGTCGTCGGCTGGTTCCTCAGCGACTACGTGATGAATGCGATGCGCGGCCCGATCACGGCGATCGCGACGCAGCAGGGCCGTGAGGCGATGCTCAACTACGACAGCATCACCGGCGCCTTCGACCTGAAGATGCAGGTCGCCATCACGATCGGCGCCATCATCTCCAGCCCGGTCTGGCTCTACCAGATCTGGGCGTTCTTCGTCCCCGCGATGACGCGGAAGGAGAAGAAGTACGGTTTCGGCTTCTTCTTCACCGCCGTGCCGCTTTTCGTGGCCGGCGGCGTGTGCGGCTGGCTGCTCGTGCCGCACATCGTCAGCCTCCTCACGAGCTTCGCCCCGGAGGCGGACTCGGCGATCATCGGCGCGAAGACGTACTTCGACTTCATCCTGAAGCTCGTCATCGCCGTCGGCATCGCGTTCGTCCTGCCGGTGTTCCTGGTGCTTCTCAACTTCGTCGGCGTGCTCAGCGCGAAGTCGATCATCGCCTCGTGGCGCTGGGCGCTCATCCTGATCGCTCTCTTCACGGCCATCGCGACGCCCGCGGCGGACGTCCTCTCGATGTTCCTTCTGGCGATCCCGATGGTGGCGCTCTACTTCGCCGCGTACGGCGTCGCCTGGCTGCACGACCGGCGCGCGGCGAAGAACCAGCTGCGGCTCGAAGCCGAACTCGCCGCCTGATCGGAGGCATAGGCTGGTCGTGTGACCGACCAGACGCTCTCGCCGGCGGAGCGGTACGCCGCCTCCCGCGACCGGGCCCGCCAGCCCCTGCTCGAGACCTTCCGCGAAGGGCTCCGGTTCGATCTGGACCCGTTCCAGCGTGAGGCGTGCGCCTCGCTCGAACGCGGCCGCAGCGTGCTCGTCGCGGCGCCGACCGGCGCGGGTAAGACGATCGTCGCGGAGTTCGCGGTGTTCCTCGCCATGCGCGAGGCGAACGCCAAGGTGTTCTACACGACGCCGATGAAGGCGCTGAGCAACCAGAAGTTCCAGGAGTTCGTCGAAGCGTACGGCCCCGAGTCGGTCGGCCTCCTCACCGGCGACACCAACATCAACTCGCGCGCCCGGATCGTCGTGATGACGACCGAGGTGCTGCGCAACATGCTGTACGCCGACTCGGACCTGCTCACCGACCTCGCCTACGTCGTCATGGACGAGGTGCACTACCTGGCCGACCGCTTCCGCGGGGCCGTGTGGGAGGAGGTCATCATCCACCTGCCGTCGGAGGTGCGGATGGTGTCGCTCAGCGCCACGGTCTCGAACGCCGAGGAGTTCGGCGACTGGCTGCAGGCGGTGCGCGGCGACACGGACGTCGTCGTGTCCGAGGAGCGCCCGGTGCCGCTGGAGCAGCACATCCTGATGCGCTCGAAGCTGATCGACCTGTTCGACTCGTCGGGTCTGGCGGCGACGAACCGGGTGAACCCCGAGCTCGTGCAGATGGCCCGCTACGGCGGCCGGGTACTGAGCAGCCGGCAGATGCGCGACGTCGGGCGGTACCACTCGAAGGGCGGCCGCCCCGACAGCTTCCGGATGAACCGCGCGGACCTGGTCGCACTGCTGGATGACCGCAACCTGCTGCCCGCCATCTTCTTCATCTTCAGCCGCAACGGCTGCGACGCCGCGGTGAAGCAGGTGCTGCGCGCGGGGGTCCGGCTCACCGAGAAGCACGAGCGCGATGAGATCCGCGAGATCGTGGAGGAGCGCTGTCGCACGCTGCTCGACGAGGACCTTGCTGTGCTCGGCTACTGGGAGTGGCTCGAGGGCCTGGAGCGCGGCGTCGCCGCCCACCACGCCGGGCTGCTGCCGGCCTTCAAGGAGGTCGTCGAGGAGCTGTTCCGCCGGAAGCTCGTGAAGGTGGTCTTCGCGACGGAGACCCTCGCCCTCGGCATCAACATGCCCGCCCGCACGGTGGTGCTGGAGAAGCTGGAGAAGTTCAACGGGGAGGCGCGCGTCCCGATCACGCCGGGGGAGTACACGCAGCTCACCGGCCGTGCCGGCCGCCGCGGCATCGACGTCGAAGGTCACTCCGTCATCCAGTGGGAGGACGGGCTCGATCCGCAGTCGGTGGCGTCGCTCGCCTCCCGCCGCAGCTACCCGCTGAACTCCAGCTTCCGTCCGACGTACAACATGGCGGTCAACCTGATCGATCAGTTCGGGCGGCCGCGCACGCGCGAGATCCTGGAGTCGTCGTTCGCGCAGTTCCAGGCCGACCGCGCCGTGGTCGACCTGGCGCGCAAGGCGATGCAGCAGGAGCAGTCCCTCGCCGGGTACGAGGAGGCCATGGCCTGCCACCTCGGCGACTTCCGCGAGTACTTCAGCATCCGCCGCGAGCTCACCGACCTGGAGCGCAAGGGATCGCGCATCGAGAACGCGTCGAACCGCGAGCGGGAGCAGCGCCAGCAGCAGCTCGCGGCTCTGCGCAAGCGGATGAAGGACCACCCCTGCCACCGCTGCACCGAGCGGGAGCAGCACGCCCGCTGGGCGGAGCGCTGGTGGAAGCTGAAGCGCGACACCGATCGCCTGCGGTCGCAGATCCAGTCGCGGACCGGAGCGGTGGCGAAGGTCTTCGACCGCGTCTCCGACGTCCTCCTCGAGCTCGGCTACCTGGCCGACGAGGACGGCGAGACCGTGCTGACGGTGCACGGTCGCACGCTGAAGCGCATCTACGGCGAGCGTGACCTGCTGGTCGCGGAATGCCTGCGCCGCAACGTCTGGGAGGACCTCGACGCGCCGGGCCTCGCTGCGATGGCCTGCGCGCTCGTCTTCGAACCGCGCCGCGACGAGGGGCTCGCGAGCGAGCGCACGCTGCCGCGCGGCGCCTTCCGGCCGGCGCTGGAGAAGACCACCACGTTGTGGAGCCGCCTCGACGATCTCGAGCAGGAGAACCGGCTTCCCGGCAGCGAACCGCCGTCGACCGCGATCTCGCTCGCGATGTGGATGTGGTCCCGCGGCTCCGGGCTGGATGCGGTGCTGACCGAGGCCGACATGGCCGCCGGCGACTTCGTCCGCTGGGCCAAGCAGACGATCGACCTGCTCGACCAGTTGTCGCTGGTGGCGCAGGGGAACGTGGGCCGCGTCGCCCGCCAGGCGCTCGAGTCGATCCGCCGCGGGATCGTCGCCTACTCGTCCGTCGCCTGAGCGACGCGGCGCCGCGACGCCCCGGTAGTTCCTGAGCCGCCGCCACATCCGGATGCTTTAGGCTCTCCCTTCGTGCGCACCCCCTCCCGAGCCCCGCTTCCGCTCTGGCTCGCGGTGCTGCTGGCGGCGGCTGCAGGCCCTGTGCTGGACGCCGGTTTCCCGGACAAGGATGTGTGGCCGCTCACGTTCGTCGGCATCGCCATGGTGCTGCTGGCCCAGCGGGGACGCCGTGCCGGCTCGGGCTTCCTCGTCGGCTTCGTCGCGGGCGTCTCGTTCTACCTCGTGCACGTCGCCTGGACGGCCCTCTATCTCGGACCGGTGCCCTGGGTCGCGCTGTCGGTCTTGGAGGCGCTGTTCTGGGGCGCGGGCGGCGTCCTGCTGACCCTCGCGTACCGCTGGGTGCCGCGGGCGTTCCCGACGATGCTCGGGCGGCTCGGCCTGCTGCCCGTGGTGATCGGCGGCCTCTGGGTGCTGCGGGAGTTCGTGACCGGCACGTGGCCGTACGGCGGCTTCTCGTGGGGGCGCGTCGCCGAGTCGCAGTCGACCAGCCCGCTCGCGCCGATGGTCGCGTGGCTGGGGATCTCGGGCGTCAGCTTCGTGATGGTGTGGCTGGTCGCCCTCCTGGTGGAGTCGCCCTTCACCGTGGAGATGCGCTCGGCATCCCGCGCCCTGCTCGCCGGGATCGCGGTCGCACTGGTCTTCGCGGTGCCCGCCTGGCCGGCGACGACGCACGGGACCACGCGGATCGCGGCGGTGCAGGGGAACGGCCCCGCCGGGTACTTCGACAACGCGCCGGAGGGCGCCGTCTTCGACACGCAGGTCACCGAGACTCTGCAGATCCCGGCGAAGGAGCGCACCGGCGCGAACCGCGTCGACATGGTCGTGTGGCCGGAGGGGTCCGCGCTGCCGGATCCCACCCGCGATCCCCAGACGGCGGAGGCTCTGGATGCGCTCGGGCGGCTCTACAAGGCGCCGTTCATCGTCGGCACGATCACGCAGCGCGACGACAAGCTGTACAACACGTCGCTGCAGTGGGAGGCCGGGCGCGGCGCCGTCGACTACTACGACAAGAAGCACCCGGTGCCGTTCGGGGAGTACGTGCCGGACCGGGCGTTCTGGCGGCCGTTCGCGCCGTCGCTGATCGATTTGATCGGCCGCGACTACACGCCGGGGACCCGGGACAACGTGTTCGACGTGGGCGGAGTGCGCGCGGGCATCTCGATCTGTTTCGACATCGTGGACGACCAGCTGCTGACCGACATGATGCGCGGGGGAGCGCAGGTGATCCTGGCGCAGACGAACAACGCCGACTTCGGTGAGACGGACGAGAACCAGCAGCAGCTCGCCATCGCCCGGCTGCGGGCGATCGAGTCCGGCCGGTCGCTGGTCAACATCTCCACGGTCGGCAGCAGCCAGATCATCGGGCCGGACGGGAGCACGATCAGCTCCATCGCGCCGTTCAAGCCGGGTCACATGGTCGCGGACGTGCCTCTCGGGACGACGACCACCCCGGCGACGCTGCTCAGCCGGGGGATCGAGTTCCTGGTCGCGGGGCTGGGCCTGTTCGGGCTGTTCGCCGCGTTTGTGGGCCGACGGAACCCGTCACTGCTGCCTCTCGTTCCGCTGCAGGAGCCGCGGCGCACGCAGCGGACATGAAAAGGCCGTCCTCACCTCGACGGTGAGAACGGCCTCCGCCTGCTGATGTCAGGCGCTGTGCTTGTGCTCGCTGGTTCCCCGGCGCGCCCGCAGGTACTGCAGGCGCTCCTCGAGGAGCTCCTCCAGTTCGGCGCGGGTGCGGCGCTCGAGCAGCATGTCCCAGTGGCTGCGCGGCGTCTTGACGTCCGAGTGGTCGACCTCGACGGGGGTGTCACCGACGAGCAGAAGGGCCTCATGCCCGCAGTGCTTGCACTCCCAGGTGTCGGGGGCCTCGGCCTCGGCCGAGAACACCACCTCGGTGTCCTTGCCGCAGGCAGAACACAGGTAGGTGTAACGGGAACGCGGAGAGTAGACGACGCCTTCTTCGCTCTGTAAGCTCTGGGCGCCGAGTCTCATACCGCGCAAGCTTCGATCTGCCATTGTGTGGTCTCTCCTCTGTGCGCGAATCCTCACAGTTATAAACCGTCAAGCTGGGGATTATCTTTCCGGGGCGCCGTTTCTCCCAGTGCCCTCACAGAGTCACCGGCGCCGCGGCGGCGCGTTCAGCGGCGGGCGTCGACCGCCCGGCGGAGCACGTCGCAGCGGTCGGTCACGATGCCGTCGACGCCGGCGTCGAGCAGGCGGATCATGTCGCCGGGCTCGTTCACCGTCCACACGTGCACCTCTGCTCCAGCGGCATGGATGCGCTCCACCGTCCGCGGGGTCACGATGCGCAGAGGTCCGCGCCGCTCGGGCACCTGGACCGCGGCGAACGGGGCGAGCGAGCGGCGCACGAGGGCCGAGAGGCCGAGCTTGGCGCCGGCGATCACCGGCAGGAACTCGGAGACGGCGGGGGAGCAGGCGACGCCGGGCAGCTGATCGGCGACGGCCTTCCGCCGGTCGGCGGCGAAGCTGGTGATGAGCACGCGGTCGGTGGCGCGGGCCGCGCGGATGGCCTCCACCGCGGAGGCGGCGGCACGCGCATCCTTGACGTCGATGTTGAAGCGCGCGGCGGGGAACGCCTCGAGCGCCTCGGCGAGCGAGCAGAAGCTCTGGCCGTGACCGAGATCGATGCGGCGGAGCTCGGAGAGCGTCAGCTGCGCAACCTGGACGTTGCGTCCGGCGACCCGGGAGAGGTCCGGGTCGTGGGCGATGACCGCGACGCCGTCGGCGGACGCGTGGATGTCCGTCTCGAGGTGCGTCGCGCCCGCGTTGAGCGCGCGGAGGAACGCCAGGAGCGTGTTCTCCGGCGCGTCGAGTGCCAGGCCGCGATGCGCGATGACGCGCGGCGGCCTGCCGTCGAGGAAGCTCACGATCCGGGCGGGGGAGCGGGCGATTCCGTCGGTGCGATGGGCCCGGCGTCTGCGGTCGCCGCGGTCGCCGCGGCCGCCGCCGTCGGCGCACCGGCCGCAGGCGCCGCACCGGGCGCGAACGCGGTGCCGATGCCCTTGAGGGCCTCGGTGAGCTCGCTCGGGATGATCCACAGCTTGTTCGCGGGGCCGTCGGCGAGCTTCGGAAGCGTCTGAAGGTACTGGTAGGCGAGCAGGAGGTTGTCCGGGTTCCCCTTGTGGATGGCCCCGAACACCGTGGTGATGGCCTGCGCCTCGCCCTCGGCGCGTAGCACGGCGGCCTTCGCGTCGCCCTCCGCCTTCAGGATCGCCGCCTGCCGCAGACCTTCCGCGTTCAGGATCTCGGACTGCTTGGTGCCCTCGGCGGTCAGGATCACCGCACGGCGGTCCCGCTCGGCGCGCATCTGCTTCTCCATCGAGTCCTGGATGGAGAGGGGCGGCTCGATCGCCTTGAGCTCGACGCGCGCCACCCGGATGCCCCACTTGCCGGTGGCCTCGTCGAGGACGACGCGCAGCTGTCCGTTGATGTTGTCGCGGCTGGTCAGCGCCTCTTCGAGGTTCAGCCCGCCGACCACGTTGCGGAGCGTGGTGGTGGTGAGCTGCTCGACGGCGCCGAGGTAGTTGGCGATCTCGTAGGTCGCGGCGCGCGCGTCGTTGACCTGGAAGTAGACGACCGTGTCGATCGACACGACCAGGTTGTCCTCGGTGATCACCGGCTGCGGCGGGAACGACACCACCTGCTCGCGCATGTCGATGAGCGGGCGGACCTTGTCGATGAACGGCACGACCACATTGAGCCCCGGCATGAGCGTCTTGTGGTACCGGCCGAGCCGCTCCACCACTCCGGCGCGGGCCTGCGGGATGATGCGGATCGCCCGGAACAGCGTGACCAGCACGAAGATCGCGATGATCAGGACGATCACGCTCACGACGATGGTCACGACGAGCTGGGTCGAATCGGTCACGGCGCGATCCTCTCGGTAATGCCGTCGGTTCCAGCGGAGACCGGTGCGGGGGCGACGACGGCGGTGGCCCCCTCGATCGAGACCACGACGACCTGTTCGCCCGGCACGAGCTCCGTTCGGGAGCCGTCGGGGGAGTCGAGCCGCGCGGTCCACGTCTCGCCGACCTGCAGCTTCACGAGGCCCGTGGCGCGGGTGACGGTGGAGACGACGACGCCGCCCATCCCGATCAGCCGGTCGACGTTGCTCTTCGCCGGGTCTCCGCCGCGCTTCAGCGCATGCAGGAGGGGCGGCCGGATGAAGAAGATCAGCACGACGGACAGCACGGCGGCGATGATCAGCTGCAGCCACCAGGGCGCTCCGAACAGACCGGAGAGGAGCCCGCCGAGGCTGCCGATGGCCATCATGAGGAAGACGAAATCGAGGCTCAGCATCTCGATGATGACGAACACGAGGATGAGGACCAGCCACACGATCCAGGCGAAGGATGCGATGTCCATGGCGTCCCCCTTTCACTGCTTGATATGACCGTACCAGGACGCACCGGCGGCGGATCCGACCCACTTGGTAGTCTCAGGATGCAGACATCGACGCCGAGGAGTATTCGTGGCAAACCCCCTTCCCCCTGGTTCGCTGACGGGCAAGCGCGCCCTCGTCACCGGCTCGTCGCGCGGTATCGGAGCCGACACCGCGCAGTACCTCGCGGAGGCGGGTGCGAGCGTGGTGATCAACTACCGCAACAAGGAGGCGCGCGCGATCAAGCTCGTCGACTCCATCGTCGCGAACGGCGGCACCGCGATCGCGATCGGCGCGGACCTGACCGATCAGGAGTCGGTTGCGGCCATGTTCCGGTCCGTCTCGGACGCCTGGGGCGGCCTCGACGTGCTCGTGCTCAACGCGTCCGGCGGCATGGAGTCCGGCATGGCCGAGGACTACGCGATGCAGCTGAACCGCGACGCGCAGGTCAACACCCTGACCGCGGCCCTCCCGCTGCTCGGCGAGGGCGCCCGGGTCGTCTTCGTGACCAGCCACCAGGCGCACTTCATCCAGACGACGCCGACGATGCCGGAGTACGAGGCCGTCGCGCTGAGCAAGCGTGCGGGTGAGGACGCGCTGCGCGCGCTGCTCCCGCAGCTCGAGGAGAAGGGTGTGGAGTTCGTGGTCGTGTCGGGCGACATGATCGAGGGCACCATCACCGCCACGCTCCTCAACCGGCTCAACCCGGGCGCGATCGACGCCCGCAAGGAGGCGGCCGGACGCCTGTACAACGTCAGCGAGTTCGCGGCCGAGGTCGCCGCGGCCGTGATCGACCCGATCCCCGCCGATCACACCCGCCTCGTCGGCGACGTGTCGAGCTTCACCCCGATCGCCGAATGAAGGCCGCCGATCTCGACCTGCTGGTCGGCGTCTCGACCCCGACGGTCCACCCCGGAGGGGGCCGGGCCGTCGTCGCCGTCACGCACCCCTCGCTCAGCGCCGACGCGACGGTCGGTCAGCTGTGGACCATCCCGCTCGGCGGTCACGCCGCACCGAAGCTCCTGACGCGCGGCTTCCGCGACACCGCGCCGCGGTTCTCCCCGGACGGGCGGCTGCTCGCCTTCCTCCGTGCCGAGCCGAAGCGCCCGCCGCAGCTCTTCGTGGTCGACGCGGCCGGCGGGGAGCCCGTCGCGGTCACGGACCGCAAGCTCGGCGTGACCGAGTTCGACTGGTCGCCCGACGGCCGCACGTTGGCGTTCGTCAGCCGCGAGCCGGAGCAGGGCCGCTACGGCACCGTGGAGGGCATCGACCCGAACGGGGAGCCCGCGCGGCGCATCCAGTCGCTCAAGTATCAGGCGAACGGCGTCGGCTACACGATCGACCGGCGGGCGCACGTCTTCGTCGTGTCCGTGCCCGACGTCTGGGCGGCGCCGTCGCCCGTCCCGGCGCCTCGGCCGGACGGGTCCTCGGACCCGGCGCCCGCCGTGGCCGAGCCGCGTCAGCTGACCGACGGTCCGTGGGACGACGGCTCGATCTCGTTCTCGCCCGACGGGCGGAGGATCGCCTTCATCTCGGCACGCCACGCGAGCCGCGACGTCGACCTGCGATCGAACGTCTTCACCGTTCCGGTGGAGGGCGGGGACGCGCGCGACCTCACCGGGCCGCACGGGTCGTACAGCATGGTGGACGCCCGCTTCGCTCCGGGTGGCGCGCTCTTCTTCACGGCTCAGGATGTGGGCGAGAGCGGCCGCGACTTCGTCGCCAAGAACACGGCGCTGTACGTGATCGAGGCCGACGGCGAGACGCCCCGGAGGCTCACGGATCCGGAGCCGGTCGACCTGACCGAGTCGTCGATCGTCCCGGTCCGCGACGACGCCGTGCTGGTGCAGGACCGTCGTCGCGGAGCCCTCGTGCTGGTCGAGGTCGACGCGGCGGGGGAGAGTCGCGACCTGACGGACGAGCGCACCGTCGTCGGCGGCGCCGGCGTCGCGGGCGAGACCGTCGTGGTGTCCTTCGCCGACGCCCGGACCTCCGGCGACGTCGCCGTCGTGGACTCGGGCGGCCTTCACCGGCTGACCGACCTGTCGGCTCCGCTTCGCGCGACCGGCATCGTCGAGCCCGTCGAGCTCACGGTGACCGGTCGCGACGGCTACCCGGTGCACGGGTGGGTGCTCACGCCGGAAGGCGAGGGTCCGCATCCGGTGCTTCTCAACATCCACGGCGGCCCGTACGCGGCCTACACCGGCGCCCTGTTCGACGAGGCGCAGGTCTACGTCGCCGCGGGCTACGCGGTCGTGATGTGCAACCCGCGCGGCGCTGCAGGTTACGGGCAGGAGCACGGTCGCGTCATCCGTCAGCGGATGGGCACGGTCGACCTGGCCGACGTGCTGGACTTCCTCGACGGCGCCATCGCCGAGACGCCCGGTCTCGACCGGGAACGCGTCGGCATCATGGGCGGCTCGTACGGCGGCTATCTGACGGCGTGGACGATCGCGCACGACCACCGCTTCGCGGCGGCGATCGTCGAGCGCGGGTTCCTCGACCCGGACGCCTTCGTCGGGACGAGCGACATCGGCAGCTTCTTCGGCGACGAGTACACCGGCACCGACCCCGAGCTGATGCGGTCGCAGAGCCCGCAGGCGGTCGTCGACCGGGTGCGGACGCCGACGCTCGTGCTGCACTCGTCGAGCGACCTGCGCTGCCCGCTCAGCCAGGCCGAGCGCTACTACGCGGCGCTGAAGCGGCGCGGCGTGGAGACGGAGCTGGTCGTCTTCCCCGGGGAGGACCACGAGCTCAGCCGGAGCGGACGGCCGCGGCACCGCCGGGAGCGCTTCGACATCATCCTCGACTGGTGGGCGGAGCATCTGCCCAGCCGCAGCAACCACCGCTGAACGACGAACGGCCCCGCTCGCATCCCGAGCGGGGCCGTTCCGTGTCGTGCGTGCGGTCAGGCGACGCGCGGTGCGGCCGGGGTCGTGTCCGTGGCCTTGAGGACGTCGCGGCCGAAGGTGAAGGCGCGGACGATCCCGATGACGCCGAGGACGATCAGCGCGATCGCCGCGAACAGCAGCAGGAACGCGGCCGACGAGACCGGCAGGACGAGCACCACGATGCCCGCGAGGATGCTCAGGATGCCGAACGTGATCGACCAGCCCGCGGAAGCGGAGCGGCCGGCTTCGGCCAGCGCCATGACGCCCTCGATGATCCAGCCGACGCCGATGAACGCGACGGTGAAGATCACCAGCGTGACCGCTGCGGCGGAGACGTTCTTGAGCGCCACGATCCCGACGAAGATGAGCAGCACGCCGAGGATGATGTTGAGCGCACGCGCGCCCCCGCGCATCCCGCGGCTGAAGATCCCGACGCCGAGACGCAGGATGCCGGCGACCAGGAAGTAGATGCCGAGGAAGACCGCGAGCACGGCGATGGTCTTCTCGGGCCAGAACAGCAGCACGATGCCGAGGATCACGCCGATGGCGCCGCTGATGCCGAGCGCGGTGCGGATGGCGTTGATGGCGGAGCGCGTCATCTGACGGGCGTCCAGGGAGAACTCGTGCAGCATCGGGTCGGTGGGGTCGTTCACGCTCATTGCTTCATCCCTTCGCAGTGGCGGCCGCCAGTGTGGCGGTTGGTGCTGACATTAGCGCTCCGGACGCGCGGTGTCAGGAGGTGTTCTGCGGCGCGCTCGTAGGGTGGCACGGCGGGCAGGCCGCTGAGTCAGCGGGTGGCGGCGGAGATGATGCGTTCGAGGCCCCAGCGCCAGGCCTCGTCGACGTCGCCGCCGAGGCCGAACAGCCCGCCGAGTTCCATGGTGATGAACCCGTTGGCCCACGCGGTGAGCAGGCGGGCGGCGTCCAGGGCGTGATCCGGACCGGCCAGCTCGGTGACGGCGTCGAGGAGGGGAGTGGCGCTGCGCGCGACTGCGTCCGGGTCCGGTCGGGGTGCGCTGTGCGCGGCGAACACCAGTCCGAAGCCGGCGGGGCGCTCGTGCGCGAAATCGCGGAGCGCATCCGCCTGCGCCGCGAGCCGGCGTGCCGGGTCCGGCTCGCCACGCGTGTCTTCGAGGCGCGCGGTCAGGTCGTCCAGGGTCGCGGCGACGACGAGCGCCAGAAGCTCACGACGGTCGCGCACCCTCTTGTAGAGGGATGGCGCCCGCACTCCCACACGCTCGGCGACGGCCTGCATGGTCAGGCCGTCGAGGCCGCCGGTCTCGAGGAGCTCGCGCCCTGCGGCGACGATCGCATCGCGGGAGGTCTTATCGGGGGTCGGCATGCTTGCATCTCCTGCTCATAGCTAACTAGCATAGCCATCATGGAACTCGCACCGGGACTTCGCCGCATCGGCAACGACATCATCGCCGTGCACCTCATCGTCACCGACGAGGGGATGACCCTCATCGACACGGGCCTGCCGGGACACTACGCCGACCTGACCCGGGAGCTGGCGGCTCTCGGACGGCCGCTCAGCGACATCAAGGGCATCGTGCTCACCCACGGCGACAGCGACCACACCGGCTTCGCCGAACGCCTGCGGTCGGAGCTCGGCATCCCCGTCTATGTGGGCGCCGGTGATGCCGCGCGCGCCATGGGGGAGAAGCCCCCGTCGCCGCCCAAGGACCGGCGCCGGATCGGCCCGGTGATCGGCTTCTTCGCCTACGCGATCCGCAAGGGCGGCGTGAAGATGCCGCGGGTCAAGGAAGTCGTGCCGGTGGACGACGGGGATGTGCTCCCTCTGCCGGGAGCGCCGGAGATCATCGGGATGCCCGGTCATTCACCGGGCAGTGTGGCCATCCACGTGCCCGCTGCCCGGGCAGTGTTCGTGGGTGACGAGCTGACCACCCGCAGTGTTCTCACCGGCGAGAGCGGCCCTCAGCCGGCGCCGTTCACGGACGACCAGGCCGGGTCGTCGGCGTCGCTGGAGAAGCTGGCCGGGTTGGACGTCGACTTCGTCATCCCGGGGCACGGCCCGGTGTGGACGCAGGGCGCGCCCGCGCTGGTCGCCGCGTACCGAGCGGCGGAGGCGGCCCGCCGCTGATCGACGACGGGCGGTCCCGAGCGCTGACCTTCTGACGCGGCCCCCGGACACACGACGGGGCCGGTGCGCGGTGCAGGGACGCGGGGTGCTCTCGCGCTACGTTTAGAAAATGCGTGCAGACGACGGGCGGCTCGGTCGAGTCCGCCCGTTCTGGCTGCTGCGGAGCCGTGCGCAACGCGGGACGCTCGTGTCGACCGGTCTCGTGGTCGTGGTGATCGCGTTCCTCGCATCCGTGATGACCGGATTGGCGCTTCGCTCTCCCGGCACCGCCGTGCGGGCCACGCTGGAGCACGAGCCGTCAGCGGCGACGTCGCTCGCACTGCAGGCGTCGCAGGGCTCCGACCCGCGGGTTCAGGATGCGGCGGTCCGGTCCGTGGTGGCGCGGCAGTTCCGCGGTGTGCCTCTGCGGATCGCGCAGACCACGTTCGTCCCGACCGTCCCCGTGGCCGGCGGCGGCAGCTCGACGCTCCTGGTGGCGACGGATGCGCTGCATGAGCGGGTGCGGCTGACCTCGGGACGCTGGCCCGAATCCACCTCGACCCCGGCCGTGGGTGAGACGGCGCTCGACGCCGGCTTCGCACGTACGCACCGCCTCGCCCTGGGCGACACGGTCGTCCTCTCCGGACCGGACGGCCCCGTCACCGTCACGGTGGTGGGCATCTGGCTTCCGGTCGCCCCGGCGTCGCCGGCGTGGCTCGGACTCGCGAGCGGCGCCGCGGGGACCGACGGTCGAGCGATCGTCTCGAACGCCGTGGCGGACGAAGCAGGCGACGGCACCTCGGTGCAGTGGGTTCTGACCCCGGACCCGGCCCGCATCACCGCGGCGCAGCTCCCGCTGCTGCACAACGGTCTCGCCGACGTCGCAGACGCTCTGAGCGAGGACTCGACCGCGGCGGCCAGCCCGTTCTCGTCGAGCGGTCAGGCGCTCGCGACGACGACGGCGATGGAGCGTTCGGTCGTCGCACTGCGCGCCGTCATCCCCATCCCGCTGAGCGTGCTCGCGGTGTGCGCGGTGATCGCGCTCGCCCTGCTCGGCCGCTTGCTCGCCGACGCGCGCCTGGTCGAGACCCGCCTGCTCCGATCACGCGGTGTGACGCTTCCGCGGCTCGCCCGCGCTGCGGCCGTGGAGTCCGGCGCGGTCGCTCTGGTCGCGGTGATCGTCGGCACCGCTGCCGCTCAGCTCGTCCTCTGGACGCTCACCGGCGGCCCCACCGCCGGTCTTCCCGGAGCGATGGATGTGCTGCTCCCGCCGCTCGCCACTCTCGCCGCCGCGGTGGCCACCGCCACACTGACGGCCGTGCTGTCGGCGCGTTCCCTCACCGACGCTCCGGGTGCCGTCGAGGCGGGTCGCGGCCGGACGGCCGTCTCGGCGGGTCTCGCGGTGCTGGCGCTCGTCGCCGCGGCGGTGGCTCTGTGGCGGTTCGTGGTGTTCAGCTCCTCGACCGCCTCGGGAGGCGGGGGCGGGATCGATCCGGCCGGTGTCGTCGCCCCGGCGGCGGTTCTCTGCGCGATCGCGCTGCTCGGGCTGTCGCTCTTCGGTCCGGCCGCGGGAGCCGTCGAACGGCTCGCCGGCCGTGGACGCGGCGTCGCCGGGGTGCTCCCCGCCCGCCAGGTGGGCCGCGGGATCGCGCTGTTCTCCGGCCCGGTCGCCCTCATCGTCCTCACGGTGGGCGTGCTGACGTTCGCGGCGGGATACGCGGGCACCTTCTCCGGCTTCCTGCGCGACTCCACCCTGCTCACGACCGGGGGAGAGGTGCGGGCCGACCTCGGCGTCGGCGGCAACCCCAACGACGGCGGCGATCTGTCGGGGGCGGATCGCATCCGGGAGACCGGCATCACCGCGGCGCCCGCCATCGTCGACGACGCCACCATCGGCGACACGGACGCCACCCTGATCGTCACGGACGCCAGCCGCCTTGCTGCTCTGGTTCCCGTCGGTGGATACCTTCTCGACGCCGGTGACCTCGCGGCATCCCTCGCCGGCGGAGTGGGGCTTCCCGGTGCCGACCTTCCCGCCGATACGAAGTCGGCGATGTTGCGGGTGACGGCCGTCTCGGGGGACACCGCGGCAGCCGGCGTCGCGGCGCCGACGGAGGTGACGGTGTGGATGGCGACGAACGCCGGTGAGGCCGTCCCGATCATCGCGCGACCGGCGGCCTCCGGTGACGTGCTCATCGCTCTGCCCAAGGATGTCGGCCGACGTCTCGTCGCCGTCGACGTCACAGCCGAGGCCGCCGACGCGACCGACGTGACGGTCGCGGTGACAGGACTGCCCGTCGCCTCGAAGCCCGCGGGGGACTGGTCGCTTGCGCGAGCCGCGTTCGACTCCGACACGCCGTTCCGTGGAGCGGGGGCCGGGCGCGCGACCGCCGCACTGCTCGACGGAAAGGCGACCGCGCGTTTCGTGCCGGACGCCGAGCCGACGCTGCGCGTCGCCGTCACGACGGCTCTCGCCGCCGACGACTCACTCCGGGTGGGGCAGCAGATCGACGTGAACAGCCCGATCGGGGGACTGACCGCGACCGTGGCGCGCATCGTCCCGGCGCTGCCCGGGACGACCGCGGAGCGCGCCGTCCTCGCCGACTACTCCGCGGTGACCGCCCAGCTGCTCCGCACCACGCCGTCGGTATCGCGCGCGACCTCGATCTGGGCCACCGGAGACGACCCGGCAGCGGTGGAGCGCGCCGTCGCGGGCGTCGTCGGACGCGACGCGGTCGTCACCACCGCCGAGGGCGGCTTCGTGTCGCGCTTCCTCAGCGGCGCCGTGCTGAGCACCTGGCTGGGCGCGGCCGGCTGCGCGCTCCTGGCCGTCGCCGCGGTGGCCGCCTCGATCTCCTCGGCGCTGCGCCGCCGCCGTGGCGAGGTCGTCGTGCTGCGTGCGGTCGGCCTGTCGGCGAAGCAGCAGGCGTGGACGCGACGGGCCGAGGTGATCGGCGTCTCCGCGGCAGCAGCCCTGTTCGGCCTGGCCGGCGGCGTGGTCGTCGTGCTGCTCGTCGGCAACACGCTCGCGCGGCTCTCGGTCGTGACGGCGCCGTCGACCTTGTCCGTGCAGGGCCGGGTGGATCCGCTCGGCATGGGGGTCGGCGTTCTCGCGCTGGTCGCGGCCCTCGCCGTCGCCGTCTGGGCGTACGGGCGCTCTGTGCGGCGTCAAGCTCACGACACGGCCTACCGGGAGGAGACACGGTGAGCGCGCGTTCCCTCTCGGACCTCCAGCTGTTCCTGCGCTCGCTCCGGGCCTTCGGCGGCGGCCTCGCCCTGCTCGGCGTCGTCACTCTGGTGACCGCGACCGCCCTGGCCGCCTGGCCGCGCGTGAGCAGCGAGATCCTCGGCGGGGAGCTCCGCCACGAGCTCCAGCAGGCGGGAGCCGGCGGCCGCGACCTGACCACGGCGATCCGCACCGGGGTGGTGTCGAACGGGCCCGCCGTCGACCCGGCCCGGCTGTGGAACGCGCTGCCGGGGATCGCGGAGAAGGTGCGTGACCGGATGGCACCGACTCTTCGCGCCGCGACGGCACCGGGCGACAGCGCGGCGCGGAGCGACGAGCTCCCGACCTCGGCTCCCGTGGGCGCGGAGAGCAACAGCCGCTACACGGTCACCGTCGAGGCCTACCGAGACCTGCGGAAGACCGCGCACCTCGTCGAGGGCAGCTGGCCCACGTCCGCCGGGGGAACGACGGGAGCGCCCATCCCGGTGGTGCTCACGGTGGAGGCCGCGCGCTTGCTCGACTGGCACGTCGGCGAGGACCGGCGATCATCGGCGGAGCCCGGGCAGGACCTCTCCTTCCGTCTGAGCGGAACGGTCGCACCCGACGATCCCAAGGCCGACTTCTGGGATCTCGACGTCAGCCGGTCTCGCGGTCACTTCGTCGATGGCGGCGACTCCGGCAAGGAGTTCGGAGGGGTCGCGTGGGTCGATCCCGAAACCTGGACCGTGCTCGCGCCGCGCCTCGGCGCGACCTTCGCGTCGGTCTGGTTCCCCGTGGAGCCGCAGCGGTTCACCGCCGAGGCGCTTCCGGCCGTGCGGAGCGCTCTGGGGGGCTTCCTGGCCACACCGCTGTCGGTGACGGTGGGCGATGCGACCGTCCCACTCGCCATCGCCACGGCGGTGCAGGGGCCACTCGACGAGTTCGTCGCCCGTGCGCAGCCCGCGCAGACCTTGTTCGCGATCCTCATCAGCGGCCCTCTCGTGGTCGCGTTGACCGTTCTCGCGCAGGGCGCCCGCCTGGTGCTGGACCGGCGTCGGCCCGCACTCGCGCTGATGTCCGCGCGCGGCGCATCCCCGGTCCGTCTGCGCACCGAGCTCGGGATGCAGGGGCTGCTCGTCGCCGTCCCCGCCGCGGCGCTCGGACTGCTGGCCGCCGTGGCTCTCACGCCCGGCGGTGTTCCCTTGGCGCTGCCGGTCGCCCTCGCCTCGTTCTGCGCCGTCCTGCCCTCGATCGCTCTGGTGGTGGCGGCCGGGCCGCTGTCTCCCGCGGCAGGAGAGCGCGGTCGGGGTCGCTGGACGTGGGTCGCCGAGACCGTGGTCATCGGCTTGGCCGCGCTGAGCGTCGTACTGCTCACCCGGCGTGGTCTCGCCTCTCCGGGCGCGGGCCTCGAGGTCGACCCGCTCACCGCGGCCACCCCGGTCCTCGTGGCGCTTGCCGCCTGCGTGGTGGTGGTCCGGCTGACCCGGTACCCGATCGGGTGGATCGCGGCCGGCTTCCGGCGCGGTCGCGGCCCGGTGGCGTTCCTCGGCGCCTCGACGGCAAGGCGGTCGCGGTCAGGACTTCTCTGGCCGGTGTTCACCCTCGTCGCCGGAGTGAGCATCGCGCTCTTCTCGGTGAGCATGCTGGCGACGGCGACAGCCGGAGTGGGGGAGGGTGCGCGGATCCGGGTGGGCGCCGACCTGTCGCTCACTGCCGCATCCACCCTCAGTCAGCGGCAGCTCGACGCGGTCGGCGACCTCCCGGGCGTGCAGCGCACGGCGACGGTGGAGTGGGCCGGTGGGCTGCGCCTGACCGCGGGGGGAGTGTCTTCCGACGTCTCCGGGTACCTCGTGGACCCGAGGAGGCTCGACGCGGTGCAGGCCGACCTTCCGCCGGAAGCGCGGCTCTCCACCGCACTGACGGGCGGCATCCGCGGGCGCACCGCCGCCGCGCTCGGCGGCTGGTCCAGCCAGATCCCGATCACCAGCGCGCTCGTGGTCACCGGCGGCACCAACGTGCACCTCGGCGTCAAGGAGCTCGACTTCGTCCCCGGCGTTTATGTGCGGGACGCGGAGTGGGTCTACCTGGACGCCACGGCGCTGCCCGCGTCGAGCGACATCTCGGGCCGCCCGCAGACCGTGCTCGTGAAGCTCGCTCCAGGGGCGGATGCGGCGCGCGTCCACGCCGAGCTCTCCCGCATCGGCGGCAGGGGAGCCGTGGTCGGAGACGCGATCGCGGAACGCGACGCCCTGCGGTCGTCCCCCTTGGTCGCGGGCACGGAGCTGGTGGCCGCGCTGTCGATCGCGCTGACGGTCCTGCTCTGCGTGGCGGCGCTGCTGCTGACCCTGGTCATCAACACGTCGGCGCGGGTACGTCTCGTCGCGACCCTGCGGACCATCGGGTACAGCTCGCGCCAGACCGCCGGAGTGCTCGCCTGGGAGCTGGGGCCCGTGCTGGTGGTCGGCATCCTCGCCGGCGCGGTCGTCGGGCTGGTGCTGCCCGCGCTCGTCCTGGAACCGCTGGACCTGCGGGGTTTCACCGGCAGCCCCGTCCAGCCGCCGGTCGTGCAGGACCCGCTGCTCGTCTCCGCGGCGCTGGCCGGCTTCGTCGTCGTCGCCACTCTGGCGACGCTCGTCGCGCTCGCGACGGCACGCCGCCATACGGCGGCGGCCGTGCTGAGGAACGGAGGAGGAGAATGACCACCGTGACCGCCCCCGCCGACGCAGCCATCGACTGCACCGACCTGGTTCGCATCTTCACGGCCGACGGCATCGAGGTGCAGGCGCTGCAGGGGCTCACGCTGCGCGTCGAGAGCGGCGGTCTGGTCGCCATGGTCGGGGCGTCCGGCTCCGGCAAGTCGACGCTGCTCGGCATCCTCTCCGGCCTCGACAAGCCGACGGCCGGCACGGTCACCGTGGCCGGGCGCGACCTCCTGGCGCTGCGCAGTCGCGAGCGCGTCGACTATCGGCGCCGCACGGTCGGTTTCGTCTGGCAGCAGACGTCCCGCAACCTCCTCGGCTATCTGACCGCGCGTGAGAACCTGGCCCTCGCGATGTCCGTCGCCGGCACCGGCGACCGCGACCGGCGCGCGACCGAGCTTCTGGAGCTGCTCGAGGTCGGGCACTGCGCCGACCGTCGCCCCACGGAGATGTCGGGAGGCGAGCAGCAGCGTGTGGCGATCGCGGTCGCTCTGGCCAACGAGCCGCGCGTGCTGCTCGCCGACGAGCCGACGGGCGAGCTGGATGAGGCGACCAGCGCCGAGGTGCTGGAGGCGATGCGCGGGGTGAACCGCGAGCTCGGCGTCACCACACTCATCGTCACGCACGACCCCGCCGTCTCGGAGCACGTGGCGCGCACCGTCCAGATCCGCGACGGCCGCACGGCGACCGAGGTGCTCCGGCGCACGGGCGTCAACGAGGAGGGCCACGAGCACACCGTCGCCGAGGAGTTCGCAGTGCTCGACCGGGTGGGGCGGCTGCAGCTCCCGCAGGAGTACCTCAGCACCCTCGGGATGCGCGACCGCGTCCGCCTGGCGCTGGAGCAGGACCACGTGGGCGTCTGGCCGCACGTCGCAGACGAGGAGGAGCGCGCATGACGATCGCGGAGACCCGGACGGACCGAACGTCCGACCGGACGGACGTCCCGCTGCTCATGGCGGAGTGCGTATCCCGTACCTTCGACACCGCGGCGGGCCAGGTGACGGCGCTCGCGGAAGCGAGCCTGAGCGTCCGTCCGGGCGAGCTCGTGGTGGTGAAGGGTCCGTCGGGTTCGGGCAAGACGACCCTCCTGAACGTGCTGAGCGGACTGGACCGCGCGAGCGGCGGCCGCGTGGTCCTCGACGGCGTCGACCTGTCGACCGCGTCGGAAGCCCAGCTGGTCGAGTTGAGGCGACGCAGCACCGGTTTCGTCTTCCAGTCGTTCGGGCTGGTGCCCGTGCTCTCGGCGGCCGAGAACGTCGAACTGCCCCTCCGCCTGCTCGGCGTCGCCCCGGCCGAGCGGGATGCCCGGGTGGATGCGCTGCTCGACAGCGTCGGACTGTCCGGCCATGCGCGGCAGCGGCCGACCGAGCTCTCCGGCGGCCAGCAGCAGCGCGTCGGAATCGCGCGTGCGTTGGCGGGGGAGCCGCGCATCCTGTTCGCCGACGAGCCGACCGGTCAGCTGGACAGCATGACCGGGCGCGCGATCATGGACCTGCTGGTCGACCTCGTGCACGGCCAGGGAATCGCCGCCGTGGTGACGACGCACGATCCGCTGCTGATGGCGCGCGCCGACCGGGTGCTGGAACTGCACGACGGACGCCTGGGCGCCGGCACGTCACGCCCGCGCGGACGGCACGCGGCGCCCTCGGTGGAGGGCTAGGCGCGGCAGCGGATGCGCGGCAGACGGATTCACCGCGCAGAGACGAGCTGCGCCAAGTTGTCCAGCTCGTTGGCGCGCCCGGCGAGCAGCCGCTCGGTCCAGACGTCGTCGTGCAGCTCCTCGACCTGCATGACCACGCGCGTGCCCTCGCCTGCCGGCTCGAGGTCCACGACCGTGAGCTGCTCGTAGGGCTCGTGGTCGGGCACGAAGTCGATGACCGACCGGTAGGCGATCCGGCTGGGCTCACGGAGTTCGGTGAATACCTTCCGCGCCTGTGTGCTGAGCGGCAACCTGTTCTGCTCGAGGAAGGCGACCTGCGCCGGGTCCACCGCGGTCATCGTGTAGAGGAGCTCTCCATCCGGGCGGAGGTCGATGCGGTCGACCTCCGTACGGAAGCCGTCCGGCGCCCACCAGCGGGAGATGCCGTCGGCCGTGGTCCAGAGCTGCCATACGGTCTCGGGTGAGGCCGGGATGGTGCGCTCGATTGTCTTCATGGTTGCGTCCTCTCTGACTCGGATTGCGTCAGTGCAAGCCAGACGATATATTCGTTACGACGAATGTGTCAAGAGGGAGTCGAGATGGACGTTCAGCAGGCGCTCGCGGCGATGGGGGAGCCGACCAGGTTCCGCATCCTGACCCTGCTCGCCTCGGGCCCGCGCACGGTGGGGGAGGTGGCCGCCGAGATCGGCGCACTGCAGCCGCAGACCACCAAGCACCTGCAGCTGCTCGAAGCGGTGGGTGTCATCACGGTGGAGCCGATCGGCCGCCGCCGCCTGGCGCGCATCGACCGCGACGCCGTACTTGAACTGGCCGACTGGCTGGGCGGCCTGGCTTCCTCCACGACGGACGACGAAGCTCTGCGGCAGTATGCGGACGCCGTGCGCTCCGCCGGGACGGCAGTCGACATCCTGCTCGAGCGCACTTTCCTGACATCGCCCGAGGCGGTGTGGCGAGCCTGGACGGATCCCGCGCAGGCAGCGCGTTGGTGGGCTCCACGGCACTTCGACGTCGTCCGCTGCTCCGTCGCGGCCGAGGTCGGCGCGGCGGTCGAACTTGTGCTGCGGGAGGGCGACGGAACGGAGTACACGTCGGCCGGAGTCGTCCGGCTTGTCGAGCCGGGGCGCCGGATCGTCTTCGACCTGTCGCCGCTCGACGCCACCGGGCGGCCGTTCTTCGAGGTCGTCGTGGAAGCCGCGCTCGAGCCCTCGGACGAGAGCGTCGCCCTACGCGTGCGCATAGCGGCGGAGGGTGCCGACGCCGCCGCGGCGCCGATGCTGGCAGGGCTGGAGCCCGGCTGGAGTCAGCAGCTCGACCGGCTCGGCGCGCTCCTGCAATGAACGCAAGGTGCTACCGGCCGGGGTCGAGGCGCCGACGGATAGGGGAGTCATCCCGCGCGAGTCTGAGCGGGCTGGGCACCGACCAACTCGACCTCTACCTTCTGCACTGGCAGGGCGATGAGCTGGTGAGGCGAAGGAGATCGCCCGACCGTGCGACGGCGTCACGAATCCATTCGTTCGCCTCGCGCGGATAGAGCGGCACATCCAGGTCTGCGTCGTCGACCGGTCGCCATACGACCGGGGCCACTGAGCCGTCCGACTCCGTGAGACTTCCGCCTTCGGCTGCCGGTTCAGGATCCAGGATGCCCGCGTACAAGGCGACGATCTCGTGGCCGAGTTCACCGTTGAAGCGGAAGATGTTCTCGATCATGCCCAGATACGTCAGACCGAGGATCGCGGCGCCGAGTTCTTCGTCCACCTCGCGGACGATCGCCGCACGGTGCGTCTCGCCGAGTTCGACCCCACCGCCGACGAGCCGGTGGTATCCGAGCGGATTCTCGCTCGTGGGCGGATTGCTGCTGACGAGATGGCGTGAGCCGTCGGCGCTCAGCGCGATGAGCATCGCCTTGACGCGGATGCGGGAACGATCTACGGGCATACCGCCATCATCCTGGTTCCGCGGGGCGTGCGTCTGGAGGGCTTACGTCGTGCGGTGGAGGTCAGTCGGCCGCGATCCCCAGAGCGATCCTTTCGGTGTGCTCGGAGCCGTTCTGGTACCAGACGAATTCCGCCACGGTGAGCAGCTCGCTCGGACGCTCGACGACCTCTCGCGAGTTATTCGCGTATGTCTCCTGCCAGTCGTCACTGCTCAAGGCGTTGCAGTATGCGAGTGACATATGGAAAGTCCACTGGTCGAGTGGGAGCTCACCAATGCGCTGGAGGTCAGTGGCGTTCAACACCGAAGTGAGGCTCCCGTACGCGTCGACCAGTGACGCGGTTCGGTGGAGCCGCGCGATCAGGATCTGGAACGGCGTCGGAAATCCATCGACAGCCTCGACGCGGACCTCGATCGGCGCTTGCTGTCTTGCCCATGCCGTAATCGTGTCCTTCAGCTCGTGGACGCGCGTCGGCTCAGAGAACCCGCGCAGGGTCACGTGTCCTGTGTGTGGATGAGCAACCGCCTCCGGCAGCCGCGACTTCAACGACGTTTGCTCGGCCCGGTAAAACTCACCCACGGGACCGGTTGGCCTCAGCACGAGGTATTGCTGGCCCTCAAGAGAAGCCAGTAATCCCGGATCAGTCATGAATGCACGCGCCAACGGGGCCCTCCATCCGCTCAGTCAATCGACCGTATCGGGCCGCCATGCCCGGATGTGCAGTGTTACGAGGCGTGTGCCACGCTTGAGGTGTGAATGCTGACGCGCCCACCGAAGTGCTTTTCATCGGCGGCCGGGCTGGCGTGGGGAAATCGACCGTCGCGGCCGAGGCGTCTCACCTGCTTGCGTCCGCAAAGGTCCAGCACGCACTGATCGAGGGCGACAACCTCGATCAGGCATACCCGGAGCCCTGGCGCGGAGGCGTCGACCTGGCCGAGCAGAACCTGGCGGCGATGTGGAAGAACTACCGCAACGCGGGGTACCGGCGGCTCATCTACACGAACACTGTCAGCATCCTGCAAATTGAGCCGCTGATCGCCGCACTCGGAGGCACGGTCCGGAGCGTGGGCGTGCTGCTGATTGCGAGCGACGAGGCGACGCGATCCCGACTCGCACTGCGCGAAATCGGTTCTGCTTTCGAGGAACACGTGCAGCGCAGCGCTGCTGCTGCACGAAAGCTTGCTGCAGAGGCCGAACCCGCCATCCATCGCGTGGACACCGATGGACGGACGGTCAACCAGATCGCCCGCGAGATCGTTGGCTTGACCGGGTGGTCTCGTGCGCAAGATCGCTCCGTCTGACGCCGATGCCCGACACGACCCTTCTGCGTGCGAGCCGAAGGGCTCAGCGCCGACCGGGATCCAGGTTGACGCCGATCCCGTACTTCAGATAGGGCTGCGGCGAACCGATCAGCAGCTCCGGGTTGAGCCACACCAGCTGTGCCTCTGTGAGGCCGAAGCGGCGCGACACCTGGTAGATCGTGTCGCCCTGGCCGGGCACGTAGTAGGCGAGGGTTCCGCCGTCGAGGACGGTCCGGCCGCGGGCGTTCGCCACTGAGCCGTGGTCCGCCGCCGCGAGGCCCGGGTACGCCGGGGGCAGCGTCCAGTCGATGGTCGCGACGGCGAACACCCGCGCGTCGCCGGGCGGTGACTCCTCCAGCGAGTGCAGAAAGGTCGGGTCGCCGGCGGCGGGGGAGTCGAGCGGCAGCCTCATGACGAGGTCGCCGGCGGTGCTCGACGGGCCGGCCACGAGGCCGTAGTAGTTCTCGTCCTGGATGTTCTCGGGTTTGCCGTCGTGCCGCTTCCCGGTCATGGTCAGCATGATGTCTCCGAGGTTCACCGCCGAGGGGTCGTCCGGCGTGATGTGCACCTCCAGGCCGCGATCCTGACCGACCACGATGCGCACCGCGCCGGTCAGGGGATGGTCGGTGACCGTGCCCGGGATCGGCTCGTGCTCGATCACTCTGAGCTGACCGGTGCCGATGGTCTGGCCGGCCACAAGCAGGTTCGGGAGCTGCTGCGCGATCGGCACCGGATCCGGGTCGGGACTCGCCGTCGATGTCGTCGTCGGGTGCGCTGGAGTGTTCAGCAGCGTGCATCCTGAGACCAGTGCGAGCACCGTCGCAGCGCCGACCGCGACCATGGCCGCCTTCATCCCCCCGTGGATCATGTGTCGATACTAGTGAGCGGTGGCCGGGGCACTCCACCGGCACGCGTTCCGCACGTCAGGCGGGAACTATTGCTTCCGATCCGGCAGCCGCCGGGCGAGGATCGCTCCTTGCGGGCGAGCGCCCGCCTCTACCCGCTCAGACGTCTCAACGATTTCGAACCCTGCGGCCTCCACCTCCGAGGCGAGTCGGTTTAACGGTCTAGGCAGGCAGTAAACTTAGTGCAACGCAGTTGCATTACTTAGCGCAATGGTGTTTCATTAACTCATGAGTCGGGTGCGGCTCGCCACGGGGTCTGCGCGAGGCTTCGGTCGCGCTCTTGTTCTCGCGGCGGATGAGTCGTCGCGACCGCAACATCCCAAACCCCGAACGCAAGGAGATAACAATGTCAGAGTCAATGGATCGCGATTACGCGACCGCGCTCAACGAAGCCGAGAAGCTCCTCGGCTTCCGGCTCGAGCGCTTCCTCGAGACCGGCCCGTCCGAGCCGGAGAACGCTGAGGACTTCAAACGGATCGCCACCATCCAGGCGTTCGGAGACGCCTGGCCGCGCACCGACCACCTCGACACGCGCACCCGCGCGCTCGTGTCGGTGACCATCGCGGCGTCCCTCGGCGTCCTCGAACCGCTGCGCGGGCAGCTGCGGATCGCGCTCAACAGCGGAGCGACCAAGGAGGAGATCGTGGAGGTCTTCATCCAGATCGCCGCCTACGCCGGCGTCGCCCGTGCCTTCGAGGGCTACGGCATCGCGGCTGAGGTCTTCGCAGAGCAGGCCTGAGCGAGCAGGCGGATCTCGTGCAACCCGCGTGAATCGTATCGCTGATAATGCACATTATGTCAGGTTAAGGCGGGTGTACTTGCGAGTTCTGCAGGAACACCCTCCCCGGATAACCTCAAGCAAGCGACGTCGATTCGCTCAGGACCAGGTGTTTGGTGAGCAGGCGACATCTCTGGACTGCGACTTGAAGGGGAAATTAGCGGGTATAGAGAACGGGTACTGATCAGCGATTCTGTGTCATCCTGTTGCAGGAATTGCATCCCGTCTGCAATGTTTGCATTCGATGAGGTGGGTTGATGAGTGACCGGTCCGGGCGGCTGACCCCAACTTGGGCCGATCCCGAATTCAAATCACAGCAGTTCACCCCATCCAGAAAGAGAACCTCATCCAGGGCCTGAAGTTCGATGCGCGCGTGTTCCGCAATCAATATGAGAACGGGAACCTGGGCGAGGACGAGTTATGCAACGTGTGGGCGGCACAACCTTCTACACCGATCTCGATCAGTCGCTGGCACGGAATAACATGACTCTCTGGTGGTACCACGCCCAATTGGGCGACCAGCGATACCACGCGAGCCTCCGATCCGCGACAGCCGCCTGCAGCAAGGACTGGTGCACATGGTGAAAGACGACGACGTCATTCGGTCAATCAGTGGAGACCTTCAACACGTCACGGCCGACCGCAACCAATTGTCGCCCGACGAGATGCTTGCCATTGTTGAGGGCGGTGCTTCCGACCAGCGGCTGGAGCTAGCGCTGGCCGGCGATCTGCCCCAGGCCATTTCGTTACGCCTCCTTCACGACGACGGCCTCGGCGTTGTTGCCGCAGTTCTCTGGACCAACACCTTTGACACGGCGGATCTAGCTCAGCTCGAGGCGCGCCTGAGAGCAATGTCGCGGTCCGAGGACATCGAGGTGGTGCTCTTGCGCTTAGGGGAACAACCGCGGGCCAGCACTCGCGCGAAGCTAGACGTTCGGTTCAACGATCTTCAACGCGAAAGCATCCAGGACGCGCTGGACGAGCTCCGGGTGGTCGGCCCAGCTCGCGCGCGCGTGCTGGGGACGTGGAGAAAGAACAGCAAACGGGAGCGCTGGACCTTCCGCGAAGTTCTGACTGCGGCTGGCGTCGAGGCCGCCGGCTAGATGCTCTGCCTTATCTCCGGCGGCACGCGCAGTCCCACGCAATCAGTTGGTGAGTCGGTCCGCGATCAGAACGGCGAGATCCGCGGGGGCAAGGCTGGTGTTGTCGAGAACCAATTCGTCCGCGAACTGGACGTGTTCGAGAATCGCGGCTAGTTCGGGATGCCGCCTTTCATGCCACTCGAATTCGTTTGTGTTCTCGCCGTGCCGAAACTGCAGACGGGCGAGGGCCACATCAGCAT
This sequence comes from Leifsonia sp. 22587, assembly GCF_052044215.1. Lineage (NCBI taxonomy): Bacteria > Bacillati > Actinomycetota > Actinomycetes > Micrococcales > Microbacteriaceae > Leifsonia > Leifsonia sp. 22587. Next base: position 1,500,005 of record NZ_JBQENB010000001.1, read on the forward strand.
CCAGAACCAGCCGCACCATTAGCGGGCGCTTCGAGCCGAGAGCACTCACGCAACGGTTGAACTGCTCAGTCGTCTCAACCACGCCGGCAGCCACGATCACCTTCGCGCCGCGTGCATGAAATTGCGCGGCGACGGCGCGGATGTTTGCCACGGCAAGGTCGAACTGGAACGGGTCTTGTTGTTGAGACGGCCAGGCACGACGGAGCCAGTCGACGTCGATAACCGCACCTGGAACGCCGCGCTTCTCTAGCTCCTCGCCCAGCTTGTCAGCCGTGGTGGTTTTGCCCGCGCCGACGCTCCCGTTGATCCACACTGCGTCGTGAATGGGTTGAGACATATGCGAAACCATACCGTCGCGCTGGGGGCCCATTCTGGGGCGTCCTGTAGCCAATGGTCATGCGGGCGGTCGGGGACGCACTCAAACGGTCGCCAGGTCGGCTTCCCATTTCCTGCAGGTCGCCCCTCCCCCGATACGGCCATGACCGGACTTGCGATTGCGTTTGACCAGCCGTTCGCGATCAAGCGGATCAAGTCCCACCCGGAGCCGAAGCGAAGATATCGAGCCCGAGCGAGTGAGAGAGGAACCGCGCCGCCCGCTGCCCCCGCACGCTGTTGCCGGCGGGGTCGAGGCGCGGTGAGAAGGTTCCGAGGCCACCCTTGCCCGGTGCGACCGTGACGATACCGCCCGAGACACCGCTCTTCGCTGGAATGCCCACTTCGAACAGCCAGTCCCCCGAGAACTCGTAGAGTCCGCTCGTCGCCATCACGGCGAGTGTGTCACGGCAGACGGATGCATCGATGACCTTCTCCCGGGTGATCGGATTGACGCCTCCATTTGCAAGAGTGGCGGCCATGACCGCCAGGTCCTCGGCGGTCACCAGGAGTGAGCACTGTCTCGTGTAGACGTCGGTCGCCTGAATCGGGTCGAATTGCATCCGCCCATAACTTTGGAGGAGCCGGGCGATCGCCATATTGCGCTGGTTGGTGGCCGACTCCGATGCGTAGACCTCATCGTCGATCTCGAGCCGCCGCCCGGCGAAGCGGGAAAGTCCCCGTTGGACGAAGTCCCACTTCTCTGCCGCCGTCGAGCCGGGCGCCAGGCTCGTCGTCGTGATCGCGCCCGCGTTCACGAGTGGATTCCTGGGGTCGCCCTCGCTCAGCTCGAGAGCCATGACCGAGTTGAACGGGAGGCCGGTGTTGTTGACGCCGACGCGGCGTGACACCTCCGAGTGCCCCAGTTCATGACACACCAGGGCGAACACGAACACCTTGGAGATCGACTGGATCGAGAAGGGGTGGCTGGAGTCACCGACACTCGTCGTCTGGCCCCCGACACCGCACACGCTGATGCCGAAGAGGGCCGGATCAGCTTCACCGAGCGACGGGATGTAGTCGGCGACCTTCCCGTCATCCAAGCCGCGGTAGCGTTCGTGGGCGGTTTCGATGAGCGCGTGGACTCGTTCGACGTCCGGAAGGGTGCCCGTGGAGACCACATTCTCCTGCGCGGGCACTTCGTCCGAATGGACGGCGTCGGTCGAGAAATCGGGCAGCGGAGTCTGTCGTTCAAGGTAGGCCATCGGGTCCTCCGTCTTGATGCGGATCGCGGTTCAGTTGGACCGCATCAGCCGCGCCAGCGCCAACCCGGCCGCTGAGACCAGCGGAGCGGCAGCGATGATCACGGCGACCGGGTTCGGGCGGAAGGTCGGCCCGTGGGGTCCTCCGATGTAGGCGCCGATCGGTATCGTGTAGCCGCCTCCACCTCCGCCGCTCCCCTCGCCTCGCTCGGCGCCGTCCGCATCCTCGCCGGAGCCCTCGCCGCCCCCGAAACCGAAAGCGACGATCGCGACCGGGAGGATGTCGTGGCCGTCGAGCGTTGTCTTCTCGCCGTACGCGAGCCGGGCACCCCAGGTGGGCACGGAGTCAGCCAGTCTTTCGATGAGCGTTGTCATGGCACCAGACCGTACGCGCGTCAGTGGCCGGCGACCACACTCAATTCCGCTCTTGCGTGGGTCAACTCGACGCGCCGCCGCTGCCGGCCACGGCGCGTTCGATGACGTCCGCGACGTCTTGCGGGTTGGTCTGCATCACCAGGTGCGGGGCCTTCAGCTCGGTGACGTCCGCGATGCCGGCGCGCTGGTAGCCGAAGCGTTCGACGTCCGGGTTGATCGTGTGGTCGTCGGCCGAGACGATCCCCCACGCCGGCTTGGTCTTCCATGCGGCCGCGGGAGCCTCCTCGTCGAACACGGACGCGGCCAGCGGTCGCTGGGAGACGGCGAGGACCTCGCTGACGCGCGGGTCGAGGCCCGCGGCGAAGATGCGCGGGAACGCGTCGATCTTCACGGAGACGTCGGAGCCGTCCTCCTGACCAGGGATGGGGAATGGCGTGAAGACGAGGTTCGCGATGAGTTCCGAGTCGGGGAATCCCCCCTGCAGCTTCGAGATGGTCTCTCCGGCGTCCAGGGCGTAGCCCGAGACGTAGACGAGCCCGACGACGTTGGCCGCCTCGCCCGCGATCGTGATGACCGCGCCGCCGTAAGAGTGACCGGCGAGCAGGACCGGCCCGTCGATGTGCTCGACGAGGGCCCGCAGGGATGTGGCGTCGGCAGCGAGGCTCCGCATGTACAGGGGCGGCGCGAGGACGGTGTGGCCCCGATCGAGCAGAAGGCGGGTGACGGGCGCCCAGCTGGCGGCGTCAGCGAACGCTCCGTGGACGAGGACAATCGTTGGGGACGGCATGACATTCTCCTATCGCTCTCCGTTTGGTCGGCAGGATAGGGCCGGCCAATCGTGGGCGGCAAGCGAACTCCTGCTGAACGGTCCCCGCGGCTCATCCGCTCGGGTGCGGGTTGGGCGGGCCGTCCCAGTAGCCGTGCGAGACGTTGTTGTCGTACCTCACGAGGTCGTCGGCGCGTTCGAGCGACGGGCACACCGCCATGAGCCGCCTCTTCGACGGATCCAAGTCCCATCGGATCAGCAGGTACTGATCGTGACCGCCCTTGTCCGTGTAGCGCCGGATCACAGCCTTCGGCACCACGACGTCGTCTCGCATCACCAGCCAGGTGTCTCTGTCGTAGCGGATCGGCTTCGGGCGGGTCACGATTCCATTAGAACATATGTTCGAATCTGCTGAAGGGGTGAACTCCCCCCTCAGGGCGCGAGAGCGACGCCGGATGTGTTATAAGTAACAGGTTAGTTACTTGCAGAGGAGACGCGAGTGGATGCTTCGACGACGGTTCGCCGGCGGGACGCGGCGGCCTCCACCGCGCGGCTGCTCGCCGCTGCGACCGAGGAGTTCGCGGCGCACGGTTACGAAGGGGCACGCGTCGACCGGATCAGCGCGTCGTCCGGCCTCAACCGCGCCCTGCTCTTCCACCGGTTCGGGGATAAGGAGGGCCTGTACCGCGCGGTCCTCGCCCAGGTGGCGCAGGATGCGGCGGCGACGAGGTCCGCAATCACCGCGGATCGATCCGCACCAGGCGATCGTGTCGAGTTCGTCGGGATGGTCCGCGAGCTCGTTCGCGCGACCGCTGACTTCTTGCTCGGCCATCCCGATGCTGCCCGAATCCTCGCGTGGGAACGCGCGGCGGGTTGGGCCGCGTTCCACGCTGCACGGCCGGAGTCGGACGACCCCGCCGCAGAGCAGATCACGGAATGGTTCCGACAGGGAGCCGAGCGCGGGTGGCTCAGAGAAGGGCCGTCCCCGGATCGACAGCTCGCCCTCGTCCTGGAGCTGGTGACGGCCGTACTCAGCGAGGGCCCGGAGTTCGTCAAGGACGCCGTTACAGCGGCGCTGATGCGGGAGGAGAAGACCCGGTGAATCGTCTGCCACTGCCCCCTGATCTGTCGCCGGTCGAGCGCTCGGCGCTGCTGCCCATCCTCGGACGTGCGCGTGACGCCGCCAGCGAGAGCCCCATCCTCGGCGACGTGTGGTCCCAGGTCGTGGTCGGTGCGTTGGCCGTCGACTGGGAGGACCTGGGCCTGCCCCGGAAGGAGGCGTCCAGCGTTGCCGCCCGCGGCCGACTCATCGACGATGGATGTCGTGCTTTCCTGGCCGCGAACCCCGACGGTGTCGTGCTCGATCTCGGCTCCGGTCTCGACGACCGGGCTCAACGCGTGCAGCCCCCTGCCGGCTCGCGGTGGTTCGATCTCGACCTCCCCGGCATCCTGGCCCTGCGCCGCACGCTGCCGGAGCGTCCCCCTGTGCGCGCCGACTACAGCGAAGTCGAGGCGGATGCGACGTCGTCCGACTGGATCTCCGCGCTGCCGGCCGATCGCCCGCTCGCGATCCTGGCCGACGGCTTCTTCCCGTTCCTCCCGCCCGACGCCTCCCGTCAGCTCGTCCACCGGCTGGTCGACCGTGCGCCCGCCGGAGAACTGCTCATGAACGGTTACACGACACTGGCGCGCTCGCTCATGCCGCGCGTGAAGGCCATCCGTGACCTCCACATAGACACCGCCAACGGCACCGCCTTCGACGACCCGCGCGAACCCGAGAGCTGGCATCCGCGGTTGAGACTGGCGGAGCGGACGATGCTCAGCCGCTCCCCCTACGTCGACCGGATGCCCCGGCGCGTCCAGAGAGCGATCCGGATCATGAACGCATTCCCGCGACTCGCCGAACGCAGCGACCTGGGCGTCCTGCGGTTCACCTTCTGATCTGGTCGGCGACTTCCGTCAGTCGCCGCTCTCGTGCTTGACGGCGAGCAGGTCGACGGTGTTCAACTCCGGGTCCTTCGCCAGCAGGTCCGGACCCACCTGGCCCAGAGCCTTCGGGATCTCTCCGTTGAGGTGCGCTTGACGCGCATCCTCGTCGGCGAACGTGTCGAAGATGCCGAAGTGCGTGTCGTCGATCTGGAAGGCGTACCAGGTGCGGGTTCCGGGCTCCTGGTCGACGATCGTCTTGCCGCCGATCAGAAAGTCCCTAAACTCCCCTGCCTTGTCGGGCTTCGCCTCGAGCAGCGCCAGTACGCCGAGCTTCAGGTCCATGTCATCTCTCCTAGCGGATCGGGACGTCTCGTCATCCGAATACCGAAGGCGTCAGGGCGGACGCTACCCCTCGGGCGGCGCGTCTGCCATTCCCTGCGGTCGCACGAAACGGGACGCTGAGGCCCGTGTCGTCCTACGACCGGTACTCCGGGTTCGGGAAGTCGAACCGCGTTCCCGCGTCCCACTCGCGGCGCTGGTTGCCGTAGTCGGGGAAGCCGCCCGCGTCCTTCAGGAGACGGGCCAGGTGGAGGAGGTTCCAGGTGAGGAAGGTCGTGTTCCGGTTGGTGAACTCGTTGTCGAATCCCACGCGGCGGCCGTCGCCCAGGTCATCGCCGTAGCTCGGGCCGGGGCCGGCCTCGCCGATCCAGCCCGCGTCCGCCTGCGGCGGCACCGCGAAGCCGATGTGCTGCAGGCTGTACAGCACGTTGGATGCGCAGTGCTTGATGCCGTCCTCGTTGCCGGTGATGAGGCAGCCGCCGGTCCGGCCGTAGTAGAGCCACTGGCCCTTCTCGTTCAGCTCGCCCGAGTGCGCATAGAGGCGCTCGATGACCTTCTTCGTCTCGCTGCTGTTGTCCCCCAGCCAGATCGGGCCCGCGATCACGAGGATGTCCGCAGCGAGCACCCGCGGGAAGAGCTCCGGCCACGCGTCCACCTCCCACCCGTGCTCACGCATGTCCGGGTGGACGCCCGTGGCGATCGGATGGTCGACCGATCGGAACTGATCGACCTGCACCCCCTGCTCGGCCATGATCGAGGCGCTCGCATCCACCAGCGACTGCGTGTGACTGCGCTCGGGAGACCGGGTGAGGGTGGTGTTGATGAAGAGCGCGCGCAGATCGCTGAAGTCGGTATCTGTGGATGCCATGGCTCACGGTAACGCGGGATGCACGCTGAGGGGCTGGCCGATCGTGACCGGCCCGGCGCCCGCTCCGCATCGGTAAGCCGCTGGCGAACGGTCCCCCGGCGTCGCCTCTGAACGCGCACACTCGTCTCATGTCGGATGCCGAAGCCCTGGATGCCTACTCCTCCGTGGTCGTGCGCGTCGCCGCCGCGGTCAGCCCGGCGGTCGCCGCCGTGACCGCGCGCACCGCACGAGGCGTGGGCCTCGGAAGCGCGACGGTCGTCTCGCCCGAGGGCCATCTCCTGACCAGCGCGCACGTCGTGGAGGGCACGACGAGCGTCGACCTGGCGTTCGGAGACGGGACCCGGGTGCGGGCGCAGGTGGTCGGCCGGGATCCGCTCTCCGACCTCGCCATCCTGAAAGCCGACGAAGCGACGCCTCCCCCGGTCGAGCTGGGCGACGCCGCCGCGCTCCAGGTCGGGCAGCTCGTCGTCGCGGTCGGCAATCCGTTCGGACTCGCGGGAAGTGTCACGGCCGGGATCGTGTCGGCGCTGGGCCGCTCGTTGCCGACCCGCGCCGGACGGGTGGTCGACGAGGTCATCCAGACGGATGCCGCCCTCAACCCCGGGAACAGCGGCGGCGCGCTCGCCGACAGCTCCGCCCGCATGATCGGGGTGAACACCGCCGTCGCGGGAACCGGCCTGGGTCTCGCCGTGCCCGTCAACGCCACGAGCAGGCGGATCATGGAGACGCTCATGCGCGACGGCCGCGTGCGTCGCGCCTGGCTCGGCATCGCGGGCGCCGAGATCACGCTGCAGGAGGCCGTCGCGCGGAAAGCCGGCGCGAGGACCGGCATCCAGGTGATGACGGTCGTGCCCAACAGTCCCGCGGACCTCGCGGGCGTCCGGCCCGGCGACGTGCTGATCTCCCTCGACCGGACGCCCATCCACTCGGTTGCCGACCTTCAGCGCCTCATGATCGCTAGCACGATCGGCCGGCGGCTCGAGCTGACCGTGTGGCGCAACGGCGCCCTCGTGGACGCGGTCGTCGAGCCCACCGAGCTCGCCGACGCGTGAGCGGGCCGGCGCCCCTTCAGTCCTTGCGCACGCCGGACGCCGAGGCGGTCGTTACGGCGTCCACGGCTCGTCGGCGTGCGACAGCCAGACCTGCTGCGGGTCCAGGGAGCGGATGAGGAGCTGGCCCTCGGTCTCCGGCTCGTCGAGCTGGGCGCCCCACACGGCCGTGTCCCCGGCGATGACGATGGGCCGCTCCCCCGCATCCACCACCACGATCTGCGATCCCCGGGTGTGCCCGGGTGCCGGGACGAGCCGGGCGCCGGGCAGCAGCTCCAATTCGCCGTCGACCGGGACGTAGTCGACACCCGGAGCATCCACCCACTCCCGGATCGTGTAGTCGTCCAGCGTCCGCGCGTCCTCGAGTTCAGCCCGCTGCACGTAGATCGGGCGGCCCGCGAAGAGGTGGTTCCCGCCGCAGTGGTCGAAGTGCAGGTGCGTGTTGACGACCGCGGTGATGCTGCCGAGATCCACGTTCGACTGCTCGTTCAGGGGCTCAAGCTGCGGGTCCATGTCCGCGACGGCAGGGTGCAGGGCGGTCAACCCGGTGTCGACGAGGATGCTGCCGTCCGGGTGATCGATGAGGTGGACGAACACCGGCAGCCGTTCATCCTCTCCCACGAGGAGGCTGGCGACACGGATCGGGGTGACGGTCACAGACGCGGTCATGCGGTCACTGTACCGGCCGGTGCGCCGTAGGGAAGGTCGCGCTCGCCCGCCTCAGCCAGCGGTGTGCACGGTGTACGCGTCGAACAACACCAGCTCGGCCGGCTCAGGCGCTTCGAACCTGTGCACGCTCTCCTCGAGGACCTCCTGTGTTATCGGCACGACCCCATGCGCCGGGGACGCGTTGCGGGCGTCGAGCCGGCTCCGCAGAACGTCCAGTGGGAGGTCGAAGTAGTGGAGTTCGACCCTGGCCTGGCGTGCGCTCGCGAAGCGGCGGATCTCGTCGCGTTCCGCACGCTTCCAGCTTCCGTCCTCGAGGATGACGCTGACCTGGTGTTCGACCAGTTGCCTCCACAATCTGTCAAGGCGGGCCTGCAGGCGGTCGCGGACCTGGTCGAAGTAGTCGAAGCCGAGATCAGCCATCCACTCGTCGGTGCTGAAACGGACCGCGCCCCTCTCCCGCTCCACCTTGCGCGCGAACGTCGTCTTGCCTGATCCCGGGAGGCCGCACAAGACGATCACCTCGGGCCGTACCTGAACGTCCATCCCTCGAAGCTACGCCGATCGGTCGCCGGGGACGCCGTGGCGCAGACCTCATAGAGTGGTCGCGATGATCACGCTCGTCTCCGCTCCCACCAACCTGGGACTCCGGCCACCGCAGCCCGGCGGCGTCCCCGGCGCGGCGAAGGCCCCGGAGGCGTTGCGCGAGGCCGGGCTGTACGACCGGCTCTCGTCGGCGGGTGCGCGCGACGGCGGTGTGGTGCTGCCCGGCCGCTACGTGGACGACGACGCGACGCGCGCACCGGGGAGGGTCCGGAATCAGGACCCCCTGGTCGATCACACGTGGCGGCTCGCCGAACGGATCGAGCGCGTCTGGGACGACGGCCGCACTCCCCTCGTCGTCGGGGGCGACTGCAGCGTGCTCCTGGGCGCCGGGGTGGCGACCGCTCGGCGCGGGCGCGCGGGACTCATCCACATCGACGGCCACACCGACTTCCGTCACCCGGGCAACAGCGACGCGTGCGGCAGCGTGGCCGGAGAGGACCTGGCCGCCGCCGTCGGCCTGCACTGGAGCGGACTGTCCGACCTCGCGGGCCTCTCCCCCTACGTCGAACCCCGCCGCGCCGCGCACATCGGGCACCGTGCGGACGATGAGTACGCTGCCGAAGCGCGCAAACGGCTCGGGTGCGTGCTGCCCGCCGCCGCCCTCTCCGAGGTCGGGGTGGAGGCGGTGAGCGAGCAGCTGCGGAGGGCGGCGGGACCCGACTACTGGGTGCAGGTCGACGTGGATGTGCTCGACCCGTCGATCATGCCGGCGGTGGACAGCCCGGACGACGGCGGGATCACCGCCTCCCAGCTCACGGACCTTCTGCGGGCCCTCGCCCCGGATGCGATCGGCGCCTCCGTGACGGTGTTCGACCCCGATCTCGATCCGCACGGGGACTACGCGCGGCTGCTCGTCGACATCCTGGTCCCCGGCCTGTCGTCGCTCGGCGGCGGTCGCCGGTGATCCGAGTGCGGACGTTCCGGCGCGAGGTCTGAAATGCTGGGGCGGTGACCGTGTCAGACCTCTCCAGCGCGTTCCCTCCGTTCGGCCTTACCATCCGGGCGGGGTCGCTGACCCTGCGCCCGATCACTGACGAGGTTCTTGCGCGGCTGATCCAGGTCGCGGCCGCTGGAGTCCACGACCCCGAACGGATGCCGTTCTACTATCCGTGGACGGACGCGGCCGCCGACCGACTGCCGACGGAATTCGCGCAGTACCACTGGGGTACGCGTGCAAGGTGGTCGCGCAGCGCCTGGACGCTCGAGTTCGCCGTCGAGGACGACGGGGTGATCGTCGGCACTCAGGCCTTCTCCACACAGGACTACCTCGTCACGCGCTCGGGCGAGACCGGGTCCTGGCTGGGTCTGCAGTACCAGGGACGGGGCATCGGCACGCGGATGCGGCAGGCCGTCTGCGCGTTCGTGTTCGATCACCTGGATGCGGAGGAGATCGTGTCGGGCGCATTCACCGACAACCCCGCATCCCTCGCCGTCAGCCGCAAGGTCGGTTACCGGACGAACGGGACCAAGCGGGTGGCACGTCGTGACGCCCTGGCCGTCGACCAGCGCCTGGTCCTGACGCCGGACGATTTCGTACGCGGCGATCCGATCGAGGTCACCGGCCTGGACGCGTTCCGTTCCTTCATCGGCCTCCCCTGAATCCATTCCTCAGTTTCTCCCGCGACACGCCGGCCGCACGTGGATCAAGTGAGGAAGCGATAGTGGAGGTGGGGCCTGTCCGGGAGGGGCGGGGCTGCCGTAGCCTCAGCGGCGAGGAGGGTCGCATGCTGAGCGTCATCGGACAGCTTCTGCCGCTGGCTGTCGCGGTCGCGCTGAGTTCCGTCCCGATCCTCGCGGTGCTGGTGCTGCTGCTGGAGTCGTCTCGGCCGCTGGTGCCCACGCTCTTCGTCGTCGGCTACGTGGTCGGCCTCGTCATCATCACGTCGCTGTTCGCGATCTTCCTGCACGCCATCCCGGCGAACACCTCCACCGGCCCGGAGCCTTTCGTCGGCGTGCTGGAGATCGTGGTGGGCATCGCCCTGCTCGTCTACGCGGTGATCGAGGTGCGCCGCCACCCGCAGGCGGCGGAACGCGAGTCGCTCCCCCGCTGGATGGTGGCCCTCGGCCGGATGCGCACGCTGCCGGCTCTGGGACTGGGCTTCGGGCTCAACATCCGGCCGAAGTCCGTCCTGCTCGCCATCGCGGCCGGCCTCGTGATCGGCCCGGCGCAGCTCCCGGTGTCGCAGGACGTCGTCGCCATCGCGGTCTACGTCGTGATCGGCGCCAGCTCGGTGGCCACGCCCGCGCTGTTCGCGCTGATCCGGCCGGACAAGGCCCGTCCGGCACTGGCCGCGACCCAGCGCTGGCTGCTCCGAAACGACACCACCATCGCGATCGTCGTCGCGACGGTGATCGGCACGGTCATCATCGGGAACGGCCTCACCCGGTTCTGACCCAGCCTTCTGTCTGCCCGGGGGCGGCCGCTGGGGAGTAGCTTGTGCCCGATCGAGAGAGCGGGCGCAAACATGGACGACCACACCGAACCGCATGCCGCGCGCGTGCACCTGCACGACCCGGCCCCGGCGGGCTTCGACCCGTTCGACGCGGCACCGCAGGAGCTGGCCCGGCACGGACTGCCCCGCCGGCCGGACCGCGGATCCGAACCCGATCTGGCGGCGCTCTGGGAACGGAAAGCCACGCACTACCGCGACTTCGAGCACCTGCCGCCGCTGGTGATCGAGCCGTCTCCCCCGCTGCCGGGCACAGGTCCCGCGCTCGGACCGGACCCGGTCGACTCGTGCGGCTACTCCCTCACCAGCAGCGCCGGTCCCTTCACGTCCCTCTTCCTCACCTGGACGATCCCCGACCTGCGGTTCGACCCCGACCCGTTCGGCATCAACAGCATCCACGTCTTCGCGGGTCTCGGCTTCCTGGACGTGCACACGCAGCTGACGGTGAACGCGGCGCAGACGGTGACGTGCTCACTCTGGGCGCAGGGCGTGGGGACCATCGGGCTCGGCGTGCGCCCCGGCGACGTGATCAGCGCATCCCTCTGCCTGAACACCAACGCGGCGGGCACTGCGGCGTACTTCTTCACGAACGAGACGACCGGCCAGACGATGAGCGTGAGCGTGGACACAGGCTACCCTCCGGCCGTCACGGTGGATGCGGGGGTGACGAGGGATGGGGTCCTCCGGCCCGGGCAGACGCTCGCCAGATTCGGGACGGTCTACTTCGACGAGATCAGCGCCTACAACTCGGCGGGCCACCAGTCGCTGCTCTCCGGACAGGCCATCACGATGACCGACGGCACCACGGTGCTCGCCACCCCGTACGCGCTCACGGACTACGCGTTCAAGGTCGTGAGAGGGCGATGACGGGCGGTTCCCGGTCAGTCTGAGGCGGGTCCGAGCGCCTGGGCGAGCATCAGCAGGAAGCCGTCGGGACCGCGCAGGTAGGTGAGCTTGTAGACGTCCTGGTAGTTCGCCACGCCGCGCAGGGGAAGGTAGCCGTGCCGGGCCGCGATCGCGAGCGACTCGTCGATGTCGTCGACGGAGAAGGCGACGCGGTGCATCCCGATCTCGTTGGCGAGCGTCGGGGTCGTCGGGATCGCATCCGGGTGCAGGTACTCGAACAGTTCGATGCGGCCGTGGCCGTCGGGGGTCTGCAGCACCGCGATCTTGGCGTGGTTGCCGTCCAGGCTGACGGCCGTGTCCGCCCACTCGCCGCTCACGGTGTCCCGGCCGACCAGGGTGAGGCCGAGGTCGGTGAAGAAGGCGATGGTCGCCTCGATGTCGCTGACGGCGATGCCGACGTTGTCGAGTCGGATGGGCATCGAACTCCTCGGGGGGTTAGTGCGGGCGGTGGCCGGGGGCGTTGGCCGGGCGACCGGGATGCCCGCCACACTACCGTCGGAGAAAGGGTCCCAAATCTCCGACGCAACGCTCTGTGGAGGGAGATTTCGGGCGGAACGCCCCGGATCTCCGACGTACGATCGCAGATCTCCGACGATCGGTGGGCGGTCGGGTGACGGATGCCCGGCAGTCACTTGGGGGCGGGCGTTTCGCGGGCCTGGGCGAGGTTCGTGCGGAGCCGGCGCGCCACCGCCGTGGCGGCGGCGAGCTCGGCCGGGTCGAACGGCGCCGCCGTGCGTTCGGCCCAGGCCAGGCGAGCGGGGCGGATGCGGTCGAGCGCCGCTCGTCCCTCCGCCGTCAGGGTGACCAGCGGTGCCCGGGCGTCCGCCGGATCGGGGGTGCGGACGACGAGGCCCGAACGCTCCAATGCGGCGACGCTCTCGGCGGCGGACTGGCGGCGCAGACCCCGGCGGCGTGCGATCGCGGCGACGCTGAGCGGTCCGTGGGCGACGGCGCCGAGGGTGAGCCAGCGCGCGGCGGTGAGTCCCTCCCCGGCAACGATGTCGTCGCCCGCGCGGGTCAGTTCGTCGGTGAGGCGGAACACCTCGTCGACGAGCTCCGTCAGCCGGCGGGCGGATGCGTCGCCGGCGGCGGCTCGCTCCGTCACTGCTCGACCAGGCAGACGAGGTGGCCGTCGCTGTCGCGCACCACGGCCATCCGCTCACCCCACGGCTGCTCGGCGGGAGGATCGACCACCGCTCCCCCGGCCTCGGCCCATCGCTCGACGACCCCGGAGAGGTCGGGCACCGCGAACGTGAGGGCCACAGCGGTGTCGGATGCGGTCGCGGGACGTTCGTGGACCATCAGCTCGACGCCGTCCGCGCTGCGCAACCAGGCGAATCCGTCGGCCGTGCGCTCGACGCGTAGCGCGAGCACTTCCCCGTACAGGGCGAGAGCGTCGGGCAGGGATGTGGATGACAAGACGATGCGGTGGAGGGAGGTGGTGGTCACTCGCCAATCGTGACGTTTCGACAGGTGCCTGTCAATACGGCGCTAGGGGCCGCTGGTCGTATTCGACCCGCTTCTATCGTCGGAGAAAGGGTTCCAAATCTCCGACGCAACGCTCTGTGGCGGGAGATTTCGGGCGGAACGCCTCGGATCTCCGACGCACGATCGCAGATCTCCGACGATCGTGTGCGGGGGCATGGCGGTCGCGCCGCATGGCACCATGGCGCCATGACCGCCCGTCTGAAAGGCCGCCGGCGCGAGGTGGCGCGCCTGCTCGGACGGTTCGCGGACTGGGCGGCGACCGACAGGGCTGTCGAGGCCGTCATCCTTGTCGGGTCGTACGCCCGGGGCGCCGAGCGGATGGCGAGCGATGTGGATGTGGTGATCGTCACGTCCGATCCGGACCGACTCGCACGGAGCGACAGCTTCGCGCCGGTCCTCCGCGGTGCCGTGCACCTCCGCGACGCCCGCTGGGGGCCGGTCCGTGAGCGCCGGTACCGCCTGCCGTCGGGGCTCCAGGTGGAGATCGACCTTGCGCCGCGCGAGTGGCTCGCGATTCCGCTGGACGCCGGGACGGAGCGCGTGCTCCGCGATGGGTACCGGGTCGTCTACGACCAGAACGGCCGGATGGACGCGACCGGGGTGGGCGCCCGCTGACGGCTGTCTACTGCCGACGGCGCCCGCGCTCTACGGTGATCCCATGATTCGCACGCGCAAGCTCACCGTGACCCTCACCGTCCTGGTCGCGCTCAGCGCGCTCGCCCTGGGTGGATGCTCGTCGGCGGGTTCCGGGTTCACCGGCTCGTGGGGTTCGACCGCCACCGGGCAGCCCCACCTGACGATCACCGCGGACGGGAGTTTCTCCGGGTCGGACGGCTGCAACGAGCTCTCCGGCACCGGCACCGTGAGCGGCGACACCTTCACGTTCGGGCCGTTCGCGTCCACCCTGAAGGCGTGCGAGGGCGTCAACCCGTGGCTGAGCCGCGCGCACACGGCGAAAGTGTCGGGCGACGAGCTCGTCGTGTACGCCAACGGCGGTCAGAAGGTCGGAACGCTGGCCAAGAAGTGACGACCCTCAGAGGTCGTCGCGCCGCCCGGCGAGGTAGGCGATCTCGGCGAGGTTCGCCGTTGTCGCGATCGCGGCGTCGTACGCGTCGCGCGCCTCCGCCAGGCGTCCCACGCGCACCAGCAGGGCCGCCCGCGCCGCGTGATACGCGTGGTAACCCGACAGCTCCGGTTCGAGCGCGTCGAACTCGGAGAGGGCCGACGCGGCGCCGTCGCGCTCGCCGAGGGCGACCGCCCGGTTCAGGCGGACGATCGGCGACGGGTCGAGCCGCACCAGCTGGTCGTAGAGGGCGACGACCTGGGTCCAGTCGGTCGTCTCGCCGTCCGTGTGCACCGCGTTGATCGCCGCGAGGAGCTGGTAGCGCCCGGGCGCGACACCGGACGCGAGGCGTTCGCGCACCAGGGCGTGTCCCTCCGCGATGAGCCGCGCATCCCAGACGCCACGGTCCTGCTCCGCCAACGGGACCAGCTCGCCGGCGGACGACACCCGCGCCGCACGCCGAGCCTCGATGAGCAGCATCAGCGCCAGCAGCCCGGCGACCTCGCCGTCGTCCGGGAGCAGGGTGTGCAGCAGCCGTGCCATCCGCAGGGCCTCGCCGGTGAGCTCCGCACGGACCGGCCCGGCGTCCGCGCTCGAGGCCAGGTACCCCTCGTTGAAGATGAGGAAGAGAACGGTGAGCACCGCATCCACCCGGCGCGGCAGGTCCTCGCGGGCCGGCACACGGTACGGGATGCGCGCAGCGGCGATCTTCGCCTTGGCGCGGGTGATGCGGGCGCCCATCGTGGTGTCCTGCACCAGGAACGCGCGGGCGATCTCCGGCACCGAAAGACCGCCGACCATGCGCAGCGTCAGAGCCACGCGGGCCTCGACGGACAGCGCCGGGTGGCAGCAGGTGAAGATGAGCCGCAGCCGGTCGTCGTCGATCGCGCCGACCGGCGCACGGTGCGGATCATGCACGAGCAGCGCCTCCCTCTGTCTCGCTTCTCCGATGCCCTCCCGGCGCAGGCGGTCGATGGCCTTGCGCGTCGCGGTGGTGCTCAGCCACGCGCCCGGGCTCGGCGGGATGCCGTCGGCCGGCCAGCGCTCGGCGGCGACTGCGAACGCCTCCGCGGCCGCCTCCTCGGCGATGTCCAGGCTGCCGAACCGCTTGGCGAGCGTCGCGACCACCCGGGACCACTCCTCGCGGTGCGCCCGGGTGAGCGCGTCACGCGCGTCGGTCACGCGACCAGCAGGGGTCGCACCTCGAGCCGGCGGTTGCACGCCTTGGAGCCGTCGGCCATGAGCGACAGTGCGACGTCGAGGTCGGGGGCCTCGATGATCCAGAATCCGGCCGCCCACTCCTTGGTCTCCACGAACGGGCCGTCGGTGAAGACCGGCTCCTCGCCGCGGCCGTCGATGACGGTGGATACGGCCGGATCGGCGAGCCCCGCGGCGAACACCCAATGACCACCCGCGCGCAGACGGTCGTTGAAGGCGTCGATGGCGACGGCCTCCTCCTCGGTCCCCGATTCGCTGCGGTTGTCGATGACGTTGACGAGATACTGCATGGTCACATCCTCCCTGGATCGCGTTGCCTCCGGCAGTGCCGGCCTCACCCCTGCTACGAACACCGACCGGGGATTTCGACAGCAGACTGGATCTCATCGTGCAGCACCCGCTTGACTGCTCCCACCGACACGGGTTGCGTACGCAGTGAAGACATGCCCCGGACACTGGCGTCTCACGACGAAAGGAGGGGACATGAAAACCGTCGCGACGCGATCCGCGTCCTTCCACACCGGCACCGCGATCGCCGAAGCGGTGCAGTCGTACGCCCTCGAACTGGCGCGCCGGGGTCAGGTCGACGTGGTCGACATCCCCGTGGCGCTTCCCGGCGGCGGCGTCGGCCGGGCGGCCTTCATGGTGGGCTGGCTGATGGATGCCAGCACGGTGGACACCGCCACCGCCGACGCACCCGTCACAGAACACGAAGCGTCCGTCCCGGCGACCGATCGCGCCGAGCTGGCCGACCGGGCCACGCTCGACGATCTGCGGACGCGCTCCGCACTGCTCGCCATGCCCCACGGCGTCCCGTTCTCGTTCGCCGACCTGGCCGCCGACTGGCCCGATCTGGATATGGACTTTCCCGCGGCGCGCGAGCACAGTTGACGTGGAGGGGATCGAAGGGAGCACCCCATGGGCACGCTGCGCTACGACGGGGTCATGATCGAGTTCGAAGACCGGCTGCTCGCCCACCTGCAGATCGTCATCGCGCAGAAGGTCCGCCGCGGGGAGAGCTTCTTCATGGCGTGGCGGGACTCGCCCGAGACCGGGGACGGCCACAGTTCCATCTGGATCCACCCCACCCAGAACCTGTACTTCAAGTTCAGCGGCAGCCGCTTCCCGAAGATCAACTCCGACTGGGTCGAAGCACTGATGAACTCCGCCAACAGCTCGAAGGGTCTGCTGATCATGACGGAGGACAGCGTGACCACGATCGAGACCGACTCCATCACCCTCGCGACCGCATCGCCGCATCTGCAGGATCTGCGGCCGCGGCACTCCTGAGCGTGATGGATTCGATAGCGTTGGCGGAATGGAGAGCGGCCGCATGAGCGACGACGGGCACGATACGGAGCTGGCGCGCGACGACTACGCCCGTGTCTTCATGGAGGCGCTCCCCGTGGCGGGAACCGCGGTCTCGACCATCGGCGACCTCCTCGGCACGGAGACGGTGTCCGCCAGCGATACTGTCGCCGCCCGCCTCGATGAACTGCAGTTCGACCTCGGCGAGGGGCCGTGCTGGGATGCACTGCGCTCGCGCCGCCCGGTGTTCGAACCGGACCTGCGGGAACGACCGACGTCGCTCTGGCCGACGTTCAGTCCCGCTGCGCTGGACGTCGGCGTCGCCGCACTGTTCGCCTTCCCGATGCTCATCGGTCCGCTCCAGATCGGCGCGGTCGACATGTACGCCCGGGAACCGCTGATGCTGGACGAAGCGGACACCCGGCACGCCGGCCGGCTCGCGGAGCTGGCGGCCCGCCGCATCCTGCACGACGCCCTGAGCACGATGTCCGACGAACTCCGGTCGCACGACGGCAACCCGTTCTCGCGCCGGGTCGTGCACCAGGCCACCGGGATGGTGCTGGCCCAGCTGGATGTCGACGCCGACGACGCACTGATGATCATTCAGGCGCACGCCTACGCGACCGATCGATCGATGATGGAGGTCTCGCGGGAGGTCCTCGAGGGACGGCTCGATTTCGGGAGCTCGAACGCAGGCGGGAGCGGGCCGCGATGACGCTGACAAGGGAGCAGGGCATGCTGCGGGCGTTCGCCGGCCTGGCGGACACGATGGTCGCCGACTACGACGTCGTGGACCTGCTGCAGAACCTCGTCGATTCGTCGAGCCGCTGGCTCGGCGCGTCGGCGGCGGGCGTGATGCTCGCCGACGAGAGGGGCGAACTGGACCTGATCGCGTCCACCAGCGAAGCCAGCCGGCTGGTCGAGGTGATGCAGCTGAGCGCCTACGCCGGCCCGTGCATCGAGAGCTTCACCTCGGGGGCCGTGGTGTCGGTGCCGGACATCTCAGAGGTCCCCGAGCGCTGGCAGGCGTTCCATGAGCGCGCCGACGAGCAGGGCTTCGCGGCGATCGACGCGATCCCCATGCGCCTTCGCGATCAGACCATCGGCACGCTCAACCTCTTCCGCACCTCCCCCGGCGACCTGCCCGAAGACGACCTGGTCGCGGCCCAGGCCTTCGCCGACGTGGCGACCATCGGCATCCTGCACCAGCGCACACTGGCGGAGAGCGATGCGATCCGTCAGCAGCTGCAGTTCGCGCTGAACAGCCGCATCGTGATCGAACAGGCGAAGGGCGTCGTCGCCCAGACCCGTGGCGTGTCGATCGACCGGGCGTTCGAGCTGATCCGCGACCACGCGCGACGCAACCGGCAGGGCATCTCGGTGGTCTCCTCCGCCATCGTGGAGCGGCGCGTGCGGCTCTGACCCGCGATGCGGTCTAGCCGCGGACCGCCGTCCGACGGGATGCTGTGCGCAGAAACCGCACCATCACGGGAGGGCGTGACATGCCGCAGAACCAGCCGACCGAATCCATCGTCACCGCGAACCGGGCGTGGCTCGACCGAGCGGAGTTCCGCGACACCGCGGACTTCGCGGACGCCGACCGCGGCTTCCTGGGCACCCGCGACGACCCCGCGATCCGGCGCGCCGACGGGACGGTGGTGTTCGACCCGTCCGACTTCGCGTTCCTCACCGGGGACGCGCCCGACTCCGTGAACCCCAGCCTGTGGAGGCAGGGCGAGCTCATCCGGCGCCACGGGCTGTACGAGGTGGTCGACGGGCTGTACCAGGTGCGAGGCTTCGACCTGTCGGTGATGTCGCTCATCGAGGGCGACACCGGCGTCATCGTCGTGGACCCGCTGGTGTCGCAGGAGACCGCCGCGGCGGCGCTCGAGCTCTACCGGGCGCACCGCGGCGACCGGCCGGTGGCCGCCGTGATCTTCACCCACTCGCACATCGACCACTTCGGCGGCGTGCTCGGCATCGTCGACCCGGCCGACGTGGAGGCGGGCAGGATCGCCGTGATCGCACCGGAGGGGTTCCTCGAGCATGCCATCGAGGAGAACGTCTACGCGGGCACCGCGATGGCCCGGCGGGCGAGCTACATGTACGGCGCGGTGCTCCCCCGCGGCCCGCTCGGCCAGGTCGGCTCGGGCCTGGGCCCGACGAACTCCATCGGCACCCCGGGCATCCTCCCGCCGACCCTGAGCATCACTCCGGACAGCCTCCGGCACACCATCGACGGGGTCGAGTTCGAGTTCCAGCTCGCCCCGAACTCGGAGGCTCCGGCGGAGATGCACTTCTACCTGCCGCGCTTCCGGGCGCTGTGCATGGCCGAGAACGCTACTCACAACCTCCACAATCTGCTCACGCTGCGCGGCGCGCTCGTTCGCGATCCCCGGATGTGGTCGCGGTACCTCACCGAGGCGATCGAGCAGTTCGCCGGCCGGTCGGATGTGCTGTTCGCCTCCCACCACTGGCCCACCTGGGGCAACGACCGCATCCTCCACTTCCTGGGCGTGCAGCGCGACCTGTACGCCTACCTGCACGACCAGACACTGCGGCTGCTCAACCAGGGGCTGAACGGCGCCGAGATCGCCGAGGGCTTCCGGATGCCGCCGGCGCTGGAGGCGGAGTGGAGCACGCACGGATACTACGGCTCGGTGTCGCACAACGTCCGGGCGATCTACCAGCGCTACATGGGGTTCTTCGACGGGAACCCGTCGCGGCTGTGGCCGCATCCCCCGGTGGAGCAGGCGCAGCGCTGGGCGGCGCTCGTCGGCGGGGTGGACGCGCTGATCGCCGGCGGCCGGGAGGCCTACGCCGCCGGCGACTACCGCTGGGCGGCGACCGTGCTCGACACGGCCGTGTTCGCCGATCCGCAGAACGACGAGGCGAAGGCGCTGCTCGCGGACACCTACGAGCAGCTCGGCTACGGCGCGGAGAACGCCACCTGGCGCAACTTCTACCTCTCCGGCGCCACCGAGCTGCGCGACGGCAACTTCGGGACGCCGATCCAGGCCAACGCGCCGACGATCGTCGCCCACCTCTCCCCCGACCAGCTGTTCGACGCCATCGCGATCCAGATCGACGGTCCGGCGGCCTGGGACCTCGACCTGGCGATGGACGTCACGTTCAGCGACCTGGGCCGCAGCTTCCGCATCACCCTGCACAACGGGGTCCTGGTGCACGTCGAGAAGGAGCCCGCCGCGGATGCGCAGCTGCACCTGACGGCGACGCACCCGCGATTCCTGGCCCTCGCCGCCGGAGACACCGCATCTCCGGGTCTCACCCTCGACGGCGACGCCAGTGTGCTGACGCGGCTCACCGCGGTACTCGACCCGGGCGACCCGGACTTCGAGATCGTGGTGCCGTAGGCGCGGAGACACGCGGCACGCGGCGCCGGCGCCGGCGCCGTCAGGCCGTGATGCGCCCCGGTTTGCCGTGGCCCGGGCAGACGAGGCGGGGTGAGCGGGCGGCGATGAGACGTTCGGTCTCCTCCGCCTGTGCCCGGTCGCTGGTGAGCACGCCCGGCATCTGCACAAGGCGGCCCTTCGACACGCGCACCGAGTCGCCCGCGAACACGATGCCGCGCCATGCCACGATGACATGGCCAGGCGTGTGCCCGGGCGCGGGAATGGCGACCACTCCGGGTGCGACCTCGGTCTCCTCCGTGGCGGACAGCTCCTGGAGGTCGGCGGGCACCTCGCTCCGCGGCCACACCCGGGCGAGGAAGCGGCGGAACCGGGTCGGCGGTGCATCCTGACCGCGCAGGATGCGCGCATCCCTCTCGCCGATCCACACCCGTGCGCCGGTCTGCCGCTGCAGCACCGCCGCCGTGCCCGCGTGGTCCGGGTCGTAGTGCGTCAGCACGATATCGGTCACCGGCGACACCCCGCGTTCGTCGCGCAGCTCGGCGGCCAGGGCGGACGCTCCCCCGCGCGTCCCGGTGTCCACGACGACCGACGACTCGCCGGTGTCGATCAGGTAGGCGTTGGCGCCGGTCGCCTTCTGCAGGCGGTACACGCCCTCGGTCAGGAGCTGCATGCGCTCAGCTTCGCACGACGCGCGGCACGGAGCACAGCGCCGGACGGGTGAGAATGGGAGCACGACGCCCACCGATCGGAGCAGCCCACGCCACCCCTCTCCGTCCTCCTGACGACCTGGTCGTTCGACCCCGCCGCGGCAGCCCTGCTGGCCGCGGCCGCTGCGCTCTACCTGCTGGGGGTGCTCCGGCTGCGGGCGCGCGGCCACCGCTGGCCCGCCCGGCTCACCGCGGCCTTCCTGGCGCTCGGACTCGGGTCGTACGCCGTCGTCTCCTTCGGGTTCCTCGGGGCGGAGAGCACCGACCTGCGCTGGGCGTTCACGACCCGGATCGCGCTGCTCCTGTTCGTCGTGCCCGCCCTCGTCAGCCTCGGCCGGCCTATTGCGCTCGCCCGGGTGGCGCTGGGACCGGCCGGCCGTCGGCGCGCCGACCGGGCGACGAGGTCGTGGCCCGCGCGGGTGTTCGGCAACGCGATCTTCGCGCCCGCCTTCGCCTGCGCGGTGTTCCTGGTGTTCCTGACGCCGGTCGCGGCGATCCTCCGCGACTCGGTGTGGTCCGAGTGGTCGATCTCGGTCCTCGTTCCGCTGTGCGGGCTCCTACTGGTGCTCCCGATCGCCGCGCACTCGGTCATCCGCACCGGGTTCTTCATCACGGTGGAGTTCCTGCTGGCGTTCGTCGAGCTGCTGCTCGACGCGATCCCCGGGCTGCTACTGCGGCTCAACGACGGGGTGCTCGATCACGCGCCGGCGATCCTCGGCCGGCTGCCGCTCTGGTTCCCCACTCCCCTGCACGACCAGCACCTCTCCGGCGACCTGCTGTGGTTCATCGCAGAGATCGCGGACGTGCCGGTGCTCGTCCTGCTCTTCGTGCGCTGGATGCGCCTGGACCGCCGCGAGGGCCGGCGCCTGGACGAGCTGAGCGACGAGGAGATGGCGGAGCTGACCCGCCAGCATCTCGGCCACCGCGGCTGACGCGCGGGCCCCTGTTTCGCATCCCCTCGAAATTCTTCGGTATTCAGTGTTGCCAAGTACCGGTACTCAGTGTTACTTTCTACCAGTAGTCAACATCACTGAGTAGGAGGTGACCCGATGGGCAACCAGATGACGGAGATGCTGAAGGGCACTCTCGAAGGCATGGTCCTCGCGATCCTCGCGGACCGGCCGGCGTACGGGTACGAGATCACCGCCCGCCTGCGGGACCAGGGCTTCACCGACCTCGTCGAGGGCACCGTGTACGCGCTCCTCGTCCGGATCGAGCAGCGCGGATTCGTCGACGTGACGAAAGTCCCGTCCGAGAAGGGTCCGCCGCGCAAGGTGTTCTCCCTCAACGACCAGGGCCGCGCGCAGCTCGACGAGTTCTGGACGACGTGGGAGTTCCTCTCGCAGCGCATCCAGTGGCTCCGCGGCGACAGCACCGACAGCACCGACAGCAGCACCAGCACCGACAGCACCGACACAGCGGCGGACGCCGCAGACACCGAAGGGAACGACTGATCATGGCAGCGAAGTGGTTCGAAGCCCTCACCGGCTCGCTCGAGCAGAAGAAGCAGTACAAGCAGTACGTCGCGCGCATCGACGCGCTCCCGGAGCCCTACCGCGGTTCCGCCAAGGCCTTCCACCGCTACTTCATGTACCAGGGCGGCCTGGTCGACGGCGAGGTGCTGGTCACCATGCTGGGCGACTTCGCCGACCTGTGGGAGCGCGCGGCGACGGACGGCACGCCCATCCGCGAGCTGGTCGGCGACGACCCGGCCGAGTTCGCTCAGACGTTCACCGAGGCCTACACGGGCCAGCGGTGGATGGACAAGGAGCGCGACCGCCTCACCCAGGCGATCGACACGGCCGTCGACGAGGAAACGAAGGGGAAGAACGCATGAGCACCGCAACACTCGAACCGGCCATCCGGGTCCAGGGCATCACGAAGTCGTTCAAGGACCTGGAGGTGCTGCGCGGCGTCGACTTCGAGGTCGCGCCGGGCACCATCTTCGCCCTCCTCGGCTCCAACGGCGCAGGCAAGACCACGCTCGTCCGCATCCTCGCCACCCTGATCGCGGCCGACGGCGGCGCCGCCTCCGTGCACGGCTTCGACGTGGCGTCCGCCCCGGCGGACGTCCGGAGGTCGCTCAGCCTCACCGGCCAGTTCGCCGCGGTGGACGAGGTGCTCACCGGACGCGAGAACCTCATCCTGGTGGCGAAGCTCCGGCACCTGCGCGACGCGGGCGCCGTCGCCGACCGGATGCTGGAGCGGTTCTCGCTCACCGAGGCGGGCGACCGCAAAGCCGGAACCTACTCCGGCGGCATGCGCCGGCGGCTCGACATCGCGATGAGCCTGATCGGCGAACCGCCGATCGTGTTCCTCGACGAGCCGACGACCGGCCTCGACCCGCAGGCGCGGATCGAGGTCTGGGAGACCATCACCGGTCTCGCCCGGAGCGGCACCACGGTGCTCCTCACCACGCAGTACCTCGACGAGGCGGAGCAGCTGGCCGACCGGATCGCGATCCTGCACCAGGGCACCATCATCCAGAACGGCACGCTCGCCGAGCTGAAGAAGCTCCTCCCGTCGGCCACGGTCGAGTACGTCGAGAAGCAGCCCACCCTCGAGGAGGTCTTCCTCGCCCTCGTCGGAGACGAGACCGGCACCTCACGGAAGGAACTCTGATGAGCACCTACGTCCTCAGCGACACGCGCACACTCACGGGCCGTTCGCTTCGCCACATCCTCCGCAGCCCGGACACGATCATCACCACCGCGGTCACCCCGATCGCGCTGATGCTGCTGTTCGTCTACGTGCTCGGCGGCGCGATCCGCATCGGCTCCGGTGAGTCGTACATCGACTACATGCTGCCGGGCATCCTGCTGATCACCATCGCCTCGGGGATCGCCTACACGGCCTACCGGCTGTTCCTCGACCTGCAGGGCGGCATCTTCGAACGGTTCCAGTCGATGCCGATCGCCCGGTCGTCCGTCCTCTGGGCGCACGTGCTGACGTCGCTCGTCGCGAACGTCATCTCGGTCGCGCTGGTGATCGGCGTCGCGCTGATCATGGGGTTCCGCACCGGGGCCTCCGTCGGAGCGTGGCTCGCGGTCGCGGGCATCCTGATCCTGTTCACGCTGGCGCTGACCTGGATCGCCGTGATCGCGGGGCTCTCGGCGAAGACGGTGGACGGCGCGAGCGCGTTCAGCTACCCGCTGATCTTCCTGCCCTTCATCAGCTCGGCCTTCGTCCCGACCGAGTCGATGCCGGCGCCGGTGGCCTGGTTCGCGGAGAACCAGCCCGTCACCTCCATCGTCGACACGATCCGGGCGCTGTTCTCCGGCCAGCCGGTGGGCACGGACATCTGGGTGGCGCTGGCGTGGCTGGTCGGCATCCTCGTCGCCGCCTACGCGTACGCCATCGTGAAATATCGGAGGAAGTTCAACTGATCACGCGACGACGCCGCCCGTCTCCCCCTCGGAGGCGGGCGGCGTCGTCGTCGTGGACGGGCCGTCCACCCCGTCAACTGTTGACGGTTTCTGTCCGCCGAATTGAGGACACGGCCCGCGGCTCGATAGCGTTGTCGAGGCCCGGGGATGCCGGCCCCGACGCGGAAACGAAATCCTTCGAACGGATACGTCTCAACCCGACGCGAACGGACGGCATCCCGGGGGAACCACTACCCGGCGACCGGCGCTGAAGCCTCCCGAGCCTCCGCCTCGGCACGCTGCTCGGCGCTGTGATCGACGAGCGGCTGCACCTGCACCCCGCTGTGGTCGTGCCGGGCCTCCGCGAGCAGCGAGGCGAGCGCGACGGCCGCCTCCCGGTCGGGGACGTCGATCACGTAGAACCCGCCGACGACCTCCTTCGCCTCGGTGAACGGGCCGTCGACCGCGATCGGCTCGCCGTCCGCGCCGCGGCGCAGTGTCACCGCCGTCCGCGGTCCCTGCAGCTCGCCGGAGGCGAGGATCGCCTCCCCCGCGCGCTGCCGGAACGTGCGGTGCGCCGCATCGATCTCGGCGCGGTCGGCCTCGCTCATCGACTCCCAGCGCTGCGCGTCCCCCTGGATCAGGATGATGAACTCGCTCATGACATGTCCTCCTTCGTCTCGGATGATCTCCTGACCAGACGTCGAACGGGAAGACCGCGGATCGACAGGGGTGCCGCTCCTGCGCCGGTCAGCCGGCCGGAGCGAGCACGATGAGCGGCGTGACGTAGTGCTCGACGACCGTCCCGCCCAGCTCGCGGACGGCCTCCGCCGCCTGCTCGGCCTCGGCCTCCGACCAGTCGCTGAAGGTGGTGAAGAGCGCCTGGATGCCGTCGGCGTCGAGCACGATGCTCCAGCGGAGCTCCTCGCGATGGTCGACGACGAACAGCCCTCCGGCCGTCAGCAGCCGCGCCCACGCCTCCGTCTCCGTCTCGTCGGGCCCGGGCCGTGCCGAAGCGTCCCGCCGGTCGGCGATGGCCTGGACCCGTCCACGGAAGGGCGACGGCGGCACGCTCGTGTCGCCGTACACGGTGCGCCAGACGGCGACGCGGCCACCGGGCGCGAGCGCCCGCCGGAGCGACGGGAGGACACGGCCGAGGTCGAACCAGTGCACAGCGGTCGCGATCGTGACGAGGTCGAGGGAACCCGGCTCCGGTACGTACTCCTCGGCCGTGGAACGGACGACGTGCACCCGGGGGAACCGCTGCTGCAGGATGTCCGCGAGGGCCGGACCCGGCTCGACGGCGGTGACGTCCATCCCTGCGTCCACCAGCAGTCGTGTCGCCTGACCGCTGCCGGCCCCGAGGTCGAGGGCGCGGCGTCCCGGCGTCAGGAGCCCGAGCTGCCGCAACCGGTCGCGCAGGCTGTCCGGGTACGGCGGCCGCGCGCGGTCGTAGAGCGCGGCGTGGCGATCGAAGTGCATCGGATCCGGCATGCCGCGCAGCCTACGCGGACGACGGCCGCGGGATCAGAGGGAGACGCGGTTGCGGCCGGAGTTCTTCGCGCGGTACATGGCCGCATCCGCCGCATCCACGAGCTGCTTCGCCGTCTGCCCCGGCTCGATCGCGATGACGCCGCACGACGCGGTGACCGTCATCGGGCCGCGGGCCGTGTCGATCGGGTCGGCGATGTCGCGCACCAGGCGGGCGGCGAACGCCTCCCCGTCCTCGTGGCCGGTGCCGCCGCTCAGCACGACGAACTCGTCGCCGGCGAGACGCGAGATGACGTCGGACGAGCGGCTGTCCCGGGCGAGGCGCTGGGCGATCGTGCGGAGCACCGCATCCCCCGTCTCGTGCCCGTGCCGGTCGTTGATCGACTTGAACCCGTCGAGGTCGAGGAACAGCAGCACGCCGCCCTCCCCCGCCGACACCGCCTTCTCGAGCTCGTGCTCGAACGACCGGCGGTTGTGCAGCCCGGTCAGGTGGTCGATCATCGCGAGCTGGGCGAGCTGCGCCTCCCGGCGACGGTCGAGCGCACGCGCCAGGTCGCGGCCCAGCTCGCGGGCCTCCTCGGCGACGGAGCCCCAGGGCAGCGCGCTGCCCTCGACGCTCTGGCGCCACTCGGAGAACGAGCGTCGCGGAGACAGGGCGGTCTCGCGGTTGGCGGCGGTCTGGTCGCCCAGCCAGCGGATCACGCGGGTCACTTCGTGGCGGAAGAACAGCAGGACGCCGTGGGCGCCCACCGGCACGACCATCAGCCCGGCGAACCCCGGCATCAGCGCCGCCAGTCCGGGGTGCGAGCGCTCCAGCTCGTTCGTGCTCAGCGACTCGGTGCCCGTGGCCGAGAGGAGCAGGCTGCGGTCGATCAGCGGCACGTCGCCGATGCTGCGGCTGACGCCGTCCAGCGCGAGGATCGCGCCGTCGGCGCCGACCAGCCGGCAGAGCTCCTCGCCGCTCTCGACGAGCGTCAGCAGCGGGTCGTCGGAGGACGGGACGCCGGCGAGTACCGCCGCCCGCTGCTCCCGGATGGTCAGGTCGCGGCGCAGACGGCCGATCGACTCGAGCGCGCCGAGCTGCAGGGTCAGCTGCGTCGCCAGCACCTCCAGGGCCCGGCGGAGCAGGATCGGCATCCGGCGCTGGCTCCGGTGCGCGCACGTGATCATTCCGACCAGGCGGTCGTCCTGGATGAGCGAGAAGGAGACGGTCGACGCCTGGCCCATGTTGCGCATGAACTGCAGGTGGTGGGGCGAGACGGCACGCAGCTCGGCGCTGCTGAGGTCGAGCGGTGCGGACTCCGCCACCGAGACGAGCGGCGTGCCCACATCCTCCGTACTGACGATCTGACGCGAGAGCTTGGTGAGGTAGAGCGAGCGCGCCTGCTGCGGGATGTCCGACGCCGGGAAGTGCAGGCCGCGGTACGACTCCATGTCGGGTTCGGACGCCTCCCCCGCGACCTCGCCGTGGCCGTCCTCGAAGAAGCGGTACACCATCACACGGTCGAAGCCGCTGATGCGCTTCACCTCATCGGCGGCCGCCTGGCGCAGTGCGTCCGCATCCGCCAGCAGGCCGAGCGACCGGATCGCGGCGACGACGGACGAGTTCGGCACGTCGGGTGCGTCGGCGGGCTCCAGCTCGATCAGCACCTGCTCACCGAGGCGGTGCGTGATCGCGTCATACGGCGCGCCCTGCAGGTCGATCCGGATCGGGTCCCCGTGCGTCTGCGCGGTCACGCTCCACTCGAGCGTCGGGCTGCCCAGCTCGGAGACGGATCGGCCCAGCCATTCGGCGGCGTTCTCGCTCGCGGTGACGATCTCGTACGTGGCCACATCGACCACGAACAGCATCCCGAACGATTGGATGCGGCCCGGCGTCCGGATCGGCTCTTTCACGCATTCTTCGAGCCTTCGACGCTCCGAAGCGTCGGACACGGCACCACCATCCACCACCACTCGACCCTAGTACAGGATCGGCAGAACATTCAGTTCGGTCGTTATTCGAATTGGGCGGGTGTGCTCTTCGCGAACGCGGGGGATGATGCCGGTGAGGGATATCCGGGACGCATGCGCCCGACGAGCGAGGAGGACGAGATGACGCACGACGACGCGAACAGCGACCGCAACGACGAGTACCCGGACGACGCCGGCTACCCCGACGGCGAGGGCACGCTCGACGAAGGCACCGGCGCGTTCCAGTCCGGTCCGACCGGTGACGAGGCCGCCGACGACGGCGGGCGCGACGACACCGGCGCGGAGGGCGAGGCGGTCGTGGAGGAGCTCGAGGAGTTCGACGGGCCGGACTCGCGGGACGAGTGACCGCGCGTCCTGTGACGCGTCCGGCCTGCTCGGCTCAGACCGGGACCGCCGCCACGGCGTCGATCTCCACCAGGGCTCCCGGCCGGGCCGGCGCCACGGTCAGCACGGTGACCGCGGTGCGGTGGTCGCCCCACACGGTGCGGGTCGCCCCGTAGGCCTCGGTCGGGTCGATCCCCGGTGCGAGGTGGATCGTCAGCCGGGCGACGTACTCGGGACCACTCCCGGCCGCGGCCAACACCGCCAGCAGATTGCGGAGCGCCTGCTCGGTCTGGGCCGCGAGGCCCTCGAGCAGTGCGCCTTCGGCGTCGACGCCGTTCTGCCCTCCGACGAACAGCAGCGGACCGGCGGGCGCGATCATCCCCTGGGCGAAGGCCGGGCTCCGGTACAGCTCCGGCGGGTCGACGGGGGTCACCTGGGCGGACATGAGGTCTCCTCTCGGTCGTGAGACCCATGGTCCCGCTCACCACCGACAGCGGGAAGACGCTCTCGGGCCCGCGGCGCCCGGGCGCGGCCGCGATAGAGTGGTGGCGTGAACCCGCTCATCTCGCAGCCCGCTGCAGCCACGGCCGTCGCGCCGTCGGCCGCTGGGCGTCTGGAGGTCGTCGGCGCGCTCAGCGCCGGCGCGAGATAGCACTGTCCCCCTCTCGGTGATTCCCGCGCGCCCTGGCGCGCACCTGTCGCTGCGGCATGCCCGGCGACCTCTCGCGGACCTTCCGTCCGCTCACGACCGATTCACGACAGTCAGGCGTTCATCCATGCTTCCGCTCACTGAGCAACAACTCCGTTCCTCCTTCGTCAACGCGTCACAGCGCGAGCGCAAGGAGCTCACCATCCCCGACCTCGCGGACATCCGCTGGGACCAGCTCGACTTCCTCGGCTGGCGCGACCGACGGCAGCCGCAGGTGGGCTACGTCGTCGCGGAAATCGACGGCGCGCCCGTCGGCGTTCTCCTGCGCCAGGCCGAGGGCCGCATCCGATCGCGTCCCCAGTGCTCGTGGTGCGAGGACGTGCACCTGCCGAACGACGTGCTGTTCTTCATCGCCAAGCGCGCCGGCCGGGCCGGGCGCAACGGCAACACCCTCGGCACGCTCGTGTGCGCCGAGTTCCAGTGCTCCGCGAACGTCCGCCGCCGCCCTCCGACCGCCTACGTGGGGTTCGATGTCGAGGCGGCGCGGCAGCAGCGGATCGACGCGCTCCGCGAGCACGTTGACGCGTTCGTGCGCAAGGTGATGGACGGCGACTGACCGTCGTTCAGCTGTGTTTCACCCGGGCGGGGCCGCCGTTCAGGCGGCCTCGTCCAGGAACGGCTCGTGGTGGTAACCGGACGCGTCGACGATCGCGAGGGTCGACTCCGGCACCTCGACGAAGGCGCCCGGGAGGTCGGTCAGCGGTTCCGACACCACGACCTTGGCCTTCTCGCCGAAGACCTCGAGGCGCGCCGCGTCCGGATACAGCTCACGGAGCTCGGGGATGTCGACCGAGTGGTAGAGCGTGCGGCTCTTGTGCGACGTGGAGTAGCGGAACGCCCAGAGCGTCGAGCCGTCCGACACCGCGACCGTGCCCTGCATCGGGAACTGGATGCCCTTGCTCTGCCCCACCTGCTCGACCATCCGGATGGCGCGCGCGAGTCCCGCGGCGGGGTCGTCCTGCAGGCCCATCGTCAGCGCGAGGTAGAACAGCACCTCCGTGTCCGTGGTCCCGTGGATCAGCGGATACAGCGACGGGTCGATCGCGAACGCGAGGTCGCGCTTCATCTTCAGGAATCCATCCAGGAAGCCGTTGTGCATGAACAGCCAGTTCTCGTGGCGGAACGGGTGGCAGTTCGACTGCTGGATGGGTGGACCGGCCGCCGCGCGGACATGGCCGAAGAAGAGCGGGCTCGCGATGGAGCTCGTCAGCTCGCGCAGGTTCTCGTCGTGCCAGGCCGGCTCGATGCTGTGGAAGAGAGCCGGCACGTTGCCGTGGCTCGTGTCCTCGGGGTACCAGCCGAAACCGAAGCCGTCGCCGTTGACCGTCTCCGCGCCGAGCGGCGAGTTCAGCGACTGGGCCACCAGCGAGTGCTGCGTGTCCAGGATCAGTTCGGAGGGCTTCAGCGGCTCTCCCCAGTATGCGAGCCAACGGCACATGACGACCTCCACGGCGTTCCGGATGCGGACGGCTGAACCATAGCTCCGCCCGGGGACGCGCGGGAATACAGCACTCCTCACACCCGCGGCTGTCAGCTGTCAAGGCCTGGCCGCAGAACGGCCGGTCCACTTGGCTGGTGTCATGAAAACGCACGCGAGGTTCGTCCGGCAGGGGCTGGAGGTGTCGGAGATCTCGGACCACGAGTGGCGGGTGAGCGACACCCGCGTCGCCGCGATCGGCGCGCCTCCCGTCGTCGGGTTCATCCTGCAGCTGGACGCCATGTACGAGGTGACGCAGATCGGCCGCCCCGGCCGCCGCACGTACTTCCGGTCGTTCGACGCCGCTCTCGCCGAGCTGCACGGCTGAGCGGGTCGGGCGTCAGCCCTGCTGCTCGGGCGGTGTGCCGGCGATGTTGACCAGCCACTGCACGCCGAACCGGTCGATCGCCATGCCGAAGCTGTCGCCCCACGGCGCCTTGTTGAGGGGCTCGATGACGTTGCCGCCCTCGACGAGCTTCTCCCAGTAGCCGGTCAGCTCGGCCTCGTCGTCTCCGCTGAGCGAGATGGAGATCGAGGAGCCCTGGGTGAAGTCCATGTGGGCCGGCACATCCGCAGCCATGAGCGTGAAGCCCGCCGGGCTGGTCAGCTGCGAGTGCATGATCAGGTCGTTGTCGGCCGGATCTTGGGCCATCTGGTATTCGGCGAAGGTGCTGCGCTGCACCTCCCCGCCGAAGACGGACCGGTAGAAGTCCATGGCCTCCCGGGCGGAGCCGCGGAAGTTGAGGTACGGGTTCAGGATCGACGGCATGGTGTCCTCCTCGTGAGAGCTGGTGGATGCCGGTTCGCCGCCCAGCGTAACGGCCCTGCGCGGCGGCCCACCAGAGGGCGGATGCCCTGAAATGCAGGCGTTCAGCGCCGGTAGGCGGCGACGAACAGCTCGCCCCGGATCTCCCCCAGCCGGTCCAGGATCCGCTCGACCAGCGCATCCGTGACCCCTCCGGCCTGCACGTCGTACGGCCCTAGCGGCTGGAGCTTGCCGCACCGCACGCGGACGACCTCCCAGCCGACGGCGCGCAGCAGCCGGTCCTTCCGCCGGTCGGACGTCTCGCGCGGCCCGACGTGCTCGAGCCCGTGCCGGCCGGTGGTGTCGTACTCGATCGCGACCTTCAGCTCGGGCAGCAGGATGTCGGGCCAGACCTCCAGATGCGAGTGGAACGGCGTCGCCACCCGAACCGCGTTCCTGCTCAGGTCGAGGTCGAGCCGTGCGGCCAGCCGTCGCTTGAGCTCGGGCTCGGCGGCGGAGGCGGGCGCCGGAGCCCAGCGGCTGATGAACGCTTCGCCGACGGGCACGCGGTCCGCGCCGCCGCGGGCGTGCCGGCAGATCGGGCACCGCCGCCCGCCCAGGATGCGCTCGATGCTCGCCTGATAGGACGGATGCCCGGCGTCGCACTGCCAGGAGTAGGTTCCGGCGGTTCCGTTCTCGTTCGACACGGCGACCCGCGCGCCGGGCGTCGCCATGCTGACCAGCTGCTCCCGCGTCAGGCTCTCGCGGTCGAGGCGGCGGCACAGGTAGCAGCGGTCGTCGGCCGGGTCCGCCTCGATGCGCCGCGGGTCGCGCGCGTGCCCGCAGACGTGGGTGCCCGCGTCGGGGGTCGGCGTCCGAACGGGGCGGGGCGCCGCCGCTTCGGCGCAGTCCGGGCACCAGGCCGACCGGCGCCGGGTTCCGCCCGGACGGGAGCGCTGCTCCTCCGGGGTGGCGACGAACCGGTGACCGGCGTCGCACTCCCAGACCAAGAAGACGTCGGCCGCGGGCGGCACCTGGGTCAGGGTGATCCCATGGTTGAGGTCGGGATGGTACTGCCGGACGAGCACCGGGTACCGCTCCCAGTCGCGGCGGTACCGTCCGATCTCGTAGGGCACGCTGGCGCCCTTCGACCACTGGCGGCGCGCCCACCACTGCTCGACGCTCTCCGGCACGGCATCCCTCCTCCCTCCGAGGCTAGAACGCACCACCGTCACTCCCGCCTCCCCACCCCGCCACATTCGTCACGAATGCACCTTCCGCGCCCGCCTGAGTCGACATTCGTGACGAATGCGCGCCCCGCACCGCCGCGGACATTCGTCACGAATGCGCGCTTCGGACCCGCGAGAGCGGACAATCGTGACGAATGCGCGCGGGGTCAGAGCACGAACGGAATGAGCGCGCGGCGCTCCGGCGGATAGTCCGGGAACGTCTCGCGGTACCAGCGGTGGTTCGCGAACGCGCGTGGCGCGAGGTTCGCGAACGTGTAGAGCGCGAAGGAGGCGCCGGCGAGCGACCAGGTGGCGACCGCCCATCCCGTCCACTCGATCATCTCGCCCAGATAGTTGGGGCTCGAGACGTACCGGAAACCACCGCCCCAGGGGATGCGGTACCCGCCTCCCGACCGCCGCAGCAGCCGCAGCGTGCGGTCGGAGCGCACGTTCAGCGCCAGACCGCCCGCGAACAGGACGACGCCGGCCCAGAACCGCCCGTCCGCGAGCCACGCCACCGGGTAGTCCCCGTACTCGGAGATCCAGCGCGCGTTCACCCACGCGTTCAGGAGGTTGAAGCCGATCGCCAGCAGCATCACGAGCACCGGCATCCGCGACCCGGAGCGCATCAGGAACGGGTAGACGAACGCCCGGTACACGTAGTGCACCAGCCAGAGCGCCAGGAACAGCAGCGGCACCGGTTCGAAGCGGTGCGACCCGAGCAGGTAGAACACCACGAACAGGATGGACGCGGGCGCCTCCATCACGACCCACCCGACCCGGGCGGGCACGGTCGGACCCCATCCACCGCGTCCGTGGCGCCCGCCGTAGGGCGCGACCACGAACAGCAGAGCGACGAACGTCACCGCCGCCAGTGCGAGCTCGGCGTACACGAACCAGCGGTACGGTCCCTCGGGCATGCGGTCAGGCTAGCGCGCGGCACCCCCGCCGGCACGGCACCGGCGCCGACACGCCGCGGCGGGTGCGCCACCGCGGCATGCCGGTTCCGGCCTCCGGCTCAGCCCTGCTGCGCGTTCGCCGCCGCCAGCAGGCCGTCGATCATCTCCGTCGTGACCTGGCCTCCGGCCATCATCCCGACGCGGCCGATCGGGAAGGA
Organism: Leifsonia sp. 22587; assembly: GCF_052044215.1. Taxonomy (NCBI): domain Bacteria; kingdom Bacillati; phylum Actinomycetota; class Actinomycetes; order Micrococcales; family Microbacteriaceae; genus Leifsonia; species Leifsonia sp. 22587. Next base: position 1,533,122 of record NZ_JBQENB010000001.1, read on the forward strand.
GTTCATCATCTTCTCCATCGACACCCCCTCCGGCATGATCGCCGAGGCGCCCTCCATCATCTGCGCCATGCCGGCCAGCGCCGACCGCACCATCGGGCCGGCGACGGGATGCGCCATCACCTCGCCGAGCGAGGACTCCCGCGTGAGCGGCAGACGCAGCTCATCGCCGTCGACGGACACCGTGGTGCGGGAACGCAGGTCGCGGCTGCTCGCACCCACCTCGACGGTGTACTCGCCGCCCTCGACCACCCAGCGCTCCGCGCGGATGTCCCAGTACGCCAGGTCCGAGCGACGGACGGTGATGACGACCTCACGCGACTCCCCCGCCGCGAGCTCGACCGAGGCGAAGCCCTTCAGCTCGCGCACGGGACGCTGCACCGACGAGTCCGCGAGCGACGTGTAGACCTGGACGATCTCGCGCCCGGCGCGGTCGCCCGTGTTCGTGACGGTGACCCGCACCTCCACGTCGCCGCTGCCGGTGACGGCCGCCGTCGCATCGCCGTAGGAGAAGCTCGTGTACGAGAGCCCGTGGCCGAACGGGAACGCGACGGCCATCCGCCGGGCGTCGTACCAGCGGTAGCCGACGAACAGCCCCTCGCCGTAGCGGACGTGGCCCTCCTCGCCGGGGAAGTTGAGGAACGCGGGGGTGTCCTCGAGTCGCAGCGGGATGGTCTCCGTCAGCTTGCCGGACGGGTTCACCGCGCCGAACAGCACGTCGGCGGTGGCCGACCCGCCGGCCTGACCGAGCAGCCACGCCTCGACGATCGCGGGCACCCGCTCCGCGAACGGCAGCGCGACGACGGCTCCGTTCGACAGCACCACGACGGTCCGCGGGTTGGCGGCGACGACCGCATCGATGAGGGCGAGCTGGTCGGCCGGGAGGTCGATGTCCTCCCGGTCGTAGCCCTCGGACTCGAGGCGTGCGGGCAGCCCGGCGAAGACCACGGCGACGTCCGCCGCAGCGGCGGCCTCGACGGCCTCGTCGCGCAGGCGGGCCGTCTCGTCCTCCGGCGCATCCGCCGCCAGCGAGAAGCCGGCCGCGTAGACGGCGTCCGGCGCGACCGCGCGGATCGCCGTGAGTGCGTCGTCCAACCGGGTCGGGTGGATCATCGACGAACCGGCGCCCTGGTAGCGCGGCTTCTCCGCGAAGGCGCCGATGACCGCGAGCGAACGGTCCGCCGCGAGCGGCAGGAGGGGCTCGGCTCCGTCGTTCTTGAGCAGCACGATCGACCGGGCCGCCGCCTCACGCGCCAGCTCGTGGTGCGCATCCACGTCGAGCGGACCCTCGACGCGCGGCGTCGCCGCCCAGCGCACGGCCAGGTCCGCGTTCCGCTGCGCGGACGCATCCAGCAGCGCCTCGTCGAGGCGGCCCTCCGCGAGGGCGGCCACCACCTCGGCGTCGGACTGGCCGCCGTTGCCCGGCATCTCCAGGTCCAGACCGGCGCGCAGAGCCGCGACGCGGTCGCTCACCGCGCCCCAGTCCGAGACGACGAGGCCGTCGAAGCCCCACTCCCCGCGCAGCACATCCGTCAGCAGCCAGCAGTTCTCGGACGCGAACACGCCGTTGATGCGGTTGTACGAGCACATGACCGTGTGCGGCTGCGCATCCTCGACCACCCGCTGGAAGCCGCGCAGGTAGATCTCGCGCAGCGGGCGCGGGTCCACGTCGGACGAGGAGCGCATCCGGTCGTCCTCCTGATTGTTCGCGGCGAAGTGCTTCAGCGACGCGCCGACGCCCTGCGACTGGATGCCGCGCACGATCCCGGCGCCGAGGACGCCGGAGACGATCGGGTCCTCGCTCAGGTACTCGAAGTTGCGGCCGCACAGCGGCGACCGCTTGATGTTGATGCCGGGGCCGAGGATGACAGCGACGTCCTCGATCGACGACTCGACCCCGAGGGCCGTGCCGATGCGCTCGGCCAGCTCGGCATCCCAGGAGGAGCCCAGCGCCACCGCGGGCGGGAAGCAGGTGGCGGGCACGCTGTCGCCGATCCCGAGGTGGTCGCCGCCCTCGCGCTGCTTGCGCAGGCCGTGCGGACCGTCGGTGAGCATGACGGACGGGATGTCGCCGACGGCCTTCGTGCGCCAGAAGCTCTCGCCGCTGGTGAGCGCCGCCTTCTGCTCGACGGTCAGGCCGGTCAGATCGGCGCGGGGGCCGGTCAGGGTGTCGGTCATGGGTTTCCTTTCGATGGTGATGGTCAGCGGGTCGCCTTGATGGGCCACACGGCCAACGCCCCCAGGATGCCGAGGACGATCGCGATCGGGAAGAGCGCGCTGTAGCCGAAGGCGAGGACGATGGCGCCGGCCACTCCGGGAGCCAGTGTCTGCGGCAGCGTCGCGGCGATGTTGACGACGCCGAGGTCCTTCGCGAACGACTTCGCGGACGGGAGCACCTCGCTCATGAGCGCCGTGTCGACGGCCTGGAACATCCCGAACCCGAAGCCGGAGATGATCGTCATGATGATCCAGGCGGTCACGTCCGGCCACACCCACGGCAGCAGGAAGCCCAGGCTGACGACGGCGGCGGAGGCGAACACGAACGGCTTGCGACGGCCGAACCGGTCCGAGAGCGGGCCGGAGACGACGGTGGAGACGATGATGCCCACCAGGCTGAGCAGTCCGAGGAGCGGGATGAGCTGCTCGGGATGCGCGACGTGGAAGTAGTCGGTGAGCAGGAAGAGCTGGAACCCGGTCACCGCGAAGTAGCCGGTGTACAGCAGCAGGCGGCCGGTGAACGCCCAGAAGAAGTCGGGATGCGCGACCGGGTTCACCCAGAACGTCTTGAGGAAGTCGACCAGCGTGAACGGCTCGCGCTCCAGCCGCGCGCTCGAGTAGTCCGGGTTCGCGAGGACGAACAGGCTGAGCACGACGAGCGAGAACACCGCGAAGAAGATGTAGCCGACCGTGAGGCTGTTGAAGAACAGCGATCCTACGATCTGGCCGCCGAGCGCGCCCACCATGAGGCCGATGCCGGAGAGCGCGGCGAAGGTGCCGCGGCGCTTCAGCGGCACGCGGTCGGGCATGATCGCGGTGAGCGGGCCCTGGGCGAAGTTGTAGCTGATCTGCACCAGGGTCCAGGCGATGACGACGCCGACCAGCGAGTTCGCGAAGGCCAGCCCGACCAGCGACAGGCCTCCGGCGAGCGACCCGATCACGATCCACGGTGCGCGGCGTCCGAAGCGGGAGCGCGTCCGGTCGGAGATCTGACCGGCGATCGGCTGGGCGATCATCGCGGCGAACGCGCCGATCGTCGCGGCGATCGCCAGGTTGGCGACCTTGTCCTGCTCCCCGAACAGCTGCGTGATCTGCTGCGGGAGCAGGATGCCGGGCAGCGCTCCCCAGATGAGGTAGATGCCGAGGTTGGCGGGGATGATCCACACCATCAGCCGGCGGAGGCCCTTGATGGGGGCGGGCGGGTCGTCGTTGCCGGAGGCGGTGCCGACGAAGGTGTTGGTGGTGACGGGTCCCGGGGCGTTCTCGCCCGTCGGTACGGAGGTGTCTGACGTCATTGTCGATGGGGTCCTCTCACCATCCGCCGTGGATGGTGAGCAAAACCTTACGTCACTCGGTTTTCAGAATGCAAGCGCCGTTCGGTTTATGGTGGAGGCATGGCACGACGTGGTTCCTACGCGAAAGGCGTGGCGAAGCGGGACGAGATCCTGGAGAGCGCCCTCGAGGTGATCGCCCGGGAGGGATACCGCGGCGCCTCGGTGAAGGAGCTCGCGGACGCCGTCGGCCTCAGTCAGGCCGGCCTGCTGCACTACTTCGACAGCAAGGACGAGCTGTTCACGGCCATCCTGCGCAAGAGGGATGAGGTGGACTCGCGCCGCTTCGGCGAGGTCGACGCCGATCCCACCCCCGAGCGGCTGCGCGAAGGCTACGTCGGCGTCGTGCGCCACAACGCCGAGGTGCCCGGGTTGGTGCAGCTGTTCTCGCGCCTGGCCGTGGAGGCCGGCGATCCGGCGCATCCCGCGCACGACTACTTCGTGGAGCGCAGCGCGGCCTTGCGTGCGATGTTCGCGCGGACGTTCGAGGCGCAGCAGCAGCGGGGCGAGCTCCCGCACTCCGTCGACGCCGACACCCTCGCGCGCCTGGTGCAGGCGGTCTCGGACGGCCTGCAGCTGCAGTGGCTCCAGGACCCCACCGTGGACATGGCCGCCGCCGTCGACGCGCTGTTCGCGCTGCTCACGCCTGGAGCGTCGTCCACTCAAGATGTGGGCCCTGCCGGGATCGAACCGACGACATCCACGGTGTAAACGTGGCGCTCTACCAGCTGAGCTAAAGGCCCTGAACGCCCTCCACCCTACCGAACCCGCCACCGCCCCGAAGATTTGTGCCAAATCGCGGTTATGCGACGCCCGTAACCACTATTTGGCACAAATCGTCGCCCAGCGGGGCCGACGAGGGGTGCGTCAGACGTGCGCGGGGAGGCGGTCGAGGGCGGCGCGGTAGGCCTCGATCGAGCGGGCCTCCCCCGGCGCCGTGATGAAGGAGGCGCGGATGATGCCGCGCTCGTCGATGAGGAAGGTCGCCCGGTTGGCGATCCCCTTCTCGGGGAGGAACACGCCGTACTCCTTGGCGATCTCGCCGTGCGGCCAGAAGTCCGCCAACAGCGAGAAGCCGTAGCCCTCCTGCTCCGCCCACGCGCGCAGCGTGAACTTGGAGTCGACGGAGATCGCCAGCAGCTCGACGCGGTGGTCCTCGAACAGGCCCAGGTTGTCGCGCAGCTCGCACAGCTCGCCCGTGCAGGTGCCCGAGAACGCCAGCGGGAAGAACACCAGCGCCACCGCCTTGCGCCCGCGGAAGTCGCTGAGCCGCACCGTCTCTCCGTACTGGTTGAGCAGTTCGAAGTCGGGTGCCTGGGTGTCGTTCTCGAGGGCCATCGGTCGTCCTTTCAGGCCGGCGCGACGTGGCTCCGCGCAGGCACGAGCACACAGCATAGACCCGCGTTCTCCGAGCGCCAAGCGACGGTCATCAGCACCTCCCGAGTGAGGCTAGGCTGAACGATGGTGCCCGCAGTTGTCGAGAACCGACAGCGCTCCGGCACGTCCACGATCCATCCGACACAAGAAAGAGGTCGAGGGTGACTGTAAACGACCAGGACCCGTACTCGGTGAACAACATCGATTCGGACCCGGAGGAGACCGCCGAGTGGCGTGAATCCCTCGACCAACTGGTTGCGGCCCAGGGCCACGAGCGTGCTCGCGAGATCATGCTCAGCCTGCTGAAGCGCTCGAAGGACCTGCACGTCGGCGTCCCGATGGTGCCGACTACCGACTACATCAACACCATCTCCCCCGAGAACGAGGCGGAGTTCCCCGGCGACGAGGAGATCGAGCGCCGCTACCGCGCCTGGGTCCGCTGGAACGCGGCCGTCATGGTGCACCGCGCGCAGCGCCCCGGCATCGCCGTCGGCGGCCACCTCTCCAGCTACGCCTCCAGCGCGACGCTGTTCGAGGTCGGCTTCAACCACTTCTTCCGCGGCCAGGACCACCCGGGCGGCGGCGACCAGGTCTTCTTCCAGGGCCACGCCTCCCCCGGCGTCTACGCCCGCGCCTTCCTCGAAGGGCGCCTGAGCGCCGACCAGCTCGACGGCTTCCGCCAGGAGAAGTCGCACGCCGGCGGCGGCCTCTCCAGCTACCCGCACCCGCGCCTGATGCCGGACTTCTGGCAGTTCCCGACCGTGTCGATGGGTCTCGGCCCGATCAACGCGATCTACCAGGCCCAGCTCAACAAGTACCTCACCAACCGCGGCATCAAGGATGCGTCCGACCAGCACGTCTGGGCGTTCCTCGGCGACGGCGAGATGGACGAGGTGGAGTCGCGCGGCCAGCTCCAGGTCGCTGCCAACGAGAAGCTCGACAACCTGACCTTCGTCATCAACGCGAACCTCCAGCGCCTCGACGGACCGGTGCGCGGCAACGGCAAGATCATCCAGGAGCTGGAGAGCTACTTCCGCGGCGCGGGCTGGAACGTCATCAAGGTGATCTGGGGCCGCGAGTGGGACGACCTGCTCGCCCGCGACACCGACGGCGCGCTGGTCAACCTGATGAACCAGACGCCGGACGGCGACTACCAGACGTACAAGACCGAGAACGGCGCCTACGTGCGCGAGAACTTCTTCGGCCGCGACCCGCGCACCCTCAAGCTCGTCAAGGACTACAGCGACGACCAGGTGTGGGGCCTCAAGCGCGGTGGCCACGACTACCGCAAGGTCTACGCCGCGTTCAAGGCGGCCGTCGAGCACAAGGGCCAGCCGACCGTCATCATCGCGAAGACGATCAAGGGCTACGGCCTCGGTCCGTCCTTCGAGGGCCGCAACGCGACCCACCAGATGAAGAAGATGACCCTCGACAACCTGAAGGCGTTCCGCGACGCCATGCGCATCCCGGTGTCGGATGCGCAGCTCGAGGAGAACCCGTACCTCCCGCCGTACTTCAACCCGGGCGCCGAGGACGAGACGATCCGCTACCTGCACGAGCGCCGCCGCGACCTGGGCGGCTACGTGCCGGAGCGCCGCGCGAAGTACACGCAGCTGAACCTGCCGGACGACTCCGCCTACGCGATCTCGAAGAAGGGCTCCGGAACGCAGGAGGTCGCCACCACGATGGCGTTCGTCCGCCTCCTGAAGGACCTGCTCCGCTCGAAGGACTTCGGCCACCGCATCGTTCCGATCATCCCGGACGAGGCCCGCACCTTCGGCATGGACGCGTTCTTCCCGAACGCGAAGATCTACAACCCTAACGGCCAGCACTACACGTCGGTCGACCGCGAGCTGCTCCTCGCCTACAAGGAGAGCCCGCAGGGCCAGATCATCCACGTCGGCATCAACGAGGCGGGCGCGCTGGCCGCGTTCACCAACGTCGGAACGTCGTACTCGACGCAGGGCGAGCCGCTCATCCCGGTCTACGTCTTCTACTCGATGTTCGGCTTCCAGCGCACCGGCGACGCCCTCTGGGCGGCCGGCGACCAGATGGCGCGCGGCTTCCTCATCGGCGCCACCGCCGGACGCACCACGCTGACGGGCGAGGGCCTGCAGCACGCCGACGGCCACTCCCCGCTGCTCGCGGCGACCAACCCCGCCGTCGTGCAGTACGACCCGGCCTACGGCTACGAGATCGGCCACATCGTGCGCGCCGGCCTCGAGCGGATGTACGGCGGCAACCACCCCGACCCGAACGTCATGTACTACCTCACGGTGTACAACGAGCCGATCGTGCAGCCAGCCGAGCCGGAGGGCGTGGATGTGGACGGCATCGTCCGCGGCGTCTACAAGCTCCGCGCCGGCGAGGGCGACGGGCCGAAGGCCCAGCTGCTCGCCTCCGGCGTCTCGGTGCCGTGGGCGCTCGAGGCACAGCACCTGCTCGCGCAGGACTGGGGCGTGTCCGCCGACGTGTGGAGCGTCACCTCGTGGGGCGAGCTGCGCCGCGACGGCCTGGCCGCAGAGGAGCACAACTTCCTCTACCCGCAGCAGGAGAAGCAGGTGCCGTACGTCACCCGCAAGTTCCAGGGCTCCGAGGGTCCGTTCGTCGCCGTGACCGACTACTCGCACGCGGTGCCGGACATGATCCGTCAGTTCGTCCCCGGCGAGTACGCCACCCTGGGCGCCGACGGCTTCGGCTTCTCGGACACCCGCCCCGCCGCCCGCCGGTTCTTCAAGATCGACGGACCGTCGATGGTGGTGCGGACCCTCGAACTGCTCGCCGCGCAGGGGAAGGTCGACCCGAACGCTCCGGCGTGGGCGATCGAGAAGTACCTGCTGCACGACGTGAACGCCGGCACCACCGGCTCGGCGGGCGGCGAGGCGTAACACCGCCGTGGCAGGCAGCCCGGTGGAGAGGACGAAGCCCGAGACGCTCGCGTGGTTGCGCAAGATCTCGGGTGAGCTGGCGACGACCACGCTCAAGCGACTCGAGGACACCCTTCCCTGGTACCGCGACATGCCACCGGGCCGGCGCAGCGCCGTCGGCCTGGTGGCCCAGGCGGGCATCTCGTCGTTCATCTCGTGGTACGACGACCCGCGGTCGACGCCGTGGATCGCCGCCGACGTGTTCGGCGCGGCGCCGCGTGAGCTGCTGCGGAGCGTGAGCCTGCAGCAGACGCTCCAGCTGATCAAGATCACCGTCGAGGTGGTCGAGGAGCGGGTGAAGAGCGGAGGCGGCGAGGACCTGCGGGAGGCGATCCTGCTGTACTCGCGCGAGATCGCGTTCGCCGCGGCCGACGTCTACGCCCGCGCCGCCGAGGCGCGCGGCCTGTGGGACGCACGGCTGGAGGCGCTGGTCGTCGACAGCATCCTGACCGGCGAGTACGACGACGAGCTCCCCAGCCGCATCGCCGCGCTCGGCTGGCACGGTCACGGCGAGGTCAGCGTCCTGGTCGGCACCGCGCCCAAGATGCTCGACGTCGACCAGCTGCGCCGCACGGCCCGCCATATGTCGGCGGATGTGCTGATCGGCGTGCAGGGCAGCCGCCTGGTGCTGGTGATCGGCCGCGCCTGGCCGAGCAACAGCACGCCCGAGGATGCGATCGGGCCCGCGCCGGTCGTCTCGTTCCTGGAGATCGCCCAGCAGCTGGAGCCGGGCTTCGGCGCCGGGCACCTGGTGCTCGGTCACGAGGTGCCCAGCCTGGTGGATGCGTCCAAGAGCGCGAAGGCGGCTCTCGCCGGCTTCGCGGTCGCCAAGGCGTGGCGCAACTGCCCGCGTCCGGTGCACGCCGACGACCTGCTTCCGGAGCGCGCGCTCGCAGGAGACGGCCTCGCCCGGGCCACGCTGATCAGCCGCATCTACCGGCCGCTGCAGGCGTACTCGACCGAGCTGCTGACCACCCTGTGGTGCTACCTCGACAACGGCCGGTCGCTGGAGGCGACCGCCCGCGAGCTCTTCGTGCACCCCAACACCGTGCGGTACCGCCTGAAGCGCGTCTCCGAAGTGATCGGGTGGGATGCGACCGGCGCGCGCGAGGCGCTCATCCTGCAGGCCGCGCTCATCGTCGGCTCGATCAACGAGCCCGACTCGCCCCGCCGCGGCGGGTGAGCACCGCCTCCCGCTTGTAGACAACCACAAGCATTCTCCGCAGACTTCGTATCCATCCGACACATCCGCCCCGCGGAAGATTGGCAGACTGGAAACCGTGATCGTCATCGTGTGCCCCGGGCAGGGATCCCAGACCCCCGGGTTCCTCACCCCCTGGCTCGCCGAGTCCTCGTTCCGCGATCAGCTCACCGGCATCTCCGACGCGGTCGGCATCGACCTCGTCGCGCACGGCACCGTGAGCGACGCCGGCACCATCCGCGACACCGCGGTCGCACAGCCGCTCATCGTCTCGGCCGGCTTGCTGACGCTGTCCGCCCTGTTCGCGGACGGCCGTCGTGACCGCATCGGCGGCATCGCGGGCCACTCGGTCGGCGAGCTCACCGCCGCGGCCGGTGCGGGCGTCCTCAGCGAGACCGACGCCGTCGCCTTCGTGCGCGAGCGCGGCACGGCCATGGCCCGGGCGGCCGCCGAGGTCGAGACCGGCATGAGCGCCGTGATCGGCGCCGACGAGACCGAGCTGCTGGCGCGGCTGGACGAGCTGGGCCTCTCCCCGGCCAACTACAACGGCGGCGGCCAGATCGTGGTCGCCGGCGCCCTGGATGCGCTGGCCCAGCTGGCCGAGAACCCGCCGGCTCGCGCCCGCGTCATCCCCCTTCAGGTCGCCGGCGCCTTCCACACCCGCTACATGGCGCCCGCCGTGCCCGCGCTGGAGCAGTTCGCCGCCACGCTGACCACCGGCGACCCGACCCTGCGGCTCTGGACCAACAAGGACGGCTCGGAGGTGACCGACGGCGCCGAGTTCCTGCGGCTGCTGGTCGGCCAGGTGTCCTCGCCGGTGCGCTGGGACCTCGACATGAAGGCCTTCGAGGAGGCCGGCGTCACCGGCCTGATCGAGGTCGCCCCCGCCGGAGCGCTCGTCGGCCTCGCCAAGCGCGGCCTCAAGGGCGTGCCGACCGTCGCCATCAAGACGCCCGACGACCTGGCCGCCGCATTCGACCTCATCGACCAGGCCGCGTAAGGCCGCAAGGAGCTCCCCCGATGACCCACCCCACCCTGCAGCAGTCCCACGGCCCGCAGTACACCCGCATCCTCTCGATCGGCGCCGCCCGTGGCGAGAACGTCGTCCCGAACGACGACCTGGTCGGCCCGATCAACTCGTCCGACGAGTGGATCCGCCAGCGCACCGGCATCATCACCCGCACACGGGCGGGCCGCGACGTGCTCGCCGTCGACCTCGCCACCGAGGCGTCGAAGGAGGCGATCGAGAAGTCGGGCGTCGACCCGAAGCTGATCGACGCCGTGATCGTCGCGACCGTCTCGAACGTGCAGCAGACCCCGTCCATCGCGGCCGTGCTCGCCGACCGGGTGGGCGCAAACCCCGCCGCGGCCTACGACATGAACGCCGCGTGCGCCGGGTACGCCTACGCCGTCGCCCAGGCGGATGCGCTCATCCGCACCGGCGCCGCGCACTACGCGCTCGTCGTCGGCGCCGAGAAGCTGTCCGACGTCGTCGACCCGACCGATCGCACCATCTCGTTCCTGCTCGGGGACGGCGCCGGCGCGGTCGTCATCGGCCCGAGCGACTACCCGGGCATCGCCAAGACGGTGTGGGGCTCCGACGGCTCGAAGGCCGACGCGGTCGGGATGGGCAACACCCTGCTCGAGTACCGCGACGGCGAGAAGCCGTGGCCGACGCTGCGCCAGGAGGGCCAGACGGTGTTCCGCTGGGCCGTCTGGGAGATGGCCAAGGTCGCCAAGCAGGCGCTCGACGAGGCGGGGGTCTCCCCCGACCAGCTGGCCGCCTTCATCCCGCACCAGGCCAACATGCGGATCGTCGACGAGTTCGCCAAGCAGCTCAAGCTGCCGGACACGGTCGCCATCGCCCGCGACATCGAGACGACGGGCAACACGTCCGCCGCATCCATCCCCCTCGCGACCCACCGGCTGCTCCAGGAACACCCGGAGCTGAGCGGCGGACTGGCGCTGCAGATCGGCTTCGGGGCCGGTCTGGTCTTCGGCGCGCAGGTCGTCGTGCTGCCCTAGACTGTTTCCCGGTCACAACGACACCCCCTCAAGGAGAGATAAACCATGGCATTGTCCACCGAAGAAGTTCTCGCCGGCCTGGCCGAGCTCATCAACGACGAGACCGGCATCGCGACCGACACGGTTGAGCTGGACAAGTCGTTCACCGACGACCTCGACATCGACTCGATCTCGATGATGACCATCGTGGTCAACGCCGAGGACAAGTTCGACGTCAAGATCCCGGACGAGGAGGTCAAGAACCTCAAGACCGTGGGTGACGCGGTCGAGTTCATCGTCAAGGCGCAGAACGCCTGAGCTTCGCGCATGCTTCCGCGCGGGCGGCACGCTGAGTGGCCGCCCGCGCGTGCGTCGCGCTCCCCTGAGCGCGTCGTCGTCCTGATTCACGGAGAGTTGCCGTTATGACCAAGAAGATCGTGATCACCGGCGTGGGCGCATCCTCGCCCCTCGGTGGCACCGCGCCCGAGAGCTGGGCCGCACTGCTCGCCGGCGAGTCCGGCGCGCGCACCCTGGAGCACGACTGGGTCGCCCAGTACGAGCTCCCCGTCACATTCGCCGCCGAGGCCAAGGTGCGCCCGGAGGAGGTGCTCGAGCGGCCGGTCGCCAAGCGCCTCGACCCGTCCAGCCAGTTCGCCCTCATCTCCGCGATGGAGGCCTGGGAGGACGCCGGCCGTCCGGACGTCGCCCCCGAGCGTCTCGGCGTCGACTACGCCACCGGCATCGGCGGCGTGTGGACGCTGCTCGACGCCTGGGACACGCTGCGCGAGCGCGGCCCTCGCCGCGTGCTGCCCATGACCGTGCCGATGCTCATGCCGAACGCCGCCTCCGCCGCGGTGTCCATGCACTTCGAGGCCCGGGCGTTCGCCCGCACCGTCGCCTCCGCGTGCGCGTCGAGCACCGAGTCCCTGGTGAACGCCTACGAGCACCTGCAGGCGGGTCTCGCCGACGTGGTGATCGCCGGCGGCACCGAGTCCGCGATCCACCCGATCACGGTCGCCTCCTTCTCGTCGATGCAGGCCCTCTCGCGCCGCAACGACGACCCGGCCCACGCCTCCCGCCCCTACAGCGTCGACCGCGATGGCTTCGTGATGGGCGAGGGAGCCGCCAGCCTGGTGCTGGAGACCGAGGAGCACGCGCTCGCCCGCGGCGCCCGCATCTACGCGGAGCTCGCCGGCGGCGGCGTCACCGCCGACTCGTACCACATCACCGCGAACGACCCCGAGGGCCGCGGCGCCAGCCGCGCGGTGCACATCGCCCTGGAGCGCGCGGGCGCCACCCCGGACGAGGTCACCCACATCAACGCGCACGCCACGAGCACGCCGGTCGGCGACCCGTCCGAGTACGTCGCCCTGCGCGAGGTGTTCGGCGAGCGGGTGCACACCATCCCGGTGTCGGCCACCAAGGCGTCCACCGGCCACCTGCTCGGCGGCACCGGCGCCCTGGAGGCCGTGTTCACCATCCTCGCCATGCGCGACCGTCAGGCGCCGCCGACGATCAACATCACCGAGATGGACCCGGCCATCCCGCTGCAGGTGAAGAGCGAGCCCCAGCCGCTCGGCGACGGGCCCCAGCTGGCGATCAGCAACTCGTTCGGATTCGGCGGCCACAACGCGGTCGCCGCGTTCCGCACCTACTGAGCGGACTCCCGTCGACAGCAGAAGGCCCCGGTCGTTGCGACCGGGGCCTTCTGCGTGTCACCGCCTGCGGGCGGCCGGAGCCCGGCCCGCCGCGGGACGTCTGGGGTGGAGCGGGTCAGCCCACGTTGTGCAGCCAGATCACCGAGGTGTCGTCGTGGGCGTGGCGGAACGGCTCCAGCTCGTCGTCCCAGGCCTGCCCGAGGGCCAGGCGCAGTTCGCGGTGCAGCTCGAGCGCGTTGGCGCCGGCGATCTCCATGGCGTAGCGGATGCGGTCCTCCGGCACGACCATGTTGCCAGCGGTGTCCACCTGGGCGAAGAAGATGCCGAGGTCGGGGGTGTGCATCCAGCGGCCGCCGTCGGTGCCGTGGCCGGCATCCTCCGTCACCTCGTAGCGCAGGTGCTCCCACCCGCGCAGGGCGGACGCCAGCCGGGCGCCGGTCCCCTGCGGGCCGTCCCAGAAGAACTCCGTGCGCTGGGAGCCCTTCAGCACAGGCTGTGCCTCCCAGGTGAAGTTGACAGCGCGACCCAGGGCGCGACCGGCCGCCCACTCGATGTGGGGGCAGAGCGCGCTGGGAGAGGAGTGCACGTAGAGCACCCCTCGAGCTGCGTGTGCCGACATGATTCTCCTCCGTTCGTTGGTGCGTCTTCCCCTACGACCAGGAACGGATGGGATGCTTCGGCGGTGTGAAGTTGGACGCGCTCACGCGCGTTGCCACGATTATGCCTGAGAACCGCGGGTAGTTACAAGATTGTGATTCGGCGATTCGGTCGCCTGGCGAACGCCGGAGCGGAATAGCATACCGAGTATGTCCGTGCAGAACGGTTTTCTGGCCCTGCTGACGCAGGGCCCCGCCTACGGGTCGCAGCTGCAGAGCGAGTTCCTCTGCCGCGCCGCCCACCGCCGCCAGCTCAACCCCGGCCAGGTGTACTCGACCCTCGACCGCATGACGGACCAGGGCCTGGTGGCCTCCGCCGGGGCGACCGACGACGGCCTCCCCCTCTACGAGCTGACGCCGGCGGGGCGCGAGGCGGCGGACGCCTGGCTTTCCGGCGGACCGGCAGACGGCCGCCCCGACTGGGATGAGATGCAGGACCAGGTGCTGATCGCCGCATCCCTCGACGGGGTGGATGCGCTCGCCATCGTCGACGGCTACCGCGCCGCCTACGCCGAGCGCATCCGCTACCTGACGCACGAGGCGGACTCGCGTGCCCTCCTCGCCGCGAACCGCGCGGCCGAACTGGGCGCGAAAGCGGCCATCGAGTGGCTGGACGAGGTCGCGGCGACCCTGGCGGCCCATCCGGGCGCGCTGGTGCAGGCCCGCTCGCCCGAGCGGCCGCGCCGCGGGCGCCGCCCCGCCGCCGAGGCGCCGGCCGCCACGGGCGGCTGACGCGGGGCGTTACTGCTACAGGGCGCTGCGTTGCCGTGCGTCGGACATCCGGCACGCTACGTCGGAGATCCGGAACGTTGCGTCGGAGATCCGGCGCGCTAAATCGGAGTCTTGCGGCGATTCGGCCACAGACTCCTGCCGCAGAGCGTTGCGTCGGAGATTTCGGGCCCTTTCTCCGACGGAAGGTCAGCCGGGCGCGCCGAGCACGACCGGCGCCGGCCGACCCGGGTTCAGTGCAGCAGCTCGCCCTGCTTGTTGAGGACGTTCTTCTCGCCGGCCTCGATCGGCACCGCGAAACGGTTCTGCGCCGGCGGCAGCGGGCAGTTGAAGTTGTAGCTGAACGCGCACGGCGGCAGCACGGCGAGGTTGAAGTCGAGGGTGACCGTCCCGTCGTCGTTCGGGACGACGAACAGGAAGCGGCCGACCGAGTAGGTGCTGTCGCCGTTCGTGGTGTCCGCGAACACGAGCTGCAGCGCACGGCCGGCCTTGAAGGCGGCGAGGTTGTAGTCGACGCCGTCCTTGGTGAAGGTGATCTCGCCGGGGACGACCATGTCGCGGGTCGCGCCGTCGTCCTTCAGGTGCTCGAAGCCGACGGTCTTGCCGCCTTCGATGGGGGTGAATGCCGCCTTGATGATCCACTCGGGGTTGAACGGGAACGCGTCGATCGAGCCGAACTCCTGGATGGCCTCGGAGTCCGCATCCCAGACGCGGAGGGCGTAGTCGCCGTCCTCGCTGGCGATGACGAAGCCGGTCTGCGTGTCGCTGAACCGGATCGCCGACGGGTTGGGGTCGTCCTTGCCGCGTACGATCGCGGACCCGTCCACCAGCACCTCGTCCACGAAGATGTTGTCGGTGGCGGAGGCGGTGACCTTGAGGCCCGACTGCCCCTTCGGGAGCGGCGACCACAGGCCCGGGACGCCCCAGATCGGCTGCTCGGTGTCGGGGTCGCCGGTGATCCACTGCGTGTTGACGAGCGCCAGGTTGCCCTGCGGGGCGGTGACCGCCTGCTCGCGGCGGGCTCGGTAGCGCGCCAGCACGTCGTCGGGAGTGGGCTTCGCGGTCTCGTCGCGGGCGGTGGCGGTGTCGGTCATGGTGTCCATCCTCGGTCAGGTCCCCAGTGAGAACCAAGTCCGACACTCGGGCATTCCGCCCGCGGACTCATTTCGCCTCGGCGTAGCTGTCGACGATCGCGGCGGTCACCGGGAACTCGACCGGGAAGGCGCCGAAGAGCAGCCGTCCCGCCTGCTCCGCGGCTGCCCGGACGGCCGCCGCGACCTCTTCCGCCCGGTCGGCCGGCGTGTGGACGATCACCTCGTCGTGCAGGAAGTACACGAGGTGCGGCGCCTCCGTGAGGGCGGCCCCCGGCGCCAGCGCCGTGAGGCGGTTGCGCAGCTCGGCCATCCAGCACAGCGCCCACTCGGCCGCGCTCGCCTGCACGACGAAGTTGCGGGTGAACCGGCCCCAGTCGCGCGCCCGGCTGCGGGCGCGCCGCTCGTCAGCCGCCGTCGAGTCCGCCGCGAACGCCGCCGCCTGTGCGGCCGCCCAGCCGGTGCCGGGCAGCGGCGAGCTGCGGCCGAGCCGCGACGTCACCTTCTCGCCGCGCTCCCCCGCGCGCGCGGCCTCCTCCACCAGGGCGACGGCCCGCGGGAACGCACGCTGCAGGCGGGGCATCAGCCGCCCGCTCTCCCCCGTCGTCGCGCCGTACATCGCGCCGAGCATGGCGACCTTCGCGTGCGCGCGCTCGTCCACCGCTCCGGACGCGACGATCCCCTCGTACAGATCCTTGCCGCGGCCGGCGGCGGCCATCGCCTGGTCGGCGGCGAGCCCGGTGAGGACGCGCGGCTCGAGCTGTGCCGCATCCGCCACCACCAGCTTCCAGCCGGGATCCGCGACGACCGCCCCGCGCACCTGCTTCGGCAGCTGCAGGGCGCCGCCGCCGCGCGTGGCCCAGCGGCCGGTGACGACGCCGCCGGGCACGTAGTCGGGCCGGAACCGGCCGTCGTGCACCCACGCGTCGAGCCACGTCCATCCATTCGCCGTGAGGAGCCGCGACAGCTTCTTGTACCGCAGCAGCGGCTCGATCACGGGATGCTCGATGCGGCGCAGCTCCCACGACCGTGTGGAGGTGGCCATCACCCCGGCGCGCTGCAGCGCCTTGAGCAGGTCGGGCGGGCTGTCCGGGTTGAGCTCGGGGCTGTCGAGCCCGTCGCGGATGTCGCGGGTGAGTTCTTCGAGCACCGCCGGCCGGCCGTAGGCAGGACGCGGACCGAGCAGGCCGGTGAGCAGCTCGTCGTGGCGCTGGGCGCTGTACGGAAGGCCGGCGTGTTGCAGCTCCACGCCGATGAGCGCGCCGGCGGATTCGGCGGCGAGCAGCAGGCGCAGGCGCCGCGGATCGGCGCTCTGCGCCACGGCGTCCTCCTGCAGGGCGAACTCGGCGCGGGCGTCACGGCCGGCGGTGGCGCCGACGGTCGCCGCCGAGCCCGTCGTGGATCCTGCGGGTTCGCCCGGCGCGTCGTCCAGGTCGAACAGTGCGGTGTGCCGCGGCGCCGCCTCCACCACCGGCTCCTCCATCGCATCCCACGGTCCCGGGTCGGCCGTGGCGAGGGCCGTCGCCGCCGTCAGCGTCGAGGTGCGCAGGATGGCGTGGCACAGCCGCAGGTCGACGCACCGCTCGACCCGGACGCCCGCCGCCAGCAGGGCGGGATACCAGCCGCGCGTGTCGTCCCACACCCAGCGCGGCCGCTCGCTCGCCGCTTCCTCCGCGGCGACCAGACCGGGCAGCTCGGCGAGCGGCACGATGCGGCTGCGCTCGGGAGCCGCATCCGCATCCCGTCGCGCGGACTCGACCCACGTGAGCCGCGCGGCGTCGCGCCCGGAGCGCTCGAGGAGGATGTGCACCCTCCCATTCTCGGGCCCGCCGCCGACACCCGTCGGCGCGTCTCTTGCGCCCGGCGCAGGGTGTGAGGATAATTCACGGAACGACGATGCCGACCCGAAAGGCATGATCGACGATGACCGTCTACCTGCATGACAGCCAGGGGGTCTGGATAGCGTTCCGGACCGACCCGAGGTCCCGCGACCTGTTCAACCCCGATGGCGACTGGATCGGCTGGTTCCCCTGGGGGGACGACGACGCCGTCACCCCCGAGGGCGACTACCTCGGCACGATCCGCGGCGACCGGCTGTTCGCCCGCAACGCCTACCACTACCGCGGCTCGCCCGGGTATCCGGGCGCCCCCGCGTATCCCGGCGCCGCGCCGTATCCGGGCGCCGCGTCGTACACGGGCCTCCCCGACGACTGCGAGGACGTGCCGAGCTCCCTGCTCTGGCCGCGCGTCGCATCCTGACGCGCGCCGCCGCGCTAGTCCGACAGGGCCGCCAGGCGCGCGCGCAGCGACGGCCAGGATGCGGCGAAGCCCGGGTGCAGCGGCAACGACACCACCTGGTCGACCGGCACCCAGCGCAGTTCGATGCTCTCGACGTCCGCCATGTGCGGCTCGAACGAGCGCACCGCCTGCGCGACGACCGTCGTGTACGACCAGAAGCCGAGATCGAGCACGCTCTCGAACAGCACGTGGAGCGCGTCGGGCGGCACCGCCGCCTCCTCGGCCGCCTCGCGGAGCGCACCGTCGACCGCGCTCTCCCCCGCGTGCCGCGCGCCTCCCGGAAGCCCCCAGGTGCCGCCGAAGTGGCTCCAGTCCGCCCGGTGCTGCAGCAGCACCCCGCGCCGCAGGTCGTGCACGAGCAGCCCGGCCGCGCCGAACCGGCCCCAGAACCGCTGGCCGTCCGGCCCTTCCACCCACGCGTCACCCGAGTCCACGTCTCCACGTTAGTCGCGCCCGCTGGGGCGGACGCACGAGGTGTCACACGGGGACGCGCGGTGGGAGGCTGTGCTCATGACCGTCCGCAGCGCCGCCCTGCTCCTGTACCGCCGTCGCGCCGGGGTGGAGGTGTGGATCGCCCACATGGGCGGTCCGTACTGGGCCCGCAAGGACGAAGCCGCGTGGTCGTTCCCGAAGGGCATCGTCGAGGAGGGCGACCTCGGTGATGAGCTGGCTGCCGCTCGGCGGGAGTTCATGGAGGAGATCGGCACCCCGCCGCCCGAC
The DNA here is from genome assembly GCF_052044215.1 of Leifsonia sp. 22587. Taxonomy (NCBI): domain Bacteria; kingdom Bacillati; phylum Actinomycetota; class Actinomycetes; order Micrococcales; family Microbacteriaceae; genus Leifsonia; species Leifsonia sp. 22587. The sequence continues at coordinate 1,551,328 of NZ_JBQENB010000001.1, forward strand.
GCCGACTACGTGCCGCTCGGCGAGTTCCCCGGGTCCGGCAAGACGATCGTGGTCTTCGCCGCCGAGAGCGAGTTCCAGCCGGATGCGGTGCGCAGCAACACGTTCGAGCTGGAGTGGCCGCCGCGGTCCGGCCGCATGAGGTCGTTCCCGGAGGTCGACGACGCCCGCTGGTTCCCGCTGGAGGAGGCGCGCCCGAAACTGACGAAGGCCCAGCGGCCCATTCTGGACGCGCTGCTCGCGCGCCTCGAGGAGGACGCGGAAATCCACTAGCCCGCGAAGCCTCCCGCGCCCGTATGGTTGGCCCCACGAGGGGGCATACCTGCGAAGGAGGCACCGTGGCGAAGAGCAAGGCCGAGAAGGCCGCCGAGAAGGCGCTGATGACGGCGCGCGTCGCCGTCGGCGAGGCCGAACAGGCCGTGAAGAAGCTCGACAAGAAGACCCGGCGGGAGGCCGAGGACCTGGCCGACCGGCTCGCGCAGGCCGCGAAGGACGCGAAGAAGGCGGTCCGCCGCGCCAAGAAGACGGCGGTGGAGGCGCGCACGTCCGCGACGTCGGTGGCCGAGCACGTCGCCGGGCCTGCGTCCAGCACCGGCATCCCGACCTTCCGCGAGCTGCGGGACCGCGCGAAGGCGCGCGGCATCCAGGGCTACTCGCGGATGAACAAGGCGCAGCTGCTGCACGCGCTCGGGGAGGGCTGACCACGTCCGGCGTTCACCGGCGCTTAACCCGCCGCCCGTAGCGTGCGGACGTGCCCGACGTGCCCGACGCGGTCCAGCGACCGACAGCCGACCTTCCGCTCGAGGACGACCCGATCGGGCCCGTCCGCGCCGCGGGTCCTTCTGCCGGGCTGCTGCTGCGCGGCGATGCCGCACCTCCCCCGCGGACGCTGATCGACATCCTCACCGACACCGCCCGGCGCTACCCGGACGCCTCCGCGCTGGAGGATGCCGCCGGCGCCTTGAGCTACCGCGAGCTGCTGGCCCGGGTCTGGGCCGGGACCGCCCGGCTGCACGAGAGCGGGGTGAGCCGCGGCGACCGCGTCGGCGTGCGGATGAGCTCGGGCACCCGGGAGCTGTACCTCGCCATCCTGAGCGTGCTCGCCGCCGGCGCGGCCTACGTGCCGGTGGATGTGGACGACCCCGAGGAGCGCGCCGAGCTGGTCTTCAGTGAAGCGGGTGTGCGTGCCGTGCTCACGGATGCCGGACTCCAGGTGCACGGCGAGGCGCGGCCGGAGCCGGTGTTCGCGGCCGAGGCCCCGCATCCGAGCACCGCCGCCGTTCCGGTCGTCGAACCGCCGACGCCGGAGGACGACGCGTGGATCATCTTCACCTCGGGCTCGACCGGCACGCCGAAGGGCGTCGCCGTCCGGCACCGGTCGGCGGCGGCGTTCGTGGATGCCGAGGCGCGACTGTTCCTGCAGGAGGAGCCGATCGGCCCGCAGGACCGCGTGCTCGCCGGCCTCTCCGTGGCCTTCGACGCGTCGTGCGAGGAGATGTGGCTGGCCTGGGGCCACGGCGCGTGCCTCGTCCCGGCGCCCCGGTCGCTCGTGCGCACCGGCATGGATCTCGGCCCGTGGCTCTCGGCCCGGCGGATCACCGTCGTGTCGACCGTTCCGACGCTCGCGGCGCTGTGGCCGGTGGATGCGCTCGACAACGTCCGGCTGCTGATCTTCGGCGGCGAGGCGTGCCCGCCGGAGCTGGTGAGCCGGCTCGCCGTGCCGGGCCGCGAGGTCTGGAACACCTACGGCCCGACCGAGGCCACGGTGGTTGCCTGCGCCGCTCCCCTCGTCGCGGGCGAGCCGGTGCGGATCGGCCTGCCGCTCGACGGCTGGGACCTGGCGGTGGTGGATGCGCAGGGCGCCCCGGTCGCGGACGGCGACAGCGGCGAGCTCGTCATCGGCGGCGTCGGCCTGGCCCGCTACCTCGACCCCGCGAAGGACGCCGAGAAGTACGCCCCGATGCCGTCCCTCGGCTGGGAGCGGGCCTACCGCAGCGGCGACCTGGTGCGCTTCGATCCGGATGGGCTGTTCTATCTGGGCCGCGCCGACGACCAGGTCAAGCTCGGCGGCCGCCGCATCGAGCTCGGCGAAGTGGAGGCGGCGCTCCAGCAGCTGCCGGGCGTCTCGGGCGCCGCGGCGGCCGTCCGGCGCTCCTCGGCGGGCAACGACGTGCTGGTCGGCTACCTGGCCGTGCCGGACGCCGGCGCGTTCGACCGCCGCGCCGCGCTGGCGCACCTGCGCGAGACACTGCCTGCCGCTCTGGTGCCGCTGCTCGCGGTGGTGGACGAGCTGCCCGTCCGCACCTCCGGCAAGGTGGACAAGGCCGCCCTCCCATGGCCGCTCGAGGATGCGGACGGCGGCGACGGCGCCGTCACCGACGACCCGATCGCGCAGGCGCTCGCCGACGACTGGCGGAGCGTCCTCGGCCTGCCCGTCTCGGGTCCGGACGACAACTTCTTCGACCTGGGCGGCGGGTCGCTGGCGGCGGCGCAGCTCGTGTCGCTGATCCGCCGGCGGCATCCCGACATCACGGTCGCCGACATCTACGCGACCCCGCGCTTCGGGGCGATGGTGCAGGCGCTGGCCGAGAGCTCGCCGTCGGCGTCCGCCGCCTCCACCCACGTGGTGCCGCCCACCCCGCTCCGGATGCGCGCGCTGCAGACCGTGCTCGGGGTGCCGTTGTTCATCCTGGGCGGCATCCGCTGGCTGCTCTACCTCCTGACGGCGGCCCTCCTGCTGCGCCCGGTCGGTGGCTTCGACGTTCTGCCCGTCGTCGACCCGGTCTGGCTGATCGCGGGGCTCATCGTGTTCGTCACGCCGTGGGGCCGCATGGCGATCGCGGTCGTCGCCGCCCGGCTGCTGCTCGCCGGGGTCAAGGCCGGCGACCATCCGCGCGGGGGCGGCGTGCACCTCCGGCTGTGGCTCGCCGAGCAGGTGGCGCACCAGATCGGCGCCGCCAGCCTCGCCGGTGCGCCGTGGATCCTCTACTACGCGCGAGCGCTCGGTGCGACGATCGACCGCGGCGTCGACCTCCACACCCTCCCGCCGGTCACGGGGATGCTGCGCATCGGCGCGGGCGCCTCCATCGAACCCGAGGTGGACCTCGCCGGGTACTGGATCGACGGGGACGTCGTCCGCATCGGGGAGATCCGGATCGGCGCCGGCAGCGCGGTCGGCGCGCGCAGCTCGCTGATGCCCGGCACCAAGATCGGCCGGAACGCGACGGTCGCCCCCGGCTCGGCGGTGTTCGGCCGCGTGCCCGCCGGCCAGAACTGGTCGGGCTCCCCCGCCGTGCGCGTCGGCCGCGCGCACGACTGGTGGCCGGCCGAGCGTCCGCCGCGGCGGACCCGCTGGGTGGCTGCGTACGCGCTCGCGTCCCTGGTCGTCTCGCTGGTGCCCGTCGTCTCGCTCGCGGCCGGCGCGGCGGTCGTCGCCGCGTTCGTCCGCGGCGCCGTCTCGTGGGGCGACGTCGCCGCCCGGGCGGCCGCCGGGCTCGTCCCGGGCACCCTGGCGGCCGGGCTGGTGCTCGCCGTCAGCGTGGTGCTGTTCGTGCGCCTGCTGGGCATCGGGATGCGCGAGGGCGTCTACCCGGTGCGCAGCCGCGTCGGCTGGCAGGCGTGGTCGACCGAGCGGTTACTCGACCTCGCGCGCACCGTCCTCTTCCCGCTCTACTCCAGCCTGTTCACCCCTGTCTGGCTGCGGATGCTCGGAGCGCGCGTCGGCAAGGACGTCGAGGCGTCCACGGTTCTCCTCCTCCCCCGGATGACCCGCATCCGCGACGGCGCGTTCCTCGCGGACGACACGCTGGTCGCGTCGTACGAGCTCGGCGGCGGGTACGTGCGCATCGCCGCGGTCGACATCGGAGCGCGCGCCTTCCTCGGCAACTCCGGGATGGCCGGGGCCGGCAACCGCGTGCCGCGCGACGGCCTCGTGGCCGTGCTGTCGTTCGCCCCCCGCAAGGCGAAGGCAGGGTCGTCGTGGCTCGGCTCCCCGCCGGTGCGGCTCCGCCGTCAGGCCCAGGATGCGGACCTCAGCCGCACGTTCGAGCCCCCGACGGCCCTGCGCGTCGCGCGCACCGCGTGGGAGCTGCTGCGCATCGTCCCCGTCTTCGTCACGTGCGCGATCGGGCTGGGCGTCGTGATCGGGCTCGGGGCGATCGACACGGCGTGGGGAACCGTCTGGGCGGTGGTCCTGAGCGGACCGGTGCTCCTGCTCGCGGGCGCGGTCGCGGCGGGCGTGAGCACCGCCGCGAAGTGGGCGCTGCTCGGCCGGCTCAAGCCCGGCGAGCATCCGCTCTGGTCGTCGTTCATCTGGCGCAGCGAGGTCTCCGACACGTTCACCGAGATGGTGGCGGCGCCCTGGTTCGCCTGGGCGGCGGCGGGAACGCCCGCACTGGTCTGGTGGCTGCGCAGCCTCGGCGCCCGCATCGGCACCGGCGTCTGGATCGACAGCTATTGGCTGCCGGAGGCGGATCTGGTCACGCTCGGGGACGCATCCACCGTGAATCGGGGCTGCGTCGTGCAGACGCACCTGTTCCATGATCGAATCATGAGCATGGACCAGGTCACCATCGAACGCGGCGGCACGCTCGGCCCGCACAGCGTCATCCTGCCGGCCGCCGACATCGGACCGGAGGCGACCGTCGGACCGGCGTCGCTCGTCATGCGCGGCGAGACGGTCCCCGCGGGCAGCCGCTGGAGCGGCAACCCGATCGGCCCGTGGCGCGAGGTCGTGGTGCGCGAGTACCGGGCGCGGGTCGGCGGATGACGGACGCCCCACCGCACAGCTACCTGCCCCGGTCGGGCACCCACGACTACTCGGTGCTGAGCTACGACCTCGACCTGAACTACCGGGTCGCGACCAACCGGCTGGACGCCACCGCGGTCATCCGTGGGCGCGCCACCGTCGAGCTGCGCGCCGTCGTGCTCGACCTCGTGCACCTGAAGGCGAAGCGCGTGCGGCTGGACGGCCAGAAGCGCGTCCGGTTCTCGCAGAACGCCACGCATCTGCGCGTCCTCCCGGGATCGCCCATCCCGGCTGGCGCCGAGTTCACGGTCGAGGTGGCCTATGACGGCTCCCCCGCTCCGCGGCGCACGCGCTGGGGCTCCCTGGGCTGGGAGGAGCTCACCGACGGCGCGATCGTGGCGGCGCAGCCGTCCGGCGCGCCCACGTGGTTCCCCTGCAACGACCGGCCGTCCGACAAGGCCGCCTACCGCATCCGCGTCACCACCGAGCAGGCGTACACCGTCGTCGCCACCGGCGAGCCGACCAGCCACAGCGTCGGCGGCGGACGCGGCACCTGGGTCTTCGAACGCGAGGAGCCGACCGCGACCTACCTCGCGGCCGTGCAGATCGGCCGATACACCCTCGAGCGGAGGCACACGGCCGGTGTCGAATGGGCTGTCGCCTACCCGCCCGCGCTCGCCCGGCGGGTGCTGCACGACTTCGAGCCGGTGGGGCGGATGCTCGAGAGCTTCCAGGAGCTCTTCGGGCCGTATCCCTTCCCGTCGTACACGGTCGTGGTCACCGAGGACCCGCTGGAGATCCCCCTCGAATCGCAGGCGATGGCGACCTTCGGGTCGACGCACGCCGACGGGCGTGGAGGGTCTGAGCGGCTGATCGCGCACGAGCTCGCGCACCAGTGGTTCGGGAACAGCGTGGGCCTCGCATCCTGGCACGACATCTGGCTCAACGAGGGGTTCGCCTGCTACGCCGAGTGGCTGTGGTCGGAGGCGTCCGGCGGGCTCTCCGCCGCGACGCACGCCCGTGCCCACCACGCCCGGTTGCGGATCGCGCCCAAGGACCTGCTGCTCGGCGACCCGGGACCGGACGCGATGTTCGACGACCGGGTCTACAAGCGCGGAGCCTGCCTGCTGCACGCGCTGCGGAACCGCATCGGCGACGAGCGCTTCTTCGGCCTGCTGCGCGAGTGGACGCGGATCCACCGCTTCGGGACGGTCACGAGCGCCGACTTCGAGGCGCTGGCCGAGCGGGTCGCCGAGGAGCCGCTGGGGACGTTCTTCGACGAGTGGCTGCGTCAGACGCGGCTGCCGTCGCTCTCCGGGTAGAGGGTGGCGGGGCGGCCGGGCGTGCCCGCCGCGCCACGCCCGTCCGCCGGAGGCAGCAGCTCGGCGACGGTGACGACGCACCCCGCGGCGTGCGTGGTGCGGACACGATATCGCCGGTCGTCGAGCCGTGCGCGGCGGAATCCGAGCCGCACCTCGCCGGGTGCGACGCGAAGGCCCCGGCCGTCGGCCTTCAGCACCGCCTCGGCGGCCGTCCAGCGGCGGAGCGGATGCGACCGGCCGGGCGCGAGGGCGTCGATGGCGGCGAGCCGTGCCGGCGGGGTCATTACGGGCTCCGCGTCGATGCCCACCGGGGTGCGGGACGCCACGGCGAAGGCCGCGCCGGCGGCGTGCGCGAGCGAGAGATAGAGCGGCGCCTCGGCACCGGGCGCCGTGGGCCGGCCGTGCGAGCGGCCGCAGTCCGGGCAGGTGGCGTCGATCAGGATGTCGCGCTCGCCCAGCCGCGCGGCGGCCAGCAGCAGGGCCGACCGGCCCGCGAGCAGACGCCGTTCCGCGCCCGCGTCGTCGCTCAATGCGGCGAGGCGGGCGCGGTCGCCGGGCGAGAGCGCCGCGACGATGGACGGGTCTGCGGTGTCGTAGGGCACCACGACGAAGGGGGGCATCGCGTCCTCCGTCCGTGCGTTCGACGGACCGATGCTACGGGATCAGCGGCCGGTCGTGCTGCTGCCGTCGTCGAAGCGGGGCGCCTCGTGGCGCGGCCCGCGCGCGGCGGAGTCGTCGACCGGGGCGGCCGGAGCGGCGGGAGCGGCGTCGGGCGCGGTGTTCGCCGGGGCGGTGCCGGCGGGTGCGGTCCCGTCGGGCGCTGCGCCTGCCGCGGCGCGGTCGTCGGCGGCACGCGCGCCGTCGTCGACGCGGTTGCCGTGGCGGTCGGTGCGCACGTCGGGGTCGACGTGGTCGGCCTTCCGCAGCTGCTCATCCGACTGGGCGCGCGCGTCGGCTGCGGCGGACTCGCGCTCCTGCGCCTCACGGCGCAGGCGCTCCGCGTCAACCTCGGCCTGCTTGGCGTCGGCGGCGGCACGGGCGGCCTTCGCTTCGCGCTCCTGCGCATCGAGCTGCGCCTGCGCGGCGTTCTGCCGCATCTCCTCGGCGCGACGGCGGTCCGCCTCGCGCTTGCGGTTGCGGCCGACGGTGGCGGCGATGATGGCGATCACCACGATCACGACCACCACGACGACGATCAGGATGATCCATCCAGTTGTGTTCATGAAGCGTCACGGTACTCCGGACGCGCGGAATAGCTAGGGGATTGAACGATCCGCCGTCGGCTGTCGCGGTGGTCGCCGGAAGCTGGGTTCGCCCAACCTGAACCTTCCCGCTCGCTTCAGGTTCATCCGTCTCTAGACTCCGACAGGAGAGGGTACAAGGAAGAGTGAGCGAGCAAGCCGCGCCGCGACATCCACGCTACGTTCCGGATACTGGCTGCTGGCGTCAAGCACGCGTGCGTAGGGCGGACGGGACTTGAACCCGTGACCGAGGAATTATGAGTTCCCTGCTCTGACCAGCTGAGCTACCGCCCCGGTCGCGCGACGGCCCCGGTCACTCCGGGGCGGACACGCTGGAGGCCGCTTCCGTCTCCGGGTCGGCCACCGGCTCACCACGATACAGGCTTTCGAAGGTGCTGATCGTGGTCTGGATGTCGTGCGCCGCGACGATGCGCAGCGACGCGTGCTTGAGGCGGTCGAGCTCCTCCTGGGGCAGCGTGAGGACGCTCTCCAGCTTGTCGGCCAGGTCCTGCGCGTCGCCCGGGCGGAACAGGTGCCCGTTCTCTCCGTCGTGCACCAGGTGGGGAAGCGCCATGGCGTCGGCGGCCACCACGGGGAGGGCGGAGGCCATGGCCTCCATCGTCGCGATCGACTGCAGCTCGGCGATCGACGGCATCGCGAAGACCGTGGCCCGCGTGTACGCCTGGCGCAGCTCCTCGTCGCTGACGTAGCCGAGGAACTCGACGCGGTCGGAGATGCCGAGCGTCTCCGACATCGTCTGCAGGTTCTTCAGCTGGTCGCCGCCGCCGACGATCTGCAGCCGCGCATCCAGGCTCTCGGGCAGCAGCTTGACCGCGTTCAGGAGGACGTCGATGTGCTTCTCGCCGGTCACGCGGCCGACGAAAAGGATGCGGTTGGCCGTGCGCGGGGAGAAGTCGGGCGTGTAGTTGTGGGCGTCGATGCCGCAGGAGACCGCGTGGACGCCGCGCAGGCCAGTCGACGCCTCCAGGAACTCGGCCGCCTTCCGCGTCGGCGTCGTGACCGACTCGGCGCGGTCGAAGCTCTTCCGGGCGTCGGCCCAGGCGAGCTTGACGAACGTCTTGCGCAGGAACTTCGGCAGCAGCGTGAACTCGACGATGTTGTCGGCCATCACGTGGTTGGTGGCGACGATGCGGATGCCGCGCTTCTCGGCCTCCGCGGCGAGACCGCGGCCGACCACGATGTGGGACTGGAAGTGCACGACGTCCGGCTTCACGGCATCCAGCACACGACGCGCGTTCGCCTTGCTCATCCACGGCAGGGCGAAGCGCAGCCAGTCGTGCGGGTACCAGCGCCAGCTGCGGAGCCGGTGGGCGGTCATCTTCTGACCCTCGTGCTCCTCGATCCACGTGCCGTGGGTGCGGCTGGCCGCGGGGGCCACGATGTGCACGTCGTGGCCGCGCTCGACGAGGCCGGCGGCGAGGCGCTCGGCGAAACGGGCGGCGCCGTTGACGTCGGGTGCGAAGGTGTCGCACCCCATGACGATGGTCAACGGCTTCTTGACTGCCGGGGCGGGCGGGGTGGGATGCGGTCCGCTCGTATCAGGCACGTGGTTCGTTCCCTACGGTCGTGGGCTTCGGATGGCGAATCCGGCGACGGCGTTCGCGGCCCGGGCTCGTGTTCGCCCGGTCGGTTCAAGCGCTTAGTCTAAGCCGCTTTGGCTCGCCACGTCCGTAATGCGGTCGGCCACCGGCGCGTCCGAGGCGCTCTGCGGGTGGTACTTCGCGAGCCGGAACACGCCGAGCACGGCGACGGCGCCGGTCACGGCGAACCCGACCATCGCCCACCACGGCGCACCGGCCGCCTCGTTGAGGACGACGATGCCGATCGTGACGGCGACCATCGGGTCGATCACCGTGAGACCGGCGATGACCAGGTCCGGCGGGCCGGACGAGTAGGCGTTCTGCACGAAGTACGCGCCGAGCACGGCGGCGAGCAGGAGGGCGACGATGCAGGCGACGAGCAGCCAGTCCCACTCCTGGTTGGAGATGCGGTCGATGGCCACCTTGGCGAGCGTCGCAACGAAGCCGTACAGCACGCCGGCGCCGACGATGTAGATGATCGCCTTGAAGCGGTGCCGCAAGAATGCGAACAGCACGCCGAAAGCGATGAGCACGACCGCCAGGATGATCAGGATGACGACCAGCGCCCGGCTGGTCACCGGCAGGTCGCGCGCGAAGACGGCGGCCAGCAGCACGAACGCGCCGACACCGCTGACACAGAGAGTGACGGCGATCACCGACTGGTGGTTGAGCTTCACACCGCTCACCCGGGCGTTCAGGATGCTGGTGATGACCAGTCCGACGACGCCGAGCGGCTGCACCAGGATGATCGGCGACAGCTTGAGGCTGACCAGCTGGAAGACGATGGAGAGACCGAGCAGCAGGGTCCCGATGACCCACGACGGCCGCGCGAGCAGGAGGCCCAGCTGGCGCGGGTTCAGCCCGCTCTCGGCGCGCCCCGCGGTGGCCTCGACCTTCGCGACACCGTGGTGCTGGAGCTGAGCGCCGACGGACAGGAACACGGCACCGACGAGCGCGACCGGGATGCCCAGGAGCTGGCTGGGCTGATAGGACAGGTCGAAAGCGTCCATCAGTTCCGTACCCACCCCACGACCCTACCGGGAATGATCCGGATAGTCTTGCTGAATGGCCGTCCTCCCCATCCGGATCACCGGTGACCCCGTCCTGCACTCCCCCGCCCGCCCGGTCGCGGAGATCGACGACGAGATCCGCACGCTGGTGGCCGACATGTTCGAGACCATGGATGAGGCCCCGGGCGTCGGCCTCGCGGCGCCCCAGGTCGGTGTGCCCCTCCGCCTCTTCGTCTACGGCTGGACGGACGACGACGGCGTGCAGCACCGCGGTGTCGCGATCAACCCGACGCTCTGGCTCAGCCCGGCGGCCGTCGGCGAGCCGGACGAGGACTCCGAGTCCGAGGGGTGCCTGTCGTTCCCCGGCGAGCGGTTCCCGCTGCGCCGGTCGCAGAGCGCCATCCTGCAGGCGACCGACCTCGACGGCGCCGCCTACGAGGTGCGCGCCGAGGGCTGGCTCGCCCGAATCTTCCAGCACGAGTACGACCATCTCGACGGCATCCTCTACGTCGACCGGCTGACGCATCCCTACGGCAAGGCCGCGTTCAAGACGCAGCGCAAGAACAGCTGGGGCGTGCCCGGGCTCAGCTGGCTGCCGGGGCGCGATCACCTGGAGGACTGACCTCACCCGCCGCGGGCTTCGGCAGAGGGCGGCGCCACCGCGCGCAGCGTCAGCGCCGGAGGTCGACCCCGTGCACGCCGTTGTGGTGGCGGAGAGCCGGGAACACGACCGACAGCGTGAAGCCGACGCCCGGGATGGTCTGCGCGGTGAGCGTCCCGCCGAAGAGGGCCGCCCGCTCGCGCATCTCGATGATGCCCGCGCCCTCGTAGTGCTCGGTCAGCGCTTCCACGTCATCGCGGATCGTGTAGGCGGTCGCCTGGTCCACGCCGTCGCGGTCCAGCCCCAGCCGGCGGGCGGCGGCGCGGATGCCGTCGTCCTCCACACTGACCTGCAGGCCCTCCGTGGTCCACGAGAAGGCGACGGATGCGTTCGTGCCGGGTCCGCCGTGCTTCAGCGCGTTCTCGAGGCTGGTCTGCAGGATGCGGAACACCGCGAGCTCCGCCCCCTGGCGCAGCTCGAAACGCTCCCCGTTCTCGTGGAACGTGACCGCCAGTCCGGCGTCGCGGAGCACGCGGAACAGGTCGCGCGCCGAATGGAGGCTGGGCTGCGGCAGCGCCGCATCCTGCGCCTCACGGGCGACCGCCTGGAGCCGGCGGAGGTCGCCGAGCGCCTCGCGGGCGGCGCTCTCGAGCGCCCCGACGGAGCGGACGGCCGCCGCCGGGTCGGCATCGGCCGAATAGCGGACACCCTCCGCCTGGGACACCAGCCGCGAGACGGACTGGATGGCCACGTCGCCGAGGTCGCCGACGATGCGGAATCGCCCCGCCTGCTCGGCGAGGTCGAGTTCGCGGTCGATGCGGTCCCACTCCGACTCCTGACGGGTGTCGCGCAACCGGATGCGGCGGGTGCGCTCCGTGAGCCACAGAACGAGGAAGAGGATGGCGGCGACGGCGGCGACGATGGCGGCCACCAGGGCGACGGCGTCCATCGCTCCTCCTCTCCGCCGCGCGCTGCGCGGCCCGGTCGATCCTACCGGGCCGCGCGGAGCGGGATCCTCAGGCGCTGTCGCGGTTGGCGCGCAGCACCTCCAGGCGGGCCCGGTACTCCTGCTCGTCGATGTCCCCGTTGGCGTACCGCTGGGCGAGCGTCTGCTCGGCGGAGCGGGTGGCGCCGCGCGGGCCCCAGCCGTCGTAGCCGCCGCGCATCGCGGCCGCACGGCGCCACCGGCGACCGGCGAAGCCGAAGATGAGGACGAACACGAGGATCCAGAAGATCGGGATGAAGATCCACCACCAGCCGACGAACGGCGGGCCGTAGGCGACGACGCACGGAGCGGCGGCGACGGCGGTGGCCAGTGTGCTGAGCATGATGTGTCCAATCGATGAGGGTCCGCGACTCTCGCGGACAGCACTGTCAGCCTCGTCCGCGGCGCGCTCCGGCGAATCCGCCGGCGGGTGCGACGCGGCCTACTCCCCCGGGAGCACGCGGAGCGTCGCCGCGCCACGGGAGGATGCCCCCTGTCGGAGCGCCGCCGCACCGACGTACGATGCGCGCATGGACCAGGACGAGGCACGGCACGACGACCACAGCACCGAGGAACCGGACGACGAGGTCGCGGCGTACGAGAACGACGACGCGGAGAACCGCGAATCGCTCGAACGGGAGGCCGGCCTGACGTCGTTCGGCGGCCCGACCTTCGGGCACCTGTTCGATCGCCATCCGGACGACGGCGGCTTCAACGCGCAGAACAACCCGTGAGGCGCCCGGGTACTCCCCCGGGAGTACCCGCGAGACACCGATCGGCCGACGTCCGCACAGGAGCGCGTGGCTAGCATGAGGAGATGCCCTGGAATGCGCCCGCCGATCGAGGCGCGGACGCGCGCTCCGGAGGTCCGGACGCCTCGGTGAGCGCGCCGACCGGCGGCTGGGGACGGCCGCCCTGGACCGACCGCGGCCGGCCCCGGGGTGCGCGCTGGTTCGCCGTCATCGTCGCCGTCCTCATCCAGCTGCCGGGGGTCGTCCTCGCGGCCCGGGACGCGGCGACGGATCCCGTCGCCCTCGGTTTCACGCTGCTCGCCTTCGCCGCCTCCTTCCTGCTCCTCGCCGGGCGCAGCCATCCCGGTCTCACGGTCGTGCTGGTGGCGGCCCTGTGCGCGCCGGCGATCGCGGTGACGACGGGCCCGCCGTTCTCGGCGGTCCCGCTGGCGTTCGCCGTCGTCGGTGCGGTCGTGCGCGGCGCCCGGGTCTGGGCCTGGTGGACGCTCGCCGGCTTCGCTGTGGCCGGACCGGCGGCCGCCTATCTGCTCCGCGGCCAGCCCGCGGCCATGATCCGGCCACTGATCGTCGCTCTGCTGCTGTGCCTCCTGGTCGGCGTGGGCGAAGCGGTCCGCAACCGGCGGGAACGGTACCGGGAGGTGGCCCGCTCCGTCGCGGCGCGCCGCGAGGCGGCGGCGGAAGCCGAGCGGCTCCGGATTGCCCGCGAGCTGCACGACGTGCTCGCCCACTCGCTGTCGCAGATCAGCGTGCAGGCGGGGGTCGGCCTCCACCTGTTCGACTCCCGGCCGGAGAAGGCGCGCGAGAGCCTGGAGGCCATCAAGACCACCAGCAGCCAGGCGCTCGAGGAGGTGCGCGGGGTGCTCGGCTTCCTCCGCGGCCCCGACGGGTACGCCGCCCGCTCTCCCGAACCCGACCTCGCCCGCGTGCCCGTGCTCGTCGAGACGTACCGGAAGGCCGGGCTGACGGTCGACTACCGGCCCGACCTGCACTCCACCCCGTCCGCCGCGAGCCAGCTCGCCCTGTACCGCATCGTGCAGGAGGCGCTCACGAACATCGGCCGCCACGCGCAGGCCAGCCGTGCGACCATCCTGCTCACGGAGGAACCCGGCTGGTACGTGCTGAGCGTGCAGGATGACGGGCGCGGCCTGCCCGGCGATGTCGCGGACGCCGACACGGGCAGCACCGGGCGCGGGATGCTCGGGATGCGCGAGCGCGCGGAGCTGCTCGGCGGCACCTTCGACGCCCGCACCCCGGCCGAGGGCGGTCTGCTGCTGGAGGCGCGCATCCCCGCCGCTGTACCCGCCGCGTCGTCCCGTCCGTCCTCGCCGTCGCATCCGGGCGGCCTCTCGTGATCCGGGTCGCGCTGGCCGACGACCAGCACCTGGTCCGGGCCGGCTTCCGTGCGCTCCTCGAGGCGGAGGACGACATGGACGTCGTCGGCGAGGCGTCGACCGGCCGCGACGCGGTGGAGCTCGTCCGCCGCGAGCACCCCGACGTGGTGCTGATGGACATCCGGATGCCGGACGGCGACGGCCTGTGGGCGACCGGCGAGATCGTCGGCGACGCGGCTCTCGCCGGCACCCGGATCGTGATCGTGACGACCTTCGAGCTCGACGAGTACGTCGCGCAGGCGATCGTCGCGGGCGCGAGCGGCTTCCTCGTCAAGGACACCGAGCCCGTCGAACTCATCCGCGCGGTGCGCGTGGTCGCGGCCGGCGACGCCCTGCTGTCGCCCGGCGTGACCCGGCGGCTGATCGAGCGCGTATCGGGCGGCCTGCGTCCCGCCCCCGACTCTGCGCGGCTCGAGCAGCTGACCGAGCGCGAGCGCGAGGTGCTGGCGCTCGTCGCGCACGGACTGACCAACACGGAGATCGGCGAGCGGCTCTACCTGAGCCCGCTGACCGCGAAGACCCACGTGTCGCGGATCATGACGAAGCTGGATGCGCGCGACCGCGTGCACCTGGTCGTGCTGGCCTACGAGACCGGCCTGGTGCAGCCGGGCTGGCAGTAGCCGCCGACGGTCGCCGGGCAACGAGAAAACCCCCGGTCTTCCGCAGAAGACCGGGGGTTTCGATCGCTCCCCGACTTGGACTCGAACCAAGAACCTGCCGGTTAACAGCCGGCTGCTCTGCCAATTGAGCTATCGAGGAATGCTTGATCAGCGAAGCTACTCTAGCAAGATTCGCCGCCGCTCCGGAAATCGGCCCGGCATCCCGGGTGCGTCGAGGTCAGTAGCCGGCCCGAGGGTCCACGACGCCCACGAAACGGCCGTCGTCGAGGAACGCACGGACGTTCAGCCGGATGCGCTCCGCCAGCAGCGGCGCCGTCATCTCGGGGGTGTCGGCCTGGTGCGGGGTGATGATGACCGTCGCCTCGTCCCAGAGCGGATGGCCGTCCGGCAGGGGTTCGGGATCGGTGACGTCGAGCCCCGCGCCCGCGATCGCGCCGCTGCGGAGGGCGTCGAGCAGCGCATCCGTGTCGACCAGTCCCCCGCGCGCGATGTTGACCAGGTACGCCGTGTCCTTCATCGCCGCGAACTCCGCGGGCCCGAACAGGTGCCGCGTCCCGTCGGTGAGCGCTGCGGCGATCACCACGAGATCGGCGGACGGGAGCACCTCGTCGAGGTGGTCCGCGGTCACCGTGCGGACGGCGCCGGCGACCGGCGACTCCGACCGGCGGACGATCGTCACCCTGACGCCGAACGGCTCCAGCAGCCGCATCAGCTCCAGCGCGATGCCGCCCGCGCCCACGATGACGACGTCGAGGCCGTAGAGCGAACGCCCCTCGGGCTCCGTGGCCCACGACCGGGCACGGACGCGCTTCGGCAGCACCCGCAGCAGCGCGAGGCTGAGCACGAGCGCGTGCTCGGCGACCGGCTGGGCGTACGCGCCCTTGGCGCTGGTCCAGACCAGCCCGGGCCGGTCCTCCTCGGCGATGATGCGGCTGAACGCATCCACACCGGCGAAGGGCAGCTGCACCCAGCCGATGCCGGGATGCTCCTCCAGCACCGCGGGGAACGCTGCGGCGTCCTTGTTCGACAGCCACACGACGCCGCGGGTGCGCTCCGACAGCGGTTCCACGGTGCCGCCGGCCGCTTCGACGGCGTCGACGAACTGCCGCTCGGGGTTCGGCAGCACGGCGATCGGACCCGGCTCCGGGCGCTGATCCTCGGGCAGTGCGGTGACCTCGTCCGCGAGCACCGCGCGGTGCCGTCCTTCGCCGTTCATCCGTTCTCCTCGGGTCTCGGGCGTGCCGCGGCACGCTGCGGTCGTCGCTCGGTGCGTCGCTGGGGCGGCTTGAGCGCGCGGGCGAGGCCGGCGACGAAAGGGTGCGCCGGGTCGGCGAGCACGTCCTCGATGGGCCCGTAGCCGACCGGCCGGCCGGCCTGGAGCACCAGCGACACATCCGTCGCACGGCGCAGCACGGCGAGGTCGTGGCTGACGACGACCGCCGTGAAGTCCTTGTGCTCGCGCAGCTGGCTCAGCAGGTCGATCACCGCGTCGCGCACGGTCGCGTCGATCCCGGCGGTCGGCTCGTCGGCGACCAGGATGCTGGGCCCGAGCACGAGCGCCCGCGCGAGGGCCACACGCTGACGCTGCCCCGAGCTCAGCTCGTACGGGTACTTGTTCAGCACGCTCAGGGGCAGGTGCACGGTGTCGAGCATCGTCGCCGCGCGCTCCCCCGCGGCCCGGCGCGGGTAGTGCTCGTCGCGCTCGAAGATCGGGAGGGCGACGTTGTCCTGCACGCTCAGCGAGGGCTCCAGCGTGGCGGCGGCCTCCTGCGGCAGGTACCCGACGTGGAAGGTCACCTCCGCCAAGTCGCGCTTCTTCGCCTTGCGCAGCCGGTGCCCCAGCACCGACGCCTCGCCGCCGCTGATCCGCGGCCCGGGCTCCGACGCGCGAGGCGGCAGCACCCGCCCGGCGAGCACCTGGGCGAGCGTGCTCTTGCCCGAACCCGTCTCACCGAGGACGCCCAGCACCTGGCCCTGCTCCAGACGGAAGCTGACCCCGCGCAGGGCGACGCACGAGGCGCTCGGGCCCCGCGCGGGGTACTCGACGGACAGGTCGCTGACGGCGATGGCGGGCTCGGAACTCACACCCTCGACCCTAGGCGCTCTGGGTCTGCAACCGGTGCAGCCCCTCCCGCCGGTCGGCCTGTTGGATCGGATCGGGCACGGGCAGGGAGGCGAGCAGGCGCTGCGTGTACGCCTCGCGCGGGTTGCCGAGCACTTCGGCGCCGGTCCCCTCCTCGACCAGCTTGCCGCGGTGCAGCACCGCGATGCGGTCGGCCAGGAGGTCGACCACGGCCAGGTCGTGGCTGATGAACAGCGACGCGAACCCGAACTCCTTCTGCAGGTCGGCGAAGAGCTCCAGCACACGGGCCTGAACCGACACATCCAGGGCGGAGGTCGGCTCGTCGGCGATCAGCAGGGTCGGCTCGAGCGCGAGCGCCCGCGCCAGGCTGGCGCGCTGACGCTGGCCGCCCGACAGCTCGTGCGGGAACCGGTCGCCGTACGCCTTGGGAAGCTGCACGGCCTCCAGCAGCTCGTCGACACGGCGGCGCGCCTCGAGGGCGTTGGATGCGCGTCCGTGCACCACGAGCGGCTCGGCGACGCACTCCGCGATGGTGAGCAGCGGGTTGAAGCTCGACGCCGGGTCCTGGAACACGAAGCCGATGTCGCTGCGCACCTTGCGGAACTGTCGCTCGCGTACGCCGTTCATCTCCAGGCCCAGCACCTGCAGCGAGCCGCCGGTGACCTTGTTCAGCCCCGCGATGGCGCGCCCGATCGTCGTCTTGCCCGACCCGGACTCGCCCACCAGGCCGAGCACCTCACCCGGCCGGATGTCGAACGAGACGCCGTCGACCGCGACGAACCCGGGACGGCCCAGCCGGCCCGGGTACTGGATGCTCAGATCGCGCGCCTGCACCACCGGTGCCTGCTGCGGGCGCTCGGCCCGCGCGATCGCGCGGTCCTGCGTCGCGGCGAGGCCCTGGCCGATCTTCGGAACTGCGGCGAGCAGCTTCTTCGTGTAGTCGGCCTGCGGCGACGCGAACAGCGTGCGCACGTCGGCCTCCTCGACAAGCTTGCCCTGGTACATGACCGCGACCCGGTCGGCGAGGTCCGCGACGACGCCCATGTTGTGGGTGATCAGCACGATGGCCGCGCCGAACTCGTCGCGGCAGCGGCGCAGCAGGTCGAGGATCTCGGCCTGCACCGTCACATCGAGTGCCGTGGTCGGCTCGTCGGCGACGATCAGGCCCGGGTTCAGCACCAGGGCCATCGCGATGACGATGCGCTGCTTCTGGCCGCCCGAGAACTGGTGCGGGTAGTACTTGACCCGCTTCTCCGGCTCCGGGATGCCCACACGGCCGAGGATCTCGATCGCGGTGGCCTGGGCCTCCTTCTTCGACAGCTTGCCGTGGGCACGCAGCCCCTCGGCGATCTGCCAGCCCACCGGGTAGACCGGGTTGAGGGCCGTGGACGGCTCCTGGAAGACCATCGCGACATCCGTGCCGCGCACCTCGCGCAGCCGGTGCTTGTCGATAGTGACGATGTCCGCCTCCGTCTTCCCGTCGCGGCTCCGCAGGACCACGGCGCCCGAGGCGGTCGCGGTCTCGGGAAGCAGGCCCAGGATGGTCTTCGCGGTGACGGTCTTGCCCGAGCCGGACTCGCCGACGATCGCGAGCACCTCGCCCGGCCCGACGGTCAGGCTGACGCCGTCGACCGCCTTGACGGCGCCGGCGTCGGTGGAGAAGGAGACCGACAGGTCGTCGATCCGGACGACGTCGCTCATGGACGCACCTCGATTCCGTGCTCGTCGAAGGACTCCCCGCCCTCGAGACCGTCCACCCCGCCGGGGCCGGCGGTGAGGGTTCCGCCCGGGACCACCGAGGTCTCGGCGACCTCCCCGGAGGCGGCGGCGGCGCGGCGGCGCCCGCGCAGCCGCGGGTCCGCCAGGTCGTTCAGGCTCTCGCCGACCAGCGTGATGCCGAGCACCACGAGCACGATCGCGAGGCCCGGGTAGATCGCCGTCCACCAGATGCCGCTGGTCACGTCGTCGACGGCCTTGTTGAGGTCGTAGCCCCATTCGGCCGCCGCGGTCGGCTCGATGCCGAAGCCGAGGAAGCCCAGGCCAGCGAGGGTGAGGATCGCCTCGGACGAGTTCAGCGTGAAGATCAGCGGCAGCGTCCGGGTGGAGTTGCGCAACACGTGACGCGCCATGATCCGGGTGTTGCTGGCGCCGACCACCTTCGCGGCCTCGACGTACGCCTCCGCCTTGATGCGGACGACCTCGGACCGGATCACCCGGAAGTACTGCGGGATGTAGACCACGGTGATCGAGATCGCCGCGGCCAGGATCCCGCCCCAGAGGCTCGACTGGCCGCCGCTGATCGCGATGGCCATGACGATGGCGAGCAGCAGCGACGGGAACGCGTAGATCGCGTCGCAGATGACGACGAGCACGCGGTCGAGCCAGCCGCCGAAGTAGCCGGAGATGAGCCCGAGGAACACGCCGAGGAAGATCGACAGGATGACCGCGACGATGATCACCAGGATGGCGGTCTGCGTTCCCCAGATCACGCGGGAGAACACGTCGTACCCGCCGGACGTGGTGCCCCAGATGTGCGCGGCGCTCGGCGGCTGCTGCGCACCGAACGACTTGCCGTCGGCCTTCGACTGCGCGAAGCCGTACGGGGCGACCAGCGGCGCGAAGATCGAGAGCAGGATGAAGACGGCCGTGAGCACGAGGCCCACGATGAGCATCCCGCGCTGCAGGCCGACGCTCTGCCGGAGCTGGTGGACGACGGGCAGGCGGTCCCAGAGCGGACGCTTGCGGGTGGTGAGTGATGCCGTCGACATGTCAGTACCTCACTCTCGGGTCGATGAGGGCCGCGATGACGTCGACCACGAAGTTGGTGAGGGTGACGATCACCGCGAGCAGCACGACCATGCCCTGCACGGCGACGAAGTCGCGCGCCTGCAGGTAGTGCACCAGCTGGAAGCCGAGGCCCTTCCACTCGAACGTGGTCTCGGTGAGCACCGCGCCGCCGAGCAGCAGCGCGATCTGCAGTCCGATGACCGTGATGATCGGGATGAGGGCGGGACGGTAGGCGTGCTTGCGGAGCAGCCGCGACTCCGTCACACCGCGCGAGCGTGCCGCATCCACGTAGTCGGTCGACAGCGTCCCGATCACGTTGGTGCGCACCAGGCGCAGGAAGATGCCGGCCGTGAGCAGGCCCAGGGCGACCGCGGGCAGGATCGCGTGCAGCAGCACGTCGCCGACCACCGCCGGGTCACCGGTCTGGAAGGCGTCGATCAGGTAGATGCCGGTCTTGTTCTCCAGCGTCTGCATCTCCAGCTCCGAGCCGGTGGATGCGCGCCCCGAGACGGGGAGCCAGCCCAGCCAGATCGAGAAGACGAGCTTGAGCACCAGGCCGACGAAGAAGACGGGCGTGGCGTAGCAGAGGATCGCGAAGACGCGGAGGCTCGCATCCTGGGCCTTGTCGCGGAAGTACGCGGCGACGAGACCCAGCGGGATGCCGACGATGAACGCGACGATGAGCGCGTAGAACGCGAGCTCCAGAGTCGCCGCGCCGTAGGTCAGGAGCACCTGGGTCACCGGCTGGTTGTCGGTGAACGTGGTGCCGAAGTCGCCGCGCAGCAGCTGGCCGAGGTACTCGAAGTACTGCACGATGATCGGCCGGTCGTACCCGGCCTCGTGCACGCGCTGGGCGAGCTGCGCGGGCGGGAGCTTGCCGCCGAGCGCCGCCGTGATCGGGTCTCCGGTCGACCGCATCAGGAAGAAGACGACGGTGACCAGGATGAAGATGGTGGGGATGATGAGGACGGCGCGGACCAGGATGTAGCGGCCGAGGCCGCCTCCCGATCGCCGCTTCGCCTTCGTCCGTTCGGGACCGGGGGCAGTTCCCGCGCCCGCGGTGCTGACAGTCGCTGTCATGGAAGCCAATCGTGGTGGTTCGTGGAAGGGGGTGGCTCGCTGCGTGAGCGAGCCACCCCCCGGTCGGCTCAGAGCTGGTGGCTCCGGGCTTTCTTACTTCGAGAGCGCCGCGTAGCGGAACTTGAACGACGGGTCGAGCGTCTTGTCGGCGCCCTTCACGTCCTTGCCGACGACGGCGACCTGCGAGCCCTGCAGCAGGGGCAGGGTGCTGAGGTCGGCGCCGACCTTGGCCTGGATCTCCTCGATCAGCTTGGTGCGCTCGGCCTTGTCGGTCGTGCCCGCCTGCTTCGCGATGAGGCCCTGGACCTCGGCGTTGTCGTAGTGGTTCGCCAGGAAGTTGTCCTTGATGAAGAACGGCGACAGGTAGTTGTCGGCGTCGGAGTAGTCCGGGAACCAGCCCAGCTGGTAGGCCGGGTAGACGTCGTTCGTGCGGTCCTTGGAGTACTGCACCCACTCGGTCGACTGCAGGTTGACCTTGAACAGGCCGCCGTTCTCCAGCTGCTCCTTGACCAGCGCGTACTCGTCACCCGAGGACGGGCCGTAGTGGTCCGGGTTGTACTGGAGGTTCAGCGAAACCGGAGTGGAGACGCCGGCCGCCTCGAGGGCCTGCTTGGCCTTGTCGAGGCTGGGGCCGCCCTTGCCGTCGCCGTAGAGGTCCTTCAGCACCGTGGTGGCGCCGGTCAGCCCGTCCGGGACGAACGAGTAGAGCGGCGTGTAGGTGCCCTTGTAGACCTGGTCGGCGATCGCCGAGCGGTCGACGAGGTCGGCGGCCGCCTGGCGCACCGCGAGGGCCTTCTTGGCGTCGGCGTCCGAGGTGGTGGCGCCGAAGGGCTGGGTGTTGAAGTTGAACACGATGTAGCGGATCTCGCCACCGGGGCCCTTGACGACCTTCACCTTGTTGTTGTTCTCCAGGCTCGCGATGTCGGTCGCCGAGAGGCTGCGGTAGGCGACGTCGATGGCGTTCTTCTGGATGTCGAGCTTCAGGTTCGACGACTCGGCGTAGTACTTCACGTTCACCTTGGCCGTCGCGGGCTTGCCGAGCAGGCCCTTGTAGCCGTCGAAGGCCTTGTAGGCGATCAGGTTGTTGAAGTCGTAGCTGCTGATGTCGTACTGGCCGGCGAACGGGTGACCCTTGACGATCGTGTTGTCCGGCGTGACCTTGTCGGCCGAGAAGACCTGCTCATCCACGATCGGACCGGCGGGGCTGGACAGCACCTGCGGGAAGGTCTGGTCGTTGGGGACCTTCAGCTTGAAGACGACGGTGGTCTTGTCCGGCGTCGACACGCTGTCCAGGTTCGCGAGCAGCGACGCGGGACCGTTCGGGTCGTTGATCTTGATCTGACGGTCGAAGGTGAACTTCACATCCGACGAGGTGAGGTCGTGGCCGTTCGCGAACTTGAGACCCGGCTTCAGCTTGACCGTGTACTCGGTCGGGGAGGTGAAGTCCGCGCTCTCGGCGATGTCCGGCTTGACGTCCGGGCTGCCGTACGGGGTGTTCAGGAGGAACGGGTAGACCTGGTTCATCACGGCGAAGGAGCCGTTGTCGTACGAACCGGCCGGGTCGATCGAGGTGATCTTGTCGGTCGTGCCGACGGTGAGGGCGCCACCGCCCCCGGAGCCGTTGTTGCTCCCCGAGCAGCCGGCGAGCACCAGTGCCGCGGCCGCGAACGCGGCGGAGACGGCGAGCAACCGCCGTCCGCCGTTGTGTGCGGATGTCATATCCGAATACCTCTTCCTGGTGTGGGATGCGCGGCGGCGTCGTTGCAGGCGTGCGTGATCGCCGTTTCGCGTGAGAACTTTCCTAGCACGGAATGCTCGTGGACCCCGCATCCGGAGGCGGATCCGGCCGTGATCTTTACACGGACGCAACAAAAGCGCGCTCATCCGCGCGGCCGACGGAGGATTCCGTCTGCCGTCACTCGCCGCGGAGGCGCCGCCGTTCGGTCTCGATGGCGACCATGGCGATGGAGATCTGGCGGCGCAGCTCCGGGTCCTCCGTGCGGCCCAGACGCGACGTGAGCTCCGCCTTCTCGCGGAGCAGGTCGCGATCGATCAGCCCGTCGACGATCGAGCGCGCGTAACGTCCCGGGTCGCCGCCCTGCGGCAGCTCGGCCACGGCCAGAGCGTTGACCGTCGGGGCGTACGCCTGCGGGACCTCCGCGAGCACGCGATCCACCCATCCCGGCTGGGCCATCGTCGGGAGCTGACTCGCGATGGCGTCGCGCACCACCGCGTGGGTGGGGTTCACGAAGGGCACCTGCACGGCGCGGGCGGCGCGCTCCTGGCCCACCTCGCCCGGGAGCTGCAGGAGGACCATGAGGCTCTCGCGCTCGGTGCGCTGGGTGGGGTCGGTCGGCTCGGCGAGCGGGACCGGGTGGGATGCGCCGTCGCCGGGGCGGTCGTCCGGGTACCCGCTGGACGTGGGTGCGCCGGGGGCGCTGTTCCGGCCGCCGTCACGGGAGTCAGCGCGGCCGTCGCGGCCGTTCCCGGCGCCGGTGCTGCGCTGGGCAGCTCGCACGGCGCGGATCGCGTCCTGGAGGTCGGCCCCCGACAGGCGGGCGAGTTCGCGGGTGTAGCCGTTCTGCGAAGCGGGGTCGCGGATCGTGGCCACGATCGGCGCTCCCGCGCGCAGGGCCGCCGTGCGTCCCTCCACCGAGTCGAGGTCGAAACGCTCGACGACCTGACGGATCATGAACTCGAACATCGGCTTGCGGGCGTCGATCATCCGGCGGACGGCGTCGTCGCCCTTGCTGAGCCGCAGGTCGCACGGGTCGAGCCCGTCCGGTCCGACGGCGACGTACGTCTGGGCGGAGAAGCGCTGCTCCTCGCCGAACGCGCGCGTCGCCGCCTTCTGGCCGGCGGCATCCGGGTCGAACGTGAAGATGACCGACCCCTGGCTGTTGTCGTCGCCCATCACACGGCGGATCACCTTGATGTGGTCGACGCCGAAGGAGGTGCCGCAGGTCGCGACGGCGGTCGTGATGCCGGCGAGGTGGCACGCCATCACGTCGGTGTAGCCCTCGACCACGACGACCTGGTCCTGGCGCGAGATGTCGCGCTTGGCGAGGTCGAGGCCGTAGAGCACCTGCGCCTTCTTGTAGACGGCCGTCTCGGGGGTGTTCAGGTACTTGGGGCCCTTGTCGTCGTCGAGGAGACGCCGCGCGCCGAAGCCGATCGTCTGCCCCGTGACATCGCGGATGGGCCAGACCAGCCGGCCGCGGAAGCGGTCGTAGACGCCGCGGTCGCCCTGCGACACGAGACCGGCCGCGAGCAGCTCCTCCGGCGTGTAGCCCTTGCTGCGCAGGTGCTTGGTCAGCTCGTCCCAGCTCTTGGGTGCGAAGCCGACGCCGAAGTGCGCGGCGGCGACCGAGTCGAAACCGCGCTCCCCGAGGAAGCGGCGGCCCGGGTCGGCGTCGGGGGCGGAGAGACGGTCGCGGAAGAACTCCTCCGCCGCCGAGTTGGCGGCGAGCAGGCGTGCGCGGTTGCCGCTGCTCTCGGAGGGACCGCCGCCGCCCTCCTCGTAGTGCAGCTGGTAGCCGATGCGGGCGGCGAGCCGCTCGACCGCGTCGGTGAACGAGACGTGGTCCATCTTGAGCAGGAACTCGTAGACGTCGCCGCCCTCGCCGCAGCCGAAGCAGTGGTACCGGCCGACGCCCGGGCGCACGTAGAAGCTGGGGCTCTTCTCGTCGTGGAACGGGCATAGGCCCTTCAGCGCCCCGACGCCGCCGGTCTTGAGGCTGACGTAGTCGCCGACGATGTCGCCGATGTTGGTGCGGGCCTTGACCTCTTCGATGTCGCTCTGTCGAATCCGGCCGGCCATGCTTCGATTCTAGTGAGCCGGACCGACGCTCATCCCGCGCACCGGCGCTTCGGCTCCCGTCACTCCCCCGGCGGCCGCCGGCGGCGCGTGTTCTGGGCGATCTCGATGATGGCGCAGAACACTTCGATGCCGACGCGGAGCAGCAGCACCGAGAGCATCGCCCCGACCAACGTGATCAGCACGCCGAAGAGGAAGACGAACGCGCCGATGGGCGAATGCGTCGCGATGGCCGACGTGAGCGAGTTCGCGAAGCCGACGACGATGCCGAGGCCGATCAGCACGAGCCCGACGACGTACACCGGACCGGCCAGCTTGCGCGTGACGTAGTTGGTGAACGTGAAGTCGAACAGCGACGAGAAGAAGCGCGAGTCGTCGAGCCGGTCGGCGAGGTCGTGGACCGTACGGCCCTGGTGGGCGGCGTGGGGGTCGGCGGGGTGGGTGCCGGGGGTATGGGCGTCAGCGTCTTCGGTAGCGGGCGGCGTCACGGCCTCGGTCTCGGCGGAGTCCGCGGCTGCGGTGGATCCGGATGCGGTGGATCCGGATGCGGCGGGCACCGCCGCGGGCACTGCGGCTGCGGCGGTCGCCGGTGCCACGTGCTCGCGCTCTTCGCCCGAAGCCGCGAACGGTTCCGGGTCGGGGCCGGCGGCGACCGCCTCGTCGGCGCCCGCGGGCACCTCGGCTGCGTCGGAGGCGGGCACTGCTGCGGGCACTGCTGCGGGCACCGCTGCGGGGGCGCTTGCGGACGCCTCCCCGTAGAGCTCGGCAGCGGTCGGGAGACGCTTCGTCGTCGCATCGCCCGTCGTGTCGTCAGCGGCGCCGTCCGTCTCCACCAGCGGTTCGGCCGGCGACGACGAGGTGTCGGTGCCGGTCGCCGTGGCCGGTGCCGGCGCGGGTGCGAGCGGCTCCTTGGCGCCGAGGGTCGCATCCATGATGCCGGGGGCCTCGCCTTCCGGGGCGATCGGGGCGGCCTTCGCGGTCGTCCGGCGCGTCCGCGGCGTGGTCGGCTTCTTCGCCGCGGTCGTGGCGGTGCCGGCGGGCTTGCGGGCAGCCGGAGCCTTGGCAGTTGCAGACGAGCCGCCGGCCGGCTTCTTGGCGGCGGGCTTCCGCGCGGCCGGGGTCTTCGGTGCGTCTTGCTCGGCCTGTACAGCGTCCGGGTTGGGGTTCGCGTCGTCGGCCGCTGCGGCCGCGGTGGAGCGGGAGCTCGAACGAGCGGCACCGGTCCCCGTGGACGCGCGCGGCGTGCGGCGGGGAGCCGCCGGCGTCGCCGGGCTCGCCTCCGCTGCTCCGCCCTGTTCGGGGCGGTCGCCGTCCGACGGTGGTAGTGCGTTGCTCATTCGTCTCCTCCCGAAGGCCTGACCTCAAGCATTCTGCACACGGTCACCGGTTTCAACCCCGGTCGTGCGCGCATCCCGTCGGCGGCCCGTCAATGCTGCACGAGTCGTTCGTACCAGCTGAGCGCGGACTGGTCCGTCAGGCTGGCCACCTGGTCCACGATCACCCGGCGGCGCTCGTCGTCGCTGCCGGCGTCGCGCCAGTCCTCCGCGAACCCGGGGTCGAGCTCGGCCGGTCCGCGCTGGTAGAGAAGGTCGGCCAGGGTGGTGAGGATCTGCCGCTGCTGCGCGTAGATCGGCTGACGGGTGTTCCGCGACATGACGAAGGTCGCGACGATGCCCTTCAGCACGGCGATCTCGGCGCGGATGCCGAGCGGCACCACGACGTCGGCGCCGAAACGGATGAGGTCGGTGCGGCCCGCCGCCTCCTTGGTCGCGTGGACGGCCGCGTGGGCGAAACGCCCGATGAGCTGGCTGGTCAGGTTCTTCAGGCGGGCCTGGGAGCGGCGGGAGCCGTCCCAGCCGTCCAGCCAGATGTCCATGCTGTCGAGCCGGTCGAACGCTTCGATGAGTTCCTGGTGGCTGACCTCGCCTCCGACCCACTCGTGCATGGACTCGACGAGGTCTTCGTGGTCGACCCGGCTGCCGAGCGCGGCGACGTCGATGTAGCCGTTGACGACCGCATCCTCGAAGTCGTGCACGGAGTAGGCGATGTCGTCGGAGAGGTCCATGACCTGCGCCTCGATGCAGCGCTGGCGGTCGGGCGCGCCGGCGCGCATCCACTCGAACACCGCCCGGTCGTCGGGGTAGAAGCCGAACTTCGCGCGTCCGCTGGGGTCGGCGACCGAGGACGTCGCGGGCCACGGGTACTTGCAGCTGGCGTCGAGGCTCGCGCGGGTCAGGTTGAGCCCGTAGGGGCGGCCGTCGCGTCCGAAGACCTTGGGCTCCAGGCGCGTGAGCAGTCGCAGGGTCTGGGCGTTGCCTTCGAAGCCGCCGATGTCCTCCGCCCAGGTGTTGAGCGCGCGCTCGCCGTTGTGACCGAACGGCGGATGCCCGATGTCGTGGGCGAGGCACGCGGTGTCGACGATGTCGGGGTCGAGGCCGAGGCTGTTGGCGAGCTCGCGGCCCACCTGCGCCACCTCGAGGGAGTGCGTGAGCCGGTTCCGCGCGAAGTCGAGGCCTGCCGTGGGGCTCAGCACCTGCGTCTTCGCCGCCAGACGGCGCAGCGCGCTCGAGTGCAGGAGGCGCGCCCGGTCGCGGGCGAAGTCGCTCCGGCGGTTGGAGTGGTGCTCGGGCAACCACCGCTCGCGGTCGTGCTCGGTGTACCCGGCGTGCGCTGATGCGTCGTGCGCCGCTGCGTCGGCACCCGCTGCGTTCGCCGCCGCCGCACGCGTGCTCGCCACGTCATCCACCACTGTTGTGCACCTCCGCGTCGGCGACCTCGGCGCGCTGCACGCCGTCGAGGTCGCGGCTCTGCAGCCAGCCGTCCGGCAGGGCCGGGCGCTTGGGAGAGCCGGCTCGTCCGCGCTGGCCCTCTGCGGCCTCGCCCGGGTACTCCTGGTCCCAGTCGAGGGTGGCGAGCAGGTCGTCGAGGTGCTGCAGTGTGTCGACGGTGGCGAGGCTGGCCCGGAGGTCGCCGCCGACCGGATACCCCTTGAAGTACCAGGCCACGTGCTTGCGGATGTCGCGGCAGCCACGCTCCTCGCTGTCGAAGAACTCGACCAGCAGTTCGGCGTGACGGCGGAACGTCTGCGCCACCTGCCCCAGCGTGGGGTGCGCCTGCGCGGCGTCGGCCTCCGCCTGGGTGAGCTCGCCGGCGCGGGCCCGGAAGGCCGCCGCCAGGTCGCCGAACAGCCACGGGCGCCCGAGGCAGCCGCGGCCGACCACGACGCCGTCGCAGCCGGTCTCCTCCACCATCCGGATCGCGTCGGCCGCGGACCAGATGTCGCCGTTGCCGAGCACCGGCGTCGACGTGACCGTCTCCTTCAGCTTCGCGATGGCCGACCAGTCGGCGTGCCCCGAGTAGAACTCAGCGGCCGTCCGCGCGTGCAGCGCCATCGACGCGACGCCCGCGCCCTCGGCGATCCTGCCCGCCTCGAGGTAGGTGAGGTGGTCGCCGTCGATGCCCTTGCGCATCTTGATGGTGAGCGGGATGTCGCCCGCCGCCTCGACGGCGCCCTCGACGATCTCGCGGAACAGCCCGAGCTTCCACGGCAGCGCGGCCCCGCCGCCCTTGCGGGTGACCTTGGGCACCGGGCAGCCGAAGTTGAGGTCGATGTGGTCGGCGCGATCCTCCGCCACGAGCATGGTGACGGCCTCGCGGACCGTCTTCGGGTCGACGCCGTAGAGCTGGATGGAGCGCGGCGTCTCGGACTCGTGGTGGGTGATCAGCCGGAGCGACTCGGGCGTGCGCTCGACGAGCGCGCGCGACGTGATCATCTCGCTCACGTAGAGCCCGGCCCCGAACTCGCGGCAGAGCCGCCGGAACGCCGTGTTGGTGATCCCGGCCATGGGTGCGAGGACCACGGGCACGTCGAGCGCCAGCGGACCGATGGTCAGCTGGGGGGCGTGGCTTATCGTTGCAGTGGTAGACATCTCACTCGATTCTCCCAGAAAGCGTGCTGAGCTATGGCCGAGAGCCCGGAATCCGTGGAGTACTCCCCCGACGGCGGTCCTGTGGACGAAGGACGGCAGCGTGTAGCGGCGGATGCCGCGGCCCGCGGCGTCGAGATCCGGATCGTCGAACGACCCGCCGCCCGCAGCCTCCACGAGGCCGCCGAGCTGCTCGGCATCCAGCCCGGTGACATCGTCAAGACGCTCGTGGTCAAGCGCAGCGACGACACATTCGTCTTCGCGCTCGTGCCCGGCGGCCGCAAGATCGCCTGGCCGAAGCTGCGCTCGGTGCTCGGCGTCAACAAGCTGCAGCTGCCCGACGCGAGCGTCGCCCTGGCCGCGACCGGCTACGAGCGCGGGACGATCACCCCGTTCGGCAGCACGACGGCGTGGCCCGTCGTCGCCGACGCGACGATCCCCGGGCGCACGGTCTCGATGGGCGCCGGCGAGCACGGCTACTCGCTCTACGTCGACGCGGACGCCCTGATCGCCGCCTTCGGCGCGACGGTCGCCGACATCACCGACCCGGAGTAGCCGGCCCGCTCACGGGATGACGCAGGTGTCGCCCTCGCAGGCGGCGGCCGGTGCGCCCAGCGGGATGAGGGACGGACGCGCAGCGGGAGCGGGAGCGGCCGCCTCGGGCGTGGCGCCCTGTGCGCCGCTCACGCGGTCACCGCCGCGCGCTCGGACCAGACCTGCTCCAGGACCTGCGCGAACGTCTGAGCGTCCTGGGCGCCGGAGACGCCGTAGCGGCCGTCGATCACGAAGAAGGGGACACCGTTGATGCCGTACTCGGCCGCGGTCGCCTGGTCGGCGCGCACGGCGGGCTCGAAGCGGGACGACTCCAGGGCCTCGAGGGCCTGCGCGCGGTCGAGGCCGACCTCGGCGGCGAGGTCGGCGAGGTCCTCGATGCGGCCGACGTGGCGTCCCTCGACGAAGTACGCCCGGAACAGGCGCTCGGCGAGCTCCAGCTGCTTGCCCTGCTCCTTCGCGAAGTGCAGCAGCTCGTGCGCCTTGACGGTGTTGGTGTGCTTGAGGTTGTCGAAGTCGTAGTCGAGGCCGACGGAGGAGGCGATGCCCGCCACGCGCTCCAGCATCTGCTCCACCTGGCCTGCCGGAAGACCCTTGTGGCCCGCGAGGAAGTCCACCTCGCTGCCCTCGAAGTCCACCGGGGTGTCAGGCGACAGCTCGAACGAGTGGTACTCCACCTCGACGCCCCGGCCGTCACCGGCGCCGGCGAACAGGCCGCTGCCCGCCTCGAACTTGCGCTTGCCGATGTAGCACCACGGGCAGGCGATGTCGGACCAGATGTCGATCTTGATAGGTTCGCTCACGCTGAGGACAACGCTGCAGTACTGCACCTATTCCGGCAGCGCGCCATCCGGCAGCCCGGCACTCAGGACGCGGCCTCCGCCGTTCCCGCGCGGGGCGCATCCACCGCTCCCCCGAACCGGCGGTTGCGGCTCAGGTACAGCCCGATCGCATCCCACAGGTCGGTCCGGCTGAAGTCGGGCCAGAGCGTGTCGAGGAACACCATCTCGGCGTAGGCGCTCTGCCACAGCAGGAAGTTGCTCGTGCGCTGCTCCCCCGAACTCCGCACGAAGAGGTCCACGTCCGGCATGTCGGGCAGGTAGAGGTGGCGCTGGATGGTCTTCTCGCTGACCGCGGACGGGCGCAGGCGACCGGCCGCCACGTCGTCAGCGATCGACCGCACGGCATCCGCGATCTCGGTGCGGCCGCCGTAGTTGACGCACATCGTCAGGGTGAGCACGTCGTTGCCGGCGGTCAGCTGCTGGGCATACTGCAGCTCCTTGATGACGGAGGACCACAGGCGCGGCTTGCGCCCGGCCCAGCGGACGCGCACGCCCCACTCGTTCAGCTGGTCGCGCCTCCGGTGCAGCACGTCGCGGTTGAAGCCCATCAGGAAGCGCACCTCCTCGGGCGACCGCTTCCAGTTCTCGGTGGAGAATGCGTACACGCTGAGGTGCTTCACCCCGGCCTGGATGGCGCCGGCGACGACGTCCAGGAGGGCCGCCTCTCCCGCGCGGTGGCCCTCGATACGGGTCAGGCCGCGGCGGTTCGCCCACCGGCCGTTGCCGTCCATGACGATGGCGACGTGCTCCGGGACGCTGCCCGCCGGGAACGCGGGCGGGTACACCCCGGTCCAGTCGAGCGGCCGGTATTCGACCGCATCCTTGTGCGTGTACGGCTTGGGACTCATCCACTCGCCTTCTGGTCGGTGGGCACGGGGTCGGTGAGCACAGGGTCGGTGGGCACGGGCTCAGCGGGCGGGATGCGCGTCGCGGCCGGCGCCGGAGCACCCGAGCGGGCCCGGTCGTGCTGCACGTGCTGCAGCGACCGCAGCCCGCGCTCCAGGTGCCACTGCGTGTAGGCCGCGACCACGCCGTTGGCGCGCCCCTGCGTCGTCTCGGACGCGGCCTCCGCCGCCTCCCAGTCGCCCGCCAGCAGCGCGCCGAGCAGCGCGATCGTCTCCGGGTCGACCCTCGGCGCACCCTGCGGGGCGCAGTCGGGGCACACGACTCCGCCGAGCTGGACGACGACCGCGGTGTGCGGGCCGGGGGCGCCGCAGCGCGAGCAGTCCTGGAAGCTCGGCGCCCATCCCGCCAGCGACAGCGCGCGCAGGAGGTACGAATCGAGCGTCAGGCCCGGTCCGTGCTCGCGCCGCGAGAGGGAACGCAGGGCGCCGACAAGGAGCAGGTACTGCTGCAGCGAGGCCTCGGCGTCGGTGAGCCGGTCTGCCGCCTCCACCATCGCGTTGGCGGCGGTGTAGCTGGCGTAGTCGTCCGCGATCAGGGCGCCATACGCGCCGAGCGTCTCGGCCTGCGTGATGGTGTCGAGGCTGCGGCCCTCGTACAGCTGCACGTCGGCGACCATGAACGGCTCCAGCCGGGAGCCGAAGCGGGACGCCGTGCGCCGCACGCCTTTCGCCACCGCGCGGATCTTGCCGTGCTGGCGGCTGAGCATGGTGACGATGCGGTCGGCTTCCCCCAGCTTGTGGGTGCGGAGCACGACGGCTTCATCACGGTAGACAGGCACACTCCAGTATCGCGCCTGCGGCTGACAGCGCGGCGGACGGCGCGGCGGACCGGGGATGGTACACATGAAGCGTGAGCACGACCGCCCTCAACATCGGCGCATTGGCCATCCCGCTGTGGGGCGACCTCCTCGCCGTCGGCGTGGGCAGCCTCCAGGGCGCGATGTTCGCCTCCGGCTTCCGCGACCGCCGGCTCGACCTGCTCGGGGTCGCGATCATCGGCGTCGCCACGGGCGTCGGCGGCGGCCTGCTGCGCGACATCCTGCTCAACGTGACGCCGGTCGCGCTGCAGTCGAACTGGTACCTGCCGATCACCGTGGTCGCGGCGCTGCTCGGGATGCTCTTGGTGCGGCTGTTCCGCCGGCTCGACCCGATCATCACGTTCCTGGATGCGCTGACCATCGGCCTGTTCGGCGCGATCGGCGCGACGAAGGCGCTCGCGCTCGGGCTGCCGGAGGTTCCGGCCGTGTTCGTGGGCGTCGTGTCGGCGGTGGGAGGCTCGATCCTCCGCGACATGCTGCTCAACCTGCCGATCGCACTGATGCACGTCGGGTCCCTCTACGCGGTCGCCGCGGGCGCGGGGACGATCGTGCTGGTCGTGATGGTGGACCTGGGCGTCCCGCTCATCCCTGCCGCGGTGGTGTGCGTCGTCGTGACGCTGATCATCCGGCTGCTCGCGGTGCGTTTCGGCTGGAGCCTGCCCGAGCAGCGCGAGCTGGGCCGCCTCCCCCGGATGCGCTGGCCGCGCTTCACGCGCCGCCAGAGCGCCGCGCAGACCGACGAGCGCACCGAGACCGGCGCCATCCCGCGCTACCGCATCGACCGCGGCGAGTAGCGCGCCCGGCTTCCGCCCGGCGGGGACATTCGTCACGAATGTCGCCTCCGCACCCGCGTAACGCGACATTCGGCACGAATGTCCGGCAGCGCAGCGGGACGCATTCGGCACGAATGCGCGCCCCGCACGCACGGAACCCGACATTCGGCACGAATGTCGGGTTCCGCAGCAGAAGCGAACGCGCACAGGGCGCGACCGGGGTCACACCCCGACGAGCTGCTCCTCCGAGCGGCCGGCGCCCGAGCGCACGGCGCGGTTGACGGCGGAGACGACCGCCTTGAAGGATGCCGTGGTCGTGTCCGCGTCGATGCCGACGCCCCAGCGGCGCTGGCCGTCGACATCCACCTCGACGTAGGCCGCCGCCAGGGCGGACTCGCTCGCCGACAGCGTGTGCTGCGAGTAGTCGTAGAGGTGGGCGTCCACACCGTGCTGGTGCAGGATGTCGAAGAACGCCGCGATCGGGCCGTTGCCTTCCCCTGTGGCCTTCGACACGGTGTCCCCGTCGCGCAGCGTCACCGTGAGCACGACGTGGTCGCCGGTCTCGTTCGACGTGGTGGTGCTGCCCAGCTCGAAGCGGCCCCACTTGGCGTCCGGGTCGGAGGTCGGCGCCGGCAGGTACTCGTCCTGGAAGATCTCCCAGATCTGGTCGCTGGTGACCTCGCCGCCCTCGGCGTCCGTCTTGGCCTGCACGACGCCCGAGAACTCGATCTGCAGCTTGCGCGGCAGGTCGATGGAGTGGTCGCTCTTCAGCAGGTAGGCGACGCCGCCCTTGCCGGACTGCGAGTTGACGCGGATGACCGCCTCGTAGCTGCGGCCCAGGTCCTTCGGGTCGACCGGCAGGTAGGGAACCGCCCACACCAGGTCGTCGACCGACACGCCCTCGCGCTCGGCCCGCGCCTCCATCGCCTCGAAGCCCTTCTTGATGGCGTCCTGGTGCGACCCGCTGAACGCGGTGAAGACGAGGTCGCCGCCCCAGGGGCTGCGCTCGCCGACGGGCAGCTGGTTGCAGTGCTCGACGGTGCGCTTGATCTGGTCGATGTCGCTGAAGTCGATCTGCGGGTCGATGCCCTGCGTGAACAGGTTGACGCCCAGCGTGACCAGGTCGACGTTGCCGGTGCGCTCGCCGTTGCCGAACAGGCAGCCCTCGATGCGGTCGGCGCCGGCCATGTAGCCGAGCTCCGCGGCGGCGACGGCGGTCCCGCGGTCGTTGTGCGGGTGCAGCGACAGGATGACGTTCTCGCGGTGGTTCAGGTGGCGCGACATCCACTCGATCGAGTCGGCGTAGACGTTCGGCGTCGCCATCTCGACGGTGGCCGGCAGGTTGATGATGACCTTGCGCTCGGGCGTCGGCTCGAACACCTCCAGCACCTGGTTGCAGATGTCGGCGGCGAACTCGAGCTCGGTCCCGGTGTAGCTCTCGGGCGAGTACTCGTAGTAGATCGTCGTTCCGGGAACCAGCTCTTCGAACTGCCGGCACAGGCGCGCGCCGCTCAGAGCGATGTCGATGATGCCCTGCTGGTCGGTGCGGAACACCACCTCGCGCTGCAGGATGCTGGTCGAGTTGTAGAGGTGCACGATGGCCTGCTTGGCGCCGACCAGCGACTCGTAGGTGCGCTTGATGAGGTGCTCGCGCGACTGGGTCAGCACCTGGATGGTGACGTCGTCGGGGATCGCGTCCTCTTCGATCAGGCTGCGGACGAAGTCGAAGTCGGTCTGGCTGGCCGACGGGAAGCCGACCTCGATCTCCTTGTAGCCCATCCGGACCAGCAGGTCGAACATGATGCGCTTGCGCTCGGGGCTCATCGGGTCGATCAGCGCCTGGTTGCCGTCACGGAGGTCGACGGCGCACCAGCGCGGCGCCTTCTCGATGCGGGCCGAGGGCCAGGTGCGGTCGGGCAGGTCGACGCGGATCTGCTCGTGGAACGGACGGTACTTGTGGATCGGCATGGCGCTCGGCGCCTGCGTGTTCTTCATGGTCTTCTTACTCCTCGCGGTGTGTCTGGAGAGCCGACGACGAACTCCGCGACGAGTGAGGCCCGGAACTAGGACTCGTCGCGGCAGCTAAGAAGGAGCAGACCGTACACAGCACCGAGAGTACCACCTCCGGGTCAGCCGCGCCCCCGCACGAACGTCGCCGCCTGGCGCACCGACAGCCCGGGCAGGTAGGCGCGGACCAGCGCGATGCCGATGGCCGGCAGCGCCACCGGGTCCGGGTAGGCCATGATCAGCGGGTGCAGTTCGGGCTGGAACTTCTGCTTGAACTTCAGCAGCGAGCGGAAGCCGTACACCGGCTCGAGCGACGAGCTGAGGTAGCCGAGGAGCCGGTCCGTCGTGTCCTTCTCCCCCTCCTGCGCCCCCGCGGTGTGGGCGAGCGGGGCGGCGGAGAGCGACATGAACTCGATGCCGTCCGCCTTCATCCGCGTCGCCGCCTCCGCGATCAGGAACTCCATGACGCCGTTGATGCTGTCGGGACGTCGGCGCATGAAGTCGAGCGTCCATCCGACCACGATGCCGTTGCGGTAGGTGGGCAGCCAGCTGGTGACGGCCTCGATGCGGCCGTTCTCCGGCCCGTCGCCCTCGTTGACGGCGAGCATGAGCCGCACCTCGGGGTCGCGCAGCTCGTCGAGCCCGCCGAGGGTGAACCCCATCTCGGGCAGGTCCTTCTCGGCCACCCACTGCTCCGAGATGTCGGAGAGCTGCACGGCCGCCGTCAGGCCCAGCGCGGCGAAGGTCGTCCACTCCGAGCGGATGCCCGCACGCTCGGCCCGGTTGATGGAGGAGCGGACGTCCTGCCACTTCTTGCCGGTGGTCGCCCACAGCTGCGGGCGGATGACCGTCTCCTCGGCGACCGTCATGGTCGACCAGCCGAGGCGCTCGAACAGACCGGCGTGGTGCGCCTCCACGCTGTAGAACACCGGGATCCAGCCGTTGTCGTCGCAGAACCGCGCGAAGCCCTGGATCCCTCCGTCCTTCGGGCCCGGGTCGCCGAACGGCCCGCCGGTGGTCAGCGCCACACGTCCCTCCACCCGGTACGCGATCGCTCCGCCCCCGATGGGGTCGAACCAGTACGAGTTGCCCGGCCAGGTCGCCATGAACGAGATCGCGTCCCCGCCGCCGCGGTGCAGCAGCTCGCGCACGTGCGCGGCCTCGCCCGTGCCGCGCCGCCGGAGGCCGCGGCCGAGCATCGCGGGGATGGCGCCGATGATCGCGACCAGCCAGAAGACCGTTCCGATGTTGTGGTAGACGATCGTCGCGAGCGGGGTGGTCGGCAGGTACTGCACCGGCTCCCGCCGCAGGAAGCTCACCGGGACGAAGCGTTCGAGGACGTCGTCGAACAGGTCGCTGAGGTCGATGGGCCGCGTGAAGCCGGTGTCCTTCTGCAGCCAGCCGACCAGCACGTACAGGCCGATCAGCGCAACGCCGGTGATCGTCACCAGGAACAGGTACCGCCGGACGGCCCGCGCCGAGGGCATCACGGTGAAGTGCCGGCGGAAGACGATCAGCAGCACCGCCATCGCCAACGGCACCAGCGTCGACAGGGCCAGGATGGCCGTGATCTCCCAGTACCGCGGCGACACCTCCGGGCGGGCCGACGCGATCGGCAGGATGCCGTAGTAGAGGGCGGAGAGGAGGGCGAGCAGGCCGTTCACCGCGACGGCGAGCCAGACGGCGAACCGCCGCCCGCGCAGGAGGCCGTATGCGGCGACCAGCAGCAGCAGGAGCGGGAGCACCGAGAGGAGGACCGGCCCGAGGCCGTTGATCCGCTCGAGGGTGAGGTCGCGCACGCACTGCCGGGTGACGGCGAAGGCCTGGCAGCGTTCGATCACAGAACTCGCGTTCGGCGCCTCGTTGCTGAACAGCAGACCGACCGGCGACAGCATCCCGTAGCGGGTGGAGCCCAGCAGGCCTATCACCGGTCCGAGCGCCGTGATGGTCACGGCGGAAGCCAGCAGCACCCGGACCTCGTGGTGGGAGCTGCGCAGCCAGTCCGCGGCGATCGTCGTCTGGCGGAGCAGCGGCCCGAGGGCCAGCCCGGTCAGCACGGCGAGCAGGCGGTAGAGGTCGGAGGGAAGCCCCGAGTAGAGCACGTACATGATCGCGACCAGGAGCGTGATCACGCGGATGCGGCGCCGCCAGAGCGTGCCGGCGAAGGCGCTCGCGGTCATGATCGTGCCGCCGATCGCCGTGAACGCGTCGAGCACGAGGAGGCCGTGCACGTTGCGCGCCCACAGCTCGCCGATGTCGTTGGCCGCGACCTGCAGCACAGCGCCGACGACGATCCCGACGACCGCGGTGCCGAAGAAGGCGAGCGCGGTGCGCCACGTCCCCATGAGCCGCTCGGACGCGCCCACGAGCACCACGGTCAGCACGAGCACGACGATCAGCTCGAGCAGGTCGTCGGTGAAGAGCACCGCGGTGAAGGGCGACCACCAGTGCCCGTCCAGCAGCTGGACGGCGCCGGCGCCGAGCCAGCCGCGGAGAGGTCGGTGCGGTCCGCGAAGGGGTCCGGTCGCCAGGGCCAGCACCAGGATGAGCAGCGTCACCCCGGTCGTGAAGGGATGCTGCGCGATCAGGCGGCCGGTCCGCGTGAGCAGAGCGGCCGGTTTCACGACCCCAGCCCCATCTGAGCGGCGATAGCTGGGAAGCCGTGTGCGAGCACGTAGCGGACGGTCTTCCAGTCGTGGGCGGTGCCCGGCGAGCTCAGCAGCTGGGCGCGCACCCCCGCGCGCTCCGCGTCGCCGTAGAGCGTCCGGGCGAACGCGCTGTACTTGGCGTCGTTCGCTCCGGCGCCGAAGACCATCACCGAGTCGCGGTACGGCGCGTTCTTCGTCATCATGGCGGCGGGCTGCGCCGCCTCGTAGGCGGCCTTCGACCCGTCGAACCCCGTGCTGATGGTCAGTCCCTCATCCCCCAGTGTCGGCCCCAGCTCGCTCGAGGAGGCCAATGCCGAACCGAACAGGTCCGGTCGGCCGCTCGCGAACTGGACGGCGCAGGTGGCGCCCTGCGAGTAGCCGAACACCCCCCATCCTGCCGGGTCACTGCTCACCCGCAGGTTCGAACGCACCCAATTCCGCACATCCGTCAGCAGATACGTCGCCGACTTGCCGTAGTCGCGCGAGTCGACGCACATCGGGTTGCGCCCGGGCCCGCCGAGCTGGTCGGCCGCGACGACGATCGGCGCGTAGCCGCCGTGCGCTGCGGCGAACCGGTCCATCGCCGCCCCCACGCCGCCGGCGGTGAACATGTCGGCGGGGGCGCCGGGCTGTCCGGAGAGCGCGTAGAGCACCGGAAGTGCCGGCGGGTTCGCGGTCAATGCGATCGGGGGCAGGTAGACGACGGCCTTCCGGGCCGGGAACCGCGACTCCGTGCCCGGGATGCGCACCGTGCCGACCTCCCCCTTGGCGGGGATCGCGCCGGGATCGCCCACGCCCGCCGTGGCCTTCCAATCCGTGCCGGCCACGACCTCCCCCCGCTCGGTGTGCAGGTCGAGCGCCTTGTAGGGCACCACGCCGAGCGCGTCGTTGAGGTTGCGGTAGGCGCCGAAGTCCACGTTGATCCCGCAGAACGCCGCGGCCAGGAACACCGGGATGCTGACGATCGCGATGACCTTGCGCCACCACCGCGAGCGGAACAGGTTGGCCACCGCGAGGCTCACGCCGCCGAAGCCGAGCGCCGTCCAGAGCGTGGTGACCGGTGTCAGCGCCACGCCGAACAGGTCCATCGCGTCGGTCAGCAGCCAGACCAGGAACCACCCGACGAGACCGCCGAGGAGTGCCGCGGTCAACCCGGCGAGCGTGCGCTTCCAGGTCGGGCGGATCAGCAGGTACAGCGCGAGAACGGCGGCGAGGACGTCGAGCGCGATGAGGAACGGCGGCTTGTCGATCCTCAGGGTCAGCAGCCAGTTCAGGGCGGGTCCTCTCGGTACGGGCGTGGATGCGGTGCTCGGCGGCACGGCCGGGTTCGATTATTCAGTGCCCAGTTCACCGATAGCTGAGGCTCTGTGAGAGTTCAGCCAACATTCAGCGGCGATCTGCGGCGGTCACTCGACCGCCAGCGCCTCCACCGGGGACACGCGGGTCGCCCGGCGGGTCGGCGCCAGCGCCGCCAGCACGGCGAGAGCCGCCGCGGCGACGACGATCGACGCGAGGAACGGCCATGGGAGCGCGGGCACCAGCAAGCCGCCGCCGGGGATCGTCCCGAGCAGCGACTGCGCGCCGATCCACCCGTACAACGTGCCGAGCACCAGGCCGGTGAGCACCGAGGCGACGGTCAGCTGCGCGCTCTCCGTCAGGATCATCCGTCGCACCTGGGCGGCGCTGAAGCCCAGTGCGCGCAGCAGCCCGAGCTCGCGAGCACGCTGGAGCACGCTCAGCGACAGGGTGTTGACGACGCCGCACGCGGCGATGACGGCGGAGAAGCCGACCAGCACCGTGAACACGGCCAGCGTGCCGCCGATCACTCCGTCGGCGCCCTCGTACATCCCCGGCTCCTGGGCGGCCGCCTCGTGGATCAGCTGCTGCCAGCTCGACGCCGCCACCACGAACATCGTGATGAGCGTGACGCCGATCACCAGGCCGATCGCGGTGCGCGAGCTGCGCTCGGGGTTGCGCACCGCGTTGGCCGCCGCGAGGCGGCCGGCGGCGCCGCGCCCCACGAGCAGGCCGACCGCCCGCAGCACACCGGGCAGGAAGAACGGCGCCGCGAGCACGATCCCGGTGAACGAGAGGATGCCGCCGAGCATCGCGACGAGCACCCCGTACGGCGACAGGGTGGCGAGGGTCGCACCGAGCCCGGCGAGCACGCCGAGGCCGAGCAGGAGACCCAGGGTCAGCAGTCCGCCACCGGCCACGATGAGCATGACGGAGACCGCGAGCCGCCCGCGGCTGCGCACCGAAGCGGCCGGCCGCTCCTGCGCCGCGCCGAGCGCCTGGATGGGCGTGACGGCGAGCACCCGGCGGCTGCCGACCCAGGAGGCCAGCCAGGTGGTCAGCACGACGATCACGGCCGGCGGGATCATCGTCCACGACAGCACCGGGTAGAGGGCGTCGGGCAGCACGCTTATGAGGACCAGCGCGCGGACCGCCACGAGCGCCAGGACGGCCGCCACCGCTCCGCCCAGCACGGACCCGAGCAGGCCGACGGCGAACCCTTCCCCGGCCACCGAGCGGCGCTGCGCACGTGCGCTCGACCCGATGAGCCGCAGGAGGGCGATCGTCCGGGTGCGTCCGGCGAT
This sequence comes from Leifsonia sp. 22587, assembly GCF_052044215.1. NCBI lineage: Bacteria > Bacillati > Actinomycetota > Actinomycetes > Micrococcales > Microbacteriaceae > Leifsonia > Leifsonia sp. 22587. Next base: position 1,590,433 of record NZ_JBQENB010000001.1, read on the forward strand.
CACCGTGGCGAAGGTGTTGGTGGTCACGATCGCGCCGACGTACACGGCCACGACGAAGAAGATCCCGGCCACCACGGTGATCGCGAGCTGCACGCTCCCGTGCTCCCCCATGGCCGATCGGCCGATGTAGGCGCCGAGCACGTTCACGCCGCCGACCAGGGCGACCCCGAACGCCGCGCTCAGGGCGGCGACCAGGAGGCCGGCGCGGTGGTCGCGGGCGTTCGCGCGGAAGGCGGAGAAGGGCCGGCTCACGCGCCCGCCTCCATCCCGAGCATGAACGAGGAGATCTCCTCGGCGCTCGATGCGGGACGCTCGGCGACGACGCGGCCGTCCGCGAGGAACACGATGTGGTCGGCGAAGCTGGCGGCGACCGGGTCGTGGGTGACCATGGCGATGCTCTGGCCGAACGTGCGCGCCGCCTCCTGCAGCACGCCGAGCACCTCGCGTCCGGTGCGCGAGTCGAGGTTGCCGGTCGGCTCGTCCGCGAAGACGAGGTCCGGGCGCGTGGCGAGTGCGCGGACGATGGCCGCCCGCTGCTGCTGCCCGCCGGAGAGCTCGTGCGGGCGGTGGGTCAGCCGTCCGCGCAGGCCGAGCGTGTCGATGAGGTGGTCGATCCACTCCATCTGGGTGCGCGTGGGCTTGCGCCCGTCGAGCTCGAACGGCAGCAGGATGTTGCCCCGCACATCCAGCGTGGGCACCAGGTTGAACGACTGGAAGACGAAGCCGACGCGACGGCGCCGCAGCAGCGTCAGCTCCGCATCCCCCAGGTGCGTGATCTCGGTGTCCCCGAGGAACACGCGGCCGCTCGTCACCGAGTCGAGGCCGGCCATCACGTGCATCAGCGTGGACTTGCCCGAGCCGCTCGGGCCCATGATCGCGGTGAAGGCGGCGGCGGGGATGCCGATGGTGACGTCGTCGAGCGCGTTCACGCGCCCGGCTCCGCTGCCGTAGGTCTTCGTGGCCGCTTCGACGCGCGCCACCGTTCCGGTGAGAGTCAGTTCCATGCCTTCAACGCTAGGGAGCGGGCCCGGTGCGGCGGATCGGGCGGCGGGCCGATCCTGTGTCCTCCCTGAGGATGACGCGGACCCGGCGCGGGCGTTCCCCGAGGGCTACTCCGCCGCGGTCAGACCGTGCTCGAAGGCGTAGACGACCATCTGCACGCGGTCGCGCAGCCCCAGTTTGGCGAGGATGCGCGAGATGTGCGTCTTCACGGTCGCCTCGCTGAGGAACTCCGACCCGGCGATCTCGGCGTTGCTGAGCCCGCGGGCGGCGAGCACGAAGATCTCGCGCTCACGCGAGGTGAGGGACGCGAACTCCGGCGGCTCCGGCCTGGTCGGCTGGGCGGACGAGAAGTACTCGAACAGCTCGCGCGTTGCACCAGCGGCGATGACCGCGCTGCCCGCGTGGACCGTCCGGATGGCGGCGAGCAGGAACTCCGGCTCCGCGTCCTTGAGCACGAACCCGCTCGCGCCGCCCCGGATCGCCCGTGCGGCCGCCTCATCGAGGTCGAAGGTGGTGAGCACGACGATCCGCGGCGGCGTCCGGCCCGCGCGCTCGGCGTCGGCGATGATGGCGCTCGTGGCCGCGATGCCGTCCATGACGGGCATCCGGATGTCCATCAGCACGACGTCGGGACGCGTCTCCGCGGCGAGCCGCACACCCTCCTGTCCGTTCCCGGCCTCGCCGGCGAACTCCAGGTCCTCCTGCGATCCCAGCAGCATCCGCACCCCGGCGCGGAACAGCGGCTGGTCGTCCACCAGCAGCACCCGGATGCGCGTGCTCACCCCGGTGCCGGTCATGCGGCCGCCCCCGGGAGGAACGCCGACACGACGAACTCCTGCCCGTCGGGTCCGGCGGTCAGCGAGCCGCCGGCAAGGGACGCGCGCTCGCGCATCCCGGGCAGGCCGTGGCCGATGCGCGACAACGAGCCGGTGGTGGTCGGTTCGACGGTGGTGTCTCTCATGGTGTTCCTCACGGTGATGATGAGTCCTTGACCCCGCTCCTCCGGGGCGTCGGCGAGCACGACGCTCGCGGGATGCGCGGTGTCGCCGTGGCGCAGGGCGTTGGTGAGCGCCTCCTGCACGATGCGGAAGGCGGCCAGCTGCTGCGCCGATCCGAGCGCCTCCCCGGTCGTGGTGCGCTCGAGGGTCACGTCGAGGCCAGCCGAGCGGATGTGCTCGACGGTCTGGTCGAGGTCCGCGAGCGACGGCTGCGGGCCGTCGTGCCCGGACGCGCCGCCAGCAGAGTCGGCGGGATGCGACTGCCGCAGCTCGGCGAGCAGCACGCGGACGTCGCCGAGGGCGGAGCGCGCAGTGGAGGCGATCGTGCTCAGGGCCTCGTCCACGGCATCCGGATCGGAGTGCCGGGCGTAGCGCGCGCCGTCCGCCTGCGCGATGACGACCGCGAGCGAGTGGGCGACCACGTCGTGCATGTCCCGCGCGATGCGGGTGCGCTCCTGCTCGACCACGACATCCTCGACGGCGCGGTCGCGGTCGAGCTCCGCCGCCTGCCGCGCGCGTCGCGCCACCCGGGCGTTCCGCCAGGTGCGCACCAGCAGGCCGAGAACCCAGGAGAGCCCGAGCACCGTCACGCTGACCACGAACAGGAACGCGAACTGCAGCGCGACGCTCGCGATGGCGCTCGACAGCAGGTCGTAGTACCCCTGGGCGACGGCCGCCGTCACTGTCAGATAGAGGGCCGCGACGAGGGCGCCGAGACCGGCGGAGATGAGACCGGCGGCCCGCACGATGCGGTCGCCGTAGGCCGCGGTGGCGTAGAGCACGATGAGCACGCCGAGGTCGCTGACCAGGATGCTGTGGCCGGTCGTCATCTGCACGACCGCCGCCAGCCACGCCAGGGAGAGCGCCACCGCCGGCGACATGCGGCGCAGGGCGACGGCCACCGCGAAGACGGTGATCACGACGAACGCCGTGCGGTCCTGCTCGCCGACGACGAGGCAGAACACCTCGAACACGACGGCGCCGATGATGTCCGCCGTCAGCTGGGTGCGCGTCAGCCGCCGCACCAGCTGGGCGCGGTCCGGGTCGTCCTCCACGACCTCCGCCCCTCCGCTCGACGCCAGCCACACCAGCACCGACGAACCGTCGGAGCCGGGCCCGGCCTGCGCGGCACGCTGCCGGGCGACCAGGAACCCGAGCAGCCAGCCGGCGACGAAGATCACCGCGAGCAGCAGGCTCATCAGCAGGAAGCCGATCCCCTGGCTGGTGTAATACCCGCCGATCACGGGACCGAACTGCGGAAACTTGAGCTCGCCGCGCACCGTGAACAGGTACGCCATCGCCGGGGCGAGCAGGATGGCCGACGCGAAGTCGACCCAGCGCAGCACGCGGCCGCTGTGCGCGGCGACGCCCACCAGCGCGGTCACCACGGCGATCGCCGCGATCACGCGGAACGCGCCGTGCGCCGACTCCTGCTCCGTCAGCTCCAGCAGCACCGCCACCCACACCAGCGCGAGCGACACGGCGGGCAGGATGCGCGACAGCGCGACCGCCCCGCAGTAGAACACGAGCGCGAGCGCCGCCGCGAGCTCGAACGGCAGCCCCGTCACGAACCACGCCCCGAACAGCGCGACGGCCAGCGCGGGCTCCAGCACCCAGCGGTACGGGGCCAGCGCGCTCAGGAGTCGGCGGCGGGAGGGCATGCTTCTACCGTAGAGTCCGTCCCTCCGGCTCCGGGCATCCGGGCGGCGGAATCATCCTCGGGATGTACGGGCGTGGCGCTCGGCCGCCGCCTCAGAAGCCGAGGCGCCCCAGCTGCTTCGGGTCGCGCTGCCAGTCCTTCGCGACCTTGACGCGGATGGACAGGAACACGTGCCGGCCCATCAGCTGCTCGATGGGTGCGCGGGCGGCGGCGCCGACATCGCGGATGCGGCTGCCGCCCTTGCCGATGACGATCGCCTTCTGGCTGTCGCGCTCCACGAAGAGGTTCGCGTAGATCTCCACCAGGTCTTTGTCGTCGCGCTCGACGATGTCGTCGATGGTGACCGCGAGCGAGTGCGGGAGCTCGTCCTCGACGCCCTCGAGCACGGCCTCGCGGATCAGTTCGGAGATGCGGTCCTCGAGGCCCTCGTCGGTGGTGGCCTCGTCCGGGTACAGCGGCGCGGGCGACGTCGGGAGCAGCTTCATGAGCTCCGAGGTCAGCGTCTCCAGCTGGATGTGGCTGACGGCGGAGACGGGCACGATCGCCTCCCACTCGCGCAGGGCGGACACGGCGAGGAGCTGCTCGGCGACCTGGGCCTTGCCCACCGCATCCACCTTGGTGACGATGGCCACCTTCTTGGCGCGCGGGTACTCGTCGAGCTGGTCGTTGATGAAGCGGTCGCCGGGGCCGATCTTCTCGTCGGCCGGCACGCAGAAGCCGATCACGTCGACGTCGCCGAGCGTCGACTGCACGAGCGTGTTGAGACGCTCGCCGAGCAGGGTGCGGGGGCGGTGGATGCCCGGGGTGTCGACCAGGATGAGCTGGCCGTCCTTCTGGTGCACGATCCCGCGGATCGCCCGGCGGGTGGTCTGCGGCTTGGAGCTGGTGATCGCCACCTTCTCACCCACCAGGGCGTTGGTCAGCGTCGACTTGCCTACGTTGGGGCGGCCGACGAACGAGACGAATCCGGCGTGGTACTCGGTCACGATCTTGTCTCCTGCGCGGTGTGACGGTGGTCGGTGCGGGCGGTCTGCCGCTCGGTCTGGTGCCGCTCTGACGCGTGCCGCTCTGACGCGTGCCGCTCTGATGCGTGCCGCTCTGATGCGTGCCGGTCGGGTCGGTCCTCGTCCTTCGGCATCGGGACGTGCCCGCCGTCGGGTTCCGGCAGCAGCGCCACATCCCGTTCGACCAGCACGGAGGCGACGTGCTTGTGCTTGCCCTCGATGCGGTCGACCGTGAAGCGGAGCCCGTGCACGTTCACGGTCGAGCCGACTTCGGGCAGCCGCCCCAGCGCCTTGGTGACGAGGCCGCCGACGCTGTCCACGTCCTCGTCCTCGATCTCCAGGTCGAACAGCTCGCCCAGGTCGTCGATGGGCAGGCGCGTCGCGATGCGGTAGCGTCCCTCGCCGAGCGGCTGGATGAGCGCGACCTCGTGGTCGTACTCGTCCGAGATGTCGCCGACCAGCTCCTCGATGAGGTCTTCGAGCGTGACCAGGCCGGCGATGCCGCCGTACTCGTCCACCACCATCGCCAGATGGTTCGACTCGCGCTGCATCTGCGCGAGCAGCGCATCCGCCTTCTGCGACTCGGGCACGAACAGGGCCGGCCGGGCGAGGTCGCGCACCGTCAGCTCGTCGGCGCCGAGGGGGCGCTCGAAACTCAGCTTGGCCGCATCCCGCAGGTACAGGATGCCGACCACCTCGTCCGGGTCGCCGCCGTCGATCACCGGCATGCGCGACACACCGGTGGAGAAGAAGAGCCCCATCGCCGTGCCGAGGCCCGCTGTCGCGTCGACGGTGATCATGTCGGTGCGCGGGATCATCACCTCGCGCACGACGGTCTCGTTGAACTCGAAGATGGAGTGGATGAGCTCGCGGTCGTCCTCCTCGAGCACATCGAACTCGGTCGCCTCGTCCACGATCGAGAGCAGCTGCTCCTCGCTGGTGACCGGGGCCGACCGGGCGCGGGACGGCGTGACGCGGTTGCCGAGCGCCACCAGCCCTCCGGGGATCGGGCCGAGCACCACGCGCACGAACCGCACGACGGGCGCCGTGAGGCGCAGCAGGAGCGTGGAGTTCGCCCGGCCGACGCTCCGCGGGCTGACGCCGACGAGCACGAACGACACGGCGGTCATGATGAGGGCGGCGAGGATGAGCGACACCCACCACTCGGCGAAGATCTGCTCGAACGCGAGGGTGACGAGCACGGCGGCGGTCGTCTCCGCCAGCAGGCGCGTGAAGCTGACGGCGTTGAGGTACGCCCCGGGGTCCTCCGCGATGGATCGCAGCGACTTCTTGGCGCGCGATGTCTCCGCCAGGTCTGCGATGTCGCCGCGCGACTGCACCGCGAGGGCGGAGTCGACGGCCGCCATGAGGCCGCCGAAGGCCACGAGCAGGAACGCGACGACGAAGAAGAGCGCCTGCAGCATCCCGCCCCCTAACGCTGTCGGTCGTAACGGGCGAAGCCCACGAGGATGTCGCGCTGGATCGCGAACATCTCGCGCTCCTCCGCCGGCTCGGCGTGGTCGAAGCCGAGCAGGTGCAGGATGCCGTGCGTGGTGAGCAGGAGCAGCTCGTCCATCAGGGAGTGACCGGCCGTCTCGGCCTGCACCTGGGCGACCTGCGGGCAGAGCACGACGTCGCCGAGGAGGCCGGCCGGGGAGGGCTCCTCCTCGGTGCCCGGGCGCAACTCGTCCATCGGGAAGCTGAGGACGTCGGTGGGACCCGGCTCGTCCATCCACTGCACGTGGAGCTGCTCCATCGCGGCCTCGTCGACCAGCACGATCGCGAGCTCCGCATCCGGGTGCACGTGCAGGATGTCGAAGGCGTAGGTCGCCAGCCGCTGCAGGGCGGCCTCGTCGACCTCGATGGTCGACTCGTTGTTGATCTCGATGCTCACTGCGGCCCTATCGTCGCTTCGGGAGGTGGTCGCGCGGGGTGCCGCTGCGGCGCTCGGCGCGGTTGGCGAACTCGGCCGCCTGCTCGCGCTCGTAGTGCCGCGCCTGCTGGCGCGCGTCGTACTCGGTGTAGGCGTCGACGATCCGGCCGACCAGGCTGTGCCGCACCACGTCTTCGCTCGTCAGGCGGGCGAAGTGGATGTCGTCGATGTCGTTGAGCACGCGCGTCACCAGCCGCAGACCGCTGGCCGAGTTGGGCAGGTCGATCTGGGTGATGTCGCCGGTCACGACCATCTTCGAGTTGAAGCCGAGGCGCGTCAGGAACATCTTCATCTGCTCGGGCGTCGTGTTCTGCGCCTCGTCGAGCACGATGAAGGAGTCGTTGAGCGTGCGACCGCGCATGTACGCGAGCGGGGCCACTTCGATCGTCCCGGCCGCCAGGAGCTTGGGGACCAGCTCCGGGTCCATCATCTCGTTGAGCGCGTCGTAGAGCGGGCGCAGGTACGGGTCGATCTTGTCCGTCAGAGTGCCGGGCAGGTAGCCCAGCCGCTCCCCCGCCTCCACCGCCGGACGCGTCAGGATGATGCGGGTGACCTCTTTGCGCTGCAGGGCCTGCACGGCCTTCGCCATCGCCAGGTAGGTCTTGCCGGTTCCGGCCGGGCCGATGCCGAACACGATCGTGTTGTGGTCGATGGCGTCGACGTACTGGCTCTGACCGAGCGTCTTCGGGCGGATGCTCTTGCCGCGCGCGGTCAGGATGGCCTGGCCGAGAACGTCGGACGGGCTGAGGTTGAGATCGCTGCCGAGCATGCGGGCGGAGCTGGTGACCTCGGCGGCCGACAGCTCCTGGCCGTTGCGGACCATCTGCAGAAGCTCTTCCACCAGCCGCTGCGCCGCAGCCACCTGGGTCGGGTCGCCCGCGAGCGTGATCTCGTTGCCGCGCACGTGCACGTTGACGAGGGGGTACTGCCGCTCGAGCGTGGTGAGCAGCCGGTCCTGCGGCCCGAGCAGGCGGACCATCTGCACACCGTCGACGCTCAGGTGCGCCTCGGCGGCGCTGCCCGGGTTGCCGGCGTCGCCCTCCGGGATCGCTCCGGGGGCGGTGGAATCAGAGTTGGCCAAGGCGTCCTTCCTCGAGCTGACCGCTCAGTACGTGCGCGTGGACGTGGAACACGGTCTGACCCGCGCCCGGTCCGGTGTTGAAGACGAGACGGAAATCACCGTCGGAGTGCTCGGCGGCGAGCTTCTCCGCCGTCGCGACGAGCTCCGCGAGCAGGTCGGGGTCGCCGGCGGCGAGCTCCGTCACATCGCGGTACAGCTCGGTCTTGGGGACCACGAGCAGGTGGAGCGGCGCCTGCGGCGCGATGTCGCGGAACGCGATGATCCGCTCCGAGTCGTACACCACGTCGGCCGGGATCTCGCCCGCGATGATGCGCGAGAAGATCGAACGCTCCGTCTCTGCCATGCCTCTATCCTATTCGCGCGCGCCGACAGCGCGCCGGGCGTTCACCAGCGGCGGAGCGCCGCGTTGAGCACGGCGAGGGCGGCAGGTCCCGCGGTGGAGGTGCGCAGCACCGTCCCGCCCAGCCGGACGAGCTCGGCGCCCGCGTCCCGGAGCGCTGCGAGCTCCTGCGGCGCGATGCCCCCCTCGGGCCCGACCACCAGCACCAGGTCGCGGTCGTCGGGCACGATGCCGGTCAGCGGCACCTCCGCATCCGGTTCGAGCACGAGCACGCGGGCGGTCGCCGCCAGCGCGGCCAGCTGCTTCGTCGTGGCCAGCTCGCCGACCTCCGGCGTCCAGGCGCGGATGGACTGCTTGGCCGCCTCCCGGACGATCGAGGTCCAGCGCTCCCGGCCCTTCCCCACCTTGGCGCCTTCCCAGCGCGAGACCGAGCGGGATGCGGACCACGGCACCACCGCATCCACCCCGAGCTCCGTCGCCGCCTGGATCGCGAGCTCGTCGCGGTCGCCCTTCGCCAGCGCCTGCACCAGCGTGATCGCCGGGGCCAGGCGCTCGACGCGCGAGACGGCCTCGACGTCGATCGTCAGCTCGGTGTTCGTCGCCACCAGCACCTCGCCGGACGCGACGAGCCCCCGGCCGTTGCCGATCAGCACCGACTCGCCGGGCCGCGTGCGGTTGACGGTCGCGGCGTGCTTCGCCTCGGCGCCCGTCAGCGACAGGCGCGCTCCGACCTCGACGTCGTCGAGGTCCTCGCGCAGGTAGAGGGACGCCATCAGGGTTACAGGTTGAGGAACCGGTCGCGGAGCTTCGCGAACAGGCCCTGCTGGAAGTGCGCCAGCGAGGGCTCCTGCGTCCGGTGGGACGCCGCGAACTTCTTGATCAGCTCCTTCTCCTTGTGGTCGAGCTTGGTGGGCGTGACCACCTGGATGCCGACCCGAAGGTCGCCGCGGCCGCTGCCGCGCAGGTGCGTGATGCCGCGGTCTTTGACCGTGATGATGTCGGCCGACTGGGTGCCGGGCTTGAGCTCGAGGCGGATGTCGCCGTCGAGGGCCTTCACATTCGCGGTCGTGCCGAGGATCGCATCCGTCATCGACAGCTCGAGCGTGCAGAGCAGGTCGTCGCCGTCGCGGCTGAACACCTCGTGGTGCTTGACCTTGATCTCCAGATAGAGGTCGCCATTGGGGCCACCGGCCGGACCGGCTTCGCCGCTGCCCGGCATCTGCAGGCGCAGGCCGGTGTCGACGCCGGCGGGGATGTCCACCGGCACGGTGCGGCGTGCGCGCACGCGGCCCTGGCCCTGGCAGGTGACGCACGGGGTCGCGATGACGGTGCCGTACCCGCGGCAGGTGCCGCACGGGCTCGACGTCATGACGTTGCCGAGCAGAGAGCGCACCGAGCGCTGGATGCTGCCCGTGCCGTGGCAGATGTCGCAGGTCACCGGCTGGGTGCCGGGCTGGCAGCACGAGCCGTTGCAGGTCTCGCACACCACGGCCGTGTCGACCTCGAGGTCGCGGTGCGTGCCGAAGATGACCTCGTCGAGGTCGACCTCCACCCGGAGAAGCGCGTCCTGGCCGCGCTCACGCCGCGACCGCGGACCGCGCCCGCCCGGGGCGCCGCCGCCGAAGAACGTCTCGAAGATGTCGCTGAACCCGGCGAAGTCGGCGCTGCCCGCGCCGCCGCCGAATCCCCCGGAGCCGCCGAGATCGTACTGCTGCCGCTGCTGCGGGTCGCTGAGCACGTCATACGCGTGCGTCACGAGCTTGAACCGCTCCTGCGCCTCGGAGCTGGGGTTCACGTCCGGGTGCAGCTCGCGCGCGAGCCGGCGGTACGCCTTCTTGATCTCGTCGGGGCTGGCGTCGCGCTCGACGCCGAGGACTTCGTAGTGGTCGGCCACGTGGGCTGTTCCTTCTTCTTTCGTCGCGTGTGGTGGTCGAGGGATGCCGGACGGCCTACTGGTCGCCGAGCAGCCGGGAGAGGTAACGGGCCACGGCGCGGACCGCCGCCATGTTGCCCGAGTAGTCCATGCGGAGCGGTCCGAGCAGTCCGACGCGGGCGACATCCGACCCCGCCGCACTGTAACCGCTGGAGAGGACGGATGCTTCCGTCAGGCCGAAGCCGGCGTTCTCGCGCCCGATGCTGACGGCGACGCCGTGCTGGTCGGAGGCCATCTCGTCGAAGAGCCGCAGCAGCACCACCTGCTCCTCGATCGCCTCGAGGACCGGGGTGATGGTGCCGGGGAAGTCGAGCTCGGTGCGCACGAGGTTCGCCGCGCCCGCCATGACGAGCTTCTCCTGCCGGTTCGCCGCGATCTGGTCGAGCAGGGCGCTGACCACGGGCTCCACCAGAGCGCGCGTGCGCTCCGTGAGCGCGCCGGGCAGCTCGCGCAGCCGCGTGGTCGCCTCGGCGAGGGTGAGTCCCGCCGCCGCGCCGTTGATCGCGCCGCGGATCTCGGCCACGTCTTCGTCGCTCAGCTCGGCGATCGGCTCGATGACACGCTGCTCGACCGCTCCGGAGTCCGTGATCAGCACGCTGAGCAGCCGGCGCGGGGCCAGGGCGACCAGCTCGATGTGACGGATGCGCGAGCGCGCGACCGTCGGGTACTGCACCAGCGCCACCTGATTGGTGAGCTGGGAGAGCAGGCGCCCAGTGCGCGAGAGCACGTCGTCGAGGTCGACGGACTGGCCGAGGAAGGTCTCGATCGCGGTCCGCTGCGCCGACGTGAGCGGCCGCATCTCTGCGAGGTGGTCGACGAAGAGCCGGTAGCCCTTGTCGGTCGGCACCCGGCCGGACGAGGTGTGCGGAGCCGCGATCAGCTCCTCCTCTTCGAGCAGGGCCATGTCGTTGCGGATCGTCGCCGCGGAGACGCCGAAGGAGTGCCGCTCCACGATGCTCTTGGACCCCACGGGCTCGCGCGACGCCACGTAGTCCTGGACGATGACGCGCAACACCTCGAGGCTGCGTTCCGAGACCATACCCGCCTCCCGTCGATCGATTAGCACTCGCTGATCCTGAGTGCCAATCCTACCGCGCCGAAACGCCCGCAGGATGATTGCTGGCTGAGACACGGCGGCAGTACCGTATGGGCACCGGTTCGACCCGCTCGCAACCGATCACGAAAGGGTTCCGCAGATGACAGACCCGAACCAGCCCGCCGACCCGGCAGGCGGCGTCCCGCCGCAGCAGCCCGGAGGCGTCCCTCCCCAGCAGCCCTACGGCAACGTGCCGCCCCAGCAGCCGTACGCGCAGCCGGCCGGAGCCGGCCAGCAGCCTTACGCCGCCGCGGGCGCCGCGCCCCTCGACCCCGCCCAGGACAAGCAGTGGGCGTCGTTCGCCCACCTGGGCGGCATCCTCTGGTTCCTGCCCTCGCTCATCATCTGGCTCGTCTTCAAGGACCGCGGCCGTCTCACCGACCAGGAGGCCAAGGAAGCCCTCAACTGGCAGATCACCTGGATCATCGCCTGGGTGGCCTCGCAGGTCATCGGGATCATCATCGGCAGCTTCACCTACGGCATCGGCTACCTGCTCTTCGGCCTGCTGATCCCGTGGGCGCTGTACATCCTGAACCTGGTGTTCTCGATCCTCGGCTTCGTGCGCGTGAACAGCGGCGGCACCTACCGCTACCCGGTGAACTTCCGCTTCATCAAGTAGCGGTCGCGCGTTCAGGCTCTTTTCAGCCTACGGCGCTGCGCCCTAGGCTGGATGGACCACGTCCACCCCTGGCCAGTCAGAGGAGAACAGCACCATGTCCGCCACACCCCCGCCGCCCCCGCCGCAGCAGCCTTACGGCGGCGCGCCGCAGCTCAGCCCGGCCGACGAGAAACTCTGGGCGACGCTCGTCCAGATCGGCGGCATCTTGTTCAGCTGGATCCCGGCGCTCATCGGCTACCTCGTCCTCAAAGACCGTGGGCCGTTCGTGCGCGCGCACACCGCGACCGCGCTGAACTTCCAGATCACCATCTTCATCGCGTACGTGGTGGGCGGCATCCTGTCGATCGTCGTGATCGGCATCTTCATCATCATCGCCGCGTGGGTGCTGAACATCGTGTTCAGCATCATCGCCGCGGTGAAGGCGAACCAGGGCGAGTTCTACACCTACCCGGTCGCCATCCGCTTCGTCAGCTAGCGGTCCGCTCCGCGGCGTCCTCGGCGAGCAGCCGGCGGACGACCGCGTCGGCCAGGAGCCGCCCCCGCAGGGTCAGCACGATCGACCCGCGGAGGGCGGCTCTTCCGTCGATCAGGCCGTCGGCGATGAGGGCCGGCACCTCGCGACGGCCGGCGTCGCCGAGCTCCGCGGTCCGCACACCCTCCCGGATGCGGCTCAGCAGCAGGACGCGCTCGACGTGCCGCGTCTCCGCATCCAGCGTCTCGCGCCCCGCCGCCGGGGACTCGCCGGCCAGCACGCGCTGCGCGTACGCGGCCGGCTGCTTGACGTTCCACCAGCGGACGCCGCCCACGTGACTGTGCGCCCCCGGCCCGATCCCCCACCAGTCGTGACCGAGCCAGTAGGCCAGGTTGTGGCGGGAGCGATGCGCCTCGTCGGTCGCCCAGTTGCTGACCTCGTACCAGTCGTATCCCGCGTCGGCGAGCCGCTGGTCGGCGAGCTCGTACATGTCGGCCTCGAGGTCGTCGTCGGGCTCGGCCACCTGGCCGGAGCGGATCTGCCGCGCCAGCTTCGTGCCGGGTTCGACGATCAGCGCGTACGCGGACAGGTGGTCCGGCTCGCACGCCAGTGCCGCGTCGAGGCTGCGGGACCAGTCGTCGAGCGACTCCCCCGGTGTGCCGTAGATCAGGTCGAGGCTCACCTGCAGACCGGCCTCGCGCGCCCAGCCGACCACGAGCGGGACGCGCGCCGGGTCGTGCGTGCGCTCCAGCGTCTCCAGCACGTGGGGCACGGCCGACTGCATCCCGAACGAGACGCGGGTGAAGCCCGCGTCGGCCAGCCGTCGCAGGTCGTCGGCGTCGACCGAGTCGGGGTTCGCCTCCGTGGTCACCTCGGCGCCGTCGGCGAGACCCCACGCGTCGCGGACCGCACCGAGCATGGCCGTCAGGTCGCCGGGCGGCAGAAGGGTCGGCGTGCCGCCCCCGAAGAACACCGTCGACACCGGGCGGTCGGGGACGCCGCTCGCGCGCAGCGCCCGCGCGGCGAACTCCACCTCGCGGACGGCATGACCGGCGTAGTCGGACTGGGAGACGCCGCGCAGCTCGGTCGCGGTGTACGTGTTGAAGTCGCAGTAGCCGCAGCGCACGCGGCAGAACGGCACGTGCAGGTAGACGCCGAAGTGCCGGTGGGCGGCATCCACCGCGGTGGATGCGGGCAGCAGGCCGTCGGCGGGTGCGGGGTCGCCGAGGGGAAGGGTGCTGGGCATCAGGCGGAGCTCACCGGGTGCAGTGCGCGCAGGTACTTGGCGGTGAAGCGGCGCTGCATGAAGGACAGGACCGGCGAACCCAGCCGGTAGAAGGCGTTGGACGGGCGGGACAGGGCGCGCAGCACGAACCAGACGGTGCCGTCCTCGCGCTGCTCAACCAGGAACAGCTCCTCACCGCTCTCCGGGTGCCCGTGCAGCGTCCCGTAGGCGAAACCGCGCCGGTGCGGCTCATCGACGACGTACACGACCCGGATCGGGGCGGACACGCGGAACGGGCCGAACGGGATCTTCAGCACCGCGGTCATGCCGTTGCGCACGAACGGCGTGCCGTCCTCGGAGAACACGTCCTCCTCCGGGCGGTTGGCGCGCATCCGCATCGGCGTGCCGTCGGGGCCGAACTCGACGCCCTCGTACTGCACGCCGGTGCCCTCGCGCACATCCGTCACGTGGATGCCGCTCCCCTTCTGCACGCCCCACGCCATGAGGGCGGTGGCGGAGGTCTCGAAGCGCTCGTCGCCGCTGCCCAGCCGGATGCTGCGCTCGAGCGGCTTGTAGCCCTTCGGCGGGTAGTACAGCAGATCGGCCGCCTGGGTGGCGCCGACCGCACCGTACGTGACGGGTTGGTCGGTGAAGCTCGAGCGGCGCATGTACTCATCTTCCGCCATGACGGAGGGGTTCGCGAAACGGGGTTCCGCCGCGCGCCGGGCGGCGCGCTGGAGCTTACTTCTTGTCCTTCTTCTCCGTGTCGCCGGAGAGCGCGGCGATGAAGGCCTCCTGGGGGACCTCGACGCGGCCCACCATCTTCATGCGCTTCTTGCCCTCCTTCTGCTTCTCGAGGAGCTTGCGCTTTCGGGTGATGTCACCGCCGTAGCACTTCGCGAGGACGTCCTTGCGCATCGCGCGGATGTTCTCGCGCGCGATGATGCGGGCGCCGATTGCGGCCTGGATGGGGACCTCGAACTGCTGGCGCGGGATCAGCTCGCGCAGCCGCGACGCCATCATGGTGCCGTAGGCGTAGGCCTTGTCGCGGTGGACGATCGCGCTGAACGCATCCACCGTCTCGCCCTGCAGCAGGATGTCGACCTTCACCAGGTCGGACTCCTGCTCCCCGAACGGCTCGTAGTCGAGCGAGGCGTAGCCGGCGGTCTTGGACTTGAGCTGGTCGAAGAAGTCGAAGACGATCTCGCCGAGCGGCATCGTGTAGCGGATCTCGACCCGGTCCTCGCCCAGGTACTCCATGCCGAGCAGCGAGCCGCGGCGGCTCTGGCACAGCTCCATGATGACGCCGACGTAGTCCTTGGGGGCGAGGATGGCCGCCTTGACGACCGGCTCCTCCACCTTGTCGATCTTGCCGCCGGGGAACTCGCTCGGGTTGGTGACCGTGACCGTCTTCTTGTCCTCGGTCGTCACCTCGTAGATCACGCTCGGTGCGGTGGTGATCAGGTCGAGGCCGAACTCGCGGGAGAGGCGCTCGGTGATGATCTCGAGGTGCAGCAGGCCGAGGAAGCCGCAGCGGAAGCCGAAGCCGAGGGCGACCGAGGTCTCCGGCTCGTAGACGAGCGCGGCGTCGGAGAGCTTGAGCTTGTCCAGCGCCTCGCGGAGCTCCGGGTAGTCGCTGCCGTCGATCGGGTACAGGCCCGAGAACACCATGGGCTTGGGCTCGGTGTACCCGGGGAGCGCCTCGGTGGCCGGCTTCGCGGCGGTGGTGATCGTGTCGCCGACCTTGGACTGGCGGACGTCCTTCACCCCGGTGATCAGGTAGCCGACCTCGCCGACGCCGAGCCCCTTGGAGGGCGTCGGCTCGGGCGACGAGACGCCGATCTCGA
This sequence comes from Leifsonia sp. 22587, assembly GCF_052044215.1. Lineage (NCBI taxonomy): Bacteria > Bacillati > Actinomycetota > Actinomycetes > Micrococcales > Microbacteriaceae > Leifsonia > Leifsonia sp. 22587. The sequence goes on from NZ_JBQENB010000001.1 coordinate 1,605,643, forward strand.
GGATCTCGTGGGTGGCACGGGTCGACATCATCTGGATGCGCTCGCGCGGGTGCAGCGTGCCGTCGACCATGCGGACGTAGGTGACGACGCCGCGGTAGCTGTCGTAGACGGAGTCGAAGATCATCGCGCGGGCCGGGGCGTCGGCGACGCCGACGGGCGCCGGGATCTCCGCGACGACCCGGTCGAGGAGCGCCTCGACGCCCATCCCGGTCTTGCCGGAGACGCGGAGGACGTCTTCGGGCTTGCCGCCGATGAGGCTGGCGAGCTCCTGGGCGTACTTGTCCGGGTCGGCAGCGGGCAGGTCGATCTTGTTGAGCACGGGGACGATGGTGAGGTCGTTCTCGAGGGCCAGGTAGAGGTTGGCGAGCGTCTGCGCCTCGATGCCCTGGGCGGCATCCACGAGGAGGATGGCTCCCTCGCACGCCGCGAGCGACCGGGACACCTCATAGGTGAAGTCGACGTGGCCCGGTGTGTCGATCATGTTCAGCGCGAAGGTCTGGCCGTCGACCTCCCACGGCATCCGGACGGCCTGGCTCTTGATCGTGATGCCGCGCTCGCGCTCGATGTCCATGCGGTCGAGGTACTGGGCGCGCATGTCCCGCTCGGCGACCACGCCGGTGATCTGCAGCATCCGGTCGGCCAGCGTCGATTTGCCGTGGTCGATGTGCGCGATGATGCAGAAGTTGCGGAGGGAGGCCGGGTCGGTCGCGGCGGGCTCGAGGGCCTGGAGAGCTCGTGGTGACATCGTCCGGCCATTCTCCCATGTCCTCGGGCCGCGCAGCGCACCCGCGCGCGCACCCGGCAGCGCACCCGGGTGCGGGCCCGCGTGCGCGCCCGGGACGACCGCGGCCCGCGGTCAGGCGAACCGCTCGGCGCGCTCGACCACGCGCCCCTGTCCGTCTTCGAACCGGTAGACCTCGGCGCCCTGGATGAACACGCGCTCGGCGCGCGAGTTCACGTCGAGCGGGTCGCCCGACCACACGACCACGTCGCCGTCGAGACCGGGCGTCAGCGAGCCGACGCGGTCGTCCAGCCGCAGGAATGCGGCCGGGTTGACCGTCAGCGCTTCGAGCGCCGTCTCGCGCGGCAGCCCGTCCTTCACCGCGAGGGCCGCCTGGTAGATCAGGAAGTTGATCGGCACCACCGGGTGGTCCGTCGTGATCGCGACCCGCACGCCCGCCTTCGCCAGCACCGCGAGGTTGGCGATGGCACGGTCGCGCAGCTCGACCTTGGACCGCGACGTGAACATCGGCCCGAAGATCACCGGGATGTCGCGCTCGGCCAGCACGTCGGCGATCTTGTGCGCCTCGGTGCCGTGGTTGACGACCAGGCGGTAGCCGAACTCGTCCGCGAGGCGCAGCGCGGTGGCGATGTCGTCGTGGCGGTGGGTGTGCTGATCCCACGCGAGCTCGCCGTCGAGCACCCGGACCAGGGTCTCCTTCGACAGGTCGCGGTCGAACGGCTTGCCCTCCCGCTCGGCGTTGTCGCGCTGCGCCCGATAGTTCTGGGCGGCGACGAACGCCTCGCGGATGATCATGGCGACCCCCAGACGCGTGCTCGGCGTCTGGTTCTTGCCGCCGTAGACGCGCTTCGGATTCTCGCCGAGAGCCGACTTGACGCTCACCGCCTCGTGGATGATCTGCTCGTCGATGATGCGACCGCCCCAGGTCTTGATCGCGACGGTCTGACCGCCGATGGGGTTGCCCGACCCGGGCTTCACGACCACCGAGGTGACACCGCCGGAGAGCGCGTCGCGGAACCCCTCGTCGTCGATGTTGATCGCGTCGATCGCGCGGACGGCCGCCGTGTTCGGGGTCGTCATCTCGTTCGTGTCGTCGCCGGCAGGCCCGTTCGCCTCCTCGTGGATGCCGACGTGACCGTGCGACTCGATGAAGCCCGGGAGCACCCACTTGCCGGCCGCATCCACCACCGTGACGCCGTCGGGAATCGTCACCTGGTCGGCCGGCCCGACCGCCTCGATGACGCCGTCGCGGACGAGGACGGTGCCGTTCTCGATGGGCGGCTGGGCGACGGGGACGACGTGACCGTTGACGATGGCGATGGTGGAGGAAGTCATGATCCGAGCGTACGCGCGTCGCGTGCGGGCCCATCGCGACCGATGCGATCTGCGGAATATTCATTCGCTCCGTCAGTTGTGGACGATTATGAACATCCTCCTCACCGGCGCGACCGGCTTCATCGGATCCTCCGTGCTCACCCGCCTTCTCGACGAGGGCCACAGCGTCACCGCCCTGGTCCGCGACGCGGACAAGGCCTCAGCGGTCGAGGCCGTCGGCGCGTCGGCGGTCGTCGGCGACGCGTCCGACGCGGACCTCGTGGAGCGTACGGCGCGCGTCAGCGACGGCGTCATCCACCTGGCGTCGGGCAAGGACGTCGACGCCGTGCTGGTGCCTGCCGTCCTGGCCGGTCTCGCCGGGTCGGGCAAGCCGTTCGTGCACACCGGGGGGATCTGGACCTACGGATCGAACGACGACATCACCGAGGAGTCGCCCGTCGCACCGCCGGCGATCACCGCCTGGCGCTCGGCGGCCGAGGACCTGGTCCGCGGCGCCGAGGGCGTGCGCGGGACCGTCGTGGTCCCGTCGATCGTGTACGGGCACGGCAAGGGCCTGCCGAACGTGGTGGCCGACGCTCCGCGGACCGAGGGCGCCGCTCCGGCCCTCCGCCTGATCGGCGACGGGTCGCAGCACTGGGCGACCGTGCACGTCGACGACCTGGCCGCTCTGTACGTGCTGGCCCTGGAGCACGGCACCGCCGGCGCAACGTACATCGGCGCGGGTGGGCAGAACCCGACCGTGCGCGAGCTCGGCGAGGCGGCCGCGCAGGCCGCCGGCCTCACCGGCGGGGCCGTCGCGGAGCCCGTAGACGAGACGCGCTCCCGCCTCGGCGAGGGCCTCGCGGAGGCGCTTCTGCTCGACCAGCAGGCGCGCGGCTCGAAGGCCCGGATCGACCTCGGCTGGGAGCCGAACGGCGCCACGCTGCTGGAGGAGCTGCTCGTCGGTTCGTACGCGCCGGCGCGGGTCTGAGCCGGCTCGCGCGTCCGCGCCTGCCGGGCCGTCTCAGCGATTCTGTCTCAGCGATTTTGGCGGGATGCGGGACCCGCTGGTAGAGTTGTTTGTTGGCTTGCGTGTGGATGTGTCCGCACGAAACGCCGCAAGGCGCCCTCTCCGCTGAGCGGCACATCCCTAACTCACTCAGAAACGAAAGTGACCACTCGTGGCAAACATCAAGTCGCAGATCAAGCGCAACCGCACCAACAAGAAGGCGCAGGAGCGCAACAAGGCCGTCAAGAGCGAGCTCAAGACCGCCATCCGCGCCACCCGTGAGGCCGTCGTCTCCGGCGACAAGGACAAGGCGACCGCGGCGCTGCGCCTCGCTGCGAAGAAGATCGACAAGGCGGCCAGCAAGGGCGTCATCCACAAGAACCAGGCGGCGAACCGCAAGTCTGCGATCGCCAAGCAGGTCGCCGCGCTCTAAGCGACGACCGACCGCGGGACCTGTCCCGCGCCGCGAGCGAGCCCCCGCTTCTGGACCACGGTCCGGGCGGGGGCTCGCTGCATGTGCGGACGCGGTCGAGTCGCGTTCCCGGTCCGACCGCGCGGTTCAGTCGCGCCCGCGGGCGCTGACCACGCGGATCATGCGCTCGAGGGCGAACACCGGGTCGCGGCCGCCGCCCTTGACGTTCGCGTCCGTCTCGGCGAGGAGCTCGATGCAGCGTCCGAGCCCGTCCTCCGTCCAGCCCTGGAGGTCGCGGCGCGCCCGATCGACCTGCCAGGGCGCCAGCCCGAACTGCTGAGCGAGCTGCCCGGATCCGCCTCGTGCGCCGGAGATCTTGGCCATCGTGCGGATCTTGCTGGCGAAGGCCGCGACCATGGGCACGGGATCGGCCCCCGACGCGAGCGCGTGGCGCATCGTGACGAGCGCCTCACCGTGGCGGCCGGCGATCGCCGCGTCCGCCACCTGGAACGCATTCGTCTCGACGCGTCCGCCGTAGTACTTGTCGACCGTCGCCTCGGTGATCTGCTCGGCTGAATCGGAGAGCAGCTGCTGGCATGCGGCCGCGAGTTCGGCGAGGTCGTCGGAGAACGCCGACGTGATGGCGCGAAGCGCTCCGGGAGTCACCTTGCGGCCCGCGGACGCGAACTCGGCCTGCGCGAAGTCGTACTTCTCCGCATCCTTCTTGAGCTCGGCGCAGACCACCTCGATGCCGCCGCCGGTGCCCGCACGGATCGCGTCGAGCAGCTTCTTGCCGCGCACGCCGCCGGCATGCCGCAAGGTCACCACGGTGCCGTCGGCGGGGGCGTTCAGGTAGTCGAGCATGTCGGCCAGGAACGCGTCGTTGCACTTCTCGACGGCGTCCACCCGGATGAGGCGCGGCTCACCGAACAGGGAGGGGCTCGCGAGGGTGAGCAGCTCCCCCGGCGCGTAGTCCCCCGCGTGCAGATCGCTGATCTCGAGACTGGGGTCGTCGGCCTTGAGTGCGTCGCGCAGTGTGCGCACGGCCCGGTCGGCGAGGAAGCCCTCCGAACCCGTGACGAGCACCACCGGGGCCGTGCGGATCTGGTTCCACGGGAGCTGCGGGATGGCGCTCGCGGCGGGCCGCGTCTTGCTCGCTCCACCTCTGCTGCCGGCTCGGGTCGCCACGTGTCTCCTTGCGATCGTGCGGATCCGGCGTCGGGCCGGTTCACTCCTCCAGGATACGGGGGACCACCGGCACTCGACGCGGACGGCCGTTCGCTCCAGACGCGGATCCCGTCCGGCCCGGGTGACACGAGGACCAGCCCCTGCTCATCGGTCCGTGCCACGGGTGTCCCGCAGGACGCCAGCAGATCGAGTGCCCGGCGCGTGGGATGCCCGTAGCCGTTGTGGACGCCGACCGAGACCAGTCCCAGGCGTGCGCCGAGCGCGCGATACATCGCCGGGCTCTGGTCGGCCGATCCGTGGTGCGCGACTTTGACCACGTCGACGGGACGGACCGCCCGGGTGGCGAGCACGGCATCCTGCGCCTCCTCCCCCAGGTCGCCCAGGAACAGCGACCTCAGCCCTCGGCCCTCCGCCTCGACGGTGAGACTGCCGGGGTTGCCGGTGTCCATTCCGGACCCGCCGGTCGCCGTCGGCCAGAGCAGTCGCCAGCTGAGTGCGCCCAGTTCGCCGTGCAGTCCGGTGCTCCCCCGCTCCACCGGCACGCCCGCTGCGCGCAGGACGTCGAGCGTGCGCTCGTCGGCATCCCGCACCGGGCGTTGCACGATTGCGCGCCGGACGCGCGAGGCGACCCCTGCCACACCGCCGACGTGGTCCGCGTCGAAGTGGCTGAGGATCAGGACATCGATGTGCTGGATCCCGAGCCGGTCGAGGCACGCGGCGGCGGGCTCGGGGTGGCGCCCGACATCGATCATCCCGACCGCGTCGCCGTCGCGCAGGAGCAGGGCGTCTCCCTGACCCACATCGCATGCGGCCAGCTGCCAGTCGGCGGGCAGGGCGACGGCGCGTCCGACGACGGCTCCACCGAGGGCGCCGAGGTACCCGACGACGCCGATGAGGAGGGCGGCGCACGCGACGATCGCGACGGCACGCGGCGCACGCCGTCCGAGGACCAGAACGGCGACCGCCACCAGCACAGCCCCGCTCAGGGCGACGCCGAGCGGACCGGGAGCCCACGGCAGCGCCACACCGGGAAGCGCGCTCATCGCGGTCGCCACCTGGGCGATCCAGGCGGCCGGCAGCCACGCCAGCCGGACGATCAGCTCACCGAGTGCCGGCGCCCAGGGAAGCACGGCGCACGCCAGGCACCCGAGCATGGTCGCGATCGGCGCGGCGGGCTCGGCGAGCAGGTTGGCCGGGACGCCGTACAGCGGGAGGGTCGGCGAGAGCAGCACCAGGACCGGCTGGCAGGCCAGCTGAGCAGCGGTGGGGATCGCCAGGGCGAGCGCCAGCGCCCGCGGCATCCACCGCGTCAGCACCGTCGCGAGCGGTCCGGCGAGCACCAGCAGCCCGGCTGTCGCGACCGCGGACAGGACGAAGCCGTAGTCGCGGGCCAGCCAGGGGTCGTGCACCAGCAGCACGATGCCCGCCAGCGCGAGAGCCGGGACGCCGTCGGCCGGACGTCCGCGGGCGAGCCCGATGAGGACGACGCCCGCCATCGCGGCCGCACGGATCACGCTCGCGCCGGGCCCGACCAGCGCGACGAAACCCGCGAGCGCTATCCCGGCGGCCACGATACGCGTGCGCCGGCCGGCTCCGGCGGCGCGGGCGATCAGGAACACCAGCCCGATCACCAGAGCGCAGTTCGCCCCGGACACGGCCGTCAGGTGGCTGAGCGATGAGGCGGTCATCGCCTCGTCGAGCGCGGGTGAGAGGTCGGTCTCGTCGCCGATGGCGAGGCCGGGCAGCAGGGTGCCGCCCTCGCCCGGCGTCCGCGCGGCAGCTGCAGCGAACGTCGTCCGCGCCGCGGCGGCCCATGCCAGCCAGGGCGGCGGAGGCTCTGTGATTCTCACCGCGTCGGCGCCCGAGCTGCGCACCGTGTAGCTCGTCACCTCTCCCGGGTCGTCACGGCGTGGCACTCCCTCCGCGCGTGCCGTCGCTCCGAGGGCGAAGGCGCGCGCTTGGTCCGGTGCCGCGTCGAACTGCACGCTGACCGGGACCCCGCGCGGCTCCTCCACGGTCGTGCCGCGCAGCGTCCAGCGAGGCTCCGAACCGAAGCCCCCGGCCATGCGGTGCGGCGGACGCTCGACGCGCACGACGACCTGGACCACGTCGGAGCGCCGAGCGGCGCGGTCCAGGTCCTGCGCATCCCGGCCCGGCGCTTGCGCCGCCACCACCCCTGCTCCGAGCGCGACGGCACCGAGCATGACGGCGACGCAGGCGAGCATCCGTCCCGGCCGGTCACGGTCGGGTCGATTTCGACCGGCGCGCACCGGCCTCTCCGACCTCCATCGCGCAGGGGCCAGCGCGACCCCGATGCACGCGGCACTGGCGATCGCCGCCGCGGCACACACCGCGGCCGCCGCATCCGTCAGCCCGATCAGCACCGCGCACGTCGCCCAGAGGCACACGGCGGGCAACGCGAGCCGAAGGTCCGGCATCAGACCACCACCCGGTCCTTGAGCCCGTCGAAGAGCTTCTGGCCGATCCCGGTCACCTTCATCAGATCGGTCACCTGGGCGAAGCGCCCGTTCGCCTGACGCCAGTCCAGGATGCGCTGCGCGAGCGCCGGCCCGATGCGTGGCAGCGTCTCGAGCTCCGCCTGCGTGGCGGTGTTCAGGTTCACGGTCGCCCCGCCGGCCGGCGCAGAGCCGGTCGCCGAAGCCCCGGTACCGCCCGCACCCGGCGCGGCGGTCGGCGCCGTCTCGCCGACGCGGGGCACCGCGAGCTGCTCACCGTCGGCGACCGGCCGCGCGAGGTTCACCCCGGCCGCCTCCGCGTCGTCCGTGAGCCCACCGGCCGCGGCGACCGCATCCACCACTCGTGCTCCCGGCGCCAGCGACACCAGCCCCGGTTTCCGCACGGCCCCCGTGACGTGGACGAGTACCGAACCCCCGGCGTTCGGGACCGCCGTGCCTGACGCATCCGGTCCAGCCCCGACAGACGAGTGCGGGCTGGGCGTGGACAGCCCCAGGGAGTGCCCCTGCTGCGCCCCTGCGGAGACCAAGACCGCGACGACTCCCGCGAGAATCAGCAGCACCACCGCGGCGCCGACTCCCAAGCGCAGCCGCCTTGGCGCCGTCGGAGAAGCGCCGGCGGCAGACAGGTCGGCATCCACGGCATCGTCCGCCGCGGAGGGATGTGCTCGGTGTCGCATCCCCTCACGCTAGAAGGCGGCACTCGTCCCGTGCGCGCCGACGCCGAATCGGTGCAGAAACGCCGAAAGCGCCGGGCTGTGGAAACAACCCGGCGCTTTCGCGCGATGACGACCCGGCGCTCAGCCCCGCGGCTTGGTCGCGATGTTGACCAGGCGCGGCGCCCGCACGATCACGTTGACGACCTCGCGGTCGCCGACCGAGCGGCGCACGGCGTCCGACTGACGCGCCAGGGCCTCCAGCTCGTCCGATGCGATCTTCGGCGACACCTCGAGGCGGTCGCGCACCTTGCCGTCCACCTGGACCACCGCCGTGACCGACTCCTCGATCAGCAGCGTCGGGTCGGGCTTGCGCCACTGCGCCAGGGCGACCGACGGCTCGTAGCCGAGCTTCTGCCACATCTCCTCCGCCGTGTACGGCGAGAACAGGTTCAGCGCCATGGCGATGACCTCGGCCGCCTCGCGCACCGCGGCGTCGGCCGGGCCGGCGCCCGAGTCGATCGCCTTGCGGGTCGCGTTGACGAGCTCCATCAGTCGTGCGACGACGACGTTGAACTTGAAGGACTCCACGAGCCCGGGCGCGTCGGCCAGGAAGCGGTGCGTCACCCGGCGCAGTGCCGGGTCGCCCGTCTTCCAGACCACGTCGGGCGCGCTGGTGACGTCGTCCGCGATCCGCCACGCGCGGGCCAGGAACTTGGCGCTGCCGGCGGGCGACACGTCCGCCCAGTCGATGTCGTCCTCCGGGGGCCCGGCGAACGCCATCGTCAGGCGCACCGCATCCACACCGTGCTCGTCGAGCTGCTCGGACAGCTTCACCAGGTTGCCGCGCGACTTCGACATCGCGGAGCCGTCCATGAGCACCAGACCCTGGTTGAGCAGCGCCGTGAACGGCTCCGTGAAGCTGATGTAGCCGAGGTCGAACAGCACCTTCGTGATGAAGCGCGCGTACAGCAGGTGCAGGATGGCGTGCGTGACGCCGCCCACGTACTGGTCGACGGGCGCCCACTTCTCGGCCTCGCGCGGGTCGAACGCCTGGGTGTCGTCCTTCGGCGACAGGAACCGCAGGAAGTACCAGGAGCTGTCGACGAACGTGTCCATCGTGTCCGTGTCGCGCTTGGCCGGGCCGCCGCAGCTCGGGCAGGAGACGTTGACCCAGTCGGTCGCTCCGCCCAGCGGGCTCGTGCCCTTGGGCTGCAAGTCCAGACCGTCGGCCGGCGGCAGGAGCACGGGCAGGTCGGCCTCGGGCACCGGAACCTCGCCGCACTGCTCGCAGTGGATGATCGGGATGGGCGTGCCCCAGTACCGCTGGCGCGAGATCAGCCAGTCGCGCAGCCGGAAGTTCTTCGCGGCGGCTCCCAGATGCGCCGCCTGCAGCGCCTCGGTGACGCGACGGATCGCGTTCGACTTGCTCAGCCCGTCGAACGGGCCCGAGTTGATCAGCCGGCCCTCGCCGGTCAGCGCCACGCCCGTCTCGGACGGGTTCTCGAGCGCCGCCTCCTCCGGCAGGATCGGCTCGCCGGTCTCAGGGTCGGTGTGGATCACCGGGATGGCGCCGGTCACCGGCTGCGTCGTGTCGACGACCACGCGCACGGGCAGGTCGAATGCGCGCGCGAAGTCGAGGTCGCGCTGGTCGTGCGCGGGGACGGCCATGATCGCGCCGTGGCCGTAGTCGCTCAGCACGTAGTCGGCCGCCCAGATCGGCAGCCGCTCACCGGTCAGCGGGTTGATCGCGTGGCGCTCCAGGAACACACCGGTCTTCTCGCGCTCGCTGCTCAGCCGGTCCATCTCCGTGGTGCCGCGCACGGCCTCCAGGTAGTCGTCGAAGCGCTTGCGCACCTCGGGACGCGCATCCTGCACCAGCTCGGCGGCCAGGTCGGAGTCGGGTGCGACCACCATGAAGGTGACGCCGTACAGCGTGTCGGGACGGGTCGTGTAGACCGTGACCGGCTCGTCGCGCCCCTCGATCTGGAAGGTCACGTCGGCGCCCGTGGACCGGCCGATCCAGTTGCGCTGCATCGAGATGACCTTGGACGGCCAGGCGCCCTCCAGCTGGTTCAGGTCGTCGAGCAGGCGGTCCGCGTAGTCGGTGATGCGGAAGTACCACTGGGTCAGCTTCTTCTTGGTGACCAGGTTGTCGCAGCGCTCGCAGCGGCCGTTCACGACCTGCTCGTTCGCCAGCACCGTCTGGTCGAAGGGACACCAGTTGACCTGGCTGGCCTTGCGGTACGCCAGGCCCTTCTCGTACAGCTTCAGGAACAGCCACTGGTTCCAGCGGTAGTAGGCCGGGTCGGAGGTCTGCAGCACGCGGTCCCAGTCGAAGCTGGGCGCGTAGCGGCGCATGCTCGCCTTCTGCTGGGCGATGTTGTCGTTGGTCCAGCCGGCCGGGTCGAGGCCGCGCTTGATGGCGGCGTTCTCGGCGGGCAGGCCGAACGAGTCCCACCCGATCGGATGCAGCACGTTGAAGCCCTGCTGACGCCAGTAGCGGGCGATCACGTCGCCCAGCGCGTAGGCCTCGGCGTGACCCATGTGCAGGTCGCCGGACGGGTAGGGGAACATGTCGAGGATGTACTTGCGCGGGCGCTTGTCGGCGGGGTCGTCGGTCGCGAAGGGTCGCAGCTCCTCCCAGACCGGGAGCCACTTCTCCTGGATCGCCGCGAAGTCGTACTGCTGGCGGTCGGGTGCGTCCTGCGGGGTGCTCGCGGCCGTGGTGCCGGCTGCGTCGTGCTCGTGTGCCACGTGACTCTCATTCTCGGTTCCGTCGTGCCGCGGGCGGGATCGGGCGGCACGGAAGAGGTCCGGGCGAGATGGCCCGGGTCTCCAGAGTACTAAACGTCGGCGCCGTCCAGTCCGTTCCCAGCGCGCCCTCAGTTCGCCGCGGGCGTGACGTCCGGAGGGTCCTGCGCGGTCAGGCCAGCGGCAGCGAGCAGCGCCGAGGCCTTCACCCGCACCTCCACGAGCTCCTCCTCCGGCACGGACAGCGCCGTGATGCCGCCGCCGGCCCCGATGCTCACCGTGCCGGCGGTGAAGTGGAGGCTGCGGATCACCATGGCGAGCCGGGCGCTGCCGTCCAGCGCGAAGCAGCCGAAACAGCCGGCGAACGCACCGCGCGGACCGTCCTCCAGCCGGTTCAGGATGCGCATCGCGCTGAGCTTCGGCGTGCCCGTCATCGAGCCTGCCGGGAAGCACGCGGCGACCGCATCCACCGCCCCGAGTCCGGCGCGCAGCCGCCCCTCGACGGTCGAGACGAGCTGGTGGACCTGCGCGTAGCTCTCGACGGCGAGCAGGCTGGTCACCTCGACCGTGCCGAGCTCGCACACGCGGCCGAGGTCGTTGCGCATGAGGTCGACGATCATGACGTTCTCGGCGCGCTCCTTCTCGCTGGCCTCCAGCTCGGCCCGGAGGGCGAGGTCGTCGGCGACGGTCGCGCCGCGCGGTCGCGTTCCCTTGATCGGACGGGTGCGCGCGCGTCCGCCCGCGTCGACGCGGAGAAACTCCTCGGGCGAGGAGCTGACGAGCACGTCGCCGCCGATCCGGACGAACCCGGCGTGCGGCGCGGGGCTGGCGCGGCGGAGCCTCAGGTGCACCGCAAGCGGATCGGCCGGGGTGCGGGCCTCCGCCCGGTTGGTGAGGCACAGCTGGTAGGCGTCGCCGGCCCGGATGGCCTCCTGACAGGCCGCGATCGCGGCCAGGTACGCGGTGTCGTCGTGGCGCCAAGTGGCGGTGGCGTCCGGCACGGTGTGCTCGGCGAGATGTGCCGCGGCCGCGCCGCCGCAGTGTGCCAGGACCTCGCCGGTCGCCCCGATCCAGGCCCGCCCGTCCGCATCGTCGGCCGCGACCAGCTCGACGGTCCGCGCCGCGTGGTCGAACGACAGGAGGCGGTCGACCAGCAGGAGGGCCGCGTCCGGGATCCCCGTGGGGGCGACGGGCGCGCCGGCCGCGGCGGCACCGGCCTCGTATCCCAGCCGTCCCCACCACCCCAGCGGATGACCGGACGTCTCGCCGGTCGCTCGGCCGGCCAGGTCGTCGCGCAGTGCGCTCAGGATGTCGCCCTCACGAGTGCGCCCACCGAGCGTCACGGTGCCGTCGGCGACCGAGGCGGTCGCGGTGACGGTGCCGGTGCCGATCAGGCTGCGGCCCTCCGTCGCCTCCATACCTCTGTCGAGCCAGACGGCGTCGCCCGCGTCCGGCGCAGCGAACAGCGCGGCGAACGCGTCCGCCGGGTCGACCCAGGTGTCGAGCCGGAGCACGCGGAGCGGTGGGGCCACCGGACTAGCCTAGGCGAGTGGATGCGCGCACGACGGAACCCCTGACGACCCTCGCCGACTGGGCGGACGGCGAACTGCGGATCCGTGACGACTGCGAAGTGGTCGAGACCGAGCTGCTTGCCGCCGACTCCTTCCTGGTCCGTCACGGCGCGGCCCTCGCGCTGCGGCTGCACCGCTCGCGCTTCGCCGACACGGTGCGCGAGCAGGGCTACGGCGGGGACGACCTCGCGGAGTTCTGGGAGGCGGGCGTGGCGGCGCTGCCGCGCACCGGCGTCTGGTTCCCGCGGTTCGAGCTGGTGCGCGTGCGCGACGCGCTGCGGTTGCGCGTGCGGGTGCGTCCGGCGCCCGAGCTGACGGAGCGCCTGGTGGTGGCGACCGCGGAACGCGACCCGCGCCAGGTGCCGCATCTGAAGGGCCCGGACATCGAACGACTGAGCGCGGCGCGCCAGGCCGCACAGCGGCGCGGCGCGCAGGAGGCGGTCCTCCTCGACGACGGACGCGTGGCCGACGGCGCCACCACGGCCCTGCTGTGGTGGCGCGACGGGACCCTGTTCACCCCGCCGCTCGCGCTGCCGCGCGTCGACAGCGTCGCCGCGCGGACGGTCCGCGGGATCGCCGCGGCGGTCGGCGTGCCGGTCGACGAGGAGGAGGTGCGCCCGGCGCAGCTCGAGGGCGCCGTGCTGTGGGCGGTCAACGCGCTGCACGGCATCCGTGCGGTCACCGCCTGGGTCGACGGTCCGGCGCTCGCCGCCGACCCGGCGCGCACGGATGCGTGGCGCGCCCGCTTCGCGGCGCTCGCCCGGCCGCTGCCGGAGCCGGGCGAGTAGCGACCCACCGGGTCCGCGCCCGCGCTCAGGCGACCAGCCGCCCGTCCTCCATCCGGAGGCTGCGGTCGATCAGCTCGCCGGGCACCTCGGTGTGCGAGATGAGCAGCACGGTGCGTCCGTCCTCCGCTGCGGTCGTCAGCACATCGCGGACGATCCGATCCGCGACCGCGGCATCCACGTTGGCGGTCGGCTCGTCGACGATGAGCACCGGGAAGTCGGCGAGCAGCGCCCGCGCGAGCGCGATCCGCTGAGCCTGCCCGCCCGAGACCAGGGCGCCGCGCTCGCCGACGGGCGCGGAGAGCCCGCCGCGTTCGAGCACCCACTCGCGCAGCCCGACCCGGTCCAGCACGCCGAGCAACTCGTCGTCGCTCGCGCTGTCGCGGGCGAAGAGCAGGTTCTGGCGGATGTCCGCGTCGAACAGGTGCGGTCGCTGCTCCACAAGGCCGACCGCCTGGCGCACGTCGTCCTGCCGCAGGCCCCGCGTCTCCCGGCCGGCCAGCCGGTAGCCGCCGTCGTGGTCGAGCAGCCGGGTGAGGACGTGCGCGAGCGCCGTCTTTCCCGCACCGGTGGGGCCGGTGAGCAGCACCCGCTCCCCCGGCGCCAGCCGGAGCGTCAGATCGCGCAGCACCGGCGTGTGCTCACCGGGCCAGTGCGCCGACAGCCCGTCCAGCCGCACCTCGGGCACGCCGGGACCGGCGAAGTATGCGGCGTCCCGCGCATCCACGGGGATGCCGTCCGGCACATCCACCGGAGCCGTCGTCGCGATCCGCTCGGCGCTCGTGCGGACACGACGCCAGGCTCCCAGAGCGAGCGGAACGGCCCCGAAGACCTCGAAGACCGCGAGCGGCAGCAGGGCGATCACCGTGAGCGACGGCGCGTCCATCCCCGCGGCGAGGGCGGGGACGCCGACCACCAGGGCGCCGAGCGTGGCCGCACCGGCGAACAGCGAGACGGCGCCGGCCGTGACACCCAGGCCGACCGCACGGCGGCGTGCGACGGACGTCAGCCTCTCGCTCGCCGCCCGGACGCGCTCCTGCGCGCCCGCGAGCGCTCCGAACGCTGTCAGGACGTCCAGGTTGCTCACCAGGTCGTGGAGCGCGTCGTTCAGCGCCGCCCGCAGCGGGGCGATCCGGCGCTCGGCCGTGCCGGTCGCCCACCGGTTCACCAGCACCCCGGCCGCCAGCGCGCCCGCCAGAGCCACGGTCAGCACGACGGCCGCGCCCGGGAGCACCAGCGCGGTGACGACGACGCTGCCCACGACGACGATCCCCGCGGTGACCAGCGGCTGGACGACCCGCAGCGACAGGTTCTGCAGCTCGTCCACGTCGTCCGCCAGCCGCGTGAGCAGGTCGCCCGAGCGAACGCCCCGCAGCCCGTCCGGAGCCAGCGGCTCGAGCCGGCGGTAGAGGCGGGCGCGGACCGTGCCGAGCTGCCGGAAGGCCGCGTCGTGGCCGGACAGCCGCTCGAGGTACCGGAAGAAGGCGCGGCCGAGAGCGAAGGCGCGCACCCCCACGATGGCCAGCGAGAGGTACATCAGCGCGGGCTGCTCCGACGCGCGGGTGATCAGCCACGCGGAAACGCCCAGCAGGGCGACGGCGCTTCCGCCGCTCAGCACGCCGAGGGCGATGGCGGCCCACAACCGTCTCGCGGGCGGCAGCGCGAGCCGGAGGATGCGACGGACCTCGGGATCAGCCGACATGGGCCACCTCCTGACGTGCCTCCAACGCGATCTCTCGGCCGGCGGCCGAGGCGACCGCCTCGCGGTGGCTGACCACGAGCACGGCGACGCCCTCCGCGGCGATCCGCCGCAGGCCCGCGACCAGCCGCTCCTCGGTCCGGGCGTCGAGGGCGGACGTCGGCTCGTCGAGCACCAGGATGCGGCAGCCCCGCGAACGCAGCCGGTACAGCGCGCGGGCGACCGCCACCCGCTGCGCCTGCCCGCCCGACATCCCGATGCCGCCCGCGCCGACCACGGTCTCCGGGTCGAGCTCGTCCGCGGCGGCCTCGCGGAGCGCGCGGGCCACGAGCTCGGCGTCCGGGTGCTCCTCGCCGAGTGCGACGTTGTCTCCGATGGTTCCGGCGAGGAGCCCGGGACGCTGACCGGCCCAGGCGAGCGCCTCGCGCCGTCCCCCGGCGTCCACGCGCCCATCGGCGACGATGTTGCCCTCGAACGCGACGAATCCGAGTGCCGCCGCGAGCAGCGTCGACTTGCCGGCGCCGCTCGGGGCCCGCAGCACCGTCAGCTCGCCGGGCAGCGCCGTCGCGGAGAACCCGTCGACCACGGTCCGGCCGTCGTAGGCGACGGTCACGTCCTCGAACACCAGTCCGCCCGGTTCCGAGGCCTCGCGGCTCGTGCCCTCCTGCTGCGCGGCGCCATCCGCCGCCTCCGCCTCCTCGATCACGGCGAACGCCCGCGCCGCCGCCTCGATCCCCTCCGCGGCCGCGTGGTACGACGCGCCGACGTTGCGCAGCGGCAGGAACGCCTCCGGCGCCAGCAGCAGCACGAACAGCCCCACCGAGAGGTCGAGGGAGCCGCCCAGCAGCCGCAGTCCGATCGTCACCGCGATCACCGCGACCGACAGGCTGGCCGCCAGCTCCAGCACGAATCCCGAGAGGAACGACATCCGCAGCACCCGCATAGTGTGCACGCGGTACTGCTCGCTCACCTCCCGGATGCGCGCCTCCTGACGATGCTGGCGCCCGAACAGCTTGAGGGTGGGCAGCCCCGCGACGACGTCGAGGAACCCGCTCGACAGACGCGACAGCGCCGTCCACTGACGCTGCTGCGCCGCCTGCGTCGCCCATCCGACCAGCACCATGAAGACCGGGATGAGCGGGAGCGTCACCAGCAGCACGATCGCGCTGGTCACATCCCGCCACCCGATCGTCACCACGAGCAGCGGGGTCGCGACCGCGGTGCCGATCAGCTGCGGCAGGTACTTCGCGAAGTAGCCGTCGAGCGCCTCCATGCCCCGGCCCGCGACCAGGGTGACGTCGGCACTGGTGCGGCGGGAGGCCCATCCCGAGCCCAGCCTCCCGACGGCCGTGACCAGCCGCTCGCGCAGCTGCCCGACCGCCCGGGCGCCTCCGCGGGACGCCACTGCGTCGACGGCCCAGAGCAGCACCGCGCGGGCGGCGATGACGACGCTGAGCAGCACGAGCGTCCCGCTCAGCTCCGGCAGCCGCTCCCCCGCGATCGCGCGGACGATCACGTCCGTCACCAGCCACGCGAACGCGATGATGGATGCGGTCTGCAGTGCTGCGAGCGCGGCGCCGGCCGCCAGCGTGCCGCGCGTGGCGGACGCGTAGCGGAGCAGGCGCGGGTCGAGCGGGCGCACGTCAGACCGTCACGGTGGGGACGACGGGCTCGGCCGGCTCCTGCGGGATGTGGTCGCGCGTCACCCGCTTGCGGAAGATCCAGTACGTCCAGGCCTGGTACACGAGGATCAGCGGCAGGAAGATCGCCGCCACCCAGGTCATGATGGACAGCGTCGTGGCCGAGCTCGACGCGTTCGCGATGGTGAGGCTGTTCTGCGGGTTCGGCGACGACGGCATCACGTCCGGGAAGAGCGCCGCGAACAACGACACCACTGCGAGGGCGATGGTCGCCGCCATCAAGCCGAACGACCAGCCCTCGGCGCCACGCAGGTTCGCGATCCAGGATGCGACGAGCGCGATCGCCGCGAAGAGCGCGAGGGCCAGGAACACCGGCGAGAAGTGCGTCACCGCGGTCCAGCCGAGGAAGGACGCGGCCACGACCACCGCCAGGGCGCCGGACACGGTGGCCAGGCGGCGCGCCCTCCGGCGCAGGTCACCGTCGGTCTTCAGCGACAGGAACACGGCGCCGTGGGTGAAGAACAGCAGCAGCGTCGTCAGGCCGCCGAGCAGCGCATAGCCGTTGAGCAGGTCGAAGAACGTCCCCGTGTAGTCGTGGTGCGCGTCGAGGGCGACACCCTGGACGATGTTCGCGAACGCGACGCCCCACAGGAAGGCGGGAAGCGCGGAGCCGACCACGATCATCCCGTCGAACCACCGCTTCCACCGGGCCCCGGCGCGCTGGTGCCGGTACTCGAACGACACGCCGCGCACGATGAGCGCGAGCAGGATGAGCAGGAGCGCCAGGTAGAAGCCGCTGAACAGCGTGGCGTACCACTCCGGGAAGGCCGCGAAGAGCGCGGCGCCGCCCACGATGACCCACGTCTCGTTGAGGTCCCACACCGGGCCGATGGTGTTGATCATCACGCGGCGGTCGACGTCGTCGCGGCCGAGGAACGGCAGCGCCATCCCGACGCCGAAGTCGAAGCCGTCGAGCACGAAGTAGCCGACGAAGAAGAACGCGACGATTCCGAACCAGAGAACTGCGAGATCCATTGCCCTGCTCCTCCTAGTAGACCGTCGCGACCGGGATGGGCTCGCCGGCCTCGTCGAGATGCTGGTCGATGTCCTGCGGGCCCTTCTGCGCCGCCCGCTTGATGAGCAGGAACTCGACGACGGCGAGGGTGCCGTAGACGGCGGTGAACGCGATCAGCGAGATCAGCACCTCGACGCCCGTCGTGCCGGGCGAGACGCCGTCGGCGGTCTTCATCAGGCTGAACACGATCCAGGGCTGGCGGCCCATCTCGGTGAAGATCCAGCCGACGACCATCGCCAGCAGCGAGAGCGGCATCGCCCAGATCGCGATCTTCCACATCCACGCGCGGGGTGGGGTGCGGCCCTTCCGCGTCAGCCAGAGGCCGACCACCGCGATCAGGACGTGCAGCATCCCGAGCCCGATCATCCAGCGGAAGGCCCAGTAGGTGACCCAGATGACCGGCGTGTAGTCGCCAGGGCCGTAGAGCTGGGTGTACTGCGCCTGCAGGTCGTTGATTCCCTCGACGGTGCCGTTCAGGCTGTGCGTCGACAGGAACGACAGCAGGTACGGGATGCGGATGGAGAACAGCTCGTGCACGCCGTCCGGTGTGCCGAGAGTGAAGATCGAGAAGGATGCGTCCGCGCCGGTCGAGGTCTTGTAGAGCGCCTCCGCGGCCGCCATCTTCATCGGCTGCGTCTCGACCATGGCGAGGCCCAGCTGGTCGCCGCTGAGGACGGTGCCGATGCCGGCGCCGACCATCAGCCACAGGCCGAACTTCAGGGCGGGACGCATCGTGTCGAGGTGCCGGTTGCGCGACAGGTGCCAGGCGGCCACCGCGATGATCAGGCCGGCCGACACCATGAAGCAGCCGAAGATCGTGTGCGGGAACGCGGCCAGCGCCACCTTGTTGGTGAGCACGGCCCACAGGTCGGTGAGCTCGGCGCGTCCCTTGGCGGGGTTGAGGTGGTAGCCCACCGGGTTCTGCATGAAGGCGTTCGCCGCGAGGATGAAGTACGCGGACAGGATGCTGCCCACCGAGACGACCCAGATCGTGGCGAGGTGCAGACCCTTCGGCAGACGGTCCCAGCCGAAGATCCAGAGGCCGATGAACGTCGCCTCCAGGAAGAACGCGAGCAGTCCCTCCAGCGCGAGCGGTGCGCCGAAGATGTCGCCGACGAAGCGGGAGTAGTTCGACCAGTTCATGCCGAACTGGAACTCCTGCACGATGCCGGTCACGACGCCCATGGCGAAGTTGATCAGGAAGATCTTGCCGAAGAAGTGGGTCAGCTGCAGGTAGTGCGGCTTGCCGGTGCGGTACCAGGCGGTCTGGAAGACGGCGGTGCAGGTGACCAGACCGATGGTCAGCGGCACGAAGAGGAAGTGGTAGATCGTGGTGAGCCCGAACTGCCAGCGCGACAGCAGGAGCGGGTCCAGCAGTTCGTTCACGTGCATCCCTCCGACTGTTCTACACAACGTAGAACTTCTACTTCTACAGAGTGTAGAACATTCTCAGCCGGTTCGCGCTACCCTGGATACGTGGCCAATCTGGGTGAACTCGAACGGGCGGTGATGGACGCCCTGTGGGACGGCGACGCCCCCCTCAGCGCAGGCGACCTCCGCGACAGGCTAGCGACGGCGCGCGAGACCGGAAAGGCACCGGCGCTGACCACGGTCCTCACCGTGCTCTCCCGTCTCGAGGCGAAAGGGTTCGTCGGGCGCGACCGCGACGCGCGGCCGCACCTCTACTACGCCGCGCTGTCCCGCGCCGGGCACGTCGCCGACCTGATGCGCGAAGTGCTGGAGTCGTCCTCCGACCGCACCGAGGCGCTCGCCTACTTCGTCGGCTCGGTCGACGAGTCAGAGGCCGAGGTGCTCCGCCGCCTCCTCGCCGACCGCAGCGTGTGAGCACCGACCCGGCCGCGCCGCTCGCCGGCGCGATCTTCCTGGGCGCGCTGGCCGTCGCGCTGGCGTGGCCCGTGCCGCTGCTCCTCGCCCGGGCGAAGTGGCCGTCCGCCGCGCCGACGCTCGCCCTGGCGCTCTGGCAGTCGATCGCCCTCGCCGGGGGCATCTCCATGATCGGCTCGCTGCTGCTGGCGGGACTCGAACCGTTCGGCGACGACCTGTGGAGCCGCATCGGCGGAGCCTGGGCCTCGCTCTTCCACGGTCCGCTGCCGCACGCGGTCAGCCTCTTGAACGCGTTCCTGCTCAGCGCGGCCGTGCTTCTCACCGCGCACCTCGTGCTCAATCTCGCGCTCACCTCGGTGCGGAGCCGCAACCAGCGGCACCGTCACATGGAGCTGCTGCGCCTGCTCTCCTCCCCGCTGCCCGACGTTCCGAGCACACGCGTGATCGACCATCCCGCGCCCGCCGCGTACTGCCTGCCCGGGGCACGCAGCGTGACCGTGCTGTCCGAGGGCATGATCGAGCTGCTCTCCCCCGCCGAGCTGGATGCGGTGGTCGCGCACGAGCGGGCCCACCTGCGGCAGAAGCACCACCTGCTGCTGGACGCGTTCCGCTCCTGGAAGCGCTCCCTCCCCTGGTTCCCGATCGCCACCCGGGCGCAGGACGCGGTGGCCCTGCTGATCGAGATGCTCGCCGACGACACGGCGCGCCGCACCTCCGGGGATGCGGTGCTCGCCGAGGCGATCCGCCTCGTGGACGCCACCGGCCCCGCCGGCGCCGCCCTCGGCGCCCCCAAGGACCGGCGCACGCCCGAGCAGCGGCGCGCCGCCCTCGTCGCGCGCGAGGAGCGCCTCACGGACGGCCGGCGCACCGTCGGCCCGCTGCTCCGCACGTCCGTGGTCGTCGCGACAGTGCTGCTCGTCGTGGTGCCGCCCCTCGTGATCCTGCTGAGCTGACGCTGCCGCCGCGTCCCGCTGGCGCCGCTCGCGCCCTTGGGGGCCGAGATTTGTGCCAAATCGCGGTTATCGCGCCGCCATAACCACGATTTGGCACAAATCGTCGAATACAGCGCGACGCGATTCGTGCCGATTGTCGCCCATCAGCGCGCTGGAACGTGCATTCGTGACGAATGGCGCCCGCGGGACGGTACGGGACTCGGCGCGAAGGCCCAGCGGCGGCTCAGGGGGCGACCAGCGGGCGCCGCTACGCTGCGGGTATGCCGAGACGTGAGCCGTCGACATGAACGAGGCACTGACGTGGGTGCTCGACCTGGTGCAGGGCGTCGACCCGGTGCTGCGGACGCTGCTCGCCGGGCTCGGCATCCTGTTCGAGACGTCCATCCTGGTCGGGCTGATCGTTCCCGGCGACACCATCGTGCTGGTGGCCGCCACGGGCGTCGACGGACCTGCGGAGTACGCGGCCCTCGTCGCCGCCGTGATCGTCGGCGCGCTGTGCGGGGAGTCGATCGGCTTCGCCCTCGGGCGGTGGTTCGGTCCGCGCATCCGGGTCAGCGCGCTCGGCCGGCGGGTCGGAGTGCGCAACTTCGACCGCGCCGAGGCCTACCTTGCGCGGCGCGGCGGCATCGCGGTGTTCCTCTCGCGCTTCCTGCCGGTGCTGCACTCGCTCATCCCGCTGACCGTCGGGATGAGCCCCATGCGGTACCGCACGTTCCTCGCGTGGACGGCGCCCGCGTGCGTGCTGTGGGCGTTCGCCTACGTCAGTGTGGGTTCCGCGGCGGCGGGGAGCTATCGCGAGCTGTCGCGCGAGCTCCATGGCGCCGGCTACGTGTTCGTGGCGGTGATCGCCGTGTTCCTGGTGGCGGTCTTCGTCGTCAAGAAGGTGCTGTCCGCCCGCGAGGCCAAGCACATGGAAGCGGCGGCCCGGGAACCCGGACCGCCGCTCGATGAGACCGAAGAGCCCTCGGCTACTTGATCGGGTGGTCCTCCAGCCACTTCTTGGCGAGCACGTCGGGCTGCGTCTTTCTGGAGCCCTGGTTCTCGCCGTTCAGGTCGATCAGGTCGGAGGTGGTGAGCTCCTTGGAGACCTTGTCCAGGACGTCCTTGACCTTGTCCGACGCCTTCGAGCTGTTGATCAGCGGCACGATGTTCTGCGCCGCGATCAGGTTCTTCGGGTCCTTCAGAGTCACGAAGCCGTTGTCCTTGATGGCCGGCGTGGTCGTGTAGATGTCGGCGAGCTGCACGTCGCCGTTCTTCAGCGCGGCGACGGTCAGCGGGCCGCCCGAGTCGCTGATCGGCTTGAGCGTCGCGGTGACGCCGTAGGCCGACTTCAGCCCCGGGATGCCGTAGGGCCGCGTCCCGAACTCAGGGTTCGCGCCGACCGTGAGCGGGTCGGTGACCTTCTTCAGGTCGTCGAGGCTCGTGACGCCCCACTTCTCCGAGAACTCCTTGGTGACGTTGTAGGAGTCGGCGTCCTGGGCCTCCGACTGGTCGAGCACCTCGTAGCCCTTGGGCAGGGCGTCGTTCAGGGCGGCGTAGACGTCGTCGCTGGAGGTCGCGGTGCTGTTCTTGTCGTAGAACTGCAGCAGGTTGCCGCTGTACTCCGGGATGAGGTCGATGGAGCCGTCCTGCAGCGCCTTCAGGTAGACGTCGCGCTGGCCGATGCTCGGCTTGTACGCGACCTTCACGCCGTTGGCGGCCAGGGCCTGGCCGTAGATCTGCATGAGGATCTCGGACTCGCCGAACGCGGCGGAGCCGACCGTGACGGTGTCACTGGACGACGAGGCGGAACCGGTGCTGAACGCGCCGCCCCCGGAGGAGCAGGCGCTGAGGGCGAGCAGCGCCCCGGCGGCGAGCACGCCGGCCGCGAGGCGGCTCTTCTTCGATGCGAACATGATCTTCTCTTCTCTTGGGTGCTCCCGGTCGGGGAGGCTGGTGTGCTGGGTTGGACAGGACGGGTTCAGGTGGTGGGGGCGCCTTCCGGCACCGGGCGGGCGGCCGAGCGGCCGCCTTCCGCGCTGTCGCGGACACGCCCCGCGGTGACACCCCGGGGCACGACGAGGCGCTGGACGATGGCAAACAGCCCGTCCGCGACGAGGGCGAGGGCGACCACGATGATGGAGCCGCCGAGTACCTCCGGGTAGTTCTGCACCGAGAGGCCGTCGAACAGGAAGCGGCCGAGACCGCCGACCGGCAGGATCGCCGCGACCGTCCAGGTGGCGATCACCTGCAGACCGCCCGAGCGGATGCCGCCGATCACGAGCGGCAGCGACAGCGGCAGCTCGACTTTCGTGAACACCTGCCAGCCGGTCATGCCGATCGCGCGCGCGGCGTCGATGGGCGCCCGGTCGACCGACTCGAGTCCCGAGTAGGCGCCCGCCAGGATCGGTGGGATCGCGAGGATCGTCAGGGCGATGAGCGACGGCACGATGGTGAGGTTGGTGGTCAGCAGCGCCAGGTAGATGACGAGGCCCAGCGTCGGCAGCGCGCGCAGCGCTCCGGAGACGCCGACCGCCAGCCCGCGGAACCGGCCCGAGTGACCGATCGCGAACCCGATCGGCAGGGCGATGATCGCGGCGAGCAGCAGTGTGAGCAGCGAATAGACGATGTGCTCGCCCAGACGGGCGGGGATGCCGCTCGGCCCGGACCAGTTGGCCGGGTCGCCGATCCACCCGAAGGCGGCCAGGATGTCGGTCATGCGCCGGTCACCGCCCTCATCGCCGCGCGCCGGCTGAGCCGTGCTGCCCGCCGGTTGGATCGCGTCCAGGGCAGGAGCAGACGGCCGAGCCCCACGAGGATCAGGTCGAAGACGAGCGCCACCACCATGATCAGGATGATGCCGACCGCCACCTCCTCGGTGTACGAGCGGTTGAGGCCGTCGGTGAACAGGTAGCCGAGGTTCGGGACGCCGAGGAGCGCTCCGACGCTGACGAGACTGACCGTGCTCACCGACACCACGCGGAGTCCCGCGAGCAGCACCGGTCCGGCCAGCGGGAGTTCGACGGACCAGAACCGGCGCCAGGACGAGAACCCGACGGCGGTCGCCGACTGCAGCACGTCACCGGGAACCGAGCCCAGCGCATCCGCCGTCGTGCGCACCATGAGCGCGAGCGCGTAGATGCTCAACGCCACCACCACGTTGAGGGGCGACAGGATCTGGGTGCCGATCAGCGCGGGCATCGCGAAGAACAGCGGCAGCGACGGGATCGTGTAGAGGATGCCGCCGATGGTCAGCAGCACGCCGCGGCTCCACCGGTAGCGGTTCGCGACCCACCCGATGGGCAGGGAGACCACGAACCCGATGACGATCGGGAGAGCGGCGAGCCACACGTGGGAGACCGTGAGATTCCAGACCTGGCCGAGGTTCGACCACAGAAAACTCACGACGCGTCCTCACCCTGCGCCGGAGCACCCGCGACCGAGACGGTCGCGGCCTTTGCCTCGGAGGGAGCGGCTGCGCCGCGCGGCGAGCCGGAGAGCACGCCGGCGGCGCGCCCGTCGCTGTCGACGAGCACCGAACCGGTCGGCGTCTCCTCGACGTGGAGTGCACGGCGGCCGCGGTCGGCGCCGACGAACGACGCGACGAAGTCGTCGGCCGGGTCGGCGAGGATCTCGGCGGGCGTGCCCTTCTGGGCGACGATGCCGCCCTTGCGGAAGATCACGACCTGGTCGCCCAGCTTGAAGGCCTCGTCGATGTCGTGCGTCACGAAGACCACGGTCTTGTCGAGGTCGCGCTGCAGGTGCAGCAGCTCGTTCTGCAGGTCGTCGCGCACGATCGGGTCGACGGCGCCGAAGGGCTCATCCATCAGGAGGATGTTCGGGTCGACCGCCAGCCCGCGGGCCACGCCCACGCGCTGCTGCTGGCCGCCCGAGAGCTGGCTCGGGTACCGGTCGGCGAGCGAGCGCTCGAGGCCCACCGTGTCCATGAGCTCCAGCGCGTGCTCGCGCGCCTCTTTCTTCTTGACGCCCTTGAGCAGCGGGACCGTCGCGATGTTGTCGACGACCTTGCGGTGCGGGAGCAGGCCCGAATTCTGCATGACGTAGCCGATCGAGCGGCGCAGGGCGACCGGCTTGAGCGACAGCACATCCTGGCCGTCGATCTCGATCGACCCGGACGTCGGGTCCACCATGCGGTTGATCATGCGCAGGATGGTCGTCTTGCCGCTTCCGGAGGAGCCCACCAGCACGGTGATCCGCCGCGACGGGATGACGAGCGAGAAGTCGTCGACGGCGAGCGTCCCGTCCGGGAAGCGCTTCGTCACGTCGCGGAACTCGATCACGAGAGCTCTCCCCGGATCGGGGTCGCTGCGCGATCGGAATCGCTCCTGGGGGCGGGGGCGTATGCGGCCATCTCCTCCACCCAAACAAAACCGCGCGGTTTTGGCAATGAAAAGAGACGAATCGTGACGTTCAGGGTCGGTCGCATTCCGGCCCCCCTTCGTTCGGTGATGTGGCCGTTCGGGTTCTGCGCACTCTGTTCGGAGCACTCACCCGTGTGGATGGCAACCTGCCACCCACCACCGACATTCCCGATCCGACGGGATCAGTGCTGCGGGTCGAAGCGCCGCTCGAGGTACTCCTTGGCCACGGTCCTGGCCTCGGCGATGTAGCGCTCGTCGCCGTTCGGGTCCTCCACGAATGCGCGGTTGATCAGGGAGTCCATGATCTCGACGACCACGTCGAGGCGGAACGCCAGGTCGTCCCCGGCGGGCAGGCCGTACTCGTCGGAGAGGATCTGCGCGAACTGGCGGGCGAACCCGGCGTCGCGCACGACCTCGTCCTCCGGGACGCCCGCGCGCTCGGCGTCGGCGAAGCGGATGATGCGGAAGCCCGGCTCGGTGCGGAACATGTCGACGAAGGCGTCGATCGCAGCCTCCACGGCGTTCCACCAGTGCTCCGGCGACTGCGCGTCGATGGCCTGCACGACGGAGTGGCGGTAGCGCAGGAGCGCGCGGTCGCGGAGGGCCTGCAGCAGCACGATGCGGTCCGGGAAGTACCGGTAGACGGTTCCGATGGAGGCTCCGGCTCGCTCCGCCACCATGGCGGTCGTCAGCCGGTCGAATCCGATCTCATCCACCACGGCCGCGGCCGCGTCGAGCAGCGCGTCGATGCGTGCGGCGCTGCGCTCCTGGATGGGCTCCGTGCGGACGAGCGGTGCTCCGACCGTGCTCTGTCCGGCCACCAGATCGTTGATGGGCACGAGGGCGACTCCTTTTCTCAGTCGAACAAGGCGGTGTTTCGGGTCCCCAGCCCGGCGACAGGATCACCGTCGCACTCAGACGATCATATTCGTGGAAACCTCACTTCCGCTGTGGAATACCCTTCGACGCGCCGCAGAAACAGTCCCCCAGATCTGGGGGATGCATTCGTGTGCACGTTCACTCCGTGAGAAAATGCCTTAGATGCCCTCTTCCGATTCGCGCCATGACAAGGTCTCCGGCGACCCCATCGTCCGTCGCGGCGCGGCGGTCGAGCCGATCATGCACCGCGCCGCCCGCATCGAGGACGCGTTCCACGAGTTCCGTGCGCGCCGGGCCCGCAAACGCGGTTTCCTGGCGACGGTGGTGCCGTACACCGGCTACGGCTCGCCCTCCTGGGTGCGCATCCTGGGCCGCGTCGTGCTCGCCAAGGAGCCGCGCCCGGGGAGCCGCGCCGAGCGGCTGCACCGCAGGCGCGAGGAGTCGATCCGCGGCTGGCGCTCCTTCATCAGCGTGCCGCTCGCGGAGACGACGGTCACGGTCGAGATCGAGGGCGACCGTCACGAGGTGACGACCGACCGCGGCGGCGTGATCGACTCCGTGGTCCCGGTGCAGCTCTCCCCCGGGTGGCACACCGTTCGCCTGTCCACCGCGGAGTCGACGCGCGTGTTCGAGGCGCCGGTCTTCGTGCTCGACCCTAAGGCCACCTTCGGCGTGATCTCCGACGTCGACGACACCGTCATGGTGACGGCGCTCCCCCGGCCCCTGCTCGCCGCGTGGAACACCTTCGTGCTCGACGAGCACGCCCGCGTCCCCACCCCGGGCATGTCCGTCCTCCTCGAGCGGCTCTCCGCCGCGCATCCCGGAGCACCCGTCGTCTACCTGTCGACGGGCGCCTGGAACGTCGCGCCGACACTCACCCGGTTCCTGTCGCGCAACCTCTTCCCGGCCGGCCCGCTGCTCCTGACCGACTGGGGGCCCACGCACGATCGCTGGTTCCGCAGCGGCCGCGAGCACAAGCGCACCAGCCTCGAACGGCTGGCGCAGGAGTTCCCGGGGCTGAAGTGGCTGCTGATCGGCGACGACGGGCAGCACGACGAAGACCTGTACGGCGAGTTCACGGTCGCGCATCCCGACAACGTCGCCGCCGTCGCCATCCGCCAGCTGTCGAACAGCGAGGCGGTGCTCGCCGGTGGCCGGTCGAAGGCGGACAAGCACCGGGAGCTCTCGGGCACGCCCTGGGTGTACGCGCCGGACGGCGCCGGTCTCAGCGAGCAGCTGACGGAGCTCGGACTCCTGCCGTAGCGCACGCCGACGTGTCGGTGGCGTCTGCCAGGCTGGTGCCATGTCCTCCGGCCCCATCGCGCACGCGAACCGCGCCGACCTGCTCCGGATGCGCCGGCTCGCGCAGGCGATCGACGGCCCCCGCGAACAGGATCCGGCCGCGGTGGCGCGCCGGCTGCTCGCCCTGCAGGGCCAGGACTTCGCGGCGGGATGCTGGGCTCTCGCCGTGCGCACCGACCGTGCCACGCGTGACGACGTCCTCGCCGAGCTCGACGCCGGTCGCATCATCCGCTCCTGGCCGATGCGCGGGACGCTGCACTTCGTGCCGCCGGACGACCTGCGATGGATGCTCTCGGTCACGACCGACCGGATGGTCGCCGGTCTGGCACGCCGGCACGAGCAGCTCTCGCTGACCGCCGCCGACTTCGCGCGCGCGGCCGATGTCGTCACCGGCGCGCTGGAGGGCGGCGGCCGCATCGGGCGCGCGGAGCTGATGGAGCTGTGGGAGTCGGCCGGGATCGGCACGTCCGGTCAGCGCGGCTATCACCTCATCTACTTCCTCTCCCAGACCGGCCTGCTCTGCTGGGGCCCGGTGGTCCGCGGCCCGAACGGCACGCTGGCGCAGGCGCTCGTCCTGCTCGACGAGTGGGCGCCCGCCCCGCCGGCGATCGGAGCGGACGAGGCGAGCACGCGGTTCCTCCTCCGCTACCTGACCGGCCACGGCCCGGCGACGATCCGCGATTTCGTCTGGTGGATGAAGGGCACGATCGGCGCCGCGAAGGCGGCCCGTGCGGAGCTCGGCGACGCGCTCACGGCGATCGAGTGCGACGGAGCCGAGTACCTCGTCACGTCCGAGCTCGCCGACCGCGCAGCGGCCACCCCGGCCACGCGCGCCGAGAGGGAGGCGGTGCACCTCCTGCCCGCGTTCGACGAGTACCTGCTCGGCTACCAGGACCGCTCCCCCATCCTCGACGACGAGCACTCCGAGCTCATCGTCCCGGGCGGCAACGGCATCTTCCAGCCGATCATCGTCGCCGGCGGCCGCATCGTGGGTACGTGGCGCCGCGACGGGGCCCGCGTCGTCCCCGCCCCGTTCGCCGAGCTGAGCGGCGCCCGCCGGGCGCGCCTCGGGAGGGCCGCTTCGGCCTACGCCCGGTACGCCGGGTAGCGTTGAAGGGTGGCACGCACCCGCTCGACCCCTCGCCGGCTCCCGGCCGGCATCGCGCTCCCCGCCACCATCCGCACATCCACCCGCGCCCCGTTCCTCCAGGTCGTCAAGACCGCCGTGGCGATGATCGTCGCGTGGGCGGTGGCGAGCGTCTTCGTGCACGGCGAACTGCCGATCTTCGCCACGATCGCGGCCCTGCTGGTCGTGCAGCCGAGCGTCAACCAGTCGGTGGGGCGCGCGATCGAGCGCTCCCTCGGTGTGATCGGCGGTGTCGTCGTCGCCTACCTGATCGGGCTGGCCTTCGGCACCAACAGCTGGATCGTGCTCCTGGCGGTCGTCGTCTCGGTGCTGCTCGCCTGGGCGCTCAAGCTCACCCCCGGGACGGCGAACCAGGTGCCGATCACGGCCATGCTCGTGCTCGCCATCGGCGCCTCCGACCCCGAGTACGCCCTCGCCCGGATCGTCGAGACGGTGCTGGGCGCGGCCGTCGGCGTGATCGTCAACGTCGCGATCGTCCCCCCGGTGCTCACCGCGCCAGCCCGAGAGGCGGTGGTCGCGCTCGGCACGGAGATCGCGTCCACGCTCGACCGGCTCGCCGACGCACTCACCACCCGGCACACTCGAGGCGAACTGGATGCGCTGCTCATCGAGGCGCGCCTGCTGCGGCCGATGGAGGCCAAGGCGCAGAGCGCGATCACCGCCGCGGACGAGAGCCTGTCGCTGAACCCGCGCCAGCGCAAGCACCGCGTCTACCTGGAGCATGACCAGCGACTGTTCGACAGCCTCCGCCCGCTGATCAACCGCACGCTCGGGATGACGCGGGCCTACCACGACCACTACGACGACAGTCTCGCCGGCGAGCCGACCATCCACGCCATCGCGGACGAGCTGCACCGCGCCGCGCACGACCTGCGGCTGCTGGCGCGCGACCCGGACGAGCCGATCGCCGAGCCCGGCACGGAGACGGCGGGCATCCCGGTGCTCACCGCGCCCTTGACGGTCGCGACGCCGGACCCGCGCCACTGGTTGCTGATCGGCTCCCTCGTGGAGGACATGCGCCGCATCCACGTCGAGATCGCGGGCGACGACGCCTCGTCCGGCTGAGCTCCGGCTGAGCTCCGGCTCCGGCCGAGGCGCGGTGCCCGCGGCGCGGGCCGGCTGCGACCGGGGCTAGGCCGTCAGCTCGGCGACCGCCTCGGCCACCGGCAGAGTGCGCCGGTCACCGGTGCGCCGGTTCCACAGCTCGACCTCGCCGTCGGCCGCGCCGCGACCGACCACGAGCACGCGCGGCACGCCGATCAGCTCGGCGTCGCCGAACTTCACACCGGGCGACACCTTCGGCCGGTCGTCGTAGAGCACGTCGAGCCGGGCGTCCTCGAGCTGGCCGATGATCTCCTCCGCCAGGTCGTAGGCGACCTGGTCGCGACCGGTGGCGACGACGTGCACGTCGAACGGAGCGATCGACTCGGGCCAGACCAGCCCGCGGTCGTCGTTGTTCTCCTCGGCGAGGATGGCGAGGATGCGCGTCACACCGATGCCGTACGAACCCATCGTGACCGTGACGAGCTTGCCGTTCTCGTCGAGCACCTTGAGGCCGAGCGCCTCGGCGTACTTGCGGCCGAGCTGGAAGACGTGGCCGATCTCCATGCCGCGGGCGAGCTCCACCGGTCCGGAGCCGTCGGGCGCCGGATCGCCGGGCTTGACCTCGGCGACCTCGACCACCCCGTCCCACGAGAAGTCGCGGCCGGCGACCAGGCCGAAGACGTGCTTGCCCTCGATGTTGGCGCCGGTGATCCATCCCGAGCCGTCGACCACGCGCGGGTCGACCACGTAGCGGATGCCCGTGGCAGACTTCTCGCCCAGCACGGGGCCGTCGGCCGACCAGGGGCCGATGTAGCCCTTCACGAGACCGGGGTTCTTGGCGAAGTCGTCGTCGGTCGCGGCGTCCACCTCGGCGGGCGCGAAGGCCACCTCGGCGCGCTTGAGGTCGACCTCGCGGTCGCCCGGCAGGCCGACGACGACCAGCTCGCGGGTTCCGTCGAGGTTGGTCAGGGCCAGGACCACGTTCTTCAGCGTGTCCGCCGCCGTCCAGGCGCGCCCGTCCGGACGCGGGTGCTTCTCGTTCGCCACCTCGACCAGCGTCTGGATCGTGGGCGACCCGGGGGTGTCGAGCACCTCCTGGGGCGTCAGCTTCTCGTACGAGCGCGCGGGAGGCGCGATCGTCGTGAACGCCTCGACGTTCGCGGCGTACCCGCCGGGCGAGCGCACGAAGGTGTCCTCGCCGACGGGCGTCGGGTGCAGGAACTCCTCCGACCGCGAGCCGCCCATCGCTCCGGCGTCCGCCTGAACGATGACGTACGACAGGCCGAGCCGGGTGAAGATGCGCTCGTAGGCCTCGCGCTGGGCCATGTAGCTCGCGTCGAGTCCCTCATCCGTGGCGTCGAACGAGTACGCGTCCTTCATCGTGAACTCGCGGCCGCGCAGGAGGCCGGCACGCGGGCGGGCCTCGTCGCGGTACTTGTCCTGGATCTGGAAGATGGTCAGCGGCAGGTCCTTATAGGACGAATAGAGGTCCTTCACGAGCAGGGTGAAGACCTCCTCGTGCGTCGGCGCGAGCAGGTAGTCGGCGCCCTTGCGGTCCTGCAGTCGGAAGATGCCGTCGCCGTACTCCTCCCAGCGGCCGGTGGCCTCGTAGGGCTCGCGCGGCAGCAGCGCGGGGAAGTGCACCTCGTGGGCGCCGGCGGCCGCCATCTCCTCGCGGATGATCCGCTCGATCTTCTCCTTCACGCGCAGCCCCAGCGGCAGCCACGCGAAGATACCCGGCGCCTGGCGGCGGATGTAGCCGGCGCGCACCAGCAGGCGGTGGCTGGTGACCTCGGCGTCCGAGGGGTCTTCACGGAGGGTGCGGAGGAAGTAGTTGCTCAGGCGTGTAGGCACCGTTCCATGTTAAGGGGAGCCGGAAGGCGGCACGGCCACGGAGACTAGGGTGGCGGCATGCCCGACCGCAGGACCCGCGTCGCCGCCTCCCCCGCGGCCGCACCGCTCGCCGCATCGCTCGCCGCGTTCCGTCAGGAGCTCGGGCTGCCGGAGGCGTTCCCGCCCGCCGTCGAGGCCGAGGCGCGCGCGGCCGCGGCCGCGCATCCGCTGCCGGACGCCGATGCGACGGACGTGCCGTTCCTCACCATCGACCCCGCCGGGTCCACCGACCTCGACCAGGCGATGCACCTCTCGCGCGCGGGCGACGGCTTCCTGGTGCGGTACGCGATCGCGGACGTCCCCGCCCTGGTCGCGCCCGACGGGGCCGTCGACCAGGAGGCGCGCGGCCGCGGGCAGACCATCTACGCCCCGGACGGACGCGTGCCCCTCCACCCCGACGTCATCGGCGAGGACGCCGGCTCGCTGCTCCCCGACGTCGTGCGCGGGGCGTTCGTCTGGGAGATCGCCCTCGACGGCGACGGCCACCAGACGTCCGCGCACGTGTCGCGGGCGCGCATCCGCTCGCGCCGCCGCTGGAGCTACGAGGAAGCGCAGGCCGCGCTCGACGACGGGAGCGCGCCGCCGGAGCTCGCGCTGCTGCGGGAGATCGGGGAGGCCAGGATCGCGTGCGAGCGCGAGCGCGGCGGAGCGAGCCTCAACACGCCCGACGAGGAGGTCGTCGTGCGCGACGGGACCTACGCCCTGGAGCGGCGCGCGCCGCTCCCGGTCGAGGAGTGGAACGCGCAGCTGTCGCTCCTGACCGGGATGGCGGCGGCGCAGCTGATGATCGAGGGCCGGGTCGGCATCCTGCGGACCATGCCCGCGCCGACCGACGAGGCGTTCCAGACCTTCCGCGCGCAGACGGTCGCGCTGGGCCTGCCGTGGGCCGAAGGGATGCCGTACGGCGCCTACCTGCGCACGCTCGACCCGGTGCACCCGCTGGCGGCGGCCGTGCTGCAGGCGGCCACGGCGCTGTTCCGTGGCGCCGGTTACGTGGCGTTCGACGGCGAGCCGCCGCACGACCCGCAGCAGGCCGCGATCGCCGCACCGTACGCGCACGTCACCGCGCCCCTGCGGCGGCTCGTCGACCGCTGGGGCCTCGTGATCTGCGAGGCGCTCTGCGGCGGACGTCCGGTGCCCGAGTGGGCGCGGACGTCGCTCGGCACCCTCCCGTCGATCATGGGCGCCTCCAGCCGCCTCGCCGCTCAGGTCGAGGCGGGCGCGGTGGACCGGGTGGAGGCCGCGCTGCTGAGCTCGCGCATCGGCGCGGAGCTGGGCGCGACGGTGCTCGCGGTGCGCAACGGGACCGTGCTGGTGCAGCTGGACGAGCCGGCCGTCACCGCGTCGACGCCGCGCTGGGACGGCGTCGAGCCGGGCGACCGGATCCGTCTCCGCGTGATGGCGGCCGACATCGGGACCGGACGGGTGGCCTTCGAGCCGGTACCGTCCGACGCGGTCCGTCAGCCCTGACGGTTCAGTGAGCCCCGACGCTGACCGTCGGCTCGCCCGACGGGCGGTCGGCCATCTCGTCGGCGAGGCGGTTGGCCTCCTGGATGAGCGTCGCGACGATCTCGGACTCGGGCACGGTCTTGATGACCTCGCCCTTGACGAAGATCTGGCCCTTGCCGTTGCCGCTCGCGACACCGAGGTCGGCCTCGCGGGCCTCTCCGGGGCCGTTCACGACGCAGCCCATGACCGCGACGCGCAGCGGAACGCTCATGCCCTGGAGGCCCTCGGTGACGCTGTCGGCGAGCGAGTAGACGTCCACCTGCGCGCGACCGCAGCTCGGGCAGGAGACGATCTCGAGCTTGCGCTCGCGCAGGTTGAGCGACTGCAGGATCTGCAGGCCGACCTTGACCTCTTCCGCCGGCGGCGCCGAGAGCGACACGCGGATGGTGTCGCCGATGCCCTCGCCCAGCAGGATGCCGAACGCGGTGGCCGACTTGATGGTGCCCTGGAAGGCGGGGCCGGCCTCGGTGACTCCGAGGTGGAGGGGCCAGTCGCCGCGCTCGGCGAGCATCCGGTACGCCTTCACCATCACGATCGGGTCATTGTGCTTGACCGAGATCTTGAAGTCGTGGAAGTCGTGCTCCTCGAACAGGCTCGCCTCCCAGACGGCCGACTCGACGAGCGCCTCCGGGGTGGCCTTTCCGTACTTCTCGAGCAGGCGGCGGTCGAGCGATCCGGCGTTCACGCCGATACGCAGCGAGACGCCCGCCGCCTTGGCGCGGCGTGCGATCTCCCCCACCTGGTCGTCGAACTTGCGGATGTTGCCCGGGTTGACGCGGACGGCCGCGCACCCGGCGTCGATCGCCGCGTAGACGTAGTTGGGCTGGAAGTGGATGTCGGCGATGACCGGGATCTGGCTCTTCTTCGCGATGATCGGCAGCGCCTCGGCGTCGTCGCGGCTCGGGACGGCCACGCGGACGATGTCGCAGCCGGACGCCGTCAGTTCGGCGATCTGCTGCAGCGTGGCGTTGATGTTGGTCGTCGGCGTGGTGGTCATCGACTGCACGCTGATCGGGGCGTCGCCGCCGACCAGCACTTTGCCCACGCGGATCTGGCGGGACTTGCGACGGGGGGCGAGGGTTTCGGGGACTTTGGGCATCCCCAGATTGATTGCTGCCACGTCCCCAATCCTACGCGGCTGCGTGGGAGTCGGCTGGGCACCCGGTGCGCGCGACCCGTGCGCCCGGTCAGCCGAAGAGGTTGACCGGCTTGACGATGTCGGCGTACATGAGCAGGACGCTCATCCCGCCCAGCACGATCACCACGGCGAAGGTCAGCGGCATCAGCTTGGCCATGTCGACCGGGCCCGGGTCGCGGCGCCGGAACAGCTTCGCGAACGTGCGCCGCAGTCCCTCCCACAGGGCGCCGGCGATGTGGCCGCCGTCGAGCGGGAGCAGCGGCACCAGGTTGAACACGAACAGCGCGATGTTCAGCGAGGCAAGCATCCCGATCATCGTGTAGACCTTGTCCACCACCGGGACGCCGTCGAGCGCGGTGAGCTCACCCGCCGCGCGGCCGATGCCCACGACGCTGATCGGGCCATTCGGGTCGCGCGGCGCCGAGCCGAAGGCGGCGTTCCAGACGTCGACCATCCGCTGCGGCAGGTGGGCGAAGACGTTGACGACAGCCCCCGTCTGCGCGCCCACCGCCGGGAGCACCGCGGTGATGGGCTGCGGGACGAGCTTGGCGACCGGGCCGATGCCGACGAACCCGACCGTCAGCGTCTCGATGCCGCCGGCCGCGTTCTTGACGACCGCGCCGTTCGCGTCGGTCTTGGCGACCTTGTTCACGACGGGCGTGACCTGCACCGTCCGCTGCTCGCCGTCGCGGCTGAGCACCACCGTGAGCGTCTGACCGGCCGACTTGCGGATGATCGCGGTGGACTGGTCCCAGCTGGTGATCCGGGTGCCGTCGATGCTCACGATCGTGTCGCCGGGCTTCAGCCCCGCGGCGGCGGCCGGCCCCTGGGTCGCGTCGGCCGGGCACGCCTTCGCGGTGCTCCCGGCGGGCAGCACGCACTGGCTGACCGTCGCGACGGTCGTCGAGCTCTGCGGCGCACCGAAACCCATCAGGAGCACGCCGAACAGCAGCACGCCGATCAGGAGGTTCATGAACGGGCCGCCGAACATGATGACGATGCGCTTCCAGACGGGGAGGCGGTAGAAGGTGCGCTCCTCCTCGCCGACGGCGACCGTCTCGGAGCTCGCGACCCGCGCATCCTGCACCATCTGCTGCATGAACCCGGTGGTCGCGTTGCGCCCGCGGCCGCCGTCCTTGCCCGGGGGGAACATCCCGATCATCGAGATGTAGCCGCCGAGCGGGATGGCCTTCACGCCGTACTCGGTCTCGCCGCGCCGGAACGAGAACAGCGTCTTGCCGAAGCCGATCATGTACTGCGTCACCTTGACGCCGAACAGCTTGGCCGGGACCAGGTGTCCGATCTCGTGCAGCGCGATCGACAGAGCGACGCCGATCAGGATGATGACGACGCCGAGGACGAACAGGAGCACGGAATCCACGGCTTCAGGCTAGCGGCGTACGCCTTGGAGCTGGCCGCGAAGCCGCCCGGTGCGCGCTATGCCGCGGCTGGGAAGTCGGGGTGCCGCCGCGGCGCGGCGACCCGCGCCTCGCCCTCCCGTCCTGCGTCCCTGTTCCGCGTCCTATCGTCGGAGATTCAGCGCGAATCCCTCCGGATCTCCCTCCAGAGAGCGCTGTGTCGGAGATTTGGACACCTTTCTCCGACGATCGGCCGGTGGGGAAAGGTCGAGGCGGCCTACGGCCGGCGTCCGGGCAAGCGCAGGCTGCACCCTCCGTCCGGTCCCCT
>NZ_JBQENB010000002.1:0-11304 GCF_052044215.1 Leifsonia sp. 22587
GATCGTCGGAGAACGGGTCCGGAATCTCCGACGCAAGGCTCTGCGGCGGGAGATGCGCGCCGGAAGCGGCTGGATCTCCGACGGACGGTCGCGGATCTCCGACGGAAGCAGCCCCGCCCCGGCTCCGCGCCGGCTACGCCGGCGTCTGGGCGGCCGCGCCGCCCTCGGCGGGCGCCTGCAGCGCGCGGATGAGCGACTGGGCGTCGTAGGGGCCGACGTGGCGGCGTCCGTTGATGAAGAAGGTGGGGACGGCCGTGATGTCCATCGCCTCCGCGTCCAGCATGTCGTCGCGGACGCGCGCGGCGACCTCCGGCGAGCTGAGGTCCGCCTCGAAGCGGTCCAGGTCGAGACCCAGCTCCTCGGCGCGGCGCAGGATGTCGGAGGGCAGCTGGTGCTCCTGGTCGGCGAAGAGGGCGCGCTCGAACTCGAAGAACATCCCCTGCTTCGCCGCCGCCTCCGACGCCTCCGCCGCGGCGAGCGCGTTCGGGTGGAACCGGGTCAGCGGGGCGTGCCTCCAGACGTAGCGCAGCCGGTCGCCCAGTTCCCGCTGCACCTCGAACACCGAGCCCGTCGCCTTCAGGCAGAAACCGCACTGGAAGTCGCCGTACTCGACGATCTCGTAGGGCGCATCCGGCGAGCCGAAGACGTGGTCGCGCGCCGGGTCGACCGGGCGGACGAGCGTCAGGCCGGCCTCGTCCTTCGGACGGTGGGCGTCGGAGATACGGAAGACGACCGTGGCGACACCGAACGCGACCAGCGTGGCGGCTAGAACGCCGACGCGCGCCGCGTTCTGCGCGGCCTCGTCGGGGATGGCGAGGTCGACGATGAACAGCGAGATCGTGAAGCCGATGCCGCACAGCGCCGCTCCCCCGGCGAGCCGGTCGAGCGTGAGGCCCGGGCCGAACTCGCCGATCCGCAGCACGCGCAGCAGCGCGGCCGACCCGAACACGCCGATGAACTTGCCGACGACCAGCCCCACGAGCACGCCCCACGCGATCGGAGAGACGAGCGCGCCCATCAGGATGTCGCCGCTCAGCCGGACGCCGGCGTTCGCCAGCGCGAAGAGCGGGAGCACCACGTAGGCGACGTACGGTCCCCAGGCGGACTGCAAGCGCTCGTTGATCGAGATCGACTCGCGCAGGCTGTTGGCGGCGGCGCGGGCGTACTCCGTGTTGGGCGACTGCCGGAACGTGCGGGCGAGGTCGAGCGCGTGCTCCACATCCCGCCGGTTCGGCCGGTACACGGGCACGAGCAGGGCGATGGCGACACCGGCGAGGGTGGGATGCACGCCGGACGCCAGGAACGCCAGCCAGACGATGATCGCGAGCGTCGCGTACACCGGTCCGCGGCCGCCCCGCAGGTAGCGCGTGAAGTAGACGCCCACGAGCCCGACGGCCGCGACGATGAGCGGGATCGGGTTGAAATGCTCGGTGTAGACGAGCGCGATGATGCTGAGTGCGCCGATGTCGTCGACCACGGCGAGCGCGAGCAGGAACACGCGGAGGCGGCCGGTCGCGTGCGGCCCGACCAGGGCCAGCGCGCCGACCAGGAACGCCGTGTCGGTCGAGATGACGACGCCCCAGGCGTGCTGCATCCCCGTCCCGGCCGTGAACAGCACGAAGATCACGGCGGGGACGGCCAGGCCGAAGACGGCGGCGACGACGGGCACGACGGCGCGCGACCAGCTGGTCAGCTCGCCGATCGCGAACTCGCGCCGCACCTCCAGCCCCACGGTGAAGAAGAAGATCGCCATGAGGGCGTCGTTGACGAGCGAGTGGAGGGTGAAGTCGAGGGTGAGATCGCCCACGCCGACGGTGAGGTGCGTCTCCCAGAACTCCTCGTAGCCGGCGAAGGAGATGTTCGCCCAGACGATCGCGACGAGCGTCGCGGCGACGAGCAGCAGCGCGCCGAGGCGGCTGCGGCCCATCATGCGGAACCGCTCGGCGACGGTCGGCCGGCGGTCACGGGACTCGCCCGGCGACTCCGGGTCGGGCGAACGCTGGATGACGGTGAGCGGGATGGTCACGGGAGCGACTCTAGCGAGTGCCGCGCCCGTGGTCACGCCCGACCGGCGCCCGCCGGTGCCCGACCGGCGCCCAGCCGGCACCCGGCGTGTGCCCGCCGTCGCCAGCGGCGCGCTCAGGGCGTGAGGACCACCTTGATGCAGCCGTCCTCCTTGTCGCGGAAGACGTCGTACATCCGCGCCGCCTCCTCCAGCGGCACGCGGTGCGTGACCAGGTCCTCGGTTCCGAGCGGGTCGGCCGGGTCCTCCACGAGTGGGAGCAGCTCGTCCCGCCAGGCGTGGACGTTGCACTGCCCCATCCGCAGCGTCACCTGCTTGTCGAACAGGTTCATGAACGGCACCGGATCGGCGACGCCGGCGTAGACGCCGCTCAGGGAGACCGTCCCGCCCCGGCGGACGGCGTCGAAGGCGAGCGTCATGGCCGCCATCCGGTCCACCCCGACCGTCGTCATCAGCTTCTGCGCCACCGGATCCGGCAGCAGGCCGACTGCCGATTGCACCGCCGCCGTCCCCGGGTTGCCGTGCGCCTCCATGCCGACGGCGTCCACGATGCCGTCCGGGCCACGCCCGTCGGTGGCCTCGCGGAACCAGTCGGCGACGTCGTCACTGAGGTCGAAGGTGTCCACTCCGTGGCGCTCGGCCATCGCACGGCGCTCGGGCACCGGGTCGACGGCGACGACGCGGTGGCCGAGGTGCACGCCGATCCGGCTGACGAACTGGCCGACGGGCCCGAGGCCGATCACGCCGAGGACGCCGTGCTCCGGAAGTTGCGCGTACTGCACGCCCTGCCACGCCGTCGGGAGGATGTCGCTGAGGAACAGGTAGCGGTCGTCGGGCAGCTCCGACCCGACGCGGTAGGCGTTGAAGTCCGCGAGCGGAACGCGCAGCCGCTCCGCCTGGCCGCCGGGGACCGAGCCGTACAGCTCGGTGTAGCCGTACAGGGTGGCGCCGGTGCCGTGGTCGTAGTTCTGCGTGGTCTCGCACTGCGTCGTCAGGCCGCGGCGGCACATGAAGCAGGTGCCGCAGGCGATGACGAACGGGATGACGACCCGGTCGCCGACGCGGACGTTCCGCACCTCCGGGCCGACCTCCTCCACGATCCCCATCGGTTCGTGACCGAGCACGTCCCCCTTCGCGAGGAACGGCCCCAGCACGTCGTAGAGGTGGAGGTCGCTGCCGCAGATGGCGCTGGACGTGATGCGCACGATCGCGTCGGTCGGCTCCTGGATGACGGGGTCGGGGACGTCCACGACGGCGACCTTCTTGGTTGCTTGCCAGGTGAGTGCTCTCATGCTGCGTTCATACGCCCCACCACGGCGGGCTGCTACGGGTTGCGCGCGCGGGCTCCGGCGAGGACGGCCGCCAGTTCGCCGAGGGTGAAGTCCCAGCCCTGCCGGTACGACTCCGCCGGTGCGTCGTCCTCCCACGGCCCGGTGTGCCGCACGGTCACCAGGGTGCCGCGCCCGGCCGCGCTGAGCATGATGTCCACCGCCTCGTCGACGCTCGAGCCGTCGGCGTCGATCCAGCGCCAGCCGAAGGCGAGGCGCTGCGGCGGTTCGACCACGAGATAGCGGCCCTCCACGGCGATCGCCGCACCCGGCGCATCGATCCGGTAGCGGCCGCCGACGCGCACGTCCGCCTCGATCGTCACGTCGCTCCAGTGCCGCCACCACCAGGTCCGAAGGCCCTCGGCGGTGGCGATGGCCGCCCAGACCCGCTCGGGCTCGGCATCCACCGTTCTCGTGACCTCGAGCGGGCGGGCGCCGATGAGGCCCCAGGCGCCGGCGCCCTCTGCGACCGCCTCGCCGCCGGTCAGCGACCGGTTGAGCGCCGCGAGGGCGTCGTCCCAGCCCCGGCCGGACGGCGCGACCCGCTCCTCCGACGCGAGCCGATGGCGCAGCGTCAGCTCGGCACGCCCGGCGCCCGTGTCCCTCCACTCGGCGGAGAGGATGCTCTCGGGCTCCTCGCCGTGGACCCACGACACCTCGAGACCGTCGTCGTCGCAGCGCCGGATGCGCCCGGTCGCCGTGCCGTCACCGCCGAGGTCGACGCGGAACTCTGCTCCGGCGCCGGAGGGCGCGCCCTCCACCGACCCGAACCAGCGGGCCAGGCGCGGAAGAGAGGTGCAGGCGTCCCGCAGCTCGCCGGACGTCGCCCGGTACTCCCTCCGGAGCACCAGCTCAGGATGCCGTGGCGTGCCGATCAGCGCCCGGACCGTTCGCGGGTCCATCAGCGGGCCTCCGGCCGTCGTGCGCCGGGATCCCGCTGCGAGCGGTCCCTCACCAGCTCGGTCTCCAGCGCATCCAGCCGCTGCGACCACATCCGGGTGTACCGGTCGACCCAGCCGGTGAGGTCGTCGAGCGCTCCCGGCACCAGTCGGTAGATCCGCTGGGACCCCTGCCGTTCGGCCGTGACGACGTCGGCGTCGCGCAGCACGCGCAGCTGATTCGACACCGCGGGCTGCCCGATGCCGAACTCCCGCATGATCACCGCGCCCACGCGCCCGGCCGGAGCCTCCTCTTCGGCCAGCAGTTCCACCATCCGCCGCCGGACGGGGTCGGCGAGCACCGAGAATGAGTTCATGCGCGGATGATATCAGCGCTTGCTGATATCCGAAAGAGTCGCGCGCCTTGCCCTGCCGCCGACCCCGTGGCACCGTTCATGGCGGGGCCGACGACAGCTGGGGAACGGAGAGAGCATGGCGAAGCAGAAGAAGCTCGAGAAGGCCGCGCAGAAGGCGTTCGAACGCGCCGAGGAGGCCGTCGCCGAGGCGCGCGACGCGGCCGCGAAATTGGACGCCAAGAAGGCGAAGAAGGCCAAGAAGCACGCCAAAGAACTCGAGAAGGAGCACGCGGAGGTCGTGGGCCGCAGCGTTCGCTCGGCGAGCGCCGCGGAGGACGGCGGCGCCCCTCCGATCGACCTCACGCCGCCGCTCCCCACCGTCCGCGACGACAGCGTCGACGAGACCGTCGAGTACGCCGGATCGGTGACCACGAGCGCGCCCCACGACCCGGAGCTGGACCAGCTGACCGTTCAGGCGCTGCGCGATGTCGCGCGCACCCGGGGGCTGCGGAACGTCTCCAAGCTGACCAAGGGCCAGCTCATCGAACGTCTCAGCGAGTGACCCGCGCGGGTCGTCGCAGCACAGGGCTAGGTTGGCAGTCACGGAAGGAGAGCGCGTGAACGACGAGGCACCCGAGGTGACCGAGCAAGACCCGACGATCGTGGACGCGGAGGCCGCGCCCGCCGCCGGAACCGAGGAGGTGGAGGCGCCGCCGGAGGAGATCACCTACGACGAGCAGCTGTACCCGGCCCGTCCCCGGCGCCTGCGCCCGCGCGCCAACCTGCGCGGCGGGAGCATCCGCCGCACGTTCTCCGACCCGCGGGCCGCCAACGGGCAGAACCCGGCCTACGTCGAGTGGCTCGTGCGCCAATCCATGCTCAAGGATGCGGACGTGCTCAGCCGGCAGCTCTCCGGCTCGCCCAGTATGTGGCGCAACCCCTACGCCCGGCCGGATGCGCGGCGCGCGGTGTCGACGTCGGACGTCTGGTTCACGGCGTACCCGATCTCGCTGATCACGCGGCCCGGCGAGTCCTTCCTCACCGCGCTCGCCGACCCGGAGCTCTGGACGGCGTTCGAGCGGATCGGCATCAACGGCGTCCACACCGGCCCGGTCAAGCGGGCCGGCGGCATCCGCGGCTGGCAGGAGACCCCCAGCGTCGACGGCCACTTCGACCGGATCGGCACCCAGATCGACCCGGCGTTCGGCGACGAGGAGACGTTCCGCCGGCTGACCGACGTCGCGGAGGAGCACGGCGGCAGCGTCATCGACGACATCGTGCCGGGTCACACCGGCAAGGGCGCGGACTTCCGCCTCGCCGAGATGGCGTACAAGGACTACCCCGGCATCTACCACATGGTCGAGATCCCGCCGGACGAGTGGCACCTGCTGCCCGACGTCCCCGACGGCCGCGACTCGGTGAACCTGGACGAGTCGACCGAGGCCGCGCTGGCCGAACGCGGCTACATCATCGGCGAGCTGCAGCGGGTCATCTTCTTCGCGCCCGGCGTCAAGGAGACCAACTGGAGCGCGACCGCCCCCGTCATCGGCGTCGACGGCATCACGCGGCGCTGGGTGTATCTCCACTACTTCAAGGAGGGGCAGCCGTCGGTCAACTGGCTCGACCCGACGTTCTCGGGCATGCGGCTCGTCATCGGCGACGCCCTGCACTCGCTGGGCGACCTGGGGACGAGCGCCCTGCGACTGGACGCGAACGGCTTCCTGGGCGTCGAGAAGAGCGCCGAGGGGATGCCCGCCTGGTCGGAGGGCCACCCCCTCTCGCACGCGGCGAACCACATCATCGCCGGCATGGTGCGCAAGGTCGGCGGGTTCACCTTCCAGGAGCTCAACCTGACGGTCGAGGACATCCGCGACACCGGCGCCGTCGGCGCGGACCTCTCCTACGACTTCATCAACCGCCCCGCCTACCACCACGCGCTCGCGACCGGGGACACCGAGTTCCTGCGGCTGACGCTGCGCACCTCCCTCGAGCTGGGCGTCGAGCCGGTGAGCCTGGTGCACGGGATGCAGAACCACGACGAGCTCACCTACGAGCTGGTCCACTGGGCGACCCTGCACCAGAACGACGTCTACACGTTCCGCGGCGAGGAGATCACCGGCGGCGAGCTGGCCCAGCGGATCCGCGCCGACCTCACCGAGGCGATCACGGCGCCGACCGCGGACTACAACCTGGTGTTCACGACGAACGGCATCGCCTGCACGTCCGCATCCCTCATCGCCGCGACGCAGGGGCACGCGACACTGGACTCGATCACGGAGGCCGACATCCCGGCCATCCGCGACGCGCACCTGCTGCTCGCCGCGTTCAACGCCTGGCAGCCCGGGGTGTTCGCGCTGTCCGGATGGGACCTGCTGGGGGCGCTGACCCTCCCCCGCGAGCAGGTCGCGGACCTGATCGCCGAGGGAGACACCCGCTGGGTGGAACGCGGCGCGCACGACCTCCTCGGCGTCGCGCCTGAGGCGGAACGCTCGGCGTCCGGGATGCCGCGCGCCCGCGCCCTCTACGGACCGCTGCCGGAGCAGCTGAAGCGGCGCACCTCGTTCGCGAGCGGCCTCCGGCAGCTGCTGCGCATCCGGAACCGCTGGGGCATCGCGTCGGCGCGCCAGGTGGACGTGCCCGACGTCGCCCATCCCGGGATGCTCGTGATGGTGCACGAGCTGGAGACGCTCGACGAGCAGGGCCTGCCCGTCGTGCAGCTGACGGTGCTCAACATGACGGATACCGCGGTCGACGGCACGGTGCGCTCGGAGGCGCTGCCGCACCGCGCGACCGTGACGGACGCGGCGGACGGCAGCGAGGTGGGCACGGTGGACGACCTGGCCAGCTTCCCCGTGAGCGTGCCCGCCTACGGCGCCCGCTTCCTGGTGCTGCAGCGCCCGCCCGCCGCCGAGTCCTGACCCGCGCCCCCGCCCCACCGTCGAGTACACGAATAGTGCACNTCCGGCGGCGTGTCGCGTGCACTATTCGTGTACTCGACGGCGGGGGCTGGGCGGGGGCGGGGCGGGTTAGGCGAGGAGGTCGCGGACGCGGGGGACGACCTGGTCGCCGAAGAGACGGATGGTCGTGAGGAGCGACTCGTCGGTCATCCCGGGGATGCCGTATTTGAGGTCGAAACGGTTGGCGCCGACGACCCGCAGGTTGGCGGCGATCTTCGCGGCGACGGTCTCCGGCGAGCCGACGTAGAGGCTGCCGTCGGGGCCGAGCTCGCGGCGGAACGACGCCTCGGTCGGGATGGCGAAGCCGCGCGTCGCGCTCACCTTGGCGATCATGTCGCGGTAGTGCGGCCAGAACTCCTCGCGCGCCTGCTCGTCGGTGGCGGCCACGTGCCCGGGCGAGTGCAGGCCGATCTGCTGCGGCTCCCGCCCGAACTGCTCCAGCGCCTTCTGGAAGAGCTCGCTGTACGGTGCGAACCGCGCTGCGGGACCGCCGATGACGGCGAGCATCAGCGAGAAGCCGTAGTGCGCGGTGCGGATGACGGACTCCGGGCTCCCTCCTACGCCGATCCAGGTCGGGAGCGGCGACTCGAGGTGCGGCACCACATCCTGGTCGCGCAGACCGCTGCGGGTGGTGCCCTCCCAGGTGACCGGTCCGCCCTCGCGGAGGTGGGCGAACAGGTTCGTCTTCTCCTCGAACAGCTGCTCGTAGTCGGAGAGGTCGAAGCCGAACAGCGGGAACGAGTCGATGCTCGAGCCGCGGCCGAGGATGACCTCGGCCCGGCCGTCCGACACGGCGTTCAGGGTGGAGTAGCGCTGGAAGACGCGCACGGGGTCGTCGGAGCTCAGCACGGTGACGGCGGACCCCACGTGGATGCGCTCGGTGCGCGCGGCGACGGCGCTGAGCACGATGTCGGCCGCCGAGAGCGGCATGTCGTCGAGGTGGTGCTCGCCGATGCCGAAGAAGTCGAGCCCCGCCTGCTCGGCGGCGACCCCGTGACTGACCAGGTCGCGAATGGTCTGGGCGTGCGAGATGGGCCGGCCGTCGGCGTCGCTGGTGACGTCGCCGAAGGTGTTCAGGCCGAAGGTGAGCGGGAAGCTCGGGGATGCGATGTTCATTTGTGTGCTTTCGGGTGTGACGTGCTGGGTGCGTTGGGGCGGGTGGGGTGCGGTCGCCGCCGGTCAGGCGGCGATCTCGGCGGAGGCCGCGGCTGCCGCGGCGCTCTCGCCCGCGACGGCCGCGCGGAAGGCGTCCGCGTCGAGGCGTGCGCCGAAGACGGGACCGCCCGGCTCGAAGGCGACGCCGTCGCGCAGGCCCTCGACGAGGACGGTGTCGTAGCCCGAGTCCTCGATCAGGGTCGCCACGAGCACGGCCGCCTCCGGATCGTCGGAGGCCACGCCGAGGGCGCGGCGGTCCGGATCGCCCGGCAGCCGCCGGTCCTCCTCCATCTCGTGGTAGCCG
This sequence comes from Leifsonia sp. 22587, assembly GCF_052044215.1. Taxonomy (NCBI): domain Bacteria; kingdom Bacillati; phylum Actinomycetota; class Actinomycetes; order Micrococcales; family Microbacteriaceae; genus Leifsonia; species Leifsonia sp. 22587. The sequence goes on from NZ_JBQENB010000002.1 coordinate 9,002, forward strand.
ATGTGGTTGAACGTCTTGACGACGGTGGAGCGCGGAAGCTCGCGCTGCACGATCTCGCTGCTGGTGAGGTCGGTGTCCTCGAACAGCGGCTGTACGCCGTCGGTCGGCGCCCAGTAGTTCATCGAGTCGATGACGACCTTGCCCGCCAGCATCCCGCGGTCGAGCCCGGCGAAGCGGTGCAGCGGGATGGCGAGGATCACGACGTCGGCGCCGGCCACGGCATCCACCGCCCACTCCGGGCGTGCGCCCGGCATGACGACCGAGGCGATGAGCCGGATACGCTGAGGGTCGCCGGAGGCCGCGACGGCGACCTCGTAGCCGGCGTCGAGCAGGATGCGTGCGAGCGTCGATCCGACGTGTCCGACGCCGAGGATCGCGACGCGGGGTCGCCCGGAGGCGGTGGTCATGGGCGGTTTCCTTCTGAAGTCTGCTGGTCGGCCGCGGTGCGGTCGAGGTGGCTGCGGATGCTGTCGAGCGCGCCGGCGAGGGCGTCGAGCTGATCGGGGCTGAGTGCGTCGGCGAAGAGCCGCTTCACGGCCCGCAGGTGCGGACCGCTGGCGCGGCGGATGGCGTCGAGGCCGCCCTCGGTGAGGACGACCAAGGCGCCGCGGTTGTCGCCGGGACACTCGGTCCGCCGGATGAGGCCGCGCTTCTCCATGCGCCCGAGATGGTGCGAGACCCGGCTGCGCTCCCAGTCGATGGCGTCGGCCAGCTCGGACGACCGCAGGGTGCGGCCCTGCGCCTCGGTGAGGGCCAGCAGCACCGCGTAGTCGCCGGGTGAGAGCTCCACCTTCTGGAGCTCGGCCGAGAGCAGGCGGCGCAGATCGCCGGTCGTGTCGAGCAGCGACCGCCACACGACCAGTTCGTGGTCGGTCAGTCGCTCGGCGTTCTCGGTGGGGGTCATGCGGTCCTCGTCCTGATCGGTGTCACTCGTTTAGATGACACGTCAATCAACTGCTCCGCCCACCGATTTGTTCCCGCCGGCGCGCGCGCCTTGTACCGTTGCTGCATGACCGAGCTGCCGGACGCCCTCCCCGCCGACTACGACCCCGCCACCGTCTTCCGGGTGGTCGCGATGCCGGTCTCGCAGGGCTGGGGGATCTGGCTGCGGGCGGCCGACGACAGCATCATCCACAGCTTCGGGCTCGGCTTCCCGCCCGGGACGCCGTTCCTCCCCGACGTGCTCGACATCCTCGGCCCGATCCTCAACCTCCAGTACGCGCTCGCCTTCCACGGCCCCGAGTCATGGGACGAGCTCGAGGGCCACTGGTCGGCCGTCGTCTACGAGTACACCCCGCGCTGACCGCCGCCCGCGCGCGCCGGTACGCTCCACGATTTGTGCCAAATCGCGGTTTTCGCCGCCGCATAACCACGATTTGGCACAAATCGTGAGCCACCCTCGCCGCGACATGGGTCGGGCGGGGAGACATTCGGCACGAATGTGGGCCTTCGTGTGCTGAGAGGCCGCATTCGGCACGAATGTCGGCCCGATCAGGCGTCGGTGTCCTCGCGGACGGACTCGGGGTCGGCACGGACCGTCGCGCGGCGCCGCGATTTGGCACAAATCGTGACCCGCGCTCGCCGTGAAGGGGTCGGGCGGGGCGACATTCGGCACGAATGTGGGCCTTCGTGTGCGGAGAGGCCGCATTCGGCACGAATGTCTGCCCGGTCAGGCGTCGGTGTCCTCGCGGACGGACTCGGGGTCGCGGCGGAGGGGCTGCAGCCGGGTGAGTTGCGTGACGTGCTGCGGGCCGAGTTCGGCAAGCGAGGTGACCTGGAGGAGTTTCATGGTGCGGACGAGCTGGTCGGTGAGGATCTGGATGGTGCGGTCGACCCCGGCGCGCCCTCCGGCCATCAGGCCGTAGAGGTAGGCGCGTCCGATCAACGTGAACTTGGCGCCCAACGCGTAGGCGGCGATGATGTCGGCGCCGTTCATGATGCCGGTGTCGATCGCGACCTCGGTGTGGTGCCCGACCTCGCGCACCACGGACGGGAGGAGGTGGAAGGGGATGGGGGCGCGGTCCAGTTGCCGTCCGCCGTGGTTGGAGAGCACGATGCCGTCCACCCCGTGATCCACCAGGGTGCGGGCGTCGTCGACGTTTTGCACGCCCTTGATGACCAGCTTCCCCGGCCACATCTCCCGGATGATCTTCAGGTCGTCGTAGTTGATCGACGGGTCCATCGCGGCGTTCAGCAGGTCGCCGACGGTGCCTCCGGTGGAGGACAGGGAGGCGAACTCGAGTTTCGGGGTGGTGAGGAAGTCGTACCACCACCACGGGCGCGGGATGGCGTTGATGATGGTG
>NZ_JBQENB010000002.1:11354-21014 GCF_052044215.1 Leifsonia sp. 22587
GGTGGTGAGGAAGTCGTACCACCACCACGGGCGCGGGATGGCGTTGATGATGGTGCCGAGGGTGAGCTGGGGTGGGATGGAGAACCCGTTCCTTTTGTCCCGCAACCGCGCCCCCGCGATCGGCGTGTCCACCGTGAAGAACAGGGTGTCGAACCCCGCCGCGGCCGCCCGCTCCACCAGGCCATAACTGATCTCGCGTTGCCGCATCACGTACAGCTGGAACCAGTTGCGCCCGTGCGGGTTCGCCGCCTTCACCCCCTCGATCGACGTGGTGCCCAGCGTGGACAGGGTGAACGGGATGCCCGCCGCACCGGCAGCGCCGGCTCCGGCGGTCTCCCCCTCGGTCTGCATCAACCGGGTGAACCCGGTCGGCGCGATCCCGAACGGCAGCGCCGACGGGCCACCCCAGATCTCGCAGGAGGTGTCCACCTGCGACACGTCGTGGAGGATCGAGGGGTGGAACTCCACATCCTGGAACGCCTGCCTGGCCCGCGCCAACGACAGCTCCCCCTCGGCCGCACCCTCCGTGTAATCGAACGCCGCACGAGGCGTCCGGCGGCGGGCGATCCGCGCCAGGTCCTCGATCGTCAGCGCGGACTCCAGCCGCCGCTTCTTCAGGTTCAGCTCCGGCTTCCGGAACTGCATCAACTCCAGCAACTCCACTGGACGAGGGAACTGGCGATCAACCATGGGCAAGGATCCTAACGGGGTCGTAGCGCGTGATCTGAGCGGTGCGGGCGACGAGTGCACGGAGCGTCTCCAGGTCCCCGCTGAGCAGGCCGGCGGCACGCGCCTGAACGAGCACGTTTCCGATGGCGGTCGCCTCCACGGGCCCCGCGAGCACGGGCAGCCCGCTGCGGTCGGCGGTCGCCTGGCACAGCAGCGCATTGCGGGCTCCCCCGCCCACCAGATGCACCACCTCGACCGCGACGCCCGTGAGCGCCGCCGCGCGGTGCACCGAGTCGGCGAAGGCGGCGGCGAGGCTCTCGACGATGACGCGGACCATCCCGGCCGGCGACGCCGGTGCGGCCAGCCCGCGCTCCGCGAACCACTCGGCGATGCGCGACGGGAGGTCTCCCGGAGCGAGGAAGCGCGGGTCGTCCGGGTCGAAGAGGTCCGCCGGCCGGGGCAGCTCCGCCGCCTCGGCGAGCAGCGACTCGAGCGTCACTCGCAGCCCGCGGCGCTGCCACTCGCGCACCGACTCGCTGAGCAGCCACAGCCCCATGACGTTGTGGAGATAGCGGATGCGCCCATCCACGCCGCCCTCGTTGGTGAAGTTCGCCGCGCGTCCCTCCTCCGAGACGACGCGCCGCGGAAGCTCGACGCCGACCAGCCCCCACGTTCCGCACGAGATGTAGGCGGCGCGGGATGCGTCCATCGGCACGGCGACGACCGCCGACGCGGTGTCGTGCGAGCCGACCGCGGTGACCACCGGACCGTCGCCGCCGAACGGCAGGTCGCCGCGCAGGGACGGCAGGAGGCGCCCCACCGGCGTCCCGGCGTCCACGAGGGGCGGGAACACGGAGCGCGGAAGTCCGAGCCGCGCGATGAGGGCGTCGTTCCAGGCGCCGTCGGCCGTGAGCAGGCCGGTGGTGGATGCGTTGGTGCGCTCGGCCTGCACTGCCCCGGTCAACCAGAAGGTGAGGAGGTCGGGGACGAGCAGGAAGCGGTCCGCGCACTGCAACGAGCCGCCCGCGGCATCCACCGCCAGCTGGTAGAGGGAGTTGAACGGCAGGAACTGGAGTCCGCCCTCGCGGTACAACTCCCCCGGCTCGACGGCGGCATGCACCGTCGCGACGCCGTCGGCGGTCCGCTCGTCGCGGTAGTGGTACGGCTCGCCGAGCAGGCGCCCGTCGCGCAGCAGTCCGTAGTCGACCGCCCACGCGTCCACGCCGATGCTCGCGAGCGCCGGATCGGCCCGCGCGACCGAGGCCAGGCCGTCGAGCACGTTCGTATACAGCCCGGTGAGGTTCCAATGCAGCGCGGCCCGGTCGCCCTCCCACACCCGCACGGGCGTGTTCAGGAAGCGGGCCGCCTCCGTCAGCTCCAGGGTGTCGGGGCCGACACGCGCGTGGATGACCCGGCCGCTGGTGGCGCCGAGGTCGACGGCGGCGACCGTGCCCGCCCCGGGTGACGCTGCCGTGCTCATCGGAGGAAGGCGGCCGCGACTCCCGCATCCACCGGGATGTGCAGGCCGGTCGTGTGGTCGAGGTCGCTGGTGCAGAGCACGAAGACCGCGTTGGCGACATGCTCGGGCAGCACTTCGCGCTTGAGCAGGGTGCGCTGGGCGTAGTACTGGCCGAGCTCCTCCTCGGGCACTCCGTAGACGGCGGCGCGTTTGGCGCCCCAGCCGCCGGCGAAGATCCCGGACCCGCGGACGACGCCGTCGGGGTTGATGCCGTTGACCCGGATGCCGTGCTCGCCGAGCTCCGCGGCGAGCAGCCGCACCTGGTGCGCCTGGTCGGCCTTCGTGGCCGAGTAGGCGATGTTGTTGGGGCCGGCGAAGATCGAGTTCTTGGACGAGATGTAGACGATGTCGCCGCCGAGCTTCTGGTCGATCAGCACGCGCGCGGCGGCCCGCGAGACCAGGAACGACCCCTTGGCCATGACGTTGTGCTGCAGGTCCCAGTCGGCGTTCGTGGTCTCCAAGAGGGGCTTGGAGATCGAAAGCCCGGCGTTGTTGACCACCAGGTCGAGACCGCCGAACGCGAGCAGCGCATCCCGGATGGACGCCTCCACCGCCTTCTCGTCGGTCACGTCCGCGGCGACACCGATGGCGACATCCGCGTTGCCGATCTCGGCCGCCGCGGCCTGCGCCTTGGCCAGGTCGAGGTCCGCGATGACCACGCACGCACCCTCCCCCGCCAACCGCGTCGCGATGGCCTTCCCGATCCCGGATGCCGCCCCGGTGACCAGGGCGATGCGCCCGGCGAGCGGTTTGGGCTTCGGCATCCGCCGCAGCTTGGCCTCTTCCAGCGCCCAGTACTCGATGCGGAACTTCTCCGCCTCATCGATCGGCGCATACGACGAGAGCGCCTCCGCGCCGCGCATCACGTTGATCGCGTTGACGTAGAACTCGCCCGCCACCCGGGCCGTCTGCTTGTCCTTGCCGTAGGAGAACATGCCCACGCCCGGGATGAGGATGATCGCCGGGTCCGCGCCACGGATCGCCGGCGACTCCGCGGTCGCGTGCCGGTCGTAGTAGGCCTGGTAGTCGGCCCGGTACTGCTCGTGCAGCGCCTCCAGCCGCGCCACCGACTCCTCGATGGATGCGTCGGCCGGCAGGTCGAGCACCAGCGGCTTCACCTTGGTGCGCAGGAAATGGTCCGGGCACGAGGTGCCCAACGCGGCCAACCGCGGATGCTCGGCCGACGCCAGGAAGTCCAGCACGACGTCCGAGTCGGTGAAGTGGCCCACCTGCACCCGGTCGGTCGAGGCGATCGCGCGCAGGTGCGGAGCCAGCGCCGCCGCCTTCGCCCGCCGCTCGGCCTCCGGCAACGCTTCATACCCGGGCAGCACCGGGCCGAACGGCTCGGGACGCCCGTGGGCGGCGATGTAGTCCGCGGCGGTCTGGATGATCCACAGCGAGTTCGCCTCCGCCTCCTCCGAGGTGTCGCCCCACGCGGTGATGCCGTGGCCGCCGAGGATGGTGCCGATCGCGTCCGGGTTCGCGGCCTTGATCGCCGCGATGTCGAGCCCGAGCTGGAAGCCGGGACGCCGCCACGGCACCCACACCACGCGGTCGCCGAAGACCTTCGCGGTCAGCTCCTCACCGTCCGCCGCCGTCGCGATCGCGATCCCGGCATCCGGGTGCAGGTGATCGACGTGCGCCGCATCCACCAGACCGTGCATCGCCGTATCGATCGACGGCGCCGCACCGCCCTTCCCGTGCAGCGTGTAGTCGAACGCGGCGACCATCTCGTCCTCACGCTCCACACCCGGGTAGACGTTCTGCAGCGCCTGCAGGCGATCCAGCCGCAGCACGGCCAGCCCGGCCTCCGTGAGGGTGCCGAGGTCTCCCCCGGAGCCCTTCACCCACAGCAGCTCGACCGGCTCCCCCGTCACCGGGTCGGTCTCGGTGCCCTTGGCGGAGGTGTTCCCGCCGGCGTAGTTCGTATTCGCCGGGTCCGAACCGAGGCGGTTCGAGCGGGCCAGCAGGGATGCGACGGTCTGATTCTGCATGCTCACGCGCCCCATCCGGCCTGGGTGCCGCCGACGCGGTCGGCCTCGATCTGCTCCTGGTACCCGGACGCCTTGTACGCGGCCATCGGGTCCGCCGGCAGCCCCCGCGACTCCCGCCACGCAGCCAGGTCGGCGCGCACGTCCGTGTTGAACGCGTCCATGAACACGGTGTTCGCAGCCAGCACGTCGTTCGCGGCCTGCGCGGCCGCCAACGCCTCCACATCCACGAGCAGTGCCTTGGCGGTGGCTTCCTGCACGTTCAGCACCGACCGGATCTGCCCCGGGATCTTCGCCTCCAGGTTGTGGCACTGGTCGAGCATGAACGCGACGTCCGGGTTCGCGTACCCGCCGCCCTGGATCACCTCGAAGATGATCCGGAACAGCTGGAACGGGTCCGCCGCGCCCACGATCAGGTCGTCGTCGGCGTAGAACCGGCTGTTGAAGTCGAACGAGCCCAGCTTCCCCAGCCGCAGCAGCTGCATCACGATGAACTCGATGTTCGTCCCCGGCGCATGGTGCCCGGTGTCCAGGCACACCACCGCACGGTCGCCCAGCGCCTGCGTCTGCACGAAGCTGGTCCCCCAGTCCGGAACATCCGTGTGATAGAACGCCGGCTCGAAGAACTTGTACTCCAGCACCAGCCGCTGACCCTCGCCGATCCGCTCGTAGATCTTCTGCAGACTGTCCGCCAGCCGGTCCTGCCGGGCGCGCATCGAATCCTGACCCGGATAGTTCGTGCCATCCGCCAGCCAGATCTTCAGATCCCGCGACCCGGTCTCGTTCATCACATCGATGCACTCGAAGTGGTGATCGATCGCCTTCTGCCGGATCCGGTCGTCGGCGTGGGTGACCGACCCGAACTTGTAGTCGTCGTCCTGGAACGTGTTCGAGTTGACCGTCCCCAGCTCGACCCCGTTGTCCTCCGCGTGCTTCTTCAAGTCCGCGTAGGAGTCGACGCGGTCCCACGGGATGTGCAGCGCCACACTCGGCGCGAGCCCGGTGTGCTTGTGCACCTGCGCCGCATCCGACACCTTCTCGAACGGGTCGCGCGCCGTGCCCGGCGTGCCGAACACCCGGAACCGCGTTCCCGAATTGCCGAACGCCCAGCTCGGCAGCTCGATCGCCTGCAACGCCAGCTGATCCCGGATCTCGACGGGGAGGGTCATGGTACTTCGCTTTCTCTCTGCGGCTGCGGGATGCGCGGCCACGTGTCGGTTGCGGTCGTGCGCGGGGTCAGCGGATGATGTCGGCGGATGCCGTGCGGACGGTCGCCTGCGCGCTGGTGTGCCCGGCGCCGATGCTCCGGTCGTCCTCGCCGGGGAGGCGCAGCACGCCGTCCACCCCCTCCGGCAGGTCGGCCTCGACGGTCAGGGTGTCGCCGTCGAGGGTCCACCGCACGCTCACCGGACCGCGCGGAGTGACGAGCGAGGTCTCCGCCTCGGTCAGGCCGCCGCCGGGCTGCGGCGCCACGAGCACGCGGGCGTAGCCGGGCTCCAGCGCCGAGAGTCCGCCGACGACGCGGTGCATCCAGTCGGCGACCGCTCCGAGGGCGTAGTGGTTGAAGCTGGTCATCTCGCCCGGGTTGATCGTGCCGTCCGGGAGCATGGAGTCCCAGCGCTCCCAGACCGTGGTGGCGCCCATCGTCACCGGGTAGAGCCACGACGGGCACTCCTTCTCGAGGAGCAGCCGGTACGCGTCGTCCAGGTGGCCGGTCTGCGTGAGGGCGTCGGTGATGAACGGCGTGCCAGCGAAGCCGGTCGAGATGCGGTAGCCCGCCTCGGCGACGAGCTCAGAGAGCCGGTCGCCGGCGAACGCCTCGTCCGCCGCGCTGAGCAGGCCGAACACGATCGCGAGCGCGTACACGGTCGTGCAGTCGCTCTTCACGACGCCGTCGCGCACGTACTCGGCGTTGAACGCCTCGCGCAGCCGCGCCGCCAGGGCCTCGAACTCCGCCTGCTCCTCCGTGCGGCCGAGCAGCTTCGCGGTCTCGGCGACGATGGTCGCCGAGCGGAACGCGCAGGCCGTCGCGACGACGCCCGTGTCGGCCTTCGCGAGGGCCGGGTCCTCCGGCGGCGCGTCCGGGTCGAGCCAGTCGCCGAACTGGAAGCTGGTGTCCCAGACGCCCGCGGGCGAGAGCAGCGACTCCACCCGGCGGACGTGCGCGGTCATCGAGTCGAGCTGACGGCCGAGCACGGCGTCGTCGCCGTACGCCTGGTAAAGCGTCCACGGCACCCACACCGCGGCGTCGCTCCAGATCGCCGTCGAGTCGACCGGGCCGAAGTCGGTGGCCTGCTCGATCTTCTTCAGGATGTCCGGGATGACGAAGCCGACGATGCCGTCGTGGTGCTTCTGCTCCAGGTCGAGGTCGACCAGCCAGTCGGAGAGGAAGCCGTCGACGTCGTACAGGAAAGCGGCCGTCGGCGCGAAGGCCGCGATGTCGCCGGTCCAGCCGAGGCGTTCGTCGCGCTGCGGGCAGTCGGTGGGCACGTCGACGAAGTTGCCGCGCATCCCCCACACCACGTTCTCGTGGAACTGGTTCAGCAGGGGGTCGGACGTGTGGAACTCGCCGATCCGGGTGAGCTCGGAGCCGATCGCGACCGCCGTGAGGTCGGCGGGGTCGAGCTCGCCCGGCCAGCCCTCGATCTCGGCGTAGCGGAAGCCGTGGAAGGTGAAGGTCGGCTCGAACTCGTCGACGCCGCCGCTCAGGATGTAGCGGTCCGTCGCCTGCGCGCTGCGCAGCGGCCGCGTGCCGAGCTCGCCGTGCTCCAGCACCTCCGCGTGGCGGATGGTCACCTCGGCGCCGGCCTCGCCCTGCACGCGGACCTTGATCCAGCCGACGAGGTTCTGACCGAAGTCGACCAGGGTCTTGCCCGACGGGGATGTGGTGACCTCCTGCACGGGCAGCGCCGCCCAGCGGGTGACGCGCGGACCGATGTACGGGGTGAGCGTGGCGGTGTCGAACTCGACCTCGCGCACGCCGGTCCAGCCGTCGCCGGCGAAGCCGGGGCGCTTCCACGCCTCGTCGCGCCGGCGGGCGTCGATCGTCTCGCCGTCGTAGAGGTCGTTGGCCAGCACCGCGCTGGGGCCGCTGGCCCAGCTGTCGTCCGTGACGACCAGCTGCGTGGCGCCGTCCTCGAACTCGACCTCCAGCTGGGCGAACGCGCCCAGGCTGTCGCCGTAGTACGAGCCGCCGCCCGCCCAGCCCAGGCGTCCGCCGAACCAGCCCTTGCCGAGGGCGAGCCCCAGCACCGTGGTGTCCTCGAGCAGCTCCGTCACGTCGTAGTCGGCGTACCGCAGCCGCCACTCGTAGGCGCTCCATCCCGGCGTGAGCAGGTCCTCCGACACCGGGCGGCCGTTGAGCCACGCCTCGACGATGCCGTGCGCGGTCAGGTGGAGGGTCGCGAGGGTCACCGCTCCGTGACCGGACTCGAGCGAGAACTCGCGTCGCAGCAGCGGCGCTCCGTCGAAGTCGGCTGCGGCGGCGATCATGCGGGCGTGCCAGTTCATTGCGTTGTCTCTCCGCTTTCGTGTCGGGGTGTTCTGTGTCGGGGGGTTCTGTGTCGGGGTGTTCTGCGTCGGTGGGTTCTGCGTCGTGCGTTCGTCGTCGTCCGCGGGCACTGCCGTCATCCCTTGACGGCGCCGCTGGTCATGCCGGCGATGATCTGCCGGTTGAAGAAGATGTAGGCCACGAGCGGCGGGATGGTGATGAGCAGGAAGTCCATGAACAGCAGGTTGTAGAAGCTCAGGTTCTGCCCGGCGAAGCTGTACAGCGTGGTCTGCACGGTCGCGTTGTCGGCGCCCGGGAGGAAGTACAGCGGGTTCTGGAAGTCGTTGAAGACGAACACCGACTGCACCACGATCACCGTGACGATCACCGGCCGGAGCAGCGGCAGGATCACCTGGAAGAACATCCGCACCCGCCCCGCGCCGTCGAGCACCGCGGCCTCGTCGAGCTCACGCGGCACCGTCCCGAAGAACGCCCGGAACATCAGGATCGAGAAGGACAGCCCGAAGGTCGTCTCGATGAGGATCATGCCCGGCAGGGTCTTGAACAGTCCGAGGCCCTGCAGCACCCAGATCGTCGGGACGACGGCCGGAGGGACGATGAGCCCGGCGAGCACGAAGAAGTTGACGACCGGGCCCCACTTGCTGCGCTTGCGGGCGAGCACGTAGCCGGCCATGGCCGCGATGATCACCATGAGCGCGACCGAGAAGACCGTCAGGAGGGCAGAGTTGAAGAACGCCCGCCAGATCAGGCCGTCGCCGCTCTCCAGCACCGCGATGAGGTTCGGGAAGAAGCTCCACTCCTTCGGCCAGGTGAAGGCGAGGCTGGACGCGTCGTCCGGCGTCTTCGACGCCTGGAGGAGCACGAAGGCGAGCGGGACGAGGAAGACGATGACGGAGACCGCGATCGCGATGACCCCGATCGTCCAGGACCGGATGCGCTGCCGCTTCACAGCTCCACCTGCTTTCTGTTCAGGAAGTACGACAGCGGCACCATGATCAGCGTCACCACGAGGAACAGCACGACGTTGCCCGCGGTGGAGAGGCCGTAGAAGCCCGCCTGGTACTGCTTGTAGATCACCGAGGCGAGCACGTCGCTGGTGAAGCCGGGGCCACCGCCGGTGGTGGCCCAGATGATGTCGAAGGAGCGCAGGCCGCCGATCAGCGACAGGATGATGACCGTCGCGGTGGCGCCGCGGCTGAGCGGGATCGTGATGTCGCGCAGGATGCGCCACCCGGTCGCGCCGTCCATCCTGGCCGCCTCGTAGTACTCGTTGGGGATCGCGACGATGCCCGCCATGAAGATGAGGGTGGCGATGCCGACGCCCTTCCAGATGTCGACGCCGGCGATCGTGTAGAGCGCGAGGTTCGGGTCGGTGAACCAGCCGGGCTGCGGCAGGCCGAAGAACCCGAGGACGCCGTTGACCATCCCGTGGAAGGGGTCGAGCAGGGCCTTCCAGAGGATGCCGACGCCGATCGTGGAGAGCAGCACCGGGAAGAAGACGATGGCCCGGAGGTACCCGCGGCCGACGACCGGCGAGGTCAGCAGCAGCGCGAGGAAGAAGCCGATGATGACCTTGGCTCCGGAGGTGAGGACCGCGTACACCAGCGTGTGGATGAAGCTCGTGTAGAGCTGCGGGTCCTGGAAGAACTGGACGTAGTTCGCGAAGCCGATGAACTGCGCGTCGAACAGCGACCAGCGGGTGAGCGAGAAGTAGAACGACGACAGGGACGGGATCGCGAAGAACACCGCGTAGAGCACGAGCGCCGGGATGAAGAACCAGGTCGGGTAGTGCGACCTGATGCCTTTGCGCTTGGTCGTGCGATCACCGGGGTCCTTCACCTCGGTCAGGATTCCGGCCGCCTGTGTTGCGGTCGAAGGGGTAGCCGTCGACATGTCCGCTCCTCGTCGAGTGTTCTGTGGTGGCCGGGATGCTGGGTTTCGGGGCCCGGGGCGGCCGGGCCGACGCGATC
>NZ_JBQENB010000002.1:21021-29704 GCF_052044215.1 Leifsonia sp. 22587
GGCCGGGCCGTCACCAGCCCTTGATGCCCAGCTGCTGGGCCTGTGCCTTCACATCCTGGTCGTAGAGGGCCGCGCCCTCCTTGGCCGAGGAGATGCCGGAGCCGACCTGGATGAGGATCTTCTCCAGGTTCGGGCCCTTGATCGGCGAGAGGAACTCGAGCGCGAGGCCGGTCTTCTTCGCATCCTGGTACGCCAGCTCGTCCTTCACCAGCGCGGGGGCGTCGTCCGGGATCTTGCAGGTGCTGATCGCGAACGGGCCCGCCGGGGTGCCGGCGCTGTTCTGGATGTCGCAGCCCTCCGAGGTGTTGATGAACGCGACCAGCTTCTTCGCGGCGGTCAGCTTGTCACCGGTGGTCGACTTCGGGATGTAGGCCGAGGTCGGCTCCCAGACGGTGGCGTGCGGTTCGCCCGAGTCGGTCGGCATCGCGAAGTAGCCGATGTCGTTGATCTGGTCGGGGTTCGACTGCAGCACGTTGCTGATGACCGTGGTGATCATCGGGTACTGCGCGCCTTCGCCGGTGGCCAGCATCTTCAGGGCGTTGACGTTGGTGAGCGACGCGTAGTCCTTGTTGGTGAGGCCCTTGTCGAACACCTCCTGGGTGTGCTCGAAGCCCGCGAACGCCGGATCTTTCGAGTACTTGGCGTCGGCCTTGTTCGCCGTGTAGTCCTTCGCCCAGTTCGCGTCCTCCGCGCTCACGTTCGCGAAGTCGCCGAGCACGAAGAGCTGGCTCGTCCAGGTGTCGCCGTAGGACTGGATGATCGGCACGATGCCCGCGGCCTTGATCTTCTCGCTGTTCGAGATGAACTCGTCCCAGGTCTTCGGCACGGTCAGGCCGAGCTTCTCGTAGACCTTCTTGTTGTACATGATGCCGCCGTCGAAGGTGGTGCCGGTCGGCGCCCCGTAGAGGCCCTTGTCTGTGCTCACGGACTTCTTGAAGTCGTCGGTGAGGTCCTTGGCCCACGCCTCGTCGGTCAGCGGCTGGAGCTGCGTGTCCGGGCGGAGGGCCTGGAGCAGCGATCCCGAGTTGTACAGGAAGACGTCGTTCATGTCGCCCGTGGACAGGCGCGTCTTGACGAGGTTGTCGCCGTCGGTGCCGCCCGGGCGGGTCTCGACCTTCACGGTGATCGAGGGGTTGGCCTTGTGGAAGGCCTTGGCCAGGTCGTTGGCGAAGCTGGTGCTGGCCGGGTCGTTGCCCGCCGCGAGGAGCGAGATCGTCGTGGAGCCGCCGGATCCGCCGGATGCGCTGCAACCGGCAAGGGCTGCGCCGATGAGCGCGACGCCGCCGAGCGTGGCGGCGACCCGTGTCGCCGTCCTGCGAGAGAACATCAAATACCTCCTTGTATTTTCGAGCGCGTCGGCTGCCCGTGGTTTTCGGGTGATTTGAAACGCTTCACTGACCATAGAGGCGTCCTGCGTCCGCCGTCAAGCACGAAATATAACGATTCAAATTCGGCGGGACGCGCAACATAATTGGTTCGATTCAACGACGCCCATCCGCTACCATCGGCCGAGGAGGGATCGCATGGCTTCCGCAAGCGTGAAAGACGTCGCCGCACTGGCGCAGGTCTCGGTCGGCACGGTGTCGAACGTGCTCAACCGGCCGGAGATCGTCGCGCCCGAAACGGTCGAGCGGGTCATGTCGGCCATGCAGAAGCTCTCCTACGTGCGCAACGAGGCGGCCCGCCAGCTGCGCCTCGGGCACAGCCAGGCGCTCGGGCTGATCACGCTCAGCGGCGGCAACCCGTTCTTCACCGACCTCGCGACCGCCGCTGAGGACGCGGCCGCCGATGCCGGCTACAGCGTCATCGTCGGCAACAGCAACAACCTGCGCGAGCGGGAGGCCGGCTACCTGGGTCTCTTCGAGGAGCTCCGGGTGCGCGGCGTGCTGCTCTCCCCCGTCGCCGACCCGGCGCGCCGGCTCCGGCAGCTGCGCGATCGCGGCATCGCGTCCGTGCTCGTCGACCGGGTCAGCACCGACGAGTCGTTCAGCTCGGTGTCGGTCGACGACGTGGCGGGCGGCGCCCTCGCGGCATCCCACCTCATCGACTCCGGCCGCACGCGTCTGGCGTTCGTCGGCGGACCGCTCGAGATCCGCCAGGTCAGCGACCGCCTCGAGGGCGCGCGCCGCGAGGTCGAGAAGCACCCCGGCGTCAGCATCGAGGTCGTGCCCGTCGCCGAGCTGACGGTGATGGAAGGACGGAGGGCCGGCGAGCAGCTGGTCCAGCGGCCTCCGGCCCAGCGACCGGACGGCGTCTTCGCCGCGAACGACCTGGTGGCGGTCGGCCTGCTGCAGGGACTGTTCATCAACGGCCGCGTGGCCATCCCGGAGGACATCGCGCTGGTCGGCTACGACGACATCATGTTCGCGAGTGCATCCGTCGTGCCGCTCACCTCGGTGCGCCAGCCCAGCCACCTCATCGGCCAGACCGGCGTCAGCATCCTGCTCGAGGAGGCCGAGGACCCCGACCTCGAACCGCGGCACGTGCTCTACCAGCCCGAGCTCGTCGTGCGACGCAGCAGCTCGCTGACCGCCACGGACTGACTCCTGCCGTCGTCGCGCGCGGCCCGCTAGCATCGGACGGAACCGCGACGAAGGGGGACGTGCGTGAACGGATCGAGGCTGCGACCGCGACCGGTGCTTTGGTGGGGCATCGGCCTGACGCTGGGCGGGGTGCTGCTCACGCTGCTGCTGCCCCAGCTGGGCTACACACTGACACTGCAGCACGACACGTCGACCGGCGTCGATCAGGGGATGCTCGTGGGGATCGACCTCGTCGTGCGCGTCGTCGCGCAGGTCGTCCCTCCGCTCGGTGTCGCGCTCATCGGCGCGTCGCTGGTGATGACGTACGTCGGCCGGCTGCTCACCGCGGACCCGTCGCGGCGTGCGGCGGTCGCCGGACTGCGGAGCACCCCCGGAGACGACGAAGGCGCGGAACCCGTCGTGTGACGGGCCCGCGCCTCTCGGACGTCGGCCGGAGCGTCAGCTCTGCTGCTGCTGCTCGGCCGCAGCCTTCAGCTCGTCGTACTGCTTGCGCACCTCGGTCATGTCGAGGCCGCGGATCTGCTGGATGAGGTCCTCGACGGCCTCGCCGGGGAGGGCGCCGGCCTGCGAGAACAGGGGGATGCCGTCGCGGTAGGCGACGAGCGTCGGGATGGACTGGATGCCGTACGACGCCGCCAGCGCCTGCTGCGCCTCGGTGTCGATCTTGCCGAACGTGATGTCGGAGTGCTTCTCGGACGCCTTCTCGAAGACGGGCGCGAACATGTGACACGGTCCGCACCAGTCGGCCCAGAAGTCGAGCAGCACGATGCCGTCGGAGACGGTCTGGTCGTGGTTGGTCGAGGTGATCTCGGTGGTTGCCATGTGAGGTGAAACGCCGGTGCACCAGGCGGTATTCCGGCTCAGGCCCCCCGGCGGCCTGTGAAGACGGTGAACCCGAGCGGCACCACGGATGCGATGAGCAGCACCGTGCCGAGCACCTCGTCGGTGGCGTGGACGATCGCCCCCGCGATCAGCACCCCGCCGAAGACCACCGCCGCCACGAGCCTCCGCACCGCGCGGTCGAGCCGCGCCACGCGCTGCTCGAGGCGGGGCGTGCTGACGGCCACGTCGCCCTCCTCGACCCGGGTGACCAGCGCATCCAGCCGCTTGGGCAGGCGCAGGGCGATGCCGGCCACGTCGAGCGCCTGCTTCGCGACGTCCTGCACGACGTTGCCGCGCTCGTCGCGCAGCAGTTGCCCGGCGTACGGCTCGACCGAGTCCCACAGGTTGAAGGCCGGGTCGAGTGCGCTGCACACCCCAGAGGTCAGCGACATGGCCCGGATGATGAGCAGGAAGTTCTCGGGCAGCTGGAACGGCAGCGACCGCACCACGTCGCCGAACTCGACGGCGAACTCGCGGAACTCGCGCGGATCCACCTCGCGCAGCTCGGCGAAGCCCATACCGCCGAACCGCCCGAACAGGTGCGTCATCGCGCGCTCCAGCTCCCGGGTGTCGGCGGTCGGGAGCAGCACGCCTACGTCGCGGATCGCATCCACCAGGCCCTTGCCGTCGCGGGAGGCGGCGGCGATCAGCAGCTTGCGGAGGCCGCTGCGCGTGCCCGGCGGCACCTCGCCCATCATGCCGAAGTCGACGAACGTGAGCGTCCACGGCCGGTCGCCCGTGCCGGGGCGCGGCGTGACGAAGATGTTGCCGGGATGCGGGTCCGCGTGGAAGAAGCCGCTGCTGAACAGCTGGTCGAACATCACCTCGGCGAACACCGGGGCGACGTCGGCCGGGTCGATGCCGGCCGCCCGCAGCGCGTCGGCGTCGGTGATCTTGATGGCCGTGACGTCTTCGAGGGTCAGGACCCGGCGGGTGGTCCGCTCCCAGACGACCTCCGGCACGGCGACCCGGCCGTCGCCGTCGAACTCGGCCGCGAACTTCTCCGAGTTGCCGGCCTCGTGCAGGTAGTCGATCTCCTCGAGGCTGGTCGTGGCGAACTCCTCGACCAGAGCCGGCGCATCCACCCGATCGGAGACGAGCCGGACGTGGCTCAGCCACCGCCCGACCCGGCGCAGGGCGGCCAGGTCGACATCCACGATCGCGTCGATGCCGGGACGCTGCACCTTGATGACGACCGCCTCCAGCCCGGTCTCCGCCGCCGTCTCCGGCGTCAGCCGCGCACGGTGGGCCTGCCCGAGCGAGGCCGCCGCGACCGGGGTCTCGTCGACCGACGCGAACGCCCGCTCCAGCGCGACGCCGAGTTCCGCCTCCGCCAGCGCCCGGATCGCCGGGAACGGCACGGCGGGGACCTCGTCCTGCAGCCCCTCCAGCTCGCTGGTGATCTCGGGCGGCAGCACGTCGAGCCGGGACGACATGAACTGGCCGACCTTGATCATCAGACCGCCCAGCTCCACCGCCAGCCCGTGGAACCGCTGCGCGAAGCGGCGCATCCGCTTCGACCGCGTCCGCGCGGCGACGCGGGCGAGGCCGATGCGCGGCAGGAACAGCTCGTACCACCAGGTGACGGCGAGGTTCCAGCCCGCGAAGCGCAGGATGCGGCGATAGCGCGCGCGAGTGGCCGGCGTCGCCGCGGGCCGGTGGGGCACCGCGGCAGGCGCCTGGTCCGACGTCACCCCGTCAGCCCTGGGCGAGGATCGAGTACAGCCGCCGCCGTGCCTCGTCGAGCACGGCAGCCGCCTCCTGAACCTGCTCCGGGGTGCCGGTGCGGTGCACCTGCGCGGCCGCCTGGGCGAGCTCGACGCCCGCCTTCGGCAGGGTGCCGCCGTTCATCGGGCGACGCCCGCCCGCGGTCGCGGTTCCCTCGCCCTGCCACGGCGTCCCCGCCTCGGCGGCGGCGACCTCGCGGCCTGCCTCGGTGAGCGCATAGGTCTTGCGACCGTTGGACTCCTCGGCGGTGATCAGGCCCTCGTCGGCGAGCAGCTGCAGGGTCGGGTAGACCGAGCCTGCGCTCGGCTTCCAGCTGCCGCCGCTGCGCTCCTCGATCTCGCGGATGATCTGGTAGCCGTGCATGGGCTTCTCGCTCAGCAGGCTCAGGACTGCCGCGCGGACGTCGCCGCGGCCCATGCGCGAGCCGACCTTCTTCTCGAAGGTGGAGCGCAACTGCTCGAACGCCTGCCACATGGCGTCCGGATCCATGCGGGCGCCGAACCCGCCGGTGGGGAATGAAGTGGACATGGGATGCCTCCAGTCGTCAGCGATACTCGACGATATATCGCTGAGAGGCGTTGGGGAAGGGGTTCGGGTCCTCCCTCAGCGAACGCACGGAGACGGCGGAGGCGGGCGTCGCTGCAGCGACTTCGCTTCGCGCCGGGCTAGCCTGCACACGACCGTCCCGAGAAAGACCCCTGTGCACCCCATCCCCTCTCAGCCCCTCCGGTCCTCCCTTGCCGCACTCATCGCGCTCACCCTGGGCCTGGTCGCCGCCGGCTGCACGGTGACCGCCGAGGGCGCCCGGTCCCAGACCGTTCCCGTCGAAGGCGCCGCTCCGGTGACGCCGTCGCCGGGCACCTCCGCGCCCCCGACGACGGCCGGCGCCGACGACGGCGGGCGTTCGACGGCGCTCGATGTGCTCGCCGCCCTCCCGGTCAAGGGCAAGGCCCCGGCGACCGGGTACCAGCGAACCACCGACTTCGGCTCCGCCTGGCTGGATGTCGACCGCAACGGATGCGACACCCGCAACGACATCCTCGCCCGCGACCTGACCGACACCGTGCGGAAAGGTTCGTGCACGGTGCTGTCGGGGACGCTCGCCGACGCCTACACCGGCGAGACCATCCACTTCGTGCGCGGACAGAAGACGTCCTCCCTGGTGCAGATCGACCACATCGTGCCGCTGCAGAACGCCTGGATCACGGGAGGTCAGCAGCTCACGCAGGCGCAGCGCGTCAGCCTCGCCAACGATCCGCTGAACCTGATCGCGGTCGACGCCCACTCGAACCAGCAGAAGTCGTCGGGCGACGCGGCCACCTGGCTTCCGGCGGCCAAGGGCTTCCGTTGCGAATACGTCGCGCGGCAGATCTCCGTCAAGGCGGCCTACGGGCTGTGGGTGACGAGCGCCGAGAAGGCGGCGATGACCCGCGTCCTCTCCGGATGCCCGGGGCAGCCCGCCGAATCGTCGCAGCTCGCCGCCGCGGCCACGCGGTGATCGAGCAGCGTCATCGAGACTTCTCGCGGTCGCAATCCGGAAGAAACACGCGGCTCCTAGCGTGGTGACATGGGGTCGTTCTCTTTCTCGGAATGCGGACACTGCGGTGAGCAGCAGCCGGTGCTCGGGGACGGGCGGATCGCCATCCACTTCACCCGCGACGGCGACCGCTGCGGCGGCTCCGAGCGCCGACAGGGCGTCGAGGGCGTGAGCAGCGAGCAGGCGCGCCGCATCGAGGCGCAGCTCCGCCAGGCGCTCTGGCAGGCGATGCGCGCGCAGACGTCGTAGGCGGCTGCGCCGCGGGCGCATCGCGGCCGGCGCGTGTGCGCGGGCAGAGTGTTGTGTCGGAGATTCGCGGCCTTGCGTCGGAGATTCGCGCGTTTGGCTGTCAGATCTCCATCCACAGAACGCTGTGTCGGAGATTCCAGACCCGTTCTCCGACGATTGCTCGGGACGCGCGACAATGGTCGCGCCACCGGACGATCGCGAAAAGGAGCCGACCATGGCCGAGACCAGCGTGCCCGAAGCAATCCAGCAGTTCGTCGACGCGACGAACCGCGGAGACACCGAGGCCTTCGTCGACGCGTTCACCGACGACGCATTCCTCAACGACTGGGGCCGCGAGTTCCACGGCCGCGGAGGCGTCCGCAGTTGGAACGAGACGGACAACATCGGCGTGAACGCCCACTTCGACATCGTGAGCGTCGTCCCGGCGGACGAACCGGACACCTACATCGCGACCCTCACGGTCACCGGCGACGGCTACAACGGCACCGGCCCGATGACGTTCCGCCTCGACGGCACGCGCATCGCCAGCCTCCGGATCAGCGAGGGATAGCGCGGCAGCTAGCTAGTATCCGTGGTGGGGTGGGACGCGCCTCGTCAGCCGGGCGTTCTGCCGGAACACGAAAGGGGAGCCGCCGACGATGCGCCACCGTTTGCAGCTTCGCCTCGCGCAGGTCGCGGAACTCGTGAACGCGCTGGCAGAGGGCTTCTTGGATTTCTTCCGCCGCTGACGGCCCACGCGGTGGCATTCAGCCCATGATTGGTGGGCATGTCCTCGCCGCGCGTCTCCCGATAACCGGCTCGCGCAGCCGCGTCAACCACCCTGTCGGACCTCGCAGAGTGTCCGCACGAACGACCCAGACGGGTTCCGTAACGTCGCCGACGCCCGCGATCCGAAGCGGCCGGCACTCCGGCCGGCCGCAGCGCGGGCACGGAAAGGATCCCATGGATTACACGAAGAACACCTCCGTTCGGAAGAGCAGCGCCTTCACGGCCAAGCGGGTCGTCGTCGGCGCGGCATCGCTCCTCACCGCCACCGCCCTCGTCGGCGTCGGCGCCCAGGGAGCGTTCGCGACCACGGTCGACGGCGGCGCCTCGGGCTCGGGCTCGGCCTCGAGCTCGTCGGCGCAGGCCACGGCGCAGGCGCACGTGTCGGCCGATGCCGGGCACGACCTGTTCACCGGCCACCTGAGCGGCGCGAAGGCGCAGGCCCTCGCGAAGCGGATCGTGGCCGACAAGCCGCTGTTCGCGCTGCTCCCGGATGCGCTGCAGCGCGACATCACGACGCTCGCCACGGCGTCCGCCCAGGACCGCACCGCCGACGCGAAGGCGATCGTCCACACGGCGCTGACGGGCGGCTACGGCTCCGCCGTCAAGGACCTCGCCACCCGGCTGAAGGACGCCCGCGGCGACCGTACGGCCGCATCCGGTCTCACCGATCTGGTGCGGGAGCTGCGGACGGGCGACCTGTCCTCCCCGCAGCTCGGTGACACCGGCGCCACGGTCGCGGCCGACGTGACCGCCGACGCCCAGCTCGCCGCGAAGCTGCCGGCCGCTCTGCGCAGCGACCTGACGCAGCTGGCTTCGGCCCCGTCCGCCGAGCGCACGCCGGACGTGCAGAAGATCGCCGCCACCGCCCTCGCCGGCGGGTACGGCGCCGACCTGCAGCAGCTGGCCCAGCAGGTCGAGCAGGAGATCGCTTCCGGCCGCTGAGCCGGCGATCCGGCCGCCGCACCCGGCGGTCGAG
>NZ_JBQENB010000002.1:29732-147505 GCF_052044215.1 Leifsonia sp. 22587
CGCCGGGGCCGCTCCCCTGCGCGCGGCCAGCGCCGCCTCGGTCAGGCGTGCTGCAGCAGCGGACCGAGCCGCACCGCGGTGTCCGCCACCAGCGAGACCAGTCCGTCCCGATCGGCGAGCCGCGCCGCGGGCAGTGCCAGGGCGAGACCCGCGATGAGGCGCTGATCGCCGCCGCGTACCGGGACGGCGAGGCACCCGAAGCCGGGCGTCAGTTCGCCCTCCTGGGTCGTGAACCGCGTCGGCGACGGCACCGTCCGGGCGGCCTCCTCCGCCAGCAGCAGCCGGCCGAGGGCGGAGACGCTGAGGTCGGAGGCGATCCGCCGCGGGTCGGAGAGCGGGAAGTCCGGGTCCACATCCACCGGAACGACGCGCCCGCCCCGGTACACCGCGAGGTGCACGCCGCCGCGGATGCGCGCGCGCAGGTCTGCGACCGCCTCGCGCGCCGTCGCGGCGGCATCCTGGGCCTGGGCGACGTCCGCGAGCTCGGCGACTTTGCGGCCGAGGGCGAACCCGCGCAGGTCGGGCATCCGCACCAGGTACTCGTCCTGCACCAGCAGATTCAGCAGCCGGTAGGCGGTCGCACGCGGGAGGCCCAGTCGCGCCGACAGCTGCTGGGCGGTCACCCCGGGGCCGGCCCGCGCGACCTCCTCCAGCACGGCGAGCGCACTGTGCACCGCGCCGGGCTGGCGGCCGCTCAGTTCGGGGATCGCGCTCATGGCGCCCCGCCGAGAACGTCCCCCGTCGTCGGCTCGTCGTAGAGCCCGATGCGGCGCAACGCCTCCGGGCGGTGGCGACGGCACACTCCCCAGAGCAGCCACGCGGTGGCGGCGACGACGGCCAGCAGCAGCACCGCGACCGCCCGGTCGCCGGACCCTTCGAGCCAGAGGTCGAGCCCGAGCGCGGTGAGGAGCCCCGCGGCCGCGATGGCCGCGGCCACGGCGGGGCCGATCGTCAGCTCCCCGATCCGGCGCAGGAAGAACGGCGCCGCGATGCAGACGAGCGCGTAGGCGGTCATGTAGCCCGCCGCCGCGCACACCACGATCACCCCCATCGCCTGCCAGGCGCCCATCCCCGCCGACACCAGCGCTGCCGGAAGCGCCACCTCGGCGGCGACGCCCACGGCGAGCGCCACGTACGGCGTGCGGAACCGCGGGTGGGTGCGCCCGAGGGCGCGGGGCGCGATGCCCTCCCGGCCGAGCGAGAACAGCACCCGCGCCAGAGCGGTGGTGGATGCCAGGGCACAGGCCAGGAACGAGCTGGCGAGCGCCGCATCCAGCAGCAGCCCGATCCACTCGACGCCCGCGCGCGCCGCGAGGTCGTTGACCGGGCTGTCGCTGCGCGCGAGGTCGCCGCCGAGCGCGTCGAACCCGGCGAGCTGCGTGTACGCGGAGAGCAGGTAGAGCACCCCGGCGGCGATCACGGTCCACCGGATGGTGCGTGGGATGGTCGCGAACGGCCGCCGGGACTCGACGCCGAGCGTCGCGGCGCTCTCGAACCCGACGAACGCCGTCACCGCCACCGTCGTCCCGGCTGCGAGCTGTGGGATGCCTACACCGCGCGGGAGGGCGACGTCCCAGAACGACGGCGCCGGCACCCGCACCAGCAGCACGACGATCAGCACCAGGATGCCCGCGATCGACAGCAGCTCGATGACCAGCGTGACACGGGTCGAGAGCCGGATGCCGCGCCACAGCACCAGCAGGCACAGCGCTCCGAACCCGGCCAGGAGGGCGAGCACGACCGCGCGCGAACCGGCCACCGCCGGCATGACGTGCGCCAGCAGCGTCTGCCCGTAGTAGGCGGCGCCCAGGAGGGCGAACATCGCCACGAATCCGTAGCCCACGATCATCGCGGCGCTCGTCGCGAACCCCGCTCGGACGCCGAGGCCCCGCGCCGCGAACGTGTACAGGGAGCCGGTCGCGGCCATCCGCCGCGTGAACTGGTTGACCGCATAGGCCACGAGGGCCATCAGGACGCCCGCCAGCAGGAAGGCCAGCAGCGTCCCCGACCCCACGCGTGCGGCCACGAGCACCGGGCAGGTCGCCGCCGCCGCGGAGGGGGCGACCGCGCCGACCGACTGCGCCAGCACATCCACGAACGACAGACTTCGGCGGTCGAGCCCCGCCATCGGCGAGCGCGCGGGGAGTCCGTCCACCGGCGTGGGATCGGCGATGGCGCGGCTCAGAGCCGTCACGGGGGGCTGTGCTGTCACGGTGTGCTCCTCGCTCGCGAGGCTACGTCGCACGTGTTGCGGCCGGGTTTCGTCGGCGTCACGACCGGATGACCGCCGAATGCGACAGCGCGTGTCCCATTCGGGCGGCGGTGACTCTTCACGGGGGCGGAACGGACGCGCAACACCGCGTCGTGAGACTGGCCGCACCCACTCCCTCTCCCCCTTGGAGGAACCATGACGGCTGCACAGGAGCCTCAGACCCTGCTCGGCGATCCGGTCGCGCTGCGCGGGCCGGGCGCCGCCCGCCAGCTCTCCGGACGGCTCGGCGTCGGATCGATCGTGTTCATGGTGGTCGCCGCGGCGGCCCCGCTCACGGTCATCGGCGGCGGCTTCCCCGTCGCCGTGCTGCTCGGCAACGGCGCCGGCGTGCCGAGCATGTTCGCGATCGGTGCGATCATCCTGCTGTTCTTCGCGGTCGGGCTCAGCGCGATGAGCCGCTTCATCCCGCGACCCGGCGCGTTCTTCACGTACGTCGGCTACGGGATGGGCCGCCCGCTCGGTCTGGCGGCCGCCTATCTCGCGCTCCTGACATACACGACCGTGCAGGTCGCGGTGTACGGCTACCTCGGCGCCACGCTCGAGTCGTCCGTGGTGGCGCTGCACGGCCCCGACATTCCCTGGTACGTCTACTCGCTGGCGATGATCGCCCTCGTCGGCGTGCTCGGCTACCGGCACATCGAGCTGAGCTCGCGCGTGCTGGGCGTGCTGCTGATCGCGGAGGTCGGCATCGTCATCGTGCTGAGCGTCGTGATCATCGGCACCGGCGGAGCGGAGGGACTGTCCCTCGCGCCGTTCGAGCCGAGCACGGTGCTCTCGGGCTCCCCCGGCATCGGGCTCATGTTCGCGCTGGCCGGGTTCATCGGCTTCGAGTCCACCGCGATCTTCCGCGACGAGGCCAAGGAGCCCGAGAAGACCATCCCCCGCGCCACCTACATCGCCGTGATCGCGATCGGCCTGTTCTACACGTTCGCCTCCTGGGCTCTGGTGATGGGATGGGGCCCCGCGAAGATCGTGGACGTGGTCGCCTCCGACACCGGCGGCTTCATCGTCAACACCGCGGTGCACTACCTCGGCACCGTCGGCGGAGTGATCGTCAACGTGCTGCTGATCACGAGCCTGTTCGCCTGCGTCCTCTCGTTCCACAACGTGGTGACCCGCTACCAGCACTCCATGTCGAACGCGTCGGTGTTCCCGGCCATGATCGGCCGCGTGCACGGGAAGCACTCGTCGCCCTACGTGTCGTCGCTGGTTCAGACCGTCACGGCCGCCGTGCTGATCGCCGCCTTCGCGCTGTTCCGGCTCGACCCGGTGCTGCAGGTGTTCACCTGGTTCAGCGGCATCGCCACGCTGGCGATCGTGGTGCTGATGGCGCTCACGTGCCTCGCCGTCATCATCTACTTCGCCCGGAAGAAGACCGGAGCAGGGCTCTGGCGCACCGTCATCGCCCCCGTGATCGGGCTGCTCGGCCTGGTGGGCGTGACGCTCATCATCGTCGACAACTTTCCGCTGCTGATCGGCGACGTGGATGCGAAGGGCACCCCCGTGCTCGGCCCCCTCTCGATCGCCTTCTTCGCGGCGATGCTCGCCTTCCCCGTGATCGGCGTCGTGCAGGCCCTCATCCTGCGTCGCACCCGGCGCGACGCCTACCAGAACATCATCGACACCATCAGCGCCTAGGAGATCTCGCACCATGACCACCGAACTGCCCATCACCCTGCCCCACGACGACACGGCCGCCCCCGGCCCGCTCTCCAGCCTCACCGCCGCGGAGATCGAGGCGGCGGCCCGCATCCTCCGCGACGCCGGCGCGGCCACCGACACGTCCCGCTTCGTGTACGTCGGCCTGCTCGAGCCGGACAAGGCGGATGTGCTGGCTGCGCTCGCCGGCGACGCACTCGTTCCGGACCGCGAGGCGCGCATCCTGCTGCTGGATGTCGCGACCGGCGCCAGCACCGACGCCGCCGTCTCCCTCACCCGCGGAGAGGTCATCGCGCTCGTCCCGATCGACGGGTCGCGCGGCCAGGTGCCCATCCTGGAGGAGGAGTTCGAGGCGATCGGCGGAATCCTCGCCGCCGAAGCCGACTGGCTGGCCGCGCTGGCCAAGCGCGGGCTGACCAGCGAGCAGGTCGTCTACGCGCCGCTCTCCCCCGGCTCGTACGACATCCCCGGCGAGGAGGGCCGCCGGATCATCCGCGTCTTCGCGTTCCGGATGGACCACGCCGACGACCACCCGTGGGCGCACCCCGTCGACGGACTGTGCGCCTACGTCGACATGATCGCCCGTCAGGCGACCCAGGTCGTGGATGCGTTCGAGCTGCCGGTCCCCGAGGAGCCGGGCAACTTCCACCTCGAGGCGGAGCGGCCCGCGCCGCTCGACACGCTCAAGCCGATCTCGATCACCCAGCCGGAGGGTCCCAGCTTCCAGGTGGACGGCGACCGGGTCACCTGGGCGAACTGGTCGCTCTCGCTCGGCTTCGACGCCCGCGAGGGCCTCATCCTGCGCACCCTGGGCTTCGCCGACCCCGACCAGGGCGGCGAGGTGCGCCCGGTGGTGTACCGCGCATCCATCGCCGAGATGGTGGTGCCGTACGCGGACCCGTCGCCGACGCGCTACTGGCAGAACTACTTCGACACCGGCGAGTACCTGTTCGGCCGCTTCGCCAACTCGCTGACGCTCGGCTGCGACTGCCTGGGCGAGATCCGCTACCTCGACGCCGTGGTGTCCGACGAGTTCGGCCGGCCGAAGACCATCGAGAACGCGATCTGCATCCACGAGGAGGACTACGGGACGCTGTGGAAGCACACCGACCTGTTCACCTCGGCCAACGAGGTGCGCCGCTCTCGGCGGCTGGTGATCTCGTTCTTCACCACCGTCGGCAACTACGACTACGGCTTCTACTGGTACCTGTACCTCGACGGCACGATCGAGTGCGAGGCGAAGCTGACCGGCATCCTGTTCACCTCCTCCTACGTGGAGGGGTCGGCGACGGCCAGCGAGGTCGCGCCGGGGCTCGGCGCCCCGTACCACCAGCACCTGTTCTCGGCGCGCCTCGACATGATGGTGGACGGCCTGGCGAACGCGGTCGACGAGGTGGATGCGGTGCGCCTGCCCGTGAGCGAGACGAACCCGTACGGCAACGCCTTCACGAAGCGGGCGACCCGCATCCTGAGCGAAGCGGAGGGCGCACGCTCGGCCGACGCCTCGGTCGGGCGCACCTGGCACATCGTCAACACCGAGAAGACGAACCGGCTCGGGAGGCCGACCGGCTACGTGCTGCACGCCGAGCAGAACCCGACGCTGATGGCGGACCCGTCGGCGTCGGTGACCGCCCGTGCGGCGTTCACGACCAAGCAGCTGTGGGTGACGCAGTACGCGAGCGACGAGCGGTACCCGGCGGGCGAGTTCGTCAACCAGAACCCGGGCGGCGACGGGCTCCCCGCGTACATGGCGGCCGACCGCTCGCTCGACGGCGCGGACATCGTGCTCTGGCACACCTTCGGCCCGACCCACTTCCCGCGGGTCGAGGACTGGCCGGTCATGCCCGTGGACTACGCGAAGTTCACGCTGAAGCCGTACGGCTTCTTCGGCCGGAACCCCGCCCTCAACGTGCCGGCGGAGGCACCCGCGCACTGCGCGCCCGGCCACCACGCGCACAGCGACCACTCGCACGGCGACCACGGCGACCACTCCCACCACGGATGATCGAGGCCCTTCACCTCGGCAGCATGCTCCCGGCCACGCTGGGAGCATGCTGCGTCGCCGGGACCGCCGACCGCCGCTCGCCGCTCACCTGGTTCGGGATGCTCGCCATGCTGGCCGCTATGGCGGACACCATGCTGCTCCCCCGCCCGCTCGTCCCTGCGATCGTCTGGGCGGCCCTCCTGCTCGCGACCGGCGTCGCAACAGCGCTGGCCCAGCGACTGCGTCCGCGTGCCGAGTCCGCGGAGCATCCCGCCCGGACGATGGCCGTGCACCGCGCCCTGCAGGCGATCCTGATGGCCGGCCTGATCGTCGCGGCCGGCGGACACCACGCGGCGACCGCCGTGGGCGACGCACACGCCGGCCACGGTGTGCCGGTCATCGCGGCCCTGGCGGCGGCGGCGCTCGCATTCGCGGTGGTCTCCGTCGCGGTCGCCGCGCGACGCCGGCTGCCGCTCCTCCCGCGTGCGGAGGCGGCGCTCGGCGGCGCGGCGGTCGCGCTGATGGCGGTACCCCTCCTCGGCTGACGCCGTCCGCCTCCCTCACGTCGGAGATCCGGGCCCGTCCGTCGGAGATCCGGCCCCGTACATCGGAGATCCGGCGCGATCCGCCACGGATCTCCCGCCACAGAGCGTTCCGTCGGAGATTCCGGAGGTGTTTTCCGACGGTAGTGCGCACCACCACGGCGGTTCGCCCGCTCAGCCCGTGAAGCCGCCCAGCGCATCCTTCGCCAGCGCCTCCCGCAGACGCTCGAGCGCCGCCGGGTCGACGTTCACGATCGACTGCCCGTCGGCCGACGTCCCTGTTCCGCCGGTCGGGAGGGTGAACGTGTGGATGCTCGACATGCCCGACAGCCGCATACTCGCTGCGAGGCCCAGCATCGTCTGGAGGCCGAAGCCCTGGTCGACCTTCACGTACGAACCGGCGGTGGCGGCGAACGACGTGAGCTTTCCGGGGTCGGTGAGCACGGAGAGGCTGAGCAGCTTCGACCCGAACGCGCGCATCAGCGCCTGCTGGTCCGCCACCCGCTGGTAGTCCGCGGTCGGGAACGCGTACCGCTCGCGGGCGTAGGCGAGAGCCTCGGCGCCGTCGAGGTGGTTCATCCCCTTCACGAACGTGTAGTGCGGGGACTTGACGGTGGTGAAGCCGACCGGGCTGTCCACATCCACACCGCCGAGGGCGTCCGTCATGTCCTTGAGGCCGGAGAAGTCGATGATGGCGACGTGGTCGATCCGCGTGCCGAGCAGCTGCTCGACCGTCTGCACGGCGAGCGGGGTTCCGCCCCAGGCGAGGGCCGCGTTGATCTTCGCGGTGCCGTTGCCCGGGATGGGGACCCACAGGTCGCGCATGATCGACATCACGTAGACGTTCCGGCGGTCGGCGTCGATGTGCACCAGCATCATCGTGTCGGCGCGCTGGTTCGTCACCCCCGCCGCCCCGGTCCCGGTGGGCGCGCCCCGCGAGTCCGACCCGATGAGGAGGACGTTCATCGCCCCCGTCTGCGTCGCGGCCGGCCGGGACGCATCGGCCGGGAACGCCCGCTGGATGTGCGAGACGTGCGAGTCGAACGAGCTCGCGACCGACCCGGCGTAGATCGCGCCACCACCGATCACGACGGCCACCGCGGTGGCGACGATCGCGACGACGGCGGCCAGGGCGACGAACCACCAGTGGTGGTGACGGCCGGACTTCTGTGGGCGGTGGTGATGATGAACGGCGAAGGAGACCACGGTCCTCGCCCCCCTCCGCGTCTGATCGGGGACGCATAGGCTGCAGAGTTAGATGCGATTTACTCACCTATCGGCAGAGTAGGACGGAACGGTCTAGGTGTCCTCATTTCTGAGGACATTCTCTGTACCCCAGTTCGAGGGTCGATCGATCGGTCGTCCCCGGGTCAGGGGATGCCCGGCAGCGCACACCCGACGGTGGACGCTGATTTCCGGGATGCCGCCGCGCCTTATGCGACCGTGAGGACGAGCTTCCCGCGCACGGCCCCCGACTCCCCCACCCGGTGGGCCTCCGCGACCTGGTCGAGCGGGAACGTCGCACCGACGGGGACGCGGAACCCGCGCTCCTCCGCAAGCCGCAGGGCCAGCGAGATCGCGTACTCCGCGCGGCCGGAGTCGCCCCGGCTGAACCGGACGCCGTAGCGCTGCGCGCCCGGGTGATCGGCGATCGTGACGACCCGATCCGCACCGCCCGTCAGCTCGATCAGCTCGCCCAGGACGCCGCTGCCCGCGACATCGAGAGCGCGGTCGACGCCGTCCGGAACGAGCGCCCGGACCCGGTCTACCATCCCCGCGCCATACGCGACGGGCTCGGCCCCCAGGCCGCGGAGGTAGTCGTGCGTCGCCAGACTCCCGGTGCCGATCACCCGCGCGCCGCGGTACACGGCGAACTGCACCGCCGCGCTGCCGATGCTGCCCGACGCCCCGTTGATGAGCACGGTGCTCCCGTCCGCGACGCCGAGCTGGTCCAGAGCCCGCGCGGCCGTCTCCACGACGGACGGAAGGGCAGCCGCCGTGACGAAATCCAGCGACGCGGGGATCCGCGCCCACGTCGACAGCACGGCGAACTCCGCCTGGGCGGCGCCCCCTCCCCCGATGCCGGCGACCGCGTCGCCCGACCGGACGCCCGTGACGCCGGCGCCGATCTCATCCACGACGCCCGCCGCCTCGTAGCCGATCGTCTGCGGAAGTTCCGGGTCCAGTTCGCCCCGGCGCTTCTTCCAGTCGCTGCCGTTCACCCCGGCAGCACGGACCCGGATGCGCACCTCCCCCGGCCCCGGATGCGGCTCCGGCAGGTCCACGATCTCCAGGACCTCGGGGCCGCCGAACCGGCTGAACTGCGCCGCCTTCATCAGTGCGACAGGGAGGCCAGGTACTCGCGGATCCCGTCGGTCACCAGCAGGTGGTCCTCCTCCGAGGTGAGGCCGGATGCCGTGACCGCGCCGACGACACCGGTGCCGGCGACCCGGATCGGGAACGACCCACCGGTGAGCGCGTAGTCGCGCGCATCCAGCCAGCCGAGCCCTTTCATGTCCACGTCCGCCAGCCGCAGTGCGACGAGGGCGCTGCTCGCCTCGAACCGGTGCACGACGGCGGCCTTCTTGCGGATCCAGTCCTGCTGGTCGACGGTCGTCCCCGGCAGCATGGCGCGGAACAGGACGTGCTCACCGCGCCGGATGTCCACGGCCACCCCGGAGCCCGCCGCGAGCGCCCGCTCGATGATGAGGCTCCCCAGACGCCAGGATGCGGCGAGATCGAACGACGGCAGCACCAGCTCCCGCTCCTGCTGCTCGAGAAACGGGATGGAGAGTTCGGTCATCGTCGTCCTTCGGTGGGGTGGCGAAGTCGGCGCGCGTCGCGTCACGCCGACACTAGCCGACCCGAGCCCTCGCGGGTGGACTTCACCCGCCGGCCTTCGACTCAGGCTGCTGCGGTCCGGGCGTCCTCGTCGAACGCGGCCGTCAGCGGCGTCGTCCTGAAGCCCCTGATGATCAGCCAGAGGCCGAGTGACAGTTCGAATACGGCCACGGGAAGCGCCGCGACGGCCGAGAGCGCGGACACCTGGGGGTAGGCGCCGAAGAAGACCGCGATGTCGGAGGCGAGCAGCAGCGGGGCGCCGATGAAAGCGACGATCGGGAAGATGCGCGGGACGATGGCGGACCGATACAGGAGGTAGCCCAGGAGCAGGTCGCAGGCGACCGGCATCAGGCTCTGGGACAGCAGGAAGGTCCAGTTGTAGTTGGCCAGGAGGCTGTGTCCCGTCGTGGTCAGCGCTGCGTTGGTGCCGGCGGCGCCGCCGAGGTCGTGCCGCAAGGTCGTCATCGTGAGCAGACTGACCACGCTCACGAAGGTGAGGCAGGTCTCCAGGAGCCGCGCGGCCACCAGGCCCAGGGCGGCGGTCTGACTGATTCGTCTGGTGAGCGGGTACAGCACGATCGCGGTGGCGATGCCGGCCAGGCCGACCACAACCTCGGAGAGCACACCCCACTGGAGTGCGGTGATGGTTCCCGCCCCCAGGATGAACGCGCCGACGTCGTTCTTGATCGGGGCATAGAGCGCGAGTGTCGGGATGGAGACGAACGTGATCACGTACAGGATGCCGACGGCAAGTGAGATCCGTCGGGAGGGACGCATCCGTGGTCGCTGAAGGGCTGCGCTCGCCGGAGGGATGGTGGTGTCTGTGGTCATGGTGTGCTCCCCGTATCGGCGGGGCCACGTCGACATGCACGACACTCGCTGTGCCCTCAGTATGCGCCGGGACCCCACGCGACTGTGTGCATGAACGGGAACCTCGATTAGGCGGGTGACGGGGTGCAACACGGTTCGCTACCCTCGGAGAGATCACCACAACATCGGAGGTCTCCGTGGCGCAGCAGGTCATTGTTCAGCTCGTCGACGACCTCGACGGCACCCCGATCGACGACAACAGCGGTGAGACCATCGTGTTCACCATCGACGGTGTGGAGCGTGAGATCGACCTGTCCGCCGAGCACGCCGCGCAGTTCCGCGAGGCCCTCGCCCCGTACATCACGGCCGGCCGCCGTCGGACGAAAGCTGCCGCCCCCGCGAGGGCCGGGAGGTCAGCGAAGCCGGACCTGCAGGCGATTCGCACCTGGGCGAATGCGAACGGGCACGAGGTCGCGTCGCGGGGCCGGGTTCCGGCCGCGGTGGTCGACGCGTACAACGCGGCGACAAAGAAGTAGGACGTGGCGCCCGAGCCGGCGCTGCCGAGCACGGCCCCGCGAGCAGAGTCCGACCGCCGGCCCAGGCAGAGAAGGTAAGGCCCGAACCTTCGCCGGTCTGCCGTCGAATCACCAGCGCGGGTGTAGTTTCTCGCTGTGTCGGAACCTGACCCCCAGCCCCCGAAGCGTTCCCTCACCATGCAACGAATCGCGCTCAACCGGGCCCGGGTGTTCGCCTTGACCGCCATCGTGGTCGGCGCGGTGATGACGCTGCTCGCCGCGCCGCTCGTCTTCTCGAACGGGAACGTCGTCATCCACGTCGGGCAGCTTGTTCTCGCCATCGCCGTTCTCGTGCTCGGGATACTGCGGCTGCGGAACGCGCGGAAGGAGCTGCGCGCGTTCGAGGAGGAGAACGGTCCCGGCGCCGGCGACCAGAAGCCGGTGCGCTGACGGCTGCCAGTTCGCACGCGCTCGACGGCTGCTCAGGTATCCCCATCCACCGAGCTGAAAGTCCCTTGTCGCGGCGAAGGCGAAGTCAAGAAGTTCGATGGTAGACAGGCCTGGTGATCTACGCCCTGATCCCGCTCGGCGGCTTCGCGGTCATCGCGGGATGCGCCTGGCTCTTCATCAGACGGAATCTCGAGCGCACGACCCACGCGAACGGCATCATCGTCGGCAAGCGCTTTGCGCCTTCGCACGGGAGCCTGGCGGCGAACGGGGCCCCGGGAGACGGGCAAGTCGTCGTCGTCCCGGATTCCTACATCTTCGAAGTCAACGACGACGGGAGGACCGGCACCGCTGTCGTCTCCAAGGAAGTATTCGACGTCTACGAGGTGGGCGACTACTTCGCCGGGTGACCGTGGGGAGGCGAGCCGACCGCTGACCAGAAGTCGCGACCAGCGGCGGCGTTGCTCACACCACTCGGGCTCCGCGAGGCATCAGGCTGCGACGCTCGAAGCTCGGCCCGAGGACACGGCATCGAGGATGACCTCCGCCACCGCCTCCGGCTGGGAGACGCTCAGAGCGTGCGAGCCGCCCGGTACCTCACGGACCACCCGAGCCTTCGCCCGCGCGGCCCCCGCGCGGTGCTCCGCGACGGGGATGTTCCGGTCCTGGTCGCTGAACACGCACCATGAGGAGATGCTCTTCCACGCCGGCGTCTCGGCAGACAGCGGTTCCGTGAGCGCCGCCTGAGTGACCGGGCGCTGCGTCGCCGCCATGAGTGCGGCCGTCTCCTCCGGCACGTCTGCGCAGAACTGATCGCGGAAGACGGAGGGCCGGATCACCAGCTCCACACTGCCGTCGCTGAGCGTGCGCGGCGAGAGGGCGTCGGCGAGGGTGCTCCCGGGGAACTCCGTCGAGAGGTCGAACGCCGTCTGACCGTGCTCGGGCACGAATGCGTTGACGTACACGAGCGCGCTCACGTTGTGGTTGCCTGCAGCGGCCTCGGAGATGACGAGCCCTCCGTAGGAGTGCCCCACCAGGACGACGGGTCGGCCGACCGCAGCGATGACGTCGCGAACGTACGCCGCATCGCCCGCGAGGCTGCGCAGTGGGTTGGCAGCGGCGATGCACTCGATACCGTTTCGGTTCAGGATTCCGATGACCCCGTTCCAGCTGGCGGACTCGGCGAACGCGCCGTGGACCAGCACGACGACGGGCTTCTGGTCCGTCGTGCTCTCGGTGTTCTCGGTGTTCTCGAGGATGGGTTCGTTCATGGTCGTGCTCCTTGATGGATGGTGTCCGAGGACGCGGTCGCGTCCTTCCCGCCAGCTATGACCGGAACCCCGCTCACGGTGTGACCAGCCGGCGCCGTCGCTCACCAGTGCCGAAGCTTGCCCGCGTCGGTGACGAGCCACACACCCTCCACCAGGCCACGTCGCCCCTCCACGACGACCACCGCGGTGGGCCGTCCATCGCGGGACGCCAGCAGGCCCGGCCGCCCGTTGACGGAACGGAGGTCGAGCCTCAGACCGGCCGGAGCGCCGAGTGCGACACGCAGCAGGGTGACGGCGGCGGTGATGCCCACGGCCGGACCCGGAGCGCCCTCGGCGCCCCCGGAATCGACGACGACTCGAACCTCAGGCCCGAGCAGCCGCGCGAGCTCCGCGATGTCGGATGCCAGGCACGCGTCGCGAAAGCCCTCGACAAGCGCCGCGTGCTCGGCCTCACGCCGCGTCGATCCGCGTCGCCGTGGCCCGATCCGCGCGCTCCGTCCCGCTCTGCCCGATCGCCTCATCCGTTCGTCCTCCACCGGGGTCGCCATCGTCCACGGGCTGCAGCCTGTCCTCGAAGAAGATGCGTGCGAGCGTGCCGCGCACCCTCTCCATGAGTCGCAGACGACCGGCCTCGTCCGGGCGCACATCGTCCGCTCGCACGGCCGTCGGGCCGGCCAGACGGTAGCGCTCGGCCGCACCGACATCCGCGTGGACCTCGACGTACTCGCCGCCGGGCAGCCGGACGATGCGCCCGGTCTCGTACCCGTGCACGAGGATCTCCCGGTCGCGCTTCTGCAGCGCGAGGCAGACCCGCCGCGTCACCAGGAAGGCGACGACCGGGCCGAGGACGACGATCGCCTGGTACAGCGCGACGACCGACTCGACGGTGACGTGGAAGTGCGTCGCGACCACGTCCGCGCTGCCCGCTCCCCACAGGGCGCCGTAGAAGACGAGGCCGGCGACGCCGAGCCCGGTGCGGGTCGGCTCATTCCTGGGGCGGTCGAGGATGCGATGGTCCAGCCGGTCGCCGGTCACCCACTCCTCGACGAACGGGTAGATGGCGACGGCGAGGAGGTACAGGCCGACGACGGCCAACGGGACGAGGATGGCGAGCGTCCAGGTGCGGCCGAGCCACACCACCTCCCACCCGGGCGGGACGAGGCGCAGCGCGCCGTCGAGGAACCCGGTGTACCAGTCGGGCTGGCTTCCCGCCGACGCGTCGCCGGGTGAGGACGGCCCGTACAGCCAGATCGGGCTGATGGTGACCGTCGCGGCGACCAGGAGCAGGCCGCCGGTGACGAGCGCGAACAGTCCGCCCGCTCGCACGGCAAGGTTCGGCCAGACCGGGACCCCGACGACGCGCTCTTCGGTGCGGCCGGGCCCGGCGAACTGCACCGGCCCGTTCACGTACGCACTCCGCGCACGGGCGGCGATCAGCACGACGAGCAGCACCGGAACGACGGCCACGTGGATGGGATACAGGTTCTCGATGATCCGCCCCGGGAACTCCCCGCCGAACAGCAACGCGGAGAGCCAGGTGCCGACGACCGGGATGCCGAGCACGATCCCTTCGACGATCCGCAGGCCCGTGCCCGAGAGCATGTCGTCGGGGAGGGCGTAGCCGCTCCACCCGCCGATGAGCGCGGTGATCAAGAGCCCGAAGAGAAGCACCCACGAGAGGCGGCGCGGGCGCCGGAACGCTCCGGTGAAGAAGGTGACGGCGAGCTGCAGGATGAGCGCCGCCGGGAGCAGCAGGGCCGCCCAGTGGTGCGCCTGCCGCACCAGCAGTCCGCCGGGGAGCTCGAACGTCACGGCCAGGGTCGACCGGAGCGCCTTCGACATCTCCGCGCCGGCGAGCGGGAGGTACGGCCCGTCGTAGGTGACGCGATCGCTGGAGGGCGTGTACACGAACATCAGGATGAACCCGGTCACGAACAGCACGACCACGCAGGCGAAGGCGACCACTCCAAACAGATTCGTCCAGTGCAGCGGCGCCCGGCGCATCCTGAGCTCCTCGCGCAGCCCCACGGCGCGGCGGCCGGCGGAGGTGTTCGACACGACCCGGGACAGGCGGGCGGTGACGGAGGGGTGGATCCTACGGTCGACAGGCATCAGAAGCTCCCGACTCTCTCGCGATCGGCCACCTCGCGGTCGGCAACCTCGCGGTCGCCCGTCTCGCCGGCGAAGGCGCGGCGCGGATGCTGCACCGAGAGCAGCGAGACGATGTCGCGGCCGAAGAACACGGCGCTCGCCCAGATGAGGAGCACCCGCACCTTGCGCTCCCAGGTCGGGATCGCGAGCACGTGGTAACCGCGGTGCATCACCCAGGCGAGGAAGCCGGTGATCACGATTCCGCGCCACTGGAAGATCCCCGTGCCGAGTCCGAGAGTCGCGACGACGCCCAGGCTGTGGTGCACGTAATCCTTCGGCTGCTCGCCGTGGAGCGTCGCAACGATGTTCTTCGCCAGCCGTTTCGCCTCTCGCACGGCGTGCTGGGCGTTCGGGACGGTGATGGCGCCCTCGATGGGCGAAGCGAGGTCGGGCACAGCGGCGTCGTCGCCTGCCGCCCAGGCGTCGGGCACGCCCGCCTCCGGCGTTCCCACCCGCAGGTCGGCGCGGACCATGACCGATCCGCGCGCGGTGACCGGCAGATCGGTGTGGTTGGCCACGACCGGGTTCGCGCCATTGCCGGCGGTCCACACGATGGTGTGCGCGTCGAACTCCTGACCGGTCGAGAGCACCAGGTGGCCGCCCTCGGCCGAGACGAGCTGCGCATCCAGGTGGATGTGCGCCCCGCGGCGCTCCAGTGCTCGCACCACCCAGCGTCCCGGCTCGTCGGTGACCTCCGGGAGGATGCGGTTGCGGGCCTCGATCAGGTGGAACGACAGGTCCGCGAACGTGAGCTCGGGGTACGACTTCAGCAGCGCGGTCGCGAGCGAGAGCGTCTCGCCGAAGCCCTCGACGCCCGAGAACCCGCCGCCGACGAACGCGACCGTGAGCAGACGGCTACGATCCGGTCCGGGTGGCAGCACGGCGGCGCGGTCGAAGGCGTCGAGCAGGCGGTCGCGGATGGCGACGGCCTCCTCGACGTGCTTCATCCCGATCGCGTTCTCGATGACGCCCGGGATGGGGAACGTGCGCGTCACGGCGCCCGCGGTGACGACGACGATGTCGTAGCCGAGCTCGAACGGCTCGCCGTCCTTCGGCCGCACCGTCACCGTCTTCGACGCGTGGTGGATGCGGGTGACGCTCGCGTGGATGAGCCGGGTCCGCTTCAGGTGGCTGCGCAGCGGGATGGCGGCGTGCCGGGCCTCGATCGACCCGGCCGCGACTTCGGGCAGGAACGGCTGGTACGTCATGTACGGCCGCGGATCGATCACCACGATCTCCGCCTCGTCGCGCCGGAGCTTCTTCTCCAGCTTCCATGCGGTGTAGAAACCGGCGTACCCGCCGCCGACCACGAGGATCCGGCGCATCACAGCCTCCCTGTCCCGGGACCGGCGCCACGCCGATCCTCTCAACAGCTATGACAAGACAGCAGGCTGTTCTGTGACAGGTCAGGCCGGTACGGGCAGGTGCTCCAGCTTCTCGGGGTTCAGCACCCACTGCAGCCGGCGGATGCCGTCCGCCGTCACATCGAGCGCGATGAACGCGACCACGGCACCGTCGCGAACCAGCTCCGCCGCCGGCCCGCCATTCGCCTCGACGACGTGAACGGTCCCATCCCAGAACCGCGTGTGGAACGCGTGCACGTACTTCGCGACCGTCTCCCGGGTGAACACGGGGATGCGCGACGCGCGGGCAAGGCCGCCGCCGTCGGAGTAGCTGACGATGTCCGCGGTGAAGATCCGCTCGAGCTCGGCGATGTCGCCCGACTTCGCCGCGTCGAGGAACGCCTCCAGCATCCGCCGCTGCTCCTGCCTGCCGGCCTCACGCACATGCCGCTGCTCGGCCAGATGCTTGCGCGCCCGGCTCACCAGCTGCCGCGCCGACGCCTCGGTGCCCTGGATGATCTCCGCGATCTGCCCGTACGGGTAGTCGAACGCCTCGCGGAGCACGTACGCGGCGCGCTCCGTCGGCGAGAGCGACTCCAGGAGCACGAGCACGGCGAACTCCAGCGCCTCGCCCCGCTCCGCGCCGAGCAGCGGGTCGGCGCTCGTGTCGACCGGTTCGGGCAGCCACGGACCGATGTAGGTCTCTCGCCGCACGTGCGCCGACTGCGCCTGGTTGATGGCGAGCCGCGTCGTCGTGGTCGCCAGGAACGCGGCCGGTTCCCGCACGACGCTGCGGTCGGTGCTCTGCCAGCGCTCCCAGGTGTCCTGGACGATGTCCTCGGCGTCGGCCACGGTGCCGAGCATCCGGTAGGCGATGCCGAACAGGCGCGGCCGGACCGCCGCGAACGTCTCCGCTGCGGCGGTCAGGTCGTCGGCGTGCGCTGTCTCCCCGGACATGGTCGAATGCTAGCGAGCACCCTCCAGCCAGCGGGAGTACGTCGTGCTCCCGAAGCGCTGGTCGGTGATCGCAGGGTCGTTCCCCGGAACCAGGGAGCGGTCGTCGACCGTTCCGCCGAAGTAGCCGGCGGCCGGGTCGGTCACGACCTCGCGGTGATCGTCCCGAGCGGTGAGGAGCCGCCGCGCGAGCTCGTCGAGGCGGAGCGGCTCGGGACCTGCCAGCTCGATCACGGCGTCGGCGGGTCGCGCCGTCGCCGCTTCGGCGAGCGCCGCCGACACGTCGGCCGCCGCGATCGGCTGCATGAGCACGTCCGACAGCACGGCCGTGTCGCCCTGCGTCGCGCCGTCCGTCAGCGCGCCGATGAACTCGAAGAACTGCGTCGCGCGCACGATCGTGAACGGGATGCCGCTCTCGCGCACGATCCGCTCCTGGGCGGTCTTCGCCCGCATGTAGCCGATGTCGGGCAGCCGGTCGGCGCCGACGATCGAGAGCACGACGTGATGCCGGACCCCCGCATCCTTCTCGGCTGCGACGAGGTTGCCCGTCGAGCGCTCGAAGAAGTCGAGCACCGGCCCGTCCTCGAACGACGGCGCGTTCGGGGTGTCGACCACCACGTCCGCGCCGCGCAGCACCTCCGCGAGCCCGACGCCGGTGACCGTGTCCACACCGGTGGACGGCGACGCCGCCACTGCGTCGTGCCCCTGCTCGCGCAGCGACTCCACCAGCGGCCGGCCGATCAGCCCCGTCCCTCCGACGACGACGATCCTCATGGTTTCTCCGTTCCGGCCCGTGGTCCGTCCACGGGCTCACCGGCTATGACCGGACAGCGTGCGCCGTTGTGACAACAGTCGCGGCAGGAGCGGCCGTCGCCTTCGGGTTCCGGATGCCGATGGCCGACACCACCGCGCCGATGAAGAGCGCGACCGCCGCCGCACCGGCCAGGTCGTGGAAGCTCCCCACGGCCGTCATAGCGCCTCCGGCCGATCCGGCCAGGGCGACCGCCACCAGGCCCGCGACACGGGAGACCGCGTTGTTCACCGCGGAGGCGATCCCCGAGCGGGCGGTGTCGACCGCGCCGAGGATGGTCGCGGTCAGCGGTGCCACCGTGATGGACATCCCGAGCCCGAACGCGGCGACCGCCGGCAGAACCTCGGTGACGTAGTCGGCGTTCTCGCCGATGCGCAGCATGAGCAGGAAACCGGCGCCCGCGATCAGAGGTCCGACAGTCATGAGCAGCCGGGGGCCCGCGCGTCCGCTGAGCCGGCC
This sequence comes from Leifsonia sp. 22587, assembly GCF_052044215.1. NCBI lineage: Bacteria > Bacillati > Actinomycetota > Actinomycetes > Micrococcales > Microbacteriaceae > Leifsonia > Leifsonia sp. 22587. The sequence goes on from NZ_JBQENB010000002.1 coordinate 47,792, forward strand.
GAAGAAGGCCGACAGCGCGATCAGCAGGATGCTCGACGGCACCATCGCGAACCCGGCCAGCGTCGCCGAGTACCCGGCGCCCTGCTGCAGGAACAGCGCGAGCGCGAATGTGCCGACCGCCACCCCTCCGTAGATGAACGCCGTCGAGACGTTCCCGACCGAGAAGTCGCGAGCGCGGAAGATGCCCAGGGGCAGCATCGGCTGCCGCGTCCGCCGCTCCCACCACACGAACGCCACCAGTGCGACCAGTCCGAGCCCCGCGGCGCCGGCGATCAGCGGCGAGCCCCACCCGTACCGTGGATGCTCGATCAGCGCGAACACCGGAAGCCCCAGACCGACGACGCCCAGGCCCGCTCCGACCCAGTCGACACGCGCATCCGCCGGACGCCGGGGATCCGCCGGGAGCCCGCGCAGCAGGAGCAACGTGACCGCGATCGGAAGGAGGTTGATGCCGAACACCCACCGCCACGAGAGGGTGTCGACCAGGACGCCGCCGAGAACGGGTCCCGCGATGCTCGCCAGTGAGGTGATGGCGGTCCAGATGCCGATGGCGCGGCTCTGGGCGGCGCCGCTGAAGCTGCTGAAGATCAGGGCGAGCGAACTGGGGACGAGAAGCGCACCCGCGACTCCCTGCATCCCGCGGGCCACGATCAGGACGCCCGCGGTGGGTGCGAGAGCGCACAGGACCGATGCGACAGCGAAGCCGAGCAAGCCCCAGAACAGCACACGACGGCGGCCGAACAGGTCGGAGAGCGAGCCGGCGAGGAGGATCACCGACCCCAGCGTCAGCAGGTAGGCATCCACCACCCACTGCTGCGCGGCGAGGCCACCGCCGAGTTCGCGGCCGATCGCGGGCAGAGCGACGTTCACGACGCTCCCATCCAGGAAGGCGATGAAGGTCGCCAGCACCGAGATGGCGAGCACCGTCCGCTGCAGCGTCGTACTCGGCCGCTGCCGGGCGGTTGTGGGGTTTGGCATGACTTCTCCGTTGTGTCGAGGCTCGTCGGGTCACGGGCTATGACCGCGTAGCAGGGTCACTTGTGACCGCGGACGTGACCCACCTCCCCCAGCCGGGCGCTCACGCGTAGACGCTGTTCCAATGCCGCTGCTCGACCGGATCCAGGCGGACCCAGACCACCGAGACGAGACGCCCGGTGAAGTCCACGGCCACGGAGGCGATCGGCGCGCCGGCTCGACTGATGATCAGACCGGCCTGGTTGTTCACCGACTGCTCGGTGACCTGGATGCCGTGCTTGCGAGCGAATCCGTGCTCCAGCATCACGGCGGCGTCGGAGATCCCGTGGACCACGCGGACGCCCGAGGGGTCACCCCTTCCGGAGTCGACGACGACCGACACGTTCGGCGTCAGGAGGCTCCTCAACCGGTCCCGGTCCTTGGTCTCGGCGGCCACGTGCAACGCGCGCACCGCCCGGTAGTGAACCGGCCGGGCAAGCCATTCCCACGTCGACCACCAGCAGTGCGCGATCGCTGACATCCGAGTGCCTCCGTTCAGACCTGTCCGTCTGCCTACGCCAACTAGGACCACGCAGACGAGGAATCTGTGACTCGCTGTCACGAAATGGGCGGCGCCGCGGTCAGAGCTGGAGTACGGCAGTTCACACACCGCAGAAGGAGAGGACAGCATGTCCCACATCGTCGTCATCGGAGGCACGGGCCTGATCGGCTCCAAAGTGATTCGGAAACTGACCGAGCACGGTCACGGGGCGATCGCCGCCTCCCCGAACTCGGGAGTCGACACCATCACCGGCGAAGGTCTCGACGGGGTGCTCGCCGGCGCATCCACCGTGCTGGATGTGTCGAACTCGCCGTCGTTCGCGGACGACGACGTCATGGCGTTCTTCACCACGGCGACGACGAACATCATCGCCGCCGCGAAGAAGGCGAACGTCGAGCACTACGTCGCCCTCTCCGTCGTCGGCTCGGACCGCATGACGGACAGCGGCTACATGCGCGCGAAGATCGCGCAGGAGAAGCTCATCCGGGACAGCGGCATCCCGTTCTCCCTGGTGCACGCGACCCAGTTCTTCGAGTTCGTGACCAGCATCGCCGCTTCGGCGACGGTCGCGGACGAGGTCCACCTCTCCCCCGCCCTGATCCGCCCGATGGCTGCGGAAGACGTGGCGACGGCTGTCGCCCGCGTCACCGCCCACGAGCCGTTGAACGGGACGCGGGAGGTCGCCGGCCCCGAGGAGTTCGGCCTCGACGACCTCATCCGCACCGGACTGGCCTTCCGCGGCGACTCGCGCACCGTGGTCGCCGACCCCGACGCGCTCTACTTCGGGCAGCGACTGACGGAGGACATGCTCCTCCCCGGACCGGACGCCACGATCTTCGAGACCCGCTTCGAGGACTGGCTGCCCGACAACCCGCCGCCGGCGCCCCGGAGCTGAGGGCCGGCGTCAGCTCACGCCGCACGCTCCGTCCCGCGCCGGGGCGAGCTCGTCGATGATGCGGGCCAGGGCATCCGGCAGCTGCGCCACCGCCGCCTCCTTGTCGGCTCCGGCCAGCAGCTGGATCTGTTCGTCGAGCTGCCCCGCCACGCGGTCGGCGCGCGCGGCGGAGCTGGAATCGGCGCGAACCTCGGCCTTCAAGGAGTTCTCGATGCCGCTCATCCAGGCGGCCGCTCCGGCCGGGTCGCCATGGTCCACGCACCAGGAGCGCAGAGCCTCCAGGTTGGTGACGGCCGAGCGCAGGTTCAGGCAGCCGGTGGTGACGGCGGCTGTCGTTCCTCCGTTCGGCTCCCCGGTGCAGCCGGCGAGGCCGGCCGCGAGCAGAGTGGCCGCGACGATCGATACGACGCGTGCGGCGCGGGCGCGCTGATTCATGGTTCCCCCTGTCGACGGTGACATCCCCTGTGATCATAACGATGAACGCGCGGACGGGCTCGGACCGCGCGGCCGCGGTCCGCACGTCGCGGTCCGGACGCACGTCGACGCCTGTTTCGACGGACGTCGAAAGCTTCGGCGCTCAGCCTTGGGTACCTTCGCCTCAACCCCGACTGAGGAGAGCCAGATGACCGCGAACACCAGCATGGCGACTTCGGCATCGAAGCGGATCGCTGTGTCAAGCCGCCGTTACCTTTCGGAAGCCGCCGGCACCTTCCTCCTCGTCTTCGGAGTCGTCGGCACCGCCGTGCTGGATGCCGGGGACATGAAAGCCCACGGGTCGAACGTCGGGTTTCTCGGTGTGGCGCTCGCACTGGGCCTCAGTGTGCTGGTCGGAGCTTATGCCTTCGGTCCCGTGTCAGGCGGCCATTTCAACCCTGCTGTGACCGTCGGACTTGCACTGTCAGGACGCTTCCCCTGGACGCTTGTCGGCGGCTACATAGCGGCCCAGGTAGTTGGAGGGCTTCTCGCCTCGAGCGTGATCGTGGGGATTGCGGCCGGTGGTCCACCTGGATTCCTCGCCGAATCGCAAGACGCAGGCTTCGCCTCGACGGGGTGGGGGCCGTTGTCGCCTGGCGGGTACAGCTGGTGGGCAGCATTCCTCGTTGAAGTCGTGACCACGGCGATTCTGACCGCTGTCGTCATTGTCGTGACCGACAAGAGCCGGTATGCAGCGGTGGCTCCGCTCGCGATCGGGTTGACGCTGACGGTCGTCGCGCTCGTCGCCATCCCCGTGTCAAACGGGTCATTCAACCCTGCGCGCTCGATCGCTACAGCTGTTTACGGAGGACCCATCGCGTTGAGCGAACTGTGGCTCTCAATCGTCGCCCCCCTGCTCGGCTCCGCTGTGGTCGGCGTGTTCACCGCCGTGACGCTCCGGCGGCGGCGGCTGAGCACCTGAGAAGTCGCGACGTCGTCATCGCTCCAGTTGCCCAGATCCTGGTCATCCGAGCAGTCCTGCCGTTCCGAGCATGCGCCTGATCTTCAGCACATCCCGCTCGGGCAGCGGACCGGACCTCGGCTTGGCCAGTTCCAGCCGCTCATCGCCCATCCTCACCACCGCCACATTCCCTGCGTGTGAGAGCTCCACGTTCGCGAGACGCTTGAGCATAAGAATCACTGCATCCCAGTCAGCGTGGTGCGTGGTCGGGTGGTACCTGATGTGATCGAGGGCTTCTCGTTCGCTTTCCCTGAGATCCGCTGGTACGTGCATGGCGCCGCCTTTCCTCGTGAGCCGACCGTAGACGCACGATGCGGTCGGCGGTTACGACGACTGTCGAAGTCTGATGGTCCCTCCTGGCAGGCGGCATCGCGGCCGCCCCGAGGCGGGTGTAGTATTTCGAAATTGAAAGAGCTCCATCTGGAGGGGCCGGATCTGTGATTACCCGAGCATCGGTACTTGGCGACTATCTACGCGCACGGCGGGGGCTGGTGGCACCCGAGTCGATCGGACTCGCCGCAGATCCCGGACGAAAAGTATCGGGCTTGCGACGGAGCGAGGTCGCAATGGCGGCCGGAGTCAGCGAAAACTACTACCTCAGGCTTGAACAGGGACGCGACCAGCGCCCGTCGGAGCAGGTCCTCATGGCTCTCGCCCGAGCACTGCAGCTCGACCATTACGGGGTCGAGTACATGTTTCGCATCGCATACAGCGAATACCCGCCCACCCCGGCCTCCGAGCCCAACGAAAGCCTGACGGCACTTCTGGAACACTGGCGGCACACCGCCGCCTACATCACGGACGGAAATCACGACATCGTCGCCGCCAACGACATGGCGCTGCGAATCGGAAGAGGATTCCTCGATGTCGGACAGAACAACGTCGTCAGCTACTTCAGCGACCACATGCAGAAAATCGCAAAGGACTGGGAGGCGTCCGCTGCTCACATGACAGCAGCGCTTCGCTACCATAGCGATCCGCTCAGCCCCCGTCTGCAACAGATAGTGCGTGAGCTGTCGGCGCGAAGTCCCACTTTCGCGAGACTCTGGGCCCGCCATGACGCGTGGCCGCAAGCCGATGGTGTCACTCAGGCCTTGTTCGACGGCTTCGGCGTGGTGGATCTGCATTATCAGAACTTGGAGGTCCCCGGGCGGCCCGGACACGTGCTCCGAACGACCTTCGCTCCCCCCAACACCCCGGGCGCTGCCGTGCTCGCCTACCTGGCTGCCCAAAGCACCGGCTAGGTGGCCCTCGCGCGGCTACTTTGAAGGTTTTCGCCGCCGCATGTCGACAGCCGCGATCGAAAGCCGATGTAATGGAGTTCGTATTCCAGAACTCGGTTTCTCCGAGAGGAGCGCCATGTCACGAGCCGCCGAAGGCCCGACGTTGCGCGTGGGGATCCTCGTCTTCGATGGCGTGAAGATGCTCGATTTCATCGGCCCAGCTGAAGTGTTCCACGAAGCGTCCCAAGTCGCCGCCCGGTACGAAATCCTGTTCATCTCCACGACGGGCGAGGATGTGACCTCCTCGATGGGGCTGCGAATCGGTGTGCAGTCCGCTGTCGCGGACGTCCCGGAGCTGCACACCCTCATCATTCCGGGATCCGAGCGAGCACCCGAGGTGTTCACCGACGAACTTCTCGGTGCCGTTCGCACACTGGCGGATCGTTCCGCGAGAGTCGCATCGATCTGCACAGGCGCCTTTGCTCTGGCAGCAACGGGCCTCCTCGATGGCAGGACGACGACGACGCACTGGAAATTCGCGCCCACACTTCAAGCGACTTTCCCCCAGTTGACTGTCCAGAAGGACGCCATTTTCGTCCACGATGGGAAGTTCCACAGCTCCGCCGGCGTCGCGGCGGGAATCGATCTTGCGCTCGCCCTGCTCGAGCAGGACTACGGGTCGGACGTTGCCCGCAGCGTTGCCCAGCTGCTGCTGGTCTACATGAAGCGGTCCGGGTCTCAATCGCAGTTCTCCGCGTCGCTCAAAGTCAAGCCGATTCGCTCACCGATCGCTCGATCGGTGACCGAGCTCGTGCATGCGGACCCGACTCGACCGCATACGGTCCGCGACCTCGCCTCACACGTGAACGTGAGTCCGCGACATCTGACCCGAATCATGCGCGATGAACTCGATGCCACACCGACCGAGTACGTCGCCTCCATCCGACTCGATATCGCGGTGAGTCACCTCGAATCGGGTACGTCAGTGGCGGAAGCGGCATTGGCGACCGGGTACACATCCCCGGTCAGCTTCCGGCGTGCATTCGTGACGCGTTTCGGCATCACCCCTTCTCAGTATCAGCGTCGCTTCCACACCAGCAAGGCATCCACGGGATGACGGCTTCGAAGGTGTGAAAACCAGGGCCACGCAGAGGCGACCCCGGCCCCATAGATTCGAACCATGTTCGCCAGCGTAGGCACGCCCGACGGGACAGATCATCGAGAGCAGCTTCTCCCGTTCTGGGAAAGCGTTCCCGCCGTTCTCTACGATCGCCGCCTGACAGTGCTGGACTCCACCCCTCTGGCGCGGGCGCTGTCCCCGGCGTTCGAACCGGGGGTCAACCTCGCGCGATTCGCGTTCCTTTCGCCGGAGCGGCGCTCGGACCATCCCCGCTGGCACGCGATGTCGAGCGTCGTCGCGGACCTTCTGCGAGAATCCGTCGACCAGCATGACGATGACCGGGCATCGCAGAGGCTTCTCGGGGAACTGCTCGCCAAGTCGAGGGAGTTCTCGGAGACATGGGCTCATCCGGATCGATCCACCCAGACGTCCGGGCTCATCGAATTCGAGAGCACAGCGGTAGGACATTTGCGGGCGATGTTCGCCGTTCTGAGAGTCAGCGGCTACGAAGACAACTCGGTTCTCGTCTTCGCCCCGTCGGATGACCCGTCGCGCTTCGCACTCGACCGTCTGAGGTCATCTTCTCCCGGCACGTGCGCAGCGTGCTGAGACGGTTCCGGTAGGGCGGCCAGATAGGCGATGGCCTGAGCTGCGGCCGAACCGGGATCCCCGAAGAAGGTGGTGATGAACTGTCCGCCGCTTCGCGGGACCTCGAGCGTCTGGTAGCGGAAGTCCACCCATCCGAGAGGCGGGACGAACGACCGCTTCACCCCGGCGATGTGCGGTTTCGCGTCGTGCTCAGCCCACATCGTTCGGAAGAGCTGGTGCCGTGCCGACAGGGTTCCGACGATCTCCTGGAAATGCGGATCATCCGGATCGCCGTGATACCGCAGTGCCGCAGTCAGCTCACGAAGCGTCCCCTCCCACTCCGAAATCGTCTCGCGCTCCGTCGACGTCGCTGACGGCGTGCTGGCGAGGAATGCGGCATAGCTTTCGAAGCACGTGACAAGCAGGTTGGTACCCGGGACGAGCACACCCGATGCCATGCCTCTCACCAGGTGATTCGTCGCGAGGATGTTCTGGTTCGCATCGGTCACATACGCGGGCGTGTGACTCCACTGCGCAAGCAACAGCTCGACACCGCGACTGATGGCGCCATCGGTCGGAGCGCTGCGGATGAATGGCCGCGGCCGCGCCATACGCAGCAGATACCGAAAACTGTCGTCGTCCAGCAGGAGCGCTCGGGCGAGGGACGCCAGGACTTGTTCCGATGGCCGGCGGTCGCGGCCCTGCTCGATGCGGAGGTAGTAGTCAGGACTCATGCCGGCGAGTTCCGCGACCTCTTCGCGACGCAAGCCCGGCACGCGGCGCCCGGGAAGCGCTTCTATGCCGACCTGGTGCGGCTGAACCGACTCCCTTCGAGCCCGCAGGTATTCGCCGAGAGGGGTGGTGTTTCGCGCGACGCCCATCCGTTCGTCTCCTTGAGAGCTTCGGATCTGTTGACGCCTATTGTCAGCCAATCGGGCGGCAGTGCGTGAGTGCTGATTGGGACATGGAGGGCGACGATTAGGACATCTGATCGCTGTTTGCGCGCCGCGCCGTTTCGGTGCGACGAATCCGCGGTGCTCGCTGCCGCATGATGCCGGCAGCGACGGTCGTCGCGGCGAGGACGATGACGAGGAACACCAGCAGCACGACGGTCGCGGAGGCCACCGAGAGAGCGGCACCGACGAGAAGCGCTGGGATGGCGAGTCCCGCGTAAGCAATGAGGAAGATGAGCGCCAACGTTTCGCCCTTTCTCAAGGGGTCGGCGACGGACATGGCGGTGGACACGGCCCCCTTGAACAGGAGGCCCACCCCCAGACCGGCGACAGCGCCGCCTGCGATGAAGACAGCGAGCTGCGGGAGAAGTGCGCCGACCGCGACGAGCGGGAGGCCGACACTGCACGCGATGATCGCGAGACCGAACTGGGTGCGCACCGCCAACGGCGAGAGCAGAAGCTGTCCTGCGGCAGCTGCCGCGAATACCGCGAAGGAGGTCGCCCCGGCGATGAGGTGATCCCTCGTCATGAAGGTCGAGATGAGGAAGGTCGGTGCAAGCGACGTGAACAGGCCCAGGACTGCAAAGCCCGAGAACGCACCGAATGCTGCGACGAGGAACGGGGAACGGGCGCCCGCAGGGACGGACAACCTCTGAGGACGATACCGGGGTGCCTGATCCGGCACTTTCACGGTCTCGGGGACCAGAAGAAGCGCTACTGCCGATGCCAGCAGGACCACCAGGAAGACCAGGTGCGGGAGCTCCAGCGGGGCAGCCAAGAAAGTCGCGAAGAGGCCGCCGATCAGCGGCCCCAGGGACAGGCCGCCGAGATTTGCGGCTCCTGACACCGACGCCGCGATCACGGAGTTTTCCTCGGGACGAACCACGGAGCGCAACTCGCCGAGGTGCGCGGTTGCAGTCGCTGTGATGATGCCGATGCTCACACCGTTGATGAAGCGCGCGGCGATCAGCCCCGGGACGTCCGCCCACATCAGGAACAGCAGGGCGGAGACCGCCGAGATCAGTACCGCTACGACCAGGATGCGTCGCCGTCCAAGCCAATCACTGATGTGGCCGGCGAAGTAGAGGGAGACGATGACGCCGACCGCATACGCGGCGAATATCGCTGTGATCACGAACGTCGGGAAGCCGTCGCGCTGTTGGTACAAGGGGTACAGCGGTGTGGGAACAGTCGAATAGGCCATGACGATCAGGAATGTCGCGGCGACTAGCCAGAAACCGGCGCCGTGGCGAATTCGGGGGCGGTGTCTTCTCACCATGTCGACTCCTCGCGTGTTCTGTGTCTGAGCCACCCGCCACGCCATCTCGGCACGGGAGGCCGCATCGTGGAGTGCCTCGAGGCTGTCATCGGCTTGGCCGTGGAGCTGACGAAGGCCGAAGCGCGCGAGAACCGTGACGATGAGGTGGCACAGTATCCATGGCTTCCTCCGCAGGAATCGGTGGAGATGAGGAGGGTCCGGGAAATCAGATGCGGCCTGTGGCCTTCCAGTAGCGGAGGAGCTTCAGGCAGATATGGAGCGCGCTGCGGGTCATCCCCTCGTCAAGAGCAGCACGCACGCCGTCCGGGAGATTGTCCAGCCGGTAGTAGAGAGTGGTCCGGTGGATGTGAAGCTCCTCGCACGCATCTCGCACCCGCCCGCACGCATCGAGGAAGGTCTCGACGGTCTGCAGCTGGAGCTCGTTCGCGTGCTCCCACAGCTGAAGTGCCGCAGGGGAGAACATCCCGACGTGGGATTCGCCCGCATCGATCGAGTCGAGTAGGACCCACGCCCCGAGCTGGGAGATGTCGGCGACCCCGTCGAGGTGCGGAAGCCATGCCACGATCTCGGCCGCCCGCCGTGCCTGCTCGGCGGCGTTCAAGAGGTCTTCATCCCTCCGGTCCAGGTGAGCGGATCCGATCCCGCGAAGGGGGAGCCCGCGCGCTGCCGCCTCTCGCTTGATGATCGCGCTTGCCGTGTCGGCCCGCTCCCCGAAACGGTTGAGCGGAACCGCTCGCTCCACGAAGAAGAGGATGTTCTCGTGAGAGACGATGAACACGAGGTCGATCGTCTTGAGGGCCGTGATATGCCGGCCGAAAGCGAGCGTGTCGAGCACACCCGCCTTCGGGTCGAGGACGACCGCACGGAGAATGGTCGACTCTCCGCGTTCGATCCACCGCCGGGCGACAGCGTGTGTGAACGCGCGGCGGCGGACGGCCGCGTCCTCGGCCAGCAGCCGGGACATGACGGCATTGTGGGACAGGCCTTCGGGAGACCCCGCCTTCTCGGAGAGGATCTGGCGCGCAGCCCTCGCCGCGACATCGATGAATGAATACTGGGCGGATGTGAGCGGACACTCGTCATCCTCGGAGAGCCACAGCGTACCCAACTGTCCGCTGTCGTCGCGGATGGGAACCGCGAGCCGTCGGTGCAGCGAGTGAGAGCCGCTGGTGGCAACTGCAGTAGACGCGGTGTCGTCGATGATCACACTTCGTCCGAGGGTCTCAGCCAGCTCGTCGACGACATCCTGCAGGTTCATCGTGCACCTGTTCCTGAAGGGGTGTTCATAGTCACGATCATTGTGGATTGACGTCTCCAGTTGGCTGGCCCGCCCGCTCCCTCCCAACTGGGCACGACCCGCGCCCGCGCCCGGAATTCGGGCACTCCGGAGCCGCGCTCCGGGCGTCGATCGGGCGAAGGTGACCCTGGAGGCACCAGTTTCGCGAGACGCGCGTTCGCTATCGTTTCGGCCATGACTTCCGAAGAGCGCCCGGAGACTGTGCCCCGGGAGATTCGCGAGCTGATCGAGTCATGGCCCAGGATCCCGGCGTTCGTGCGGGATCGGTACCTGACCGTGCTCGTCGCCAACGATCTGGCGAGGGCCGTCTCGACGGCCTTCCGCGACGGGGTCAATCTCGCGCGATCGACCTTCCTCGAATCGGACGTTCTGCGATCCAACCCCGATCCGGACGTCATCGCCGAGCACGTGGCCGGAAACCTCCGGCAGTCCCTCAACCAGCACGAAGCCGACGACGGGTTCGAGAGGATCGTCGGCGAGTTGGAGGCGCGAAGCACGGCGTTCGCCGGAGCCTGGGCGCGCGATGACACGCCGGGCAGCGCTGACGCATTCACCTTCACACCCGACGTCGTCGGCCCGATGACGCTGGCGTACCAGCAGCTGAGCATCCCCGGCTCGTACGATCTGACGCTCGTCGTCTGGCGGCCGACCGACGACAGATCGCGAATGGCGCTCGCTCGGTTGGCCGAAATCGCCTCCGGAGCGGCCGAGGCCTAGCGATCGCGGCGGCCTGTGAGGCTCGGCCGCCAGAGGTGGTGGGTCTTTGACTGCGTGCCGATCAGATGCTGGACGGACGGCTGCGTCGTGCTGAATGCCCGCGCCGCCTCGACCACCTGGCGGTCGTACGCGGTCAGGCGATCAGCGTGCTGGTCCAGGTGCTCGCGCCAGGAGGCGACGGTGAACGCTTCCGTGATCGTGCCGGGGTCGTCGGCCTCGCGGTAGGTCTCCCAGGTGAGTGCGCCGGTGCGGCGCCGGCTCTCCTCGACGAGCCGCATGTGCTCGAGGAATTGCTGTCGTGCTGACTCGGGCACCGTGTAATGGACGAGGACAAGCACGGGCTCCCCATCGACGGAGGCTTCCGCGGACACAGGCGGTGCATCGGTGAGCGGCAGGGGAACCGTCTCCCGCCCGATCCCCGCAGGATCAGCGATCGGTGCGATCAGAATCGACAGAGCGACGAGGATCACGAGCGCGCCGGCGATCGCGAGAGTCGTCGGCACTCCGACGAGGTCGGCGGCGATTCCTGACAACCATGAGCCGAGCGCCGTCCCGCCGTAGAGCACCAGCTGGAAGATGGAGAGGCCGCGGGTCCGCACCCACGGCGGCAGGAATGCTTGTACTTCGGCGTTGATGGTGGCGATAACTCCCAGCCACGCGAAACCCGCCGGGGCCAGCAGCGCGACAGCTGCGGGCAGGTGACCAGCGAAGCCCAGCGCGGCGCAACTCGCTCCGTAGACGGCGACGGAGAGCAGGATCGTCCTCCCCGCCCCAACTCTTCGCCTGATCGCCGGGAGCAGGAACGCACCGACGACCGATCCGGCGCCGAGTGACCCGAGCAGGAGACCGTAGCCGCCGGCGGGGAGATGCAGGCGTGCGCTTGCGTCCAGTGGGAGCAGCGCCCACATGCCGGCGGCAGGGACGAGGAAGGCACCCAGTCGGAGATAGATCGAACGGATCACCGGGGAGTGCCGGACGTAGCGCAGTCCGGCACGGGTCGCATCCATGAAGGCCTCGGGTCGTCGGCTGGTCGGATGGTAGCTTCGCCAGCAGATCACCGTGATCACGAAGACCGCGAACGACGCAGCATTGACGAGGAACACCGCAGCGACCCCGGATGCGGCGACGAGGAGACCCCCGGCGGCCGGGCCGATCACCCGAGCGATGTTGACGCCGACAGACGACAGCGACGCCGCGCCCGGGATGTCTGCCGGCGGGACGATCTCCGGCACGATCGCCTGGTAGGCGGGGAGCTGCACGGCGGACCCGATGCCCAGCAGCAGTGTCAGCGTGAGCAGAATGGGCGGTGTCAGCGTGTTGTTCGCCGTCAGAATCGTCAGCACGACGACAACCGCGAGTTGACCCGTCTGAGCGGCGATGAGGAGCCGCCGTTTGTCGACGAACTCTCCCAGGACGCCCGCGGGGATCGCCAGGAGCAGCACCGGCAGGGATGCGGCGGTCTGCACCAGCGCCACCGTGGCCGCCGAGCTGTGCCCTTCGACCAACCACCACTGTGCGCCGACGGTCTGCATCCACGCGCCGATGTTGCTGGCGATTCCCGCCAGCCACAGCGCGCGAAAAGCGGGTACGCGGAGGGAAGACAGTGCGGTGGGGGCGGAAGTCGCGTCGGCCATGTCTCCCCTCGTCGTGCTCGCCGGTCTCGAATGCGGCGACATTACAGAGGAGGAGCGCCAGAGCGCTCGTCGATCCGTCGTGACGGATTGCGACGAATGTCGAGCGGTGCGCCCGCGAGTCAGGCGGCGGACAGGAGCGAGCTCATCCGGCTGGAGGTCCGCGCGATCGCGCGGAGCTTCTGGGTCGAGGCGCCGGCGCGGCTGAGTTGGATCAGCCCCTGAGACACGAGGACGATGTGAGCTCCGAGGTCCGCGCTCTCCTCCGCCGGGATCGCCAGCTCGCCCTCTGCGATGGCCTCGAGAACTCGCCTGTGCAGGATCGCCTCGAGCGACCGGATGGTCCGGCCGCCGATGTCGACGACTTCGGGATGCCGGGAACCGAGCTCGGTGATGCTGTTCAGCATGAGGCAGCCGCGACGATCGGGATGCGTCGTGCAGTCCTCGATGATGGCGTCGAGGTAATTGTTGACTGCGTCCTCGAAGGTGCCGGTGTGGGCTCCCACGACGGAATCCACGAGAGCTACCCGGCCGTCGCAGTAACGACCGAAGACCGCCAGGAAGAGGCCCAGCTTGCTTCCGTACGCAGCGTAGATGCTGCCATTGCCGATTCCCGACCGACGTCCGATGTCCTCGATGCGCGTTGAGGTGTACCCATTCGTCCAGAAGATCTCCTGGGCGCAGTCCAAGAGCTGTCCCTCGTCGAAGCTGCGTGGCCTGCCCATACCATCAACGCTAGTCGTTCACCAACATGAAGCAACAGGTCGAGCGTCCTCCTCCCCCAGGTTGCTACAACGCGAGAGTGCTCTCGGCAGAAATTCGCCGCTATGGTGACGACGTATCGGGCCGAAAGGGGACCACACATGACCGACGCGACCGACGACCACCTGTCCGAGCATCACCGGACCACCCTTGAGCAGATCGAACGTCACCCGACGTCGCACAACATCGAGTGGCACGATGTGCTGGCCCTGCTCGAAGAAGCCGGCGACGTTCGCGAAGAACACGATGGTAAGTTCATCGTGAAGCTGGGAGACGAGCGGCTGGTGTTGAGCCGCCCACGGCACAAGGACATCGATGAGCAGATGGTCGTCGACCTCCGACGGCTTCTCACCGGAGCCGGCTATCTGCCGACGTCGAAGGCCTGACTCCCCTTCGGGCGACTGAGTCATCGGATCTGCCGTGTCCGAGTCAGCGGAAGCGAGTCGCCCAGCCGCTGACCGTACTGTGCAATCGAACGGCCGACCGGGAGCCGCTGCAGCTGATATCTCTGCAGAGCATCCACCACCGGCAGGCGCTCGAGCAGCCCGGCGAGCGTCAGGGCGTCCCCGGCCGCCTTGGAAGCTCCCATTGCCGTGTGCGGTCGAACCACAACGGCAGCGTCGCCGAGAAGGGCGACACGATGCCGGACCATCTGGGACGGGACGAAGTCGACGATCGCTTGCAGAAACGGCCGAGGTTCGGCTTCGACCGCCGCGACGAACTCGGGAGGCAGTTCCGTGCGGGCGTCTCGGCGAAGTTGTTCGAGCAGGGGTTCGGGCAGGTCGCCGGGAGCCAGGGAGAGGCTACCGACCGGGCGACCGCTCGAGCGCATGAGGTCGGCGAGGTCATTGACGGACAGAGGCCGATACCAGACCCAGTTGTACCTGCGATCGCCCGGGGACACCTCGCCGGACGGTCCCGGCACGAGGTATCCGAGCATGTGCACGCCGGGCGCCGTGAAGAAGGCGAACCGTCCGAGGAGGATGTCGGCGGCCCTGCCCGTGAGCGCGTGCTCGGGGATCAGCCCGCGCCACGTCACATAGCCCACATAACGGTTGCCCCTCTCATCGGGCACGACCGCTTCGCGCGTCACGGAACCGAGGCCGTCGGCTCCGACGACGACGTCGAAGAACCGGCGCTCACCGTCGACCCTCTCCACTTCTGCGCTGACGTCGGTCGAGCGGACGGCGCGCACAGCGTGGTCGAGCAGATAGGAGCCGGCCGGGACGAGCTCGCGCAGCACGTCGTAGAGATGATCCCAGGACAGCTGCATCTGTGGTGTGGGGTCGCGGGAGAGGACCCGGCCGGCCCGGTCCAAGGTGATCCGCTCATGCGCGACGACTCCCACCCGCGTTTCGGAGGAACGCCCGACGCTTCGCAAGAAGGTGAGGAGTTCTTGCTGCGCCACGAGTCCGGCTCCCCGGCGAGCGAGTCCTTCCCGCGACCGTTCCATCAGCGTGACCTGGTGACCGTCCCGGGTCAGGAGCGCCGCGATGAACAAGCCACCGATCGACCCTCCGACCACACCCACATTGAGCTTCTCGACCATACGGGCGAGGCTAATTCGGAGCCTCCGGCCGCAATTCCTACATCAGAAGGAAATGGGCAGGCGGGTCGCCCACCTAAACTCCCCAGCGGGAGGGCAGATGGTCGGTCAGGCAGGGTCGGCGGGATACCGCCGGGTACCCATAGAAGCTCAGCAGGTGGATGCCCCGCTGACGCAGACGGCGGTGTTCCTCGTGGTGTGCGTTGACGAGGCGCCGAGTTCCCTCGCGACCGTGCGTTCGGTGCTCTCCGACCTCTCCGGGTTGATCGAGACGGTCGGCTTCCGCGATCTGGGAGCGAACCTCACGTGCACGGTCGGCGTCGGCGCCCGTCTCTGGAGCGAACTGACCGGGATGCCGTCGCCGCGGGAGCTTGTCCCGTTCCGCGAGATCCGTGGCGCACGTCACACGGCACCGGCTACGCCCGGTGACCTGCTCTTCCACATCCGCGCAGACCGGAGGGACCTCTGCTTCGAGTTCGAGCGGCAGCTCCTCGAGAACCTGGGCGACGGTGTGACGGTAGCGGACGAGACGGTGGGGTTCCGCTACTTCGATGTCCGGGATCTCCTCGGATTCGTCGACGGCGCCGCGAATCCCGTCGGACGACACCTGCCGGAATCGACCCTGGTCGGCGACGAAGACCCGGATTTCGCCGGCGGGAGCTACGTGGTGGTCCAGAAGTACACGCACCCGCTCTCGGCCTGGAGGTCGCTGACGACCGAACAGCAGGAGGCGATCATCGGTCGCACCAAAGCCGACAACATCGAGCTCGACGACGCACCCTCCGGACAGAAGTCGCACAAGACGCTCGCCACCATCGTCGACGCCGACGGAGGCGAGCACGACATCCTGCGGGACAACATGCCGTTCGGAAGCCCCGCTTCAGGCCAGTTCGGCACGTACTTCATCGGCTACTGCCGCAACCTGTGGGTCATCCAGAAAATGCTCGACCGGATGTTCATCGGTGACCCGCCGGGACTGCACGATCGCCTCCTGGACTTCTCCACGGCAGTGACGGGTAGCGCATTCTTCGTCCCGCCCGTAGACATGCTCGGTGAGCTCGACGCCCCGGCCGCGGCGGCGGCGGAATCGCAACCATCGAGAGCGGCCACCCCCGACACGACGGCGGACGGGTCGCTCGGTCTCGGCTCGCTCCGCTGAGCGCATTGGAAGGGAAGAACCCATGAATCATCTGTTTCGCGATCTGGCGCCGATCACCGACGACACCTGGGCGATGCTCGACGACGAGGCGCGCACGCGGCTGGCGCCGGCGCTCGGTGCCCGCAAGCTCGTCGATTTCGTCGGTCCGCTCGGGTGGGAGCATTCCGCCACATCCACGGGACGGGTCGGAGCCGTTGTGGACGCGCCGGGTCAGAACGCGATCGTCCGCGCCCGAGCAGTTCTCCCCCTGGCTGAGGTTCGTCTCGAGTTCTCCCTCAGCAGGGCGGAGCTGGACGCAGCCTCCCGCGGCGCAATCGACGTCGACCTGTCAGGACTGGACGAAGCCGCCGCGCAGCTCGCGACCATCGAGAACTCCGCCATCTTCAACGGCTGGGACGCACTCGGCTTCGCAGGCATCGTCCCCGCGACGCCGAATCCTCGTCTCAATCGACCGGACGACCCTCGCCGCTTCGCGGAGCAGGTCGCCGTGGCGGCCGCACAGCTCAAGCGCGCGGGAGTGGACGCCCCCTACGGCCTCGCAGTGGACACGGACACCTGGATCAATGTCGTCGCGGGCAGCGACCAAGGGGGAAGCCCCCTCCTGAAGCACCTCGAGACGCTCCTGGGGGTCCGGTGGTGTGGACACCGGGACTCGACGGGGCGGTCGTGGTCAGCCAGCGCGGCGGCGACTACGTGTTCGAGGCAGGACAGGACATCGCGATCGGGTACGCGCACCACGATGCGGACCTGGTCACCCTGTACCTCGAAGAGACCTTCAGCTTCCGGGTGGCGACACCCGAAGCTGCCGCAGTCGTGAGCTGACAGAGAGGGAACTCGGACATGGACAGCAGCGAGGGTGCACCCCACCACGAGACGCCGACGCTGGGTAACCCGGATCTTCCCCTCGAGGGCGAGATCAACACCGCCGATGACACTGCGGCGACAGTCATGGACGGGCCGCAGAACCGGGTCATCGAGAGCCAGTTCCCCAACCAGATCGACTCCCCGCCGACGGACATCAGCACCCAGCCGTTCTTCTGGTCCTCGTTCAACATCTCTCCCCGCCGAGTGCAGCGCGGCGGCTGGGCGCGCGAGATCACCAGCGCCGATTTCCATATCTCTGATGAGATCGCGGGCGTCAACATGTACCTGGAACCCGGCGGAATCCGGGAACTGCACTGGCACCAGACCGCCGAGTGGGCCGTGATGACCAAGGGCCGATGCCGCGTCACAACACTCAGCCGATCGGGTCTCCCGAGCGTCGAGGACGTCGAGGAAGGCGACCTCTGGTTCTTCCCCGCCGGCACACCGCACTCGCTGCAGGGCCTCGGCCCTGTCGGCGCGGAGTTCGTGCTCGCATTCGACGACGGCGCCCAGTCGGAGTCCAACACTCTGCTGCTCACGGACTGGTTCGCGCACACACCGCCGGACGTCCTCGCGAAGAACTTCGGCGTCGCTCAAGAAGTGTTCACGGACATCCCGCTGCACAACTTGTGGATCTTCCCCGGCGACGAACCAGGCGAGCTGGAACGGGACCAGGATGCGTCCGGCGTCACCTGGGGTGCGGCGGAGCCGATCATCTTCCGCCTGTCACGTTCGGAGCCCCTGCACCAGAACAGCGGCGGCAGCATCCAGATCGCCGACAGCACGAACTTCCCGCTTTCGAACACGGTCGCCGCCGCCTTGGTGACGGTCGAGCCGGGATCCATGCGTGAGTTGCATTGGCATCCCAACGCCGATGAGTGGCAGTACTACTTGCGCGGCTCCGCGCGAATGACCGTCTTCAACACAGGCCCGCACGCGAACACCACCGACTTCCGTCCGGGCGACGTCGGAGTCGTGAAGCGCAACTACGGCCACTACATCGAGAACACAGGGGACGACGTGCTGCAGTTCCTCGAGGTGTTCAAAGCCGACAAGTACGAAGAGGTCTCGCTCGCCAACTGGCTGGCACACGTTCCACCATCGCTGGTGTCAGCGCACCTGAACATCCCGGAGGAGGTGCTGGCGACGTTCCCCCGTGGCACCCAAGGCATCACTCCCCGACGAACGGCGTGAGCCGGATGCATCGACGGCCGGGCTCTTTCGAGCCCGGCCGTCGTCATGCGCGGCGATGACGGTCAGTCACGCCGCCGCTTCACTCCGAGCAGGTCCTTCGTCACCCGATAGGTCTCCGGCGCGATGAGGGCGACCACGGAGGACACGAGGGCGACCGCCGCGCAGAGGAGGATCGCCGGCCCCCAGTTCGCCCCGTTTGCGCCGAAGCCCTGGGCGATTGCCGGGGCGAAGCCTGAGAGCAGGATGCCGAGCATCAAGGCGACGGCCATACCGGTGTAGCGGCACGCGGCGGGGAACTGCTCGGGGTACCAGGTCGCGCCGACGGTGATCGGAATCGCGTAGAAGACACCGATTCCCAGAACCCCGAAGAGGTAGATCAGAGGGATGTTCCCCGCGTCGATCGCGACGAAAAGCAGGGCGATGCACAGGGTGGAGCCGATGGAGCCGATCACGAAGGGAGTCCGGCGCCCCCATCGGTCGGAGAGCCTGCCCGCGATCGGCGACATCACCATTGCAGCGAGGTTGCCGAAGGAGACGACTGCCAGCATCACGGCGCTCGGTATGCCGTGCTGCGAGCCGTAGGAAAGGGCGAAGACGTTGAAGATCGTGCCCACCACGTTGATCGTGCTCAGCAGCAGCACTCGCGCCGTCGTGCGCCAGTGGTCCTTCAGGAGGACGGCGATGGGCAGCCGCGCACGCTCTCCTTCGTCGCGCATGCTGATGAACGTCTCCGGCTCTTCGAGTTTGCGACGCAGAAGATAGGCGACGATCGTGAACACGCCGCTGGCGAGGAACGGGATTCTCCACCCCCAGCTGAAGAGGGCGCTCTCGGGGAGCAGCGCGATGGGGATGAAGACCAGGCTGCCGAGTGCGATCCCGAACTGCATCCCGCTCATGGTGAAGCTGGTGTAGTACGCACGGCGACCCTCGGGTGCGTGCTCGACGGTCAAAGATGTCGATCCCGGAGACTCGCCTCCGGCAGACAGCCCCTGCACGAGGCGCAGAAAGACCAGGAGGGCCGGGGCGGCCCAGCCGATGCTCTCATAGGTCGGCAGGAGCCCGATCAGAAAGGTCGCTACGCCCATCAGCGCGATGGTCAGGACGAGAGCACGACGCCGGCCGAAGCGATCGCCGATGTGGCCCCATAGGACGGCGCCGAACGGGCGTGCGACGTAGGCGACGCCGAAGGTGGCGACGGAGAGCAACGTGGCGGATGCTCCGGATTCGGGGAAGAACAGTCTTCCGAAGATGAGCGCAGAGGCTGAGCCGTAGATGAGGAAGTCGTAGTACTCGAGGGCGCTGCCGAAGAAGCCCGAGAGTGCGGCCCGACGGACTTTCGCGTGTGTTCCGGTGATCGGTGCATTGATGGTGGCGGACATGGTGTCTCCGTTGGGTCGAGGTGACGCAGTCTAGAGAGTGATGGGGGCGAGCCGAATGGTCTGCGGCCCGGCGGTGGAGTCGAAACCGACGGCGTAGAGTCCGTCAGCGCGACCATTGAAGGTGATGTCGATTCCCAGTTGCCCTGGATCGATGTCACCCAACCAGTCTCGGAGTGCTGCTTCGTCGCCCCCGAGTTCGAGCGAGTTGACGCCCAGGCCCTCCACCTCGCCGGTACCGGGCTGCGTGGGGAGCGTGCTGGAGTGGGTGTCGAGATCGGGGACATAGTAGATGTTCGGCTTGCCATGCAGCCAGGAGCCGAGGAAGTCGGGCGCGTGCGCCGCCTTGCCCCGTTTCTGCCGGGGGACCATCACCTCTTTCCCACCGGCGATCTCCGTGGAGACCTCCACTCCGCGGTGAGCCGCGAACGACTCGATCTCGGCGATGTCGTCGCTGCGCAGGCAGAGCCCGGCGAAGCAGGGCCCGGAAGCGGTCTGACGCTCGAGCTCGAGTGCGAGCGGTCTCCTCTCGGCGATCATCGAATGGTCGACGATGCTCTCGATCTCGAGGTAGGTGCTTCCACCGAGCGAGATGATCTTCTGGCCGAGCCCCAGGCCCGGGAAGTATCCGCCGTCAGCACTGCCGATGCCGGTCATCCTGCTGAGTTCGATCGTGGTGCGGTACAGATTGTCAGACCAGATGGCTATGTGGTCGAGTGCGATCACGCGCGCTCCTTCGGTAGAAGGGAAGCCGGAGGTCGGTGCGCTTGTCGCCGCGACGTGAGCGGCGGGCCTCATCGCCCATACCTTCGACTTATTACAAATTTGAAGATATGGCCGTGACGTTACCACGAGCGACGACATTTGTTTCAAATTTGTAAAAAACGCGTACGGCGCTATTCCTCGCTTGATGTGGGCGAACGAAGGCTCGCCGGGATGAGACCTCCGGTCTCTTCCCCGCGCAGATGAAGCTGCAGCGCGCCGAGGATGCGATGGGCGGCCTCCACCTGCTCGCGGGTGAGGGGCGCGATCACCGCTTCGACGATCATGTCGTTCTGATGCTGCGATACCTCGCGCAGCAACGCCCGGCCCTTCTCTGTGATCCGCGCGAGCACTCCCCGCTCGTCGCCCGGCGCGATAACCCGTTCGGCCAGCCCGGCCCTCTCCAGCTGCGCGAGTTGATACGTCTGGCCGCTGGGAGTGCTGACCACTTTGTTCGCCAACTCCGTCATGCGCAATTCCCCGCCCGCGTTGCGGAGACGGATGAGCACCTCGTACTGCACGTACTTCAGTCCGATGTGCTCGCGCGTGGCGCGATCCGCCCGCCGCTCGAGCAACTTGCCGACATCGATGAGCCGCTCGAACACGGCGAGCTCGACCGAATCGAGTAGCTCAGCCACCACGATCACCTCCACCTTCCGACCGCGCTAATGGTATCCATCGTCCGCGTTCCTCCGCGTCAGGCGGCGATCCGCGTGCACTCCGAGAGGGGGCGAGCGTCCGGCGACTCCTGGCACTCGGTCGATCCCAGACCCCGGCTACTGGTGAGTTCCTGGGCGAGGTGAGCGGACCCATCCGCCCTCCAACCTCTGGACAATCGTAGGACCGGTCGGTGGTGGGCCTGAGGTTATCGTGAACGCGCTTCCCTCATCATTCATCAGAAAACCGGAGGTTGACCATGCCGTTCATTACCACCGAAGATGGCGCAGAAATCTACTACAAGGACTGGGGCAGCCCGGACGCGCAGCCCATCATGTTCCACCACGGCTGGCCGCTCTCCGCCGATGACTGGGACGCCCAGATGCTTTACTTCCTCAGCAAGGGCTACCGTGTGATCGCGAGCGACCGGCGCGGCCACGGCCGATCCTCGCAGATCGGCACGGGGCACGACATGGATCACTACGCCAGCGACGCGTCCGCCGTTGTCGAGCACCTCGATCTGCGCAACGCCATCCACATCGGGCACTCGACGGGAGGCGGCCAGGTCGCGCGCTACGTCGCCCAGTACGGTGAGCCCCAGGGACGCGTCGCGAAGGCGGTGCTCGTCTCGTCCGTTCCGCCGCTGATGGTGCAGACCGAGGGCAACCCGGAAGGTACTCCGATCTCGGTGTTCGACGGTTTCCGGGATGCTCTGGCAGCCAACCGCGCGGAGTTCTACCAGGCCGTCGCTTCCGGCCCGTTCTACGGGTTCAACCGCTCAGGTGCCACCGTGTCCGAGCCCGTGATCGCCAACTGGTGGCGTCAGGGCATGATGGGCAGCGCGCTCGCCCACTATGAGGGCATCAAAGCCTTCTCGGAGACGGACCAGACCGCGGATCTTCAGGCCATCTCCGTTCCCGTGCTCGTCACACAGGGCGACGACGACCAGATCGTCCCCTACAAGGACGCATCACTGAAGCAGGCGGAACTCCTGCCGAACTCGACCCTGAAGATCTACGAGGGCTACCCGCACGGGATGCTGACCACCCACGCCGACGTCATCAACCCCGACCTCCTGGCCTTCATCCAGCAGTGACCAGCGCAACCTGAAGACCGAACGGCGCACACGGAATCTCCCCGTGTGCGCCGTTCCGTGTGCGCCTGGCATGCACGGGCCCCGTCCGCCACCACGGAGGCGACTTCGTCGGCCATCCCCAGGACGGGTTCAGTCCGATGCGCGGCTGCCCGGGACCAGGAGCACTTTGCCGTGCCGGCGCCCCGGAGTCCCGGCCGCCTCGAAGGCCTCCCGGCCGCGCTCGAGCGGGAACTGCATGGCGACGTCCACCGCCAGCCTGTGCTGAGACAGGAGATCGTCCAGCTCCGCAAGGCGCTCCGTGTTGGCCGACACGACGAAGAACACGGTGTCGACCCCGTAGTCGGAGGCCAGTTGCTCGTCCGGCGGGAACTGCAACGACACGAGCGTTCCTTGCGGGGCGGCCGCCGCGTACATCCATCGCGGGATCCGGTCGCCGACCGCGTCCACGACCACATCGAACCCGCTCAGGCCCTCGGGCTCCTCGCCTCGGGGCACGACGACGACCTCGTCGGCGCCCAGCGATCGCACGCGCTCCACGTCGTCGGCCGACGACATGGTGGCAGTCACGTGAGCGCGAGCCACGTGACCGATCTGGACGAGCATCGAGCCGACCGCCCCGGCCCCGCCACGGACCAGAAGCCGTTTCCCGGCCTCCAGGTTCACCTGGTCGTGGAGCGCCTCCCATGCGGTGAGCGCCGGGAGGACCGCGGCGGCGGCGATGGCGGCGTCGACGGAGGACGACCTGTGCCCGATCGACGAGGTGGGGAGGGCCACGAACTCCGCCGCGGCCCCGTTCCGGTTGAAGGGAACCAATCCGAACACGAGATCGCCCGCGGCGAAGTCCTTCACTCCCTCCCCCACCTCGGCGATGGTGCCGGCGAACTCGTGCGAGGGGATGATGGGCGTCCGGTCCACACCGTCCGACTCCCACGTCTCGGGCCAGGTCAGCTCGGGAGCCGTGATGGCTGCCGCTTCGACGCGGACGAGCACTTCTCCCCGCCCCGGCCGGGGGCGCGGAGCCTTCTCCACCACCAGCTTCTCGGGGCCACCGCGCTCGTGCGCCCGGAGTGCGGTCATCTGGCCCGTGTCGCCATCGATGTCCATCTCGATCACCTTTCCTCAGTCACCTGCGCCGTCGCTCGCGCAACAGGACGTATTACGAGGATGACTCGATCGCCCTCGCGCCACCACACTGAAACCGGACGCGGGCGCCCTCGGCCTTGTGCTCTTCTTCGGCCCCCCAGGACGGCGACAACAGTGAGCTCGCCCTGGTCGCCGAGGTAGACAGTATTGTCCGCTAGGGTTGCGGGGTGAAGCTCGCAACGCCGGCGGTCATCGGCCTCATCGCGCTCTCTCTTGCGGGCTGTACCGCGGCGGCGACGAGCGGGCCCACCCGATCAGCCGTCGCTCCCAGTCCGAGCATGCCCGCCGTCCCCTCGGCACCGGCAATTGTGGAAAAGCTGCCGTCCAGCTGCGACGCGCTCTACGCAGGTCTGACCGATTTCATGTCCGACAACGGTTCGCTGGTCCTCAACCCGGCGTGGAAATCCGGGCCAGGCGTGCCGAGGGCAGGGTTCGGCACCTATGACGCAGCTCTCGGGGGCATGCTGTCGAAGAGCCCTGGACTCATCTGCGACTGGGCACCGGCGACGGGTCCCAGCGACACGTTCCTGACCACGCAACTCCGCCACGTCGACGTTGCGACAGGGCAGGCAGCAACGGCCAGGATGCGAGCCATGGGCTGGTTCTGCGGCCAGGCGTATAGCGGTCAATGGTGCGTGACCAACGACGACAGCACCGGCCGGTCGATCGGCGAATCGCACTGGGTCGGCCAGGGGTACTGGATCGCCTCCAACTGGAACAACGCCGGACCGCGGACCTACACGCCCGAACTCCTGAAGAGACTGTTCGGATAAACCGAGCAGCGCGCGACTAGAGCCCGACCCGTGACCGACCCGAAGACGCCCCGCCCCGAGTTCTGGCGGAATCTCGCGTGGGGATTCGCGGGAGTCGCTGCTCTCAATCTTGTTGGCGGCATCGTGCTGGTCGTCTTCGGGCGCGCCAATGGCTGGATCAACGTTGTCCTCGGCCTCATCTGCGTTCACCAGACGATGATCTATTTTCGGCTGTGGAAGAAGGCTGGGCGCGAGGAGGGGCGTACGGAATGACGGCCAAGCGGAACTCGCCGTCGTTTATCGGCCTCGTGGTGTCGTGCTTCGCCTTCTCGGTGATTGTCGGGGTACTCGCGGTGACCCTCTCACTTCCGGCCCTGTGGATTCCCGCTGGGATTATCGCTGCCGCCGGCGTCGGAGGTGCAGTTGTCGTGGCCGTCCGCGCGAGGCGATCACAAGCCTCGTCCGCGAGGGACGAGTAGGTTCGACCCGTGACCGGTGCGCCGTCGAAAAAGCCGCGGTGGGTCCTGCCCGGGAGTCGCGGAGTGGCGATGTTCTTCGCCATCTTCTTTACCGTCTTCGCCGTGTTCGAGTGGTACGAAGTCGTGGCGCACGGCCGCTGGTGGGATTGGCTGCTCGCCTTCTGGTTCCTTATCCTCAGCGCCCTCGGCTGGGCGTCGCTGATCTGGGCGGTTCGGCATCCGACCTCCGCACCCGAGTCAACTCCGCCGACCAGAGCCGAGGAGCGCGACGATGGCTGACCGGAAACGGCCGTGGTGGCTGGCGTGGACGAACCCGCAGATCGCGTGGTTCTACGCGACGCTGTCCAGCATCCTCTTCGTGTTCTTCACGGCGGTCTGGCTGCCCGGCAAGAACTGGTTCGTCGCCGCTGTCTACGCGGTACTCATCGTGCTGTGCGGGTACAGCTGGTGGGGCGTCTGGTACCTCGCGAACCGGTGGGACCGGCGATGACCGGAACGGATGATTGGCCGCCGCCGCTGACCCGCGCCGGCCTCATCCGCAGGCTCACCATCCGGCGCTGGGTGGCCCAGCGCGCTCACTCCCCAAGCCCGGGGAGCCGTCCTCAGTAGTGCCGAGGACGGGGTATCGCTACAGCAACTCCCGCGAAGGTGCCTGTAGGTTCCGGGCCACTTGCGAAACGGCCCACTGCGTCGGGCTGCGCCCCACGCGCTACCCCAAACGCCGCTCCTCGCAGAGCGAGGATCAGCGCCCGGGGCCCCTCGCGCGCGGGGACCCCATTTAGTCAGCAGCGAGTTCTGAAAAGCCGGAAGGGCAAGTGGTCGCTGTGCGACCTCCGTGCCCTTCCGGCTTTTCAGAACGTCGGGCTGACAGGATTTGAACCTGCGAACTCACAGCCGCCCTCGCAGATCGACCAATACGGGAAGGGGCGGGGGAGCATTTCCATGGCGACAATGAAGGCGGTCATGGGGAACACGTTCCCGGCGCCCTCGGCGGCTTCGCTAGAGGGGCTATACCCCGAAATACATACATGTCGGGCGACGATGGCTCGTCAATAGGAGCCAGGTGCGCCGGGGGTGCTCGCGCGCGTGTGTGAGGGGGCGCCAACTTTCCCGGGGGTACCGGGTCACTGCCGGGAAGTTGGTTCTGCGCTCGCGTACTCCGCAATCGTGACTCCCTTCCCCGGCCTGCGAGTCTGCGCCGTGGATGCCAAGCGCCAGCATGGTGAGCGTGCGTCACTTCACGTCGCGTCACGATGAGGTGGTGTCTGCGTCTGGGTAGTGGAAGGGTGCTTTGCCCTCACGAGTAGTGGACACCGACCGTTCCGGCCCGCCCGGGTGACGGACACGTCCATTTCGTTCTGCTTAAGAACGAAGGGAGACCTCTGTGAAGAAGTCTCGTGTGTTGATGTCCGCGGCGACGCTGGCAGGTGTGTGCTTGGTTGGCGCAAGCCTGTCTGGTTTCGCCGTGGTTGATACTGACGCCACAAATGCTGAGGCGGCGGTTGCTGCGGTGGAGAACGTGGCACCGGATACTGTCTCGGATGTGGCGACGCCAAGTACGACCGACCCCGCCGATGCAGTGCACGTGGCTACACCCCAGGGCGGTTCCGTGCACGTTCCGAAGGTTGCTTCGAGCGGCGTCAAGGTGACCACGCTCGGCAACAAAGAGAACGTGACTATTGGCCTGCCGTTCGCCAGTAAGGCGAGCCACGCCACCGCATCGCAAGAGGCCGATGTGGTGGTCTACAACAACAACAATGGGTCGTCCACGGTCCCCGTTCCGCACATGGACGGCAGCGTGCAGATCAGCACCGTGATTTCCAACGCGAAGGCGCCCAAGCGTTATGATTACCCGATCCAGGTCCCCAAGGGGGCGTCACTAGTGCGCTCCGCGAAGGGGGTTGTCGCGGTAGCAACAGCCGATGGTGCACCGATCATGGTGTTCGGTGACGCATGGGCAAAGGACGCCAACGGCAACCCTGTGCCCACGCACTACGAAGTCAAGAAGAACACACTTACGCAGGTTGTGGAGTTTAGCGCCCAGACCGCTTTCCCTGTGGTTGCGGACCCACAAACGACCGGGGTGTACTCGTATAACTGTGTGAACCCGAACGGCAGCAGCTATTTCATGAGGCCGAACGAGAATCTTACGAACTGCAAGGGGAGCTACCTCCAGAAGTACATCAACGGCCGCATGGTTCAGTCGGTCGCCCTCGTCTACCGCGGCGGAGCCAGCGTAAAAGTCACCTGGAAAAGCGGATGTATCCTCGCCCTGGGCACGACCGCCGCCTCACTGGTGTTCAGCCCACCCACTGGCGGTCTCGCCTGGGTCGTGACTGGTGCAGTCGCTGCGGCGGGTATCTCGCAAGCTTGTAAAGGATTCTGATGGCAGCGCGGCCCCGACGCCTGGCGTACTTTGCCACCATGGCTCTCATCGTGGAAGCCGCATTGCTAGGTGCCTCGCTCCTCCCACAGGCGCCGGGAGGGGTGGCGCTGACGGTGGGAGCGCTTCTGTGCGCAACCTTTGATCGAGTATGGAGTCGCGTCAGGGGTCCCGTCTTCCCGTCACCGCTGACCGCCGCTGCTCGTGTATATCTTGCCATCGTGGTGGTCGTCTTGCTCTCCACGCTGATTGTGGTCGTGTTCGCCCCCGGGAGCGGCCTGCCGACGTGGGTGATGTCCGTAGTCACAATGCTGGCTCTCTTGGCCGGGAGCTGTGTCCCGGACAGGGGGCCCTCGTCGGAAAGTCCTCCCCCGATGGGCGAGGGCTAGACTCACCCGCCGACTGCGATTCGCCCACGCAGCACATGCCCCCTGGACACCTTGTCCGGGGGGCCCTGCTGTTGCTCGACGAGCGAACGCGCGCGAGCCGCTAAGCGCGTTCAGCGCCTGCTCGCAGAATTGAACTACGACCGAAAGGCGGTTCGCCGCCACCGCATCACCCCGGAGGGGCCGTCCGGCTGGAACAGATGAAGCCCGCCTACGCGTTGGCTCGGCATGGGTCGCCAGTGGGTTCGTGTTCACCACCGAGTTGGGTACCCCGCGCGACCCCCGCAACACCCTGCGGTCACTCAAGACGGCAGCACGTAAGGCCGGCCCTGCCCGACACGGTGGGCCTGCATACCCTGCGGCATTCGGCGGCCTCCACGATGCTCGCTGCCGGTGTGCCGTTGAAAGTCGTCTCCGACATCCTCGGACACTCGTCTGTGGCCATCACCGGTGACATCTACGGCCACGTCTCCCCCGAGGTCTCGGCCAGCGCCATGGACCAGCTGAGCGCGGCTCTCGGCTGAAAAGGTAGTGGGAATGGTAGTGGTGGCGCCCTAAGAGGCGCAGAAAGGGACGCCTTGGATTTCTCCAAAACGGCCCTTTACCAGCTCTTCTTCTCTGTCGGGCTGCGCCCCACGCGCTACCCCAGACGCCGCTCCTCGCAGAGCGAGGATCAGCGCCCGGGGACCCTCGCGCGCGGGGACCCCATTAGTCAGCAGCGAGCAACGAGAGAGCCGGTGGGCACGTGGTCGCTTCGCGACCTTCGTGCCCACCGGCTCTTTCGTTGCGTCGGGCTGACAGGATTTGAACCTGCGACCCCTTGACCCCCAGACATAGAACATGAGTGGAGCGTCTAAGAACGTCTGGCCTCAAAGGCGAAATACTGCGGATCATCCGCGGCGGATCGCGCTCCGAGCGGAGCGTCTTGGAGCGTCTACGTCCGTAGTGTGCACACAGGTTGGTGCACAGGCGCTCAGGTAATTCGCCGCCGTCCCCGAGAACGCGGCGACTGCTGCCACGGGTCAACCGGCCGGCTCAGGTGGTCGTCTACTTCGCTGATGCGGAACATCCACGCCTTGCCTACCTTCCGGCCTGGCACTGTGCCGGTCTGCGCCCACCTACGAATGGTGAACACGGACTTGCCTAGATGCGTTGCGAGCGCTTCGCAGTCCACCCACCGTTCACTCTCCATCAGCCCACGCCTCAAGCAGGATCCGCAGTAGCCGAGACGGGCCAATACCCAGAATGTGCGCGGCTGAGTGCACCTGCGCGACAGTCGTTCCGTTCGTCATAGCCACAGTGTTACGGCTCCCACCGGGGTCCGATAACGGGCCCTTATCCATGTGGAATAACAAGCATCCGTATGGACCGATTTGCCCCCCGAAGTGGGTGGGGGCACCGATGGCCGCAATCTGAGGATCGTTTTAAGATCGCGGCATGACGAACACAACGCCTCCCCCGCCGACCACACCCGCTGGGTGGTACGACGACGGCCAAGGGCGGTTGCGCTGGTGGGATGGCCAGTCATGGGCGGATGTGTACGCGCCGGTGGTCCAGCAGGTGATGGTGTCACAACCGCAAACGTCAATCAATGGCGTGAGCGTGACAGGGTTCGTGCTCGCATGCGTAGCGTTTCCGGCTGCCGCGGTGTCCGGGATGCTCGGGGCATTGCTCGCGCTCTTCGGTTTGATGATCTCAATCGGAGGATATGCGGACAAGAATCATCGAGGTCGCGGGTTCGCTGTCGCAGGAATGATCATTTCCGCCGCAGCGATCTGCCTCGGTGCCCTCATGATCTTCCGGTACTTCACCCTCGGTTCCTAACGCTCTGCTCAGTCACGCTAGGGGCGCGATATCCTCGGGCCCCGTGTAATCACCAATGCTGTACACCAACCACATCTGTCGCTCTGCGGACCAGACAAGCGTGATGACCGCGGCCGTCATGACGACCTGGTCGGACTGTGATTGGAAGGTTTGGTCGACGTTGCGGAGGATCGCAGCGTACGCGACGTCAGGTCGCCCCTCAGCTCGACTCGGCTTGTTTCCGAGGCCCCAGTTCTGAATTGATGCCAAGCCTGCGGCAGCTTCGGAGAAGTCGCCCCAACTGGCCGCCGTATAGGGATGAATCAGGTTAAGCAGTGCCACTTGATAGTGCTGGGGATCCGCCAAAGCCTGCAAGAACGTCGCCGCAGTCGCGAACGGGTCGGACCAGTCCGGCTCAGCGTCCGTTTGGAATCGCTCAGCGACCTCTTGGTCCGGCACGTCTCGCTTATCGAGGTTGTCCCAGTGCTCATTAGGCAAGCGGCCATCTCCTTCGTCAGACAGGTGCGGACCGCCCATCATTGCATACCGGTATGACCGGATCATTCGAACATATGTTCTAATTGGCTCGTGACGCGCCCGAAGCCAATTCGTTACGACAGAGACACATGGCTCGTCATGCGCGACCACCCCGTGCTCCCCAAAGCCGTCGTTCACCGCTTCACGGACAAGCGTGGCACCGACCAATACTTGGTCATCAGATGGGATCTCGACCCGGCCAAGCGCCGCCTCATGGCTGTCTGTGAATCGCTAGAGCGGGCTGACGAACTTGTGCGCTACGACAACAACAAGAAACCCGGGTATTGGGACGGCCCACCGAATCCGCACCCCGCCGGGTAGTCCTCACTCGCGCTCCGGCTGCTCGCCAATGCCCATCGTCTCAATGGTTGCGGCCTGGGTGCGGACGTAATCAATCGCGGCCGCTGGGGTCTTGAACTCCCTGATGAGCGCTGTGCTGTACTGCTCAAGCAGCATCAGTGCCAGGAGCTCGCCAGCGCCCTCGGAAGACGCAGCCCGGACGACATTATTAACACCGTTGCGATCGCCTTCCAGTCGCTTTATTGCGAGGTCGTAAACGGTTGTCTGCTCCACGGGGCGCGCCTTTCGCTAGGGATTCCAGTCATAGGCCATCGATCTGCGCGCCGGCAAGGGTGAGGGTCAACGCATTGCCGACATCAATAGCTGGCGTTCGGGTTCACCAGGGTTGACCCCCACCGACGGAAGAGAAGTTAGGCGTCTGAGGCGTTTTCCCGCAAGGCACTAACCGGACGTAACCGCGTAGGTGGCTGCGGCGCATTCGACGCCGGCCCACAGCACCCGGTGAGTGGCCGCCAACACCGTGATACTCACGTCGTCATACGCGCCGTTGACCGAGAACCGGAACACCAAGTTGGTGCCCGTCAGAGTGGGCGGTGCACGGAACGATGCAGCCGCTCCAGACTGCGTGAAAGTCACAGTAGGCCCACTCACCTGCGACCACACCGGAGTGCCGCCCACATCGCCGCCAGTGCCCAGCAAGGGCACCAGCGTGCCCGGCTCAACGGCCACCACGTCAGTGCCAGCGCTAACCAACGCCGCCGACCGAAGCTCAACCCGCGAGTGCTTCGCCCGCTGTGGTGCCGTGACCAGCTCGACCCGCGAGTGACGGCCGTTCTGCGGCGCTGTGTAGGCGGTCAGCTCAACGCGCGAGTGCCGTCCATGATTGCCCGGGCTGCCTGTGGTTGTCAGTTCTGCCCGAGAGTGACGCCCGTTCTGCGCCATCAGCCCAGGTAGTCCGTGATGCGGAGGGCCAGGTTCGAACGGTCAGTAATGTTCGGCGTCTCCGTGGCCGGGTCCGTCGTCCAGGAGTTGTCTACCCATGACGTTGTGAGATTCCACGTCCGCGATGAAATGACCGTGTTGGACGGGAGCTGCAACAACTCCACGAGCGTTTTCGTGGCGGGCGAAGACAGCGACATTTGATCACGAGTCTTGACCGTCACATCGCCCGACGACAGGAGAGCGAATCCGTAAACGATTGACCCGCCCGTGGGGTTGTCTCCGGACTGAATGTAGGTCGTGTCAGATTCGTCAGCCACTGCCGCGCTCAGCGAACCGGCACCGCCCTGGTTGGAGAACGTTCCACCGTTGGACACGACCGAGTTGGGGCGCACCGACGTGGCGGCGGTAGCCGGCCAACGCCCGATGTACCCGGTAGCGGCGTCATTCGTCTGCACCCCGTCGAAGCGGATCGGGGACGTGTACGCGCTGCTGTCGGTCTTGCCAAGGATGAACGTATCGATGGCCGCGGAACCCGTATTTGCGTTCGTCACAGCAGTCGAGTCAACAGCAGTGGAGTTGTCACCCAGGTAGTAAGCCGCGTTGTAGGTGGCGGCACCGGCGTTGATCGTGCAATACACCTCAATGCGGACCCACTGGTTCAGGGGGAACGCGCTGGCCGCCGTCCACACGCGGGTGGTAGTGCCGCGGGTATCGAGCATGGATAGCTTCGCCGCGCCACCGGAGATCGTGATGGTGGCGCGCATCACGGTGGTGCCGCCCGATGCCGCGTTGAAAAGGAACAGGTCCGCGGTTGGCGCGGTCGTGAGGTAGACGTACACGGATGCCGCGAACGCGGTGGAGCTGATGCCTGTCCATCGTGCGTTCACGGTCGAGGTGCCCGTGTTGGTCATGTTGATGCACTGGCTGCCCTGCGACGCGAACGCGTTGTCGAAGACAATCGTGGTGCCGGCCGGGATGACCACTGACGAGAACTGGGTGTTGCCCGACCCGCCAGCGTTGGAGGTGGTGAGGGTTGCACCGTTGGTGCCGCCCTCGAAGTTCTGATTGCGGTTCGTCAAAGCGAACGCCCCCTTAAACGAAAAACGCCCGTGATAACGGGCTGAGGTACCGAGGTTGAGAGTTGGTCAGTTGGTGACGACTTGCAGCACAGAGGAGGTGACTTCGACGCCGTTTTGGAAGATGTGGAAGTCAGACACGTTCTGCTTGTTGGGTGGCGAAGGATTGCCTGCAGGGAACGCGTACGTGTTGTGCCGCAGGATCTTGAAGGGGACGCCGCTGTTCATGCCGTCCCAAATCGGGTCATAGACGTTCACCACCGCAGAGGTGCCGTCCGTGTCCACGCACATCGGGTAGCGGTTGTTCGAAAAGGTGCAGTTGCGGAGCGTGATCGTCCCGGACACCTTTTCGAAGTTCGCCCCGTAGAGGTGGTTGCCCGAGAACGTGCACCGCTCATAGGTCGGGTCGGTCGTCAGGTAGTGGGTCACGCCTGCCCCATAACCCATGTTCTTAAAAGTGCTGTCCTGCACCAACGGGGAGGTGCAGTAGTTGTTACCCAGCCCCGATGCGCCGATGCCCTGACCATCCACCGTCACCCACCGGATTAGCGTGTTGACCGAGTGGTAGTTGTTCAGGGGGAACGTCTCACCCGGCGGGAAACCCGACGATCCCTGAAACCCGAGAATGGTCGAGTTCTCTACCGTCGCGTTGGTGGCGTAGTAGAGGATGAGACCGTTGTAGTTGGACCCCTGATTGGTCGACGCCAGCGTGCCGGAGAAGTAGGGCGTGGTCGCCTGAGAGCCGCCGCGGCCCAACCGCATGAGCGAGAAGTTGTTGGTGTCTCCGGTGACTAGGGCGTTGATCGTGGCCGCGTCGGTGGACGACCCCGGCACCATTGAGACGGTGCCGTTGTAGAACCCGATGACTTTGTTGTTGTAGATCCCATAGCCGGATTTGCCGTCACTGCCCCGACCCTGCGTGAACCCGTTGACCGTCTGCACGGTGCCCTCAAGGTCCACCACTGTGTCCGACGACAACCGGCCCAGCGCTTGCAGGAAGCTGTCACCCGACTGCGCGAACGTGGACAACTTCACGGTCGCCGGCGGCTGTGGCGGGGGTGCTGTGGTCTGCGTCTTCACCAACCCGCGGCGCATCAGTACACCATTCGACAGGGTGTAGCGAAGCGTCTGTTTCAGGCCGCTCACGCAGCCACCACATCCCGCATATCAACGTCCGCAAGCATGCCCGCCGTGCCGCTTGTGACAATGGCCGGCCCCGGATCCGGGCCGACCCACAGGAACACCAGATCACTACGGCCAGATGGGCGGGCAGGCCACGAACCCTGCCACCGAACAACAAACATCGTCCACGGGGCCGCACGCGAATAGTCGATGGCGGGCACCTGCGCGATAGGCACCTTGCCACCGATGTCCAGCGAGGCGACACCCAGCGCGGCACCAACAGCCGCATTCGGGACCGCGCCCACATCCGTTGCACCGAGGCTGACGTCTCCGCTGAGGTTCGGTAGCTCGCCATTGATCGACTGAACCGTGCCGCTTCCGCCACCACCACCCGTGCCGGCAGGAAGCACAAGGTTGAGCCGCTTCTGAGGGGCGCTACCCGTGATGCTCGCCGACGCAACCGTGCCCTGCGTGACAGTACCGATGGTCAGATCGGTGACCGGACCGGGATCGCCCTTCACAATCGCCGTTCCCGCCGCGGTGGGGACCGGCGCCGCCTTCGTCAGGTCAGTCCACGTGGTCGAGTCCGTCAGCGACGCGGCCGGCACCTTGATATCAAACTTCGACTGATCAATGACACCGCCCGAGTACGCGATGTTGTACTGCACCGAGTAGGTGAAATCGGTCGGGTTGATGTTCGAATCGTTGGTGGCGACCAACGTCACACCCGGCTGGTTGTTGAACGAGAGATACCCGGACGAGTCAATGGTTGCCGTGACCGGTTGCAGCTCCAACGTCAACGGATCCGGTGACCCGTTAGCGATCAGCACTTTCTTAACCGATGGCGTAAAAGTGATCGTGCCCGTTGGAACAACCGCATCGGGCAGTGCGTCGGCGTCTACGCCGTCTCCGATTCCTACAAGAAACCGCCCGACGACTTTGCCGTAACTGGGCGGTTGCAACGTGAATGTAGCCATCTAGTAGCCCTCTCTTGAGTTATGAAAATCCGCGGGTGCCGGGATCGTTAGATCACCAGTCCGCCGTTCATCTGCTGCGCCAGTTGGGCAAGCGTCCGTTCGGTCACAACCCCAGCCCGAACGTCGATGTACTGCGACAGGTCAATGCCGCCCTTCGACTGCACGGTGACCGCGACATTGACCGGCTGAGGCGCACCACCCCCGCCCGCCTGCCGGCTCATGTAGGCGGCCAGCTCGCGCGGGCCAGCGCCAGCGTTGACCATCTTGAGCAAGTTCCGGTTGCGGTCTGCCTGACCGAATCGGTTGGAAATGACTTCCTCAGAAGGGGCCAACATGGCGTGCACTGAGTCGATCCCCGACGACCCCACGCCCGGCACCGTTAGGCCGGTGGCCGCGTGGATGGTGCCGCCGTCACGGTAAGTACCCATCCGGCCACTGCCCGACTGAGAACCGTTGAGGTCAGAGAGCGTGGAACGCGTCTCAATCGTGTTGACCCGGATCGTGATCGACCGCTCAACCGCGTCATATGCCGCCTTCACGGCTGCGGCAGCGGCCGCCGCCGCAGCCGCCCCTGAGGTGTTGAACGCTGTATCAACGTTCTTCGGCACCAACCCGTACTGATCGGCCATTTTGTTCGCCTGATCGGTGTTGATACCCATCTGCACGGCCGCGTTGATGAACTGGTCGCGCGCGGACTGCATCTGCTGGGAGAGTTCCCCGGTACTCGTGCCGGCCTGCTGATTCGCCGCCACCAACGCGATACCCGACTGCGCGATATCGTCCAGCGCCTTACGGTTATCGCGGCCCTTCTGGGTCGTCTCGTCAAGCGTGGCACCGTTGTCTTTGATGGCCTGAGTTGCGTCAGCGATCGACTGGTGGAAGGCAATGGCTGCCGCGGACGCATTGAGCTGATCCGATCCCAGATTCTTGAGGGTGTCGTTGAGCTTGGTCATGGCATCCTGCGTCTTTTTCGCGGAGGTGCTCGCGTCGTCCAAGCCCTGCGCGTTATCCCGAGCCGCCGCCGCTGCCTCTTTGGACGCCTGCTGCTGTGCGTGGACAGCCGCGGTCGCTGCCGGGAACAGCGTGGCCATGTCGGACGACGAATGCCCGGCAAGTTTCATCTGCTCTTGAAGCTGCTTGTACGCGCGCGCCGCATCCTCCGGGGTGGCAGACGCAATCGCCTGATCAAGCGACTTCACGTTGTCGTACAGCGGACGGACAGTCGTACCCGCAATGTCGGCATTCTTGGCAAAGTCATTCCAGAAGCCACCAACCGACTGCAGGGTGCGCCCCAGGTTGTTGATGTTGATGTTGCCCTTGCGGACAGCCTCCGACCATCCGTCGCTGCTGGTCGTCAATCCCTGCCATTGCTTGATGCCAGAAGCGATAGACGCTGTGCCCTGCAAAATCGCCGCATCCGCCGCGAGCACACCCTGAATGATCGACGCGAACGCCGCCTTTCCACTGGTGCCGGCCTTTTGCAGCGACCCGCTCACACCGTCGACCGTTGCGCTGATGGCAGACCATGTGCGGAACGCGGCAACCACTGCGAAAGCGCCGGCCGCGAGGGCAGGAAGCAACGGTGCGGGGATGAAGTTCAGTGCGTCCGATACGGCCTTGATCGCGCCCAGCATGGGTCCGCCCCACACGGAGAACCCCTCAGCGACGTGCAACGCCAGGGTCGCCAGAGAACCGAGTGTTGCCGCCACCTGCGGAAACACCTGAGTCGTGTAGGTGGTGAACCGCTCAAGGCCGCCGTTCGAGGTCCACGCGGCGAACCCGGATGCGAGTTGTTCGACATAGCCAGCGCCCTGCACGAACAGCGGGTTGAGAACCTGCAACGCGTTGATGACGCCCTGCAACAGAGTCGTCCCGATTCGGCCGGCGTAGCCCGCGAACACCCCAACTTGATTGTTGAGAGTTGGGAGGGCGGTGCTGATTATCGACACCGCGATGCCCAACGACGAGAGCATGCGGTTGGCCGCAGTGCTGCCCAGGCTGTCCAGCGAACTCTTGAGCTGATCCAGACCGCGCTGGTAGGCGACACCGGCAACGGTGCTGTCTTTGATCGCCTTGACGATGCCGTAAATGGCCAGCACGCCAGCGCCGCCCATTGCCCCAAGCGCACCGCCGACACCCACCGCATAGCCGGCGAGCGGTGCCAGCAAAGGGATAAGGGCGGCAATTGCGGCGGCCATGAGCTGCCACCGCTGAATGCCGTTCCCGTTGGCGCTGTTCAGCCGTTCGGTTGCCGATGCCGCCTTATCGGTTTCCGCAGCCTCCTGAGCCTGAGCAGCGGCAAGCTTACGGGTAGCCGCCTCATGCGCCAGCTCCGCACGCTGCGCAGCCAGATGGGCGGCCATTAACCGCGACTGAGACGCGCCACCCTTGGTCTGCACCTCGTCAAGACGCTGATACGCCAGCTTGAGCGATGCGGTTGAAAGGTCGAGTTTCTTCTGCGCCGCGTCCACCGCAGCAAGCTTGGCGATGGCCTCATCAACCTTCGCCTCAACCCTGACAGTCGGACTGGCGGCACCAAGCTTCCGCGCAGCCGCATCCGCCGCCGAAAGCTTTTCCATCCAGTCGGATGCGTCAAGTTTCAGCTCGCCGCGGATACTGCCGGCAGAAATCGGCCCTTCGCTCACAGTGCGTCCAATTCGTCAGTTTCGTTGTCAGTCGGTGGGTCGGGTTCGTCTCTCGGGGTGAGCGCGCGGTATAGGCGTGTGTCCGCGGCTAGCAGTCCGCTGATTCGGACAAGGAACCATCGCCACGTCTTGCCCTGCCGGATCTCGGGGGCGCTGAGGTCCACCTGGTATTCCGACTGGAAGTCCGATTCGAGCAACGGCCAGTGCCCGAGAATTCGAGACATCGGGATAGGTGCCGATGGGTCGTGCTGCCCTAACAGGGCGGGAGGAACGTCCTCGTAGTACTCGTAGAGGCCCGTTACAGGGTCTTTGTCGCCGCGGCCGTACGCGTCGATGGCTTCGACGCCTTCCGCCGGCTCGCCCGATTCGGCTTCGGCATCAGAGCTTCGATCGCTTTTGGGTCGCCACCGGTCTTCCAGATGATTTCGGCTGCTGCGCGACCGCTGTTGTACTCGGTCCAAGCGGTGAGACATGCCCGATAGATCGCGTCGGATGGCACCTTGTCGGCAAGCATTTCCGCGTATACGTCCCCGAGGACCATCTGATAGAACTCGGGGTCTGTCAGCTTGGGTGCGTCTTCCGCGCCCTCCGCCAGGGCGTTGAGCCGCAATCCCGTCTCGAAGCTCATCGGCGGGATCACGTACTTCTTCCCGCGGATCGGCAGTTCGAGCGGGTCCAGAAAATCGGTGTAGTCGGGCAGAGACATCGGGATTCCTTCTTTAAACAGCACAGCCGCCCTGTAGAGGCGGCTCTGGGTAGGTGGTGCGACTATTCGCTAAAGGTCGCGCAAATCGGAAGCGACGGACTGCAACGCGGCTTCAGCGCGCTGCATCAACGGCAGTTCAAGGTAGAGAGCGTTGCCGGTGTTGTGATGCCACGACAGCTCATAGTGCTGGCGGGCCGCATAAGGACCGGGAATGAAAATCTCTGCGCCGTCGTCAATGGGCCGTACTTCCTCAGACCCGACAAGGTGGCCTGTCTCAACGGGCGTTTGACGGGCAACCTCAGGGCGCACCGCGCCCTCCATCGCCTTCATCGCGGCGGGCACTAGGGCGGTCTGCAAATTCGCCGCAATGTCGTCC
The DNA here is from genome assembly GCF_052044215.1 of Leifsonia sp. 22587. NCBI lineage: Bacteria > Bacillati > Actinomycetota > Actinomycetes > Micrococcales > Microbacteriaceae > Leifsonia > Leifsonia sp. 22587. The sequence goes on from NZ_JBQENB010000002.1 coordinate 85,489, forward strand.
AAGCGCAGATCGAAGTGCATGCTGATGCTCACGGACGGCGACCGCCAGACACGGCCTCAGTTACCTGCGCCCGGATGCTTTCGAGGCGCGCTGCCTCATTGGTCACATCCCTCCCGAGCGCCTGATCCAGATCCCCCGCCGCCTCCGCGGCATGCACCTCGGCAGGTGAGGCCGTCTCCAACCACTCGAGCTTTTCGAGCTGCGCCAGGGTCATGTCCCGCCGCTTGCTCTCAAAGAGGGTCGAACCGTAAGCGCTCCCCATAGAGGTCATCTGCTGATACGACGAAAACCCGTACAGCTCAGCCAGAAGACGGTTCGGGCTGCCCTCTACGCGAGCATCGTGTGCCTTCTCGTCCTCGCTCTTGCCGCCCATGTAGTGCGCGAGCTCGCCCGCATCCACCGCCGCAGCGATCTGGTCGGGGCTAGCGGCCTTCACCCACGATTCGTCGCGCTGTTCAACCATTCAGCGCTTCCTCGCGGCTGATCGGCTGGATGTGATCGCGACGCTGCACCTCTTGCGTGAACGCGTGCTCCTCGTCGGTCCAAATCAGACCACCGGAAGCGGTGCGGAAAAAGACCGCGTCGTCGGGAATTCCTGGCACCTCGTGGTCAACTTTCGCCACCTGGTCATGCAGGACACCAATATCCGTGATGTTCGCACCGCTGCTGTCGAAGTAGTATTCCGGGGCGTTCCGCTCAGCACCCAATGCGACCAGCAAGCTCGTCAAGAAGCGACCCGAATGCAGGCGGCGGAACTTCCGTTCACCGGCCTGCAAGTCCACGTCACCATAGGCTTCGCCCCAACCCAGGCCGACCTCAGAAGCCGGCGGCACGAGACGAGTAGGACCGAGCGGAGGAACCCCAAGTTCCTTCATCTTCGCGGCCCAGCCGTTCAACTTTTCATTGCGAGTCTGAAACGCTGTGGCAAAAGCGACGATGGCAGATTCGGCCTGATCGAGCAGCTTCGAGAACTCGTCGCCGGACGACAAAGAAAAGGCGTCGATTTCTCGACGCAGCTCCGCAAGCTGACCCTGCCGCACTTCCTCGTCATACTTGACCTTGCTGCGTTCGAGGCGCACAAGAGCCGCCTCCGCGCGCCTGATCGTGGCCTCAAGATCCTCGACGGTCTGCCAGTCGCCACGTTCGTCAAAGTACGCTTCGCGCGCTTCCTCAAGCGCCTTCCGGCCGGCGTCGAGTGCCGCGCTAGCCTCAGCAATGTCATCGTCCGTGACCTTGGCCAATTTTGGCATCGCGGATCTCCTTGTCCCTTGTGTAGTTGTCGAGCGCTTCGCGCGTAATAAGCCATGTGCGGCTATGTTCTGACCGCCCGGCCTTCAATCGGCCCTCACCAATGAGCCGAACTACCGTGCGCTGAGACACTCCAAGCGCATCAGCGCATTGCCGGGCGGTCAGAACCCCGAAAGAGGTAGCCTCGGGCGGTCCCACCACGAATCCGCCCGTTTCCTCTGTCCCAATTTTAATTTCTGTGACCGCGTTATCGATAACAGGTTGGCTGACATCGGACAGCAGTGCATCCATCAGCTCCAAGAGGTCTTGGGCACGCTTCGACTCGTAACGTTCGCGCCGCTTCGTAGCAACATCCTTGAGCAGCACATCCGCCGCCCACTCACGCAGACTCCACGGAATCACCACAGACCCATCCGGGCGCACCAACGCGTTCATCCGACGCTGATCGGCCTCCATACCCGACTCAGGCATCGCGCCCCATCAACTGCTCCGCCTCCCAATCAGGACGCAGACGCCGATACGTCATCACGAATTTATTGATCCGGGAGAACACCGCTGGGAACTCAAGAAACGTGATCTGCAACAGCAGATGAGCGCTGATCCGCTCCATGACAGCCAGCGCCACCAACCGCATATAGGCCGGCGACGTAGCCAGATAGAGCGCGTCCAACGCCTCCCCCGCGAGGTTGTGGTGGTCCGCGAACCCACCCGTGATGAGCAGTGCAGTGAGGTTGTCAACATCCGCCGACGCCTGCACCGGATCGACCAGCGCGAAGTCACCCGCGTCGTCGCCCTCCTGCCACACCAATTCGTAATCGTCAGTCACTTGTCCCACCTCTCGCCGGCCCAGATGCCACCCTTCGGTTTCGCAACACGGGCGTAATTCAAACAAAGCCCAAACAGCGGGCACATCAAACACAGCTCCCGAACATGGGCCGGATCCGTAGTGTCATCCGTGAACTCCACCCGGTCACGACACAACGGCCGCACCCGATCCATGCCGTCCACCAACGCCGCATAAGCGTCCTCGGCCGCGCTCACGCGTCCCCACCCACCAACCGCAACTCAGCCTCCAAACACCGCACCCGAATGCGCCGTCGCGCAGCCTCATCCCGCAAATCCGCCGCATACGCCTCCACAACCTCTGCCGCCGCAGGATCAACCACCCACAACCGCTCCAGCTGCGTCGCAAACGCCGACCGAACCCGATCCCGCCGCGACACGCTGTGGCTCACAGCAAACCCCCAGCAAAACCGGATCCTAGAAAGTTCTCAGTTGGGTACGCGGTTGTGGCCCGGGCCTCGCGTTCTGGAAAGTCCGGGGTGGGGCGGGGGGTGTCGGCAGCTCTCGCCGGCACTCCTCCCACCGCCGTGCGTCCACCTACCGCACGATGCGCCCTTGACACACGCACAACACGCACGCCGTACATCCCAGTGAACACGCGGGCAGTGGTGGCCCTGTGTGCAGCCTGTGTGCAATGCCGGCCACCCTCGCGCGGGGTGTTTGAGAGAACGGCCACCGCAGCGCACACGGGCCGCTCACCACTCCCCCAGCTCTCGCGCGCGGGGTTTCGCCACATCACCCCGATGGTGCGGACAGACCGGTTACGACTCCGTTGGTGGGTCATGTTGTGGTCCTCCTGTCGCATGTGGGGTGGGTGCCGTAGGGCAGGTTGGTGGGGTGCATGGGCATTCCGCACGCTTGGCAGTGGTGGCCTGTGATGGGCCAGTTGTGGCCTTGGTTGTCGGTTAGGCGTTTCATGCGGTGGCTGCCGTTTCGCATCGTCCGCAGGTGCCTTGCCATGTGGGGGTGCCGTGCACGGGGCAAAGAGTGACGCCGTCTTTGGGCTGTAATTCTGTATTTCCAGTAACACTTGTCACTCTGGAGGGGTTAAGAGTTACAGGAGGCACAGCAGTTACAGTTTCGGAGACCGTTACGGGCTGTTTCGCTTTGGGGTGGTAGACGCCGTAGGTGTGGTTGACGATGAGCCCGCGCTGTTCCGCGCGCCGAAGGTAGCTGCGTGTGTGGTCCGGCTTGATCCCGGTCTCAACTGCGACTTCCGCGGGACGGATGCCCTCGGGGTGGGCGTTCACGCAGTCAACGACGGCGCGAATCTCCTCCCCCAGCGCCTTTTCCGGTTCGCGGTTGATGATCTCGGACACACTGATGCTCGACGCGCCGAGGTCGTGAATGCGCGCGACGGATGCCATTTCGTCGCCGGCCGGAACCTCGGTGGTGATGAGCTCGAACGCGAACGAGTCGCCCCGAGCTTGGCTGTAGTTGGACTTGTCAATCGTCGCAACCCGCTGCCCCGATTCGTCGTCGGTGGCGAAGATAATCACAGACCGGGCAATGTCGCGGAAGGCGTGCGAACCACTGAGTAGGTCGCGGGTGTCACCGCCACCCTTCCTGACGTGCATGATGGCGATCACGCAGAGGTCCAGCTCCATCGCTAGGGCCATGAACGGTGTCAGTGCCCGGCGTATCTCAACATCCTTGTCAGTGTTCGAACCGCTGATAGTGGAAATCAGCGGATCTACGATGATGAGCTTCGCCCCGGTTTCTTCCACTGCCTGTCGGATGCGCCCCATGTCTTCGGCGAGATCGGGGACCATCGTGATTGCCAGGCCTGAACTTTCGTCTTTGTACTGAATGTTGAGGCTGTAGACGAGATCCCGATTGGCGTTAGCCGCGATAAGACGAGGGGCCACAGTCGTGCCCAGGTCGTCCTCGTGGCCGATCAGCAGGACGGCCTGCGGGTGCCCGTAGAACTCGCCCTCAAGCTCTCCCCGAGTTAGCTGTGCGGCGATGTGGAGGGAGTAAGTGGACTTCCCCTCTCCCCCACGGCCAGCGAAAATCGTGCACGTCCCCATCGGGGCGCGGTTAGCCCACAGGAAGTGCTGGCGTCTGGGTTCAATCATGCTCAGCGGCGTCAGCAGCGTCGTCCGCTCGGTCTTGTCTGCGGTCACTGAACGCCCTTCCGAGTAATGCCGAACGTGGCTTCGAGCGTTTCGACGCTCTCCCCGCGGGCCGCAAGCGCGTTGCACACGGTTCTCTTTTCAGGCACCGTGAGGGTGTCCGGGTCGAAGTGTCGGGGTTTGAGGCGCACGTTGTAGCGGCGCTCCACGTACTCAAGGTCGAAGGCCTGTGCGACCAGGGCGGCGGCGAGCGCGCGGCGCTGCTCTTTGGGGAGCGCGCACGGGTCGAATTCGCACGAGTTGTGGGGGGCGTTGCCGTGGCGGGCCAGGGTGCGACGGTCGAGCCTGCGGTGGTGGATCATCAGTCGTCCCTTCCCACGACGGCGGACACGTCGGTTGTTGTGCATGCGGCTACGTCGATGTGGCCCAGCTTCTGAGCGGTGAACACCAGCAGGACCGCCTTGCGGGAGAGCGTCATAGCCCCGTCAGCGCAGGAGATTGAGAAGACGAGATCCTCGACGGGCATGCTTGCGTAGCGGCGGTAGATCGGGCCGCGATAGCCGGGCAGCCGCAGCTTGCGGCCCTGATTGGCGAGCACCTGGGCAAAGACTGGATCGGCATAGGTGCCTCGGTCCATGGTGAAGTTGGCGCGAGCGCGAAGCTTGTTGATGAACTCGATGTGATCTTCGGTGATCGTGTCGAGCCGGACATTCGGGTCCAGGTTGTTGGCTTCATAGAAGTCGTCGGAAAGTTCGATGCTGTAAGAGGTCAAGAGACGGGTCCACCATCTGTGTATGAAGTTGTCGCAATGTGGGGGCCTGGGTTCGGCACATAACCGTTTGCGGGGCGGGTGTCACTCAGCGTCGGAAGACGGTTCTCCGAGTGAGACCAAAAGAGGGCGGGTTTTGACCAACTTCCGCCGTCCGGCAGCGAACACGTCAATGTCTCCGCGCTGGATCATTTCGTAGAGGGTCTTGGTGGATACCTGCATGAATCGGGCTGTGTCGGCCACCGTGTTGACAGGCCGTGCGCGGAAGGCTGCGAGGAAAGCCACCTCATCCTCGGGAAGAGGATCGCTCCAGTGGGCGCGGCGGCCAGATGCTGTCACCAATGTCACATCGCACCCCCCTCACTCGCGACCGTGGCTCCATGAACGGGGTGCCGCGTGACTTTCTCAAGCGCGCGAAGCGCCTTCGCGTAGTTCAGGGCGTGTTCGCCACGGGGCGATACCTCGCCCAGCTCCCACCGCCTGACGGTATTTCCGGATACGCCCACAGTGGAGGCCACGTCCGCGACGCTCATCCGTAGGCTTTCGCGGATTTCGCGGGCGCGACCCGACAGGATCGCCTGTCGAACCTCCGCGATCATCGCTAGCTCAGAGTCTCTCATTTGTCAATAGTAACATAACCACACCGTGGCATGACCGATAACGGACACAGGTCCATATCGGTAACACACCATTAGGAGGACAAAGAGTAGACACCGGAGGCACATCGTGGTGTAATGGGGACATGGCGAAGCCCCTTGACATTGGCGAACTCGGAAACCCCGACGGGTACGTGCTGAGCGTTCACCCCGGATGGTCCCTCTACGTCCCTCCGACTGAGGCAGAGAAAGCGCACGCGCTCCGCAAGGTTCCCGTGGGCGCAGTCGCTGTGCCCCACATCTTCGAGACTTACGTGCGCTCCGACGACGGCGAATTCATGGTTGTGCTCATGTTTCTCGCAGACCCTGAAACGAACACGATTCGCCTTGCCGCCGGGCTGTCGCCCCAGGCACACACAGATGACGCGCTGGCACGGATCTTTGACGCACGCCCGCGCGAATGGTGGATCCGGCACGCCTACCTCAACCTCGCCCTTTTTGATGAGGACGAGGCGACTGACGACAACCTGCCGCGTTGGCGTCCCGGGACAGATGCCGCCGAAGAGGTACAGCCAGTGCGTCAACGGCGGCGCATGTCCAACGCGTTCTTGTCCGAGGTCGCTGAGGTATATCGCCAGGCGTTCCTGGCGGGCGACAACCCGACGCGCGCCGTGGCGAGCCACTACGACAAGCCGTATTCGACCGCCGGCCGATGGGTCGGAGAGGCCCGCAGCCGCAACGTTCTAGAACCCGCGTCGTTCTTCGAGCGATCCGACATCCCCTCAACCGGGGATTAACAAAAAAGGCCCCCGTGCCTGGGCGAACAGGACACGAGGGCTATCCACCCTGATGCAACAACTGGAAGGAAGCGCATCAAAATGAACACCTCCAAGGCTACTGCGAAGATCAACGGCGGCATCCGTGCTACCTCCGAACTGCCCGCGGGCGCTCGGTACAAGGTTGCCGTGGCGGACGTGCTGTCGCACCCGGACTGCTCCGTCTCCGACGTGTTCCACGCCGCGGTCAAGTTCCACGTTGACCCAGGCAAACTGCTCACGCGAACACTCGAAGCGCTGCCCGCCTAAGCCGCCCAGCAGGTGGGGCGGGCGCTGATGCCCGCCCCACCTGTTCCCTACCCAGATCGCCTCCTAGAGCCGGAGAACACCCGAAATGCCTACTGCTGACTACTACCTCTACCGTCGTTGCGGATGCGAGATCGACGGACGCCAATACTCGGTGTTGCGCGAGAACGCCACACCCGAGCAGACCGCCGCCGCATGCCCCAGGATGTCCGACCCTAAGCACGGCAAGTGGGGGTACTACATTGCCGCCGGCCGTGACCCGAAAACGAACCGCCGCCGCCAGATCCGCAAAGCGACGTTCACCACACGCAACGACGCCGCTAAAGCGGCACGTGCCATCCGCGGCAAGGTCGACGGCGGCACGCTGGTCACGCCGTCGCAACAGACGTACGCCGAATACCTCGACGCCTGGCTAACGCAGCGGCTCACCACCGGCGAAGGTCTGCGCCCCACAACAGCCACCATCTATCGGACCTACATCGCAAACGACATTCAGCCGTCCGCCCTTGGCCGCATGAAGCTCACCGATATTCGCCGCCACCACGTCAACGCGTTCGTCTCCAATCTGACGGCAGACGGCCGCGGAGCGACCACCGTGCGCCGTATCGCCGCCGTCGTGCAAGGATCGCTCAAGCATGCATGGCAGGACGAACTACTCGACCACAATCCCGGCGCGGGTATACGCCTCCCCAGCACCACGGCTCACGAATTCACCCCGTGGGAACCTGAACAGGTCGGAGCGTTTCTGGACGTGGCCGCCGCGCACCGGTTGGGGGCACTGTTCGAGCTGGCCGTGCAGACCGGGATGCGGCGCGGCGAAATCATCGGCCTGCGCTGGTCTGACGTGAACATGGACAAAAGCACGATCACCATCCGCAACAACCGCACCACCGCCGGCACAACAATTGTCGAGAACGCCCCCAAAACCTCCGCTGGCCGTCGCACCATCACATACGACCCGATGACCGGCGGCGTTCTCCTGACATGGGGAGCACAACAGCGCGCGGAGGCTGACACTCTCGGGAGCGCGTGGGAGGACACGGGTTACGTGTTCACCTATGTGGACGGCCAACCCCTGAAACCGCAGTACGTCACGCGACTGTTCGACAAGCTCCGTGTTCAGGCGGGACTCCCCCGAATGACCTTCCACGGCCTGCGCCACGAACGCGCCTCCCTGCTGCTCGCCAGCGGTGCAGAGCTGGGGCTGGTGTCCAAGATGCTGGGGCACTCGTCGGTGTCCGTCACCGCCGATATCTACGCCCACCTCATCGCCCATGCGGCGCGCGAAGCCTCCGAAAAGGCGAACGAGTCCATCCCCCGAGCGGCTAGTGCACACAGAGTGCACACAGGGCAGCAGTAAACGCGCTTAACGAAAGAAATCCCGGTCAGACAATTTCTCGTCTGACCGGGATTTTCGTTGGTCGGGCTGACAGGATTTGAACCTGCGACCCCTTGACCCCCAGTCAAGTGCGCTACCAAACTGCGCCACAGCCCGTTACCGTCGTTCGCGGCCGGAGCCGCGCGAGGCAACTCGACCATCCTACCGTGTCGCGGGGAGGGCTCGCGCACGCTCCGGTCAGATGTCCTTGGTCGACCAGTGGACGAGGGTGGGAGCGCCCTTCGTGCCGCCGATGTCGCAGATGACCACGACGCTGGCGGCCCCCTCCGGCGGCGGGTCGAGCGGGAAGCCGACGATCGCCCGCCAGGTTCCGTCGGCGTTCTTCGTCGGCGGAGTCTTCGGGCTGTACGGCGCCATCTTCGCGTTCGGCGCTTGCGAGACGTAGACCTCCTGCGCCAGCACGACGCACGCCGTCCAGGCGGTCAGCGCATCCATCGGGTCGTCCGGTGAGGCGGACGCCGGCGCGGGCGTCGCCGTCACAGTCGACGTGACGGTCACGGTCGGCGTCGGTGCGGCTGCGGCGCCGGTACCGGCGGCGCAACCCGCCAGTGCGAGCACCGACACGATGGCGGTCGCCCCGACGAGGGCGGCCTTCGACGATCGATTCATGTTCCCCCCAGTGTTCTGTTGTGCTGCTCCCCGCAGCAGCATCAGCTTAGAGTCGGTGTCGCCGCCCCGGGGTCACGAAGCGATAACGCGGGTTCTAGCGTGCCGGCAGGGACGACGCGCACCACCCGAAGGCACGCGCATCCCCGCCGGCACTGCGCCGGGCACGCCTAGGGCGCGCGCGGGCGCCTGGGTGCTCCCGCCCCGCAGCGGGAGTCCAGGTCGAGTCGGCGACGGGACACGATGGGGGGAGTCAGCGTCCCGCCGCCGATCCTGGTTCAGCGGCCGGAGCCGCCGATGATCTGGTCGATCTCGTCCTGCGTGAGCGGAGCCCACGGCGACGAGTCGGGGTCGGCGCTGGCGGCCTCGGGGCTGTCGCCCTGCGTCCACCACTTGGCCTCGAAGGGCACGCCGTCGAAGAGGATGCGCTGGCCCTTGTCGTACGCCGCCGTCCCGCTCCAGGCCGGGTACGTGCCGGCGGGCAGCGTCGGCTGCGGGATGGGCGTCTCACCCGGCAGCACCGGGCCCACCAGCTCCCACGGCGTCTCCCACGCGTTCAGCACAGGGTTGTCCGGAACGTCGCCCTTCGTCCACCACTTCGCCTGGTACACGTTGTGGTGCCAGACCACCTTCGCGCCCTTCAGGTACGAGTTCTTGGTGGCCCAGATCGGGTAGGGCGAGGTCGCCGGGTCGTCCGCGGCCGCCGTCGAGGTCGGCTCGGCGGTGGTGACCGCCGACTCCCCGAGCGAGATGTGGCCGTCGAAGCCCTTCGCCAGCACGCCCGCGAACGTCTTCTTGCCCTGCGAGACGCCGCTGCACGCATCCGACACCGCGGTCAGGTCGACGTAGTTGGAACCGCACGTCTTGTCGCGGTTCGCCGACCACATCGACATCCGGCCGAGACCGTTCGACACGGCCCAGCTGTTGAAGGATGCGGCGTCGGCGAGCGAGAAGACCTCGCCCGGTGTGTCGTTCTGGCCGATCATCGGGGTGGCGCCGAGCTTCGCCCACAGGCTGGGGTCGCTCTGGTGCAGCTTCGCCCGGTCGTACAGCACGCCGAGCTGGCGCTGGGCGGCGGAGACGGCGGACTCGGCGGCCTTCGCCATCGACGTCTTCGCGTCCTTGGCGTCGCCGAAGTCCATGGTCATCACGTTGACGCCCGCGATGTCGACCTTCGCCTTGAGCATGGCGGCGATGGCGTCCGTCCCGTCCGAGGTCATGCCGGACGGCGCGACGGGCAGCGTCAGCCACACGGCGAGGCCCTTCCCTGCGGCGCGGCGCTCCTGCTGCAGGGCGGCGATGGCCTCGGCGCGGCGCTCGGACGCGTCCCGGTCGGTGAGGCCGGCGCCCTCCAGGTCGAGGTCGATCGTCCCGATCTTGTAGCGGTCGACGACCGACGCGTATGCCTTCGTCAGCGCCGACGGGTCGTCGCAGCCGACCGCGAGCTCATCGTTCAGCAGGCCGCCGAACGAGACGGCGACCGTCCCGCCCTGCTGCTGCAGCCGGGCGATGCGGCGGTCCAGGTCGAGCGAACCGCGGGCCTCGTCGAGCGAGTAGGCGGCGCCCCAGCTGGGTGCGCACGGGTCCGTCTTCGACGACACGACGAACGAGAGCACAGCATCCTTGGTGGAGGTGCCGCCCAGGTTCTCGAACGCGAACCGCGGTGTCGCGGTCACGTCCACGTAGGAGGCGAACCACGGCTTCGCGTCGACGGCGGCGCGGGCGCTCCACCACTGGAAGCCGACGGCTCCGACCGACACCACGACGATGGCGACGAGGGCCGCGCCGATCACGCGCCAGGGCGACAGGCGCCGACCGCCCGAGGATTCCGGGGCCTGTGCGCGATCGACGGCGTCCGCGGAAGATGGGGCGGTGGATGCGGCGTCCGGCGACGCGTTCTTCTGCCGGGCCATCAGGCGGCCTGCTTCTCACCGGAGACGGACGAGGACGACGAAGACGACGTTGCCTCGGGCGTGGAGCCCGACTCGGCGACCGCGTCGGACACGTCGCTCTCGGCGACAACGGCGCCGACACCGGCCAGGTGCGGAACCTCCCCGCCCGCGTGACCGTGGTAGAGCACCGAGCGCCAGTTGAGCGACGCCGTAGCGGGAGCGGCCTCCTCGGCCACCCGCTTGCGCGACTTGTCCACGTAGAGCGGCTTCGTCATCCCGAGCCAGATGTCGACGATCGTGTTGCCGATGCCGATGTAGGCGACGATCGCCCAGATGGCCAGGGTGGCGTTGAACGCGGCGAACGCGGCGTTGCCCCAGTTGTGCGCGTTGACGTCGCGCCACAAGGTGAACAGCGAGAACGCGACGATCGCAAGCGGCGCGATCACGTAGAGCAGCGGCGACGCGGTGCGGTTCTTCACCTTCGGCGTGCGGGCGAACGGGATCTTCTTGCCGGTCAGCGACTGCTGGATCGACTTGAGCACGCCGGCCAGATTCACGGGCAGCAGGATGAGGTTGAAGCCGTAGATCCGGAAGATGTCGGTGGCCTTGTACCCGCTGTAGCGGAGGTCCGCCGCCTGGCTGATGAAGTACGGCAGCGCGGCGAGCAGCACCATCGGGCTGAGCAGACGGCCGTCGTACGGGTACGCCAGCAGGAAGATCAGGCCGAAGCTGGCCCAGCTGATCGACGCCATGTAGTTGACGCGCAGCAGCAGCTCGATGCGGGACACGGTCTCACCCCGGCGCTTGCGCTCCTTCACCTGACGCCACAGCTTCGGCAGGATGAGCAGTCCGCCGTTCGCCCAGCGGCGGCGCTGGACGATCAGCGAGCCGAAGTCCGGCGGGGTGGCCGAGTAGCTGAGGCGCTCCGGGTAGTTGGACAGCGTCCAGCCGTGCGTGCCCAGGTCGATGCTCGACTCGGTGTCCTCGATGACCGTGCGGTCCTGGATGTAGCGGCGCACCTCGAAACCGCCGACGAACTCGGTCTCGACGATGTCGTCCAGCGCGCGCTTGCGGATGACCGCGTTCGCGCCCACCCAGAACGTGGCGCCGTAGTACGACTTGCCCTGGTGCAGGATGTGCTGGATGTCGGTGGTCGCCCCCGCCAGGCGCTCGATGCGGGTGCCCGCACCGCGGAACGACGAGTACGGGGTCTGGGTCACGGCGACGCGCGCGTTGTCCGGCTGCTGCAGGAAGTAGGTGAGCCGGAGGCAGTACTCGCGCAGCAGGATGGAGTCGGCATCCAGGGTGAGGAGGAAGTCGCTGTCCGGGATCTCGATGTCGCCCGGGCGGCGCTGGCCGGCCGGGACCGGGGTGAGGATGTGACCCTCCGGCGTCTCCTCGACCCGGTACGTGCCGCCCATCAGGCCGATGTAGGCGTTCAGGTTCATCGCCTTGTTGGCCTCGTGCGAGAGCGACGCCCACTGCTTGCGCTCGAACACGGCGAGGTCGGCGTCGAACGTCCAGGCGAGGCGGCGGTAGAGCTGCGCGACGCGCTTGGCGGTGAGGGTCGCACCCTCGGCGATGGCGGCGGCGACCGCCTCGCCGGTGAGGGCGAGGTCGTCGCCGAGGGCGCGGAGCACCTGGTCGGCGAAGAAGACGTCGACGTGGTCGTCGATGCTGTGCGCATCCGCCTGCTCGTAGAGCCACTGGGCCGCCCAGCGGTAGTGGTCGGCCAGCTCGAGCGCGGCGTCGTCGGTGGCGTAGACCCCGGCGTCGCCGAGCTCGTAGCGCATGAGCGCGTCGGAGAAGCGGAAGCGCGGCTCGGCGAGCATGGCGCTGATGTCGTGCGCCAGGTCGCGGGTGGCGTCGAGGCGCTCGCGGACCGCGGGATCGGTGGGGTTCGGGTTGTCGTCGAGGAGGAGGACGACGCGCTTCGAGGGGAACTCCTGCAGCGCGGCGGAGAGCAGGGTCATCCGCACGACGGCCGGCTCCTCCGCGTACGACGGCACCAGCACGGTGATGCTGGGCTGGTTCTCGGCGAAGTGGCGGTCGAGCTCGGCCCGCGGCACGCGCACGTGCTTCTGGAACCGCTGCAAGGCGCCTTGCCGGGCGACCAGGTACATCAGCGCCGAGAAGGTGAGGAAAGTGACGACGACCGTGTAGCCGATGGCCTCCATCGTGAAGCGGAAGTTCTGGCTGCCGCTGTCGATGAACTGACGGATGATCGTGGTGACCACGTAGATCGCCCAGAAGAGGACGGTCAGCACGATAGCGACGCGGCTCCAGGTGATCTTCCGGTCGGAGGGCTTCGGGTGGACCGTCGGGAGCGGTTCGGTGCGCTTCTCGGAGCCGAGCTGGCGCTTTCGGGCAGGGGTGTAGGAGGTGTGAGAACTCATGATCGGGTATGCGTCCTTGAAGTCAGGAGCCCGGCCCTCGGGTGGGCACGGTCGGGTGGCTCCTGGTTGTCCACACTAGTGAGGACAAACCGGGGTACAAATACCCCTCTTGTGGTCGCCCCTTCTTTGGGGGTGCCTTCCTGCGAAGTTGCACACGCCGCGCTGGTGTGTCGCTCTTGCATGGCGACGTTTCCATACATACGCATCGAGCCGCGTGTGACCCGGGGAGTGTCGGAGGCCCGGGGCTAGGCTGGCGGCATGCCGTCGCAGCCGTCCCCGCAGCTGTGGCCGCCGGAACTGTGGCGCCCGGAACTGTGGCGGGGCCGGACTGCGCTGGGCCGCACCGCGCTCGTGCTCGGACTGGTCGTCGGCGTCCCGGTCGCGATCGCACTGGGCCTCGTGCTCGCGGCCCTCGGAATCGTCGGGGCCGTGCTCGCGGTCGTCGGCTGGCTGATCGGCGCGGCGGCCGCCTGGGTCTGGTTCGCGCTGCAGCGGCGAGCGCGCACCCCGTACCCGTTCGCGACTCCCCCGCCGTCGAGCCGCCGCGCCCGGCGTATTGCGCTCAGCGCGCTGTATCTGTCGCTGGTGCCGCGGGCGATCGGCGGCACGGCCCGGGTCTCGGGCGTGCTGTTCGCGCCGCTCGCGCTGCTGGTGTCGCTCGTCGGGGTGTTCCGGCCGAAGTGGCGCGCGCGGCCGTACGTCGCGGTGTTCACGCTGCCCGCCATCCTGCGCAAGGTCGTCCGCCTGGGCCGCCGGCGCGGCCTGCTGCGTGACGGCCAGGATGCGCTGCTGCTCGGCTACGACGACTTCCTGGCGCGCGCGTTCCCGCAGATCCGCGACGTGCTCGACTGGTGGAACGACCCGTCGCGCGGCGACGACTACGTGCCGACGCCCGGTCTCCCCGACATCCCCGCCGGACTGCTCGGGCTGCCGCTCGGCCCCTCCCCCGACCCGCTCGGTCAGCCCGGGATCGCCGCGGGCGCGATGCGCCGTCGCTCGGTGCGATCGCTGCGCGAAGTGCTGCTCAGCCAGCGCGAGATCGACGACCTCTGCGACCCGGACCTCGACGACCGGGCGGATGTGGGACTCGTGCGGATCATCGAGATCGGAGCGCCGGGCTCACGGCGGTGGATGGTGCAGTTCGCGAGCACGAAGTCGTGGCACCCCCGCGCGGGCGCGGCGCCGAACGACCTGACCGCCGACCTGCTCATCGGCGGCGGCGAGGAGCCGACCGTCACCCGGGCGGCGCTCGACACGATGCGGGAGGCGGGCATCCTGCCGGGCGAACCGGTGCTGCTCGCGGGCTTCAGCCTCGGCGGGATGGTCGCCGCCCAGCTGGCGACGACGGCCACCGCGGCCGGCTTCAACGTCACTCAACTGCTGGTCGCGGGGTCGCCGCTCGGCCGCATCCCGGTGCCGGATGCGGTGAGCGTGCTCGCGCTGGAGCACGTGCTCGACCCGGTGCCGCGCATCGAAGGTCGCGAGAACCCGCTCCGGGAGGGCGCGGGCGCGCCGTTCCTGACTGTGAAGGGACGCCCGCCGCTGTCGCACGGGTTCCGGATCGGCGAGCTGCACCAGTCGACGGCCTACGCGGACACGGCGGCCGCCGTCGAGGCGGATCCGCCCGACGAGCGGGTGCGCGCGCTCCTGGCGGACGTGGCGGCGGCGTTCTTCACGGGAGCGCAGCGCATCCACGACCACGCCACGGCGCGCGCGGGCGGGCTGCCGCCGCGGCCGTCGGTGCCGCTCTACCTGCACAGCACGGTCGAGGAGGGCATCACCCGCGGCACGCTCAAGCGCACGGTCCGGCGCCTGCACGGTGTGGTGGCCGTGGATGTGTACCAGTCGCGCAGCGGGTTCGCCACGACGATCCTGTGGAACGCCGACCTGCTCGTGCGCGAACTCGACCCGTGGCTGATCGTCGCGGGACGGACCGCGGTCTACCGGGGACTGCTGTCGCTGCTGGCGCGGCAGCGCGCTGTGGGCATCCACCTCCGGCTGCAGGCCCGCGCGACGCCCGGCATCACCTGGGAGGCGACGGTGCAGCGGCTGACCGACGGGCGCTGGCAGGAGACGGTGGATGTGACCGTCGACGACCGCGCCGACCCGGCCGACGTGGCGCGGCTGTTCCCCGAGGGCACGACGA
Organism: Leifsonia sp. 22587; assembly: GCF_052044215.1. Classification (NCBI taxonomy): domain Bacteria; kingdom Bacillati; phylum Actinomycetota; class Actinomycetes; order Micrococcales; family Microbacteriaceae; genus Leifsonia; species Leifsonia sp. 22587. The sequence goes on from NZ_JBQENB010000002.1 coordinate 100,541, forward strand.
CCGTGGTGGTCATCCACCCGCCGGACGCGTTCACCCCCGTCCTCGACGTCGCCCGCCAGCGCTGAGCGGGGGTGCCGGCGCCACGCCGGTCAGCGCTTGCGCTTCTCGCGCACCCGCATGTTGAGCACGATGGGCGTGCCCTCGAAGCCGTACACCTCGCGCAGCCGGCGGATGATGTACCGCCGGTAGCCCGGGTCGAGGAACCCGGTCGTGAAGACCACGAATGTCGGCGGACGGCTCGACGCCTGCGTCCCGAACAGGATGCGCGGCTGCTTGCCGCCGCGGACGGGGTGCGGGTGCGCCGCGGTCAGCTCGGCGAGGAACGCGTTGAATTTGCCGGTCGGGATGCGCGTGTCCCACGACTCGAGCGCCAGCTCCAGCGCGGGAACCAGCTTCTCCAGGTGCCGGCCGGTGCGGGCCGAGATGTTGACGCGGGGCGCCCACGAGACGTGCGCGAGGTCCTGCTCGATCTCGCGCTCCAGGTAGCGGCGGCGCTCGTCGTCGAGGAGGTCCCACTTGTTGAACGCGAGCACGAGCGCGCGGCCGGACTCGAGGACCAGGTCGATGATGCGCACGTCCTGCTCGCTGATCGGCTCGCTGACGTCGAGGACGACGACGGCAACCTCGGCCTTCTCCAGCGCGGTGGAGGTGCGGAGCGAGGCGTAGAAGTCGGCGCCCTGCTGCAGGTGCACGCGGCGGCGGATGCCCGCAGTGTCGACGAAGCGCCAGACGCGCCCGCCCAGCTCGACCTGCTCGTCCACCGGGTCGCGCGTGGTGCCGGCGAGGTCGTTGACGACGACACGCTCCTCCCCCGCGGTCTTGTTGAGCAGGGACGACTTGCCGACGTTGGGGCGCCCGATGATCGCGACGCGGCGCGGGCCGCCGATCTCGCGCTTGGCGAAGGCGGACTCCTCGGGGAGCACCTTCAGCACCTCGTCCAGCAGGTCGGCCACGCCACGGCCGTGCAGTGCCGACACCGGATGCGGCTCGCCGAGACCCAGCGACCACAGCTCGGTCGCGAACGGCTCCTGGCGGGCGTCGTCCACCTTGTTGGCGGCGAGGAAGACCGGCTTGTCGGTCTTGCGCAGCAGGCGGACCACGCGCTCGTCGGTGGCGGTCGCGCCGACCGTCGCATCCACCACGAACAGCACGGCGTCGGCGAGGTCGATCGCGACCTCGGCCTGCGCGGCCACGCTGGCGTCGATGCCGCGGGCGTCCGGCTCCCAGCCGCCGGTGTCGACGATCGTGAACCGACGGCCGTTCCATTCCGCCTGGTACGAGACGCGGTCGCGGGTCACGCCGGGCGTGTCCTCCACGACGGCCTCGCGGCGGCCCAGGATGCGGTTGACGAGCGCAGACTTGCCGACGTTCGGGCGTCCGACGATCGCCAGGACGGGAAGCGCGGGCAGGTAGGTGATGCCCTCGACGTCCTCGCCGGCGATGTCGAGCAGGTCGAGGTCGCTCTCGTCGAGCTCGTACTCCTCGAGGCCGCTGCGGAGCGCGTTCGCGCGCTGGACCGCGAGGTCCTCGTCGAGCGTGGAGAGCCGGGCGACGAGGTCGTCGTCGCCGACGGGCTCGTTTTCGATGTCAGACATGGGCTGCTTTCTGTACGACCTGGATGACCGCGTGGACGGTCTGGTCGAAGTCGAGGTCGGTGGAGTCGACGGTGGTCACACCGTCCGCGGCGTTCATGAAGTCGACGACGCGGGCATCGGCCGCGTCGCGCCTCCGCAGTGCCTCGCCGACGTGGGCGGCGGAATGGTCGGCCAGCTCCGCGGAACGCCTGGCCATTCTAACGGCTTCGTCGGCGGTGAGCAGGATCCGCACGGGCGCATCCGGGCAGACCACGGTCGTGATGTCGCGGCCCTCCACCACGATGCCGTCGCGATCGGTGCCACGGATGATGTCCCGGAACAGCTCCGTCAGGAACGTCCGCACCTCGGGGACGCGCGCGATGGCGCTCACCACCGCCGTCACCTCGGGCGTGCGGATGGCCTCCGTGACGTCGTGGTCGCCCACGAACACGTGATAACTCGCCGGGTCGGTGCCGATCCGGTAGTCGAAGTCGGGAAGGGCGTCGATCACCGCGGCGGCGTCGGTCGCGTCGATCCCGCGCTCCACGACGTACCAGCTGAGGGCGCGGTACGCCGCGCCGGTGTCGAGGTACGCCCAGCCGAGACGGCCGGCGGCCGCCTTGCTCACGCTCGACTTGCCGCTCCCGGCCGGTCCGTCGACGGCGACGACGATCGTGTCGGTCATCCGGTGATCCTCCATCCTCGTTCGGTCAGGTCGGAGACCGTGCGGTGCGCCACCTCGGGCAGCACCGCGATGTCGGCGAGGCCGAACGGTGCGCCGGGCGAGTGCTCCAGCCGCAGGTCCTCCATGTTCACGCCGAGCTCGCCGAGCTCGCGCAGCAGCCGCGCGAGCTCACCGGGCCGGTCCTCCACCATCACGACGAAGCGCGAATATCTCCGGTCCTGGCCGTGTTTGCCCGGCAGGCGCGAGACGCCGATGTTGCCGCCGGCGATCTCCTCGGCGATCGTCCGCCGCGCCCCGGAGGCGTCGACGTCGCCGAGGGCGACGAGCACCCGGTCGAGGTCGTCGCGGTAGGCGCGCAGGATCTCCACGATCGCGGGCGCGTTGGCGCCGAGGATCTGCACCCACAGCTCGGGCTCGCTCGCGGCGATACGGGTGACGTCGCGGACGCCCTGACCGGCGAGCGCGAGGGCGGCGTCCGGCGAGTCGGCCAGCCGCTTCGCCATGAGCGACGAGACGATCTGGGGCGCGTGCGAGACGAGCGCGACGGCGGCGTCGTGCTGGTCCGCATCCATCTCGATGGGGGTCGCGCCGAGGTCGAGGATGAGCGCCTCCACGAGGCTGACCGCCGAGCGCGGGTTCTCCGGGCGCGCGGCCACGACCCACGGCCGGCCGATGAACAGGTCGGCGCGGCCGGCCGAGGGGCCGCCGCGCTCGCGCCCGGCGAGCGGGTGGCCGCCGACGTAGCGCGCGAGGTCGAGACCGGACGCCTCGAGCTCGGCGAGCGGCGCGACCTTCACGCTGGCCACATCCGTGACGATCGCCTCGGGATGCTTCGCCAGCTCCTCCGCGATCACCCGGCCGGTGAGGTCGGGCGGGACCGCGACGACGATCAGGGCGGGCTCCACTCCCCCGTCGTCGATCTGGCCCGCGCCGTAGTCCGCCGCCAGCCGCAGGTGGGCGGGCGAGGCGTCGGCGAGCAGCACGTCGACGCCCCGGGCGCGCAGCCCGAGTCCGACGGAGGCGCCGAGCAGCCCCGCGCCGACGACGCGGACGGGACCGGCGAGGCGGGCGGTGGAGTCAGTCACCCGTCCACCTTAGAGGCTGCCCCGGACGTCCGTCGGCCGACGGCCTCGAGGGGACGCGACACGCCGTTATCCATGTCGGATAGCGGCGCGTTGCGACCCCTCGATCACGGAGGAAGCGCGTCAGCCCTGGCGCGAGATGGTCAGGAGCTGGCCGAGCTCGGCCTTTGTCAGGTCGCGCAGCTGGCCCGCCTTCAGCGTCCCGAGGTGGAGCGGGCCGAACTGCCGCCGTACGAGTTCCAGCACGGGATGCCCGACCTCCGCGAGCATCCGCCGCACGATCCGGTTGCGGCCGGAGTGCAGCGTGATCTCGACCAGCGAGTCGTCGCCGCGCGGGTTCGCCTGCAGCAGCTTGGCGCGGTCGGCCGCGATCGGGCCGTCGTCGAGTTCGACGCCCTTCGTCAGCCGCCCGATGGTCTGCGGCGTGACGACGCCGCGCACGCGCGCGATGTACGTCTTGGTGACGCCGAAGCTGGGGTGCGCCAGCACGTGCGCGAGCTCGCCGTCGTTGGTGAGGATGAGCAGGCCCGAGGTCTCCGCATCCAATCGCCCGACGTTGAACAGGCGCTCCGGGTACCCGGCGGTGAAGCGCGAGAGGTCCGGACGCCCCTGCTCGTCGCGCATCGAGCTCACCACGCCGACCGGCTTGTTGAGCATGACGTAGCGGCGGGTGGTGTCGAGCTGCACGGCGGTGCCGTCGACGGCGACCTTGTCCGTGAGCGGGTCGACGCGCGTCCCGAGCTCCTGCACGACCACGCCGTTCACGGTCACCCGCCCGGCGACGATCATCTCCTCGGAGACGCGGCGCGACGCGACGCCGGCGGCCGCCATCACCTTCTGCAGGCGCTCGCCCTGCCCCGTGCCCTCAGCGGACATCGCCCTCGAACCCGTCTGCGCCGTCCGCCAGGAGCGGGGAGATCTTCGGCAGCTCGTCGACCGAGTTGATGCCCAGCTGGCTGAGCATCAACTCGGTCGTTCCGTAGTTGATGGCGCCGGTCTCGCTGTCCGTGAAGAGCTCGGTGATGAGGCCGCGGCCGAGCAGGGTGCGCACCACCGAATCCACGTTGACGGCACGGATGGACGCGATCGCGCCGCGGCTGATCGGCTGCTTGTACGCGATCACGGCCAGCGTCTCGAGCGCCGCCTGGGACAGCTTGGTCGGATTCTGCTGCAGCACGTACCCGGAGACGACCGCGTCGTACTCCTCGCGCACGTAGATGCGCCAGCCGCCGCCCACCTCGCGCAGCTCGAAGCCGCGGCGGACGCCTCCCGCCTCGCCGTCGAAGTCGGCGACCAGCGCCGCGATGGCGGCGCGCACGCGCTTGACCGGGGCTCCCACCGCGGTGGCGAGCGTGACGACGCTCATCGGCTCGTCCGCCACCATGAGGATGGCCTCCAGCGCGCGTTCGATTTGTGCGTCGTCGACGGGTGCAGGCGCCTCGGTGGTGTCCGTCACCTCCGTGCCCTCCGCGATCTCGGCCGTGTTCTCAACCGTCATAGTCGGCTCCCAGATTCGACAGGTTCTCCTCGGACCAGTGCTCCGCCGTCCACCGCAGCGTCAGCTCGCCGAGCGGCTCCAGCTGCTCGAACGCGAGCGCCGCGCGGCGGTACAGCTCCAGCACGGCGAGGAACCGCGCGACGACGACGCCCTTCTGCTCGGCGCCGGCCACCAGCTGGCGGAAGCTCATCGGCTCGCCGTGGCGCAGCATCCCGACCACGATCGCCGCCTGCTCCCGGATGCTGACCAGCGGCGCGTGCAGGTGGTCGAGCCCGACGACGGGCACCTCACGCGGGGTCATCGCCAGGGTGGCGAGGGCCGCGAAGTCGTCGAGGCTCAGCGTCCACACCAGCTCCGGCGTGCGCTGGCGGAACTTGTCCTCCAGCCGCACGAGCCGCGCGTGCCGTGCGCCCTCCGCTTCGAGCCGCTCCGCGAACCACGACGACGCCTCCTTGAAGGCCCGATACTGCAGCAGCCGGGCGAACAGGAGGTCGCGGGCCTCCAGCAGTGCGACATCCTCCGCATCCACCAGCTCGCCCTGCGGCAGCAGTCCGGCCACCTTGAGGTCGAGCAGGGTCGCGGCCACGAGGAGGAACTCGCTCGCCTCGTCGAGGCTCTCCTCCGTGTCGAGCGCGCGCAGGTAGGCGATGAACTCGTCGGTCACCCGGCTCAACGAGATCTCGGTGATGTCCAGCTCGTGCTTGGTGATCAGCGACAGGAGCAGGTCGAACGGGCCCTCGAACTCGCCGAGCGAGACGCGGAAGCCCGCGGACTCCGGCTCGGTCGTGCCGGAGCCGGTCGTGCCCGGTTCGGTCGTGCCCGGTTCGGTCGTGCCCGGTTCGGTCGTATCAGGCGACGGCGCCACGGAACACCAGTTCCCGCGCCAGCTGGCGGTACGCCTCCGCCGCCTGGTGCTCGGGCGCGAACTGCGTGATCGGGGTGGCCGCGACCGACGCGTCCGGGAACTTCACGGTGCGCGAGATCACGGTCTCCAGCACGCGGTCGCCGAAGGCGTCGACGACGCGCTCCAGCACCTCGCGCGAGTGCAGCGTGCGGGAGTCGTACATGGTGGCGAGGATGCCGTCCAGCTCGATCGCCGGGTTGAGGCGCTCGCGCACCTTGTCGATCGTCTCGATGAGCAGGGCGACGCCGCGCAGCGCGAAGTACTCGCACTCCAGCGGGATGAGGACGCCGTGGCTCGCGGTCAGCGCGTTGACGGTCAGGATGCCGAGCGACGGCTGGCAGTCGACCAGGATGACGTCGTAGTCGTTCGCGACCTTGCGCAGCACGCCGGCGAGGATCTGCTCGCGTGCGACCTCGTTGACGAGGTGCACTTCGGCCGCGGAGAGGTCGATGTTGGCCGGGATGATGTCGAGGCCGGGCGTCGACGTGGACTGGATGGCCTCCTGCACGTCCGCCTGGCGGTTCAGCAGCAGGTCGTAGATCGTCGTGGCGTCGTGCGTGCGCGCGCCGAGCCCGGCGGAGAGGGCGCCCTGGGGGTCGAAGTCGACCGCGAGGACGCGGCGGCCGTACTCGGCGAGCGACGCGCCGAGGTTGATGCTCGTCGTCGTCTTGCCGACGCCGCCCTTCTGGTTGCAGAGGGCGACGATCTTCGCCGGCCCGTGCTGCGCCAGCGGGGCGGGCACCGGGAACGCGCGCTGGGGGCGACCGGTGGGGCCGGGCTTCACGGCGATGGATGCGGCATCCATGCCCGGAAGCTGGGTCTCGACCTCGTCGTTGCGCGTCACCTGGGTGTTCCTCGTCCCTCTCGTGGGCGGTCTTTCAAGGGGACAGTCTATCCGCGCCGTGCCCCGCTTGCGGGGCGTGCGCCCGGCGGTTCGGTACGCTGGCCGCGTGCAGCCGATGCCGTCCGCCCTCGAGACCCCGCGCCTGCGTCTGCGCCCGCGCGACGGGCGCGACGCCGAATGGAACCTCGCGCTGCTCGCCGAGCATCCCCTCGGCCGCGAGCCGGGATCGGTCGAGGAGGAGCGGGAGCGGCTGGATGCGCAGCGCCGCCGCTTCGACGAGCAGGGCTTCGGGCTGTACACGATCGAGCTCCAGGAGACCGGCGAGGCCGTCGGGTACTGCGGGCTGGTCGTCGGCCGGGCCAGCGCCGCCCAGCCCGAGCTGGCTTACGAGCTGCTCCGCGCGCACGTCGACGGCGGCTACGCGACCGAGGCGGCGTCGGCGGTGGTGGATGCGGCGTTCGACGCCGGCTTCCCGATCCTCTGGGCGACCGTGGCCACCTGGAACGCCCCGTCGTTCGGCGTGCTGCGGAAGCTCGGCTTCACCGCCACGCGCCGCGCCGGCGGAGACGCGCGCTCGGTCTACGTCTGGCTGCGCCGCCGCGCGCCGCGGCGCACCCACCGCGCGCTGCCGAGCGACTGACTGCGGCGTTCCGTCACGTCTGCTGCCGCGCGAGCAGCCGCAGACGTGACGAACGGCAGCAGACTCACCGGGCGCGGGGGTGGGAGGTCGCGTAGACGTCGCGCAGGGTGTCGGCGGTGACCAGCGTGTAGATCTGCGTCGTCGCGACCGACGAGTGGCCCAGTAGCTCCTGCACCACGCGCACGTCTGCCCCGCCGGCCAGCAGGTGCGTGGCGAAGGAGTGCCGCAGCGTGTGCGGCGAGATCTCGACGTCGAGCTTCGCCCGCTCGGCGGCTGCGCGGATGATGAGCCAGACGTTCTGCCGGGAGAGTCGCGCGCCACGCATCCCGAGGAAGAGAGCAGGTGTGGCCTTCCCCTTCGCCGACAGCACCGGCCGTGCTCGCACGAGGTAGGCGGACACGGCCTCCTGCGCGTAGCTGCCGAGCGGGACGATCCGCTGCTTGCTGCCCTTGCCGGTGAGGCGAACGATGTCGGAGTCGATCACGTCGTCCACGTTGAGGTTGACGGCCTCGCTGACGCGAGCGCCGGTGGCGTACATCAGCTCGAGCAGCGCCTTGTCGCGCAGCGCGGCGACATCGTCGCCGTCCGTCGCCGCCAGCAGCGCCGAGACCTGCTCCACCGAGATCGCCTTGGGCAACCGGCTGGGGAGCTTCGGCGGCCGCAGGTCGCGGGACGCATCCACCTCGACCCGGCCCTCGTCGAGCAGGAACCGGTGGAAGCCCCGCACCGTCGACAGCATCCGGGCCAGAGAGGATGCGGTGAGCGGCGACTCCTCGCGCGTCCCGAGGTGCACGGCGAAAGCGGACAGGGTAGCGGGCGTCACCTGCCCCACGTCGCCGATGCCCTCCTGTTCCAGCCACGCCGCGTAGACCGCGAGGTCGCGGCGGTAGGCGGCGACGGTGTTCGCCGAGAGCCCGCGCTCGATGGCGACGTGCCGGAGGAACCCGTCGACATCGGCCGCGACGGTCATCTGCTCAGCTTGGGATGGCTCGGCCAGGGCTCGGTGGCGGCGCCGAGCGTGCTCCAGTCCTGCTCCCGCGCGGTGCGCGCCGCGAGCAGCGCGATGATGAGCGGCGCGTTGTGCACGCGCCGCTGCAGCACGGCCTCGACCGCCTCGTCGAGCGGGACCCAGCGCACCTCGATGTCGGCCTCCTCCGCCTCGCGGGCGAACGCGGAGCCGGTCGAGCGGATGCCGCGGGCGAGGTAGATCCGGATGGCCTCGTCGTTGCCGCCCGGACTGGTGAAGACGTCGGCGAGCACGTTCCACTCGTCGGCCTCGAGGTCGGCCTCCTCGCTCAGCTCGCGCTGGGCCGCCGTCAGCGGGTCCTCGGCGTGCTGGTCGAGCAGCCCGGCCGGGATCTCCCAGTCGCGGTGGCGCACCGGGTGCCGGTACTGCCGGATGAGCAGCACCTGACCGTCGTCGTCCATCGCGAGGATGCCGACGGCGCCGGTGTGGTCGACGTACTCGCGCGTGATCTCCTCGCCGTTGTAGCGGAAGACGTCGCGCCGCACGTTCCAGATCTTGCCCTCGAAGGCGGTCTCCGACCGCACGATCTCGGGACGGAACGGCTGGTCGTTCAGGTCGGCGCCGGGCGCGTCGGCCATCAGGCCTCCGCCACCATCTCGGCGTCCGCCTCGGCGACCTCGAACAGCAGGCTCGCCTTCTGGCGGTCGAGCGCCGCGCCGACCAGGCCCGCGAACAGCGGGTGCGCGCGGTTCGGGCGCGAGCGCAGCTCCGGGTGCGCCTGGGTGCCCACGTAGAACGGGTGCACGTCGCGCGGCAGCTCCACGTACTCGACCAGGTGGCCGTCGGGCGAGGTGCCCGAGAACCAGAGGCCGGCGTCGGCGATCTGCTCGCGGTAGTTGTTGTTCACCTCGTAGCGGTGGCGGTGGCGCTCGGACGCCTCGTCCGCGCCGTACAGCTCCGCGACCAGCGAGCCCTCGGCGAGGGTCGCGGGGTAGAGCCCGAGGCGCATGGTGCCGCCCAGGTCGCCGCCCGCGATGATGTCCACCTGCTCCGCCATGGTCGCGATCACCGGGAACTCGGTCTCCGGGTCGAACTCCGACGACGACGCGCCGGCGAGGCCGGCCTCGTGCCGCGCGTACTCGATGACCATGCACTGCAGGCCCAGGCACAGCCCGAGCGCCGGGATGCCGTTCTCACGCGCGAATCGGAGGGCGCCCACCTTGCCCTCGATGCCCCGCACGCCGAATCCGCCCGGGACGCAGATCGCGTCGACGTCGGACAGCTGCGCGGCGGCGCCTTCCGGCGTCTGGCACTCGTCCGACGGGATCCACTTGAGCTTCACCTTCGTGCGGTGCGCGAAGCCTCCCGCGCGCAGCGCCTCGGTGACGGAGAGGTACGCGTCGGGCAGGTCGATGTACTTGCCGACCAGGCCGATCGTCACCTCGTGCTTGGGGTCGTGCACCGACTCGAGGAGCCGCGCCCAGCCGTCCCAGTCGACGTCGTTCGCCTTGTCGAGGCCGAGCTGGTCGATGATGTAGGCGTCGAGGCCCTGCTCGTGCAGCATGGTCGGGATGTCGTAGATGCTCGGGACGTCGACCGCGTTCACGACGGCCTGCTCGTCCACGTCGCACATCAGCGCGATCTTGCGCTTGTTGCCCTCGGAGACCGGTCGGTCGCTGCGCAGCACCAGCGCGTCCGGCTGGATGCCGATGGAGCGGAGCGCGGCGACCGAGTGCTGCGTCGGCTTGGTCTTCTGCTCGCCCGAGGCGTTCATGAACGGCACGAGCGAGACGTGCACGAAGAAGCAGTTCTTGCGCCCCAGCTCGTGGCGCACCTGGCGAGCGGACTCGATGAACGGCTGCGACTCGATGTCGCCGACCGTGCCGCCGATCTCGGTGATGATCACGTCGGGTGCGGGCTCGCCGTCCGGACCGGGCTGCGCCTGCAGCCGCATCCGGCGCTTGATCTCGTCGGTGATGTGCGGGATGACCTGCACGGTGTCGCCCAGGTACTCGCCGCGGCGCTCCTTGGCGATGACGTTCGAGTAGATCTGGCCGGTGGTGACGTTGGCGGACTGACCGAGGTTGATGTCGAGGAAGCGCTCGTAGTGGCCGATGTCGAGGTCGGTTTCGGCCCCGTCGTCGGTCACGAAGACCTCGCCGTGCTGGAACGGGTTCATCGTCCCCGGGTCCACGTTGAGGTAGGGGTCGAGCTTCTGCATGACCACCCGCAGACCGCGGGCCGTCAGGAGGTTGCCGAGGGAGGCGGCTGTGAGACCCTTCCCCAACGAAGAAACGACACCACCCGTCACGAAGATGTGCTTGGTAGTGCCGTTAGTTGAACTTTTGCCGTTTGAAGGGCCCGCGTCTGAATAATCCACCACGGGCTCTCAGCTTATCACCTGTGGATGCGCGTCCCGCGCGCCACGGCCGGTCAGCGTCGCGCGGCGGATGCCATCTCGACCAGTTCGCGGGCGTGGGCGAGCCCGCTCTCGGAGTCGGGGAGGCCGGAGAGCAGCCGCGCCATCTCGGCGATCCGCTCGTCGCCGTCCAGGCGGCGGACGCTGGAGGCGGTGACCGCGCCGTCGCTGCCCTTGACGACCGTGAGGTGGTTGTTCGCGAAGGCGGCGACCTGGGCGAGGTGCGTCACGACGATCACCTGCGCCGACTCGGCGAGCCGGGCGAGCCGCCGCCCGATCTCGATGGCGGAGGCGCCGCCGACGCCCGCATCCACCTCGTCGAAGATGAACGTCGGCACCGGGTCGCTGCCGGCGATCACGACCTCGATCGCGAGCATCACCCGCGACAGCTCGCCGCCGGAGGCGCCCTTGCCGAGCGCGCGCGGCTCGGCCCCCGGATGCGGCTGCAGCAGGATGGCGACCTGGTCGCGTCCCGTCGCGCTGTACGTGCCGAGGTCCTCCGGATCGCGCTGCGACACCTCCACCACGATGCGCGCATCCGGCATCGCGAGGGCCGACAGCTCGTCGCTGACCGCCTCGGAGAGCCGGACCGCGGCCGCCGTCCGCTGAGCGCTCAGATCGGCCGCCAGCTCCGCCACCAGGGCGGCGTCGTCCTCGACCTCGCGGGTCAGCTCGCCGATCCGGTCGGCGTCGCCGTCGAGCTCGAGCAGACGGAGGCTCCCGGTCTCGAGCGTGCGGATCACGTCGTCGAGTGTCGGGCCGTACCTGCGCACCAGGCCGGCGAGCTCGGAGCGGCGCGCCTGCACGACGTCGAGCTCCTGCGCGCCGTCCGCGTCGAGCGCGGCCAGGTAGGTGGACAGCTGGGCGGCGATGTCCGAGATCAGGTAGTTCGCCTCGGCCACGGACTCCGCCAGCGGCTGCAGGGCGCTGTCGTGCGGCGCGACGCGCTCGAGCTGGCGACGCGCGTTGTCGAGCAGGCCCAGCGCATCCATCCCCTCCGACTCCTCGGCGCTCAGCAGCTCGCGGGCGGCGGAGGCGGCGAGCCGCAGCTCCTCCAGGTTGGTCAGTCGCTCGGCGCGGTCGGCCAGCTCGTCGTCCTCACCGGGCTGCGGGGCGACGGACTCGATCTCGGCCATCGCGGCGCGCAGGTCGTCGGCCTCACGGGCGCGGCGGTCCTGGTCGGCGATCAGCTCGTCGAGCTCCGCGCGGTTGTCGCGCCAGCGGTTCCAGACCTGCTCGTAGGCGGCGAGCGCCTCGGCGAACGCCGGGCCGGCGAACCGGTCGAGCGCGGCCCGCTGCGCGACGGCGGACCGCAGCCGGATCTGGTCGGACTGGCCGTGCACCACCACCAGCTGCTCACCGAGCTCGGTCAGCACGGCGACCGGCGCGCTGCGACCGCCGACGACCGCCCGGGAGCGGCCCTCGGCCGAGACCGACCGGCTGAGCACCAGCTCGGCCTCCGCGGCGTCGATCGCATCCACGTCTCCCCCGGCGTCGCGCACGCGCTCGACCACGTCGCCCGACGACGGCACGCGCCAGCGGCCCTCCACCCACGCCTGCGGGCTGCCGAGGCGGACGGCGCCCGAGTCTGCGCGCTCGCCCAGCAGCAGGCCGAGGGCGGACACCACCATGGTCTTGCCCGCGCCGGTCTCGCCGGTGATCGCGGTGAAACCGGACCCCAGCGGAAGGGAGGCGTCGGCGATGACGCCCAGGTCTTTGATCGAGATCTCCTCGATGCCTCCGCGCGCGTCAGTCACGGCCCGCCGGCCCCCTCCAACCGGTGACGGGGAGGTCGAACTTGTGCACCAGCCGGTCGGTGAACGGACCGGGGTGCAGCCGGGCGAGCCGCACCGGGATGGGCGAGCGCCGCACCACCACGCGGGCTCCGCGGGGCAGGTCGAAGGGACGGCGCCCGTCGCACCAGAGGATGCCCGCTCCCCCGGCGCGGTCGAGCAGTTCGACGGCGAGGGACGAGTCGGCATCCACGACGAGTGGACGCGAGAACAGGGCGTGCGCGCTCAGCGGCACCAGCAGCAGCGCGGCGACGCCCGGCCACACGACCGGGCCGCCGGCGGAGAAGGAGTACGCGGTCGAGCCGGTGGGCGTCGACATGACGACGCCGTCGCAGCCGAAGCTCGACATCGGACGGCCGTCGACCTCGATGACGACCTCGAGCATCCGCTCGCGGCTGGCCTTCTCGACCGTCGCCTCGTTGAGGGCCCAGCTCTCGTAGACGACCTCGCGGCCCACCTTGACCCGGGCGGAGAGCGTCATGCGCTCCTCCACCTCGTAGTCCTTGGCGAGCCCGCGGGCCACCGCGGTCTCCAGGTCGTCGCGCTCGCTCTCGGCCAGGAAGCCGACATGGCCGAGGTTCACGCCGAGAAGCGGCGCCGAGCATCCCCGCACCAGTTCGGCCGCGCGCAGGATGGTGCCGTCGCCGCCCAGCACGATCACCAGTTCGAGCTCGCTGGCCGGAACGTCGTCGCCCAGCACGAGCACCGCGTCGAGCGACGGGTCCGCCTCCAGGATGTCCCTGCGCTCGTCCGCGCTCAGCACCGGGACGACGCCCGCGTCGAGCAGCTGCCGGGACACCCGGACACCCGCCTCGAGGGAGTCCTGACGACCGGTGTGCGCGACGACGAGGATGTACCGCGTCGCTGCACCCATCAGTGTCACGTCCCCTCCTCTCGAAAGCCGTCCTCCCATTCTGTCTGTTTTCTCGCCGAGGACGAGGCCGCAGGCCGGGTTTGTGGAGAACGTTCACCTAGCGCGAAAGTCTTGCGATCTCCTCGCGGCGTTCCGACGGGTCGGGAGCGCCGCTGCGCAGCCAGGCCAGGAACTCCCTGTTCCCGTGCCCTCCGGCGATCGGCGAGGCGATGAGCCCGGCCGTCCCGAGGCCCGCGTCGTGGGCCGCCCAGAGCACGTCGGACACCGCGTCCGCCCGCAGGCCGGCGTCCTTCACGACGCCCTCGCGGATGCCCTGCCTGCCCACCTCGAACTGCGGCTTGATCAGCACGACGAAGTCCGCGCCGCGCGCGGCCGTCGCCACGAGCGCGGGAAGCACCTGGGTGAGCGAGATGAACGACAGGTCGGCCACGACCAGGTCCGGACGGGCGTCGTCGCCGGTGAGGGATGCGAGCGCGTCGGCGGTGAGCGACCGGACGTTCACGCCCTCGTACGACCGGAGCCGGTCCTCGCCGGCGAGGGCCGGCGAGAGCTGGCCGTGCCCCACATCCACCGCGATCACCCGGGCGGCGCCGCGCTCCAGGAGCACCTGGCTGAAGCCGCCGGTGGACGCTCCCGCGTCGAGCGCGACCCGGCCGGCCGGGTCGATGCCGAAGGCGTCGAGCGCGGCGATCAGCTTGTGGGCCCCGCGGCTCACGTAGTGGTCCGCGCCGGCGACCTCGATGCGCTGGTCGTCACCGACCTTGAGCGACGGCCGCACGGCGGGACGTCCATCCACCGTCACCAGGCCCTCGGCGATGACCGCCGCGGCGTGCGAGCGCGAGCGCGCCAGACCGCGTTCCGCGAGCGCCACGTCGAGGCGGCGCTCAGCGGCCATGGCCGTCGTCGCCCTCCAGGGTGCGGCGGAGCTGCTCGTGCAGCTGGGCGTAGGCGTCCGCGCGCGCGTCGAGCGGCTGGCCTTCGATCACCTCCAGGCGGTCGACGAGGCCGTCCTCGTCGTCGCCGTGCGGTTCGTCCGTCATGACCCCACCGTACGTCAGCCCGTCACGCGACGAAGACACCCGCGAGCGTCTTCTTCCCGCGTCGCAGCACGACCATGTCGCCCGGGAGCACGTCGGCGCCGATGGGCTGGTCCGCATCCTCGACCTTCGTGTTGTTGACGTACACGCCGCCCTGCGCGACCGCCCGGCGGGCCTCGCTGAGGCTCGACGTCAGCCCGGTGTCGACCAGCGTCTGCGCCACCGTTGCCGAGGGCTCGGTCGTCGTGGTGTTGGGCAGCTCCCGGAGGGCGGCCTCGAGCGTCACCGTGTCGAGGTCGGTCAGCTCGCCCTGCCCGAACAGCGCCTGCGAGGCCGCGATGGCCGCCTCGGTCGCCTCGACGCCGTGCACCAGCGCGGTCACCTCGAACGCCAGGCGGCGCTGCGCCTCGCGCTTGAACGGCTCGTCGGCGACCTTCTGCGCCAGCTCGTCGATCTCGGCGCGCGTCAGGAACGTGAACACCTTGAGCCGGTCGATCACGTCGGCGTCGTCGGTGTTGAGCCAGAACTGGTACATCGCGTACGGCGACGTCAGCGCCGGGTCGAGCCAGACCGCATTGCCCTCGCTCTTGCCGAACTTGGTGCCGTCGCTGTTCGTGATCAGCGGCGTGCCGATGGCGTGCACGTGGACGCCCTCGACCTTGCGGATGAGCTCGGTTCCGCTGGTCAGGTTGCCCCACTGGTCGCTGCCGCCGGTCTGCAGCACGCACCCGTACTGGCGGTACAGCTCCAGGAAGTCCATCCCCTGCAGGATCTGGTAGCTGAACTCGGTGTACGAGATGCCCTCGTCGGAGTTGAGACGCGCGGCGACCGCATCCTTCTTCAGCATGGTGCCGACGCGGAAGTGCTTGCCGATCTCGCGCAGGAAGTCGATCGCCGACATCGGCGCCGTCCAGTCGAGGTTGTTCACCAGGCGCACGGCGCTGTCACCCTCGTCGGAGAGGAAGCGCGTGACCTGCGCCTGCAGGTAGCCCACCCACTCGGCGACGGTCTCCTTCGTGTTCAGCGTGCGCTCGGCCGTCGGCCGCGGGTCGCCGATGAGCCCGGTGGAGCCGCCGACGAGGCCCAGCGGGCGGTGGCCGGCCAGCTGCAGGCGGCGCATGGTGAGCAGCTGCACCAGGTTCCCCAGGTGGAGGCTCGGTGCCGTCGGGTCGAAACCGCAGTAATAGGTGATCGGCTCCCCGGACAGGAGCTCTTTCAGCGCGGCCTCATCCGTCGACACGTGGATGAGCCCGCGCCAGACGAGCTCATCCCAGACGTCGTCGAAGGACGCGTCGTTGGACTGGGCGGTCAGGCCGGAGAGGGCGGTTTCGGACACCCGTCCAGGCTAGCAGCGGGCCCGGGCCGGAAAGCGGCAGGGTCGATCGGCTGATCAGGGCGCCAGACCTGATCTCCTGTACATCAGGCCTCTGGACCTGATACACTCGCCATCAGGCCAGCAGCCCTGATGAAGGAGACGCGATGTTCGTGATCACCGCCGACCAGGTCGACAGCAGACGACGTGCCGACATCGTCGCGCCGGAGATCGAGACCATCGACGCCCGCTACGCTGCGCGCCTGACCCTGCCGCCCGACAGGAACGCCGGCGACGAGCTGCAACTGCTCACGGCCGATGCCGGCGCCGCCCTCGATCTCGTCCTGCACCTCACCCGCGAGGGCGTCTGGAGCGTCGGACTCGGTGTCGGCGCCGTCCGCCTCCCCCTGCCGGAGAACACCCGTGAGGCGACGGGCGACGCGTTCATCGCCGCCCGCTCCGCCGTCTCCCGCGCCAAGCGGACGCTGGCCCGCTTCGCCGCCGCGGCCGTCGCGGACGAGGACGCCGCGGCCGACGTGGAGGCGCTCCTCACCCTGCTGCTGACGCTGCGCGAGGGCCGCACCCGCGCCGGGTGGGAGCTCTACGACCTGGTCTCGGCGGGCCTCACGCAGGCGGAAGCGGGTGCACGCCTGGGTATCACGCCCCAGTCGGCGAGCGATCGGGCCCGAGCGGCGGGGCTTCGCGCCGAACTGGCGGCGCTGCCTGCGCTCACTAGGCTGTTGGAACGAGCCGACGCGGCGCAGAGCGCTCCGCAGAAACCGGAGGAGGAGGAGGAGGAGGACGCATGACGATGGCCTGGCCGCCGCTCCCCGTGCTGTTCGCCCAGACGGCGCCGCAGGCGCTCTGGGTGCTCGCCCTCCTCCTGCTCCTCGCGTCGCTCGGCTGCATCGCGGCCACCCTCCGGACGCCGCGACGCCCCTTGGTGTACGCGGCGGCAGGCCTGCTCGCGGCGGCTTTCGTCGTGGTCCTGATCCCGGCGCAGCATGCGCCGCTCGCCGTGCGGCTGCTGATCGGCGTCGTGGCTCTCGCTCTGGCCGTCCTCGGCGGCTGGCCGGTGTCCCAGCTGGTGCTCGCTCTCGCGACCCGGAGCTCGGTCGAACCGAGCGCGCACGGCGGCATCCTGGTGCGGGCGATGACCGCGGAGGGCGGGACCACCACCCGCGAAGTCCTCCGCGGCGGCACGACGATCGGCCTGCTGGAGCGGCTCGCCGCCGCCGGGACGATCATGGCGGGCTTCCCGGAGGGGCTGGCCGTGCTGATCGCCATCAAGGGTGTCGGCCGGTTCACCGAGCTGGACGAGGCGGAGGCGCGGGAGCGTTTCATCATCGGCACCCTGACGAGCGTCATCTGGGCGTGCGCCTGCGCCGGTGTGTTCCGGATCGTGGCGGGCTGACCCGCTCCGCTCGACCGCGTCAGTCGTCCGACTTCGGATGCCGCTTGTACGGCGACACGGTCGGGTCACCCGGCAGCCAGTAGCGCCACGGGAACGCCAGCCCGCCTCCCGCGCCGGAGACTCCCGTGCGGGGGCCGGTCGCGTACTCCGCCTGCTCGGCCGGCAGCAGGAGTTCGAACGGCGGCCGGTACAGGTCGGCTCCGTCGTCCGCGAGGCTCATGCCCGCGGCGACGACCAGCCGTGCCGGCCCCCGGGCGAGATCGCGGTGCGGGATGAGGCGCCCGCTGGCCCCGACGCGGCGCCGCTCGGCGAGGTCCTCCCCCTCGACCACCTCACCGGCGCGGAGCAGCACAGCGGAGGCCTCCCCCTCCGGTGAGCAGACGATGTTCGCGCAGACGTGCATCCCGTAGGTGAAGTACGTGTAGATGTGCCCGGGCGCGCCGTACATGACGGCGTTGCGCTTGGTGCGACCGCGGAAGGCGTGCGAGCCGGGGTCCAGCCCGTCGCCGATGTACGCCTCCACCTCGGTGATGCGGATCGCGACGGCGCCCTCCGGCGACTCGTGGCGCAGCACGGCGCCGAGCAGCCGCGGCGCGACCTCCAGCGACGACGCCAGGAACTCGTCGCGCTCGGGCCGGTACAGCGTCACGTCAGAAGATCCGGCCGCCCGCGGCGACGGTCACGATCAGGCCGACCACGACCACGACGACCGCCACGACGACGATGGCCGGGATGATCCAGGGGCGCTTGCGCTCCGGGGCGAAGCGGGCCATCAGACGAGGTCCCGTCGCGAGGCGTGCAGGTGGAGGGCGGCCTTGCGCACGTGCTCGGTGAGGGCGGCGAGCTGCTCCGCGACCCGGTCGGGCGCGGTGCCCCCGACGCCGTCGCGGCTCGCGACGGAACCCTCGACGGAGAGCACCGAGCGCACCTCGGGGGTCAGCAGGGGCGAGACCGCCGCGAGCTGCTCGTCGGACACCTCGTGCAGCTCCAGCCCGTTCTCCTCCGCGACGCGCACCAGGCTGCCGCTCAGCTCGTGTGCGGTGCGGAACGGCACGTGGCGCTTCACCAGCCACTCGGCGACATCCGTGGCGAGCGAGAAGCCCTGCGGGGCGAGCTCCGCCATCCGGTCGGTGTGGAAGCGCAGTGTCGCGACCATCCCGGTGAAAGCGGGCAGCACCGTCTCGAGCGTGCGCACCGAGTCGAACACCGGCTCCTTGTCCTCCTGCAGGTCGCGGTTGTACGCGAGCGGGAGGCCCTTCAGCGTGGTGAGGAGGCCGGTGGCGTTGCCGATCAGCCGGCCCGCCTTGCCGCGGGCGAGTTCCGCGATGTCGGGGTTCTTCTTCTGCGGCATGATCGACGACCCGGTCGAGTAGCCGTCGTCGAGGGTGACGAAGCCGAACTCGCGCGTGTTCCAGAGGATGATCTCCTCGGCGAAGCGCGACAGGTCCACGCCGATCTGCGCGGCGACGAAGGCGAACTCGGCCACCACATCCCGAGCCGCGGTGCCGTCGATGGAGTTCTCGGAGCTGCGGGCGAAGCCGAGCTCGCGGGCGACGAGCAGCGGATCCAGCCCGAGCGTCGAGCCGGCCAGCGCTCCCGAGCCGTACGGCGAGACGTTCGCCCGCGCATCCCAGTCGGCGAGACGGTCGAGGTCGCGCACCAGCGGCCAGCAGTGCGCGAGCAGGTGGTGGGCGAGCAGCACGGGCTGCGCGTGCTGCAGGTGCGTCCGGCCCGGCATGACGGCGGCGGGATGCGCGCCCGCCTGGGATGCGATGGCATCCACCAGGGCGATCAGCTGCTCGGCGATGACGCCGGCGTGGTCGCGGAGGTAGAGGCGGATGAGCGTGGCGATCTGGTCGTTGCGGCTGCGGCCGGCCCGGAGCTTGCCGCCGAGGTCGGCGCCCGCACGCTCGATGAGCCCGCGCTCCAGGGCGCCGTGCACATCCTCGTCGGTCTCGAGCGCGGCGAACGCGCCGGAGGCGACGTCGCGGTCGAGGGCGTCGAGGGCGGACAGCATCCCGTCGAGCTCCTCCGGCGTCAGGTAGCCGGCGGCCGCCAGCGCCTTGGCGTGCGCCCGGGAGCCGGCGATGTCGTAGGCGGCCAGCTCCCAGTCGAAGTGGGTCGACTTGCTGAGGGCCGCCAGCTCGGGCGAGGGGCCGCCGGCGAAGCGGCCGCCCCAGAGGGAGCCCTCGCCGGTGCGGCCGACGCCCGACGGCGTCCGTTCGGTGCTGTCGGTCATGCGGCGGCCTCCGTGTTCTTCGCGAGCAGCCAGGCGAGCAGGGCCTTCTGGGCGTGCAGACGGTTCTCGGCCTCGTCCCAGATCACCGATTGCGGGCCGTCGAGCACCTCCGCGCTGACCTCGTAGCCGCGGTAGGCCGGGAGGCAGTGCAGGAAGATCGCGTCGGGATCCGCCAGCCCCATCAGGCGGGAGTCGACCGTGTAGTCGCCGAAGACGGCGACCCGCTCGGCCTTCTCGTCCTCCTTGCCCATCGACACCCAGGTGTCGGTGACGACGACGTCCGCGCCGGCCGCGGCCTCCGCCGGGTCGGTGAGCACGGTCACGGAGCCGCCGGTGCGCTCGGCGATCGCGCGGGCGTCCGCGACGACCGCGTCGGACGGCGCATACGCGGCGGGGGCGGCGATGCGGACGTGCATGCCCGCGGTGGCGCCGCCGAGCAGGTAGGAGTGCGCCATGTTGTTGGCGCCGTCGCCGAAGTAGCTCATCGTCAGGCCGCCGAGCTCGCCCTTGTGCTCCTGCACGGTCAGCAGGTCGGCCAGGATCTGGCAGGGGTGGAAGTCGTCCGACAGGGCGTTCACGACCGGGACGCGCGTCCCCGCGGCCATCTCCTCCAGCCCGGCCTGCGCGAAGGTGCGCCACACGATCGCCGCCACCTGGCGCTCCAGCACCCGGGCCGTGTCCGCGAGCGACTCCTTGCCGCCGAGCTGGCTCTCGCCGCTCTGGATGATCAGCGGGCTGCCGCCCAGGTCGGCGATGCCGACGGCGAACGACACACGGGTGCGGGTCGACGTCTTGTCGAAGATCACGGCGACCGTCTGCGGCCCGGCGAGCGGCTTCGCCGAGAAGCGGTCGCGCTTGAGGTCGGCCGCGAGGCGCAGCACCTCGGCCTGCTCGGCGGGCGAGAGATCGTCGTCGCGGAGGAAGTGCCGGGTCATGCTGGCGCCCTTTCGTCAGGGTTCGGGAAGGAGGGTGTGGTCAGAGGGAGGCGAGGGCGCGGCCGAACCGCTCGCGGAAGTCGGCGATCTCGGTGTCGCCGACGATCAGCGGAGGGGCCAGGCGGATGCTCGACTCGTTCGGTGCATTGATGATCAGCCCCTGGGAGAGTGCCGCGTCCGAGAGCCGGTGCGCCTCGCCGTCGGTCAGCCCGATGCCGATCAGCAGCCCGTGCCCGCGCACGTCGCCGATCAGCGGCGAGCCGAAGCCGCGGATGATCTGCTTGAGCTCCTCGCCGCGGCGCGCGGCGTTGCCGACCAGGTCGGACCGCTCGATCTCGGTCAGGACCGCGTTGCCGGCGGCCGTCGCCAGCGGGTTGCCGCCGAACGTCGAGCCGTGCTGGCCCTGCGAGAACAGATCGGAGGCCCAGCCGAACGTGACGAGCGCGCCGATCGGCACGCCGCCCGCAAGCCCCTTCGCCACCGTGACGGCGTCGGGGACGATTCCGGCGTGCTGGTAAGCGAACCACTCGCCGGTCCGTCCGATGCCGGTCTGGATCTCGTCGATGATCAGCAGCACGCCGTGCTGCTCGGTGAGCTCGCGAGCCCGGCGCAGGAAGCCGTCCGGGAGGTCGAGCACGCCCGCCTCGCCCTTGATCGGCTCCACGAAGAGGGCGGCGACATGGTCGTCGATGGCCGCCTCGAGCGCCGCGATGGTGGAGTCGATGTGCACGACCCCGCCCGGGAGCGGCTCGAAGGCCTCGCGCATCGGCGGCTTGCCGGTGAGGGCGAGCGAACCCATGGTGCGCCCGTGGAAGGCGTTGTGCAGCGCGACCACACGCGTGCGGCGGCCGTGCGGTCCGCGGTTCAGGCGCGCCAGCTTGAAGGCCGCCTCGTTCGCCTCGGCGCCCGAGTTGCCGAACAGCACCCGGCCCTGCGGGCCTGCGCCGGTGATGACGCGCAGGCGCTCGGCCAGCTGGAGCTGCGGCGGTGTCGAGAAGTAGTTGGAGACGTGGGCGAGCGTCCCGATCTGGCTGCTCACCGCATCCACCAGGGCAGGATGCGCGTGCCCGAGCGCGTTCACCGCGATGCCCGCGAGGAAGTCGAGGTACTCGGTGCCGTCGATGTCCCACACCCGGCAGCCCTCGCCGCGGACGAGCATCCGCTTCGGCGTCGCCAGTGTGCGCATGATGGCGTCGGTGAACGGGCCCTTCCAGGCCCCGTCGCGCCACTCTTCGGTGTTGATCGTCACGTTCTCCTCCAGTGCCTCGCTCACGCGGGCACCACCTCCGTCCCGATTCCGGACTGCGTGAAGACTTCGAGCAGGATCGAGTGCGGAACCCGTCCGTCGATGATCGCAGCCTTCGCGACCCCGCCGTCGACCGCATCCAGGCAGGCGGCCATCTTCGGGATCATCCCCGACTCGAGCGACGGCAGCAGCTCGCGCAGCTCATCCGCCGCGATCTTGGACAGCAGCGAGTCGCGGTCCGGCCAGTCGCTGTAGAGCCCGGCGACGTCGGTGAGGATCACCAGCTTCGCCGCCCCGAGCGCCACGGCCAGCGCGGCCGCGGCCGCGTCGGCGTTGACGTTGAGCGCCTGGCTCGCGTCGTCGATGTCCGGTGCGATCGACGACACGACCGGGATGCGGCCGGCCGCCAGCTGTGCGAGCACCGCCTCCGGGTCCACGGCCACGACGTCGCCGACCAGGCCGAGGTCGACCTCCTCGCCGTCGATCACCGCCGCGCGCCGGCGGCCCTGGAAGAGACCGGCGTCCTCGCCCGAGAGCCCGGCCGCGAGCGGCCCGTGCTTGTTGATGTTGCCGACGATGTCGCGGTTGATCCGGCCGGTCAGCACCATCCGGACCACCTCCATCGCCTCCGGCGTGGTCACGCGGTAGCCGCCGCGGAACTCGGAGGCGATGCCGAGCCGGTCGAGCATCGCGGAGATCTGCGGCCCACCCCCGTGCACGACCACCGGGCGGAGCCCGGCGTAGCGCAGATAGACCATGTCCTCGGCGAACGTACGCTGGAGCTCCTCGTTCACCATGGCATTGCCGCCGAACTTCACGACGATGATCCGGTCGTGGAAGGCCTTGAGCCAGGGCAGCGACTCGATCAGGGTCGCCGCCTTCTCCGCTGCGGCGGCGTGCTCCGTCGCCGCCCGTTCCGCGTCCTCGGTCGTCACGTTCTCCGCCATCGCCATCAGCTCGCGTACGCGCTGTTCTCGTGCACGTAGTCGTGCGTGAGGTCGTTGGTCAGGATGGTCGCGGTCTCGTCGCCCGCGTGCAGGTCGATGAGCACGTGCACCTTCCGCGGCGTCAGGTCGACGAGCTCCCGGGGCTGGTCCGGCTCACCGGCGGTGCACACCTGCACGCCGTTGATCGCGACGTCGATGCCGTACGGGTCGAACTCGGCATCCGTCGTACCGACCGCCGCCAGCACGCGGCCCCAGTTCGGGTCGTTGCCGAAGATGGCCGCCTTGAAGAGGTTGCTGCGCGAGACGGCGCGTCCGACGACCACCGCGTCGTCCTCGGAGCGAGCGTTGAGCACCTCGATGGAGATGTCGTGCGAGGCGCCCTCGGCGTCGGCCTGCAGCTGCTCGGCCAGGTCGCGGCAGACGGCGGTGAGGGCCGACGCGAAGTCGGACTCGTCGGGTTCCACGCCGCTCGCGCCAGAGCCGAGCAGCGCGACGGTGTCGTTGGTGGACATGCAGCCGTCGGAGTCGAGGCGGTCGAACGTCACCCGAGTCGCGGAGCGCAGCGCCCGGTCCAGCTGCTCGGAGGTGAGCACGGCGTCGGTGGTGATGACGACGAGCATCGTCGCGAGGCCGGGCGCGAGCATCCCGGCGCCCTTCGCCATGCCGCCGACGGTCCAGCCGTCCGGCGAGCGGTACTCGGACTGCTTGGGGCGCGTGTCGGTGGTCATGATGGCCTCCGCAGCGCCGAGACCGGCGTCGGGGGCCAGCGCTGCGGCGGCGGACGAGACACCGCCGAGCAGTGCGTCGAGGGGCAGCTGCTCCCCGATCAGGCCGGTGGAGCAGACCAGCACGTCGCCGGCGGAGACGCCGAGTTCGCTGGCGACGGCCTCCGCGGTGGCGTGGGTCGTCTGGAAGCCCTGCGCTCCGGTGTAGCAGTTCGCGCCTCCGGAGTTGAGGACGATCGCGGACACCACGCCGTCCTGGATCACCTGCTCGCTCCACAGCACCGGGTTCGCCTTGCACCGGTTCGTGGTGAACACGGCCGCGGCGGCGTTGAGCGGGCCGCGATTCTGCACCAGCGCGAGATCGCGGGCACCGCTCGACTTCAGGCCGGCGACGACACCGGCCGCGGCGAATCCGGATGCTGCGGTGACGCTCACGGCGCGACTCCGTTCACGGTCAGGCCCGTCGTCTCGTCGAGGCCGAGGGCGATGTTGACGGACTGGATGGCCGCGCCGGCCGTCCCCTTGTACAGGTTGTCGAGGGCGAGCACGGTGACGACGCGACCCGCGGCCGCGTCGAGCGCGACGCCGATCAGCACCGTGTTGGCGCCGAGCACGTCCGCGGTGCGCGGCAGCGTCCCCGCGGGGAGCACGTGCACGAACGGCTCGTCCGCGTACGCCTCCTCCCAGACGGCCTGCACCTGCTCGGCGGTGACGCCCGGCCGGACACGCGCGGTGGAGGTCGCCAGGATGCCGCGCGACATCGGGACGAGCACCGGGGTGAAGCTGACGGTCGGAGCCTCTGCCCCGGCCTTGCGGAGGTTCTGCTGGATCTCCGGGATGTGGCGGTGCGTGCCGCCGACGCCGTACGGGTTGGCGGACCCGAGGATCTCGCTCGCCAGGTACATGGTCTTCAGCGACTTGCCCGCGCCGGACGGGCCGACCGCGAGCACCGCGACGATGTCCTCGTCGTCGATGACTCCGGCGCGGATGCCGGGGGCGAGCGCGAGGGAGACCGCGCTGGCGTTGCAGCCCGGGGCCGCGATGCGGCGGGCGCCGAGGAGGGCGTCGCGCTGCTTGCCGGTGGGGGCGGTGCTGGCGGCGTGCGTGCCTGCCGCGGGCGCGTCGACGCTGCCTGCTGCTGCGTCCGTGGCGAGCGGCAGCTCGGGCACGCCGTACGCCCAGGCGCCGAAGTGCTCGCCGCTGTAGAACGCCGCCCAGTCGGCCGGGTCTTCGAGCCGGTGGTCGGCGCCGCAGTCCACGACGACGGTGTCGTCGGGCAGCTGCGCGGCGATCTCACCGGACGCGCCGTGCGGCAGCGCCAGGAACACGACGTCGTGACCGGCGAGGTTCTCCGCCGTGGTCTCGAGCAGCGTCAGGTGCGCGAGCGAGCGCAGGTGCGGCTGGTGGGCGATCAGCGGGTGACCGGCGTTCTGGTGCGCGGTGACCGTGCGGATCTCGAAGTCGGGGTGCCCGGCGAGGATGCGCAGCAGCTCACCGCCCGCGTATCCGGATGCGCCTGCGACAGCGACCGAGAAAGTCATGCTTCTTCCTTTTCGAGTGGACGACAGGTGTCTCGGCGACGGCGGCGCCCACGTCGATCCACAACTCGAGGACCGCCCGGAACGCCGCCTAGCTTCGGCGGTCGCGCAGGCGTCGGCGCAGGGCGCGGGCGGCGAATGCCGCACGCGTCGAAGCGGTGCGCCGGACGGAAAGCATGGGACAACCCTAGCGCTCCCTCCCCGGCCCCCGCCAAATCCGGGCGCCGCGCGGTCGCGCGTGCCGCCGGCGATCCCGCATGCGACGACACCGGCGTCGTCAAGCGGGCCTAGCCATCTCCGTATGTGTATGACACAATCGATGCGTGCTGATTCGCGTGACCCGGTCCGCGCGGAAGCACCGAATCGGAAATGCACACATTTTGGCGGCGATGATGGATGCGGGAGAGCCGACCGCAGAGGGCGACGCTCTCCGGTACGTCGGTCGCGACGATCGCGGTGTCGAGCTGGAGATCATCGCCGTGCCCAACGACCGCGGCGATGGTCTCGCCGTGATCCACGCGATGCCGACAGAGTGGAGGAGGACCTCATGACGACGGATCCACGCGACTTCGTGGTCGGGCCGGACGCCCGCATCTCCGACATCGACCTCGACACCGAGGAGTTCCTCGCGCCCGACGGCGAGCGACTGACCGAGGAGCGTGCCGAAGCGCTTGCTCGGCGTGCCGCCAACCTCGTTCCCGGCCGTAAGTCGCTGGGCGGCGACGGCAGCGTCTCCCCCGTGCTGCAATTCCGCACCCCGCGGAAGCGGGAGGCGGAGCAGCTGGCTCACGAGCTCGGAATCAGGACGTCCGAGCTGGCACGCCGCGCACTCGACGAGTACCTCGACAATCACGCTCGCGGCGCCTGACCAGCGCCGGCGCCGCGACTGCTGCCTCCCGTAACGTCTGCGGCTGCTCGCGCAGGCGCAGACGTTCCGAACGGCAGCAGTCGCCGCCCGCGGCGGCGCCGCGGGCGGCTACTCGCGGATGGTGGCGCCGAAGAGGTCGCCCGCGCGGGCGGAGCCGGCCAGCTTGGCCTCGCTCGCCTCCGCCGCCGTGAGGGTGCGGTCGTCGGCGCGGAAGCGGAGGGCGAAGGTCAGGCTCTTGCGTCCCTCGGGCAGGCCGGGGCCGCGGTAGTCGTCGACCAGGCGGATGTCCTCGAGCAGGGGTCCTGCGCCCTCGCGGACCGCACGGAGCACGTCCCCGGCCGGGACATCGAGCGGCACGACGAGCGACAGGTCCTGCGTCGCCGCCGGGAAGCCGGCGATGACGCCCGCCACGACCTCCGGCGGAGCGACGGAGATCAGCGCATCCAAGTCGAGCTCGAACACGGCGACGACGCGCGGCAGGTCGAGCTCGTGCGCGAGCACGGGAAGGAGCTCTCCGGCGTAGCCGACGGGCGTGGACGAGCCGTCCGCGCCGAGTGCCAGCAGCCGGGCGGTGCGCCCGGGGTGCAGCGCCTGGTGGGACGACTGCTCGAGGTCGACGGTGACGCCGACGGCGGCGGCGGTCTGGCGGACCATGTCGAGCGCATCCACGAGGCCGGCGGGCACCGGAGGCGTCCCCGGCTGCTTCTCGACCGCGTCGCCGACGACCAGTCCGGCGAGGTGCCGCGGCTGGGCCGGGATGCCGGCGTTCAGGCCGGCGAGGATGTCCGGTCCGGGCAGCGCGGCGCCCGGCGGGAGCGTCTCGCTGCCGATCGAGCCGTCGGAGGGGCGGAACACCGTGCCCAGCTCGTACACGCGGAGGTCGACCAGGCCGCGGGCCAGGTTCCGCTTCGCGACGTCGAGCAGCCCCGGGAGGAGCGAGGTGCGCAGGTACGGCGCGGTCGCGTCGAGGGCGTTGGCCAGGCGGACGGCGGGCACGTGGCCCGACACCTCGGGCAGGCCGAAGCGGTCGTTCTGCGCCTCGCTGACGAACGGGAACGACAGCACCTCGGTGGCGCCGTTGTCCGCGAGCGTCTGCGCGACGGCGCGGCGCAGCCGCTGCTCGCGCGTGAGGCCACGGCCGGGAGGAGCCACCGGCAGGACGGACGGGATGCGGTCGTAGCCCAGGATGCGGGCGACCTCCTCCGCCAGGTCGGACTTGTCGCGCAGGTCCGGACGCCACGTGGGCGGGACCACGAGCAGGCCGCCCTCGGTCTCGGTGACCGTACCGCCGATCTCGGCGAGCGCACCGCGCACCTCGTCGTCGGAGAAGTCGACGCCGATCAGCGAGGAGATGTAGCCCTCCGGAAGCCGGATGGGGTCCGCCTCCTCCGAGGCGTCGAGGAGCGAGCCGAGCTCGTCGGCGTGGCCGCCCGCGAGCTGCTCGAGCAGCTGCACGACGCGGGCAGCCGCGGCGACGGCCACCTGCGGGTCGACGCCGCGCTCGAACCGCTTGGACGCCTCGCTCGGGAGCTTGTGACGGCGGGCCGTGCGTGCGATGGACACCGGGTCGAAGTTCGCCGCCTCGATCAGCACGTTGCGCGTGCCCTCGCGGATCTCCGTCGAGGCTCCGCCCATGACGCCGGCGAGGCCGATCGCACCGGAGTCGTCGGCGATCACCAGGTCTTCCGGGTCGAGCTTCCTCGTCTGGTCGTCGAGCGTGACCAGGGTCTCGCCGGGGGCGGCCCGGCGCACGACGATGCCGCCCGACAGCCTGTCCAGGTCGTAGCCGTGGATCGGCTGGCCGAGCTCGAGCATCACGTAGTTGGTGATGTCGACGATCAGCGAGATCGAGCGGATGCCGGCGAGCTTGAGGCGCGCGATCATCCACGCGGGGGTGCGGCGGGAGCCGTCGACGTCGCGGACGACGCGGGTGACGAACACGCTCGCCCCCACCCGGCCGCGGATCGGTGCGGTGTCCTCGATCGTCACGCTGAAGCCGCTCGCGTGCGCATCCCCCGTGCTCACCGGCACGGCCTCCGCGGGGTCGCGGAACGCCGCACCCGTCGCGTGCGAGTACTCGCGTGCAATGCCGCGGATGGAGAACGCGTAGCCGCGATCGGGCGTGACGTTCACCTCGACAGCCGCGTCGTCGAGCCCCAGCAGCGACACCGCGTCGGCGCCGACCTCCGGGTCGAGTCCGAGCGTCGCGAGCCGCAGGATGCCGTCGTGCTCCTCGCCCAGACCGAGCTCGCGCGCCGACGCGATCATGCCGTCGGAGATGTGACCGTAGGTCTTGCGGGCGGCGATCGGGAACGGACCGGGCAGCACCGCACCCGGGAGCGTCACGACGACCTTGTCGCCCTCGAAGAAGTTGCGAGCGCCGCAGACGATGCCGCGCACGTCGGCGCCGCCGTCGGCCGCGGTCTCGCCCTCGGGCGCGACGCGGACCTGGCACCAGCGGATGGTCTTGCCGTTGCTCTGCGGTTCCTCGACGAACTCGAGCACCTGGCCGACGACGATCGGCCCGCTGAGCTCGAAGGTGTGGATGTCCTCCTCCTCGAGCCCGACGGACACGAGGGCGGCATGCACCTCCTCCGGGGTCGTTCCGGGCTCCAGGTCGACGAACTCGCCGAGCCAACTCAGGGGGACGCGCATCAGACCACCATTCCGAACTGCTGGGAGAACCGGACATCGCCCTCGGCCATGTCGCGCATGTCCTTGACGTCGTTCCGGAACATCAGGGCGCGCTCGACGCCCATGCCGAACGCGAAGCCCGAGTACACGTCGGGGTCGATGCCCGCGGAGCGCAGCACGTTCGGGTTGACCATGCCGCAGCCGCCCCACTCGATCCACCGGGCGCCGCCCTTGAACGAGGGATGCCACAGGTCGAGTTCGGCGCTGGGCTCAGTGAACGGGAAGTAGTTGGGGCGCAGGCGCACGCGCGCCTCGTCGCCGAACAGCGACTTCACGAAGTGGTCGAGGGTGCCGCGCAGGTGCGCCATCGTGAGGCCCTTGTCGACCGCGATGCCCTCCGTCTGGTGGAACACGGGCAGGTGGGTCGCGTCGAACTCGTCGGTGCGGAATACGCGGCCCGGCGCGATCCGGTACACCGGCAGCTCGTCGCCCAGCAGGGCGCGCAGCTGCACCGGCGAGGTGTGCGTGCGCATCACCAGGTGCGCATCCGTCGGCTCGACGAAGAAGGTGTCCTGCATCGCGCGCGCCGGGTGGTCGGCGTCGAAGTTGAGCGCGTCGAAGTTGTACCACTCGCTCTCGAGCTCGGGGCCTTCCGCGACCTCCCAGCCCATGCCGACGAAGACGTCGGCGATGCGCTCCTGCAGCAGGCTCAGCGGGTGGCGTGCGCCGGGCGTCCAGCGCGAGGGCAGCGCCGTGACGTCGACCGTCTCGGCAGCGAGCTGCGCGGCCTCCTCGGCGGAGGCGATCTCGGCCTCCTTGGCGGCGAACGCCTGGTTGACGCGAGCGCGGGCGCTGCCGACCAGCTTGCCCGCCGCGGCCTTCTGGTCGCCGGGGAGCGAGCGGATGCCCGCGTTCAGGCGGGCGAGCGGCGAGCCTTCCGCCGTGTGGTCGTGGCGCACCGTCTTCAGGGCCGCCGAGTCGCTGGCGGCGTCGATGGCGGCGAGGGCCGCATCCACCGCTGCCGCGACGGCGGATTCGGTGATCTCCGTGGTATCTGACACGGTCACCCAGTCTAGTCGGCGCTCGAACCGCGTCCCGGCCCGGAGCAGAACGGTGGATAAGCCGTCTGAGGCCGTCTGCTGTGGAGGGATGCGGTCAGGCGCGCTGTGCGAACGCGGACTCGTAGAGGCAGACCGACGCCGCCGTCGCGAGGTTCATCGACTCGGCGCGGCCGTAGATCGGAACGGTCACGACGCGGTCCACGAGAGCGAGCAGCTCGTCCTCCAGACCGTGCGCCTCGTTGCCGAACACCCAGGCGGTCGGCCGGGCGAGCTCGCCGTCACGGCGGGCGGCGAGGAGGTCCTCCCCCTTGATGTCGGCGGCGAGCACCTGCAGCCCGGCCGAGTGCGCACGGCCGATCACGTCGGCGAGATCGGCGCCCACCGCGACGGGGACGTGGAACAGCGACCCGGTGGTCGAGCGGACCACCTTCGGGTTGTACAGGTCGACGGTGCGACCGGTCAGCACGACGGCGTCCGCACCGGCAGAGTCGGCGGCGCGGATGATGGTCCCGGCGTTGCCCGGGTCCCTGACCTCCTCCAGCACGGCCACCAGCTTGGAGGAGTCGGAGAAGATGTCGCGGATGGACGTCGGGAACTGACGCGCGACGGCGACGAAGCCCTGCGGCGTGACGGTGTCGGCCATGGCATCCAGCACGTGCTCGGAGACGAACTCGACCTCCACGTCGGCGTCCTCGGCCGCGCGCGCGATCTCCGGGTACCGCTCCAGCGCCGTCGGCGTCGCGAACAGGTCGACCATGAGCTCCGGCCGGAAGGTCAGCGCCTCGGACACGGCCTGCGGCCCTTCGAGCAGGAACAGCCCCGTCTCGGAACGGGCGGAGCGCTTGGCGAGCTTGGCGACGGCCCTGACGCGCGGTGAGCGCGGGTTGTCCAGCATGGCACCAGCATATGGGGCCGGTGATCCGAACGGCGCTGCGTCTCGTGTTAAGGGAAAGCGGATGGAGGCTGAACGATGAGAACACTCGGACGAGCGGCACTGATCGCGGGCGGCGCGGCCCTCGCCCTCGGGCTCGGCACAGCGGCGGCGTTCGCGGCGACCGGCGACGGAGGGGGCGACGACGTACGGGTCGTGCAGCCGACGGGGACGCCGAGTCCCACGGTGGAGGACCGCATCGTGCGGCCAACCCCCAGCGACCCGCCGAGTGCGGTCCCGCTCCTCGGCGACGACCACGGCGGCGCCGACGACCCGGCCACGCACGACGTCGGCGACGACCACGGCGCTGACGACCCCGCCACACACGACATCGGCGACGACCACGGCTCCGGCGGCCACGGCGCCGACGACTGAGCCCCGGACACACGGAACGGCCCGGTCGACTGCTGTCGACCGGGCCGTTCTGCGTGGCTGGGTGTTACGCCGCGGCGTCCGCCTTCGGGGCCGACGTGTCGGCCGGCAGCGCCTTCTTGGCGGTCTCGACGAGCGCCGCGAAGGTCGCGGGCTCGGTCACGGCCAGGTCGGCGAGGATGCGACGGTCCACCTCGACGCCCGCCAGGCCCAGGCCCTGGATGAAGCGGTTGTAGGTGAGGCCGTTGGCACGGGAGGCCGCGTTGATCCGCTGGATCCACAGACGACGGAAGTCGCCCTTGCGCTTGCGGCGGTCGTTGTACGAGTAGACCAGGGAGTGGGTGACCTGCTCCTTGGCCTTGCGGTAGAGGCGCGACCGCTGCCCGCGGTAGCCCTCGGCGCGCTCGAGGATGACCCGACGCTTCTTGTGGGCGTTGACGGCCCTCTTCACTCTTGCCATTAGTCGATTTCCTTCTTAAAAAGTGCGTGTCGAGTCGTTACTTGCCGAGCATCCGGCGGATGACCTTGGCGTCCACCTCGGGGACGACCTGGTCCTGGTTCAGCCGGCGGGTGCGACGGCTGGACTTGAGCTCCAGGTTGTGGCGCATACCGGACTGCTGCTTCATGACCTTGCCGCTGCCGGTGATCTTGAAGCGCTTCTTGGCGCCGGAGTGGGTCTTCTGCTTGGGCATTACTTCTCCTCGTTCGTCGCCTGGGCGGGCGAACTCTCATCGGACTGAGCAGCATCGGCTGCGTCAGCAACCGCATCCTGGTCGCGCCCCTGGGCGCGGGCCTTCGTTGCGGCACGTTGTGCGTTTGCCTCGGCCTTGGCCTCGGACTTGTTCTTCAGCGGGCTGATGATCATCACCATGTTGCGCCCGTCGATCGTGGGGTTCGACTCCACGGTCCCGAGCTCGGCGACGTCTTCCGCGAAGCGCTGGAGGAGGCGGACGCCCTGCTCCGGACGCGACTGCTCGCGGCCGCGGAAGAGGATCATCGCCTTCACCTTGTCGCCGGACTTCAGGAAGCCCTCGGCGCGCTTGCGCTTGGTCTCGTAGTCGTGCTTGTCGATCTTGAGGCGGAACCGCACCTCTTTGAGGATCGTGTTCGCCTGGTTGCGCCGGGCCTCCTTGGCCTTCTGCGCAGCCTCGTACTTGAACTTGCCGTAGTCCATGATCTTGGCGACCGGCGGCTTGGAGTTGGGCGCGACTTCGACCAGGTCGAGGTCGGCCTCCTGCGCGAGTCGCAGCGCGACCTCGATCTTGACGACACCGACCTGCTCTCCGCTGGGGCCGACGAGTCGAACTTCGGGGACGCGGATACGGTCATTCGTACGGGGATCGCTGATGTCTGTCTCCTCTGATCAAGCGATGGTTCTCGGCCACGGCCCGTCGGTGACGGTCCGGCGAAAGAGGAGGTTCCACGCACCAGCACGCCCGCGATCCGGATCTCGTGAGATCGCATCGCAGGCTGGTACAGCACCCTGACTACCCCCGCGTTCACACGCGATGGCGGAGTGCAACGACCCGGTAACCTGTAAAACGGTCAAGCGCGGGTGGGAGGAATCTCCACTTTCGTACCGGGACAGATGTCCCGGAGCCCGAACGATTCTAACAGAGGAAAGCAGTGAGCGACACATCCTTCACCTTCGACGAGTCCGGCAGCGACCAGGACGACGTCGCCGAGGCCACCCGCGACATCGCGGAGGTGCCCGCCGTCGAGGTGATCACCACCACCGCCGTGCACCTGATGAGCGCGGCCGCCGTGAAGTGCGGCCTGGCCGACGACCCGGAGCACCAGACCGACCTGGATGAGGCGCGCAAGCTCATCGACGCCCTCGCCGGCCTCGTCACCGCGAGCGCGCAGCACGTCGGCGACCAGCACGCGCGCAGCCTGCGCGACGGCCTTCGGTCGCTGCAACTGGCCTTCCGCGAGGCATCCGCCATCGCCGACGAGATCGGCAAGGGCCCGGGCGAGAAGTACACGGGTCCCGTCAGCTGACCATGGCCTTCACCGCGCCTCCCACCTTCACCACCCGCCCCACCCTGCAGGGCCGGTTCGGGATGTCCGCCTCGACGCATTGGCTGGCGACCGCGGCCGCCCAGGCGGTGCTGGAGCGCGGCGGGAACGCGTTCGACGCGGCGACGGCCGGCGCGTTCGTGCTGCACGTCGTCGAACCGCACCTCAACGGCCCCGGCGGCGACCTGGTCGCGCTGTTCGCCACGGCGGACGACCCGACGCCGGTCGTGCTCTCCGGCCAGGGACCGGCGCCCGCCGGTGCCACGCGGGAGCACTACCTGGCCGAGGGCCTGGAGCTGGTCCCCGGGTCCGGCGCCCTCGCGGCGGCGGTGCCCGGCGCGGTGGATGCGTGGCTGCTGCTGCTGAAGGACCACGGCACCTGGGAGCTGGCGGACGTGCTGGCGTTCGCCATCGACTACGCCGAGCAGGGCCATCCGGTGCTGGAGCGCGTGTGCGCGACCATCCGGACCGTCGCCCCGCTGTTCACCGAGCACTGGCCGACCTCCGCCGAGCGGTGGATGCCGGGCGGCCGCATCCCGGAGCCCGGCGAGCTGGTCGTCGACCCGGCGTACGCGCGGGTGCTGCGCGGGCTGATCGCCGCGGGCTCCGCGGACGGTAGCCGCGAGGACCGCATCGAGGCGGCGCGCACCGAGTGGGCGACCGGGACCGTCGCCCGGGCGGCGGCCGCCTTCGCCCGGACGCCGCACCCGCACTCCGACGGGGCCGACCACGCCGGCGTCATCGCCGAGCCGGACTTCGCCGCGTACCGGGCGCACTACGAGGACGCGGTCACGCTCGACTTCCGCGGCGCGACCATCGCCAAGACGGGCGCCTGGGGTCAGGGGCCGGCGCTGCTGGCGACGCTGGCCATCCTGGACGGCTTCGACGACGAGCGGCTCGACCCGTCCACGGAGCTCGGCGCGCACACCGTCCTGGAAGCCCAGAAACTCGCCTACGCGGATCGCGACGCCTACTTCGGCGACGACCGGGTGCCGGTCGAGACGCTGCTCTCCCCCGGCTACGCCGCCGAGCGACGCGCGCTGATCGGCGAGACAGCGTCGGCCGAGTTCCGGCCGGGTCGTGTCCCGGGCGTCGAGCCGTTCCGGCCGCCGCTGCGCACCGAGTACACGCCTCCGAGCGGTGTCGCGAGCGAGGGCGTCGGCGAGCCGACGGTCTCGCGCTCCGGCGAGACGCGCGGCGACACCTGCCACATCGACGTGGTGGACCGGTGGGGCAACGTCGTCTCGGCCACGCCGTCCGGAGGCTGGCTGCAGTCCTCGCCGACCATCCCGGAGCTCGGCTTCTGCCTGGGCACGCGCCTGCAGATGACCTGGCTCGAGGAGGGCTCCGCCGCAACGCTCGAGCCCGGCAAGCGGCCGCGTACGACGCTGACGCCCACGCTGGTGCTGCGCGACGGCATCCCCGTGACGGCGCTCGGCTCGCCGGGCGGCGACCAGCAGGACCAGTGGCAGCTGCTCTACCTGCTGCGCACGCTGGTCGGCGGCTACACACCGCAGCAGGCGATCGACGCGCCGGCGCTGCACACCACCTCCATCGCCGAGTCGTTCTGGCCGCGCACCTGGGAGCCCGCGGGAGCGGTCGTGGAGGGCCGCCTCGGCGACGAGGTGATCGCGGGGCTGGAGGCGCGCGGCCACCGCGTCACGCGCGCCGGCGACTGGACCCTGGGGCGGCTGAGCTCGGTCGGACGCGACCCGGAGACCGGACTGCTCTCCGCCGCGGCGAACCCGCGGGGGATGCAGGGGTACGCGGCAGGGCGCTGATCCGCCCCGGTCAGCCGGCGGCGTCGACCGCGCGGCGGACGGCGGCGACGGTCCGGCCCGCCTCCTCCGCGTCGGTCAGCCAGTTGCTCACCGAGAACCGCAGGACGGCCCGTCCGTGCCACACCGACGGCGAGGCCAGCGCCTGCCCGTGGGCGAGCAGCGCGGCGCCGACCGCGCGGGTGCGCTCGTCGGCTCCGAACGCCGCGCAGACCTGCGTGTACACGACGTCGTTGAGCACCTCGGCCCCCGGGACCCCCCGGATGCCCTCGGCGATCACCTGCGCCGAGTCGGCCAGCTGCTGCACGAGGCCCGCCACGCCGTCGCGCCCGAGCTGGGCGAGCGTCGCATAGACGGGCACACCGCGCGCGCGGCGGGAGAGCTCCAGCACGCGGTCCGCCGGGTCGGCGACGTCGTCCGATGACGCCAGGTACGCGGCGTGCTGCGCGACCGCGCGGTGCAGCGCTTCGGGATCGGCCACGGCTGCGATCCCGCAGTCGTACGGCACGTTCAGCGTCTTGTGCGCATCCGTCGCCCACGAGTCGGCGCGCTCGAGCCCGGCGGTCAGATGGCGCAGGCCCGGCGCGGCCTCGGCCCACAGCCCGAAGGCGCCGTCGACATGCACCCACGCGCCCGCCTCGTGCGCGATGTCGGTGAGCTCGCCGAGCGGGTCGAAGGCGCCCGAGTGGATGTTCCCCGCCTGCAGGCAGACGATCGCCGGACCGCTCCCTTCGGCGAGCGCCGCGCGCAGGGCGTCCGCCCGCATCCTGCCCTGGTCGTCCGCCTCAACGACCTGCCCTCGGCCCAGACCGGCCACCAGGCCCGAGCTGTCGACGGACCCGTGCCGCTCCGCGCCGACGAGGAAACGGATGCGCGGGCCGCCGGCGAGGCCGCGCTCGGCCGCGTCCCAGCCCGCACGCCGCAGCACCTCATCCCTCGCCGCCACCAGACCGACCAGGCTGGCGACGGTGGCGCCCGTCACGAAGCCGACCTCAGCGGACGACGGCAACCCGAGCAGGTCCGTCAGCCAGGCCGCCGCCAGTTCCTCCGCGGCGACGACCCCCGGAGTCACGGTGCGGAGCCCGGTGTTCTGGTCCCACGCCGAGACGAGCCAGTCGGCCCCGAGCGACACCGGCTGCGCGCCGCCCATCACCCAGCCATGGAAGCGCGGCGACCCGATCCGCATCAGCCCCGGCTCGATCGCCTCGGCCATGCGCTGCAGCACCTCCGGCGCCGAGGGGCCGCGGTCGGGCAGCTCGCGCCCCAACGCATCCTTCACCGCATCGATGTCGGCGGTCGGCGGGATGCGCCCGTCGCGGGTGCCGCCGAGCCACCGCCCGGCGAGCGCGACGGCCTCGTCGAGCGCGGGACCGAACGTCGCCGGATCGCTCACACGGGCATGCTAGCGGCCCGCTGCGGGATGGTGGATGCGGGATTCACCAGACCGGCGGACGGCGCTCCTGCCACCGCACCCGGCGCTCCAGCTGGGTCGCCAGCGACAGCAGCGTCCGCTCGCCGCCCGGCCGTCCGATCAGCTGCACGCCCATCGGCAGACCGTCCGCCGTCTGCGAGATCGGCAGCACGATGGCGGGCAGCCCGGTCACGTTCAGCATCGACGTGAACGGGGTGTACTGCACCTGCTGGGCGAAATTGTGCTCCCCGTCCTCCTGGTCGTACCAGCCGACCGGCCGCGGGGTCATCGCCATCGCGGGCGTCAGCACGGCATCGAACGACGACAACTGCCGGATGAACGAGCGCTCGTAGGCGGTCAGCGCCGCCAGCGCCTCGCTGAGCTCCCGGGCGCTGAGGGCGCGGCCGCGTTCGACCAGCCACGCGGTCAGCGGTTCGAGCAGGTCGAGCACCTCGCCCTCTGCCGGGATGCGCGCGGCGCCCGCCTGCCAGATCGTGCGGAACGCCGGGGCGTAGGTGTCGTCCGGCTCGAGCTCCGCGTCCTCCAGGCCGTGACCCATCGAGTCGAACGCCTCGGCCGCCGTGACCAGCGCATCCATCGCCTCGGGCGCGATCGTGATGTCGTAGGCGCCGTCCCAGGCGGAGGACGTCATCACGCCCAGCTGGAACCGGCCCTCGCCGCGCACGGCCGTGCCGAGGAACGGCCCGTCGTCGTCGTACGGCGCGCGGAGCGTGTAGTGGTGGTCGATGGCGCCGTCGGACCGTCTCGCGATCATCCCGTCGAGCAGCAGGGCGGCGTCCGTCGTCGTCCGTGCGATCGGACCGTCGACCACGAGGCCGGCCAGCGAGGCGATGCCGCTCCCGGCGGGGACCAGCCCGCGCGACGGCTTCAGCCCGACCAGACCGCACGCGGCGGCCGGGATGCGGACGGAACCGCCGCCGTCGGATCCGGGGGCGAACGGGAGCATGCCGGACGCGACGGCGGCCGCCGCTCCCCCGCTGGAGCCTCCGGCGCCGAGTTCCGGGTTCCAGGGGTTCCGCGCGGGCGGCGCCGCGAGCGACTCCGTGTACGCCGGCAGCCCGAACTCCGGGGCGTTCGTCTTGCCGAGGCTGACGGCGCCCGCCGCATCCAGCGTCTCGACGATCTCGTCGCTGGTCTCCGGCACGAAGTCGGCCATCGCCCGCGACCCGAACCCGGTGGGCACGCCCGCGCGCATCCACAGGTCCTTGTCGCCCGAGGGCAGCCCCCACAGCGGAGCGGTCCGCGGCACGCGCTCGGCCACCTCGTCCGCGCGCCGCAGCGCCGCGTCGCGCGTGACCGTGACGAAGGCGCCCAGCTGCGGGTTCAGGCGTTCGATGCGGTCCAGGTAGTGGGAGGCGAGCTCGCGGGGCGACACGCGTCCCGTCTGGAGTTCCTGCCAGAGTTCGAGGGCGGTCAGCTCGTGGAGGTCGGCCATGCGCTCAGGCTATCCGAGGCGGTGGCCGGCTTCGGAGATGTCGATGGGCCACCTGGGCATGGACGTGGCCGGGNGGGAGCTGTGCGCTCCCGGCCACGGTTTGATGCCATCGGCCTCACTCGCCCGGAGCGGTGTCCGCTCCGTTCGACGATGTCGGTGCCCTCACGCTACGACGCTCCGGCCTCCCGGAACGGAACGCCCGGTGAACTCATAGCGGACCGCTAGCGTGTGTCAGGTGCTGGGCTATGTCTTTCTTGCGGTCGCCATCGCGACCGAGGTCGTCGCGACCACGTTCCTCAAGTTCACCGCGGGCGAGAACGCCAAGTGGTGGGCGTTCGTCATCGTCGTCGTGGGTTACGTGGCGTCGTTCTTCGCGCTGTCGCTCGCCCTGGGGCGCGGTGTGCCGCTCGGGATCGCCTACGCGATCTGGTCCGCCGTCGGCGTCGCGGCGATCGCGATCATCTCCTGGGTGTTCTTCAAGGAGTCGCTCACCTGGGTGCAGATCGCCGGCCTCGTCCTGGTGATCGGCGGCGTCGGGCTGCTCGAGCTGGGCGCCAAGCACTCGGCCTAGCGGACGGTGGGTCGGCCGTTCAGGCGGATCCGACGAACGCGGCGAGCGCCTCGTCCAGCGTGCGCGCCGGCGCGATGTACTCGTACACCGCCCCGTCACCAGTCGGCACGTACTCCCCCTCGGTGGTCACCGTGACCGCGCCGAGCAGGCGGCCGCGGCCGAGCTCCGCATCCTCGTCCGGGTACGAGTGGTCGTACACGTCGTAGCGGTCGCCGTCCTCGTAGACGGTCAGGTCTTCCAGCAGCGGCATCAGAACCTCCTCGTGAACGGCAACGGCTTCCGCATCCGGATGAGCAGCAGGAGCGGGACGAGCACGTACGGCCCGTTGTACAGCAGGAACACGACCGGGTTGGGCGTGCGATCGCCGACCGGGCCGAAGAACTCCACCCCGAAGATCGGGATGGCGGTGAGGCTGATGATCATGGTGGCGTAGATCACGGCGAACAGCTGGATCCAGTTGTAGCCCTTCACCAGGCAGACGATCAGCAGCACGTAGAACGGCAGGTAGACGAACGCGCTCGTCCCGGTGATGAAGCGCAGCCAGAGCGGCTCGTGCATGTACAGCGGGTCGTACTGGGACGAGTACGTGTAGTTCCACTGCGCCAGGATGTTCGTCGTCGTGGCCGTCTGCGGGATGCCGAGCGTCGGGATGGCGTCGCTGATGATGCACGTCACGATGAACAGCGAGAACATGACGATGAAGAAGATGTCGACCGGCCGCTTGCGCAGCGGCAGGTTCGCAGGGGCGGCCGGCGCGGCGGCGACCCGGCCCGCCGCGGTCCCGGGGTTCACGGTGCTCACGCGGCGAGCCTAGCGCTCGTCAGCCGGTGAAGCCGACGTTCGCGAGCACCCGTTTCGCGATCGTCACCTGCTCCTCGTCGTTCGCACCGTCGCCCTCCACCTGAACCCAGCCGCCCGCCGCGATCACATCCAGCGTGGTCCCGGAGCGGTAGGCCGAGTCGCCGACGCCTGTCACGTCGACCGCACCGGCGGGTCGCGTCTTCTGCGCGTAGACCGCTCCGCCCGGGAGGACCGCGACGGAGAGTCCGGAGGAATCCTGCGTCGTCCAGGCGCACCAGTACGAATGGACGACGCTGTTGATCCCCAGGGTCGACAGCGCATCCTCACCCCCGTCGGCGCGGACCTCGGACACCTCCGTCCCGATCACGCCGCCGAGGTCGGCCGCGGTGATCAGGCCGTCGCAGTCCTGCGCCCCGCGCAGTGTGCGTCCCGCGGGCTGCCAGAGCGGCGCCGGGGCGGGGAGGGCGCGCACCGCGGGCAGCGCCGCGGCGGAGACCGCCTCGACCCACGCCGACTGCGTGTCGTACGTCGCCGCGCCGTAGTCCCAGACGCCGGCCTTGACCCCGTAATCGCGGGTCAGCGCGAAGAAACCGCAGAACTGGAAGGCGTTCTGCGGGCACATGGAGTATGTGTCCGGTTCGGAGCCGAGCGGCTCATCGAACCCACCGACGTCGATGCCCGCCCGGAAGTCCTCGAACCCTTCGCGGGTGACGCCGGGAACGACGGTCACCCAGCCGTAGAGCTGCTTCTCCGAGACCGGCTGGGACGGGTCGCCCTCGCCCCACATGCACATCAGAGCGCCCGCCCGCTCGTCCGCGTAGAACGCCGGGTTGCGCGGCGTCTCGGTCGTGACCCGGTTCGCAGGGACGCGGAACGCGGCGGCCACGACGGCCGGCGGCACGAGCTGGTCGCACGTCAGCGGCACCCGGGCGGTCGGAGCAGTTGCGGCGGCGGCGGTGGGAGTCGGCGTCGGCGACGCGGTGCGAGTCGACGGTGCGGTCCCAGCCGGTGACGGCGCGGCGCACCCCGTCAGCAACGCGGCGACGACGGTCAGCGCGGCGATGGCGCCGGCTCGGATGCTCTTCATATTCCCCCCTCGGTATGCGTCACGAATCGGACCCTCAGGAGGACGCTAACGCATCGCGAACCCGCGTCGTGCCGCCGTTGCCGAAGCGTTATTTGAGGGACTTCTGCATCAGCACGGTGCCCAGCCAGCGGTCGAACTTGTAGCCGACGCGACCCATGCTGCCGATCTCGGTGAAGCCGAAGTTCTCGTGCATCCGGATGGACGCCTCGGCCCCCTTATCGGCGATGACCGCGATGATCTCCTTGAGCCCCGCGGCCTTCGACCGGTCGATCAGTTCCTGCATCAGCACCGGCCCGAGGCCCTTGCCGGTGGACGCCGCCCCGAGGTAGATCGAGTTCTCCACCGTGAACCGGTAGGCCCGCTTCTGCTTCCACGGCTGGACGAGCGCGTAGCCGAGGATCTGCCCGCTCGGCGACTCGGCGACGATGAACGGCATCCCGAGCTTCGTGAGGTACGCGAACTTGCTCTTCCATTCGCGCAGCGTCATCGCATCCTCGTCGAAGGTCACGGTGCTGTTGGCGACGTAGTGGTTGTAGATCTCGCGCACGTACGGCAGGTCCTCCGGCCGCGCCTCGCGGATCGAGTACTCGAAGGGGGCCTCCGGCGGCTCCGTCTTGCGGAGGTGGCGCGGGAGCACGCGTCGCTCTTGGTATTCCTCTTCCAGCACAGCATCAAGGGTACGTCGCCCGTGTTGCCACGACGTTACGAATGCGCCCTCACGATTGCAGCGTCACGGCTGCAGCGTCCAGTCCACGGGCTTCTCGCCGACCTGCTCCAGCAGGGCGTTCGCGCGCGAGAACGGCCGGGAGCCGAAGAACCCGCGCGATGCGGAGAGCGGGCTCGGGTGCGGCGACTCGATCACCGGGTTGCCGTCGAGCAGCGGCTTCAGGGTGGCGGCGTCCCGTCCCCAGAGAATCGACACGAACGGCCGGCCGCGCGCGACCAGCGAGCGGATGGCGTGCTCGGTCACCGGCTCCCAGCCCTTCCCCCGGTGCGAGGCCGGCTCGCCGGGTCGCACCGTGAGCACGCGGTTGAGCAGCATCACCCCGTTGTCGGCCCACGCGCTGAGGTCGCCGTGCGGCGGCGGCGTCACGCCGAGGTCGTCGCGCAGCTCGCGGTAGATGTTCTGCAGGCTCTTCGGGAGTGGGCGCACGTGGCGCTCGACCGCGAACGACAGCCCGATGGGATGCCCGGGGGTCGGATACGGGTCCTGGCCGACGATCAGCACCCGGACGTCCGCCAGCGGCGCGCGGAACGCCCGCAGCACGGCGTCGCCCGCCGGCAGATAGTGCCGCCCGGCGTTCACCTCTCCGCGCAGGAAGTCGCCCATGTCGGCGATGCGGTCGGCCACCGGTTCCAGCGCCCGGGCCCAGCCGGGATCGATCGAGCCGTCGGCGGCGAGCTCGGTCAGCGTCTTCGCCACAGCCGGGTCAGTGGGTCGCGGCGGTCACCGGCGGCAGGGCCGACCACGGGAAGGTGATCCAGCGGTCGGTGCGGCGCCAGACGAAGTCGGGCTCGAGCACGGTGCGCGGCTTCGAGTAGAGGCAGACGGTGCGCACTTCGGCGCCCGAGGCGGCCATCAGGTCGACGACCATGGCCAGCGTGCGTCCCGAGTCGGACACGTCGTCCACGAGCAGCACCCGCTTCGACTCCAGGGCGGCGGCGTCGAGCATCGGCGGGAGGACGACGGGCTCCGGGAGGCGCGTGTCCACTCCGGTGTAGAACTCGACGTTGAGCGCTCCGCAGGCCTTGATGCCGAGCGCGTAGGAGATCGCCCCGGCGAGCAGCAGGCCGCCGCGGGCGATGGCGACCACCATGTCCGGCTCGTACCCGGACTCGACCACCTCGCCGGCCAGGTGACGGGCCGCCTCGCCGAACTCCAGCCAGCCGAGGACCTCCCGTTCCGTCTCTTCGAGGACGTCTGCTCCGGAATCGTCGAGTTCGCTGGCCATTGCTCTACCGTACCGGGGCCGCGCGGGTGTTAGCATCCGCGCATGACCTCGGAGAAGACGTCGACCCAGCGCCGGGCGACCGTCGCGATCGGCACCACGGCAGCCCTCATCGGATGGCTGGCGCTGGTCGAGCTGACGAGCGGCATCCTGCAGGGGTACTACGTGCCGCTGATCTCCGACATCGTCCGCCATCTCGGCATCCATGACGCCGACTACGACTGGTTCGAGGCGGCCCAGCTCCTGGTCTCCGCGCTCGTCGTGCCCGTGCTCGCCAAGCTCGGCGACATGTTCGGGCACAAGCGCATCCTGCTGGTGGCCACCGCCCTCACTGCGCTGGCCACCTGGGCGCTGGCGTTCTCGGGCGACTTCGTGAGCTACCTGCTCGCCTTCGCGCTGCAGGGCTTCTACGTGGTGTGGCTGCCGCTGGAGGTGGCGCTGATCTTCGACCGCGGACGGCGCAGCGGGACGGCGGCGTCCCGCACCCGGCGCGCAGCAGGGCTGCTCGTCGTCGCGCTGGAGGCCGGGGCGATCCTCGGAGCGGTCGGCGCAGGCCTCCTGTTCGAGGCGCTCGGAGGCAACGTCGCCCTCACGCTGATGGTGCCGGCGGTCGCCGTGACGCTCGTCTTCTTCGCCATCCTGTTCGGCGTCCCCGAATCGGAGCCGGTGGAGGGGCGGACGCTCGACGGTGTGGGCTTCACCCTCCTCGCCCTCGGGCTGCTGCTCATCACGTCGGGCCTCACGTTCCTGCGCCTCAACGGCGTCGGAACCTGGTGGGTCTGGGCGCTCATCCTGCTCGGGGTGCTGACGTTCATCCCGTTCGGCCGGTGGGAGCTGCGGCAGGGCGATCCCGCGATCGACCTGCGCGTGCTGCGTCAGCCGGCGATGTGGCCGGTCCAGCTGACCGCGGGCCTCATCGGGATCAGCCTGCTCGGTGCGCAGGCGCCGCTCAGCACGTACGCCGGTACCGACCCGGCGAACGGCTACGGTCTCGGCCTCTCGGCCGGCCAGCGCAGCATCCTGATCGGCGCCTACCTCATCTCGATGATCGTCGGCGCGCTGCTGTTCCCGCTGGTG
Source organism: Leifsonia sp. 22587 (assembly GCF_052044215.1). Taxonomy (NCBI): domain Bacteria; kingdom Bacillati; phylum Actinomycetota; class Actinomycetes; order Micrococcales; family Microbacteriaceae; genus Leifsonia; species Leifsonia sp. 22587. The sequence goes on from NZ_JBQENB010000002.1 coordinate 143,229, forward strand.
TCGTCGTGGCTGACGCCGCGCGTGACACTGATCGGCGCCTCCTTCCTGGTCGCGATCGGGTACCTCCTGTTCCTGCCGTTCCACCAGCAGACCGGGGAGGTGTTCGTCAACATGGCGATCGCGGGCCTCGGCTCGGGCGCGCTCGTCGGCGCGCTCCCCGCCGCCGCGGCCGCCGCCGCCCCGCGCGGGCAGACCGGCGTCGCCACGGCGCTGACGAACACCACCAAGACGATCGGCGGATCGTTCGCCTCCGCGGTGTTCGGCGTGGTGCTGCTGACCGGCGCCGCGACCGTGACCGCCACCGCCGCGAGCCTGTTCGGTTACATGCTCGTCTGGACCATCTGCGGCCTGGGCGCGCTCGTCGCCGCCGTCCTCCTCTTCTTCGTCCCGCGCCTCGCCTTCGCCGACGCCGAACCCTCCTTGGAGTAGCCATGTCCGACCAGCTCCCACCCGCCGTCGCCGAGGCCCTCACCCGGTTCCTCCTGGAGCAGCGCCGGGTGGCGCCCGGGCTGGTCAGCCGCGCGATCGTCACCGGCTCCGCCGTCGCCGGGGACTGGCATGCCGGCGTGAGCGACATCGACGTGGTGTTCGTCGTCACCCGCGACCCGGTCGACGACCTGCCGGCCCTCGCCGAGTTGCACGCCGCCTCCGAGCCGCACATCGACGGCGTGTACCTGACCGAGTCCGAGCTCTCCCGCGGCCCGGACGTGGTCACGACCGCGCCGCAGGTCGTGGAGGGCGTTCTCGTGTCGGAGCTGCCGGGCGCCCAGCTGAGCTGGATCACCTGGCGGGAGCTGGAGTCCGGCGTGCAGGGGGTCGTCGACGGCGGGGACGTGATCTGGTCGCCCACCGCGGACCGCCACCCGCAGGCGGCGGAGGGCGTCGTCGCTTCTCGCGCGACAACCTGCTCGACTACTGGCAGCGCATCGGCGACAGCGCCGAACGCGAGCTCGCCGACCGTCCGGACGACGGGCCCATACGCGCCGAGACCGTGCGCTGGGTGGCCCTCGGCCCGATCCGGCTCGTGGCGACCATCGAGACCGGCGACGTGCTGTCGAAGACGGCCGCTGCGGCCTTCGCCGCCGAGCGCTGGCCCGAGCACGCCGAGCTGCTGGAGCGGGTGGTCCGCGACCGCGCGGGCGAGCGGCAGGAGTTCACCGCCGCCGACGGCCGGGAGGCGCTCACGCTGCTGCGCAAGTGCGTCGCCGTGGCGGAGAGCTGACCGCGGGACGGATCAGCCGGCGGCGCCGGTCTCCTCGCCGCGGTCCGCGGTCCGCTCGTCGGGAGCCTCGTGCACCCGCTGGCCCTCGCGCGCCTCACGCACCTCGCGGGCGTCGCGCATGTCCCGGTCGTGCTGCTCGTGGTGCCGCAGGTGCTGCGTCCGGTCGTTCAGGTAGCTCACGATGGTCGCGCTCGAGGTTCCGACGATGGCGATGCCGCCGATCATGAGGATCACGGCGAGGATGCGGCCGGGGATCGTCACCGGGTAGTAGTCGCCGTAGCCGACGGTCGCCATGGTCACGCACGCCCACCAGACCGAGTCGCCGAAGCTTTTGATGTTGGAGCCCGGGGCGTACCGCTCGACCCGGAACTCGGCGAGCGCGATGACGTAGATGAACATGATCACCGCGGTGCCGGCGATGATCACCACCCGGCGGCGCAGATGCGACGCGGTGTTGCCCCGCAGCGCCCGGACGTGCCGCAGCCCGGTCAGGAGCCGGAACGGCCGCGCCAGCGGGAGGAAGACGCTCAACAGGTCGATCAGCGAATGGCGGACGAAGTCGCCCTTGTGCTCGGCGAGCACCAGACGCACCGCGTAGTCGAGCACGAAGAAGGCCCACACCGCCAGCAGCACCACCAGGAGGCCGATGCGCAGCGCCTGCGGCGGGTGCTCGTCGAGGACACTCCACGAGTACGCGACGAGGAACGCGGCCGACGCCACCAGCGCCGGCCAGGCGGTCGCCCGCTCCCAGCGCTCGCGCTTCGCGTCGTCGGGGATCCTCATCGCATCCCCCTAGCCGCGGACCGTGAGCTCGCCCTTGTGCAGCCGGTACGGCGCCGCCTGGGCGACCGGCTTCACCACGATCAGGTCCAGGTCGACGTGCCGGGGCAGCGTGAGCGCGTGCACGATGGTCTCTGCCACATCCTCGGCCGACAGCGGCTCCGGCACATCCTCGTACACGGCGTCGCGGCGCGCCTTGTCGCCACCGAACCGCACCAGCGAGAACTCCTCCGTCGCCACCATCCCGGGTGCGACCTCGACGACGCGGATGGGCTCGCCGTTCAGCTCCAGCCGCAGCACCTCGGTGAGGGCGTGCTCGGCGAACTTCGCGGCGTTGTACCCGCCGCCGCCCACGTAGGCGGTGAGCCCCGCGATGGAGGTGACCACCGCGATGTCGGCGTGGCCGGACTCCGCCGCTCCCTGCCGCAGCAGCGGGAGAAGGGCGGAGATCACCCGCTTGGTGCCGATGACGTTGATCTCGTACATCCACACCCAGTCGTCGACGCTCGACGCCTCGACCGAGTCGAGGCCATGGGCGCCGCCCGCGTTGTTGACCAGGGCGTGCAGCGGGCCGGTCGACGCCAGGTGGTCGCGCAGTGCATCCACGTCGTCCTGCTTCGTCAGGTCGGCGACGACGTAGGCCGCGCCGGTCTCCTCGGCGAGCGCGCGCAGCCGGTCCTCGCGGCGGGCCACGGCGACCACGTCCCAGCCCTCGGCGCGGAAGGCGCGGACCGTCGCCGCACCGATACCCGAACTCGCTCCCGTCACGACCACACGTCTGCTCATGCCCTCATTGTTACGGGTTACGGCGTGTTTCGGATACGTTGCCCGCCTCCCCCGGCGCGTCTAGCCTGCTGACAACGGCGGTGGCCGACCGCTCGCAGACCCTGCGCTCCATGCGCCCCCAGACCCGAAGGAGAGACGCCATGACCGACGCCGCCGACTGGCAGTTCGAAACCAAGCAGATCCACGCCGGAGCCGCGCCCGACCCCGTGACCAACTCGCGCGCCACGCCGATCTACCAGACCACCTCCTACGTGTTCAACAACGCGGAGCACGCCAAGAACCTGTTCGCGCTGGCCGAGTTCGGCAACATCTACACGCGCATCCAGAACCCGACCCAGGCCGTCGTCGAGGAGCGCGTCGCCGCGCTCGAGGGTGGCACCGGCGCCCTGCTCGTCGCCTCTGGCCAGGCGGCCGAGACGTTCGCCGTGCTGAACATCGCGCAGGCCGGCGACCACATCGTCTCCTCCAGCTCGATCTACGGCGGCACCTACAACCTCTTCAAGTACACGCTCGCGAAGCTCGGCATCGAGACCACGTTCGTCGAGAACCAGGACGACGCCGAGGAGTGGCGCCGCGCGGTCCGCCCGAACACCAAGCTGTTCTTCGCGGAGACCATCGGCAACCCGAAGATCAACATCCTCGACATCGAGCTCGTCGCGGGCGTCGCCCACGAGGCCGGCGTTCCGCTGATCGTCGACAACACGATCGCGACCCCGTACCTGATCCGCCCGTTCGAGTCCGGCGCGGACATCGTCGTGCACTCGGCCACCAAGTTCCTCGGCGGCCACGGCACCGTCATCGGCGGCGTGATCGTCGACGGCGGCAAGTTCGAGTGGTCCAAGAACGTCGAGAAGTTCCCCGGCCTGACCGAGCCCGACCCGTCGTACCACGGCGCGAGCTACACGGCCGCGGTCGGCGACGCTCTGGCCTACATCATCAAGGCGCGCGTGCAGCTGCTCCGCGACCTCGGCGCGGCGATCGCCCCGGCGAGCGCCTGGCAGCTCATCCAGGGCATCGAGACCCTCTCGCTCCGCGTCGAGCGCCACACGCAGAACGCGCAGGAGATCGCGGAGTTCCTCGAGTCGCACCCGGACGTCGCCTCGGTGAACTACTCCGGCCTCCCGACGAGCCCCTGGTACGCGGCCGCCAACAAGTACGCCCCCAAGGGCGTCGGCGCGGTGCTGTCGTTCGAGCTGAAGGGCGGGGTGGATGCGGGCGCAGCGCTCGTCGACAACCTGTCACTGTTCAGCCACCTGGCCAACATCGGCGATGTCCGCAGCCTCGTCATCCACCCGGCGTCGACCACGCACTCGCAGCTGACCCCGGAGCAGCAGCTCACCGCGGGCGTCACCCCGGGTCTCGTGCGCCTCTCCGTGGGCCTCGAGAACGTCGACGACCTGAAGGCCGACCTGTCCGCCGGCCTCGCCGCCGCCCGCTCCGTCGCCGAGGCCGCCCGCGCCTGACCAGCCCCCGTCGAGTACACGAAAAG
>NZ_JBQENB010000002.1:147540-163430 GCF_052044215.1 Leifsonia sp. 22587
TGCACTTTTCGTGTACTCGACGGCGGGGCGGAGGCGGGGCGTAACAGAGCGCGGGCGGAACGCGCGAGACGGGAGAATGGGACGCATGGAGTGGCAGACATCCGCCGACACGGCGCCGTCGAGTTTCATCACGGAGGCGCAGGCGAGGACGCTGCTCGGCAAGCCGCCCGCGAGCGGCGCCTGGAAGGAGTCGGACGCACCGGGAGACCGGAAGTTCGCCGGCATCGGCGCGTTCGCCTTCGAGAGCCGCGAGAGCCTCCCCTACGTCCGGATCGCGTACGAGACCTGGGGCGAGCTGTCCCCGGAGCGCGACAACGCCGTCCTGGTGCTGCACGCACTGACCGGCGACTCCCACGCGGTCGGCGCCGCCGGTCCCGGGCACCGCACCGCCGGCTGGTGGCAGGGCATCATCGGGCCGGGCAAGGCCATCGACACGGACCGCTGGTTCGTCGTCGTCCCGAACATGCTGGGCGGCTGCCAGGGCACCACCGGACCGGCCTCCCTCGCCCCCGACGGCGCCGAGTGGGGTCCGCGGTTCCCATTCACCACCATCCGCGACCAGGTCAACGCTCAGGCCGCGTTCGCCGACACGATCGGCATCGACCGCTGGGCGGCCGTCGTCGGCGGCTCCATGGGCGGGATGCAGGCCCTCGAGTGGGCCGTCACCTTCCCGGATCGGGTCGAGCGCCTGGCCGTGATCGCCGCTCCCCCGTTCTCGACCGCCGACCAGATCGCGCTCAACTCCGTCCAGGTGGAGGCGGTGCGCACGGACCCGCTGTTCCGCGGCGGCCAGTACTACGACGCCGAGGACGGCGACGGCCCGCACCGCGGGCTCGCGCTCGCCCGGCGGATGGCGCTGCTCAACTACCGCAGCCCGTCGGAGCTCAACGAGCGCTTCCAGCGCGCCTGGCAGAGCGGGATCAGCCCGCTCGGCGGCGGCGGACGGTTCGCCGTCGAGTCGTACCTCGACTTCCACGGCAACAAGTTCACCCGGCGCTTCGACGCCAACAGCTACATCACGCTGGTCGAGGCGATGAACTCCCACGACGTCGGCCGCGGTCGCGGGGGCCTGGCCGCCGCCCTCTCGCGGGTCACCGCGCGCACCCTCGTGGTCGGCATCGACAGCGACCGCCTGTTCCCCGTCGAGGGACAGGAACGCATCGCCTACCATGTACCGCACACGCTGGACGGTAGAGTTCCAGTGGTGATCCGCTCGGACTTCGGCCACGACGGGTTCCTGATCGAGGACGACGCCGTCAGCGAGCAGCTGCGACGGCTCCTCGCGGGCTGACGGAGGATGGAGGGGCATGTCGCGCATCCAGAAGGAGCGTGATCGTCTCCTCGCCTCCACGGCGCGCACCGTCGGCCTCACCGCGACGGTCACCTCGCTGCTCTGCCTGAGTGTGCCCGGTTCGCTGCCGCTCCCGCTGTACCTGGCATCCCTCGTGCTGGTCGTCTGCCTGGGCTACGCGCAGTGGCAGCTCGCCGGACTGCTGCGGCTGACCCTGTGGATGTGGGTCATCGTGGTCGCGGGCGTCGCGCTCATCCTGCTCCACATGCTCCCCGGGTCCGCCCTGGGGCCCTCCGCGATCAGCGCGGTCGGGGTGGTCGGCGCGGCCTCCGTCGCGTGCGTCGCCGTGCTGGCCGTCACCTCCCGCACCCGCGTGCTGCTGCTCGTGATCGCCGCCGCGGCGACGCTGGCGGCTCTCGGCGTGACGCTCGGGATGACGCACTCGCGGCTCGCGGAGCCGCTCGTCTTCACCGTCACCGGCTGGGTGGCGCTGACCGCGACCGGCGTCTGGCTGTCGCGCACCGTCCCCCGCACCCTGAAGCGCATCTCCACCATGAGCCGCGCGTACCGCGTCGAGCGCCAGGCGAGCGAGACGGAGGCGCGCCGCCGGCAGAGCGCCCGCCTGCTGCACGACACCGTGCTGGCGACCCTCACACTGCTCGCGCACTCCGGCGTCGGCGTCAGCCACGCGGCGCTGCGGGAGCAGGCGGCCGAGGATGCGGCCCTGCTGCGGCAGCTGCGCCTCGGCTTCACTCCCGACCCGGCCCGCTCGGGCGACTACAAGCTCAAGCCGGTGGAGGAGTCCACCCTCGGCAAGACGCTGGAGTCGGTCAAGCAGCGCTTCCGGCGCATGGGGCTCGAGGTCAACTGGCACGGCGCCGGGCAGGTGCTGCTGCCGTCCGACGTGCTCGATGCGTTCCTGCTCGCCCTCGGCGAGTGCCTGGAGAACGTCCGCCGGCACTCCGGCGTCAACGAGGCCCACGTGACGATCACGGACGACGAGACGAACGTCCGGGCCATGGTCACCGACGCGGGCAAGGGCTTCGACGTCGAGACGATCGACACCGGGAGGCTCGGCTTCACCGAGTCGATCGTCGCCCGGCTGCGCGACGTCGGCGGCAACGCCCGCCTGTTCTCCTCGCCCGGCAGCGGGACGACCGTGGTGCTGGAGGTGCCCAAATGACGCGCGTGGACGAACGGACGGTGCCCCGCAGCCCGATGGCGCGCGGCGCCGCCGGTGACGAGCGGGACGCGCTCGGCCGCGCACGACTCGACCTCGGCTTCAACGTCGCGACCGTCTCCCTGATCGCGTTCCTGCTCATCCTGTTCGGGCTGAACGTGCCGGAGTATCCGTTCCTGGGCCTCACGATCGCCGCCTGGGTGCTCGTCGCGATCACGCTCATCGCGGCGCTGGTGCTCCGCTTCCGGCTGCCCGACGAGCTGCCGCTCTGGCTGTTCCTCGGCGCTCTCGGGGTGTGGGCGGCGGCGGTCGTGCTCGACATCGCCGGCACCTGGCCGGTCGGCGGAGCGATCGTCCCGCTCACCGCGGCGGCGGCCGTCGGCCCCGCGCTGCTGCTCTGCGTGCCCGTGCGTCCCGCGCGCGACATCGTGATAGCGACGGCGGCGCTCGGCACGGTCCTGTCCGTCGTGGTGATCTGGCGGGCCCTCCCCGACCTCCAGCTGCTCGGGCCGGGCTTCGCGACGATCGCGGTCGCGGTCGCTCCCCCGCTCGTCGGCGTCCAGATCGTCCGCTCGCTGCGCACCCTGGTGCAGCTCGAGCTCGACCTGGTGCAGGTGCAGAGCACGGTCGTCTCGCCCGGCTACGCCATCGGGATGCTCGCCTCCGAGGAGCTCGCGCGGCTCGACCTCGCGGCAGAGCGCCTGCTCGACGGCGTCGCGACGGGTCGCACCGCGCTCCCCCTCGACGAGGATACGGCGGACGCGGCGGCCAGCATCGCCACCGAGCTGCGCCTCCACCTCATCCAGGGCCGCAAGGAGACGTGGCTCTACCACGCGGTCACCGAGTCGGCCCTGCTGGGCCCGTCGGTCACCCTGACCGACCCGGACGGTCTGGCCGCCGGGCTCAACCGCGACCAGCGCGACGGCCTCCTCACCGCCGTCTGGCTGCTGATCAGCGACCCGGTCCGCACGGGCGCCGGACAACCGCGGACCCTCACGCTCGACCTCTCCCGACCGATCGGAACGTACCCGCGCACCGCGAACCCCGGCGCGACCATGACGATCGCGATCGAGACCAGCGGTGTGCCGCGAAACGGGGTAGACCCTGCGGCATGGCAAGCTATCCGTAAGGTGGGACGCTACGTCGAGTCGTTCTCAGGATCGGCCCTGCGGATCGAGATCACCACGGTGAGGGACACTTCTGCCGAGCTGGGCTGAACCAGCCGAACGGATAGAAAGAGGCACAGCATGGGCGAGGAACCGCCGATTCGGATCGCGATCGTCGACGACCACAAGATGCTGCTCGGCGCGCTGACCGAATGGATCCGCAGCGCTGCGGACGACATCCGCATGGTCGCCGCCGTGGCGAGCTGGCCGGAGCTGCTGACGCACCCCGAGTTCCCGGTCGACGTCGTGCTGCTCGACCTCGACCTGAAGGACAACATCCCGATCTCGCTGAAGCTCTCCACGCTGAAGACGACCGGCGTCGCGACCGTGCTCATGAGCACGTACTCGGAGCCTGCGGTCGTCCGCGAGGCGCTGGCCGCGGGCGCGATGGGCTACCTCGTCAAGAGCGAGGATGCGGAGATGATCGTCGAGGCGATCCGCGCCGCCCGCAAGGGCGAGTCGTTCATCTCGGCCGAGCTCGACCTGGCGCTGAACGCCGGTGAGGCCGGCGGCGCGCCGAAGCTCAGCGCCCAGGAGCGCCGCGTGATGGCCCTCTACGGCGCGGGCGAGCCGGTCAAGGCCGTCGCCTTCCAACTCGGCATCTCGGACGAGACGGCGAAGAGCTACCTCAAGCGCATCCGCGAGAAGTACCGGGTGGCCGGCTACGACGTCGGAACCAAAGTCGCCCTGCGGAAGCGCGCCATCCAGGACGGCATCCTGCTGCAGAACGACTGAGGCCGCGCGGTCTGGCGCGGCCGTCAGTCGACGGGCGCGGAGACCGGCTCCGGAAGGGGCCGCTGGGCCGCGACCGAGCCGGTAGCCACCCCGCGGCGGATGCGTGACCGGTCGATTCCGAACGAGATCAGCGCCAGCAGGATGCCGCCGATGGCGAGCAGCCCGCCCACCACGACCGGCGACAGGTAGCCCAGCCCGGCGGCGATCGTCAGACCGCCGAAGAACGCCCCGGCGGCGTTCGCGATGTTGAGCGCCGAGTGGTTGAGCGCCGCGGCGATCGACTGGCTGTCGCGCGCCACATCCATCAGCCGGGTCTGGATGGTCGGCGACAGCGCCGAGCACGCGCCCGACACCACGAACACCGAGATGAGCAGGCCGGCGACGGTGGATGCGGTGAGCCAAAGGGCGGCCAGCCCGACGAGCAGGATGGCGAAGAACAGCAGCATGCTGCGCGGGACGCTGTGGTCGGCCGCGCGGCCGCCGATGATGTTGCCGACCGTCATGCCCAGTCCAGCGAGGACGAGGACGAGCGGGACGGTCGCCTCCGGCATCCCCGTGATCGTGGTCACGATCGGCGCGATGTACGTGTAGACGGCGAAGAAGCCGCCGAACCCGACGGCGCCGATCAGCAGCGCCAGCCAGACCTGCAGCCGCGTGAACGCCTTCAGCTCGTTCCGGACGGTCGCGCGGGCGTCGCCCGCCTGCCACGGCACCAGGAACGCGACCGCCACGAACGTGAGGGCGAACAGCGCGGCGACCACCAGGTAGGCGATGCGCCAGCCGCTGTGCTGGCCGATCCAGGTGATGGTCGGCACGCCGATCACGTTCGCGATGGTGAGCCCCGACAGCACGAACGCCACGCCGCGGCCGCGCTTGCCCGGGCCCATCAGCGACGCGGCGACCAGGGACGCGATGCCGAAGTAGGCGCCGTGCGGCAGCGCAGAGACGAAGCGCGCCAGCATCACGAGCTGGAACGTGGGGGCGACCGCCGAGGCGACCGTCCCGAGCGTGAACGCGACGAGCAGCCACAGCAGCAGCTTCTTGCGCGGCCACCGCGCGGCGAACGCGGCGATCGTCGGTGCGCCGACCACGACCCCGAGGGCGTACGCCGAGATGATCCACCCCGCCTGCGCGTTGGCGTCGCTCGGGGACGCGGCGTACAGCTGCGGCAGCAGGTCGTGGGCGATGTTGGGCAGCAGGCCCATCGCCACGAACTCGGTGGAGCCGATGCCGAAGCCACCGAGGGCGAGCGCCAGCAGCGCAAGACGACTACGGGCCGACGACATCTGCGTCGGCCCGTCGATAAGCGGGGTCACTCGCTTACCCTATATCGAATCGTTTCGACCCGCCCACCCCGCCCCACGATTTGTGCCAAATCGCGGTTATCGCGCCCCCATAACCGCGATTTGGCACAAATCGCGCGCGCTCCTGGGCCGACATTCGTGCCGAATGTCGGGAATGCCCGGCGCAGAGGCGACATTCGGCACGAATGTGCGAACGGGACCGCGCCGGCGGGAGCGGGCATTCGTGCCGAATGTCGCGAAAGACCCGCGCAGAAGGGACATTCGGCACGAATGTCCCCCGAAAGTGGCGACCGGTTCTTGGGCTCATTCGTGCCGAATGGCGGGAAAGACGAGGGTAGAGGGGACATTCGGCACGAATGTCCCGCGACAGACGCCGGCGGGGCGCGCCTAGGCGCGTGGCTCGCCGCCAGGCGCGGCCGGCGCCGCCGCCGCCGCGGCCGCCGCCGCGGTCTGCTCCTCGAAGAACTCGGCCACGTCGACGTCGCGCGTCTCCTCGGGGGGTGCGACGCGGGTTCGCACGGCTCCGACGATCGCCACGATCACGCAGCCGACCAGCAGCCCTCCGACGAGCACCGCCACGATCGCCAGGAACGGCCCGAACGCGACGAGGAGTCCGAAGACGAGGCTGACCAGCGTGTAGACGTCCACGTCAGTCGCCCGACTCCAGCGCAGCCTCCAGGCGCTGCACCTTGCCGTCGAGCTCGCCCGAATACCCGGGGCGGATGTCCGCCTTCAGGACGAGCGACACCCGCGTCCCGTAGCGCCCCACCGCCTCGGTCGCCCGGCGGACGACGTCGAACACCTCATCCCACTCGCCCTCGATGGTCGTGAACATCGCGTCCGTGCGATTCGGGAGGCCCGATTCGCGCACCACGCGCACCGCCGCCGCGACCGCGTCGTGCACCGACGCGTCCGCGCCTTCGCCCCCGCTCGGAGCTACTGAGAATGCCACCAGCATGTCTTCCTCCTTCTTCCGTCCGCGCCTCGGCGCGGGTCACGTCAGCGCGGGTCGCCCCCGACCGGTTCCGCGTGCGCCCCGGGCGCCGAGCGGAACGGCCATGCATGCGCCGGCACCAGGTCGCCGGCCGCCTCCTGGCGGTGCCGTTTCCGCCAGAGGGCGGCGACGGTCCAGCCGAGGATCACGAAGTACATCAGGTTGCGCAGCGTCAGCACCGCGACCATCGCGGGGTCGGGCACGAGCAGCCAGTCGTACAGGAACGGGTAGAACACCTGCGTGAGCCCCGCCGTGACGAGCACCAGGATGGCGGGGATGCGGAACCCCCTGCCCTGGTACGCGAGCCCGATCACGACCGGCGCCGCGAGCCACACCACGTACTGCGGCGACCCGACCTTGTTGAACGCGATGAATGCGGTCACCAGCGCGAGCGACAGCTCGGGCAGGATGCGCGTGTACGGCGTTCCCCGCCGGACCGCGCGCACTCCGATCAGCGTGACCACGATCGCGGTCAGGGCGAACAGCGGGTTCATGAGCGAACCCGCAGCCGCCGTCCCCTGCCCGCTGACCTGGAAGGTGAGCAGCTGACGGTCGTAGTAGACCTCGGCGCCCGGCACGTGGAACGCGGCCTGCCACATCCAGATGGTGCTGACCGGCGCCTCGATCTGCAGTCCGCGGTCGGTCTGCATGGTGATGAAACTCAGGAGGTGCCATCCGGCGCCGAAGATCAGCGGCACCGCGGCGATCACCGCGGAGGTGACCACCGCGACGACCACGATGTGCCAGCGCGAGCGCAGGGCGACGACGGCGGCGAGCAGGATGGCGGCGGGCCACACCTTGATCCACGTCGCCGCGGTCAGCACCACGACGGCCGCCCGCTCGTGCAGGGTCAGCCAGAGCAGCCCGACGATCGCGAGGGAGGCGGAGACCGCGTCCAGGCGTCCCACCGCGATCGGGCCGAGCAGCAGCAGGAACGCGAGCCACCACCAGGCGGCGATCATGCGGCGCGGCTCGCGCCCCACGATCAGCACGGCGAAGGCGGCCGCGTTGAGCAGCGTGACCAGGTTCAGCCAGCCCCACACGTACCCGTCGCTGCCGAACAGGAGCGGGAGCATGATCGGCACGATGGCGCCGAACGGGTACACCCAGTCCGAGTTGACGCCGACGATCTGGGTGCCCTGCGCCGCCAGCTGAGCCCAGGGCTTGTAGACGAGGAACACGTCCCCGAGGCCCTTGCCCTGGTCGAGCGCGAGTCCGGCGATGATCAGGTGGACGACGAGGAACGCGATCCACAGCGAGAGCGGGCTGTAGGCGGCACGGCGGAGGGCTCCGGGTTCCGCGCGCGGGGTCGCCGGGGCGGGAACCGGCGCCGCTTCCATCCCCATGTCGCCACATCCTAGGGGATGCCGTGATCGGGCTCCTGAACTGCGGACGGCCAGCGGTCAGACGGTACCGGTCAGCGCCGCGCGCGGACCAGATCCCGCACCACACCGGGCAGCGCTCCCACGATGTCGAGCGCCACGATGGGGCCGCCGTCCGCCGCCCGCTCCCCCGCCCGGCCGTGCACCCAGGCGGCGGTGGCGCCGAGGGCGGCGAGCGCCGCGTGCCCGTCCTCGTCGATCTCGCGCGCGTGCGTCGCGACGAGGGCGCCCAGCACCCCTCCGAGGACGTCGCCGCTGCCGGCGGTCGCCAGCCACGCCGGTCCGGCCGTCACCGTGTAGCGCGGACCGCCCGGGGCCGCCACGTAGGTGGTGTGGCCCTTCAGCAGCACGGTCACGCCCAGGCTGTCCGCGGCGCGCATCGCCCAGTCGCCGGGGTCGGCGGCGATGTCGTCGGCCGTCACCGCGTCCGAGTCGTCATCGGCGCCGGACGCGAGCACCGTCGCCAGCTCGCGGAAGTGCGGCGTGACGATGACCGGCGCGGACGCCCGGCCGACCAGGTCGAGCGCGCCGGCGTCGATCACCAGCGGCGTGCCGTCGCGCAGGGCCGCGCGCAGGCGCTGGGCGTCGTCGTCCGGCCGTGAGGACGCATCCATGCCGGAGCCGATCAGCCAGCCCTGCACCCGTCCCGGTGCGGTCACGATCTCGGGCCGCCGCCGCATCACCAGGTCGGCGGGCCGGTCGGCCCCCAGGTACCGGATCATGCCGACCCCGGTGCGCGACGCCCCCTCGACGCCGAGCACGGCCGCGCCCGGGTAACGGTCCGAACCGGTCACCACCCCGAGCACGCCGCGCGAGTACTTGTCGCTCGACTCCTGCGGGACGGCGATCCAGGCCGCCGCGTCCCCCTCGTCCCAGCTCCGCCATCCGGTCACCGGCCGCCTCCGCTCCTCGTCGCCGCCGAGCGCACGCGCGCCCGCCACCATCGAACCCCATCCGACCTCACGATAGGACCCCGCGATAGGTTGGGGGCATGGCGATCAGCATCCCCGGCAAGGTGGTCGTGTTCGACTACGGAGAGGTCATCTCGACGACCCCCACGAAGGAGGACCGCGCCGCGCTGGCCGAACTCGCCGGCGGAGAGGCCGAGGTGTTCTGGCCCGCGTACTGGCGGCACCGGGATGCGCTGGACCAGGGCACCCTCAGCATCCAGTCGTACTGGCGCGGCATCGAGCGGGAGCTCGGCGAGAGCTGGGGCGACGCGACCATCCACCGGCTGTGGCTGGCCGACTTCCGCAGCTGGCTCACCATCGACCACGACACGCTCGACGTGCTGCTCGACCTCAAGGCCGGCGGCACCCGGATGGCGCTGCTCTCGAACGCGGGACGCGACTTCGGGTCCTACTTCCGGCACGGGACGCTCGGCGACCTCTTCGAGAAGGTCTTCGTGAGCGGGGAGCTCGGCACGATCAAGCCGAGCGCCGACATCTTCGAGCACGTGATGGCGGAACTCGGCGTGACGCCCGACCGGACGGTCTTCATCGACAACAAGGAGGCCAACGTGCGCGGAGCGGAAGCGCTCGGCATCGCAGGGCACGTCTTCACGACTCCTCGGGACCTCCGGGCATATCTCGACGCCCTGGGGTCTTAGATAACGACATGCCCTCTCTTTTCGATCCCCTGACCCTGCGCGGCGTGACCGCGCGCAACCGCATCTGGGCCTCGCCGATGTGCCAGTACTCGGTGCTGGACCAGTCCGGCGTCCCGAACACGTGGCACCTGGTCCACCTGGGCTCCCTGGCCACGGGCGGGAGCGGCATCGTCTTCAGCGAGGCGACCGCGGTCAGCCCGGAGGGCCGCATCAGCCCGCAGGACACGGGGATCTGGACGGACGAGCAGCGCGACGCGTGGACGCCGATCGTCGCCTTCATCGAGGAACAGGGCGCCGTCCCCGGCATCCAGCTCGCCCATGCCGGCCGCAAGGCGTCGACCTGGGCCGCCTGGGGCTTCGAGGGCCGCACCGGCACCGTGCCGGAGAGCGAGGGAGGCTGGCGCACCGTCGCCCCGTCGGCCGTCGCCTTCGAGGGCTACGACGTCCCGCAGGAGCTCGACCTGGCCGGTATCGACAAGGTCGTCGACGACTTCCGCTCCGCGACACGCCGGTCGATCGAGGCCGGCTTCCGTGTGCTCGAGCTGCACGCCGCGCACGGCTACCTGCTGCACGAGTTCCTGTCCCCGATCTCCAATCGGCGCACGGACGAGTACGGCGGCTCGCTGGAGAACCGGGCGCGCCTGCTGCTCCGCGTGATCGCCGCGGTGCGCGAGGAGGCGCCCGACGCTCCCCTGTTCGTCCGCTTCTCCGCCAGCGACTGGACCGAGGGCGGCTGGGACGAGCACCAGACGGCGACCGTCGCCACCTGGGCCCAGGATGCCGGAGCCGACTTCTTCGACATCTCCAGCGGCGGCATCCAGGCGGGCATCCGCATCCCGCTCGAGCCCGGCTACCAGGTTCCGTTCGCGCACCACGTGCGGAGCACTTCCGATGTGGATGTGAGCGCGGTCGGGCTCATCACGACGCCCCAGCAGGCCGCCGAGATCGTCGAGAGCGGTCAGGCGGACGCCGTCATGCTCGCCCGCGAGCTGCTGCGCGACCCGCACTTCCCCCTCCGCGCCGCCCACGAGCTGGGCGTCGAGATCGGGTACTGGCCGCCGCAGTACCTGCGGGCGCGCTGGCGCCGCTGAACTGCGCCGCCCGAGGTCAGGTCGGCTGCGTCAGGCAGAGATAGTTGCCCTCGCTGTCCTGGAACCAGGCCGACCGCCCCATCTCGTCGGTGGCGATGCCGTTCACCGTCGTGAGCCCGGGGAAGTCGTAGTCCGCGAACTCGACCCCCCGCTCGCGCAGGTGCGCCATCGTCGCCTCGATGTCGTCGACCAGCCAGCACATCGAGGTGTTCTTCGCGGTGCCGGCATTGGCCGTCTCGTACACGTAGATCTTGGCGTCCGACCCCGTGCCGTACAGCACGCCGCCCTCGTTCGTCTGCTCCGGTTCGAGCTCCAGCTTGTCGCGGTACCACGCAGTGGCCCGCCGCAGGTCGGAGGCAGGAAGGACGGAGTACGTGACACACGTCTCCAACATGAGAATTCCTCCTTCATCCGCGCGGCATGCTACGCGCGTCGGAGGCTCGCTCTGCTCCTGGAATCGCGGGTCTACCCCTCGCCCTCACGGCTGGGAATCCGCCTGAGAAGTCCCGCAGGCACCGCATCCCGCCTCGATATACTGGCCGTCACATGGACGACCCTCCCTCTTGTAGCCCATTCCTCCCGGCGCGCCCGCGACGGAGCGTGCGAGGTGAACGCCGTGCTCTCTGAGTGGATCATGCTGGGCGTCGGCCTGCTTCTCACGATCGGCACCGGTTTGTTCGTCGCCAGCGAGTTCGCCCTCGTCAATCTCGACCGAGGCGACCTGGAGGCCCGGCGGGAGCGCGGCGAGTCGCGGCTCACCATGACGATCGCGGCGCTGAAGATCACGTCGACCCACCTGTCGAGCGCCCAGCTCGGCATCACGCTGACCACGCTGCTCACCGGTTACACGATGGAGCCGGCCATCAGCTCGCTCCTGCGCGGGCCGCTGACGGCGACCGGGCTCCCGGAGGGGGCGGTCACCCCGATCGCGACGATCGTCGCCATCGCCGTGGCGACCCTGCTGTCGATGATCCTCGGCGAGCTGGTCCCCAAGAACTTCGCGCTCGCGCTGCCGCTGGCGACGGCCAAGCTGGTGATCCCGTTCCAGACGGTGTTCACCACCGTGTTCCGGCCGTTCGTGGCGCTGCTGAACGGCACCGCCAACGGGTTCCTCCGTCTGCTCGGCATCGAGCCGAAGGAGGAGCTGTCGGGCGCGCGCACGGCCGATGAGCTGTCGTCCCTGGTCCGCCGCTCCGCGAGCGCCGGCGTGCTGGAGGAGGACACGGCGACGCTGCTCAGCCGCACGCTGGCGTTCTCGTCGCGCAACGCCTCGGACGTCATGACGCCCCGGCCGCGGATCGAGGCGGTGCAGCGCACGGAGTCCGCCCAGGCCGTCGCCGAGCTGGCGCGCCGCACCGGGTACTCCCGCTTCCCGGTGATCGGCGACGACATCGACGACGTGCTCGGCGTGGTGCACGTCAAGCAGGCGGTCGCCGTGCCCCGGCAGCGCCGCGGCCGCGTTCCGGCGTCCGCGCTGATGACCGACCCGCTGCGCGTGCCCGAGACCATGAACCTGGACACCCTGCTCGGCGAGCTGCGCGGGCGCGGCTACCAGCTGGCGATCGTCGTCGACGAGTACGGCGGCACGTCCGGCATCGCGACTCTCGAAGACCTGGTCGAGGAGATCGTGGGCGAGGTCGCGGACGAGCACGACCGCACGCGCGCCGGCGTCATCCGCGGCCGCGACTCGATCACGTTCCCCGGCATCCTGCGCCCCGACGAGCTGGAGGAGCGCGCCGGCGTCACCGTGCCGGAGGAGGGCCCGTACGAGACCGTCGCCGGGTTCGTCATGAACGAGCTGGGGCGCCTGCCGAAGGTGGGCGACGAGGTCGTCATCGACGGAGGAACCCTGCGCGTCGAGCGTCTGGACGGCCGGCGCGTCGACCGCATCCGGTACACGCCGGACCCGGTGCCCGTGGGCGAAGCCGGGAACGGGAAGAGCGCGTACGGCGAGGGGGCCGCCCATGAGTGACTGGGCCGGGATCGCGTGGCTCGTCGTGCTGCTTGCCGTCAACGCCTTCTTCGTCGGCGCGGAGTTCGCCGTCATCTCTGCCCGCCGCTCGCAGATCGAGCCGCTCGCGGAGCGGGGCAAGCGGAGCGCCAAGACGGCGCTGTTCGCGATGGAGCACGCGACCCTGATGCTGGCGACCACGCAGCTCGGCATCACGGTGTGCTCGCTGCTGATCCTGAACGTCTCGGAGCCCGCCATCCACCACCTGCTGGAGGTGCCGCTGCACGCGACCGGCTGGTCGGAGGAGGTCATCGGCACCATCGCGTTCATCGTGGCGCTGGTGGTCGTCTCGTTCCTGCACGTGGTCTTCGGCGAGATGGTGCCGAAGAACATCTCGTTCTCGATGCCCGACAAGGCCGCGCTCCTGCTGGCGCCGCCGCTCGTCGGCATCGGACGTGCCGTGCGGCCGATCATCGTGGCCCTGAACGCCAGCGCGAACGCCGTGCTGCGGCTGTTCCGCGTCGAACCGAAGGACGAGGCCGCGAGCACGTTCACCCTCGACGAGGTGGCGACGATCGTGTCGCAGTCGACGAGGGAGGGTGTGCTCACCGACCGCACGGGAGCACTGACCGCGGCGTTCGAGTTCACCGAGAAGAAGGTTCGGGATGTCGCCGTCGCGCTCGACGCGCTCGTCACCCTGCCGTCCTCCCCCACGCCGAAGGACGTCGAGAAGGCCGTCGCGAAGCACGGCTTCTCGCGGTACGTCGTCCCGGACGCCGACGGCGAGCCGACCGGCTACCTCCACCTCAAGGACGTGCTCGACCTGGAGGAGACCGGCTTCGAGCTCCCCGTGCCCGCGAAGCGCATCCGCCGCCTGGTGACCGTGTTCTCCGGCAGCGACCTGGAGGACGCGCTGGCCACCATGCGCCGGTCCGGCAGCCACCTGGCCCGCGTTGTCGACGGCGAGGGCGCGACCGCCGGCGTGCTGTTCCTCGAGGACATCATCGAGGAGCTGGTCGGCGAAGTGCAGGACGCGACCCGGCGGACCTGATCGCGGACGGAATTCGCAGCGATCGTTGACACGTCGAGAAGAGTGAGTGTACAGTCACTCACATGACACGAACCCTCTCCACCGCAGACGACCGCCGCGAGGCGGTGCTCGACAGCGCGATCGCGACCTTCGCGGTCGGCGGCTACCTCGGCACCCCGATCGCAGCGGTCGCCAGCGCCGCCGACATCTCGCCCGCGTACGTCTTCAAGCTCTTCCCGAGCAAGGAGGGCCTGTTCGTGGCGGCGCTCGAGCGGTGCTTCGAGCGCATCGAGCAGGCGTTGGAGGACGGCGCGCGGGCCGCCGACGGGGAGACCCCCACGGCGATCCTCGACCGGATGGGCGACGCGTACGCCGAGCTCATCTCCGACCGCTCGCTGCTCATGCTCCAGGTGCACGCGCAGTCGGCCTCCGACACCCCGGAGATCCGGGAGGCCCTGCGCCGGGGCCTGGCGCGCATCACCCGCTTCGCCGGCATCCGCTCGGGCGCCGACCCCGACGCCGTGCAGCGCTTCATCGCCTACGGGCAGCTGTGCCACCTCGTGGCCACCGCGGGCCTCGAGGAGATCCCCGAGGAGTGGGCGCGCACGCTCACGAACGGCATCCGGCACCCCTGACCGCACCATCCATTCAGCCGGCTTTTTCCGGCATCCGAAAGTGATTGATCAATCACTCACACGAAAGGCAGAACAATGATGACACACACCGCTCCCGTGGTCGCGACTCCGCGCGCCGCCACCTCCCGCAGCAGCCACCGCTGGTGGGCGCTCAGCGTCCTCGCCCTCGCCCAGTTCCTGGTGGTGCTCGACGCCTCCATCGTGAACATCGCCCTGCCGACCGTCGGCACCGCCCTGGGGCTCGACACCGCCGCGCTCGCCTGGGTGGTGACCGCATACGTCCTCCCCTTCGGCGGCCTGCTCCTGCTCGGCGGCCGACTCGCCGACCGCTTCGGGCACCGCCGGGTGTTCCTCGTCGGCGTGGCGGGCTTCGCGCTGGCCTCGCTCGCCGCCGGTCTCGCGGTGAACGGCACCATGCTGCTCGGCGCACGGGCCGTGCAGGGCGCCTTCGCCGCGCTGCTGGCGCCGGCGTCGCTCGCACTCCTCACGCAGCTCTTCCCCGACGCCGAGGCGCGTGGCAAGGCGCTGGGCCTGTGGGGTGCCGTGGCCGGGATGGGGAGCGCCGCGGGCGTCCTGCTCGGCGGCGTGCTCACCGCCGCCTTCGGCTGGTCCGCGGTCTTCTTCGTGAACGTTCCGGTCGGCGTCCTCGTGCTCGTCGTCATCCCGTTCCTGATCAACCGCGACCGGGCGGGCAGTGCGGAGCGGATGGATGCGGCCGGTGCCGCGACCGCCACGCTCGGACTCGCAGCGGCTGTCGCCGCGCTCAGCGAGGGCGGCACGCTCGGCTGGACGAACCCGATCGTGCTGGGCCTCGCGGCCGCCGCCGTTGTCCTGCTCACCGCGTTCGTGCTGATCGAGCGCCGCACCGAGCACGCCCTGCTGCCGTTCTCCTTCTTCCGCAACCGCGACGCCCTCGCCGGGGACATCGTGATGCTGCTGGTCGGCGGCGCCACGGTCGCGCTGTTCTTCGCGCTCTCGGTCTACCTGCAGGAGGTCCTGCACCTGGATGCGCTGGCGGCCGGACTCAGCCAGCTGCCGCTCGCCGTCGCCCTCGTCGCGATCGCCGGAGTGGTCCCCGCCGTCGTCGCCCGGGCCGGGCTGCGCCCGACGCTGGCCGGTGCGCTCGTCGTGCTCGCGGCCGGAGTCGTCTGGTTCGCCCTGGCGGGCGGCACCGGGTTCGTCGCCGGGTTCATCCTGCCGAGCATCGTGATCGGTCTCGGACTGGGCGCCTCCTTCGTCACCGTCACCCAGCTCGCCGTCCGCGGCGTGCCGGAGTCGGAGTCCGGTCTCGCCAGCGGCCTGGTCAACACCGCGCAGCAGATCGGCGGCGCGCTCGGACTCGCGGTCCTCGGTGGGATCGCCTCCGCCCGCACCTCCGCGATGCTGGAGGCGGGAAGCGGCGCGACCGACGCGGCGGCCGGCGGATTCCTGCTGCTGTTCCTCGGAGTCGCGGTGCTCGCGATCGTCGGCGGCGCGGTCACGCTGCTGGTGCGCCGGCGCTGAGCGCCTGCCCGCTACTGCG
>NZ_JBQENB010000002.1:163475-268704 GCF_052044215.1 Leifsonia sp. 22587
CCGCAGTCGCGCGCATGGGGACGGGGCGGGCGGGGCTACCAGCTGACGGGGAGCGCCTTGCCCTCCTCGTACCCGGCCGCCGACTGGATGCCGACGAGCGCGCGCTCGTGGAACTCGGCCAGCAACCGTGCGCCCGCGTAGGTGAAGGAGCTGCGGACGCCCGTGGTGATCATGTCGAGCAGGTCCTCGACCGACGGACGCAGCGGGTCCAGGTAGATGCGCGAGCTGGAGATGCCCTCGGCGAAGAGCTCCTTGCGGGCGAGCTCGTAGGCGTCGAGCCGCTCGAACCGGCCCTTGACCGCCTTGGTGGACGCCATGCCCCAGCTCTCCTTGTACAGCGCCCCCTTCGCATCCCGGTCGAGCTGCCCGGGGGCCTCGATCGTGCCGGCGAACCAGGACCCGATCATCACGGAGGCGCCGCCCGCGGCGAGCGCCAGCGCGACGTCGCGCGGGTAGCGCACCCCGCCGTCGGCCCAGACGTGGGCGCCGAGCTCGCGTGCCGCGGCGCTGGTCTCGAGCACCGCGGAGAACTGCGGACGCCCGACCGCGGTCATCATGCGCGTGGTGCACATGGCGCCGGGACCGACACCGACCTTGAGGATGTCCGCGCCCGCCGCGACGAGGTCGCGCACCGCCTGCTCGGTCACGACGTTGCCCGCGACGATCGGCAGGCCGAGGCCGAGCTCCTTGACGATGCGGATGGCGCGGATCATGCCGTCCTGGTCGCCATGCGCCGTGTCGATGACGAGCACGTCGACGCCCGCGGCCGCGAGCGCCTTCGCCTTGCCCGCGACATCGCCGTTGATGCCGACCGCGGCGGCGACGCGCAGGCGGCCGTGGGAGTCGAGGGCGGGCGTGTAGATGGTGGAGCGCAGCGCACTGCGCTTCGACAGCGTCCCGACCACGCGGCCGTGGTCGAGCACCGGGGCGAACTCGAGCCCCGCCGCATCCATCACCTGGAAGGCAGCCCGGCCGTCGGTGAGGTCCTCCGCGTCGAGGGAGGTGAGCGCCCCGTGCAGCAGGTCTCCGATGCGGGCGTCCGGCAGGGCCGAGCCGAGCTGCACGGCCGCGAGGCAGCCGAGGTACGCGCCCGTCGAGTCGCTCACCACGATGCCGTGGCCCTCCACCGGCGGGATGCGGCGCAGCACGTCGGCCACGGACTCCTCCGGGCGGGCGTCGTACGGGGTGTCGAACGCGACCGGCTGGGCCTTCACCCAGCGGATCGCCTCGTCGAGGTCCTGCAGGTGCATGTCCTGCGGCAGCACTCCGAGACCGCCGCGGCGCGCGAGGGTGGCGGCGAGCCGCTTGCCGGTCACCGAGTTCATGTTCGCGGAGACGATCGGGATGGTCGCACCGGTGCCGTCGTTGGGGGCGAGGGACACGTCGAGACGGCTCGTGACGTCGGAGCGCGACGGCACGAGGAACACGTCGGAGTAGGTGAGGTCGTGGCGCGGCGATGTTCCATAGAACTGCATGGGAATAACGCTATCCCGCTCGGCTGAGCGCCTGCACCGGAGTATCGATGGGATTAGGCTTGAGGATCGGATGGAAGCGGGTGGTCGAACGCCGCCCGGACAGGACGAATCAACGAAGAGAGTGGGCGATCGGCTGTGTCGAGCCAGTTGACCGGAGTAGGGACCGAAGACGGCTCCTCGGGCGAATTCGGAGCCAACGAGTGGCTGGTGGACGAGCTGTACGAGCAGTTCGTCCAGGACAAGAACTCGGTCGACAAATCCTGGTGGCCGATCCTCGAGAACTACCACCCGGCCGTGCCGGACGACTCCACCCCGTCGCCGGATGAGACCCCCGCTCCGACGCCGTCGGAGCCCAGCGCCCCGACCCCCTCCGAGCCCACGGCTCCGAGCCCGGCCGAGCCGACCGTCCCGAGTCCGTCCGAGCCGACCACGCCGGCGTCGCCGACGACTCCGGTGTCGCCCGCGGGCGGCGCCCCCGAGCCCCACCCGAACGAGCCGAAGCCCGTCACCACGCCCATCCCGGTGATCGGCCAGCAGCCCGTCGCGCGCACCACGTCCGTCGCTCCGAAGCCCCAGCCCGTTCCGGCCGACGCCCCGGTCACCGCGCCCAACGCGACCCTCGAGGCGGCGGAAGAGGACAAGATCACGCCGCTGCGCGGCATGTCCAAGACGCTCGCCACCAACATGGATGCGTCGCTCACCGTCCCGACGGCGACCAGCGTCCGCACCATCCCGGCGAAGCTGATGATCGACAACCGCATCGTCATCAACAACCACCTGAAGCGCGCCCGCGGCGGCAAGGTCTCCTTCACCCACCTCATCGGCTGGGCGCTCATCCAGGCGCTCAAGGAGTTCCCGAGCCAGAACGTCTACTACGAGGAGGTCGACGGCAAGCCGTCCGTCGTCGCCCCGGCGCACATCAACCTCGGCATCGCGATCGACCTGCCGAAGCCCGACGGGACGCGCGCCCTCCTCGTGCCGAGCATCAAGCGCGCCGACACCATGCGCTTCGGCGACTACCTCGCCGCGTACGAGGAGCTGGTGAGCAAGGCCCGCAACAACAAGCTGGCCGCGGGCGACTTCGCCGGCACCACGATCTCGCTCACCAACCCGGGCGGTATCGGCACCGTGCACTCGGTCCCGCGTCTCATGAAGGGCCAGGGCTGCATCATCGGCGCCGGCGCCCTCGAGTACCCGGCCGAGTTCCAGGGCTCCAGCGAGAAGACGCTCGCCGGCCTCGCGATCGGCAAGACGATCACGCTGACGAGCACCTACGACCACCGCGTCATCCAGGGCGCCGGTTCGGGCGAGTTCCTCAAGATCGTGCACGAGATGCTGATCGGCAAGCGCAACTTCTACGAGGACATCTTCGCCGAGCTGCGCATCCCGTACATGCCGATCCACTGGAACCCGGACATCAGCGTCGACCTGGCCAGCGCCGTCGACAAGACCGCCCGCGTCCAGGAGCTCATCAACTCGTTCCGCGTGCGCGGCCACCTGATGGCCGACATCGACCCGCTCGAGTACAAGCAGCGCTCGCACCCCGACCTCGAGATCGAGAACCACGGCCTCACGTTCTGGGACCTCGACCGCGAGTTCGTCACCGGCCAGTTCGGCGGCGACAAGCGCAAGATGAAGCTGCGCGACATCCTCGGCGTGCTCCGCGACTCCTACTGCCGCACGGTCGGCATCGAGTACATGCACATCCAGGACCCGGCCCAGCGCAAGTGGTTCCAGGACAAGCTGGAGCGCCCGTACGAGAAGCCAACCCACGACGAGCAGCTGCGCATCCTCGGCAAGCTGAACGAGGCGGAGGCATTCGAGACCTTCCTGCAGACCAAGTACGTCGGCCAGAAGCGGTTCAGCCTGGAGGGCGGCGAGTCCACCATCGCCCTGCTCGACGCGATCCTGCAGGGCGCGGCCGAGGCCGGCATGGACGAGGTCGCCATCGGCATGGCGCACCGCGGCCGCCTCAACGTGCTGACGAACATCGCCGGCAAGACGTACGGCCAGATCTTCCGCGAGTTCGAGGGGACGCAGGACCCGCGCACCGTGCAGGGCTCCGGCGACGTCAAGTACCACCTGGGCACCGAGGGCACCTTCAAGGGCGCCGGCGGCGAGGAGATCCCCGTCTACCTCGCGGCGAACCCGTCGCACCTGGAGGCCGTCGACGGCGTCCTGGAGGGCATCGTCCGCGCCAAGCAGGACCGCCGCCCGGCGGGCACCTTCCTGACGCTGCCGATCCTCATCCACGGCGACGCGGCGATGGCCGGCCAGGGCATCGTGGTCGAGCAGATGCAGATGTCGCAGCTGCGCGCCTACAAGACCGGCGGCACCATCCACGTCAACATCAACAACCAGGTCGGCTTCACCACGCCCCCCGGCGAGGGCCGCAGCTCGGTCTACTCGACCGACGTGGCGAAGACCATCCAGGCGCCGATCTTCCACGTGAACGGCGACGACCCCGAGGCCGTCGTGCGGGTCGCGGAGATCGCCTTCGCGTACCGCCAGGAGTTCAAGCGCGACGTGGTCATCGACCTCGTCTGCTACCGCCGTCGCGGGCACAACGAGGGCGACGACCCGTCGATGACCCAGCCGCTGATGTACAGCCTCATCGAGGCCAAGCGCTCGGTCCGCCGCCTCTACACCGAGGCCCTGGTCGGCCGCGGCGACATCACCGAGGAGGAGTACGAGCAGGCGCACCGCGACTTCCAGGACCGCCTGGAGCGCGCCTTCATGGAGACGCACGCGGCGCAGACCAACTCGACGCCCGTGATCGACGCCGACAGCTCCGCCGACCTCGAGAAGCCGGTGCAGTCGGACGTCAACGACAACGTCGGCGAGCCGGAGACGACCGCGGTCAGCGAGCAGGTCATCCACATGATCGGCGACGCGTTCAACAACCCGCCCGCCGGCTTCACGGTGCACCCGAAGCTGCAGCAGCTGCTCAACAAGCGCAGCGAGATGAGCCGCAACGGTGGCGTCGACTGGGGCTTCGGCGAGCTGCTCGCCCTCGGTTCGCTGCTGGTCGAGGGCACCCCGGTGCGCCTCGCCGGCCAGGACGCTCGCCGTGGCACGTTCGTGCAGCGCCACGCCGTGCTGCACGACCGGGTCAACGGCCAGGAGTGGCTGCCGCTCGCGAACCTCAGCGACAACCAGGCCAAGTTCTGGATCTACGACTCGCTGCTGAGCGAGTACGCGGCGATGGGCTTCGAGTACGGCTACTCGGTGGAGCGGGCCGATGCGCTGGTGCTGTGGGAGGCCCAGTTCGGCGACTTCGCCAACGGCGCCCAGATCATCATCGACGAGTTCATCTCCTCGGCCGAGCAGAAGTGGGGCCAGCGCTCGTCGCTGGTGCTGCTCCTCCCCCACGGCTACGAGGGCCAGGGGCCGGACCACTCGAGCGCCCGCATCGAGCGGTACCTGCAGCTGTGCGCCGAGAACAACATGACCGTCGCCCGTCCGTCGACCCCCGCGTCGTACTTCCACCTGCTGCGCCGCCAGGCGTACGCGCGTCCGCGCCGGCCGCTGGTCGTCTTCACCCCTAAGGCGATGCTGCGTCTGCGCGGAGCGTCCAGCAACGTCGAGGACTTCACGAGCGGCCGCTTCGAGCCGGTGATCGACGACCAGCGGATCAGCGACAAGGGCGCCGTGAAGCGCGTCCTGCTGCTCGCCGGGAAGCTCTACTACGACCTCCTCAACGAGCTGGAGAAGAATCCGAACCCGGAGATCGCCCTGGTGCGGGTCGAGCAGTACTACCCGCTGCCCGGCGCCGAGCTGAAGGCGGTCGTCGACTCCTACCCCAACGCCGAACTGGTGTGGGTGCAGGACGAGCCCGAGAACCAGGGCGCCTGGCCGTTCATGATCCTGGAGACCTCCAAGCTCGGCCCGCGCCCGCTCGGCGTCGTCTCGCGTCCGCCGTCGGCGTCGCCGGCCGCCGGCTCGGCGAAGCGCCACGCGCAGGAGCAGTCGGTGCTCATCCAGCGCGCGCTGACGCTGTAGGCGGCGCTCCCGCAACGACGAGAGCCCCCGGTCCGATCGGACCGGGGGCTCTCTCGCGTGTCACGTGCCGTACGGCGTAGTTTGAGCCCATGACCGTCGTGACGAACCACCGCCTCGGAGAGCCCTGCTGGGTCGACTACTCGAGCACCGATGTGCCCCGCGCGCGCGACTTCTACAGCGCGCTCTTCGGCTGGACGGCCGACACCGCGGGCGAGGAGTACGGCGGCTACGTCACGTTCCGGCGCGACGGCCGCGCGGTGGCCGGGCTCGGCCCCGTGATGGGCGACGGAGCGGGCGACAACTGGCTGACGTACCTCCTGGTGGAGGACGCCGCGCAGACGGAGCACGCTGCGCTGCGCGCGGGCGCGCAGGTGATCGCTCCGACCATGCTCGTCGGCGAGCAGGGGCGGATGGCCGTCATCGCCGATCCCGGAGGCGCGGTGGTCGGCCTGTGGGATCCCGAGCAGCACCGGGGCTTCGACCTCGTCGCCGAGGTGGGAGCGCCGGCCTGGCACGAGCTGTATGCGCGCGACTTCCGGGCGCAGGTCGACTTCTACACGAAGGTCTTCGGCTGGACGACGCAGGTGCTCGGCGACACCGCCGACTTCCGCTATTCGACCTTCGGCGACCCGGACTCCCCGAGCGGCGGCGTCTTCGACGCGAACGGGATGCTGCCGGAGGGCGTCCCCTCCCACTGGGTCGTCTACTTCGGCGTGACCGACGCGGCAGCGGCCGCGCGGCGGGTCGTCGAACTCGGCGGGACCGTCATCCGCGATCCGTGGGACAGCGAGTTCGGCCGCTTCGCGCAGGCCACCGACCCGCTCGGAGGGCTCTTCTTCCTCCACGAAGTCGGGTCGGGCTCCGCGGCTTAGCGTGCCCCGCGCCAGGCGAACGGGCCTAGTGGACGGTCGCCTGGAAGGAGCGGATGCGCAGCAGCACCTCGGTGCGCAGCGTCTCGGGCGCCGTCTCCTTGCACGCCCGCTGCACCACCTCGGTCAGCACCACGTTGAGGTGCGCCTCGTCGGAGCATCCGGCGCAGTTCGCCAGGTGCTCGCGCACGTCGGCAGCATCCTCGCTGCACAGTTCGTTGCGCAGGTACTCCTCGAGTTCGGCCTTCGCCTTCTCGCAGCCGCAGTCCGTCATTTTTTGCTCCTGGTGGTCTGCACGGCCCGGTCTCCCTGAACGGCGGAGAGCCCGCGCTCGTGCGCGTAGTCGGTCAGAAGCTCCCGCAGCATGCGACGGCCGCGGTGCAGGCGGCTCATCACGGTGCCGATCGGGGTCTTCATGATGTCGGCGATCTCCTGGTAGGAGAACCCTTCGACATCGGCGAGGTACACGGCCAGCCGGAAGTCCTCCGGGATGGCCTGCAGCGCGTCCTTGACGGCGCTGTCCGGCAGGTGGTCGATCGCCTCGGCCTCGGCCGAGCGGCTCGACGACGACGACATCGACTCGGCTCCGCCGAGCTGCCAGTCCTCGAGCTCGTCGATCGTCCCCTGGTAGGGCTCGCGCTGCTTCTTGCGGTACGTGTTGATGAACGTGTTGGTGAGGATGCGGTACAGCCAGGCCTTCAGGTTGGTGCCCTGCTGGAACTGGTTGAAGGCCGCGTACGCCTTCACGAACGTCTCCTGTACGAGGTCCTGCGCGTCGGACGGGTTCCGCGTCATCCGCAGGGCAGCCGCGTACAGCTGATCCATGAAGGGCAGGGCCTGCTCCTCGAAGAGGCTGCCCGTATCCTCGGTCTCGGTGCTCATCACCGGCCAGTCTAGTTCGGACGCCCGCAGAGCGCCCCAGCGGTCGTCCAGGTCGCGCTCGTCGTCTGCGAGGACGCTCGGAGCGTCGAGCAGAGCGGTGGCGGCCATGGATGATTCCCTTCCGGCTGGTGCGATCACGGATAATCTTGACAACAATGCTGATCTCGAAATATTCCGCTCCGGACTTCGACCCGTACGGCGACAACCGCGCCGACGAGCCGAACACGCTGTGGCCCGCTCCGGTTGCGGCCGGTCCCGTGACGGCGACGGTCTCGCTCCCCGGCTCCAAGTCGCTGACGGCGAGGGAGCTGGTGCTGTCGGCCCTCGCCGACGGTCCCTCCCTGCTGCGGGCGCCCCTGCACTCCCGGGACAGCGCCAACATGATCGACGCGCTCCGCGCGCTGGGCGTCGGCGTGGAGGAGCGGCCGGGGTCCGGCGCGTTCGGCGCCGACCTGCTGGTCACCCCGGCCGAGGAGCTGCTCGGCAGCACCACGATCGAGTGCGGCCAGGCGGGCACGGTGATGCGCTTCGTCCCGCCGATCGCCGGGCTGGCCCTCGGCCCGACGATGTTCGACGCCGACGACTCCGCCCGCGGCCGCCCGATGGGCGCCATCATCGCCGCCCTCCGCGCCCTCGGCGTCGACGTGAACGACGACGGCCGCGGATCCCTCCCCTTCACCGTCCATGGCACCGGGACGGTCGCCGGCGGAGCGATCGAGGTGGATGCGTCCAGCTCCAGCCAGTTCGTGAGCGCTCTGCTGTTGTCGGCCAGCCGCTTCGAGAACGGCCTCGACCTCACACATTCGGGCGAGCGGCTGCCCAGCCTCCCGCACATCGAGATGACCGTCGAGACGCTGGCGGCCCGCGGGGTCGCCGTCGAATCGCCGTCGACCGGACGCTGGGTCGTCGCGCCGGGCACGATCGCCGCGCGCGACGTGGACATCGAGCCCGACCTATCGAACGCCGCCCCGTTCCTCGCGGCCGCGGTCGTCACGGGCGGAACGGTGACGTTCGCCGGCTGGCCGGCCGCGACCACGCAGGTGGGAGCCGACCTCGCCGACCTCCTCCCGCTGTTCGGGGCGACGGTCACCCGCGACGGCGACCGCCTCACGGTCACCGGCCCGGAGCGCCCGAACGGCGTGACGCTCGACCTCACCACCGGCGGCGAACTCGCGCCCGCTCTTGTGGCGATCGCCGCCCTCGCCGACGGGCCGAGCGAGATCACCGGGATCGGGCACATCCGTCACCACGAGACGGACCGTCTCGCGGCGCTGGCCGCGGAGATCAACGGTCTCGGCGGCGCGGTGACCGAGCTCGAGGACGGTCTGCGCATCGAGCCGCGCCCGCTGCACGGCGGCGTCTGGCGCAGCTACGAGGACCACCGGATGGCGACCGCGGGTGCGATCGTCGGCCTTCGCGTGCCCGGCGTCGAGATCGAGAACGTCGCCACCACCGCCAAGACCCTCCCCCAGTTCACCGAGCTGTGGACCCGGATGCTGAACCCGGGCACGGAGCCGCGTGACTGACGGCACCGGGCCCTGGTGGTCGGACGGCGAGGACGAGGACGACGAGTTCGACCTCTACGACGAGTCGAGCATCCGCTCGCGTCCGAACCCGAAGGGGAACCGTCCGCGCACGAAGACGCGCCCCGACCACGCGGATGCGCAGATCGCGCGCGTGCTGGGCGTCGACCGCGGCCGCTACACCGTGATGCTCGACGAGGACACGCCCGATGAGCGGCAGATCACCGCGGCCCGGGCGAGCGAGCTGCGCCGCAACCCGATCGTGAACGGCGACCGGGTCGCCGTCGTGGGTGACACCTCCGGCGAGGAGGGGTCGCTCGCGCGGATCGTCCGCATCGAGCCGCGCACCACCTTGCTGCGCCGCAGCGCCGACGACACCGACGAGGTCGAGCGCGTGATCGTCGCCAACGCCGACCAGATGCTCATCGTGGTCGCGGCGGCGAATCCGGAGCCGCGCACGCGCCTCGTCGACCGCTACCTCGTGGCGGCGTACGACGCGGGCATCGCGCCGATGCTGTGCGTCACCAAGACCGACCTCGCGGACCCGGAGCCGTTCCTCGAGAACTTCGCCGGGCTGGACCTGCCCGTCTTCACGAGCCGCGAGGACAGCATCCCGGTGCACGACATCCGTGCGGCGCTGGTCGGGCACGACACGGTCGTGGTGGGGCACTCCGGCGTCGGCAAGTCGACGCTCGTGAACGCGCTGGTGCCCGGCGCGCACCGGGCCACCGGTCACGTCAACGTGGTGACGGGTCGCGGCCGGCACACGTCGTCGTCCACGGTGTCCCTCCGGGTGGAGGACGAGGCGGGCCGCCACGGCTGGGTGATCGACACCCCGGGCGTCCGCTCGTTCGGGCTCGGGCACGTCAACACGGACAGCATCCTCAAGGCGTTCACCGACCTCGCGGAGCTGGCCGAGGACTGCCCGCGCGGCTGCACCCACCTGCCGGACGCGCCCGACTGCGCCATCATCGAGGCGGTCGAGGCCGGCAAGCTCGGCGAGGCGGGGCGTGCGAGGCTGGACTCGCTCCAGCGGCTGCTGCTGACCTTCGCCCGCTGACGCCTCCGTTCGCTGACAGAATGGAGCCATGACGGATGTGCGACTCGAAGCGGGCGAGCAGGCCCCCGCGTTCAGCCTGACCGACCAGGACGGCTCCACGGTGTCGCTCGGCGACTTCGCCGGCGAGAACGTGATCGTGTACTTCTATCCCGCGGCGATGACCCCGGGCTGCACCACGGAGGCGTGCGACTTCCGCGACAACCTCAACTCGCTGAAGTCGGCGGGTTACCAGGTGATCGGCATCTCCAAGGATGCGCCGGCGCGCAACAAGGAGTTCCAGGAGCAGGAGGGCCTCAACTTCCCGCTGCTCTCCGACGAGGACCTCGCGGTGCACAAGACGTACGGCGCCTACGGGGAGAAGAAGCTCTACGGCAAGACCGTCGAGGGCGTCATCCGCTCGACGTTCGTGGTGGATCCGGACGGCTCGCTGCGCCTGCCGCTGTACAACGTGAAGGCGACCGGCCACGTCGCGTCGCTGCGCAAGAAGCTGGGTATCGACGCGTAGCGGCGGCGGCGGCGGGCACGACGCGTAGCGGCGGCGGCGGGCACGACGCGTAATCAGGCCGGCAGCCGCGGCACCGACGCGAGCAGCCGGCGCGTGTACGGGTCGCGCGGTGCACCGAGCACCTCCGCCGTGCGCCCCTGCTCGACCACCCGGCCGCCCTGCAGCACGACGGTCTCCGCGCACAGCGACGCCACGACGCCGAGGTCGTGCGAGACCATGACGACGGTCATCCCCTCGGCGGTGGCGAGCTCCGCGAGCAGGTCGATGATCTGGATGCGCGTCGTGACATCGAGCGCGCTGACCGGCTCGTCCGCCAGCAGCACCCGCGGGCGCGAAACGATCGCGCGGGCGATCGCGATGCGCTGGCGCTGACCGCCGGAGAACTCGTGCGGGTACCGTCCCGCGGCGTCGGCGGGCAGGGCGACCGCTTCGAGTGCCCGGGCGACCCGGTCGCGGGCGTCCGTGCCGGACGCGACCCGCAGCGAGGCCAGCGGCTCCCCGACGATGCGGCCGACGCTCTGGCGCGGGTCGAGCGACGAGTACGGGTCCTGGAAGACCGGCTGGACGCTGCGGCGGAAGCGGCGCAGCTGTTCGCGGTCGCGCAGGTCGAGCGGCCGGCCGTCGAACAGCACCGCGCCGGACGTGGGCGCGGCGAGCCCGAGGAGAAGCGAGAGGGCGGTCGTCTTGCCCGCTCCCGACTCGCCGACCAGGCCGACGCTCCGTCCGGGTTCGACCGAGAACGAGACGGCGTCGAGCGCGGGCGTGGCGGCGCGACGGTAGCGGAAGCCTGCGTCGCGGAGCTCCAGGACGGCGGTCATCGCACCTCCAGTGCCGCGTCGAGTTCGCGGGCGCTCCGGACGAGCTCCGCCGTGTACGGCTCCCGAGGCTCGCTCAGCAGCCGGGCGATCGGGCCCTCCTCGACCACACGGCCCGCGCGCAGCACCAGCGCGCGCTGCGCCATCCGCGACACCACCGCGAGGTCGTGGCTGACGAAGAGCAGCGACATGCCGCGGTCCGCCACCAGCCGTTCGAGCAGGGACAGCACGTCGGCCTGCACGGTCACATCCAGCGCCGTGGTCGGCTCGTCGGCGATCAGCAGCCGCGGACGGCACGCGAGCGCCGCAGCGATGGCGACGCGCTGGCGCTGCCCGCCGGAGATCTCCCACGAGTACGCGCGCGCGATGCGCTCGGGCTCCGGCAGCCCGACCTCGGCCAGGGCGTCGAGCACGGCGCGGCGGAGGGCGTCGCCGCGGAGCCCGAGGTGGCGGCGCAACGGCTCCGCGACCTGACGTCCCAGGCGCATGAGCGGGTCGAGAGCGGTCAGCGGCTCCTGGAAGACGGTCGACGCCACGCGCCCGCGCAGCGGCACCAGGTCGCGCTCGCGCGCCCCGATCACCTGCACGCCGTCGAGCAGGATGCTGCCCGATGCCACCAGCCCCTCCGGCAGCAGACCGGTCAGCGCGAACGAAGTCAGCGACTTGCCCGAGCCGGACTCCCCGATCAGGCTCAACCGCTCCCCCGGCGCGAGTTCGAACGACACGTCGTGCACGAGCGGCACGCCGTCGCGCGTCGCCACGGACAGACCGCGGACCTCGAGCACGGGCGCCTGGGCCGACGCCACGGCGGCATCCTGCGAACGATCGCCGCTCATCGCGACCTCCTCCGGGTCGGGTCCGCCACGTCGCGCAGGCCGTCGGCCACCAGGTTGACGCCGATGACCAGCACCACCAGCGCGACGCCCGGTGCGATGGCGCCGGCCGGGGCCGTCGACACCGTGCCCTGCGCCTCCTGCAGCAGCCGCCCCCACGAGGCGTTCGGCGGCGGGGCGCCGAGGCCCAGGTACGACAGGCTGGCCTCCGCCAGCACGGCGACGCCGAACTGCAGGGCGAGGTTGACGCTGAGCGTCGGCCAGATGTTCGGCAGGATGTGGCGCGCCACGATCCCCGCCCAGGAGGTCCCGGACGTTCGTGCCGCCGTGACGTACTGCTGGGCGAGCACCCGTTTCGCGAGCACGCGGGTCAGCCGGGCGACGACCGCGGACATCGCGAGTCCGATCGCGACGATGGCCGTGCCCAGCGACGCCCCCTGCGCGGCGACGATCAGCATCGCGAGCAGCAGGGTCGGGAACGCGATCAGGATGTCGAGCACGGCCGAGAGGGTGTCGTCCAGCCACTTCGTGGCGAAGGCGGCGAGCAGGCCGAGCGTGATGCCGACGACGGCGCCGATGGCGACGGATCCGAGGCCGACGGCGAGCGCGATGCGCGCTCCGATCATCAGCTGCGTCAGGAGGTCGCGTCCGAATCGGTCGGTGCCGAGCCAGTGCGACGCGCTCGGCTGCTCCAGCCGGGTGCCCGACGTGTCGGACTGGGCGTAGGGAAGCCAGAAGAACGAGACGACCGCCACCACGACGACGATGCCGACGAGCGTGAGTCCGATGCCGAGCGACACCGAGCGCCGCGCACGGGTGCGGGTGCCCTTCGCCGGCTCGGGCGCGACCGTGTCGGCCGCCTGCTCCACGATCGCGCTCATGCGTTGCCCGAGATGCTGCGGCGCAGCCGCGGGTCGACGAGGCGCTGCGCGATGTCGGCGAGGAACCCGACGATGAGCACGAGCAGCGTGGAGACGAAGAGGATGCCCTGGATGTTCGGGTAATCGTGCTGCTCGATCGCCTTGAGCAGCATGCTGCCGAGGCCCGGCAGGGTGAACACGCTCTCGACCACGACCGCTCCGAGGAACGTCGTCGCCAGCTCGATGCCGAGCACCGAGATGACCGGGACGGCGCCGTTGCGCAGGCCGTGGCGCCACATCGACCGCGCGAAGCCGGAACCCAGCGCACGGGCGTTGCGCAGGTAGTCGCTGCCGATCACATCCAGCGTCGCGCTCCGCACGTATCGCGAGATGGATGCGCTCATCACGATCGCGATGGTCACGACCGGCAGGGCGAGCGACGTGAGCGCGGCCGTGGGATCGGACCAGTCGTCCCGCGGGAAGCCCCCGGAGGGGAACCACCCGAGCGTGATGGCGAACACGTCGACCAGCAGGATGCCGACCCAGAACACCGGCACCGCGATGCCGAGCTGCGAGAACGCGGACAGGGCCACTCCGTACCAGCGGTCGGCCTTCCAGGCAGCGACGAAGCCGATGGGCAGCGCCAGCACGAGCGCGAGCCCGAACGAGAGCAGCGTCAACGGCACCGTCACCGAGAGCCGGGCCGCGATCTCGGGACCGACGGGCAGGGAACTGATGAACGACTGGCCGAGGTCGAGCGTCAGCAGGCTGCCGAACCACGTGACGAACTGCTGCAGCAGCGGCTGGTCGCTGCCCACCTGCCGCTGCGCCGCCGCGATCTGCTCCTTGGTCGCGCCGACCGAGAGGAGGGCGTTGGACGGGTCTCCCGGGAGCACCCGCAGCAGGAAGAACAGCACCACCATGGCGAGCAGCAGCGACACCACGAGGAACGCGGTGCGGCGGAGCAGGTAGGAAGCCATGGTCGTTTCAGCGTAGATGCTCGGGGAGCCGGTCGGCTCCCCGAGCATCAGGGTGTGGAATACGGAGCGGGGTGTGGAGGAATCGGCTACTTCTTGACGATGTCGTAGGCGTAGAACTGCGAGTTCAGCCCGTTGACCGGGTAGCCGGTGACGTTGCTGTCGGCCACGACGATCTGCGGGTAGAGGTACAGCCAGGCGCTGGCCGCATCCTTCGCGATCTGCTCGTTGACCTGCTTCAGCTTCGCGGTCTGCTCGGCCGTCGTGGTCGACTGCTCGGCCTCGTCGACCCACTTGGTGACCTGCGGGTTGTCGTAGCCCCAGTAGAAGTCGGGGTTTCCGTACCAGACGACGTCACGGTCGTTGACGTGCTCCTGCAGCGTCGCGGTGAAGTCGTGGTTCTTGAACACCTTGGTGTACCACTCGTCCGCCGAGATCGAGTTGATCGTCACGGTGATGCCCACCTTGGCCAGCTCGCTCTTCAGGAACTCGGCCACCGCCGGGTGCGGGTCGTAGGTCGGGGTGTCCAGCGTGAAGCTGAAGCCGTTCGCGAAACCGGCCTCGGCCAGCTCCTTCTTGGCGAGGTTGACGTCGTACGGGTTGACCTTCGTGAGGTCCTCGTACCAGGGGTCGCTCGGCGGGACCATCGAGCCGATCAGCGTGCCGTAGTCGCCCCAGATGGAGTTGAGGAGCTTCTTGGTGTCGATGGCGGAGTAGACCGCCTTGCGCACCTCGACGTTGTCGAACGGCGCGACCTTGTCGTTGAAGGCCAGCAGCTCCTTCGTCGTGGACTTGCCGTCCGAGATCGTGTAGTCCTTGTTGCCCTTGAACGTGCTCAGCGCATCCGGGCTCTGGATGCTCGTGACGATATCGACCTGCTTGGTCTGCAGCGCGTTGGAGAGGGCGGACGCGTCGGTGAAGTAGTCGAACTCCACCTCCTTGTTCGTCGCCTGGTCGCCCCAGTAGCCGCTCCAGCGCTCCAGGCTCAGCGAGCTGCCGCGCTTCCAGGTGCCCAGCTTGTAGGGGCCGGTGCCGTCCTCGGCGGTCTTGTAGTTCGACGTGCCCGGGCCGTAGATCCAGACGTAGCTGAGGTTGTACGGCAGGGAGATCGAGCGGGAGGACAGCGTGATGGTCACGGTCTTGTCGTCGGGCGTCTCGATGCCCTTGATGACGGCGAGCTGCGACTTGCGCGCGGACTGCGAGTCGTCGGAGGTCACGCGCTCGATGCTGCGCTTCACGTCGGCGCTGGTCAGAGCCTTGCCGGAGTGGAACTTCACGCCGTCGCGCAGGGTGAACGTGTACGTCAGGCCGTCGGCGCTGGTCGTGTACTTCGTGGCGAGCAGCGGCTCCACCTTGCCGTCGTCGGTGAGCTTGAACAGGCCCTCGTAGACGTTGCCGTTGAGCGCCTCGGTGACGCCCTGGCCGCCGCCCGCGGTGTTGTCGAGGTTGACGGGCTCGTAGAGCGAGCCGATGGCGATCGAGGCGTCGCTGCCGCCTGCGGAGGACGACGACGCGCCCGCGCAGCCCGCCAGGGCGAGGGCCGAGGCCAGGCCGACGGCGAGCGTCGCGAACAGGGAAGACTTTCTCACGGGTTCTCCAGTGCTGTGGGGGGTGCTGTGGGGTGCTGTGGTGACGGGGGATGCGCTCTCGCGCGGGTTCAGTGGCCGGCGGCTGCGCGGTCTGCCGAGTCGCGGAAGACGACGCGCTTCTCGCCCGCAGTGACCGGTACGGGGAACCGGTTGTTGCGCGGCGGCAGCGGACAGTTGTACTGGTCCGAGAATCCGCAGGGCGGGACGAAGGCGCGGTTGAAGTCGAGGACGACGTGATCGTCGGCGTGCTCGACGAACAGGAACCGGCCGGAGGCGTACGTGCCGTCCTCGCCGTCGGCCCCGTTGCTCGGGTCGCCGAAGACCAGCAGCAGGGTGCCGTCGTCGTCGAAGGCGCTCAGCGTGTAGGAGACGCCGTCGCGCTCGAAGGTGATGTCGCCCGGGACGACGAGGTCGCGGGTGAGGCCGTTGTCACGGATGTGCTCGAACGGGATGGTGCGGTCGTCGGAGACCGGGGTGAACGTGGCCTCGATCACCCAGCTCTCGTCGAACGGGAAGACGTCGATCGTCTCGAAGTCGCGGATGGCGGGCGACGCGGCGTCCCAGAGGCGGATCCCGCGCTCGACCTCGCCGGTCTCCAGGCTCCGCCGGGAGAGCTCGGTCGCCGTGACCGATTCCGGACGGCCCGCGAGCGCGTCCTCGGGGGTCGTGGTGTCGCCAGCGGCGAGCCAGCGGGTCTCGATGAGCGCCAGGTTGCCCGTCGGCGCGGCCACGGACCGCAGGCGGTCGGCGCGCCAGGCGTCCCAGCGCTCGCGGGCGCGCTCGATGGTGGACGGGGAGGCTGAGAGCTGTGTGGAGAGATCAGTCACGATGTCGGACATAACCATCCGAGTCTCGCGCTTGTTCCCGTGTTCGCCTATTCGTGTTGCTCCGTGTTGCGTGCGGTCGCCCGCACGACGGACGGCGTCAGGGCGAGCACGCCGGCGACCACCGCGGGGACGAGGAGCGCCCAGCCGAGGTCAGGACGGGCGTAGAGGCCCTGGAAGCAGCCGACGGCGACCGCCAGCTGCAGGATCTGGATGGTGACGGTGGAGGCACGCGCCCAGCTCTGGCGCCGGAGCAGGCCGACGGTGGTCGCGACGGCCCAGGCGGCCGCCAGGAACGCGAGCACCGTGATCGCGACAGCGGTCGGGTAGGACGTGGGTCGCACGGTGAGCAGGTCCACGAGCAGCCAGACGGCCAGGACCAGGACCAGGACCGCCTCCAGCGCGACGATGACGGTGAGCAGGACCAGCAACCCCGGACGGGCGGGGCGTGCCGCCTGGGGCACGCCGGTGGGGGCGTTCTGAGGGTCGGGCACTATAGCATCCTGACGTTTCCGGCTCGTGTTCCCAGCGTTATCCCATACAAAACTATTGATTCGGGATAAGCGCTATGGGACCATATTCAACGGTCGAGTTAACGCTCACAGGGTCGTGGGCAGGTCTGATTCCCCACGGATCTAAGCACCCTGCAACCCGACTGCTTACCTGCATTCTATGGCCCCCTCGGCCTGGAACCCCCAGTAAACAAGGAGCACATCTACATGGATTGGCGCGACAAAGCCGCCTGCCTCACCGCGGACCCTGAGCTGTTCTTCCCGGTGGGCAACACCGGACCCGCGGTCGACCAGATCGACAAGGCCAAGGCGGTCTGCGCGCGCTGCACCGTGACGGAGATCTGCCTGCAGTACGCCCTCGAGACCGGCCAGGACTCGGGCGTCTGGGGCGGCCTCTCCGAAGACGAGCGTCGCGCGCTCAAGCGCCGCGCCGCTCGCGCCCGCCGCGCCTCCTGAGGCCGGCCCGCTCCATCCGCACCACCGGTCGCCCGGCTTCCGCCGCGCGTCCGAACCCGCCGAGGCGGCGCTCACACACCTAGCACCGAGCGCCTCCTCGGCTTTTTCGTTGCTCAGATCTTGGTGAGGTAGCGCAGCGGCACCTCGATGGTGACCTCGGTTCCCTGCCCCATCATGGTGTGCCAGTCGATCGCCCCGCCGAGCTCGCCCTGGATGAGTGTGCGCACGATCTGCGTACCCAGCCCGCTGCCGACCTTGCCCTCGGGGAGGCCGGACCCGTTGTCCACGACCTTGACGGTCAGGGACTCCTCCGACCGGTCCGCCACGATCTCGACCTGACCCTCGCGGCCGGCGAGCCCGTGCTCCACCGCGTTCGTGACGAGCTCCGTCAGCGCGAGCGCGAGCGGAGTCGCGTACTCGGAGGGCAGCGAGCCGAACCGGCCCGTCTTCTTCGGATGCACGGTGGTCGTGTGGCTCGCGGCGACCTCCGCGACGAGCAGCAGCACGCGGTCGAAGACGTCGTCGAAGTCGACGATCTGAGCGAGGCCCGTGGACAGCGTGTCATGGACCACCGCGATGGCCGCAACGCGCCGCATCGCCTGGCTCAGGGCCTCACGCGCCTCCTCCGAGTGCGTGCGCCGTGCCTGGATGCGCAGCAGCGAGGCGACCGTCTGGAGGTTGTTCTTGACGCGGTGGTGGATCTCGCGGATGGTCGCATCCTTCGTGATCAGCTCGCGTTCCTGGTGCCGCTGCTCGGAGACGTCGCGGCAGAGCACGATCGCGCCCACCCGCTCGCCGCGGTTGCGGATCGGAATGGCGCGGAGGGACACGGTGACGCCGCGCGCCTCGATGTCGGTGCGCCAGGGAGCACGGCCGGTGACGACCAGCGGCAGCGACTCGTCCACCGTGATCGTCCCGGCGAGGAGGCCGGTGGTCACGGTGGCGAGGGACTCCCCCTCGAGCTCGCCCGTGAAGCCCATCCGGTTGAAGGCGCTCAGCGCGTTCGGGCTGGCGAAGGTCGTGGTGCCGTCCACATCCAGCCGGATCAGTCCGTCGGCCGCGCGCGGGGCACCCCGGCGCGGCGCCNCGCCGCGGGGGCGCCCAGGTCCGGGAAGTCGCCGGTGGC
Organism: Leifsonia sp. 22587; assembly: GCF_052044215.1. Taxonomy (NCBI): domain Bacteria; kingdom Bacillati; phylum Actinomycetota; class Actinomycetes; order Micrococcales; family Microbacteriaceae; genus Leifsonia; species Leifsonia sp. 22587. The sequence continues at coordinate 181,784 of NZ_JBQENB010000002.1, forward strand.
GATCATGGCGAAGAGGTCGTTGGCGCACTCGTTGAACGTCAGCTCCTGACGGCTCGGCGTGCGCGCCTCGCTGAGGTTGGTGTGGCGCGTGATCACCGCGACCGGCTCGTCCGCGGTGTCGGGCGAGTGGATGGACAGCCGGCGGATGACCGGGACGGCACGGACCCGCGTGGGCGTCTCCTCGTACCAGTCGGGCGCGGACGTGTCGATGATCTGCTTCGAGCTGAAGGCGTCGATCACCTGCTGACGCCACTCGGGCTTGATCCGCTGACCGACGAAGTCGCGGTAGAACAGCGTCGCCGCCGAGGACGGCCGGGCGTGCGCGACCGCGACGAAGTCGTCGTCCGTCGTCGGCACCCAGAGCACGATGTCCGCGAAGGCGAGATCGGCCAGCAGCTGCCAGTCGCCGACGAGCCCGTGCAGCCATTCCACGTCTTCTTCCGAGGAGCGGCCGTGGGCATGGACGAGATCACTGAGCGTCGACACCACCCCATCCTAAACGGCGCGGTTCGAGCGGGCGTCGAGTTATCCACAGGGCACCAATGCCCTGGCCCGACTCGATACCCCCTGCTTGAGTAAGGCATCGTAAATATCACGGGTCCATCTCATCACGGACCACCGACACACCTCACCAGGAGAACCATTGCACCACCCGGCACTCGCCCCCGCACCCGTCCGCCCGCTCGTTCCGGCGACCCGGCCGACGACGCGGTTGCGCCCCTCCCCCGTCCGCGACCTCCGCGAGGTGCGGGAGCTCCGCGAGGCACGCGAGCTCCGCGGCCCTACTGCGCCGCGCACGGCCCGCACAGCCGATGCGCCCGCACTCGATGCGCTCGCCCCGATCGCGGACGCCGCCAACCCGGAGCCCGCGACGCTGTGCGCGAATCTGGCGCGCTGCGCGGTCGAGATCCTCGCCGGCGCCCGGCCGCTCGACCAGATCGGCCGGTGGGTCAGCGACGCCGTCTACGTCCACCTGCTGCGGCGGACGATGATCGCGGCCCGCGCTCGCGCCGTCGCGCCGGAGGGCGCGCTCCGGCCGCGCATGCGGATCGGCGAGCCGCGGCTCGCACGCCCATCGGAGGGGGTGGTGGAGGCGGTCGTGCTGGTGCACCAGCCGGGTCGCTCACGCGCCGTCGCCATCCGGCTGGAGCGCCATCGGGAACGGTGGCGGGCGAGCGCGATCAACGTGCTCTGAGGCTTCTCAGGCACCTGCTCTGACCGCATTGCGACCGTGAGCAGACGACGGAACGGCGGCCCCGAGGGGCCGCCGTTCGTCATCTCGTGCGCGCGTCCGGTGCTTGTGCCGGGACTCTGCGGATCAGCGCTTCTTGGCCTGCGCCCGGCGCTCGGCCCGGTTGACCGGCGCCTGGTCGTCGCCCTCCTGGACGCGCTGGCCGAAGGCGCCGCGCTGCGTTGCACCCTGCGCGGGCGGGGCCGCGGGGGCCGCATCCTGCTGCTGGGCGCGCTGCGCGCGGGCCGTGGCGGCCTTCTCGAGCTGCCCGCGCTGGTCGCGGACCTCGACGCCGCCCTGCTCGGCCGGAGCCGAGTAGCTGAGCTTCGTGTCGCCCTCGCCGCGGGCCAGGCCCTTCGCCGCGACGGCGGGCGACTCGACCTCTCCGGGCGCCTGGTTGACCTCGACCTCCAGGTTGAACAGGAAGCCGATGGTCTCCTCGCGGATCGCGCCCATCATCTGCTGGAACATGGCGAAGCCCTCGCGCTGGTACTCGACCAGCGGGTCGCGCTGGGCCATCGCGCGGAGGCCGATGCCGTCCTTCAGATAGTCCATCTCGTAGAGGTGGTCGCGCCAGCGGCGGTCGATCACCGAGAGCACGACACGGCGCTCGAGCTCGCGCATCGCCGGCGCTCCGAGCGACTCCTCGCGGCGCTGGTAGGCGATGCGGGCGTCGGAGAGGATCTCGCGGCGCATGAAGTCGCGGTTGATCCGGCCCTTGTTGCCCGCCTCCGAGATCACCTCGTCGATGCTCACGCCGACCGGGTACAGGGTCTTCAGCTCGGCCCAGAGGGCGTCGAAGTCCCAGTCGTCGCCGCTGCCCTCGCCCGTGTGCTGGTCGAGGATGTCGTCGATCACGTCCGTCAGGAACTGCTGCACGCGCTCGTGCAGGTCGTCGCCCTCGAGGATGTGACGGCGGTCGCTGTAGATCGCCTCGCGCTGCCGGTTCAGGACGTCGTCGTACTTGAGGACGTTCTTGCGGATCTCGGCGTTGCGGGCCTCGACCTGCGACTGAGCGCTGCGGATCGCCCGGCTGACGACCTTGGACTCGATCGCCATGTCGTCCGGGACGCTGCTGCGGCCCATCAGGCTCTCGGCGGCTCCGGAGTTGAACAGCCGCATGAGGTCGTCGGTCAGCGAGAGGTAGAACCGGCTCTCGCCGGGGTCGCCCTGGCGGCCGGACCGTCCGCGCAGCTGGTTGTCGATGCGGCGGGACTCGTGGCGCTCCGTGCCGAGCACGTACAGGCCGCCGGCCGCGATGACCTTCTCGGCCTCTTCCGCGACCTGCGCCTTGACGTTGCCGAAGACCTCTTCCCAGGCCTCCTCGTACTCGTCGGGCGTCTCGACCGGCGACAGCCCGCGGGCGTTCATCTCGGCGACCGCGATGAACTCGGAGTTGCCGCCGAGCATGATGTCGGTTCCACGGCCGGCCATGTTGGTGGCGACGGTCACAGCGCCGAGGCGTCCGGCCTGGGCGACGATCGCGGCCTCGCGCGCGTGGTTCTTCGCGTTCAGCACCTCGTGGCGCACGCCCTTCTTGGCGAGCAGGCGCGAGAGGTACTCGCTCTTCTCGACCGAGGTGGTGCCGACGAGGACGGGCTGGCCCTTCTCGTGCCGCTTGACGATGTCCTCCACGACCTGGTCGAACTTCGCCTTCTCGTTCTTGTAGACGAGGTCGGGCTGGTCGATGCGCTGCATCGGCTTGTTCGTGGGGATGGGGACGACGCCGAGCTTGTAGGTGCTCATGAACTCGGCGGCCTCGGTCTCGGCGGTACCGGTCATGCCGGAGAGCTTCTTGTAGAGGCGGAAGTAGTTCTGCAGGGTCACAGTGGCGAGGGTCTGGTTCTCGGCCTTGACCTCGACACCCTCCTTCGCCTCGATCGCCTGGTGGATGCCCTCGTTGTAGCGGCGGCCGACCAGGATGCGGCCGGTGTGCTCGTCGACGATCAGCACCTCGCCGTTCATGACGACGTAGTCCTTGTCGCGCTTGAACAGGGCGTTGGCCTTGATCGCGTTGTTGAGGAACGAGATGAGCGGGGTGTTCGCCGACTCGTACAGGTTGTCGATGCCGAGGTAGTCCTCGACCTTCTCGATGCCGGGCTCGAGGACGCCGACCGTGCGCTTCTTCTCGTCGACCTCGTAGTCGACGTCGGGCGTGAGCCGCTTCGCGAGGTTCGCGAACTCGTTGAACCAGCGGTTCGCCTCGCCGGACGACGGGCCCGAGATGATGAGCGGCGTGCGCGCCTCGTCGATGAGGATCGAGTCGACCTCGTCGACGATGGCGAAGAAGTGGCCGCGCTGGACCATGTCGCTCGCCTGCCACGCCATGTTGTCGCGCAGGTAGTCGAAGCCGAACTCGTTGTTCGTGCCGTAGGTGATGTCGGCCGCGTACTGCTCGCGGCGCTCCTCGGGCGTCTGGCCGGCGAGGATCACGCCGGTCGTCATCCCGAGCGCGCGGTACACGCGGCCCATCAGCTCGGACTGGTAGCTGGCCAGGTAGTCGTTGACCGTGATGACGTGCACGCCGCGGCTGGCGATCGCGTTGAGGTAGGCGGCGGTCGTCGCGACGAGGGTCTTGCCCTCACCGGTCTTCATCTCGGCGATGTTGCCGAGGTGGAGGGCCGCGCCTCCCATGATCTGCACGTCGAAGTGACGCATGCCCAGCGTGCGCTTCGACGCCTCGCGGACCGCGGCGAACGCCTCGGGCAGCAGGTCGTCGAGCGACTCGCCGTTGCCGTACCGCTCGCGCAGCTCGACGGTCTCGTGCGCGAGTTCCTCATCGGTGAGTTCGCTGAAGTCGTCTTCGAGGGCGTTGACCGCCCGCGCGTACGCCTCCAGCCGACGGAGGGTCCGGCCCTCGCCAACACGGAGGACCTTTTCAAGAACTGAGGCCACTGATGCACTCCACTTACGCTCGGTTCGGGCCGATGGCCCGGCGCCCCGACGGACGCGCGCGGACGGCAGACTCCGCCGACGCTAGACACATGCTACTTGTTCAGCCCTGACGTTCGGCCTGCCGAGCCTGAAAGGACTCTGGGCGAAAGCGGTCAGTCCCGGAAGGCGGGCGGATGCGGGCGGCGACAATGGCTCTGCGCCCCGTGGGGACCGCCTCCCTCCGAAAGGACCTCGTCATGCTCCGTGGCCGGATCCGCTCCGTCGCCGTCCTCAGCATCGCGGCCGCCGCCGTGCTCACCGGCTGCTCGGCGCAGGATGCGGCACCGGCGTCGCCGTCGGCCGCGCCCCACCCGGCGCGGACGACCGAAGAGCTGCGCTCACGGGCGGCCCAACGGGCGCTGGCCGACCTCGAGTCGCAGTACCGGGCGACGCTCGGCGCCTACGCACTGGACACCGGGACCGGACGTTCCATCAGGTACCGGGCCGATGAGCGCTTCGCCTACGCGTCCACGTCCAAAGCGCTGCTCGCCGGCGCTGTGCTCGCACGGACCAGCGATGAGCAGCTGGATGCGACGGTGCGCTTCTCGAGCGACGATCTCGTCCCGCACTCCCCGGTGACGGAGACGGCGGTGGCGAGCGGGATGGCCGTGCGGGCGGTCGTCGAGGCCGCGCTCCGGCAGAGCGACAACACCGCCGCCAACCTGCTGTTCCGGCAGCTGGGCGGACCCGCCGAGCTCGAGAAGGCGCTGCGGGAGCTGGGCGATGAGACGACCGCGGTCGACCGCACCGAGCCCGACCTCAACGAGGCGGCGCCGGGCGACGTGCGGGACACCAGCACGCCGCGCGCCCTGGCGGCGGACCTGCGGGCGTACGCCCTGGGAGACGCGCTGCCTCCGGGGAAGCGGGAGCTCCTGGTCGACGACCTGACCGGGAACGCGACCGGCGATCCGCTCATCCGTGCCGGAGCGCCGACCGGATGGACCGTCTCCGACAAGTCGGGCGCCGCCTCCTTCGGGACGCGCAACGACGTCGCCGTACTCACCGCACCGGGCCGCTCCCCAGTGGTGATGGTGGTGCTCTCCCGGAAGGCGTCGAAGGACGCCGCCTATGACGACGCCCTCATCGCCGACGCCGCGAGAGTGCTCTCGGCAGCGCTCGGACTCTGAGGGCGCGCGGACTCTGAGGGCGCGCCTCCCCGGACGGCCCGATGGCGACCGCCGCCCGGGCGGTCGCCATCGGCGTCCGTGCGCCGGCCGCGTGGCGGCCGGGTGGGACCGGTCAGCCGAGCTTGCGCGCGGCGGTCGCCACCTCCTGCAGCTCGTCGGCGGAGTCGTCGAGGGAGATCACGCCGTAGTCCCAGCCTTTGCGGCGGTACACGACGCTGGGACGCTGGGTCTCCTGGTCGACGAACAGGTAGAAGTCGTGACCGACGAGCTCCATGTAGTAGAGCGCGTCATCCACGGTCATCGGAATTGAGGCGAAGACCTTCTTCCGGATCACGACGGGGCTGTACGCCTCCTCCGCCTCCGGAGTCTCCTCCGTCTCATCGGACACCACCGGCGTCGAGCCGGTGCGGACCTGGTCGAGCACGGCGACCGGGGCGGCCGAGAGGCCGACCGCGCTGAAGCCGTCGGTACTCGCCTCGCGCAACGAGGTCGGTCTGTGCTGGCCGCGATGCACCTTGCGGCGGTCCTTCGCCCTGCGCACCCGCTCCAGGAGCTTGCCGAGGGCGATATCGAAGGCGGCGTACTTGTCCTGCCCCGTCGCCTCGGATCTCACCGTGGCCTTCGGCCCCACGAGGGTCAGCTCGACACGGTCGTCGCCGTTCGAGCTTCCCAGCTTCTCGTTGTGGCGGCTGACCTTAATCTCGAACGAGATGGCCCGTTCGGCCAGGTGTGCGACCTTCTCCGATTTCTCGGTGGCGTACTCCCGGAAGCGATCAGTGATGCCCAGGTTGCGTCCGATGATGTTGATGTCCATGGAGACCTCCCTGATCCGGCGCGATGACCGCCCGGCGGAGTCAGGGCGGATCGCTCGCACCTTTTGGACCACCGTAGTGCGCATCCCCCCGATGCGAAACCGGAAAACATGCGGCATTCCCGGTGCGTCCGCTGAGTGCTCCCTGAGCCTGTCCCGGATTGCGGAGCGGCGTGCGGGCGATCGCCACAGCGGCCGACACACGACCGCCCGCGGCGCGGATCGCGCGGGCGGCCTCGGCGATGGTCGCGCCGGAGGTGACGATGTCGTCCACGATCAGGCAGTCCCGGCCCGAGAGCCGCGGCGACGCGACGAAGCTGCCCGCGCGGTTCGCCGCGCGCTCCCCCGCCGTGAGCTCGGCCTGGTCGGCCGTCTGCCGGGAAAGCCGCAGGGCTCCCCACAGCGGAGGGACGAGGACGTGCGCCCGGGCGAGCACGGCACGGGTCGGGTGATACCCGCGTCGTCGCCAGGCCGCACGTGTCGAGGGGATGAGGACGGGGAGCAGCGCGGCGTCGCCATTGCCCGGCTCGGCGTCGCGCTGAGCGGCGGCGATCGCGCAGCGCAGCGCCCCCGCCAGTGCGCGGGCGGCGTCCGTCCGGCCGCCGTCCTTGTAGGCGAGGAGGATGCGGCGCGCGACGCCGTCGTAGCGCAGGGCCGACCAGACGCGGATGCCGTCCACGAGCTGGACGTGCGCCGCCGGGCGAAGCGCCTCCTCGCACTCGTCGCAGAGCGTGCGGTCGGGTCTGCCGCACCCCGCGCAGCGCACCGGCAGCAGGATCGCTGCGGCGTCGAGGAGGGACTCACGGACCAGGGTGTGTGCTGTCATGCTTCGAGCTTCGCGGCGCAGGCCCGCCGCCGGGGCGCGTCGAGCGGATCTGTGCAGAACTGCTCGCGGCCGCGGGGTGTGGAGGGCTCAGGGCTGCCCCTGTTGCACCGCCAGTGCGCCGACCTTGTCGAGCTGCGCCTGCCATCCGTTCCCGGTCGGCGCCAGCAGGGTGCCGTCGGCGCTCAGCACGACGTAGGGCGCGAGGCCGGCGGCGCCGACGATGGTGCGCCCGCTCGCGGGACCGGAGGTCGTCGTCTGCTCGCCGCCGACCGTCTGCTGCGCGATACTCGTCGCCTGCCCCGTCGTGGTGCTGAGGACGGCGATCGTCAGATCGCTCGTCCACGCCGCGGACTGCACGCCGTCCACGAACGCCGCCAGCTCCACCGGCACGGTCAGCGAGGCCGGCGACCCGCCGTTCCCCCGGAGGATGCCGGCCGCCATCAGCGAGTACCCGGTGGGCGTGCGGACCAGTGCGGCGATCCGCGTCCCGTCGCGGGAGACCGCGAGCGACAGGATGGACGAGGCATTGGGCCAGCTCGCGGCCACGGCGTGGGCGTCCCCGCCGTTGGGGGCCGCCGCCTGGATGGCGTTGGGCGACGACCCGGGAACGGACCAGACCCAGCCGTCCGTGTCGAGCGACGGGCCGATCAGGCCGGGCCGCGCATCCACCCGGACCGGGTCGCCGGTCTTGCGCACCGAGAACACGCCGGTCGCCGAGAGCACCGCCGCCTGGTCGTGTGACGCGCTGAGGGTGACCGCGGTGGGACGAAGGGCCGCGACCTTCTCGCTCAGGCCGCTGAGGCCCGTCACCGTGTCGCCGTTGAGCGGACCGAACGCGTCGCCGTGCACCACGTAGGCGTGCGCGTCGACCGAGGGGTTCCGGACCGGCGCGGCCGCCGCGCTCAGCGAGGGGACCTGCTGCACGTTGCCCTCGATCGAGAGCTGGACGCTCTGCGCGAGGGTGCCGAGCGACTGCTCGAGCTGGTACTGCATCCGCTGCAGCTGGGCCGGGTCCGCCTGTCCCGCCTCGGAGCTGAGGTCGACCCGCGCCACACCGCCGACCGTGGTCACCGACGGCACCGCGAGCTGCGTCCCCTTGGGGAACGAGGTCGAGACCGCGCCGCTCAGCCAGGGTGCGGGCCCGGCGAGCAGCGAGCTGGCGACACGCGTCGCCGCGGAGGCCACGCGCGCCGGGAACCAGCGCGCATCCGGCACGAGATAGGTGTAACCCGAACTGTAGAAGTAGAGCGTCTGCTGCGCGTACACGGCACGGAAGGTCGGCTCGTCGATCACCACGCCGTCCGGGGCGACGGAGATGCGCCACTCCCCGTTCTCCTTGAGCAGCTGATAGTTGAGGCCGACGGGCGCGCTGCTGGCGACCGGGTGGTAGGTGCCGATGGCGTCCACGTTGGCGACCGGCGTGACCTCCACCCGCCACAGCGACCCCTGATCCTCGTAGCTGCGGTTCCGGCCGTCGTCGACGGTGACGGACTCGTCCGGATTCCAGCTGGCCGCCATCGAGTGGGTGAGGTACTCCCGCGCGATCTGGAAGTTGTTCTTCGGGCTGGAGGCGGCGTCGATGAAGCCCTGCACGATCCGCTGCGGGCTCGCCCCCGTCTCCGGTGGCGACGGGTTGAAGTCGAGGTCGAGCGGGTCGTTGACCTGGGCGACCGGGCCGCCCTGCCGCACGGGCCCGGAGTCCGGGATGCTCGCGCACGCGGCGAGCGCGACCAGCACCAGCGCCCCGAGCGCTGCGACGAGCGAGCGGCCGCCGCGCATCCCTCTCCTGCTCATGCGTGCGCCTCGCTTCCGGTCCCGGCCGCCTGCGGCATCGTCGCGCCGGCGTCGATCGGCGGCAGGGGAAGCGGGGAGCCGGTGATCTCCCGTCCCGGGACCCGCGGAAGGGTCAGGCGGAAGCAGGACCCGGCGCCGGGCGCCGACCACACCTGCAGCCAGCCGGAGTGCAGGGTTGCATCCTCGAGCGAGATGGCGAGACCGAGGCCCGTGCCGCCGAGGGTGCGCTTGCGGGACGGGTCCGCGCGCCAGAAGCGGTCGAAGACGTGCGCCATGTCCTCCGCGCTCATGCCGATCCCGTAGTCGCGCACGGTCAGCGCCACAGCGCTCTCGTTGCTGTCGACCGTCACGACGACCGGACGTCCCTCACCGTGCTCGATCGCGTTCCCGATCAGGTTGCGGACGACCCGGCGGATGCGCCTCGGGTCCATGGGCACGTCGAAGTAGCCGCCGGGCGCATCCAGAGTCAGCTCGGAGCCGTTCTGCTCCGAGAGGGTGCGCAGCTCGTCGACGCAGTCCTCGGCCAGGCGCACGAGGTTCGTGGGCTCGGCGTCGAGCACGACGGACCCGGCGTCGTACCGGCTGATCTCGAGGAGGTCGGAGAGGAGGCGGTCGAACCGCTCGATCTGGGTGTGGAGCAGCTCCGCGGTGCGCGCCGTCGCGGGGGCGAAGCCCTCCCGCTGGTCGTAGATGACGTCGCCGGCGAGCCGGATCGTGGTGAGCGGAGTGCGGAGCTCGTGCGACACATCCGACACGAACCGCTGCTGCAACTGCGACAGCGTGCCGAGCTGGTTGATCTGGCTCTGCAGGCTGTCGGCCATCCCGTTGAACGAGCGCGCCAGCGTCGCGAACACGTCCTCGCCGCGTTCCGGGATGCGCACCGCGAGATCGCCGGCGGCCAGCCGCTCGCTGGTGCGCGCGGCGACCCGGATGGGCTCGACCACGAACCGCACGATGACCCAGGTGATGGCCCCGATCAGCAGGATGAGCGCGAGCCCGGCGAGCAGGAGCGTGTTCTGAACGAAGAGCAGCGTGTTCTCGGAGTCGCGCAGGTTGTAGCCGATGTAGAGCTCGTACTTCCCGTACGACGGGAGGGTCAGCTGCGAGCCGACCACGATCCCCGGATCGGTGTCGCCGGTCCCGGCCGGGAGGGCGACCGACTGGTAGTACTGCTTGGTCCCCCCGTTCTGCACCTTCGCGCGGAGCTCCGGCGAGATCACCGAGTTCATGGCCGGGCTCCCCCGGTCGGGCGGAGCGAGCACGCCGGTGTCCTGCCCGGGCACCCGGTAGGCGGCCACCAGCCGGCTCGACGTCGACGCCTGCACGCTCTGCAGCACGGTGTTGAGCAGGTTCTTGCCGCCGTCGCCGGAGGACACGTCGGACGCGTTCAGGGTCGACTGCGCCGTGGTCGTCGCACGGCTGGAGTCGCGGAGCGCCTGGTCGAGCCGCGACTGGTAGAGGTCGTTGCTGATGCTGAGGGCCATGTAGATGCCCGTGACGAGGATGGCCGCGCCGGTGAGCAGCAGCGTGATCGTCACGGTGCGCAGCTGCAGGGAACCGCGCCACAGGCGCACGAGACGGGACGGCGCCTGCCGCCACACGTCTCGCGTGGGCCACCGGAAGCGCATCCGACCCTCCGCAGCTAGGCGGCCGCGCCGGCGCGGTAGCCGACCCCGCGCACGGTCATGACGATCTTCGGGTTGTCCGGGTCCTGCTCCACCTTGGCGCGCAGCCGCTGGACGTGGACGTTCACCAGCCGGGTGTCCGCCTTGTAGTGGTAGCCCCAGACCTGCTCGAGCAGCATCTCGCGGGTGAACACCTGCTGCGGCTTGGATGCGAGGGCGAGCAGGAGGTCGAACTCCAGCGGGGTGAGCGCGATCCGCTCGTCGCCGCGGCGCACTTCGTGACCCGAGACGTCGACGACCAGGTCGCCGACGGTCAGCTCGTCCGCGGGCGGTGCGGCGGGCGCGGGGCGCAGCCGGGTGCGGATGCGGGCGACGAGCTCCTTGGGGTTGAACGGCTTGACCATGTAGTCGTCGGCGCCCGACTCGAGACCCTTCACCACGTCCGCCGTGTCGGACTTGGCGGTGAGCATGATGATCGGGGTGCCCGACTCGGCGCGGATGCGGCCGCACACCTCGATTCCGTCGAGGCCGGGGAGCATGAGGTCGAGCAGCACGAGGTCCGGCTTCGCGGTGCGGAACGTGTCGAGGGCCAGCGCGCCGTCTTCGCAGAAGACGGGGTCGAAACCCTCCGTGCGCAGCACGATGCCGATCATCTCCGCAAGCGCGGTGTCGTCGTCGACAACCAGGATGCGACTAGTCATGTCGGATGTTCCCCGAACCCTCCTCGAGCGGCCACGGCCGCGGACAACATGACCAGCGTAATGGAGCAGGCTGCTACCGGCTTGTATGAAAGCATCACGTGCCCTGTGGACGGGACATCGCGCGGCGGGCCGATGTGCCAGCATGGGACCACAGCTTCGACGCGGGGGAACGGAAGGGCACGGCGTGACCGACGAACAGGACTGGCAGGCGCCGGGGTCGCAGGGCGGCGGGACGCCGGGGGCGGACGGCGCGCAGGGCGCACAGCCCCCGCAGTACGGTCAGCAGCCGCCCCAGTACGGTCAGCAGCCGCCCCGGTACGGTCAGCAGCCTCCGCAGTACGGGCAGCAGGCTCCCCAGTACGGGCAGCAGCCCCCGCAGTACGGCTGGCAGCAGCCGCCGTACGGCCAGCAGTACGCACCGGCAGGGGGCCAGCCCGGCTGGACGCCTCCGCCCAAGCCCGGTCTCATCCCGCTGCGTCCGCTGACGCTCGGACCGCTGCTGGCCGCCCCGTTCCAGGCGTTGCGGCGCAACCCGCGCATCACGGTCGGCGCCGCGCTGATCCTCCAGGGCATCCCCGCCATCCTGGTCAGCGTCCTCATCGCCGGCGGCATCGCGCTGCTCGTCAGCCGCGCCCTCTCCGCCGACGCGCAGGACAAGCCGGCGCTCCAGGCCGGCCTGATCGGCGGGACCATCGTGCTGGGCGTGCTGTCGCTGGTCATCACCACCGTCTTCGGCGCACTCCTCCAGGGCGTGATCGTGGCCGAGGTCGCCCGCGAGACGCTCGGCGAGAAGCTCACGTTCGGAGCCCTCTGGCGTCTGGTGCGCGGCCGGTTCGGCGCCCTCATCGGCTTCACGCTGCTGTTCGCGCTCGCCTGGATCGTGGTGATCGCCCTCGTCATCGCGATCGTGGTCGCGCTGGCGAGCATCGGCGGCGTGGCCGGGACGATCGGCGCCGTCGCGGTCGGTCTCATCGGCGGGCTCGGCCTCATCCCGCTGGCCGTCTGGATCAACACGAAGCTCGCCATGGTGCCGAGCGCGATCGTGCTGGAGCGGCTGCCGATGCGTTCCGCGGTCGCCCGCTCGTGGGGGCTGACGAACGGCTACTTCTGGCGCACGTTCGGCATCATCGCGCTGGTCTGGCTGATCGTCTACGCCATCACGCAGACGATCAGCATCCCGTTCGGCCTGCTCGGCGGCCTGATCGGCGGCGTCTTCGCCCCCACCGCCGCCTCGGCGGGCGACTCGGCGAGCTCGATGACCCAACTGATCGTCACGCAGCTCGGCGTCAACGTCCTCGCGAGCATCGTGACCGCCGTCGTCGGCGCGATCGGCAGCGTCATCCAGACCGCGGCGGTCTCGCTCTTGTACCTCGATCTCCGCATGCGGAAGGAAGGGCTCGATCTCGAGCTCGTCCGCTTCGTGGAGGGCCGGCAGACCGGCCAGGACCTCCCCGATCCGTATCTTCCGCCGGCGGAGCGGGCCCAGCCGCCGCAGCCGCCGGCCGCGGCCGGGTGGCCTGCCGGCTGACCGTGATCCACGTCGACGTCCCGGTTGACCCGAGCTCGCCGGAAGCGCAGGAATGGCTGCGCGACGAACTGGCGCGCCCGGAGTACCAGGCTGCGAAGCCGACGTGGTTCGACCTGGCGTCCAAAGCGGTCCAGGATTGGCTGGCCTCCCTCTTCCAGGGCCCCGGCGGCGACGCCGGTCCGGTGCTGCTGCTGGTCGTCGTGCTCATCGTGGCCGGCCTCATCGTGACCGCATTCCTGGTGTTCGGGCGTCCGCGCATCAACCGGCGGTCGTCCCTCGAGCGACGCGCGCTGTTCGGTTCGGACGCGATCCGCAGCGCGGCCGAGCTGCGCGCCTCCGCGGAGCGTGCCGCCCGCTCCGGGGACTGGGTGACCGCTGTCGAGGAGCAGTTCCGAGCGATCGCGGCGGGGCTCGACGAGCGGACGCTCGTCCTCGTGTCGCCGGGGACGACGGCCACCGAGTTCTCGCAGCGCGCCGCCGACGCCGTGCCCGCGGAGCGCGACGCGCTGCGCCAGGCGGCGCGTTCGTTCGACGAGGTACGGTACCTCGATCGACCGGGGACGGAGTCCGCGTACCAGCAGCTCGTCGCCCTCGATCAGCGCCTGCAGGGGGCGCGCGTCGCGCTTCCGGCGGTGACCGCATGAGCGCCCCGGCTCCCGAGCGCGAACGGGCCGCGGCCCCGGGCGCGCCGGACGCGTCCGCGACCCCGGGCGCGGTCCCGGCCGAGGCGCGCGCCGTCTCCCCCACGGTGCGGACGACGGCACGCCGCGCCGTCCCGTGGATCGTGCTCGCGGTCATCGCGGTGCTCATCGCCGTGTTCGGGCTGCTGCTCAGCGGTGGACGCGCGGGTGCGGGCACGCCCCTCGACGCGTCGAACCCTGCTCCGGCAGGGGCGAAGGCGGTGGCCCAGGTGCTGCGCGGCCAGGGGGTGACCGTCCGGGCGGTGAGTTCTCTGAGCGAGGCGCGCGAGGCCGCCGGCGACGACGCGACGGTGCTCGTGTCCGATCCCAACGGCTACCTCGCGGCCGCCGGGTACCGCGGGCTGGCCGGCGACGGGCGGACGCTCGTGGTGGTCGAACCCGGCTTCCAGGCCCTGCAGACGCTCGCGCCCGGTGTGAGCGCCGGCGGCGAGCCGCGGGCTCCGGTGTCGGCGGGCTGCGGGGTCCGCGCCGCGGAGCGCGCCGGGCGGATCGACCCGCGCCCGACCCCGAACACCGAGGACGCCGGATTCCCGGGCACCTTCCGGGTGACGGGCGACGGGGTCGCCTGCTTCACCGACGGGAACGGCCGGGCCTCGCTCGTCCGCACCACGTTCGACGACTCCACGGTGTACCTGCTGGGCTCGTCCGCGGTGCTGACGAACGAAGGCGTCGACCGGCTGGGCAACGCCGCCCTCGCCCTCAACCTGCTGGGCTCCCACCGCACGCTGGTCTGGTACCTGCCGACGATCGACGACCGGCCGGTCACCGGGCCGCCCGACATCGCGGCGCTCACCCCGGGCTGGGTGACCCCGGTGGTCCTCCTGCTGGTCGCCGTCTTCCTCGCGGCCGCCGTCTGGCGCGGCCGCCGGTTCGGGCCGCTGGTGGTCGAGAACCTCCCGGTCGTCGTGCGGGCCGGCGAGACGCGCGAGGGCCGCGCCCGGCTCTACCAGCGCTCCTCGGCACGCCTGCGTGCCGCCGACGCGCTGCGCATCGGCACACTGGGCCGACTATCGGCGCTAGTCGGCCTGCCGTCGACCGCGACGACGCAGGAGGTGGTGGATGCGGTGGCCGCCGTCCTCCGCTCCGACCGCGGGCGCGTGTCCGAGGTGCTGCTCGACCGCATCCCCGCCACCGACCGCGACCTGCTCTCCCTCTCCGACGACCTGGCCGAACTCGAACGCGCCACCGCCGCCGCCGTCACGCCGCAGCCCTCAGCGGGGCCCGACCGGAAGAATGGATGAATGACCGACGTCACGACCGGAACCACCACCCCGCCCACGCCCGGCGCAGCCGCCGACGCGTCGCGCCTCCGTGCCGCCCTCGCGGGCGTCCGCACCGAGGTGGGCAAAGCCGTCGTGGGCCAGGAGGGCGCCGTGACGGGGCTGATCATCGCGCTGCTCGCCCGTGGCCACGTGCTGCTGGAGGGCGTGCCCGGCGTCGCCAAGACGCTTCTGGTCCGCTCGCTGAGCCAGGCGCTGAGCCTCGACACCAAGCGCGTCCAGTTCACCCCGGACCTCATGCCCGGCGACGTGACCGGCTCCCTCGTCTACGACGCCCAGACGGGCGGGTTCGTGTTCCGCGAGGGCCCGGTGTTCACCAACATCCTGCTGGCGGACGAGATCAACCGCACGCCCCCGAAGACGCAGTCCGCCCTGCTGGAGGCGATGGAGGAGCGTCAGGTCAGCGTCGACGGCGTCAGCCGCAAGCTGCCGGACCCGTTCATCGTGGCCGCGACGCAGAACCCCATCGAGTACGAGGGGACCTACGCGCTGCCGGAGGCGCAGCTGGACCGGTTCCTGCTCAAGCTCACGCTGGACGTGCCCGAGCGCGACACCGAGGTGGAGGTGCTGCGCCGCCATGCAGCGGGCTTCAACCCGCGCGATCTGACGGCGGCCGGCGTGACGCCGGTCCTCGGCGCCGCGGAGCTCGCCGCGGCCCGGGAGTCGGCAGCGGCGGTGGGGGCGAACGCCGACGTGCTCGCCTACATCGTCGACCTTGCGCGGGCGACCCGGCGGAGCCCGTCGGTGCGCCTGGGGGTCAGCCCCCGCGGAACGACGGCGCTGCTGGCGGCCGCGAAGGCGTGGGCCTGGCTCTCGGGGTACGACTCGATCACGCCCGACCACGTGCAGGCGATGCTCGTCCCGGTGTGGCGCCACCGCCTGCAGCTGCGCCCGGAGGCGGAGCTGGAGGGCGTGGGCGCCGACGCGATCCTGCGGTCGATCGTGCAGCAGGTCCAGGTCCCGATCTAGGCGCCCCTCGTGACCGTATCCGGACGTTTCGTCGCCCTGCTCGCGCTCGGCGTCATCCCCGTCGTGCTGCTCGGCGGGCGTGACGGCGTCGCGTACGCGGTGCTCGGCGGCTGGCTCGTCCTGTGCCTCGTGCTGGGCGTTCTCGACCTGATTCTGGCCGCATCCCCCCGCCGGGTGGTCCTCGAACGCAGCCTCCCGGCGCGGGTCCGGCTCGGCGCCGAGGCGACGTCCGAGCTCTACGTGACGAACACCGGCCGGCGCACGTTGCGGGGTGTGGTCCGCGACGCCTGGGAGCCCTCCGCGGGGGCCCAGACCACCCGGACGCGGGTGTCCCTCCCCGCCGGGGAGCGCCGCCGCCTGACCGCCACCCTGCGCCCGTGGCGCCGCGGCGAGCGCCGCGTGCGCACGGCGACCATCCGCTCGTGGGGACCGCTGCGGCTGTGGGCCCGCCAGGCGACGCTGGAGGCGCCGGGACGCATCCGCGTGCTGCCGCCCTTCACCGCACGGAAGCACCTGCCCTCGCGCCTGGCACGGCTGCGGGAGCTCGAGGGCAGCACCACGGTCCTCCTCCGCGGTCAGGGCACCGAGTTCGACTCGCTGCGCGAGTACGTGCGCGGGGACGACGTCCGCTCGATCGACTGGCGTGCCACCGCTCGCCGGCACGATCCGGCGGGCGGACGCGGCGCGCGGGTGATGGTCCGGACGTGGCGGCCGGAGCGCGACCGCCGGGTCGTGATCGTGATCGACACCGCTCGCACGTCCGCCGCGCGCGTCGCCGACGAGCCCCGCATCGACACGGCCTTCGAGTCGGCCCTGCTGCTCGCGGCGCTCGCGACCCGGGCGGGCGACCGCGTCGACCTCGTCGCCTTCGACCGCATCGTTCGCGGACGCGTGCAGGGCGCGAGCGGACCTGAGCTGCTGTCCCGCATGGTGGATGTCATGGCCGGCATCGACCCGGCCCTCATCGAGATGGACTGGTCGGCCGTCCCCGCCCAGGTCTCCGCCATGACCACGCAGCGATCGCTGGTGGTCCTGCTCACGTCGATCGAGTCGCCGGGCGGGTCGCGGGGGCTGCTGTCGGTGCTCCCCCAACTCACGGCCAAGCACATCGTCGTCGTCGCGAGCGTGACCGACCCGGACACGGTGGAGGCCACGCGCTCCCGGGGCGACCGCGAGGCCGTCTACCGCGCCGCGGCGGCCGAGCGGTCCCTGCTCGACCTCAGCCGCGTGTCCGCCGCGGTCCGCCGCCAGGGCGGTGACGTGGTGACGGGCTCACCCGCCGACCTGCCCCCGGCGCTCGCTGACCGCTATCTGGCCCTGAAGGCCGCCGGGCGGCTCTGAGCGAAGCGGCGAGGCGCTGCCGGGACGGCAGGGTTTCAGGCGCCCACGATGCGCCGGGCCCCGGCCTCGTACTCGGTGAGGTCTCCCGTCTCACCGGCGCGGACCGCGCGGCGGCCGAGCACCAGCATGTAGGCGAGGAAGGCGGCGAGCGCGAGCGCGCCGATCCCGATCTTCGCCCAGACCGGCAGCGCGGAGGGGGTCACGAAGCCCTCGATCAGCCCGGAGACGAAGAGCGAGATGGCGCAGCCGACCGCGACGGTGAACAGGGCGCGCCCGTCCTCGGCGAGCGCCTGGCCGCGGGTGCGCGCGCCGGGCGCGATCCAGGCCCAGAAGATCCGCAGGCCCGCTGCCGCGGCGACGAAGACGCTGGTGAGCTCGAGGAGGCCGTGCGGCACGATGTACGAGAAGAGGACATCGCCGCGGCCATACGCGAACATGACGCCCGCCGCCGTTCCGACGCCGATGGCGTTCTGCAGGAGCACGTAGGGCACGTAGACGCCGGTGATCCCGAAGGCGATGCACTGCGCGGCGATCCAGGCGTTGTTGGTCCACACCTGGCCGGCGAACGACGACGCCGGGTTGCTGGAGTAGTAGTCGATGAAGTCGTGCTCGACGTACCGGCGGAGGTCCGCGTCGTCGCCCAGGTTGCGGAGCACGTCCGGATTGCCCGTGATCCACACCGCGTACAGCGTCGCGACGACCACCGTGGCGACGGCGACCGCCAGCACGATCCAGCGCAGGCGGTAGAGGGCTGCGGGGAGCTGCAGCACGAAGAACCGAGGCAGCTGCGAGAAGAGGTTGGCGCCCGCACCGGTGAAGCGCAGGCGGGCCGACGACAGGGCGAGCGAGAGACGGTCGCCGACCGCGGTGGAGCCGGCACTGGTCTGGATTGCGGACAGATCGGCGGCGCCGGACTGGTAGAGGTCGATCATCCGGTCGGCTTCCGGCCCGTCGAGGCGTCGCTTCGCGGCCAGCCGGGAGAGCTCCTCCCAGTCGGCACTGTGCGCTGCGGCGTAGGCGTCGAGGTCCATCTGCTTAGATGCTATCTATGACGCAGGCCCTGGCGGGGAGCGAGTCGCAGGACGACCGCGAACTGGTCACCGGCGAGGCCGTGACCCTCGACGTGAGACCGGCCAGCTACATCCTGCGCGCCGCCGGCACCATCATCGACTGGCTGTTCTCTCTGCTGGTCATGTTCGGGTGCATCATGCTGCTGGTCGCCACCGGAGCCGGCCTGGACGAGGCGCTCGCCCGGGCGCTGATCGTCCTGATCCTGGTGTTCGGGATGGTCATCCTGCCGACCACGGTCGAACTCGCGTCGCGCGGGCGGTCGCTGGGCAAGCTCGCCGTGGGCGCGCGGATCGTCCGCGACGACGGCGGCGCCATCGGATTCCGGCACGCGTTCATCCGTGCCCTCGTCGGCGTGCTCGAGATCTTCATGACCGTCGGCGCCATCGCGGCCCTCACCGGACTCCTGAACACCCGGTCGAAGCGTCTCGGCGACCTGCTGGCGGGCACCTACAGCCAGCTCGTGCGGGTGCCGAAACCGCAGCCGCTCCCCCTCTACCTGGCTCCGCACCTGGCCGGCTGGGCGACCACGGCCGACGTGGCCCGGCTGCCCGACCGGCTCTCCCGCCGGATCGCGCAGTTCGTGCGCCAGGCGCCCGACCTGACCCTCGCCGCCCGGTACGGCCTCAGCACCGAACTCGCCCGCGAGGCCGCACCCTACGTCTCCCCGCTCCCGCCGGTCGACGCGGAGACCTTCCTGGTCGCCGTCGCCGCGCTGCGCCGCGAGCGCGACGCCCGGGGGCTGGCGCTCGAGCGGCAGCGGCTGGAGCGCCTCGACCCCGTGCTGAGCGCCCTGCCGCACGGCTTCCCCGACCGCTGACCCGAGGAGTCCCGTGAGCCAGATCGTCGACCTCAGCCACCGCATCCGCGCGGGCCTGGTCACCTACCCCGGCCTCCCCGCTCCGGTCATCACCCCTCACCTGACGCGTGAGGACTCCCGGGCGGTCTACGCGCCGGGGACCGAGTTCGCCATGGACGTCATCACGATGATCGGCAACACCGGCACGTACCTCGACAGCCCGTACCACCGCTATCCCGACGGTCCTGACCTGGCCGGCCTCGACCTGACGACACTGGTCGGCCTGCCGGCCGAGGTGGTGCACGTGCCCGCGGGCGGTCCGCGCGGCATCACGGCGGCGGGCCTGCGCGACGTGGGCACCGCGGGTGCCGCGGTGCTGCTGCACACCGGATGGGATGCGCACTTCGGGACGCCCGCCTATGCCGGCGGCGCGCCGTTCCTCACCGAGGACGGGGCGCGCCACCTGGCCGACGCGGGTGTCGCCCTGGTGGGCATCGACTCGCTCAACATCGACGACACCGAGTCGGGCGGCACCCGGCCGGCGCACAGCATCCTGCTCGCCGCGGGCGTCCACGTGGTGGAGCACCTGACGGGCCTCGAGAAGCTGCCGGAGCGCGGCGCGCGCTTCACCGCAGCACCGCCGGCGATCGAAGGGTTCGGGACGTTCCCGGTGCGGGCGTTCGCCGAACTGCCCTGAGCCTGCCCGCGCGCCCGCGCTCCTGCGCTCAGTCGTGCAGGATGCGCTGGAACAGCACGTGGTCCTGCCAGCGCCCCGCGATCTGCAGGTACTTCGGCGCGACGCCGATGCGCTCGAAGCCCGCGCGTGTCAGCACGGACTGCGAGGCGTGGTTCGCCAGCAGTGTCGCCGCCTGGATGCGGTGCAGCCCGTACTGGTCGCGCGACGCCTCGATGACGGCGGCCAGTGCCGCGGAGGCGAGCCCGCGTCCCGTGTGGTTGCGGTCGAGCCAGTAGCCGACCGTCGCCGACTGGAACGCCCCGCGCACGATGCCGCTCAGCGTCATCCCGCCGGCGATCTCCTCACCGTCGACCAGCACCAGCGGCAGACCCGCGTCCATCGAACGCAGGGCGAGCAGCTCGCGGGTCTGCTGCAGCTGGCCGTCCTCGGTGAAGAAGTCCTCGGTGCGCGTCGGGTCCCACGGTGCCAGGTGACCGCGGTTGCGCTGGTAGGCGGCCGCGAGGGCCGGGGCGTCGCGTTCGCTGCGCACCCGCAGGATCAGGCCGCCGGGGAGCTCCCGGTCGGCGAACTCGAGCGCCATCAGTAGCGGTAGTGGTCGACTTTGTACGGCCCGTCGACCGGCACGCCGATGTAGGCGGCCTGTTCGTCCGTCAGCGTGGTGAGCTCGACGCCCAGGGCGTCGAGGTGCAGGCGCGCGACCTTCTCGTCCAGGTGCTTGGGCAGCACGTAGACGCCGACCGGGTACTGCTCGGTGGAGACGTACAGCTCCAGCTGGGCGAGCACCTGGTTGGTGAACGAGTTGCTCATGACGAAGCTCGGGTGGCCGGTGGCGTTGCCGAGGTTCATCAGCCGGCCCTCCGACAGCACCAGGATGCTGCGGCCGGTGGGGAGGCGCCACTCGTGCACCTGCGGCTTGATCTCGACCTTCTCCGCGCCCGGCAGCGCCTCGAGCGACGCCATGTCGATCTCGTTGTCGAAGTGGCCGACGTTGGCGACGATCGCGAGGTGCTTGAGACCCAGCAGGTGGTCGAGGGTGACCACGTTGAGGTTGCCGGTGCCGGTGATCAGGATGTCGACCTGGTCGATCACGGACTCGAGCCGGGCCACCTGGTAGCCGTCCATCGCGGCCTGCAGCGCGTTGATCGGGTCGACCTCGCTGACGATGACGCGCGCGCCCTGACCGCGCAGCGCCTCCGCCGCGCCCTTCCCGACGTCGCCGTACCCGGCGACGAATGCGACCTTGCCGCCGATCAGCACGTCGGTGGCGCGGTTGAGGCCGTCCGGGAGGGAGTGGCGGATGCCGTACTTGTTGTCGAACTTGCTCTTGGTGACCGAGTCGTTGACGTTGATGGCCGGGAACAGGAGCTCGCCCGCCTTCGCCAGCTCGTACAGGCGGTGGACGCCGGTCGTGGTCTCCTCCGTCACGCCGAGGATGTCGGCGGCGATCCGGGTCCAGCGGTCCTTCGAGCCCGCGAGGGATGCGCGCAGCGCGGCGAGGATGACGCGGTACTCGTGGCTGTCGCCCTCCGCGTCGTCCGGGACGGCGCCGGCCAGCTCGAACTCGCGGCCCTTGTGCACCAGCAGCGTGGCGTCGCCGCCGTCGTCGAGGATGAGGTTCGGGCCCAGGTAGTCGGCGCCGTCGGCGGCCGCCTCGGCGGACCAGTCGAAGATCTGCTGGGTGCACCACCAGTACTCTTCGAGCGTCTCGCCCTTCCAGGCGAACACCGGGACGCCGGCCGGGGCCTCCGGGGTGCCGTGCGGGCCGACGGCGATCGCCGCGGCGGCCTCGTCCTGGGTGGAGAAGATGTTGCAGCTGGCCCAGCGCACGCGTGCGCCGAGCGCGACCAGCGTCTCGATCAGCACGGCGGTCTGCACGGTCATGTGCAGCGAGCCGGCGATGCGGGCGCCCGCGAGGGGCTGGGCGTCGCCGAACTCGGCGCGCAGGGCCATCAGCCCGGGCATCTCGTTCTCGGCGAGGCGGATCTGGTGGCGTCCCGCTTCGGCGAGGGACAGGTCGGCGACCTTGAAGGGAAGGGCGGTCGAGGTGCTAGCTGGCATGCGCCTATTCTCGCATCCATGTCGCCCGGCCGGGTCACCCCCGGATCAGCGCGAGCACTTCGTCGCGGATGCGCGCCATGGTCGCCTGGTCCCCCGCCTCCACGTTGAGCCGCAGCAGCGGCTCCGTGTTCGAGGGGCGGACGGAGAACCACCAGAACGTCTCGTCCTGTCCGACGCGCCCGGTGACGGTGAGCCCGTCGAGCTCGTCGAAGTCGGCGCGGCTGCGGAACGCCTCCACGACCCGGGTGAAGGCGGCGGGCACGTCGTCCACGGTCGAGTTGATCTCGCCGGACATGGCGTAGGGCGTGTACTCGGCCGCGAGGGCGGAGAGCGGGCGGTCCTGCGCGCCGAACTCGGCGAGGAGGTGCATCGCCGCGAGCATGCCGTTGTCGGCGCTCCAGAAGTCGCGGAAGTAGTAGTGCGCCGAGTGCTCGCCACCGAACACCGCGCCCGAGCGCCGCATCGCGTCCTTGATCAGCGTGTGGCCGACCCGCGTGCGCAGCGGCACCGCCCCCGCGGCCTCGATGGTCTCGGGGACGATGTTGGAGGTGATCAGGTTGTGGATGACCGTGATCTCCGCGTCCGGGTCCTCCCTCCGGGCGCGCGCGATCTCGCGGACCGCGACGATGGCGGCCACCGCCGACGGCGTGACCGCCGAGCCGCGCTCGTCGACCACGAAGCAGCGGTCGGCGTCGCCGTCGAAGGCGAGCCCGAGGTCGGCGCCGTGCTCGACGACGGCGCGCTGCAGGTCGACCAGGTTCTTCGGCTCCAGCGGGTTGGCCTCGTGGTTGGGGAACGTGCCGTCGAGCTCGAAGTAGAGCGGGATGATCGTGATGGGCAGTGCGGGCAGCCCCGCGGCCTCGCCGAGCACCGCGGGGACGGTGAGCCCGCCCATCCCGTTGCCGGCGTCCACGACGACCGTGATCGGGCGGATGCCGCTGAGGTCCACGAGTGACCGCAGGTAGGCCGCATAGCGGTCGAGCACGTCCTCTTCACGGAACGAACCGGGCTGGTCGACGCTCGGGATGCCGTCGCGCAGGTAGACGTCGGCGCGGTCGCGGACCGCCCCGAGCCCGGTGTCCATGCTGAGGCCCTGGGCGCCCGCGCGGGAGAGCTTGATGCCGTTGTACGTCGGCGGGTTGTGGCTCGCGGTGAACATCGCGGCAGGCGCCTGGAGCGAGCCGGACGCGAAGTACGACTCGTCGGTCGAGCACAGGCCGATCGACACCACGTTCCCGCCGCGGGCCTGCGCGCCGCGCGCGAAGGCGGCGGCGAACGCGGGCGAGGAGTCGCGCATGTCGTGGCCGACGATCACATCGGTCCCGGCAGCCTCGACCTCGTCGACGAAGGCGGCGGCGATGGCCTCCACCAGGTCCTCGGTGAGGTCCTTGCCGACCAGTCCCCGGATGTCGTAGGTCTTGACGACGGACTGGAGACGGGGATCCCGGGGCGCGCTCATGGCCCTAACCTACCGCGAGCGCCCCGTCAGGCGTCGGTCACGCCGACGTGGCGGACGATCTGCCAGCCCTGCGGCGCGGACAGCCGCTCGGCGTGGATCGCGCACAGGTCGTAGGAGTGCGGTTCGTGCGACAGGCTCAGCGGCCCGATGACGGCCATCGAGTCGGCGTACACGTACGTGAGCGTCTGCACGGCGTCGCGCGGGCAGGCGATACGGGAACACGGACGGCTCAACATCGGGCTCAGACTACCCGAGCGCCGCGGACGTAGGATGGCGACATGCCCCGCAATCGCCGCACCAGCAGCCAGCCGCCGGCGACGAGCCGGTGGCGCAGCCGCCACGGACGGGGCGCGCGCGGGCCGGTGACCGGTCCGCACCTGCCCATGCTGCAGAACCGCATCGACTTCTTCGACATGACGGTCGCATCCACCGCCGACTACCTCAAGGGCATCTGGCCGGAAGAGCTCTCCAACGTGCACTTCGAGGTCGCGGCGACGCCGATCGGCAACTCCGGCGCCGACGGCGTGGACCGCTGGCGCGTCGACGCCGGCCGGCGGCGGATCGTGCTCTACCGCATCCCGATCCAGCGGCTGACGAAGCTGCACCGCGACGACGAGCTCCACCGCCGCATGTACATCGAGGGATGCGTCTTCCGCGCCGTGGCCGAGCTGCTCGGCAAGGACCCGTGGGACCTCGCGCCCGATCGGTACCGCCACTTCTGACGCGGGACCGCCGGGGCAGCCGGGGCAGCCCGCAGCGGCTCAGCCGGAGCGGCGGCTAGTTCGGGTAGACCGTGATGGGTGCGGCGAGCGGGCCGGGCGGGGCGAGCGCGAAGCTCGAGGTTCGGCCGTCGGCCGCGTAGCTGATGCTCGCCGTCAGGCCGTCCGCACCCGTGACGACGTACGTCCCGGGCTTCAGGTTCGCGCCCGCGCCGCCCTCGGCGGGCACGGTCAGGGTGAACGCCTTGCTCCCTGCCGCGACGCTCTGCACCGTGACGGTGCGGTCGGCCTCGCCCGGGTTCGCGACGTGGAGGGTCGGCGTGTACCCGCCCGGGACACTGGTCAGGGCCTGCTTCAGCAGGGGCTGGGCCGACGAGAACCAGGCGAAGTCGCGCGTCTTGGAGCCGATCACGGACGTCCGGGCCGAGGCGACCACGGGCACGCTGGAGTTCACCGTGACGGTGTAGCTGCCGTCCTTCAGGTCGTTGAGCGGCACCTCGGCCACCGTTCCGGCCTTCACCGTGGTGGCGTAGGAGTTGCCCGCCGCGGTGCCGGTCTCCCCGACCGCGCCGACGGTCACCTGGGCGTCCTTGTCGCCGGGCACGAGGATGCGGACGACCGGGAAGTCGACGCCGACGCCCTCCGCGGACTGCGCGCCCTGCACGGCGCTCATGGATGCGATGGTCACGCCGGGGATGATCTGCTGACGCCCGGGAGCGCCGGTGGCGCCGGCCATCTCGGCGCCGCGGGGCTGGATGCCCTGCTCGTAGCTCTGCTGGAGCGACGCGACCACTTCGCCGCCCGAGGTCGTCACGTGCACGACGGGCGCGGCGGCGGACGGCGCGAGGCCGGCCAGGGGGACCACCTTCTGCGCTCCGGCGGGGACGACGATCCCCGTCGCTCCGGGAGCGCTCACGGGGCCGGACTCGCTGAAGATCGCGAGATCGACCGTCGCGTCGACCGCGCTGGGGTTCGCGAGCAGCACCAGGCTGGTCTGCCCGAGGGCGGTGGAGCCGGCGGCGAGCCAGGTGTCGGCGCTCGGTTCGGCGCACGACGCGGCGGCGAGGCCGGCGAGGTCCTGCGCGGCGGCGTTCTGCAGCTGAGCGCCCGCGATCAGCGGTGCGGCGCTCGCGCCCGGCGGGGTCGAGACGGTGGCCAGGAGCGGCGCCTCGTCGGCGGACTCGGAGTCGGTGTCGGCCTTCAGCGTGTGCGTGCGCACCTCGGCGCCGGTGGAGCCCGTCGTGGTGGTGGGCGCGCCGACCGAGCTCGGCCGGGTGGCCGCGCCGGCGTCGGCCGCGAGCTGGAGGAGCGGGCCGGGGCAGACGCGCTGCTGGTCGGCCGGCACCGGGGTGACCGTCTGCGAGGGCGCGCCGATCGCGAAGTCCGGCAGCGGCAGCAGCGTGGCGCCGCCGATGGCGACGACCGCGACCGCGACTCCGACCAGGCCGCCGGCGGCGCGGATGCCGATGCGGGCGAGTCCCTTGCGGTCAGGCACGGTCGCCTCCTTCGAAGCTGCGTCGGGGTCGGATGATGGTCTCCTCGAGGCCGTCCTCGAGCGTCGTGGGACCGGGCGGTGTCGTCACGCGCTCGTGCTCGCGGTCGTCGAAGCGGTCGCCGTCGGTCTCCTCGGCGGGGAGCTCGGGCTCGCGCGTGAGCTCGGGCTCGGGCTCGGGGGCCGGCTCAGGCTCCGGCTCGCGCGCTGCCTCCGGCTCGCGCACCGCCTCCTGCTCGCGCGGCGCCTCCGGTTCGGTCGTCGGCTCCGGCTCGGCCTCGTCCGTCTCCTCCGCCTCCGGGACGGGCTCCTCCGCGGTCTCCCGCAGCTCGTCCTCCTCGGCGGACTCCACGACCGCCTCGTCGGCGGGTTCGGCCTCGTACTCGTCCAGGCTCTCGTCGGCGACGCCGTCGCCCGCGCCCTCGGGCGTCTCGGGCGCATCGTCCGGCTCGACGGCGCGCTCGTCGCCGCGCCCGCGGGGGCGCCGCGCCGACAGCTCGGAGACGCGATCTGCCGAGCGCGTCGTGGGGATGGCCATGAGCAGCGTCACGCCGATCACCAGGCCCTGCAGCACCAGCACGAGCACGCGCCACGGGTCGCCCGCGTCGGCGGGGACGCGCGCGGCAGGCGGGACGTCGGCCGTCGCGCGGTCGAACGCCCACAGCCGTCCGGTGCCCGTCGCACCGACCGGTGCCAGCAGCGGGTTCGCATCCATCGCGACCTCCGCCCGCGAGCGTGTGGCGTCGGCCGCCGACGTGTCGGTCGACCCGAGAGCGGTCGCGGACGGCGTGAGGAGGACGAAGTCGATGCCGAGCTGCTTGAGCTGCGCGGACGCATCGTAGCCGCTCCGCGACGACAGGTTGCCGGCGAGCTCGGCGAGGTCGCGCTGGCCCGGGGTGAGCGCCCGGGAGGTGTCCGCGAGCGTCGACTGCTGGTCGAGCGTCTCTCCGCTGCCGCGCAGGACGTCGGCGCGGATGCCGCCGCCGGGCTCCGGGATGATGCGCAGCGTGCCGGTGCGCGGCTGCGTCGCCGCCTTGGCGGTCACCACGGCCGGCAGGGTGCGTCCGTCGCTCTCCGCGACCGCGGCGTGCCCGTTCAGCGTGGCGATCCCCACCGGGACGGCCGCGATGGCCAGCGTCACGATGGCCGCCCAGGCCGGGTACACGGCGGCGCGCCCGATCGCCGAGAGCGCCAGCACGGCGGCGCCGATCAGCCCCAGCCAGTACAGGCTCACCGCGCTCCCCGGCCAGATCGGAACGACCGTGCCGCCGGAGACGGCGAGCTGGAGGTGCAGCGCGAGCACGGCGGTGGTGAAGCCGGCGAGTGCGACGAGCAGAGCGACGATGGCGCGGACCGTGCCGCGCAGGAACAGCGCGAGGATGGCCAGAACGCCCAGCGGCGCGAGCAGGATGGGGACGAGGATGTTCGCCGAGGCCGTCGGCAGCGAGAGCGCCGTGGCGAGCTGATGCCAGCCGCCGAGGGTGCCGTCGGGGAAGCCCAGCGCGAGCTGCCAGGCCGGGGTCTGCCGCGCATCCAGCGGCACCCCGGGGTCCGCCAGGATGGACAGCCACGCGCCGCGCGCCGCCTGCTGCCACACCAGAGGCGCGAACAGTACGACCGCGGGCAGCGGCAGGAACACGATGCGCGCGGCACGGCGGCCGGCGAACGCGATCGCCGCGATCCAGACGACGACGAGCGCGGGGATCAGGATGGGCGCGCAGGCGACGGTCGCCGCCGCGAGCAGGGCCGTGGTGGCGCTGGCCGCCCACGACCGGCGCGCCGCGAGGCCGGCGAAGAACAGCCACGGCAGCAGGATGTGCGCCAGCACGGCGGCCGGACGCCCGCCCTGCAGCGCGACCAGGATGGTCGGCGCGAGCGCGTACGCCAGGGCGCCGAAGGCGCGCAGCGTCCCGCGTGCCGTCAGCCGCGCGGCCGCCAGCCAGGCGCCGAGTGCGGCGAGCGGGAGCGCCAGCACCCAGAGCAGCACCAGGGACAGCGACGGCTGCCAGAAGGTCAGCGTGCCGAGCACGGCCAGCACGGCCGAGAACGGGTCGGCGGCTCCGGTGAAGCCGAGGTTCACATCCCGCCAGCCGTAGCCGAGGTTCGCCCACAGCTGGCCGACCGACGAGTCGAGCGGAAGCAGACCGCCGCCGCTAAGAGCGCCGGAACCGATCAGCGGGAAGAACAGCGCCAGCCCGACCAGCAGGGCGGCGAGAACCGCCCACCCGCCCCCGGTGCCGAAGAAGTCGAGGTCCTGGCGCTCGCCCTGCTGGCGCACCACGGCCGCCTCGCGTTTCAGCGCGCGGGCGCGCCGCACCTCGGCGAAGGGGATGCGCAGCGGCGCGACCGCCGCCCAGCCGACCTCGCGGGCCGATGCCAGCCGGCGCCGGGCGTTGCCCACCGCCATGCCGGAGAACGCGACGCGGAAGGCCGCGCCCAGCTCTCCCCCGATCGATCCGGGCTCCTTGCGCAGCAGCCGCACGAGCCCGCGCAGGATGGCGAGCGGCACCAGAGTCAGCCAGTGCAGCGGCACCGCCCAGCCCGGCGCGTAGACCATGCGGCGATGCAGCTGCGCGCGGCGACGCTCCCCCGACAGACGCCGGCGGACCGTCCACTTCGGGGACAGGTTGGGCCCGGCGAGGCCGTCGCCGCCGAGGGCGACGCGCGCCTGCGCCACGAGCGTGACGCGGAAGCCCGCGAGACGGGCCCGGGTGCAGAAGTCGAGGCCGTCGTCGATGGTCGGGAGGGCCGGGTCGAAGCCGTCGAGCCGCTCCCACAGCGCCTGGCGCACGAGCATGCCGGCGCTGGACACCGCGAGCACGTCGCTGAGGCCGTCGTGCTGCGCCTGGTCGAGCTCGTTCTCGACCAGTGGGAGGGAGGCGCCGAACGGCGTCATCGCCTCGCCGAACTCGCGGATGAACGCGGGGTCGTCCCAGTCGACGAGCTTCGGACCGACGACCGCGACGGACGGCGACACCTCGAGGGCGGCCAGCAGCGCCTCCAGGGCCTGAGGCTCGGGAGCGGTGTCCTGGGCGAGCAGCCACAGCAGCTCGTCGGGACCGGAGGTGGGGGGAAGGACGCGGACGGCCGCGGCGACGGAGGCACCGAAGGCCAGCTTCTCGGGGAGGGAGAGCAGCTGGGTGGGGTGGGACTCGGACAGCAGCCGGGCGGCGTCGTCGGAGGACGCACAGTCGACGGCGATCACGGCGTCCGGTCGACGGGTCTGCTCCGCGAGGGCGTCGAGAGTGCGCTGCAGGCGGGGGCCGCCGCTCTGGGCGACGACGATGGCGGTGACTCTCGGATACATCGCCAGTCAGCCTAGGTCGGGGTCGCGCCGATCCCTTCTTTGGGCCGGGCGCGGCGCGGATTCGCCGAGGGCGTGGCGGCGGTCAGCCGGCGCGCTTGCGGAGCTTGCGGCGCTCGCGCTCGGAGAGGCCGCCCCAGATCCCGAACCGCTCGTCATTGGCGAGCGCGTACTCGAGGCACTGGGACCGCACCTCGCACGAGGTGCAGATGCGCTTCGCGTCGCGGGTCGATCCGCCCTTCTCCGGGAAGAAGGCCTCCGGGTCGGTCTGGGCGCAGAGGGCGTCGGTCTGCCAGGCGAGCGGGTTGTCGTCCTCGACCTCCGCCGACCGGACACCCGGGACGCCGAGCCGGACCGGATCGATGAACCAGTCGTCGGGTACCCCGGAACGATATTCGGGAACTGGCATATCGGTCTCCCCACCCATGGACTGCTGAAACACGAGATTCCCGTGTG
Organism: Leifsonia sp. 22587; assembly: GCF_052044215.1. Taxonomy (NCBI): domain Bacteria; kingdom Bacillati; phylum Actinomycetota; class Actinomycetes; order Micrococcales; family Microbacteriaceae; genus Leifsonia; species Leifsonia sp. 22587. Next base: position 210,704 of record NZ_JBQENB010000002.1, read on the forward strand.
CCACTAATTACACCGTTGTCATTCGCTTCCGTCAAGTCGCGAATCGTAAAGCCTTGACCGCTGGTCGAGAGTTCGCGACGCGCCGGTGAACGACAACAATCGCGACACGCCCGGTGGGGCCGACCCGACGGACCGGTGTCTCAGGACGCCGCCTGGCGTGCTTCCCAGGCGCTGCGCACCATCTCGTCGAGCGTGTGCCGCATCTTCCAGTCGAGATCGCGCGCTGCGAGCTCTCCCGAAGCCACGATCCTCGCCGGATCGCCCGGGCGTCGAGGCCCCACTTCTGGGGTGAAGGGGATTCCGGTCACCTCGGCGACCGTCGACATGATCTGGCCGACGGAGACGCCGTCGCCGCTGCCGAGGTTGTAGACGGGCTCGATCGGCTCCCCGGCGTCCAGGCGCTTGGCCGCGGCGACGTGCGAGACGGCGAGGTCGGCGACGTGGATGTAGTCGCGGACGCACGTGCCGTCCGGGGTCGGGTAGTCGTCCCCGTTGATCCGGGGCGTGCGCCCTTCGGCGAGCGCGTCGAAGACGAGCGGGAAGAGGTTGTGCGGGCTGGTGTCGCGCAGGCTCGGGTCGCCGGAGCCCACCACGTTGAAGTACCGGAGCGACGTGTGACGGAGTCCTGCCGCGACGCCCTGGTCGCGCAGCAGCCACTCGCCGATCAGCTTGGACTCGCCGTACGGCGACTCGGGGTTCTTCGGGGTCGACTCGGTGACGATGTCGACGTCGGGCGTGCCGTAGACCGCGGCCGAGGAGCTGAAGACCACCGCATCCACACCGGCCTCCTGCATCGCCGCCAGCAGCACGGCGGTCGCCGTGACGTTCTGCTCGTAGGTGTGCAGCGGCCGCTGAACGGACACTCCGGCGTACTTGAAGCCGGCGACGTGGACGACCCCGGTGACCCGGTTCTCGGCGAAGATGCGCTCCAGCAGCTCGCCGTCGAGGATGGTGCCGCGGTAGAACGGCACGTCGGCCGGCACGAACTCCTCGTGACCGCTCGACAGGTCGTCGACGACGACCACGTCGATGCCCTCCTGGCGGAACGCCCGCACGACGTGCGCTCCGATGTAGCCTGCGCCTCCGGTCACCAACCACGCCACGGGCGGTCCTCCTGCTCGTTCGACATCACGGTCAGGGCAACCCTACCGGGACCGCGCGAACCGCCTCCGATCGTCGTCAGGCATGAGGCCTCAGACGAACGCCGCCTGGCCGGTGATCGCGCGGCCGACGATGAGGGTGTTCATCTCGCGCGTGCCCTCGTAGGAGTACAGGGCCTCGGCGTCGGCGAAGAACCGGGCGACGTCGTAGTCGAGCACGATGCCGTTGCCACCCAGGGCCTCGCGGCACCACGCGACCGTCTCGCGCATCCGCGCCGTCGCGAACGCCTTCGCGAGGGCCGAGTGCTCGTCGCGCTGCTCGCCGTCGTCCAGCATCTGCGAGACGCGGGTGCAGAGCCCGATGGAGGCCGTGATGTTGCCGATCGACTTGACCAGGAGGTCCTGGATCAGCTGGTGCGCCGCGATCGGCTTGCCGAACTGCACGCGCTCCTTCGTGTAGCGCAGAGCCGCCTCGTACGCACCCACCGCGACGCCGACCGCCGCCCAGGCGACCTCCGCGCGGGTGAGCCGGAGGACGCGCGCCGTGTCCTTGAAGCTGTTCGCGTTCTGGAGGCGCAGCGACTCGGGCACCACGACGTCCTCGAGGGTGATGTCGGCGTTCTGCACGATCCGGAGCGACTGCTTGCCCTCGATCTTGGTCGCCGTGTAGCCCGGGGTGGAGGTCGGGACGATGAAGCCCTTCACCTGGCCGTCCTCGGCGCTCTTGGCCCAGATGACGGTGATGTCGCTGAAGGTGGCGTTGCCGATCCAGCGCTTCGAGCCGTTCAGGACCCAGTTGTCGCCGTCGCGCGTCGCCACCGTCTTGAGGCCCTGCGCGGAGTCGGAGCCGGAGGTGGGCTCGGTGAGGCCGAAGGCGCCGAGCACCTCGCCGCTCGCCAGCTTCGGCAGCCACTCGGCACGCTGCTCGTCGGAGCCGCACACCCCGATCGCGCCGAGCGCGAGGCCGTTCTGCACGCCGACGTAGGTGCTGACGGATGCGTCCACGCGCGCCAGCTCCAGCGCCACCCAGCCGCGGAACACGGCCGAGTTCTCGAACGGGGCGGTCTCCGGGAAGCCCAGCCCGATCGCGCCGTTGCGGTGCAGCACGTCGATGATCTGGTGCGGGAACTCCGCCTTCTCCCAGTACTCGTTGACGATCGGCTTGACCTCCGACTCGAGCTGCGCGCGGAGGTTCGCGATGAACTCCTTCTCGCGGTCGGTCAGCAGGTTCTCGAAGCCGTAGAAGTCTCCGGCGATGGTCTCGAAGGGCATGTTCGCTCCAGTGCGTCCGCGGGATGGTCGGGCCGCCGTCAGCCTAGAGACCCGGACGGGGGCGGACAAAGCGATTGGTAGTTTGGTCCAACGCGACGAAAGGGATGAGGACGCATGTTTGTGCGCATCGGCAACACTCCGCGGGACTACGCCTGGGGCTCCGAGACGGCGATCGCCGGCCTGCTCGGCACCGAGCCGAGCGGCGGTCCGGAGGCGGAGCTGTGGCTGGGCGCGCATCCCGGCTCCCCCGCCCGCGTGCTCGACCCGGCGCTGACCGGCGGCGCGGAGGACCTGGCCGCGTGGGAGCGCACCGCGGAACTCCCCTACCTGCTGAAGGTGCTCGCAGCGGACGGGCCGCTGTCGTTGCAGGCGCATCCCTCGCCCGAGCAGGCGCGCGCGGGGTTCGAGCGCGAGAACGCCCTCGGGCTGGCGCCGGACTCGCCCGACCGCAACTACAAGGACCCGTTCCACAAGCCCGAACTGATCTACGCGCTGAGCGACCCGTTCGAGGCGCTGTGCGGCTTCCGCGACCCGGCCGAGAGCCGGGCGGCGTTCGAGCGGCTCGCCTCCGCGAGCCGCGGCGGCGCGGTGCTGGCCGGCTTCGCCCGCACCCTGGACGGCGAGCCGGGGGCCGTGCTCCGCCGTGCGACCGAGTGGCTGCTCGGCGGCGACACCGACGTCGACCTCCTGGTGGCCGAAGTGGTCGCCGCGGCGCGCGAGCTGCCCGACGACCGGGACGCCGACACCGTGCGGATGCTCGACGAGGCCTTCCCGGGCGACCCCGGCATCGTGCTGGCCCTGCTGCTCAACCGCGCGACCCTGCGCCCCGGCGAGGTGCTGTACCTGCCCGCCGGCAACATCCACGCCTACCTGCGGGGTCTCGGCATCGAACTGATGGCCGCCTCCGACAACGTGCTGCGCGGCGGCCTCACGCGCAAGCGGATCGACGTACCGGAGCTGGTCTCGGTGCTGGACTTCTCCCCGATCCGCGCGACGCCGCTGGCGGCGGGTCACCCGGCCGCCGGGGTCGCGGAGTTCCGCCCGGACGTGCCGGACTTCCGCCTCGACGTGGTGCGCCTCGACGCCGCCGTCACCTCTGCCGAGGTAGCCCTCACCGGCACCGCCATCGCCCTGTGCACCGAGGGCGACCTCGAACTCGCCGGCGAGACCGGAGCGCTGCGCCTCGCCCGCGGCGAAGCGGCCCTGATCACCGGGGACGAGCGGACGCTCTCGGTCGGCTCGGGTCAGGGGACCCTCTTCGTCGCCATGCCGAACGCGTGAGCTATTCTGCGGGAGTGACGAGGCCCTCCGCGCTGGACGAGCGCATCCGCACCGCCCGTTCGGCGAGCGGGACCGGCGAAGCGGTGCTCGCGGCGGTGGTGCTGTTCACGCTGTTCGCGGGCGAGTTCTGGCGCGACCTGATCAGCTGGCCCGGGTACTTCGCACTGGCCGGTGTTCTGGCCGTGGTGGTCGCCGTCGTGCTGGTGCGCGCGCGTCCGCGGTTCCGCTGGCGGACGACGCCGAAGACACTGCTGGTCTTCCTCGCCCTGGCGATCGTGTCGATCGCGTGGTCGGCCTACCCGGGAGCGAGCGCGCTCGGCGTCGTCGCCCAGCTCGCGACCACGATCGCCGGGCTGTTCCTGGGGCTTCGCCTCGGGATGCGGGGGCTGCTGAGCGCCCTCGGCAACGCCTTCCGGTGGATCCTCGGCCTCTCGCTGCTGTTCGAGCTCGTCGTCGCCGTCTTCGTCCGGCAGCCGGTGCTGCCGCTGACACCCGTGCAGCCCGCGCCGCCGGGGAAGGTGCCGCAGGCGTTCTTCTGGAGCCGTGACCTGCTGTTCCACGGCGGTCCGATCCAGGGGATCGTCGGCAACTCCAACCTGCTCGCGATGATCGCGCTCCTGGCGATCGTCGTGTTCGGCATCCAGCTCGCGGACAGGGCGGTGCGCCGCGGATCGGCGGCCAGCTGGCTGGTCGTCGCGGTGCTGACGCTGGCGCTCACGCGCTCCGCGACCGTGATCGCGGCCACGCTGGCGGTCGCCGTGGTGCTCGCCTTCGCCCTGTGGGCGCGGCGTGTGGGGCCCGCGCGCCGGACGCCGGTGTACGTCACGGCCTTCGCCCTGTTGATCGCGGGGGTCGTGCTCATCTCCGTGTTCGCCTCGCGCATCCCCGCCCTGTTCGGAAAGAGCGAGGACCTGACCGGCCGGCTGGACATCTGGCACGCCGTGATCGGGCTCGCCCAGCAGCGCCCGGTGTTCGGCTGGGGCTGGGTCAGCTACTGGGCGCCGTGGGTGAAGCCCTTCGAGGGCCTCGCGACCCGCAACGGCGTCGAATACCTGCAGGCGCACAACGCCTGGCTGGACGTCTGGCTGCAGCTCGGCATCGTCGGCCTGGTGGTCTTCATCCTCCTGGTGCTCACGACGTTCGGGCGCTCCTGGTTCCTGGCGGTCGACCGCCCGCGCACCGGGATCGCGGACGACGCGCCGTACACCGCGACGGCCCTGCTGCCCCTGCTGCTGCTCGCGGCCCTGATCGCGCAGAGCTTCGCCGAGAGCCGCATCCTGATCGAGGGCGGATGGGCGCTGCTCGTCGCGCTGGCGGTGTCGACGAAGCGCGGGGGCTGACGCGCGTCACGATCCGCTGGACATCCTCGTCTACCCCTGTGAAGGCCGCCGTCGGCGGCACCGGAGGGAGACGAGACGATGTCGATGCGATGGGGACGGGCGGCCGCGGCCGCCGCTGCTGCGATCGCGGGTGCGCTGGTCGCGCTCACCGCGACCGGACCGGCGGCGAGCGCCGCGACGACCGCCGAGCAGCTGGCGGGTGCACGCTACGTCGCGCTCGGGGACTCGTTCGTCTCCGGGTACGGGCTTCCGCCGTACGCCGCCTCGCCGGCCCCGGGCTGCCTTCAGTCGTCCGACAGCATCGCGCACCGGGTGGCGAGCACCTACGGGCTCTCACTGACCGACGTCAGCTGCACCGGGGCGACGATCGCGAATGTCACCTCGACGCCGCAGACGGTGCCGGGCGCCACGGTGCGGGCCCAGCTGGATGCGGTCACCGCCGATACGGCGCTCGTCACGGTGTCCATCGGGGGCAATGACGCGGGCTTCTCGACGGTGCTTGCCTCGTGTGCGGCGCTGGGCCCGTCCGGTCCGCTCCTGCAAGATCCGGCGTCGCCCAGCTGCGCCGTGAAACTCGGGTCGCAGCTCGCCGCCGCGGTCGACGGGCTCGCCCCTGGGCTGGATGCGATGCTCGCGGCCATCCACCGGAAGGCGCCGAACGCGAAGGTGATCGTCCTCGGCTACCCCGCCCTCGCGCCGACCGACGCCGCCACTCCGGCCGGCGGGTGCTTCAGCTCGGCGCTCGGCACCGGTCAGCCGCCGCTTCCGCGGAACGCCTTCCCGTTCACGGATGCGGACCGGACCCTCATCGCCTCGCTGAGCGCACGGCTCGACGCGGCGCAGCGCGCCTCCGCCGACCGCAACGGCGCGACCTTCGTCTCGGTTCTCGCCGACTCCGACGCGCACACGCCCTGCGCGGGGTCGACCGATCCGTACCTGAACGGCATCAGCCTGACGTCCCTCCAGCCTCCGGCACTCGCCGAGGGGGCGATGCACCCGAACGCCGCAGGCGCGGCCTTCCTCGCCGCCCGGCTGCAGCAGGCGGTCGGCGAGGCGTTTCCGGCGACCGGCGTCCAGCCGGGCGGGGCAGGGACGTCCGATGCCCCGGCCCCATCCCCGACCGTCCAGCCGGCGGCCGTCGACGGGCCGACGACCCGGCTGGCGGAGAGCGGATCCGAGATCCCGACGCTCCTGATCACCGGAGCCGCACTGGCAGGGATCGGGGCGGTCCTGCTACTGACCAGGCGTACGCGTCCGCTCGGCCGCCGGAGCGCCGCACCCGCCCCGAAGTGAGAGCCGCGGGGTCGGCCCCGTAGGATTCCTGGTATGGCAACGCCCCCTCGGACCCTGGTGCCGCCCGCGGTCACCGAGTTCCTGGGCTCCGCCCGCTTCACCTCGACGCTCGCGCTCCTCGCGGTGATCACGGGGTTCTCGACGCACGCGATCCGGGGCATGATCGGCTGGCCGGGGCTGATCGGGGCGCTCGGCGTCCTCGTCGCCCTGGCGGCCCTGTCGTTCGCTGCGCAGTGGCGGCTCATCGAATGGCACGGACTCCTGCCCATCTCCGCCCTGCTGTTCGTCGGCTGGTGCGCGCTGTCGCTGCTGTGGAGCCAATACCAGTGGGCGACGTTCGGCGCGGTGATCTACCAGCTGATCTTCGCCTTCCTCGCCGTCTACATCGCGCTGGTGCGGGACGCCATCCAGATCGTCCGGGTCGTCGGCGACGCGTTGCGGTTCCTGCTCACCCTCTCGCTGTCCCTGGAGGTGCTGAGCGGCCTGCTGCTCGACGCCCCGATGAAGTTCCTCGGCATCCAGGGCAACATCGCACTCGGCGGACCGATCCAGGGACTGTTCGGCTCGCGCAACCAGCTCAGCATCGTCGCGCTCATCGCGTTCGTCACCTTCCTGGTCGAGCTGCGCACCCGGTCCGTCCGTCCACCCGTGGCGGCGTTCTCCATCACGCTCGCCGGGCTGTGCATCCTGCTCGCGCACTCCCCCGTCATCGCCGCCGTGTCGGTCGTCGTCGGGCTCGCCACCCTGGCGCTGTACCTGATGCGCAAGGTCCGTCCCCACCAGCGGCCCTACTTCCAGTGGGGGCTCGCCATCCTCACGGTCGCGGCACTGGTCGCCGCCTACATCTACCGCACCCGTGTCATCGACCTGCTCAACGCGCGCGCCGACTTCCAGGTGCGCTACCAGCTGTGGATCCAGATCTGGCAGCTCATCCCGGTGCAGCAGACCGTGGGCTGGGGATGGGTCGGCTCCTGGCCCACCGACCTCTACCCGTTCACGGCCATCCAGGCGGCGACCGGCGTGTACCACGCGGACGGTCTGAACGCCTACCTCGACGTCTACCTGCAGGTCGGCATCATCGGCCTGCTGCTCTTCGTGGCGCTGATCGCCCTGGCCTTCGGCCGCTCGTGGCTGCTCGCCTCCAACCGCCGCAGCGTCGTCTACGCCTGGGCGCCGCTCGTCCTGGTCGCGCTGCTCGTCACCAGCGTGTTCGAGAGCTCGATCCTGGTCGAGTCCGGGTGGATGCTGCTGGTGATCTGCACCGTCAAGGCGTCGCAGGGCATGAGCTGGCGCCTGCGCCTGCCGCACCACGAAGCGTCCCGAGGGGCGGGCTAGGAAGCGGTGGCGCTCCGCCATTGTTCGACAAGGACCGCCAGTTCGTCGGAGGTGTCATCGGCCAGCCGCGCCGGGTCGAAACCATCGGAGTAGATCGGGACGAGCGCGCTCACGACCTCTCCCGGCAGACCGGCCCGTTTCATGCCCACCACGTTCGCGCCTCTCACCTTCGCGGGGTTGCCGAACACCTTCGCCCAGGGCGGTACGTCGCGCGTGACGACGGACCCCATGCCGACCATGGCCCCGCCGCCCACGAACCGGCGCTGATGCACGGAGGTCCCGAGCCCGAGGTTGGCGCCGTCGCCGATGCGAACGTGGCCCGCGAGCAGGACGCTCGAGGCCAGCGTCACGCCGTCGCCGAGCGTGCAGTCGTGAGCGACGTAGACCTGGTTCATGATGAAAGCGTCGTCGCCGATCGTGGTCCGCGCGTGCCAGCCCTGGTGGATCTGGGCGTATTCGCGCACCACGTTCCGGTCCCCGATCCGGATGCCGTTACCGCTCGAAAGGGCCGAAGTGTCGCGGGGATGATCCCAGGAGCGCACTTCGGGGGGCGCCCCGATGACCACCCCCGCGCCGATCCAGTTGTCGTCGCCGATCTGGACCGGGCCGGTGATGACGGCGAACGGACCGACCGTGTTGCCGGCGCCCATCCGGACGTCGCCGCTGATCACGGCCGTGGGATGGATGGAATTCGACTGACCGCTCATGCACACCGATCGAGGGGAAATGACAATGTAAAGTGAGATCGCACGTTTCCGTATCCCTCCCCTGCACTATACCCGCGAGGCTCAATGATTCCCATAACGACGGTGAAGTTCGGTCCTGATGAGGAGCGTGAAGTCCTCGAAGTCCTCCGCTCCGGCTCCATCGCCCAGGGGCCGAAGGTGGCACAACTCGAAGAGCATTTCGCGCAGATGCACGGAGCTCGTCACGCCATCGCCGTGAACAATGGGACGACCGCACTGGTCGCGGCCCTCCAGGCGCTGGGACTAGGGCCCGGCGACGAGGTCGTCACCTCACCGTTCACCTTCGTCGCCACCCTCAACGCGATCCTCGAGACCGGTGCAACGGCCACCTTCGCAGACATCCGCACCGACGACTTCAACGTCGATCCGGAGTCGGTCGCCGGTGCGATCACCGACAAGACAAAGGTCCTCCTGCCCGTCCACCTGTACGGCCAGATGGCCGACATGGAGCCCATCGCCGCCCTGGCGGATCAGCACGGGCTGCGCATCCTCGAGGATGCCGCCCAATCGCATGGCGCCACCTACCAAGGCCGCGCGGCCGGCAGCTACGGGCTCGGCTCGTTCTCGCTCTACGCGACCAAGAACATCACCACGGGTGAGGGCGGCCTTATCACGACCGACGACGACGAGATCGCCGACACGCTTCGCGTCCTCCGCAACCAGGGGATGCGCGCCCGTTACGTGTACGAGCTCGCCGGGCACAACTACCGCCTCACCGACCTGCAGGCGGCGCTCGGCATCCCGCAACTCGCGCGCTACGAGTCGATCGTGGCCGCGCGCAAGCGCAACGCCGCCCGTCTGATCGAGGGACTGTCCGTAGTGCCGGGCATCGAAGTCCCCCGCGAGCTCCCCGGCCGCTCGCACGTCTGGCACCAGTTCACCATCCGCATCACGGACGACGCGGCCGTGGGCCGCGACGAGTTCGTCTCGCGACTCGGCGAGGAGGGCGTCTCGGCGGGCGTCTACTACCCGCGCCTGCTGTGGGACTACGACGCCTACCGCGACCACCCGCGCGTGATCAAGCGCGACGCGCCGGTCGCCGAGATGGTGGCGCGCCAGGTCGTGTCGCTCCCCGTGCACAACTCGCTCAGCGACGACGACCTCCAGACCATCGTCGACGCGGTCGCGAAGGTCGCCGGAGGACAGCGATGAGCGCCCGCAAGCGGGTCGCCCTCGTCGGCGCCGGGACGATGGGCGGCCACCACGCCCGTGTCATCGCCCAGTCGCCGGATGCCGAACTCGCGCTGCTTATCGACCCGCGCGAAGCGGTAGGCGCGGCCATGGCGGAGCGCTTCGGCGCCACCTGGCGGCCCGAGCTGCCGGAGCTGTCAGGCATCGACGCCGTCGTCGTCGCGGCGGCGACCGAGGCGCATTACGACATCGCCACGACTGTCCTCCGCCAGGATGTCGCCCTTCTCGTCGAGAAGCCGGTCGCCGACAGTCTCGGCCGGACCGAGGAGATCATCTCCCTAGCCGACGAGCGGGACCTCCCGTTCATGTGCGGCCTGCTCGAGCGCTACAACCCCGCGATCATGACCGCGCGCGACATCATGACGGACCCGCTGCACATCACAGCAGCCCGGCACTCCCCGTACGCGCCGCGGATCCGCACCGGCGTCGCCTGGGACCTCCTCGTCCACGATGTCGACCTCGCGATCGGCCTGGTCGGCGCTCCTCCGCTGGGCGCCGAAGCGCGCCTCGGGCACTTCCACCCGGAGTCGCTCGCCGACGCCGAGGACGTGGCCGAGACCATCCTCGAGTTCCCGGGCGGTGCCCTCGCCCACATCTCCGCCAGCCGGATCGGTCAGCGGAAGATTCGCCAGCTGTCCATCTACGAGCGGGAGCGCCTGATCGAGGTGGACCTCCTCCGTCGCGACGTCACGGTGTACCACCACGTCTCGGAAAACTCCGTCGACGAGGGCCTGGGCTACCGCCAGCAGACGGTGATCGAGATCCCGGAGTTGGTGAGCTCGCAGGAGCCGCTGACCACCCAGTTCGCGCGTTTCCTCGACGTCATCGACGGCAGAGTCGACGCGGCGAGGGAGCGTGCCAGCTTCCTCCCGGCGCATCGAGTAATCGATCAGGTGATCGCCCGTCGGCCGAGTCCGGTGGCATGAGCGCACGGACCGAAGGACGTTCTTCCTCCGGCCGGGCGGAGATCTTCCGTAAGCCGCTCGTCCGCTACCTCATCGCGGGCGGCCTGGCCTTCCTGGTGGACTTCGGCCTGCTCGCCCTGTTCCACGAGGTCTTCGACTGGCCCACCTGGCTGGCGGCCGGGACGGCCTTCGTCGTGAGCTTCGTCTTCACTTACACGATCCAGCGGATGTATTCGTTCGGTTCGACCGTCCCTCACGGGAAGGCGCTGATCAAGTACACTCTGTTGGTCGCGTTCAACACCGTGGCGACGGCCGTGATCGTCGCGCTCGTGGACACGTCCGCCCTCAGCTGGGCCGGCGGCAAGGTGATCGCGACGGCGGTGACGACGGTGTGGAACTTCTTCGCGTACAAGTACTGGGTTTTCGCGGAGCCGCGCCGAGTCGGTGCGCGGCCCCAGCCCGGAGAGGACTGAACTATGTACAACGGCGCACGAATCGCCGCTGTGGTGCCCGCCTACAAAGAAGAGAAGATGATCTCGCGGGTCATCGACACCATGCCGTCGTTCGTCGACCACATCGTGATCGTGGATGACCACAGCCCCGACGCGACCAGCGCCGTGGTGCAGCAGAACTCCGATGACCGCGTGCTGCTCATCCGGCATGAGGTGAACCAGGGCGTCGGCGGCGCGATCATCACCGGCCACCGCGCGGCGATGGAGCTCGGCGCCGATGTGAATGTCGTCATGGCCGGCGACGCGCAGATGGACCCGGACTACCTGCCCGCGCTCCTCGACCATGTGACGACAGAGGGCTATGGGTTCGCCAAGGCGAACCGCTTCTTCGCGCCCGAGTCGTTCAGCGGCATGCCACGCTATCGCATCTTCGGAAACATCATGCTGTCCTTCCTGACCAAGCTTGCGTCGGGCTACTGGCACCTGTTCGACCCGCAGAACGGCTACACCGCCATCCGGACCGAGGTCCTCCGTCGCGTGCCGCTCGACAACGTCGCGCGGCGCTACAGCTTCGAGAACGACCTCCTCATCCATCTCAACATCCTGCAGGTGCCGGCGGTCGACGTGCCGATCCCGGCGGTCTACGGCGAGGAGGTGTCGAGCATCAAGCTCGGCCGCGTCGTGCCGGAGCTGCTCAGCCTGCTGACGCGCGGCTTCTGGCGCCGCATCTGGTATCGCTATGTGCTCTGGTCCTTCTCGCCCATCGCCCTGCTGCTGATGCTGGGTCTGGTGCTGTTCGCGTTCGGCCTCGCCGTCGCCATCTGGGTGTGCTTCCAGGTCGCCGCCTCGGTGGTAGCGACCGCGGCGACGGTGATGCTGGCGGCGCTCCCACTGATGCTCGGGACGCAGATGCTCATCAGTTCGTTGCAGCTGGATATCCAGGCGAGTCCCGCGACACCCACGTACGTGCCCTTCGAGAGGCAGAACGAGAAGTCCTAGACGCGGGCATCCGCGCGAGGCGGCCTCGACTTACCGAGTCGGGGCCGCCTCGTTCTTCTCCACGGAGTACAGGTAGAAGGTCGTCGGCCCCTGGACGATGCGGCTCTGCTCGTCCAGGCAGCTCTGATCGAGCGGGGCATCGGAGACGACGTGGCGCACGTGCCGCTGAGCGAAGGTGTTGCACGAGTCGAATGTCATGAGGATGGCGTCCGCCGCGGGGTTTCGCGGGTCCGGGGCGCCCTGCCCGGCCACCCAGCTGAGGTTCGCCAGGCGGTTCCACTGCTCCTCGTGCCGCTTGCCCGGATCGATCTGCTTCCACATCTCGGCCGGCGGCGCGCCCTGGAAGCCGTTGTAGCCCGGGAGGCCGGACTGGACGAGCACCGCGCTGGGGAGCCGGGAGTCGCCCACTCCGACCCAGTTGCCGGGGTCCGCGGCCTGGATGGAGTGCATGCGCTTGGCGACGGCCGTGTCGTTCAGGTCGTAGACACCACGATAGAGGGGGTTCACGCTCATCGAGCCCGCCAGGGACATCACCAGGAACGAGACCGCGCCGACGAGCGCCCACCCCGAGGAGAAGGCGACCACGGAAAGCACGAACAGCACAGCCACGACGGCCCAGGACCACGACTGCACGACCAGCGGCGACTGCACGTGCAGGAGGTGAATCACGACGACGCCGACGCATCCCGCGGCGAGGGCCCCTGCCAGCACCGTTGCGAGGACGGGCATCCTGCTGCCTTCTGCGCGCACCGCGTCGGCCCGCTGTGCGATCACCACGGCGAAGATCAGGGAGAGGAGGCCGTAGCCCATCCGCAGCCTGCCGTCCGTGGTGCGGTCCAGGAGGATCAGGTGGGCGATCGCATCCCAGCCGGGGACGAGCAGGAACGTCGTGAACAGCACGGTGAGCGCGAGCAGGGCGACGAGCAGCCAGTCGGCGCCGCGACGCGCCCGGCGGTCGCGCACGATCAGCCAGATCGCGGGCACGGCGAGGAAGAGCCCCATTAGGAAGAAGGTGGACGCCTCGGACGCGTTGCCGCCCAGCGGCTGACCGCCGGTGACTCCGAGATTACGGGTGACGGGGGCCGCGAACAGGGCGATCAGGCCATCCTTGGTGGTCTGCCCGGTGTGTTCAAAGCGCTGCCCGGGGTAGACCGTGTCCAGGAACTTCTGGATGGTCCCCCAGCGGGTGGCGACCCAGAAGACAAGGACGGCGACACCGGCGGCGCCTCCGCCCAGGATCGGCAGGAGCGCCACGGCTCGGGTGCGGACGGTCGCCGCCGTCGCAGCGCCCGTCCCGGCGCCGGGCCCCGGTTGGAGGGGACGTCTCCCGAGCAGCATCCCGATGCCGGCGAACAGCACCACAAAGACAGCGGGGACGATGAAGGGAACGTACACGCCCATCCCCATGGTCACGGTCAGATACCCCACCACGGCGACCCAGGTCCATCGCTGCCATGTGCTGCGGGATCTCAGCAGCCAGACGAAGGCTGCGAGAGCAGCGAAGGCCCAGGCGGCCGGCCACAGCGTGACCGGCAGATACCACCACTGGAAGAACGGGGCGAAGAAGAATCCGACCGCGATGGCCGCGGCCGTGAAAGGGCGCCGGGGCAGGAACGTCACGGTTGCCAGGTAGGCGAACGCCATCAGCGCGAAGCCGGGTAGCCACCACTTCAAGGCCATCGCGTTGTCGAGGGGGAGGAACCAGAAGCCGACGAGGTGCGGCCGGAAGGCCATCGACCAGTCCCAGCTTGGCAGATCCGACTGCACCGTCGTGTCGATGCCGCCGGGGAAGGTGCGGTTCACCACGGGGAGCCCCTGCTCGACCTGGGAGATCGTCCACGCCGTCTGGACCGACCATTCGTCGCTGCGGATCGCCTCCGGTTCCCCCGAGAGCAGGTTCGAGTCACTCCCGGTGGCGAAGAACTGGTGCAGGTACCCGGTGGACGACCCGGTGATCCCCAGCCCGACCAGAACGATCAGGAGCACGATCAGAACGGCCGGGAACGCGACGACCACGCGCCAATTGGGCAGGCCGGTGGGGGCGGGGCGCACCGCAGCGCGCCAGCGATCCGAGAGGGTCCAGTGCTGCTGGCGGGTGTCCGGTTCTGCGTTGACGGGCTTTTCCGCGACGTCGCCAGAGTTCACGTGTTCTTTCCTCGAATGTCGGTGAGCAGCCATGAGCCTATCCGACGCTTGCTGGTGAGCCGCTGATTCGCGGCGCGCTTCACGCAGGCTGCGCCAGGTCGCGCACCACGTCCATCGCCCCGCGGCTGGCGTAGCGCACGTAGCCGCCGGTCAGGGCGAGCAGCAGCACGGGAACGGCGCGGAGCAGCCGGTTGCGCGGCATCCTGGCTCGGCGCGCTTCGAATCTCGCTTTGCTCCGCGCGGAGCGCACAACGTCGTCCGATGCCCCCTCCGCCACCAGACGTCCGACCAGCACCGCACCGCGACGCGCCAGCCCCGCGTTCCGGTCGGCCCGGGGCTCGAGTACCCGGCGGATCCGGTTTCCCAGGCTCGGCTCGGCAACCCCGATGGTGTTGGAGGCGTGGATGCGGTAGCGCGTCAGCGGAGCCGTCTCCACCGCGATGTGCCCGGCGGAGGCGGCGATGATCGCCAGCCACTCGTCATGGATCCACTCGGCGGGGAACGGCAGCGCCCGCTCGACGAGGGAGCGCCGGAACACCATGGTGGCTCCGGTGGCGAGGTTGCGTCGCAGGAGCGCGTCGAACGCCCGGCCGTCGCGGACAGCGTTCAGCTCGCGCGCGCCCACTTGCAGCCGGCCGAACAGCGTGGCGCCCACCTCCGTGCCGGTGTCGTCCACGATGGTGGCATCCGAGAACACGCACAGCAGCTGCGGATCCTTCTCGAAGTGCGCTGCGAGCACCCTCAGCCGATCAGGTTCCCATACATCGTCCTGATCGCAGAGGGCCACGAGGTCGCCGTCCGTGGCGCTCACGGCCTGCTCGAAGTTGCCGACGACGCCCAGCGGAACGCTGTTGCGGAGGACCGTGAGCCGAGGAGCGCCGACACCTGCTTCGCCGATCAGGGACGACACGACGGCGACGGTGCCGTCGCGGGAGGCGTCGTCGGAGAGCACGATCTCGTCGACCGGCAGGGTCTGCCGGAGGATACTGCCCACCTGTTCATGGATGAACGCCGCGCCGTTGTGCGTGCACAGCGCGACCGATATCCTCACGCGTCCGCCCCGTGGAGGTACGCGTAGAACTCGTCCTTGCGGTCCCAGAGGCCGTGGTACTGGTTACCCGTCTCCTCCTCCATGACCTGCCGAATGTCGACGGCGGACTTGCGCACGGTCCAGCCGAGCGCGAGGGCGCGCGCGGTCATCCACTGGTCCTCCATCATCAGGAACCGGGGCGGGATTTCGAAGAAGCGCGGGTCGGACACCAGCTCGAGGTCGGCGATGGTGCCGCCGGTGCCGGCGTAGTCGAGTGTGCCTCCCGGCTGCACCTCGGACCGCTGCCAGTGACTGCCGTGATTCGCGAACCCCCACCACGCCGAGATGCTGTGCGGAACGAATTCGGCGAGAAGGGTCGTCGCAAAATCGGCGCCAACCTGCTGGTCGTCGTCGAGCATGATGTACGGGCCGCGCGCACCCCGGTCCCACAGCCATCGGGCGATGACGAAACGAGCGACTCCGCCGATGTTGCCAGGCGACTCGTAGAGTTCGACGCCCGACAGGCTCCCCAGGTCCGCGTGCCCGAGCACCGAGCGGTAGTAGGAGGTATGGGCTGCGTCGTTGTTCCAGAGCACCAGACGGATGGGGCGCTCCGACTCCTGGGCAGCGAGCATCCTCAGGATGTCGGGGAGCCGGGAGGGTCTGGCGTAGAGGCACATCACGATCGGCAGATCGCCGATCGCAGGAGCGCCGCGGACGGCGGCGGGCGCGATCGGGTTCTCCAGCAGCCGCTGCATCGTCCGGGCGCGCGCCTCCTCGCCGCGGAAGACCCGCCGGGCCGCCCGCTGCTCGGCGGCCGAATGAAGCGTCCGTGCGGCACGGCCGCGCAGCGCCCTCAACAGGGACGTCGCCCGGTCGGTGCTGCGGACGACGCGGCGCGACCGGAGGGCGGCGAGTTCTGCTTCGACGGCCTTCAGCCGCTGTCCGGCGTCCGCCGCCTCGGATCTGCGCGCCAAGGATTCGGACACCGCGCGTCGCAGGGCGTCGCGCTCCAGCGCCGCCTCCGAAGACAGTGGCTCGTCGGCGACGCCGGGCAGCCCCTCGAGCCGCCGGTCGACGGTGAAGCGGCCGCTCGCCAGCTCCTCCCCCGTCGGCGTGCCCGCGAGATAGAGCGCAGCAGAGAGCTGCCCGTCGCCTTCCGCCGCGACCCGCTGCTCGAGCGAGCGCGACCCCACCCGGAGGACTTCGACGCGGGTCTGCGCGGTCGACACGTCCGGCCCGGGGCGACGAGCGGTCCGGGTGGTGGGGTCGACGGTCACGCCCTCGGCGCGCTGAACTGCGGCATCCGCCCCGTCCCGGAACACCAGGCGTGCGAATCCGCTGCCGCGGCGGCCGGCAGGACCGGTCAGACGCACCACGGGAGCGTCGATGCGGGAAACCGAACGGGGAAGCGACCCGAGGGCGTCTGCCAGGCGCTCAGCGGGGTCGGTGGCCACCCAGAACTCGCCGGCGGACGCGTCGAGGATCCAGCCGTCCCCCTCGGGACGCCAGTCGGCGACGAGCTGCACCGCCCCGTCGCGCATCAGGTCGCTCAGCGCATCCCTGACGGCGTCGCCCCCGCTGTCGTCGATGACGACGACCCGGTCGACTCCCTGAGCGCGATGATGCGTCACTGTCGCCGCGACGACATCCGCATCCGCCCGGGACACCCGGACCGCAAGCGTGATCCCCATCTACCTTCCCTGCCCGATGACGGCGTTTAGGCCGGTCCGCTGCTGCTCTCGCCCAGGTCCTCCGCGACCGGCTCGGAGTGCACCATGCCCACAGCGTACGGGTAGTAGGGGACGTCGAACGACGACACCTGAGGCAGGTCGTGGATGTGCCGGCCGGCGTCGTCCATCAGAGAGGCGTTGACGAAGTACTTGCCGGTCCCGAACCGGACGTCTTTGAAGGTGAACCGCACCGTGCGCAGCCCCCGAAGCGTCGGCAGCGTGAGTCCGACCCGCTTCGTCGTGGTCCCGTAGACCGCCTGACCGAGCGTGTTGTCGATCTGCACCGCACCCATCCACCCGTCGAGCCCGTCGAAGTGCTCGACGTCCATCTCGATCACGAGGTCGGACCCCGGGTCGACGTCATCGCCCGGTGCACCGCCGTGCGGGAAGACGCGGACGTCGCGGATCACTCCGCGGCCCATGATCTCGTCCGGGACGCCACCCTCGGCCTGCCTGCGCTCCTCGAGGTTCTCGCGGAGAAGCGCGACACCCTCGTTGGGCTCGCCCTCGTAGATCACCTCACCCTTGTCGAGCAGGATGACCCAGTCGCACAGCTCGGTGACCTGCCCGAGCGAATGGGTCACCAGGATGATGGTACGGCCCTGCTCCTGGAAGGATCGGATCTTGTCGAGGCACTTACGCTGGAAGGCCTCGTCGCCGACCGCCAGGATCTCGTCGACGAGGAGGATGTCCGGGTCGGTGTGCACGGCGACGGCGAAAGCAAGCCGCACGTACATGCCGGACGAGTAGAACTTGACCTGCGTGTCGATGAAGTCGGCGATGCCGGAGAACGCGACGATGTCGTCGAAGCGCTCGTCGGTCTCTTTGCGGGTCAGTCCGAGGATGGACGCATTGAGATACACGTTCTCGCGGCCCGTGAGGTCCGGGTGGAATCCGGCGCCCAGCTCGAGGAGCGCCGCGATCCTGCCGCGATGGCTGACCGAGCCCGACGTCGGGTCGAGGATGCCGCCGATCACCTTGAGGAGCGTGCTCTTGCCCGAGCCGTTGTGGCCGATGAGGCCGACCGTCGTGCCGGCCGCGATGTGGGCCGTCACACCCTTCAGCGCCCAGAAGTCCTCGCGGTGCTTGCGCCCGCGGCCGAAGCCGACGAGCCGCTCCTTCAGCGAGTTGTCCTTGCGGACGACGAACCGCTTCGTGACCTCGTCGATGACGATGATCTCCGGCGCCGCCTCGGTCGCCGCGGCGAGCTGGGCATTGATCGTTGACATGCTCGTAGTCATTGCCTTCTGGTCACAGTTCCTGGGCGAAGTTGCCCTGCAGGCGGGCGAAAACCCGCTGGAAGCCGACGAGCATCACCAGACCGATGGCAATCGCGATTAGCATCCGCGGCAGGAGCCATTCGGGCGACGGCTCTGAGTCTCCGCTGATCCACATCGCCTTCTGGAAGCCGAGGACCGCCAGAGTGATCGGGTTGTCCGTGTAGATGTCGAGCAGGATGCCGTTGCCGAGGGCGGACTGCACGGTGCTCCACGGGTAGACGATCGGTGAGGCCCACATAAGGATCATCAGCCCCACCTCGACCAGGTACTGGATGTCGCGCAGATAGACGTTCGCCGCCGAGAGAAGGATGGCCAAGGACGTGGCGTACACCAGAATCAGCAGGAACGCGGGGATGAGGTACAGGAGCCCGGCATGCCACGGGAACTTTCCCACGACCAGCGTCGCGATGACGAGGATGCCGAACTGGATGAGGAAGTTAAACAGAGCCGACCCAACGCTCGCGAGCGGGAAGATCTCCCTGGGCAGATAGATCTTCTTGATCAGCCCGGAATTGCCCACGATGGACGAGGTGCCGCCCGCGACGATTTCGCTGAACAGCGTGTACGCCGTCAGACCGGTGAAGACGTAGATGGCGAAATCGGGCGTCCCGCGGGCCGCGCCCAGGAAGCGGCCGATGACTACGTAGTAGATGACGAGCTGGGTCAGCGGACGCACCAGCGACCAGAGGAAGCCGAGAGTGCTGTCCTTGTACCGCGCCTTGAGGTCGCGGCGGACGAGGAGCCCCAGCATCTCCCGCTGGCCGAGGATCTCCTTGAGGGCCGCCCAGCTTCCGCCGAGCGCACCCGACTTGGGACCTGTTCGCACGAAGGTCGCGTCGGAGAGCGCCGCGAACCGGGCGCTCCGCATTTCACGATCGGAAAGTCTGTTGTTGGTCATGAGCAGGTGCAAGCATAGCCGCCCGGATGTGAGCGGGCCCTGAACGCAGGCATCGACGACGGAGTCAGCGTCCGGGCCGGAGACGGCCGACCGCGTCGGCCCAGCGCACGACCTTGCGGGAACGGAGGAGGGACAGCTCCTCGCGCACGCGCTGCTCCCGGGCGTCCGCCGCCTTCAGATCGTCGATCAAGCCGTCGATGCGATGCTTCGCGTCGTCCAGGTACTGGAGGACCTCGCCCAGGCGGGCATCGGCCTTCCCTTGCTGCGCGCGCGCATACTCCTCCTGGAGGGCGATCGCCGGAGCCCAGGTGCGCGCCGCGGCGAGCCTGTCGTCGGGCACGGGCACGTCCGCAACCGGTGCGGAGAAGGCGTCGGCGACCCTCCGGTCCTCGACGAGCGTTCCATCGGCGAGGCCGGCGGTGCGCTCCTCCTCCGTGGGATGCCGGAGCACGTAGAACGCGAAGAGCGTGCCCTGGAGATACCGGCGGTACTCGCGCATGCCGTGGTGGTTGGGGCTCGGCTGCAACTCCGGATTGGCCTCGTACGCCCGGCCGGACTTCTCCACCTTGCCCTCGAACTGCTCCCAGGAACGCCACGGGAAGTGGAGGACGTCGACCTCGAGACCCGGCGGGACCTCGCCTTTCTGCTGGAGGTTGACGAAGTGGTTGCCCTGTGAGACCTCGATCTCGGGCGTGCCGACGTGCACGGCATCAGATGTGGCATGGGCATGGAGGCCTAGCTCGTTCATCCGCCGGAGGGGTCTCCGGTCCTGAAGGGTCAGTCGCTGCAGTCCGCTTCCGCGCAGTGCGGGGTCGCCGATCATGTCGATGACCTCGACCGGGAACGTACGGAGCGATTTCGGGAGCTCGGAGAAGACGTCGTGCAGCGTGCGGCCCGCGACGCGGGGCAGCCAGAACTCGTCCGCATCCGCATTGATCACCCAATCCGCGCCGTGCACGGTGTGGGCGTCCCTCGCCATGCCGGTGACCACGCGGAACTGCTGCTTCCGCTGCACCGGATCGTGGCGGAGGTCGATCCGGTCGCCGTACGACTCTAGGATCTCGGTCGTACCGTCGACGGATCCGTTGTCGGTGACGATGATGGCGTCCGCGCCCTGATCGATCAGATTGTCGATCACGGGCCGCACGATGTCCGCTTCGTCGCGGACCATGAGCGTGACGGCGAGTCTCACAGGGAACGGTCTCATTCTCTTCGGGAACTTGCATAATACCGCCGCCAGTACCGGTACGGGGTCTGCGTGCGCCGAGGGCGACCTTGTAGACTCTGCTGCGTTCGTCAGCCGAGTGTCGAGGAGTCCGAAGCCTATGAAGAAGCGACGCACCGGGGTCGTCTCCGTCGTCCTGGTCAACTTTCGAGGGGCGGATGACACCATTGAGTGCGTCAGGGGCCTCCGCGAGCTCAACTGGCCGGCGGAGCGCCTGGAGATTGTCGTCGTGGAGAACGGCTCGGGCGACGACAGTCTCGAGAAGCTGCGCACCCTGGGCGACGACATCGTCCTGATCGACTCGGGCGCCAACCTTGGCTTCACCGGCGGGTGCAATCTCGGTGTCGAGCGGTCGACCGGAGAGTTCGTCGCATTCCTCAACAACGACGCTAAGCCGCATCCCGACTGGATCGCCGAAGCGATGGCGACCTTCGACGGCGGGCTGGAGATCGGCGCGGTCGCGAGCAAGGTGCTCGACTGGGACGGCGTCGATGTCGACTTCGTGGACGGCTCGGTCACCTGGTACGGGATGGGCTACAAGCCGCACGCTGGCGAGCAGGACCGCGGCAGCTGGGACACTGAGAAGGATGTGTTGTTCGGCACGGGCGCCGCCATGTTCATCCGCGCCGACGTGTTCGAGAAGCTCGGCGGGTTCGACGACAACTACTTCATGTTCTACGACGACGTGGACCTGGGCTGGCGGCTCAACCTGCTCGGCTACCGGTTCCGGTTCCAGCCGAAGTCGCTCGCATACCACAAGCACCACGCGTCGATGAACAAGTTCGGCAACTTCCGCGAGGAGTACCTGCTGGAGCGCAACGCGCTCTACACGCTCTACAAGAACCTCGAGGACGAATCGCTCCGTGAGGTGTTCGCGGGCGCGCTCCTGCTGGCCGTCCGCCGGGCCGTCGCCCGCGGCAAGCTCGACTCCACCTCCCTCGACCTCCGCAACCCGGGGGACGACTCGCAGCGCGACGCCGTCGTCGACAAGTCGACGCTCGCCGGAATCTACGCCATCGACCAGTTCGTCGAGCACCTGCCGGAGGCGACGGCCGCGCGCGAAGCGGTGCAGAGCACGCGGGCGCGCTCGGACCGCGAACTCCTGCGCCTGTTCGGCAAGATGGACGAGCCCGCCTACCCCATCGAGTCCTATCTGGCCGGGTACGAGAAGATCGTCACCCAGCTCGACGTGCTGAAGGCGACGTCGCGCCGGCGCATCCTCGTCGTGACCGGCGACCCGATCGGCGGCAAGATGGCGGGGCCGGCGATCCGGTCCTGGCACATCGCGAAGGAGCTCTCCGGTGAGCACGACGTCCGGCTCGTCAGCTACACGCGGGTCGAGCCGATGCCCGGGATCCCGTTCGAGACCGCGGTCATATCGCACCACCATCCGTCGTCGGTCGCCGAGCACGAGGCGTGGGCGGATGTCATCATCGTCCAGGGCAACGGGGTTGCTCTCTTCCCGATCATCGCGCAGACCACCAAGGTGCTCGTCGTCGACGTCTACGATCCGATGCACCTCGAGCAGCTCGAGCAGGGCCGTGGCCAGGCCATCAAGACCTGGAACAAGCAGATCGCCGATGCCACGTCGACCCTCAACCACCAGCTCGAGCTCGGCGACTTCTTCTTGTGCGCCAGCGACCGCCAGCGGCATTTCTGGCTGGGTCAGCTCGCTGCGCTCGGCCGGGTCAACGCCTACACGTACTCGCGCGACTCGGAACTCGACTCGCTCATCGCCGTCGCGCCGTTCGGCATCTCCGCCGATGACCCGGTGCAGTCCTACCACGCGATCCGCGGCCAGGTGCCGGGCATCGGGCCGGACGACAAGGTGATCGTCTGGGGCGGAGGCATCTACAACTGGTTCGACCCCGAGACCCTGATCCGCGCGGTCGCCGAGCTGGCCGAGCGCCACGACGACGTGCGTCTTTTCTTCATGGGGGTCAAGCACCCGAATCCGGACGTCCCCGAGATGGAGATCGTGGCGACGTCCCGGGCGCTGGCGGAGCAGCTCGGCGTGCTCGGCAAGAACGTCTTTTTCAACGAGAGCTGGGTGACGTTCGACGAGCGCCAGAACTTTCTCCTGGACGCCGACCTGGGCGTCTCCACGCACTTCCAGCACGTCGAGACGACGTTCTCGTTCCGCACCCGCATCCTCGACTATCTGTGGGCGGGGCTACCGATCGTGACCACCGAGGGCGATTCGTTCGGCGATCTGGTCGCGGCCGAGCGCCTGGGCGCGTCGGTTCCGGAACGCGACCAAGCGGCGCTCGTGACCGCGCTCGAGACCTACCTGTATGACCCGGCACAGTTGAGCGAGGCCCGGGCCAATGTCGCTCGCGTCCGCGAGGACTTCCGCTGGTCCCGCACACTCGCCCCTCTTGTCAAGTTCTGTGCCGACCCGGTCCACGCTGCCGACAAGAAGGCGCCGTCGGGGAAGCGCGACCGGCAGCAGAAACAGAGCGTGAAGCGGATCCCGAGCACGGGCCTGCGCCGCGACATCGAGCGCACCATGTACTACCTCCGCGAGGGCGGGCCCACCGCCGTCGTCGAGCGGTTCCGCGCGCGGGCGGCCCGCCGGCGCGACGCCTAGAGCGGGATCGATGTCGCCGCGCGTCCTCGTCCTCACCGTCACCTACGCCTCCACCGAAGCGCTCCCCGCGTTCCTCGACTCGCTGACGACCGCCGGCGGCTCCGTCGCCGCCGTCGTCGTCGTCGAGAACGCGTCGCCGGACGCCGTGGAGACGCGCAGCCTGGCGGAAGCGGCCGGCGCCCGGTTCGTCGACGCCGGTGCGAATCGCGGGTACGGCGGCGGCGTGGCCGCCGGCCTGGCAACGGTGGGCGACGAGATCGACTACGACTACCTGCTCGTCGTCAACCCGGATGTCACGTTCACGCCCGGCTCCCTTGACCGGCTCGTTGCGGCAGCGGGGGAGACACCGGAGGGGGGCTCATTTGGGCCCCGGATCCTGACCGCGGAGGGCGACGTCTACCCCTCGGCGCGCAAGCTCCCGTCGCTGCGCACCGGGGTGGCGCACGGACTGTTCGGCCGGATCTGGCCCTCCAACCCGTGGACCGTGTCCTACCGAGCGGAAGGACAGACCGACCGCCGTCGTTCTGCCGGGTGGCTGTCCGGCGCGTGCGTGCTGATCCGCCGGACCGCGTACGAGCAGATCGGGGGCTTCGACCTCGGCTACTTCATGTACTTCGAGGACGTCGATCTGGGCGACCGGCTCGGTCGCGCAGGATGGAGCAACGTGTACGTTCCGGACGCCGTCATCACCCACACCGGAGCCCACTCCGCGTCCCGGGACGTCAAGCGGATGGAGCGCGCACACCACGACAGCGCTTACCGCTACCTCTCGCGGCGCTATTCGGCGTGGTACTTCGCCCCGCTCCGGCTCGCACTCCGGCTGGGGCTGTGGGGCCGTCTGTGGTGGATCTCGCGCTGATCGCGGTCGGGCTCAACAGGGGATCAGCGACGCCGTCCCCGCACTGAGCACCGTCTGCCCTCCCAGCAGCACGACCTTCTTAATCCCCATGGAGACGATGCTGTCGCCGATGCTGCGCGGCACGCACGACCCCGGCACCACGAACAGCGGCGCGGACTGAGCACCGGCCGCGGCCGCTCCGGCCAACGCGTCGGGGAAGCTCCAACCGGTGGCGATGTACGCCGTCTGCGCGCTCCGGTACGCCGCGGCGTTTACCTGCTGGCTCGTCTGGAAACGGTCCGCCGCTCCGAGCCGTGCAGTCGTCTTGCCGAGGGAGGCCACATCCGCCTGGACGCTGTCGGGGATGGCGGAGGCCCCGCCGATGAGCGTGACCGAGGAGATCGGCCTGCTGGTCAAATAGGCCCGCGTCGAACCGTCGAGCACCGGCTCCCGGCCGTCGACCAGGATGACGGGCCGCTTGGCGGAGCCCGCAGCCGAACTGGCGGACAGGGCGTCCGGGAAGCTGAGCCCCGAGGCCAGGTAGGCGTTCGTCGACGCTCCGAACACCGCGTCCGCCACCTTCCGCGACGTCTCGAACCTGTCCGCTCCGAAGATGCGGGTCACCGCGGGCTGGATCGCGACGATCTGCGCGACCACGGAATCGCTCACCGCGGAGGGACCGCCGACCACGACCACGCGTTGCGGTGCGAGCCGGCGGAGTTCCGTCTGGACGGCCGCGGGGAGCTCCGTCGTGCCGACCAGCAAGAGCGGCGCGTGCTGCGCGGCCGCTGCGGGAGCAGCGGAGATGGCATCGGGGAAGTTCGTCCCGGATGCGATGTAGACGGTTCCGACCCCCGACGCCGGATAGGTCGCCTGGGAGACGGCCACCGAGGTGGCGAACCGATCCGCGCCCTGGAGCCGGGAGCTGGGCGGCAATCCGTTGACGGCCGGCGAGTAGAAGGCGCTCAGGCACCCGAGCGGTGTGTTGCCTGCGCCATTGCCGGGCGTGGCGAGTGCCGTCGCGCAGGCGTAGAACTGACCGTTGCCGCTCCGCGGGATACTGATCGAGAAGCCGTGTGCGTCGCCTGCGCCCGGATACGCCGCACCCACGTCGGGCCGGGACGTGTTGGCGACGACGGTCCGGCTGGTGAGGCCGGCCGGCGTGTTGTAGGTCACCAGCACCTGCGTCGGTGTCTGCGGCAGGGACTTGTCCAGCGACCAGCCGCGGACATCGAAGGTCGACGTCGACAGGCTCGCCTGGTCGAAGCTGCCGATCGGCGGGATGCCCCCGGTCGACGGTCCGAACCAGTCGTTGTACAGGCGCCAGAAGTTGCGGTTCCCGTAGGAGGAGCAGGCGTCGCCCATGCCGTAGAGGTTCGCCATGGCCGCTTCGTTCGGCTGATACGGCGTGTAGTAGTACAGGGCGGCCGTCGCCGCATTCTTGATCAGGACGTTGCGGGATCCGCAGGAGGCCGTCGTGTGCAGGCGGATGGCGCTGACCGCCCCGATCGGGAACCACGTGAAGCTATTGCTCGTTCCGGGAGGATTTCCGTACCGCTTATACTGCCACGCGGCCATGTAGACCTGGTTGTAGAAGCCGTAGTACTTGGTGTTGCAGGCGGACGTGTCGGGGCATGCGTATCCGGTGGCCTTCATATATTGCCCCTGGGTGGGCCACGTGTCCGTGACCAGGCTCTGCTCCTTCTCGAGCAGGATGAGCAGCACCCTCTGACTGATGCCGCAGGCGACCCCGACGCGATAGATGATCGTCGCGGCCGACTCGCCCGCGGCCCCGGCGTACGGGGCGCACATCGGGTCGCCCGCACGACTCGTCGTGTTCTCGCGGTAGTCCTTGAGGCACGTGTAGCCGGAACGGCAGGTGGGCACGCGGCTTTGCAGGAAGGACTGCACAGCGGCGGCACTCAGCGCCTGTCCGTTGTAGAAGTTGTAGTCGCTGATGATGTAGCCGGGATCGAAGGCGGAGCCCGACACGGCCTGTGCCGGCGCGGGGACCGCGATCGCGCCCGTCAGCAGGGCGACTACGGCAGCGACGACCAGGACGGGACGCAACGTGCGCCGTGCTCTCATCGCTCGCTCCGTGGGGCCCTCATCGGCGTCGTGCGTGCGGTGGGCATGCGAAGGTCCTTTCCCGACAGAGTTTCAGACTATCGGGAGGCTCCTGCGCTTGTCCCCCGCCGCGATGGTCCCCAATCGGGGGCCAGTCGCCGGGCTGACTCACCCCTCGAGCAGCGAGTTGAGATAGCGCCCGTAGCCGCTTTTGACCAGCGGGCCGGCTAGTGCGGCCAGGCCGTCGTCGTCGATCCATCCGGCGCGCCAGGCGACCTCCTCGATGCAGCCGACCTTGAAGCCCTGGCGGTCCTCGATGACCCGCACGTACTCCGACGCCTGCATCATCGACTCGAAAGTCCCGGTGTCAAGCCACGCGGTCCCGCGGTCGAGGACCTGGACCTGGAGCCGGCCGGCGGCGAGGTACCGCTCGTTCACGGTGGAGATCTCCAGTTCGCCACGTGGGCTCGGCGCGATGGTCTTGGCGATCTGGACGACCTCGTTGTCGTAGAAGTAAAGGCCGGGCACGGCGTACTTCGACTTCGGGCTGGCCGGCTTCTCCTCGATCGACAGCGCGCGGAACTCGTCGTCGAACTCCACGACCCCGTACGCGGTCGGGTCGCTTACCTGATAGGCGAAGATCAGTGCGCCGTCGATGGTCGTGTGCGTCTGCAGCGACGAGCCGAGACCGCTCCCGTGGAAGATGTTGTCGCCGAGGACGAGCGCGACGGAATCGTCGCCGATGAAGTCCTCGCCGATGATGAACGCCTGGGCCAGGCCGTCCGGCGACGGCTGCACCGCGTACTCCAGCCGGAGGCCGAGCTGCGATCCGTCACCCAGAAGCGCCCGGAACTGCTCGTTGTACTCGGGAGTGGTGATGATGAGGATCTCGTTGATCCCGGCCATCATCAGAGTCGACAGCGGGTAGTAGATCATCGGCTTGTCGTAGATAGGCATGAGCTGCTTGGAGATGCCCTTGGTGATCGGCCACAGCCGCGTGCCGGAGCCTCCGGCCAGGATGATGCCGCGCATGTCAGTTCTCTCCTCTGTCGTCGCGTGCCCTGTCGCGGGAGGCGTCGAGCGCTGCGTAGAACGCCCGCGCCTCGTCCCAGCTCGGGAGGAGGCCGAGCTTCTCGGCCTCGGCGAGCGACGGAGCCTCAGTGTCCTTGGGCGAGAGCAGCAGTTCACCCGCCTCCTCCGGGAAGCGCAGGGCGATCTGCTCGTCCAGCGGGTTGATGCCGTGCTCGCGCCCCGGGTTGTAGACGTCGGTGACCAGGTAGCTCACGGTCGCGTCGTCGGTGAGCGCCACGAAGCAGTGACCGAGACCCTCGGCGACGTAGATCGCGCGACGGTCGACCTCGTCCAGGAGCACTGTGTCCCACTGCCCGAAGGTCGGGGACCCCACACGGATGTCGATCGCGAAGTCGAGCACCGCACCATGCGTCGCGGTCACGTACTTCGCCTGGCTCGGCGGGATATCGGCGAAGTGGATGCCGCGCACGGACCCGCGCTTCGACACCGACGTGTTGCCCTGCCGGAGGTCGAGACGGTGCCCGACCGCCTCCTCCAGACGGTCGAACCGGTACCACTCCAGAAAGAGGCCTCGGTCGTCGTGGTGCTGACGGGGCGTGATCTCATAGGCGTCGGGGACGGCCAATTCGCGAATCTGCACCCAGGGAGTCTACTGGCAGATGCTGAGGCCCTTGACGGCGTCCCCCAGCGCATTTGCCCCGCCGAGAAGCCTGATCGTCGTGGAGCGCAGTGACAGTTCCGCCGCACCGGGGATCACGCAGGTGGCCGGTGTGACGAGGAGCGGGCTGCCGGTCCTGCCGGCGTACGCCGCTCCTGCGAGAGCATCCGGGAAAGTCACCGCGGAGGCGAAGATGGACTGCGCCGTGGCGCCCGGGAAGGCGTCCACGTTGACGGCGAGACTGGTGCGGAACCGGTCGGCACCGCTCACTCGCGTCACGGTGAACTCCCCCGCGAGCGCCGAAGCGTAGGAATCGGGGATGACGGACGTTCCGCCGACGAGCTTGATCTGCGAGACGCCGAGGTCGCGGAGCTCCTGCACGAGTGCGTCGTCGGGCTCGGCTCCTCCGATGAGGATGACCGGGACATGCTGCGCGCCGGCCGCTGCGCCCGCGGATAGGGCGTCCGGAAAGTTCAGGCCGGATGCCAGATACGCCGTCGACACGGGGTGGGTAAAGGCCGCGCTCGCGATGTTCCTCGACGTCGCGAAGCGATCGGCGCCCGCCACCCGCACGACCGCATGCCCGGCGTTCACCGTTCCGAGCTGGGCCACGACCGCGTCGGAGACGGAGACGGGACCGCCCGCGACGTAGATCGTCTGCGGCTTGAGCCGCTGCAGCTCGGTGATCACCACGGCCGGCAACGCGTCCTGGCCGACCAGCAGCAGCGGGCCGCCGAGCGCCACGGCCGCCGGCGCCGCCGCCAGGGCATCCGGGAAGGTGTAGCCGCTGGCGATGTACGCCGCGGGCACACCGCCGCTCGGCACCACCGGGAACGCCGCCTGCGAGATCGCGACGGACGTGGCGAACCGGTCGTCGCCGGAGGTGCGGACCGTGGCCGGCACGGACCCTGCCGTCGACGGGCCGTACCAGGCGTTGAAGAGCATCCAGAAGTTGCGGATGCCGTAGGCCGAGCAGTCGTCGCCCTCACCCGGGTAGCTGTCGAGGGACGCCTGGTCCGGGGTGTACGGCGTGTAGTAGTACAGCGCGGCGGTCGCCTTGTTCTGGATGGCGACCTGCTTGCTGCCGCATCCGGCGTCGAGGTTGTACCGAACCGGGCTGACCTTGCCGACCGGGAACCAGTCGAAGTCCGTGCCGACCCCGTAGCGCTTGAACTGCCAGGCCGCTCCGTACACCTGGTTGAAGAAACCGGTGGTGTCGGCGTCGTTCGTGCTGCAGCCGAGATCGGTGTCCGGGCAGTTCCAGCCGGTGGCGAAGTCGTACGCGTCCTGCGTCGGCGCGGTGGACGTCACCAGGCCCTGCTCCTTCTGGAGCAGCACGATCAGAACGACCGGGTTGATGCCGCAACTGGTCGCCACCGTCACGATGATGTGCGCGGCGTTCTGCGAGGCCGCCGCGGCGTAGCCGTTGCACTCGGCGTCGGCGGCCTTCGCCACGGTCGCCGTGGTGTAGGACTTCAGGCACGTCGGATTCGTACCGGCGCAGGTCGCGACCTTGGAGTTCAGGAACGTCTGGATCTGCGTCTCGTTCCACGCCGTCCCGTTGAAGAAGACGGCGTCGCTCGACAGATCGCCGTCGATGAACTTCGACGGGTCGGCGTCCGCCGCCGCGAACGGCTGCAGGCCTCCCCGTGCGGTGACGCCGCCGCCGAGAGCCGCCGCCACGTTGGCGTTCTCCTGCTCCGGCGTCGCCGCGCGGCCCGCCGAAGCTTTCGCGACCGCCGCGTAATACGCGTCCGCCTGTGCTCCGTCGTCGGCCGCAGCCGGCGTCCCCGTCGCTGTGAGCGCCAGCGCGGCGAGCGTCGGAGCGAGCACAGCGGTGACCAGTGCGCGGGTCCGTGCCCGCATTCCCCCCAAGACCATGAGCGGCAGCCTAGCGGTGCCCGCTTGTGCGAGCGCAAGAGCTTCCGCGCCCCACCCGGTAGAATCTCTCCGGTATTCCACGACTCCGTGAGGCAGGTCACCCACCCCCATGAAGATTCTCGTCACCGGCGGCGCCGGTTTCATCGGCTCCAACTTCGTCCGCCGTACCCTGCAGGACGCCTACCCCGGCCTCGAGGGCGCCGAGGTCGTCGTGCTCGACGCGCTGACGTACTCCGGCAACCTGGCCAACCTGGCGCCCGTGGCGGACTCGCCGCGCTACACGTTCGTGAAGGGCGACATCCGTGACGGCGGCCTGCTCGACGAGCTCTTCCCCACAGTGGATGCGGTGGTGCACTTCGCCGCGGAGTCGCACGTCGACCGCTCGGTGCGCGACGCCTCGATCTTCGTCGAGACCAACGTGCTCGGCACGCAGCAGCTGCTCGACGCGGCGCTGCGCAACAACCTGAAGCGCTTCGTCCACGTCTCCACCGACGAGGTCTACGGCTCGATCGCCGAGGGCTCCTGGGCCGAGGACCGCCCGCTCGAGCCGAACTCGCCCTACTCCGCGTCGAAGGCCGGAAGCGACCTGCTCGCCCGCAGCTACTTCCGCACGCACGGCCTCAACCTCTCGATCACGCGCTGCTCGAACAACTACGGGCCGTACCACTTCCCCGAGAAGGTCATCCCGCTGTTCGTCACGAACCTGATCGACGACAAGCACGTTCCGCTCTACGGCGAGGGCAACAACGTCCGCGACTGGCTGCACGTCGACGACCACACCCGCGGCATCGCGATGGTGCTGGTGAACGGCCGCGCCGGCGAGATCTACAACATCGGCGGCGGAACCGAGCTCACCAACAAGGAGCTGACCCAGCTGCTGCTCGACGCGACCGGCAAGGACTGGTCGTACGTCGACCGCGTCGCCGACCGCCTCGGTCACGACCTCCGCTACTCGGTCGACATCTCGAAGATCCGCTCCGAGCTCGGGTACGAGCCGCTCGTCCCGTTCCAGCAGGGTCTGGCCGACGTGGTGCAGTGGTACCGCGACAACCGCGCCTGGTGGGAGCCGCTGAAGGCCCGCGCGGCGCTCGACAACTGATGACGCGCTACCTGATCGCCGGCGCGGCCGGCATGCTCGGCCGGGACCTGCAGAAGGCCCTCGCCGGGCACGACGTCACCGCGCTCGCCCGCGCGGACCTCGACGTGACCGACCGCGATGCCGTCCTTGCCGCCGTCGAGGGCCACGACGTCGTCCTCAACGCCTCCGCCTACACGAAGGTGGACGACGCCGAGACGCACGAGGACGAGGCCTACGCGATCAACGCGCTCGGCACCGAGAACCTCGCGATCGCGGCCGCCCGCAACGGCGCCCGGTTCGTGACCGTCTCCACCGACTACGTGTTCGACGGTCACGCGACCTCCCCCTACGCCGAGGACACCCCGCGCGACCCCATCAACGCCTACGGCCGCACGAAGGCCGCCGGCGAGGAGCTGGCGCTCGCGGCGCATCCCTCCGGCGCCTTCGTGGTCCGCACGGCATGGCTGTACGGCGCGGACGGCCCGAACTTCGCCAAGACGATGGTGAAGCTCGCGGGCAGCCACGAGACCGTCAGCGTGGTGGACGACCAGCTCGGCCAGCCGACCTGGACCGGCGACCTCGCCGCCCGGATCGTCGAGCTGGTCGGGTCGGACGCCCCGGCCGGGATCTATCACGGCACGAATTCCGGCCAGGCGACCTGGTTCGAATTCGCGCGGGCGGTCTTCGCCGAGGCCGGTCTCGACCCCGAGCGCGTGACGCCCACGGACAGCTCCACGTTCGTGCGCCCCGCGGCGCGTCCGTCGTACTCGGTGCTCGGCCACGACGCCTGGGCCGCGGCCGGGCTCGCGCCGCTGCGCCCCTGGCGGGAGGCCCTCTCCGACGCCACGCGCGCGGGCCTGTTCGCTTAACTCCCCCCCGTGCGGCCGCACCCTGATCGGGGGATTTGTGGCTCCTCTCGCCGCGGCATTAGGTTGACTCGCAGCACCGACAATGCGGGGGATCGAAGGGCACCGGTCCGACCTCGCCGGCTGACGAGGGACCTTCCGTGAATCGAGCACTCACTTTCGCCGTGGCGGCCGCTGCGGCGTTGGCCGTCATCGCGCCGGCGCCGGCGTTCGCCGCGACGGCCGGGTCCGAGCGCCGAGCGACGGTCGCCGCGGTCACCGCGCCGGCTCCGGCGACGGCCGATCCGGGCAGCGCCTCGCCCTCGGACGCCACGCCGCCCGCTCTGCCGCAGCTGCACCGCCGCTCGGCCGGAGCGTTCGCGGGAGCCGCGGCGAAGCTGGCCCCGGAGGTGGCGAAGGCCGTCCAGCGCGACCTGGACATCTCCCCGGCCGAGTACCTGGCACGCGCAGCAGCGGCCCAGGACGGCGACGCCCTGGTCGATGCCCTGCGCGCGCGGACCGGCGCCCGCGTCGCCGCCACCCTCGATGGCACCGCTCTGACCGTCTACGCCTCCGACGCGCGAACCGCCGACCTCGCGCGACAGGCCGGGGCGACCGCGGTGGTCGGGTCGGCTCCGCAGCATCCGGTGGCCCCGCTGACGCTGCACCCCCTCGCGGGTGAGGTGTACGGCGGGGAGCCGTACCTGATCCCGGCGACAGCCGGCAGCTACCGCTGCTCGGCCGGATTCCCCGGCTTCGGCCTGGCGACCGGAGCGCCGCAACTGCTGTCCGCGGGCCACTGCGCGATGGCGGGCTCCAGCGCCACCTACGAGCTCTCCATGCCGGGCGGTCCGTACGTGACGACCGGCTCCGACGGCACGGCCGTCGGACCGCTGGGGGCCTGGATCCCGGGCGCCGTCCAGTTCGGGAACAACGGCGACTCGTCCCTCATGTCGCTCACGGCCGGCCACTCCTCGCAGCCGTCCGCCCTCACCTGGGGCGGCGGAGCCGGGGCTCCGACCGCGACAGCGCCCATGACGGTCACGAGCGTGGCGGCGGCCGTGGTCGGCGCTCCGCTCTGCAAGAGCGGCTCGACCACGGGATGGACATGCGGCACGGTCCTCGACACCGACACCACGGTCTACGTTCAGGACGAGCAGGGCACGCACACCGTGAACTCGATCATCGCGTCGACCTGCGCGGACCACGGCGACAGCGGCGGCGCTGCCCTCATCGGGAACGCGGCCGTGGGTGTCGTCTCCGCCGGACCGGACGTGGCCTGCTCCGACCCCGACTACTACACCGCGTTCTACCCGATGGCGTCGTCCACGGGCGGCTCGAGCGTGACCTCGCGCTACGCCTCCACCTGGGAGCCCGCGGTCTCCGTGTCCGCGACCGTCGCCGTCACCTCGCTGCCCGCGACGAACCGCGTGTCGCAGGGCGGCGTGATCTCGGGGACGATCAGCGGCGCGACCCCCGGGACCACGGTCCGTCTCCAGCTCGCGAACGAGGCCACCGCCCGCGTCGCGACGGTCGTGAACGGCGCCTGGTCCGTCTCCCTGGTCGGCGCCCCGACCGGCGGGACGACGTACACCGCGCGCGCCGCGTACGGCACCTACTCGCTCGGCGCCGCCGTCTCGGGCCCGCTGTCGATCGTGCCGATCCCGACCCAGCGGGTGGCCGGCCCCGACCGCTTCACGACGAGCGTGCAGATCGCCCAGCAGGCCTACCCCACCACCGCCGACGTCGTCTACGTCGCGACCGGCCTCAACTACCCGGACGCGCTGAGCGCCGGTCCCGCCGCTGCGAAGCAGGGCGGACCGCTGCTGCTCGTCGGGTACACGCTCTCGGACGCCGTCCGCAGCGAGATCCTGTCGCTCCAGCCGAAGAGGATCGTCATCGTCGGCGGCGTCAACGCCGTACCGCCCGCGGTCGAGGATTCGCTCCAGCAGGTGGGACAGCAGCTCGGCGCCACCGTGTCGCGCGTCGCCGGCGTCGACCGCTTCGACACCTCCCAGCAGCTGGCCACCCTCGCGTTCGGTGACTCGATCCCCTCCGCGTACGTCGCGACCGGCACCAACTTCCCCGACGCCCTCGCGGCGGGTGCGGCCGCGGGTGCGCACGGCGCACCGGTCCTCCTCGTGAACGGCGGCGCCGGAGGGATCGACGCCGGCACCACCGCCTTCCTCAACGCGAAGGGCACCACGGCGGTCACGGTCGTCGGAGGTCCGACGGTCGTCACACCGGGCGTGGCCTCGGGCCTCGCGGCCAACGGCCGCACGGTCACGCGCTACTACGGCGGAGACCGCTTCGAGACGGCGGAGGCGGTCGGGCGCGGCGCCTTCCCCACCTTCACGACGGCCTACCTCGCCAGCGGCTTCGGGTTCCCCGACGCGCTGGCGGGCTCCGCGCTGGCGGCGAGCAGGGGCGCACCGCTGTTCACGACCAACGGCAGCTGCGTGCCACGCTCGGTCCTCGGCGATCTGGCCGCGCAGAACACCGGAATGGTCTACCTCCTGGGCGGGACGTCCGTGCTGAGCCCGGGCCTGCAATCCCTCCCCGCCTGCTGATCTGCGAAGCCGGCGCCCAGGGTCTTCCTGGGCGGCTCGTGGTTTCATAGGAACCTGGACGAGCCGGCGCGTGGAGACGGGAGCAGGATGACCACCCTCAGAGTGATCGTCGACGACCTCGTCGGTGACGAGCCACGAGGGACCCGCCGCTACACGGAGGAGCTCACCCGGCAGCTCATCGCCACGGCCCCCGCCGGGTGCGATGTCGAGGCCATCGTCTCCGCCGTGACCGAGGAGCAGCTCGCCCGCGTGAACGACCGGCTCCCCGGCGTCGCCACGGTCACCCGGCTCTCGGTGGGCCGTCGAGAGCTCGCGCTCGCCTGGCAGTCCGGCCTCTCCGTCGGCGGACCGCTCGGGATGCTGCACGCGCCGACCCTGCTCGCGCCGCTGCGCCGCCACGAGCGCGGCGACACCACCCAGCAGCTCGCCGTGACCATCCACGACACCCTCGCCTGGACGCATCCGGCGGCACTCGGCCAGACCGCCACCGCCTGGACCAAGGCCATGACGCGCCGGGCCCGCCGCTTCGCGGACGCCGTCGTCGTGCCGACCCACGCCGTCGCCGACCGGCTCTCCGAGCGCTTCGACTTCGGCGACCGCATCCGGGTGATCGGCGGTGCGCCCGCCACCACCCTCCGCCTGCCGGAGGACGCCGACGAGCGCGCGGAGCGCCTCGGCCTCCCCGAGCGCTACGCGCTGACGCTCGGCACCATCGAGCCGCGCAAGGGCGTCGCCGACCTGATCCGGGCCGTCGCGCGGCCCGAGGCGCACGACATCCCGCTCCTCATCGTGGGGCCGGACCGCCTCGGCGAGACGTCCGCCTCCGGCGTCGCCGCCGCCGCGGGGCTGCCGGAGGACCGGGTGCGAGCGCTCGGCCGGCTCGACGACCCCGACTTCGCCGTAGTGCTCGACCGCGCCACCCTCTTCGTCTTCCCCAGCCTCGCCGAGGGCTTCGGCCTCCCGGTCGTCGAGGCGTTCAAGTTCGGCCTGCCGGTCATCCACTCGGACGACCCCGCCCTGGTCGAGGTCGCCGGAGGCGCGGGCCTCGCGGTCGAGCGTCCCACCGCGGACGGCGACACCGGCTATCCGGAGCGGCTCGCGGCCGCGATCGCGCGGGTGCTCGACGATGCCGAACTGAGCGCCCGCCTGCGCGTGCTAGCCTCGGACCGCGCCCGAGCGTTCAGCTGGCGGGACTCCGCCGAGCGCGTCTGGCAGCTCCACGCGGACCTCTGACCCCCGGTCACCCTCACACTCATGTCACCTGCCACTCCGACCTCCGTCACCCCGTCGGCCTCCCGCCTCACCTCGCTGGACGGCCTGCGCGGCATCGCCGCGCTCATCGTGCTGGCCCACCACGCCTCGCTGCTCACCCCCGCCATCTCCGCCGCGTACATCGCGACGCCCGGGATGAGCGGACCGGTCGCGGGCAGCATCGGCTGGTGGTTCACGTACACGCCCCTGAAGATCTTCACCGCGGGTCCGGAGGCAGGCGCTCCAGCCGGTCGCCGCCCTCGGCCTCCTGGTCTGCTGCCTCGAGTGGCGGCTGCTGGCCCGGGTGCTGTCGCACCAGCCCTTCCGCTGGCTCGGCATGATCTCGTTCAGCCTCTACCTCGTCCACGTGCCGATCATCGTCACGTTCAGCTACCTCTTCGGCAGCTGGGGCCCCACGCGCGTGGCCGCGCTCGCCATCCCGACGGCTCTCGTCGCGGGGTCGCTGTTCTACCTCGCGGTGGAGAAGCCCGCGCACCGGTTCTCGAAGCGGGTGGGCAGCACGGTGGGACGCGCCTTCGCGGCGCGTGCCGAGCCCGCCGGGGCGCCCGAGCCGGAGTTAGCGCCGAGCGTCCGCGACTGAGCCGGCCTCGCGGCCGGCCGCGGGCTCTTCCGTGGTACCGGACTTCGCCTCCGGGGTGGCGGCCTCGTCGCGGCCGAACCAGGTGCTGTAGCGCTTCGAGGCCCAGACTCCGGCCGCCTTCGCCCAGCCGTGGCTGCGCTTCTCGATCAGCCAGGTGAAGCCGACCGCAACCACAACGGCGACGGGGATGCCGAAGATCAGGGCGACGTACCACGGCTGGTCGGCGAACAGGTAGGTGCTGAAGATCAGGATCGGCACGTGCACCAGGTACAGGCTGAACGAGATCGTTCCGGAGAACTGCACCGGCCGCGTCTCGAGCGTCGCACGCAGCGGGCGCCATCCGAGGGAGACGACCACGAGCCCCGCCGCGGCGAGCGGCACGAGCCCCTTCAGCACGGCGTCCAGGTCCGGCATGTCGGCGATACTCGGGCCGACGAGCCACGGGGCGATCAGGAGCAGGAGGCTGGCCACCGCGAGCGCCGCCCAGAGCGGGTGGCGGTACCAGTGCGTGTTGATCCGGTCCGCGACGTTGCGCACAGCGTCCAGACGGACCGCGATGACCGCGCCGACGAAGAACGCGGGAAGATACTGCAGCTCGCCGGAGTCGGCGTGCACGCCGAGGTACGTGAGGGCGCACGCGGCCGCGAGACCGCCGATCCACCACTTCCGCACCGCGAGCGCGAGGACGGCGAAGATGGGCAGCGCCAGCGAGAAGACCAGCTCCCAGCGCAGGGACCACAGGGGGTTGTTGATCTGCCCGTCGCCGCCGAGCAGGTCCCAGCCCTTGACGATGTACTCCCAGCCGAAGTTCGGGGTGGAGGAGTCGCTGAGCCACGTGCCGTCGGGCTGCGTGGACTTCTGCGGAATGGCCATGACCCACACGGCGGCGAGCAGGACAGACGCCATCACCGGCACGAGGAGGCGGACCGCACGGCGCGGGAAGTATGCGATCCAGTCGAACCCGCGCTTGCGGATCACCGGGAGCGTGACGACGAGTCCCGAGAGCACGAAGAAGACGATCACCGACTCGACGCCGGCGGTGAAGAGCTTCAGCGGCGTGTAGCTGATCCACCACATGGCCGAGCCCACCGGCGCCGATCCGCTGCCGGGTGCTCCGGGGAAGTCGGGGTTCGTGTACATCGCGTGGTGCAGCAGCACGACCACTGCCGCGAGACCGCGCAGACCGTCGAGTGCGGCCAGCCGGCCGCCCGTCGCCTGTTTCGTCTTCTCTTCCACCTTCACACCTGTACCCGTCATAGGCGGGAGACGCTACGGGGTTGCTCTGGGCAGTTCCTGTGACCTGTTCAGGGGTCAGCTGGGTGCGCTCCGCGTGGCGCGCGGGCCGCGCGCGGAGCGCCACCTACCATGATCGCTATGCCTGCATCCCCCTCTCCGCTGGTCTCCGTCGTCATGGGGTCCGACTCCGATTGGTCGGTCATGCAGGAGGCGTCCCGCGTCCTGAGCGAATTCGACGTCGCCCACGAGGTGGAGGTCGTCTCGGCCCACCGGACGCCGGAGAAGATGATCGCGTTCGGCAAGGCCGCCGCGTCGCGCGGTGTGAAGGTCATCGTCGCGGGAGCCGGCGGAGCGGCGCATCTGCCCGGGATGCTCGCCGCCGTCACCACCCTGCCCGTCGTAGGCGTCCCGGTGCCGCTCGCCCGGCTCGACGGCCTGGATTCGCTCCTCTCGATCGTGCAGATGCCCGCCGGGGTCCCGGTCGCGACCGTTTCCATCGGCGGCGCGCGCAACGCCGGCCTGCTGGCGGTGAAGATCCTCGCCACCTCGGACAGCGCGCTCGAGCAGCGCCTCGCGGACTTCGCCGCCGACCTCGAGGCGAGCGTCGAGCAGAAGAACCAGGCCCTCAAATCCCAGCTGTGAGCCCGACGTCATGACCATCGCCACGCCCCTGCGCCACCCCGACGCCTCCTCGTCGCACACCATGACGAAGCGCGGCTGGTGGCTGGTGACCATGAACGTGCTCCTTCCGGGTTCCGCCCAGCTCGTCGCCGGCAACCGCACGCTCGGCCGCGTCGGCGTCCTGTCCACGCTGCTGCTGTGGGCGCTCGGGATCGTCACCCTCGTCACCTACCTGATCGCTCCGCAGGCCGTCTACACGCTCTTCACGCAGGCCGGCAGCCTGACGCTCGTGCAGTCGCTGCTGATCGCGTACGCGGTGCTGTGGGTCGTGCTGACCCTCGACACGCTGCGGCTCGTCCGGCTGGTGCGCACCGCTCCGCGCTCGCGCGGCTGGATCGCGGCGTTCTCCGTGCTGGTGCTCGTCGGCGTCACCGGCACGGCGGGGTACGCCTCGATGGTGGCGGGGTCCGCCCGCGGCGCGCTCGGCGACATCTTCTCGGCCGGCCCGTCGCAGCCCCCGGTCGACGGTCGCTACAACATCATGCTGCTCGGCGGCGACGCCGGCCCCGACCGCGACGGGCTGCGCCCGGACAGCATGTCGATCGTGAGCGTGGACGCGAGCACCGGCCAGGCCGTGACCATCGGCCTCCCCCGCGACCTCGACCCCGTGCCGTTCCCGAAGAAGTCGCCGCTGCACGCCCTCTACCCCGACGGCTACGGGTACAAGGACCGCTGCGACGTCGACGTCTGCCAGCTGAACTCGATCTACACCGAGGTGGAGCTCTACAAGCCCAAGCTGTACCCGGACGCGGCCAAGAACAACAGCGAGCCCGGCATCGAGGCGATGCGCGACGCGCTGGAGGGCGCGACAGGCCTCACCATCCAGTACTACGTGCTCATCGACATGCAGGGCTTCGCCGACCTGGTGGATGCGGTGGGCGGCGTCGACGTGACCGTGAAGGACCGCATCCCGATCGGCGGGGACGAGAACCTGAACGGCGTCGTCGAGTGGATCGAGCCGGGCAACCGTCACCTCGACGGCTACCACGCGCAGTGGTACGCCCGGGCGCGGCACGGTTCGAGCGACTACGACCGGATGGCGCGTCAGCGCGAACTGCAGGACGCCATCCTGAAGCAGGTGAACCCCGTGAACGTCGTGTCGAAGTTCCAGGACATCGCCAAGGCCGGCGCCCAGGTGATGAAGACGGACATCCCCCAGTCGATGCTCGGCTACTTCGTCGACCTGGGGCTCAAGACCCGCAAGCTGCCGGTGCAGCAGCTGGAGCTCGTCCCGCCGACGATCGACCCGACGGACCCGGACTACACGCAGATCCGCCAGCTCGTGCAGCAGTCGCTGCACCCGGCCACGGCGAAGCCCGCCGGCAGCTGACGCCGCCGACGCCGCCGGCCGAGGCGCTCAGCCCTCGAAGAAGGCCGCCGCTGCCCGCGCCCGGTACACCACGTCGTCGAGGTCCTCGCCGCTCACGGTGACGTGCCCGACCTTCCGGCCCGGCCGGGGCGCCTTGCCGTAGCCGTGGAACTTGGCTTCGGGATGCGCGGCGAGCGCGGCCGGGTAGCGGTCCTGCAGTGTCCCTTCGGACGGCCCGCCGAGGATGTTCACCATCACCGACCAGTCGGCACGCGGCTCCGTGGAGCCGAGCGGCAGGTCGAGCACGGCGCGCAGGTGCTGTTCGAACTGCCCGGTCACCGCGCCCTCGATCGACCAGTGGCCGCTGTTGTGCGGGCGCATGGCCAGCTCGTTGACGAGGACGCGCCCGTCCGTCGTCTCGAACAGCTCCACCGCCAGCACACCGGTGACGCCGAGACCCTCGGCCACGCGGCGCGCGATCTCCTCCGCGGCCTCCGCGACGCGGCCGGTCGCACCGGGGGCGGGCGCCAGCACCTCGGCGCAGACGCCGTCGCGCTGGACCGTCTCGACGACCGGCCACGCGGCGATCTCGCCGGAGGGCCGCCGTGCGACCAGCTGCGCGAGTTCGCGGCGGAACAGCACCAGCTCCTCCACGAGGAGGGCGCCGCCGCGGCCGTCCTCGGCGAGCGCCAGGAACCAGTCGTCCGCGCCGGGCGCGTCCGAGACGACCCGCACGCCCTTGCCGTCGTATCCTCCGCGGGCCGTCTTGACGACGGCCCGTCCGCCGTGGTCCGCGAGGAAGGCGCCGAGCTCGTCGGCCGACTCCACCGCGGCCCAGTCGGGGACCGGCAGCCCCAGCTCGCTGAGCTTCGCGCGCATCTGCAGCTTGTCCTGGGCGTAGAGGAGCGCATCCGGACCGGGATGCACGGGGATGCCGCGCGACTGCAGCTCGCGCAGGATCGCCGGGGGCACATGCTCGTGGTCGAAGGTGATCACGTCGACGGTCCCGGCGAACGCGAGCACCGTGTCGAGGTCGCGGTAGTCGCCGACGCCGGTCGCGGCGAGGTCCGCGCTCATGCCCTCGGCCTCCTCCAGCACGCGCAACTCGATGCCGAGTTCGACCGCCGGGGGGATCATCATCCTGGCCAGCTGACCGCCGCCGATCACGCCGATGATGCGATTGGGCATGGGCTCTCCGCTCCTCTGATACTTTTCATCCTGGGCCGGGGGATTCACAGGAACGCGAAACCTGTCCCGCGTACTGTGACGACAACACAGACCATCTTCCCGCATCTCCAGG
Source organism: Leifsonia sp. 22587 (assembly GCF_052044215.1). Taxonomy (NCBI): domain Bacteria; kingdom Bacillati; phylum Actinomycetota; class Actinomycetes; order Micrococcales; family Microbacteriaceae; genus Leifsonia; species Leifsonia sp. 22587. The sequence goes on from NZ_JBQENB010000002.1 coordinate 250,866, forward strand.
CAGGGGCATGACGACCGAAACCGCGACACCGGCGCACAAGGCGCGTCTCCTCCCGCAGCTGATCAAGTTCGGCGCGGTCGGCGCCGTCGGCTTCGTGGTGAACCTGGTCGTGTTCAACGTCCTGATGGTCGTCGTTCTGGTGAACGTGCCGCACAAGACGCTCTACGCCACGGCCATCGCGACGCTCGTCGCCATCGGCGCCAACTGGCTGGGCAACCGCTACTGGGCGTTCTCGAGCAACCGGAGCGACAACGCGACGCGCGAGGGCGTCGAGTTCTTCGTCGTCAGCCTCGCCGGCATGGCGATCCCGCTGTTGTGCGTGTGGGTGTCGCACTACCTGCTCGGGTTCCAGAGCCTGCTGGCGGACAACATCGCCAACAACGTCGTGGGGCTCGCTCTCGGCACCGTGTTCCGGTTCGCCTTCTACCGCTGGTGGGTGTTCTCCCCCGACCGCGCCGCGTCGAGGGCGAAGCGCGCGGGCCGTCGCCGCCCGATCACCGGGTCGACGCTAGCGGCTGCCCCAGACCGTGGTCTCGTCGGAGACTGACTCCGACTGCTGACGGCGGACGGCGACCACCGTCTGCGAGTGGTCCATCAGCTCCGACAGCGCGCGCTGCACCTGGTCGGCCTTCGGCACGTCCTTGAGCACCACCGGATGCTCCAGCCCCGAGTTGATTAGCACGTCGCCGGAGCGGAACAGGCTCTGCAACCAGGTGCGCCGCACCGACACGTCGTAGCCGCGGCTGTGCAGCAGCTCCTGCCGCACGCGGACGAAGAAGCCGTGGCGGAGGATCAGGCGCCGCGTCGTGATCGTGTACCGGCGGCTCAGCCACGCGGCCAGCGGCAGCAGGAACAGCAGCAGCACGACGGCGGCCGCGGCCGACCACAGCAGCACGATCTCCCACACCTCGCCGACCCGTCCGGCGAGGTAGCCGACGGCCCCGGCCGCCACGATCAGCACCAGGCTCGGCCAGAACAGGCGCCGGGCGTTCGACCGCAGCCGGGCGATGACACGCTCGGGTGGCTGGGCGGGCTGCGCGGCGGTCCCGTCCGGGGTGCTGGTCATGCTCAATTAATACCGCAGGTGCGTCACGTCGCCCGCTGCCACCGCGGTGCGGCCCGCATCCGACTCGACGATCAGCCGGCCGTCCTCGTCGATGCCCACCGCCGTGCCGAGCAGATCGTCGCCGGAGGGCAGCTGCACCCGCACCGGCCGGCCGATCGTGTGGCAGGCCTCGACGACCTCGTCGCGCAGCGCGCTCCGCAGCGGGTCGCCGCTCGCGGACAGGAAGTCGCGGTAGAGGGTCGTGAGCTGGATGAGGTACGCCGACAGCACGCGGTCCGCGTCCGCGTCCTCGGCGCCCGCCAGCCGGAGCGAGGTGGAGGTGTCGGTGGGCAGCTGCTCGCGCGTCTGGGCGAGGTTGACGCCGGCGCCGATGACGAGCCCGGACATCCCGGGCAGCAGCTCGGCGAGGATGCCGCACACCTTGTCCCCGTCGATCAGGACGTCATTGGGCCACTTCACCTGCACGCCGCCCGGGACCAGCGGACCGAGCGCGCGGCTCATGGCCAGCCCGGCCAGCAGCGGGAACCAGCCGTACGCGGTCGGCGGGAGCCCGGCCGGCTTGAGCAGCACCGAGATCGCAAGAGCCGTGCCCGGCGGCGTGACCCACACCCGGCCCAGGCGCCCGCGGCCGCCCGTCTGGTTGTCCGTCACGAGCACCGCGAGGTCCGGCAGGTCGCCGGCGCGCGCGCTCAGGACGTCGTTGGTCGAGCCCGCCTCGGGCAGCACCTCGAGGACCGGGACGATGGATCGGCTGCGTCGGAACTCCACGCGCCCAGTCTCTCGCACTGGGACTCTCCGCCAGCGCAGGCGGGCGGATTTGTAGGGTTTCGTCAACGGCATGGCCGTTCGGCTGGCCGGTAGAGTGAACGACGTGACCGACACCGAACCCCGTCAGACCGAACAGCTCCCCGACCTGACCACCACCGCCGGCAAGCTCGCCGACCTGAAGGAACGGTTCCACGAGGCCGTGACCGCCAGCGGCCAGGCGGCCATCGAGAAGCAGCACGCGAAGGGCAAGCTGACCGCGCGCGAGCGCATCGAGCTGCTGCTCGACCAGGGCTCCTTCGTCGAGCTCGACGAGTTCGTCCGCCACCGCACGCACGCCTTCGGCATGGAGGCGAAGCGCCCCTACGGCGACGCCGTCGTCACCGGTGTCGGCACCATCCACGGCCGCAACGTCGCGGTGTTCAGCCAGGACTTCACCATCTTCGGCGGCTCCCTCGGCGAGGTCGCCGGCGAGAAGATCATCAAGGTGATGGACCACGCGCTCAAGACGGGCGTCCCGATGATCGGCATCCTCGACTCGGGCGGCGCGCGCATCCAGGAGGGTGTCGTCGCGCTGGGCAAGTACGGCGAGATCTTCCGCCGCAACACGGCGGCCTCCGGCGTCATCCCGCAGATCTCGATCGTGATGGGCCCGGCGGCCGGCGGCGCGGTGTACTCCCCCGCCCTCACGGACTTCGTCATCATGGTCGACAAGTCGAGCCACATGTTCGTCACCGGCCCGGACGTCATCAAGACCGTCACGGGCGAGGACGTCGGCTTCGAGGAGCTCGGCGGCGCGCTCACCCACAACAAGGTGTCGGGCGTCTCGCACTACCTGGCGAGCGACGAGGAGGACGCGCTCGACTACGCGCGGACCCTGCTCAGCTACCTGCCGCAGAACAACCTCGCCGAGCTCCCCGCCTTCCAGTCGGAGCCGGAACTGGAGATCACGGACGCCGACCGCCGCCTCAACACGGTCATCCCCGACTCCCCCAACCAGCCCTACGACGTGAAGACGATCATCGAGGGCATCGTCGACGACGGCGAGTTCCTCGAGGTCCAGCCGCTGTTCGCGCCGAACATCGTGATCGGCTTCGCCCGCGTCGAGGGCCGCTCGGTCGGCATCGTCGCGAACCAGCCCAGCTCGATGGCCGGCACGCTGAACATCGACGCGGGTGAGAAGGCGTCGCGCTTCGTGCGGTTCTGCGACGCGTTCAGCATCCCGATCCTGACCCTCGTGGACGTGCCCGGCTACCTGCCCGGCACGGACCAGGAGTGGACGGGCGTCATCCGCCGCGGCGCGAAGCTCCTCTACGCGTACGCCGAGGCGACCGTGCCGCTGGTCACGATCATCACGCGCAAGGCCTACGGCGGCGCGTACATCGTGATGGGCTCCAAGCAGCTCGGCGCCGACATCAACCTCGCCTGGCCGACCGCGGAGATCGCCGTGATGGGCGGCCAGGGCGCCGTCAACATCCTGTACCGCGGCGAGATCAAGCGTGCGGAGGAGGCCGGCGAGGATGTGGCCGCTGTGCGCACGAAGCTCGCCAACGAGTACACCTACAACGTCGCCAGCCCGTTCCTCGCCGCCGAGCGCGGCGAGCTGGACGGCGTGATCGAGCCGGCGGCGACGCGCGTGTCGGTCATCAAGGCCCTGCGGGCGCTGCGCACCAAGCGGGCCTCGCTGCCGCCGAAGAAGCACGGGAACATCCCGCTGTGAGCGGCGCGCACGCGGCCGAACCTCGCGGCTCGGCGCTCGACCCGTCCCAGCTCCGCTTCCTCACCCGCGGCGTGACCGCCGAGGAGGTGGCGGCCGTGACCGCCGTCCTCGCGGCCGCTGCCGCGGAGCAGGCCGCCGCCGCCAAAGAGGCGCAGGCCGAGCACGGTCCTGACGCGTGGGCGCGGACCCAGCGCGCGCTGCGCGGCGAGCTGCGTCCGGGCGCCGGAGCCTGGCGCTCGTTCTCGGGCTGAGGGGCGTTTGTACCCCTCTTGGGGCATCTCCCGAGTACGGGTCATACGGAAAGCTCGGGATGCGCCTCGAACGGGGGTCGTGAAATGTCCCCCAAGTGTCCTCCAAAATGACGACTATGTATTTATTGGGAGCGCAGCCACTATAGATATTGCTAGGTGTCTCTCCTCGTGAGTCACACCGCCAATCACTCGCCGACTAGGGTAAGCGGGCGAGTGCTTTGGGGGCGAGTCAGGGCGATATTCGGGTTGTCGCCCTGACTCGGGGTTTGAAAAGGGGCCGACAATTCGGGTGTCGGCCCCTTTCTCCGTTAACGCCCACCGAGTGGTGACTTCATGTCGCAATTCGCGCCGCATTCGCGCATTCACTCACCGTTCACCGTTCGCCGGCCTCGATCGCCGAAGTGCACGTTGTTGTGCACCCGCGCCGCGCGCCGGGCGCAACAACGTGCACCTCAGCGGGCGGCGGTCGCCTCCGCCGAGTCGTGAGTGGATGTCGCAAAGTGCGGCGTTTTGGCGCGACTACTCACCGTTCGCGGGCACCGGCGGGCGCAGCTGCGCGGCAGCGCGCGGCGGTCAGCCGACGGGGCGGGGGATCTCCAGCCACAGGTCGACCTCGTCGTCCTCCGACTCCGCGCCCAGCGCGTTCGCGGCGCCGTCGTCGGACATGCGGAGGCCCACCACGGTCACGGCCGTCTTCGACGAGCGCGGCACCGTGCGCACGATCAGCTTGTCGGTGGTCGTGCCGCGGATCGCCTCGGCGAGACGGTGGAGGACGCCCTCCAGGCCGCGCTGGTCCAGGTCGTCGATGCCGCCCTCGTCGAGGAGGCTCACCACGACGCCGCGGCGGCGCGCATCCATCACTTCGCGGCGCACGTCGTCGTTGAGGAGGCGGCGTCCGCGGATCTCGTCGCGGATCGCGCCCTCCAGGTAGCGGCACTCGCGCCGTTCGGCCTCGGTCAGATCGCCCCCGCGGCGCACGATCTCCGCGAGCATGGGGGCCGCGACCCGGTACGTCTGCCGCAACCGCAGCTGCCGCTCCATGACGTGGGCCTCCTGCGCCGCCTGCCACTCCGTCGCCTCGCGCTCGGCGCGGGCGAACTGCAGGGCGTCGCGGCCCGCCTTGGCGAGCGAGCCGGCGATCACGACGGCGACGCCCACCCAGACCACCGAGCCGATGACGCCGAGCCCGGCGAGTGCGCCCAGACCGGCCCAGACGACGGTCTGCACGGCCAGGAACGCGACACCGGCCCACGCCACGATCTGCTGGCGGCGGACGGCGCAGATCGTCATCAGCGTGCCCACCGCGGCCACGTACCAGGTCGCGTATCCGTTGTCCTTCGCCGGATCCAGCTGGCTCGTCACCAGGATCGGGATGACGACGCAGACGGCGAGGTCGAACGCGGCGAGCCAGAGCGGCATCTTGGTCGGGCTCGTCGGCCACAGGCTGAGAACGGTGGCGATCCCGTAGAGCACCATCGCGACGATGGCCGGGCCTGCCGTCCGCGGCGTGCTGAGCGACGAGAGCGCCAGGAAGAGGTGGTACGCCGAGAACAGCGCACCGAGGCTGAGGAAGAGGACGCGGTTGAGCGTGATCACTCGGCCGCCTCCTGCCCGCCCGCGGCCACCGGCTCGTGCATCCCGGTACCGACCGAGGAGGAACCGAGGACGGATTGGTCGGCTGACGGCCAGAGGATGGTCACCGTGGTCCCCGCGCCAGGCTCCGACTCGATGCGGGCACGTCCGCCGATCTTCGCGAGGCGGTCGCGGATGCTGATGCGCAGGCCCAGGCGCTCGGCCGGGACCTCCGACTCGGTGAAGCCGCGGCCGTCGTCGCGGACGACGACCTCGACCGTCGCGGCGGGGCCTCCGCCGCGGATGGACACGCTGCGGTGCACCTCCGGGCCGCCGGCGTGCTGCATGCTGTTCACCATCGCCTGGACCGTGGCGGAGTAGACCGCCTCCGCGACGTTCACCGGCAGGGTGTGCACCTCGACGTCGTGCACGTCCACGTCGAACGGCGACGAGAACGCGTTCGCGGCGGTCACCAGCCTCTCGGTGAGGCGGTCGAGCCCGACGGCGGACTGGTCCTCCGGCGTCGCCGCCTCCGCGGCGTGCAGGTGCCCGATGGCGTCGGCCGCCATCGCGGCCGCCAGCTCCTTCTGCTCCGGCGACCGGGCGGAGGCCGCCGACAGCAGGGTGGTGAGGACGCTGTCGTGCACGATCGCATCCACCTGCACCCGTTCCACCTCGGTGGCGTGCTGGCGGACCGCGTTCGCGTACCGCGCGAGCGCCTGGCTCTGCGCCGCGTCCACGGCGCTGGACGCCTGGCGCATCATCGCGATGATGGCGAGGATGACGCCGCCCAGGATGGTGGCGTAGATCGCGTCGAGCGCGGCCAGCTCGAGCCCGGCGCCGCCGCCGGCGGGGAGCGCACGCACGATGCCGTAGGCCAGCGGCGCGGCGAACGTGTAGATGATGGCGAGCCACAGCGGGTACGCCACCGCGGCGAACGCGGTGAACACGGAGCAGAGGAACCAGACCCACGGCTTGTCCGTGCCGAAGGCGACCGGGTCCGCGACCAGGAAGGGCCAGGTGACGATCGCGCCGAGGTAGACGATCGACAGCACGCCCATCGCGATCTTCACGCCGCGCTGGATGACGGCGAGGATCACGGTCAGGGCGAGGCCGCCGAAGACGGCGATCATCCACACGCCGCCCCACGGCTCGCGCAGGTCGCTGAGCTGGCCCAGCGCAGTGGGCAGCGTCTGCAGCCCGAAGACGAGGCCGAACGCCGACACCGTGCGGTCGGAGATGCGCTCGATCCGAGCGCGGCTGAGGGGGTTCCTGGGCTTCGCCGCCTCCAGCGGCAGCCCGGGGCGGACCCCGCTAGGGGCGCTCATTGCCGGTCTCGGGATCGAGTCCCGGAAGGATGCCGTCCTCCACCGCGCGCCGCAGCAGGTCCACCTTGGTGGGCGCCGGGCGCCCCACCTCGACGTACTTCACGCGGATGCGGTCGAGGTACTCGCGTGCGGTGGAGTTCGCGATGCCGAGCTGCGCGGCCACCGCCTTCAGCGGGAGACCCGAGGCGTACAGGTGCAGCACATCCCGCTCGCGCCGGCCGAGCTGCGCCTTCGCGAAGTCGCTGTCCGCGTCGATCGCGGTCGCCCACTCGAGGTTGTTGAGCACATCCCCGCGGGCCACGGTCGCGATCGCGCTGATGACGGTGGTCGTCGGGGACGACTTGGGGATGACGCCGGCGGCGCCCGCGGCGAGCGCCTCCCGGACGCTGGCGACACGGTCGGCGATGCTGTGCACGAGCACAGCGGCGCCGGTCGCCTGCGCACGCTTGACGTTGTCGGTGACCTTCGAGCCGTCGCCGAGCGACAGGTCGAGAACCACGACGTCGCACTCCTGCGAGCCCAGCTGGGCGACGAAGTCGTCGACCGTGGCTGCCGTCAGGACGACCTCGTAGCCGGCGTCCTGACAGGCCGCCTTCAGCCCCAGACGCACAGATTCGTGATCGTCGACGATTGCCACCCGCACCATGCTGACCATCGTAGGGGGTGAATGCATTTGATCGGTCAGCGCGTCAGCGCGTCAGCGTGGCGACGGCCTCCACATGGTGCGTGTTCGGGAAGAGATCGAAGGCCCGCATCCCCCGCATCCCGTAGCGGTGGCCGTCGAAGAACGCGAGGTCGCGGGCGAGCGCGACGGGGTCGCAGGCCACGTACACGATCTGTGCCGGATCGAGGGAGGCGATCGCGTCGACGACCTCGCGGCCGGCTCCGGAGCGCGGAGGGTCGAGGACGACGGTCGCCGCCCGCAGCCGGGCCCGCTCGGAGGCCGAGGCGTCGGCGGCGAGGCGGGTGACGTAACGCTCCACGCGGTCGGTCAGCGCCTGCGCGCCGACCCACTCGGCCAGGTTCTCGGCCGCGTCGTCGGTCGCCGCCTCGTCGCTCTCGACGGAGGTGATGCGCAGCGTGGACCCGAACCGGTCTCCGAGGGCCGCGGCCAGCAGGCCGACGCCACCATAGAGGTCGAGGTTGGCCGCGCGCGGGTCGAAGAGCGCCTCGTCGACGGCCGACTGCACGGCCTCCGTCAGCGTCCGGGCGGCCTCGCGGTGCACCTGCCAGAACCCCCGGGCGTCCAGGCGGAACTCGCGGTCGCCGACCCGCTCGCGGATGGGGACCGGCCGGCGGCGCGGACGGGGCTGCCGCTTCTGCGGCTGCCCGGCGCGTCCGCGGGAGCGCTGTCCGCGCCCGCCGGCGCGCGGCGCCGCCTCGTTGACGAGCACATGCGACGTTCCGAGACCGGTGGCCACCACATCCACCGACTCGGCGCCCGGGAAGAGCTGACCGAACGGCGTCGCCTCCTGCACGAGCGCGGTGGCGAGCGGCAGGTCCTCCACGGGGACGACGGTGTGCGAGCGCGGCGCGAACGGGCCGATGCGCCCGCTGCCGTCGACCTGCAGGCGCACGCGGGTGCGCCATCCGGTGCCGTCCGCCGTCTCAGCGGTGACGGGCTCGACGCGGAGGGGACGGCCGTCCGGGCCGACCGACGCGATGGCCTCGGGCGAGAGCTTCGCCTGCCGCTGCAGCGCATCCTCGATCACCCGGCGCTTGAGCTCGCGCTGGTGCTCCAGCCGGATGTGGCCGAACTCCGCGCCACCCGCGCGCTGGGCGGCCGGCCGGTCGGCTGCGGCGGCGGGCCAGACGTGCGGCCGGCGCTCGGGCGACGCCTCCAGCACCTCCACGAGCTCACCGCGCCAGAACCGGTCGTGGCTGGTGTCGCCGACGCGGGCGCGGATGCGCTCCCCCGGCATCGTGTCGGGCACGAAGACGACCCGGCCCTCGTGGCGCGCGACGAACACGCCGCCGTGGGCGACGTTGGTAATGTCGAGCTCGACCTCGTTCGTCGCGCGGTTTCCGTCGTCTTCTTCAGGCATCCTTCGAGCATCCCATAGGTGACCATGCGCCTCTACCTCGCCTCCACCTCCCCCGCCCGTCTCGCGCTGCTTCGGGCGGCCGGCATCGAGCCGGTCGTGGTGCCGTCGCACGTCGACGAGCCCGCCGCGGTCGCGGCCGCGGAGGCGGAGCACGGGCCCCTGAGTGCCGACGCGATGGTGCAGCTGCTCGCGCGGCTGAAGGCGGAGGCGGTGCGCGGCACGCTCGACGGCGAGCCCATCGACGGCCTCATCCTCGGCGGCGACTCGGCCTTCGCCATCGACGGCGCTATCCACGGCAAACCGCACCTGCCGGAGGTCGCGCGCGAGCGCTGGCGGCAGCAGCGCGGCCGCACCGGCGTGCTGCACTCCGGGCACTGGCTGATCGACCACCGCGACGGCCGGGAGAACGCGGCCGCCGGAGCGGTGGCGCGCGCCTCGGTGACGTTCGCCGACGTGACCGACGCCGAGATCGAAGCGTACGTCGCGAGCGGCGAGCCGCTCGAGGTGGCCGGCGCTTTCACCATCGACAGCCTGGGCGGTCCGTTCATCACGAGCGTCGAAGGCGACCCGAGCACCGTGGTCGGGCTGTCGCTGTCCACCCTGCGCGAGCTGGTCATCCGCCTCGGAGCGGAGTGGACCTCGCTCTGGACGCCCGCCCGCTGAGCAGCTCGACCGAGCCGCGTTGTAGGCTGTCGGAGTTTGCGGTCGGCTATTTTTGTGGGGATCGACCAAATCCCGTTCGATATCGAGCAATAGGCTAGGGAACTGTGCCCCGTATCACCAAGGTTCTGATCGCCAACCGCGGCGAGATCGCCGTCCGCGTCATCCGTGCAGCGAAGGACAGCGGCATCGCCTCCGTCGCCGTCTACGCCGACCAGGACCGGGATGCGCTCCACGTCCGGCTCGCGGACGAGGCGTATGCGCTCGACGGCTCGACCAGCGCGGAGACGTACCTGGTCATCGACAAGATCCTGTCGGTCGCGCGCCGTTCCGGCGCCGATGCGGTCCACCCCGGCTACGGCTTCCTGGCCGAGAACGCCGACTTCGCCCGCGCCGTGATCGCGGCGGGTCTCACCTGGATCGGCCCGTCCCCCGAGGCGATCGAGCGCCTGGGCGACAAGGTCTCCGCGCGCCACGTCGCCGAGAAGGTCGGTGCTCCGCTCGCCCCCGGCACCCTCAACCCGGTGGCGGACGCCGCCGAGGTGCTCGACTTCGTCGACGTCTACGGTCTGCCCGTCGCCATCAAGGCGGCCTTCGGCGGCGGCGGACGTGGCCTCAAGGTGGCCAGAACCCGCGAGGAGGTCGGCGAGCTGTTCGAGTCGGCCACCCGCGAGGCGATCGCGGCCTTCGGTCGCGGCGAGTGCTTCGTGGAGAAGTACCTCGATGAGCCGCGTCACGTGGAGACGCAGTGCCTCGCGGACGCCTACGGCAACGTCGTCGTGGTGTCCACGCGCGACTGCTCGCTGCAGCGCCGCCACCAGAAGCTCGTCGAGGAGGCGCCCGCGCCGTTCCTCACGCCCGAGCAGACCGAGAAGCTCTACTCGTCGTCCAAGGCCATCCTCAAGGAGGTCGGCTACCAGGGCGCCGGAACCTGCGAGTTCCTCATCGGCAAGGACGGCACGGTGTCGTTCCTGGAGGTCAACACGCGCCTCCAGGTCGAGCACTGCGTCTCCGAGGAGGTCACCGGCATCGACCTGGTGCGCGAGCAGTTCCGGCTCGCCGAGGGCGGCGAGCTCGACTACGACGACCCCGCCCCGCGAGGCCACTCGTTCGAGTTCCGCATCAACGGCGAGGACGCCGGCCGCGGGTTCATTCCGTCGCCCGGCCCGGTGCACGTCTTCAAGGCGCCCGCGGGCCCCGGTGTCCGCGTCGACAGCGGCATCCAGGCCGGCGACGTCATCAGCGGCGCGTTCGACTCGATGCTCGCCAAGCTGATCGTGACCGGCGCCAGCCGCGAGGAGGCGCTCGAGCGCTCCCGCCGCGCCCTCGACGAGTTCGAGGTCGCCGGGCTCCCCACCGTGCTCCCCTTCCACCGCGCCATAGTCCGCGACCCCGCCTTCGCGCCGCAGGACGGCGAGCCGTTCTCGGTGTACACGCGGTGGATCGAGACCGAGTGGAACAACACGATCGAGCCGTGGTCCGGCGAACTGGGCGACCAGCCCGCCGCCGAGCACCGCAGCAACGTGGTCGTCGAGGTCGAGGGCAAGCGCATCGAGGTCTCCCTGCCCGCCAAGCTGCTCAGCGGCGGCGGCGCCGGTGAGCCGGCCGCGGCCCCCGCTCCCCGCCGTCGCGGCGGCGCGCACGCCGTCGAGACCGCGACCGGCGACTCCGTCACCGCGCCCATGCAGGCGACCGTGGTCAAGGTCGCGGTGGCCGACGGCGACCCGGTGGTGAAGGGCGACCTCGTGCTGGTCCTCGAGGCGATGAAGATGGAGCAGCCGCTCACCGCCCACAAGGACGGCACGGTCTCCGGCATCAACGCGTCGGTCGGCGAGACGGTCTCGTCCGGTCACCTGCTGCTCAACATCGTCTGACGCCGCCGTCGCGTTCGGCGCGGCAGTCGCACGATTTGTGCCAAATCGTCGTTATGCGCGGCGCATTGCCACGATTTGTGCCAAATCGTCGTTATGCGCGGCGCATGACCGCGATTCGTGCCGAATGAAGGCTTTGTGCGCGGCATCCCCTCGATTCGTGCCGAATGTGCGTCTGCCGCTCGAGCGCGATTCGTGCCGAATGAACCCTCTGCGGCGCGCGTTCTGGTCATTCGTGCCGAATGTGCTTTTGCCGCTCGATCACGATTCGTGCCGAATGAAGGCTTCGCGCGCGGCATACCGGTCATTCGTGCCGAGTGTGCTTTTGCCGCTCGAGCGGGATTCGTGCCGAATGGAGGCTTTGCGCGCGGCATCCCGGTCATTCGTGCCGAATATGCATTTCGTTCTGGCCGCGATTTGTGCCAAATCGTCGTTATGGGCGGCGCATTGCCGCGATTTGTGCCAAATCGTGAGCAGACGGGTGCGTGCGGGGCGGGGCGGGGCGTCAGCCCGTGGGGTCGCCGGGGTCGCCCTTGAGGTCGATGCTGATCTCGTCGGCGTCGAGGTTGACGAGTGCGCCCTCCAGCACGTCCGCGCTGAACGTGCCGTCGTCGCGCGCGTCCAGCAGCGCGTCGCGCTGAGCGCGTAGCTGGGCCAGCCGCGCGGCCTTGTACTCGGCGAAGACCTCCGGGGTGCGCTCGGTGGTTGCGGGCAGCGGCACCGTCTTGACCGCCTCGAACAGCAGCTCCATCAGGCGCCGGCGCTCGTCGCGTTCCGCCTGCGGGTCGATGCCTGCGGGCTTCACGAGCCGGAGCACGAGGCTGAGCGTTCCGCCCTGCAGCAGGAGCGAGCCCGCCGCGACGAGGAACGCGATGAGCACGAGCACTGAGCGTCCGGGCGTCTCCGTCGGCAGCGACTGGGCGGCCGCGACAGTGACCGCGCCGCGCATCCCGGCCCACACCACGATCGCGCCCTCCCGCCAGCCGAGCGGCGCGCCGGTGAAGTAGTCGATGTCCGCGAGCACCCGGCGCAGGCGCGTTCCGAAGCGGGTCAGGTTCTCCACGGTGGGGATGCCGCGGCGGGCCAGGCGACGCCGGCGACGTTCCGCCCGCTGGGGTGAGATCGCCCGCTGACCCTCTGCGCGCGGGTAGGCGAACACCTGATCCGCGACGGCAGCGTCCGCAACGGCGGCGTCCGCAACGGCGGCGTCCGCCACGGCAGCGTCCGTCCCGGCAGCATCCGCCGCCGCAGCATCCACCCCGCCGGCATCCACCCCGTCGCCCGAGCCGTCCGCATCCACCGCCGGCCCATCCGCCTCCCCCGGCCCCGCCGTGAGCGCCGCCGGCCCCGCCGGCGCCACGCGCTGCGCGATCCCGCGCTGCAGCGCCTCCGGGTCGGACAGGTGCTCCTGCAGCTGCTGCAGCCGCGGGCGCATCCGCTCGCCCCGCCGGTGCCGCCGGGCGAGCAGGGCAAGCAGCGGCGCGACGAAACCGGCGCGCACCAGGATGGTCAGCACCAGTGCCCCGGCCGCCACCCCGATCGCCGGCAGCACGCCGGCGTGGTCGTCCTGCACCTTCTGCAGGATGCCGAACAGCTCCAGCCCCATGGTGAGGAAGATCAGGCCCTCGAGGATGAGCTCCACCGTCCGCCAGTTCTGCGCGTCCGAGAGGCGGTGCTCCGGCGAGAGCAGGCGCGGCGCCCGGCTGCCCGTCACGAGTCCGGCGACGACGGCCGCCACGAGGCCGGATGCGCCGAGCGCCTCCGCGGGCAGCGAGGCGAGGAACGGGACAGTGAACGAGATGACCGTGTTGACCGTCGCATCCTTCACCCGCTGGCGCACCTTCAGGTTGAGCCAGCCGACGAGCACTCCGAAGGCCACGGCGACGGCGACCGAGTAGAAGAACGACAGGGTAACGCTGCCCAGGGTGAAGGAGGCCGCGGCGGCCGCGACCGCCGAGCGCAGCAGCACCAGCGCCGTCGCGTCGTTGAGCAGGCTCTCGCCCTCGAGGATCGCGACGACGCGCGGAGAGATGCCGGCGCGCTTCACGATGCTCGTGGCGACGGCGTCGGTCGGGCTCACGATGGCGCCGAGCGCGATGCCCCAGGCGAGCCCGAGGCCGGGGATCACCCACGCGAAGAACAGCCCGAGCAGCACCGAGCTGACGATGACCAGCAGCACCGAGAGCCCGCCGATGGCGCCGAACTCGCGCCGGAAGTTCATGGCGGGCATGGAGACCGACGCGGAGTAGAGCAGCGGTGGGAGGACGCCCGCGATGATCCACTCGGGCTTCAGCTCCAGCGCGGGCACGAACGGCAACAGGCTGACCAGGATGCCGGCGACCACCAGGATCAGCGGCGACGCCACCCCGAACTTCGGCCCGATCGTGCTGGCCGCCGCGATCGCCAGGACGGCGAGGACGCCGACGGTCAGCGCGAGCTCCATCCCCCGGGCCTCCCGATCAGAGCACGATGTGCATCGCGCGTGCCGCGTCGGTGATGGAGCCGGAGAGCGACGGGTACACCGTGAACGCCCGGGCCACCTCGTCGACGGTCAGCCGCTGCTCGACGGCGAGCGCGAGCGGGAAGATCAGCTCGGAGGCGCGCGGCGCGACGATGACACCGCCGATGACCGTGCCAGAGCCGGTGCGCGCGAACAGCTTCACGAAGCCGTCGCGGATGCCCAGCATCTTGGCGCGCGGGTTTGATTTGAGCGGCAGCTTGTAGATGTCGCCCTGCGCGATGCCCTCCTCGATCTGCTTCTGGCTCCAGCCGACCGTGGCGATCTCCGGCTGCGTGAAGATGTTCGAGGTCACGTTGCGGAGCTCGATCGGGTTGACCGCGTCGCCCATCGCGTGGAAGACCGCGGTGCGGCCCTGCATGCTGGCGACGGAGGCGAGCGGCAGCGAGTCGGAGCAGTCGCCCGCGGCGTAGATATTCGGGATGGACGTGCGCGCCACGCGGTTGACCCGGATGTGGCCGGACTTCGTGATCTGGACCCCGGCCTCCTCGAGCCCGATCCCGGATGTGTTGGGCACGGAGCCGACGGCCATGAGGCAGTGGGACCCTTCGACGGTGCGTCCGTCGGTGAGGGTGGCGATCACGCCGTTCTCGGTGCGCACCACCGACTCGGCGCGGGACTTCGACAGCACCTGCATGCCGTTGCGCTTGAAGACGTTCTCGATCACGGCCGCTGCGTCCGCATCCTCGCCGGGCAGCACCTGGTCGCGGGAGGAGATGAGGGTGACCTTCGAGCCGAGCGCCGTGTACGCCGAGGCGAACTCCGCGCCGGTGACACCCGACCCGACCACGATGAGGTGCGACGGCACCGACTGCAGGTCGTAGAGCTGGGTCCAGGTGAGGATGCGCTCCCCGTCCGGGACGGCGGACGGCAGGATGCGCGGGCTCGCGCCGACGGCGATGACGATCGTGTCGCCCTCGACCCGGTCGAAGTCGGTGCCGGAGTCGCCCTTCGCTGTGGAGACGATGATCGCGCCGTCGCCGTCGAGGCGGCCCTCCCCGTTCACGATGCGCACGCCCGAGCGGACGAGTTCCGCCCGCATGTCCTCCGACTGCTGCCGGGCGAGCCCGACCAGCCGCTTGTTGACCGCCGACAGGTTGACCGCGATCTCGGGACGGACCGGCTTGCCGGTCTCTCCCCGGGAGAAGAACTGGACGCCGAGGTCGGTGGCCTCACCGATCGAGTTGGTCGCCTCCGCGGTCGCGATCAGGCTCTTGGACGGCACCACGTCGGTGATGACCGCGGACCCGCCCACGCCGGAGCGCTCCACCAGGGTCACGTCGGCGCCGAGCTGCGCGCCCGCCAAGGCCGCCTCGTAGCCGCCCGGGCCGCCGCCGAGAACCGCGATGCGCTGCTTCCGCTCGAATTCATACGCCATGCCGACCATTCTTCCGTATGGGGGTGCACCGATGCGCATCCTGCCGCCGCCCTGTGGAAAGCCGGCGCCTCAGTAGAGTTGGTCCATGCTGGATTCCACCACCAACCCGCTCGACGACCCCGCCGCCGACCCGTTCGACGTGGCCCGCCAGGCCGCCGCCCAGCTGGCCGAGAAGACCGGGGTGGAGCGCCACGACATCGCTCTCACCCTCGGCAGCGGCTGGGGCAGGGCCGCGGACCTCATCGGGGAGACGGTCGCGACCGTCCCCGCCACGGAGATCGTCGGCTTCAGCAAGCCTGCACTCGAAGGCCACGTCGGCACCCTGCGCTCGATCCGTCTGCCGAACGGCAAGCACGCCCTGGTCATCGGCGCCCGCACGCACTACTACGAGGGTCACGGCGTCCGCCGCGTCGTCCACAGCGTCCGCACCGCCGCGGCCGCAGGCGCGACCACCATGGTGCTCACGAACGGGGCGGGCGGCATCAAGGACCACTGGAAGCCCGGCACACCCGTGCTGATCAGCGATCACATCAACCTGACGGCGGACTCGCCGCTCGAGGGCGCGACGTTCATCGACCTGACGGACCTCTACTCGCACCGCCTGCGCGAGCTGGCGCGCACGATCGACCCGTCGCTCGACGAGGGCGTGTACACGCAGTTCCGCGGCCCGCACTACGAGACGCCCGCCGAGGTGCAGATGGCGAAGGCGATGGGCGGCCACATCGTGGGCATGTCCACCGCGCTCGAAGCCATCGCGGCCCGGCAGGCCGGCATGGAGATCCTCGGGATGTCGCTGATCACGAATCTGGCCGCCGGCATCCAGAAGACCCCGCTCAGCCACCAGGAGGTCATCGACGCCGGCCGTGCCGCCGAGCCGGTGATCAGCGCCCTCCTCGCCCAGATCGTGGAGGCCCTGTGACCACCGAGCACACCGTGAGCACGAAGGACACCCCGCAGCTGCTCGAGGAGGCCCGCGCCTGGCTGGCACAGGACCCGGACCCGGAGACCCGCGCGGAGCTCGACTCCCTCATCGTGGCCGCCGAGGCGGGGTCCGCCGAGGCCGTCGCCGACCTCCACTCCCGCTTCGACGAGCGCCTCGCGTTCGGCACGGCCGGACTGCGCGGGGAGATCGCCGCAGGCCCCAACCGGATGAACCGGGTGCTCGTCGCCCAGGCCGCCGCGGGCTTCGCGCGCTGGCTGCTGGAGCACGCCGAGGGCGGGACGCCGTCGGTCGTGATCGGCTACGACGGCCGCAAGAACTCCGACGTGTTCGCCCGCGACACCGCCGAGCTCATGGCCGGGGCGGGCATCCGCGCCGTGCTGCTCCCGCGCCTCCTTCCCACGCCGGTGCTCGCCTTCGCGGTGCGGCACCTGGAGGCGAGCGCGGGCGTCATGGTGACGGCGAGCCACAACCCCCCGAACGACAACGGCTACAAGGTGTACCTCGGCGGCGAGGACCACGGCTCGCAGATCGTGCCGCCGGTGGATGCGGAGATCGCCGCGCACATCCTCGACGTCGCCACGGGAAGCGTCGCCGATCTCCCCCGGTCCGACCGCTACGAGGTGGCTCCCGACGACTTCGAGCAGGCGTACATCGACGCGACCGTCGCCGTCGCCTCCTCGCCGGCCCCGCGCGACGCCGTCCCGTTCGTCTACACGGCGATGCACGGCGTCGGCTGGCGCACCGCCCGCGAGGTCTTCGCGCGGGCCGGCTTCGCCGCCCCCACGCCCGTCGCCGCCCAGATCGACCCGGACCCGGCCTTCCCCACGGTGGCGTTCCCGAACCCGGAGGAGCCGGGGGCGATGGACCTCTCCTTCGCCACGGCCCGCGACAGCGGGGCCGACCTGATCATCGCCAACGACCCGGACGCGGACCGCCTCGCCGTCGCCATCCCTGACCGGGCCAGCGCCGACGGCTACCGCCGGCTCTCCGGCAACGAGGTGGGCGCCCTCCTCGGCTGGCGCGCCGCCGAGCTCGCCACCGCGTCCGCCGACGAGCGGGGCGCCTTCGGCACCCTGGCCTGCTCGATCGTGTCGTCCCCCGCCCTCGCCGCCGTGGCCCGCGCGTACCGGCTCGACTTCGCGGACACCCTGACCGGCTTCAAGTGGGTCTCCCGGGCCCCGGGCCTCGTCTACGGCTACGAGGAGGCCCTCGGCTACCTCGTGAACCCCGGCACCGTCCGCGACAAGGACGGCATCTCCGCGGCCGTCGCGTTCCTCGACCTGGCCAACGCGCTCGCGGCCGACGGCGTCACGATCGCGCAGCAGCTGGACGCCTTCGCGGAGCGGTTCGGATTCTTCGCAAGCGACCAGATCTCGCTCCGGGTGACCGAGCTGTCGCGCATCGGCGAGATCATGGCGGCCCTGCGGTCGGCGCCCCCGAGCCACCTGGGCGACGTCCGCGTGACGCAGATCGACGACCTGCGTGACGGCTTCGGCGGCCTCCCGCCCAGCGACGTGCTGCGTATCCTCCTGGAGGACGGCTCCCGCGTCATGGTGCGGCCGAGCGGCACCGAGCCGAAGCTCAAGATCTACATCGACGCGTCGAGCGACGAGGGAACGGTCGAGGAGCGTCGCGCGACGGCGACGGCGCGGGTCACGGCCCTCGCCGAGGCGATGCGGCTGCTGACGGCCTGAGCGTGCGCCGCAGCGGGCCGCGCCGACC
>NZ_JBQENB010000002.1:268721-357638 GCF_052044215.1 Leifsonia sp. 22587
CCCGCTGGGCGGCTCCCGTCAGGCGGTGACGGCTCGCGGCGCGCGCGCCAGGTAGCCGAGCAGGAACGCGGCGAGGGCTGCGACGGTGACGACCGCACCGGCCAGCGGCACCGCCACCGGACCGCCCGCCGCCAGCGCCAGCGTGCCGATCGGCGGGGCGATGGCGATCCCGACGTACATCGCGGTGGAGTACCACGAGAGGGCGAGCGCCGCGTTCTCCGGCTCCACGTGCACCAGCCGGTGCTGCACCGGGATGGCGATGGCGAACGCCGCGACGCCCCAGAGCGCGAAGACCACGACCGACGCGACGAACGACGCCTCCGTCGCCGCGAGCACGACCAGGGTGACCGCCTGCGCGGCGAGCGCGAACGTCGCCACCGCCCTGCTCCCGAACCGGTCGGTGAGCGGGCCGGCCACCGCGTTGCCCGCGACACCGGCGACGCCGTAGGCCAGCAGCAGGACCGCGAGCAGGGTCCCCGATCCGCCGGTGGAGGCGTGGGTCACCGCCGCCGAGAAGATGTAGACGATGTTGAAGCCCGCGATCATCAGCAGCGTGGTGGCGAGAGGGGCGACGATCCGCAGGTCGGCGAGCGGCGCGAGCCGCCGCCCCAGCGAGACCGCCGGCGGGACCGGCACCCCGTGCACCAGCAGCGGGATGGCGACCACGAGCACCGCGGCGAGCGCCACGATGCACCACAGGGCGAACCGCCAGCCGGCGAGTCCACCGAGCGCGGTTCCGAGCGGCGACCCGACCGCGGTCGCGAGAGTGAACCCCGCGCCCACGATCGCCAGCGCCTGCCCGCGCTTGCCCGGCCGGGCGAGCGACGCGGCGGCGGCGGTCGCCGTCGGCACGAGCGCGGCCCCGCCGAGGCCGGAGAACGTGCGGCCCGCGATGAACACGGTGAGGTTCGGGGCGAGCGCGGAGACGGCGGTGCCGAGGGCGAAGACCCCGAGGCCCGCGGCCATGAGGCCGGCGCGGGGAACCCGCGGCAGCAGGATGGAGACCGCCGGGGCGGCGACGGCCACGACGAGGCTGTACGTGGTGATGGACCAGCTGACCTGGGTAGGGGTCGCCCCCAGCCCGGTGGCGACGCGGGGCAGCAGCCCGGCGATCACGAAGGCGTTCGTGCCGACCACGAACAGCGCGAGTGCGAGCACCAGCAGCGCGGGGAGCGTCCTGCGGTACGATTGTTCGACGGATGTCATACCGTTAAGGTACGACTATTGTTCGATGATTGTCAAACAATTGGTGCGCATGACCGACTACCCCACCCCCGACATGTCCGAGGTCCAGCTCGTGGATGTGCTGCGCGCGGTCGGCGACCCCATCCGGCTGCAGATCGTGCGCGTGCTCGCCGACGGGCGCCCGCATCCGAAGACTCTCACGGAGTGGGGCGTCGACGTGCAGAAGTCGACCATGGCGCACCACTTCAAGGCGCTCCGCGAGGCCGGCGTCACGCGCACCATCGTGTCCGGCCGCACGCACGAGATCCAGCTGCGGCGCGACGAGCTCGACGCCCGGTTCCCCGGGCTCGTGGAGGCGCTGCTGCGAGGCTGACGACCTCAGCCGAGGGCTTCGTCGAGCTTCTGCTCGAGCTCCTCGAGGTCGAAGTAGTTGTTCACGACGATCACGTCCGCGTTGGTGCGGCCGATGCGATCCACCAGCTCGGGAGACGTGAGCACGACCTGGGCGTTCGCCGCCGCCTCCGTGATGTTGGCGGCGTCCGACGCGGTCACCTCGGCGTCGATGCCCAGCCGGTCGAGGACGCGCTCCGCGTTGACCTTCAGGATGCCCGACGTCCCGACGCCGACGCCGCAGATGGCGACGATCTTCACCGCGCCGTCTCCTCCTCGGTCAGCGTGAGGATGCGCTGCACCTCCGCGACATCGGTGGCCGCCGCGAGCGCCGGGATGGCCTCCGGGTCGTTGAAGACGTTGGCCAGCTCGGCCACGCTCGTCACGTGCGCCTCCGGCGTGGAGACGGCGAGACCGAGCACGACGGAGACGGGGTCGTTGTGGGGGTGACCGAAGACCACCGGCTCGTCCAGCGTGACGACGGACAGGCCGTCCGCGTTCACGTCGGGCCCCGGACGGGCGTGCGCGAGCGCGAGCCCCGGAGCGATCACGATGTACGCGCCGAACTCCTCGATCACCTGGATCATGCGCTGCCCGTACCCCTGCTCCGTGGCCCCGGAGCGCGCCAGCGCCTCCCCCGCCAGCTCGACCGCCTGGCGCCAGTCGACGGCGTGCGCGCCGACGGTGATGGCGGAATCAGGCAGCGGTGGCAGTGACATGAGTTCAGCGTAACGCCCGGTGGGTCAGGAACCCTCGAAACCTGCTGTGATGATCTCGGCCAGCTCTTCGCGCTCCTCGAGCGGCAGGAACGCGCCCGCGGCGGCGTTCAGCTGGAAGATCTCGAGGTCGGTCCGGTCGTACGCGAAGGCGTCCGCCAGCAGGCTCAGCTCGCGCGTGAGGGTCGTGCCGCTCATGAGCCGGTTGTCGGTGTTCACGGTGACCCGGAAGCCCAGCTGGTAGAGCAGGTCGAACGGGTGGTCGAGGATGTCGTCCCCCCAGGCCGCGATGGCGCCCGTCTGCAGGTTGGAGGTCGGGCTCGTCTCGAGCGCGATCTCGCGGTCCTTGACCCACTGCGACAGGGAGCCCAGCGTGACGTAGGTGTTCTCGTCGTCCTGGCGCTCGATCGTGATGTCCTCGGCCAGGCGGACGCCGTGGCCCAGGCGCAGGGCACGGCCGTCGAGGAGCGCGCTGCGGATGCTGTCCAGGCCGTCGGCCTCCCCCGCGTGCACGGTGGCCGGGAAGAACTCCGAGGCGAGGTAGTCGAACGCCGCGCGGTGGTTCGACGCCGGGAAACCGGCCTCGGGGCCGGCGATGTCGAAGCCGACGACGCCGCGGTCGCGGTGGCGGACGGCGAGCTCGGCGATCTCCAGGCCGCGGTCATTGTGACGCATTGCGGTCACCAGCTGGCCGACGCGGATGCGCCCACCGGCGCTGCGCACATCCTGGATGCCCTGCTCGATGCCCTCCTGCACGGCCTCCACCGTCTCGTCGAGCGAGAGCCCGCGCGTGAGGTGCTGCTCGGGGGCCCAGCGGATCTCGCCGTAGACGACGCCGTCCTCGCCGAGGTCCTGGACGAACTCGCGGGCGACGCGGCTCAGACCCTCACGGGTCTGCATGACCGCGGTCGTCAGGTCGAACGTCTTCAGGTACTCCACCAGCGAGCCGGAGTTCGACTTCTCGCCGAACCAGCGGCCCAGCTCCGCGGGGTCCTGCGCCGGGAGCTCGACGCCGGCCTGGTCGGCCAGCTCCAGCACGGTCGCCGGGCGGAGCCCGCCGTCGAGGTGGTCGTGGAGGGAGACCTTCGGAAGCGGACGGATCTCCGTGCCGTCGGCCAGCTCGTACTCGTTCCAGGCGTCGCTCATGGGATTCAGCCTAGGCGATGCGGTCGGCGATCAGCGGGCCGCGCTCGAAAGGGGTCCCTGCGGGCGCGATGCGGTACGCGCCCTGCAGCGCCTCCAGCGCGCGCTCGAAGCGGGCGGGCTCGTCGGCGGACAGCGTGAACAGCGGCTGGCCGGCGCGGACCTCGTCCCCCGGCTTCGCGTGCAGGTCGATGCCCGCGGCGTGCTGCACCGGGTCCTGCTTGCGGGCGCGGCCGGCGCCGAGGCGCCAGGCGGCGATGCCGAACGGCAGCGCCTGCTGCTCGACCAGCACGCCGTCGCTGTCGGCGACCACGGTGTGGGTCTCCTTGGCCACCGGGAGGGCCGCGTCGGGGTCGCCGCCCTGCGCGCGGATGACCTCGCGCCACTTGTCCATCGCGCGGCCGTCCTTCAGCGCCGCCTCGACGTCCTCGTCCGGGCGCCCGGCCAGCGTCAGCATCTCGCGGGCGAGGGCGACCGTCAGCTCGACGATGTCGGCGGGGCCGCCGCCGGCGAGCACCTCGACGGACTCACGGACCTCGTTCGCGTTGCCGATCGCGAGGCCGAGCGGCACGTTCATATCGGTCAGCAGCGCGGACGTCGCGACCCCGGCATCCCGGCCCAGCTCCACCATGGTGCGGGCGAGTTCGCGCGAGCGCTCGATGTCCTTGAGGAACGCTCCGGAGCCGAACTTCACGTCGAGCACCAGCGCACCGGTCCCCTCGGCGATCTTCTTGGACATGATCGAAGAGGCGATCAGCGGGATGGCCTCGACCGTCCCGGTGATGTCGCGCAGCGCGTACAGCTTGCCGTCCGCCGGGGCGAGACCCGAACCGGCGGCGCAGATGACGCCGCCCTCGTTGCGCAGCTGGGCGAACATCTCCTCGTTGCTGAGGTTGGCGCGCCAGCCGGGGATGCTCTCCAGCTTGTCCAGCGTCCCGCCGGTGTGGCCGAGGCCGCGGCCGGAGAGCTGCGGAACGGCCACCCCGAAGGTCGCGACCAGCGGCATCAGGGGCAGCGTGATCTTGTCGCCGACGCCTCCCGTGGAGTGCTTGTCCGCGGTCGGCTTGCCGAGCCCGGAGAAGTCCATCCGCTCGCCCGAGGCGATCATCGCGAGCGTGAGGTCCTTGATCTCGCGGCGCGTCATCCCGTTGAGGAAGATGGCCATCGTCATCGCCGACATCTGCTCGTCGCCGACGTACCCGCGGGTGTACGCATCCACGAGCCAGTCGATCTCGGCGGTGCTGAGCTCGCCGCGGTCGCGCTTGGTCCTGATCAGGTCGACGGCGTCGAACGCCTCGACCTCTCCTGCAAGATCGGTCACGAAGGTGTTCCTGTTCAGTCGTTCTCGTGCTCGGCCGCGTAGGCGGCGAGCTGGCGCGGCCCGAACGCGTCGGGCAGCACCTGGTCGATGGTGCGGATGCCGGAGACCGTCTCCAGCAGCATCCCCTCGGCCGAGTGCTCGTACAGCAGCTGGCGGCAGCGGCCGCACGGCATCAGGATGTCGCCGTCGCCGTTGACGCAGGTGAAGGCGACGAGGTGGCCGCCCCCGGTCATCGCGAGCGACGAGACCAGTCCGCACTCGGCGCACAGCGTCACGCCGTAGCTGGCGTTCTCGACGTTGCAGCCGCTGACGATCCGGCCGTCGTCGACGAGGGCCGCCGCACCGACCGGGAACTTCGAGTACGGGACGTACGCGTGGTGCATCGCCTCGGTCGCGGCGACGCGCAGCGCCTCCCAGTCGATCGCGTCGCTCATGCCTGCGGTTCCACCCCTGTCGCTCATGACTTGATGTACGGCTTGCCGTCGGCGGCGGGCGCCCGCGAGAGCCCGACCAGGCCGGCCACCGCGAAGATCGTCACGACGTACGGGAGCATGAGCATGAACTCGCTGGGCACCGGCGAGCCGATGATGCCGAGCACGTTCTGCAGGTTGGAGGCGAAGCCGAACAGCAGCGCCGCGAGGGTCGCCCGGATCGGGTCCCAGCGTCCGAAGATCACGGCCGCGAGGGCGATGAAGCCCTGACCGGCGGTCATCTCCTTCGAGAAGGCGCCGACCGATCCCAGCGTGAAGTACGCGCCGCCGAGCCCGGCGACGGCACCCGCGAGGGAGACGTTCCAGAACCGGGTGCTGTTGACGTTGATGCCCACGGTGTCCGCGGCCTCCGGGTGCTCGCCGACCGAGCGGAGGCGGAGGCCCCAGCGGGTCTTGAACAGCCCGAACCAGACCGCGAAGATCGCGATGTACATCAGGTACTCGATGATCGTCTGGCGGAACAGCACCGGGCCGATGATCGGGATGTCGCCGAGCACCGGGATGGGCCACTCCGGCAGGCGCGGCGGGTGGTTGAGCAGCTGCGGGTCGCCCGCGAGCACGGTGGAGTAGAGGAAGCTGGTGAGGCCGGTGACCAGCACGTTCAGCACGACGCCGACGATCACCTGGTCGACCAGGTACTTGATCGAGAACGCCGCGAGCACGAACGACACCAGCACACCGGCGATGAGCGCGGCGAGGAGGCCGACGACCCAGCTGCCGGTGAGCGTCGCGGTCATCGCGGAGACGAACGCTCCGGCGAGCAACTGGCCCTCGATGGCGACGTTCACCACACCGCCACGCTCGGAGATCACGCCGCCCAGGGCGCCGAACACGAGGGGCACGGAGAGGCTGATCGTGCCCAGCAGGAGCCCGGTGACGGGAACCGGCAGCTCGCCCGACCCCGCCCAGGCGAGGAAGGCGAACATGAACAGCGCGGCGAAGACGATGACCAGCCAGATCGGCGTCTTGCGGGCGCGGTACGAGTAGTACGCGCTGAGCGCCGTCAGCACGATCAGGAGGATGGTGACGATGGTCGTCGTGACGAAGGTGTCGACGGTGAGGTTCGCCAGCTTGATCGCGTCGGAGGTCTCCGAGAAGCGGAACGTGCTCTCTCCGTGCCGGGCGAAGCCGAAGAACAGCACGATGCTGATCACAACGAAGACGGCGAGGGCGATCGGGGCCTTCCAGGACCGGATCTCCGCCTTCTCGAGGACGATCGGCGACGAGTCGGGGACGACGGGGGCGGTGGTGGTCACTTGGCCTCCACCTCCTTCGTGACGATGGGACCCGGTCTCCGGGGCGCGCTCCCCGGCTCGGGCAGACGGAAGATCACGCGCACCAGCGGCGGCGCCGCGACGAAGAGGACGATGAGCGACTGCAGGATCAGCACGATGTCGATCGGGATGTCGTTGGCCGCCTGGATGGTGTAGCCGCCGGCCTTCAGGGCTCCGAAGAGCAGGCCGGCGATGAAGACGCCCCACGGCCGCGAGCGGCCGAGCAGCGCGACGGTGATCGCGTCGAAGCCGATGCCCGCATCCACACCGGAGCTGATGCCCGCCGGGAACACGCCCAGCGCCTGGCTGGCGCCCGCGAGGCCGACCAGGCCACCGGCGATGAGCATCGCGTAGACGTAGATGTTCTTGACGTTGATGCCCGCGACGCGTGCTGCGTTCGGGTTCTCGCCGACCGCGCGGAAGCGGAAGCCGAGGCCGGACCGGTTGATCAGCCACCACACGAACACCGTCGCGGCGATCACCAGGATGAAGGCCCAGGTGAGGTTGTACTGCTCGCCGAACAGCGGCGGGAACACCGCGTTCGGGTGCACGGCCGGCGCCTTCGGGTTGTTGGAGCCCGGCGCCTGCAGCAGCCCCTGCGTGCGCAGCATGTAGGCGATCAGATAGAAGGCGATGTAGTTGAGCATGATCGTGACGATCACCTCGTGCGCGCCGGTCCTCGCCTTCAGGAGGCCGACGATGCCGGCCCAGATCGCGCCGCCGACGATGCCGGCCACGATCGCCAGCACCAGGTGCACGACGGGGGGCAGGTCGAACGAGAAGCCCACCCAGGCGGAGGCCGCGGCGGCGATCAGGATCTGCCCCTGGCCGCCGATGTTGAACAGGCCCACGCGGAACGCCAGCGCGACGCCGAGGCCGCTGACGATCAGCGGGGTGGCGAACGTGAGCGTGTCGGTGAGCGGCCGGATGCCCGCGGAGAACGTCGGCCGGCGGAAGTTGTAGATCGCGCCCTGGAACATCGACACGTAGGCGTCGGACACCGAGGTCCAGATCGCCGAGAACGTGTCCCCGGGCCGCGCGAAGAAGTACCCGGCGGCCTTCTGGACGTCCGGGTCGGTGACCGCGATCAGCACGGCTCCGACGACCAGCGCCAGCACGACGGCCAGCACCGAGATGATCACCGGCCCGCTCATGATGTCGCGGACCGCCCTGCTCCAGCGCGAGGGCTCCTCGCCCCGGCCGGACGCGGGGGCCGGGGCTCCCGGCTCGACGGGCTGGGCCGGCGCGGTGTCGGTCCCGGTCATGCTGCTGCTCCTGCCTGCTCCGGCGACTCGCCGGCCATCATCAGGCCGAGGACGTCACGCGACGTGTCCCCCGGCACGATTCCTACGATCCCCCCGCGGTACATCACGGCGATCCGGTCGGCGAGGGCCGCGACCTCGTCGAGCTCGGTCGACACCACGATCACCGGGACGCCGGCGTCGCGGGTCTCGACGATGCGCTTGTGCACGAACTCGATCGATCCGACATCCAGACCGCGTGTCGGCTGCGCCGCGACGAACAGGCGCAGTTCGCGGCTGAGCTCACGGGCGAGCACCACCTTCTGCGCGTTGCCGCCGGAGAGCCGGCCGACCTTCGTGTCGATGGACTGGGTGCGCACGTCGAACTCGCGCACTTTCTCCTCGGCGAAGTCCTTCAGGTACGAGAACTGGATGTTGCCGCCCTTGACGAACGGATCCCCGGTCGACCGGTCGAGCATCAGGTTCTCCTGGATGCTGAACTCGCCGACCAGCCCGTCCTCGTTGCGGTCCTCCGGCACGAACCCGACGCCGGCGTCGAGCACCTTGCGCACGCTGTGACCCTGGATGGGCGTGCCGTCGAGGAGGATCTCGCCCTGCACGCGCGGCTGGAGGCCGATGATCGCCTCCGTCAGCTCGGTCTGCCCGTTGCCCTGGACGCCCGCGATGGCGAGGATCTCGCCGGCGCGCACCTCGAAGCTGACGTTGTTGACGACCAGCTGGCCGATCGGGTCGATCACCGAGAGATTCTTCACGACGAGTGCGGGGTCGCCGGGGGTGGCGACCTCCTTCTCGACCGTGAGCGAGACGGCGCGGCCGACCATCATCGAGGCGAGCTCGACGTTGGTCGCGGTCGGCTCGGCCTCGCCGATCACCTTGCCGAGGCGGATGACCGTGATGCGGTCGGCGACCTCACGCACCTCGCGGAGCTTGTGGGTGATGAAGATGATCGCGGTGCCCTGCTCCTTGAGCTGGCGCATGATCGCCATCAGCTCGTCGGTCTCCTGCGGGGTCAGCACAGCGGTCGGCTCGTCGAAGACGAGCACCTTGGCGTCCTGCGAGAGCGCCTTGATGATCTCGACGCGCTGCTGGACGCCGACCGGAAGGTCCTCCACCAGGGCGTCCGGGTCGACGTCGAAGCCGAACCGGGCGGAGATCTCGCGCACCTTCGCGCGGGCCGCGTTCAGGTCGAGGCGGCCGCCGAACTTCGTCTGCTCGTGGCCGAGCATGACGTTCTCCGCGACCGTGAAGACGGGGATGAGCATGAAGTGCTGGTGCACCATGCCGATGCCGGCCTTCATCGCGTCACCCGGACCCGCGAACCGCTGGACGACGTCGTCGAGCAGGATCTCGCCCTCGTCGGCCTGGTAGAAGCCGTAGAGCACGTTCATCAGGGTGGACTTGCCTGCGCCGTTCTCACCGAGCAGGCAGTGGATCTCGCCGGGTTCGACCGTGAGGTCGATGTGGTCGTTGGCGACCAGGGCACCGAACCGTTTGGTGATGCCGCGGAGTTCGAGCTTCATTCGGGTGGGTTCCTTCTCTTACTCGCCCGTGGGGAGCGCAGCGCCTTGTGGAGCACAGAGCCGTGTTACGGAGAGGGGCACGCGGAACGGCTGGTGGCCTCGTCGCGCCTCCTCACCCTACCTTTCTGCACATATGTCAGTGTGTGCTCAGATGAGCATCCCGGACAAGTGCGGAACGCAACGGGGAGGCCAGCCGTGGCTGACCTCCCCGTCGATGCGTTCTGGTCGCTGATTACTGCTTCGGCGACGAGGGCGACGTGACCTTGATCGAGCCGTCGATGATGCCGGCCTTGATCTTGTCGAGCTCGCCCTGCAGACCCGAGTCCACCTTCGACTCGAAGTCATGGAACGGCGCGATGCCGACGCCGTCGTTCTTCAGCGTGCCCACGTACGGGGTCGCGTCGAACTTGCCCTTGGCGGCCTGCGTGACGACGTCGTTGGTCGCCGGCTTCATGCCCTTCATGACCGAGGTGAGGAGCAGGTCCTTCACGGTCGGGTCGGACTCGTAGACGTCGGCGTCGACACCGATCATCGCGATCGGCTTGCCGGAGTCCTTGATCGCCTGAGCGGCCGACTGGTAGATCGGGCCGCCGACCGGCATGATGACGTCGGCGTTCTGGTCGATGATGCCCTGAGCCGTGTTCTTCGCGGTCTCGTTGGCGTCGAAGCCACCGGTGAAGGAGCCGTTCTGCTTGTCGACGTCCCAGCCGACGACCTTGACGGACTTGCCCTTCTGGTCGTTGAAGTACTTCACACCGTCGGCGAAGCCGTCCATGAAGATGGTGACCGTGGGGATCTGCATGCCGCCGAAGGTGCCGACGATGCCGGTCTTCGAGTAGCTGGCGGCGGCGTAGCCGGCCAGGAACGCGGCCTGGGCCGTGTCGAAGATGATCGGCTTGACGTTCTTCGCCTGGATCTCGTTGTCGTCGATGATCGCGAAGTCGACGTCCGGGTTCGCCTTCGCGGCCTTCTCCGTCGCGTCCTTGAGAAGGAAGCCGACCGTCACGACGAGGTTGCAGTTCGCGTTGACCATGCTGTCGATGTT
Organism: Leifsonia sp. 22587; assembly: GCF_052044215.1. Lineage (NCBI taxonomy): Bacteria > Bacillati > Actinomycetota > Actinomycetes > Micrococcales > Microbacteriaceae > Leifsonia > Leifsonia sp. 22587. The sequence goes on from NZ_JBQENB010000002.1 coordinate 279,069, forward strand.
CGGAGCGAAGTCGTTCTCGCTCTTCGACTCGGCCGACTTGTACTTCACGTTCAGCGACTTCGCGGCCTGCTGCAGACCCTCGTAGCCGAGCTGGTTGAACGAGTGGTCGTCGAATCCGCCGGAGTCGGAGACCATGCAGGGCTGGAAGTCGCTCTTCGCGGCGCCGCCGGACGAGCTGTCCGACGGGGCAGCCGAGCACGCGGCGAGCAGCGACATGACGCCGATCGCCGCCAGGCCGACGAGGCCGGCCTTACGGGCTGTGATTGTCAAGGTGATTCCTCCAAGATGCGTAGCCGCGCGGGTAATCGCAGGCTTCTGCGGTTCACGTTACCGAATGTGACGAACCACTCCGTTCGAAAATCCGGCTTCTTCATGCAAGCGTTACAAACGCTCACCCGGTTGGCACGTGCTCATTCGAGCGGGCTGTCACCCGTTCGGGAGGGGCCGGTTCAGAGCCAGCCCCGCCGCTTGAAGATCGAGTACAGCAGTCCGCTGAGGCCGACCATCGCGAGCACCGCGAGAGGGTAGCCCAGCGGCCACTCCAGCTCCGGCATGTGCGTGAAGTTCATGCCGTAGATGCTCGCGATCAGGGTCGGGGCGAACAGGATCGCCGCCCACGACGAGATCTTCTTGACCTCCTCGCCCTGCCGGTGGCTCGAGTGGGCCAGCCGGGTCATCTCCTCGTTCTGCCGCTCCGACACCAGCGTGGAGTTCACGGTGAGGATGTCGCGCAGCAGATAGCGGAACCCGTCCACCCGCTCGTTGACCTGGGTGAGGTGGTCGGCCACATCGCGGAGGCGCCGCTCCAGCTCCTGCGTCACCCCGTACTTCGCCGACCCGCGCTCGAGCGCGAGCATGACGGCCGAGAGGGGATGCGTCGCCCGCTGGAAGTCGATGACCTCGCGCGACAGCTCGTAGATGCGCCGCGACACCAGGGCGTCGCCGCCGAACACCTGCGTCTCGATCTCGTCGATGTCGTTGGCGAGACCGGCGACGACCGGGCTGTACGCATCCACGACGGCGTCGATGATCGCGTACAGGATGGCCTGCGGGCCGAGGGCGAGCAGCTCGGGCTCCCCCTCCATCCGCTGCCGCACGTGCGAGAGGTCGGGCGACTCGCTGTGCCGGACGGTGATGACGAAGTTGCGTCCGACGAAGAGGTGCAGCTCGCCGAAGTCGACCTCCTCGGGCGCGTCCAGGTAGTTGGCCGCCTTCAGCACGACGAAGAGCACGGTGTCGTACCGTTCCAGCTTCGGCCGCTGGTGGGCGACGATGGCGTCCTCGATCGCCAGCGGGTGCAGGTTGAACTCCTCCGACAGCGAGAGCAGCTCCTGCTCGCTCGGCCGGTAGAGGCCGATCCAGGCGACGCCGCCGGGGGTGCGGTCGAGCGCCGTGTAGGTCTCGGCGAGGGTGGTCGGCGAGGCGACCCGCACGCCGTCGGCGTAGATCGCGCTGTCGACCATGCTGCGCCGGCCGGGCGCGAGGTCGGTCTGCTGCCGCGCGACCGAGGCGGATGGAGGCTCGGCCCGGCGGGTCCTGGTCACGAAGGGCATGGGGATGCCGCGTCGATTCATGTTGGCCATCGGTCACCTCCGAGGGTCGCGAGAGTGCAAGGCGGGCGGCCCGCTGGGGCCACCTAACTGTACGCTCCCACCCCGCTGACGGCACTCAGGATGACGCGCTCGTAGTGACCGGTGAGCTCGCGGCAGATCACGTCCCAGCTGCGGCCGAGCACGGCCCGGCGTCCGGCTTCGCCCATCCGGCGGCGCAGCGCTCCGTCGTGGACGAGCATCGACACCGCCGCGCGGAGCGCCCGGTCGTCCGACGGCGGGAAGAGCAGCCCGTCGACACCGTGCTCGACGAGGTCGATCGGGCCGCCCGCCCGCGGGGCGACCACCGGGAGCCCGGAGGCGTGCGCCTCCTGCACCGTCTGACCGAAGGTCTCCTCGGAGCCCGTGTGCACGAACACGTCGAAGGCCGCGTAGGCCGCGGCGAGGTCGTCGCCGCCCAGCCGGCCGAGCCAGTGCACGTTGACGCCGCGCAGCTCGCGCGCGACCGCATCCCGCGACGGGCCGTCGCCGACGATGGCGACCGAGACGCCGCCGATCCCGCGCAGGGCCCGCAGCCGCTCCACCTGCTTCTCGGGGGCGATGCGGCCGACGTAGCCGACGACCGTCTCGCCGTCCGGCGACAGGCGCTCCCGGAGCGCGGCCGCCGCGGGCGTCCTCCTCTTATTGGGGTGGTAGCGCTCGAGGTCGACGCCGCGCCCCCAGCGGCCCACCCGGCTGACCCCGGCCGTGCGGAGGTCGTACTCGCTCGCCGCGGACGGAGCGAGCGTCAGGTCGGCGCCCTCGTGCACCCAGCGCACGTACTTCCACGCGATCGCCGAGGTGACCCCGAGGCCGTTGCGCCGGGCGAAGCCCGCGACGTCGGTCTGGTAGATCGCGACGGACGGGACGCCGAGCCGGTTGGCCGCGGCGATCGCCTGCGCGCCGAGGAAGAAGGGGGACGCCGCGTGCAGCACGTCCGGCCCGAACCCCGAGAGGATGCGCTGCACCTGCGGGCTCGGCAGCCCCACCGGGAACTGGCGGTAGGCGATCGACGGCACCTGGTGGATGCGGAAGCCGGCGTACTCGGCCGGGGCGCCCGCATCCGGGCAGATCACGATCGCCTCGTGACCCTCGGCCGCGAGGTGGTCCAGCACCCGCAGCACACTCGTCGTGACCCCGTTCACCGTGGGGAGGAAGCTCTCGCTGACCACCGCGACCCGCATGGCCTCACGCTAGGGTCGGCCGGTGTCGCGACTGTGAACGGCCGGTGTCCGGCACCGCTCGGTATCCTTTCGGCATGACGCAGCAGCGCAGGATCACCCAGGGGCCTCCCATCGACCGCTTCTACAGCGTGATCCCGGCCGGAGGCATCGGCTCCCGGCTGTGGCCGCTGTCGCGCGCGGACGCGCCCAAGTTCCTCCACGATCTGACCGGTTCCGGCCAGACGCTGCTCCGCGACACCTGGGACCGGCTGGCGCCGCTCTCCGGGGAGCAGCGCATCATGGTCGTCACCGGGCGCGCGCACCGGCTGGCCGTCGAGCGCCAGCTCCCCGACCTCGCCGACCCGAACGTCGTGCTGGAGTCGGAGCCGCGGGACTCGACCGCCGCGATCGGCCTGGCGGCCGCCATCCTGGAACGCCGGGAGCCCGGTGTGATCATCGGCTCGTTCGCCGCGGACCATGTCATCAAGAACCTGCCGCTGTTCCAGTCGGCCGTGCGCGAGGCCGCGGCCGCCGCGGAGGCCGGCTACATCACGACCATCGGCATCCGGCCGACGGAGCCCGCGGTCGGCTTCGGCTACATCCACTACGGCGACCGGCTGGAGATCGACGGCGCACCCAGCGCCCTGGCGGTGGACTCCTTCAAGGAGAAGCCGGACCTGGAGACCGCCGAGCGGTACCTCGCGAACGGCTCCTACCTCTGGAACGCCAGCATGTTCATCTCGCGCGCCGACCGGCTGCTCGAGGAGATCGGCCGCAACAAGCCGCAGCTCCACGCCGGGCTCCTCGAGCTCGCCGAGGCGTGGGACGACCCCGCCACCCGCGGGCCGGCGGTCGACCGCATCTGGCCGGGCCTGGAGAAGATCGCGATCGACTACACCGTCGCGGAGCCCGCCGCCGCGGCCGGCCGGCTCGCCGTCATCCCCGGCTACTTCGACTGGGACGACGTGGGCGACTTCGCCTCGCTCGCCAAGCTCAACTCCGGCGGCCGCAAGTCGGACCTCGCCATCCTCGGCGAGAACGCCCGCGTTCTCGCGGACTCGTCGAGCGGCATCGTGGTCAGCCAGAGCGGCCGGGTCATCAGCCTGATCGGGGTGAAGGACATCGTGGTCGTCGACACGCCCGACGCCCTGCTCGTCACCACGAGCGAGAACGCTCAGCGCGTGAAGTCGGTGGTGGATGCGCTGAAGATCACCGGGTCCACCGACGTGCTGTAGACCGGTCGGTCAGTCGACGACCGACGGGCCGTTCTGGATCTCCTGGACCAGCCGCGAGATCTCCTCCTGCGGCAGCTCGATGCCCGTCTCCGACAGCCGCTGCTTCAGCAGCCGCTCGCTGTCCTCCGACCCGCGCAGCTGCATGTCGGCGCGCACCTGCTCGACGATGCCCGCCACCTTCGACTGGTCGCTCGCATCGGTGGCGCCCTGCATGATCGGTTCGTCCTGGCTCATGGGGTGGACGGTACGCCCGGAGCCTCCCGGCGTACAGGCCGGGTTATCTCGACATCGAGATAACTGAGGTCACCCTAAGAGGCGTCCGATGCGCACGCGGCATAGACTTGCGCTGCGCTCACCGCGCCCCGATGAAGCGAATCGCAACCAGGGAGGGTTGTCCCGTGTCAGACCAAGCGACAGGGACGCTGCAGCCGGCCAAGACCCGGCCCGGCGGCACACTGTACCGAGGCCGCGAGGGGATGTGGTCGTGGGTCCTCCACCGCATCACCGGTGTGGCCATCTTCTTCTTCCTTCTCGTCCACATCCTGGACACGTCGCTCATCCGCGTGAGCCCCGAGGCCTACAACGCGGTGATCGGCACCTACAAGAACCCGATCATGGGATTCGGCGAGATGGCGCTCGTCGCGGCGATCATCTTCCACGCCTTCAACGGCATCCGGATCATCCTGATCGACTTCTGGAGCAAGGGCGTCAAGTACCAGAAGGTCATGTTCTGGATCGTCCTCGCCCTGTGGGTCATCCTGATGGCCGGCTTCGTGCCGACGCAGCTCATCCACATCTTCTCGGAGGTGAACTGACGTGACGACCATCGAGGCGCCGCGCACCCCCGCCGCCCGTTCCTCCCGTGGCAAGAACTGGGAGAAGTGGGGCTGGATCTACATGCGGTTCTCCGGCCTGATCCTGGTGGTCCTGATCTTCGGCCACCTGCTCATCAACCTGGTGCTGGGCGACGGCGTGAAGCAGATCGACTTCGCCTTCGTGGCCGGCAAGTACGCCACCCCGTTCTGGCAGGTCTGGGACCTGCTGATGCTGTGGCTCGCGCTCATCCACGGCGGCAACGGCATGCGGACGCTCGTCAACGACTACGCGTACAACCGCGTCGTCAACCGCATCCTCAAGTGGGCCATCCTGGCCGCGGTGGTGGTGCTGATCGTGCTCGGCACGCTCGTGATCTTCACCTTCGACCCCTGCCCCGCCGGCGCTGCGGCCTCCGACCTGCCGTCGTTCTGCCCGGCGCGCTGAACGAGCCCACGATCCTGACCCAGCGACGAATCGACACGGAAACCCTGTGACATCAGAAGCCATTGAATCCACCGTCATCGACGGCGTCCACTACCACGAGTTCGACATCGTCATCGTCGGCGCCGGCGGCGCCGGGATGCGCGCGGCGATCGAGGCGGGCCCCCACGCCCGCACGGCCGTGATCTCGAAGCTCTACCCCACCCGCTCGCACACGGGCGCGGCGCAGGGCGGCATGGCCGCGGCGCTCGCGAACGTCGAGGAGGACAGCTGGGAGTGGCACACCTTCGACACGGTGAAGGGCGGCGACTACCTGGTCGACCAGGACGCGGCGGAGATCCTCGCCAAGGAGGCCATCGACGCGGTCATCGACCTCGAGAACATGGGCCTGCCGTTCAACCGCACACCCGAGGGCAAGATCGACCAGCGCCGCTTCGGCGGCCACACCCGCGACCACGGCAAGGCGCCGGTCCGCCGGGCCTGTTACGCCGCCGACCGCACCGGCCACATGATCCTGCAGACGCTGTTCCAGAACTGCGTGAAGCTCGGCATCAACTTCTTCAACGAGTTCTACGTGCTCGACGTGATCATGAACGAGGTGGACGGGGTCCCCCAGCCCGCCGGCGTCGTCGCCTACGAGCTGTCCACCGGCGAGCTGCACGTCTTTCACTCGAAGGCGATCATCTTCGCGACCGGCGGCTTCGGCAAGATCTTCAAGACCACCTCCAACGCCCACACGCTGACCGGCGACGGCGTCGGCATCATCTGGCGCAAGGGGCTGCCGCTGGAGGACATGGAGTTCTTCCAGTTCCACCCGACCGGCCTGGCCGGCCTGGGCATCCTCCTCACCGAGGGCGCCCGCGGCGAGGGCGCCATCCTCCGCAACGCGTCCGGCGAGCGGTTCATGGAGCGCTACGCCCCGACCATCAAAGACCTCGCGCCGCGCGACATCGTCGCCCGGTGCATGGTGCAGGAGGTCGCGGAGGGCCGCGGCGCCGGACCGCACAAGGACTACGTGCTGCTCGACTGCACGCACCTGGGCGCCGAGGTGCTCGAGACCAAGCTCCCCGACATCACGGAGTTCGCCCGCACCTACCTCGGCGTCGACCCCGTGGTCGAGCCGGTCCCGGTGATGCCCACCGCGCACTACGCCATGGGCGGCATCCCGACCAACACGGCCGCTGAGGTGCTGCGCGACAACACGACGGTCGTCCCCGGCCTCTACGCCGCCGGCGAGTGCGCCTGCGTCTCCGTGCACGGCTCCAACCGCCTGGGCACGAACTCGCTGCTCGACATCAACGTCTTCGGCAAGCGCGCGGGCAACAACGCGGTCGAGTACGTCAAGACCGCCGAGTTCGTCCCGCTGCCGGAGGACCCGGCCGGCGCGGTCCGCAGCATGATCGGCGACCTCCGCGGCTCCACCGGGACCGAGCGCATCGCCGCCATCCGCAAGGAGCTGCAGGACGAGATGGACCGGAACGCCCAGGTGTTCCGCACCGACGAGTCCCTCGCCAAGGTCACCGAGACCATCCACCAGCTGCGCGAGCGCTACCGCAACGTGCAGGTGCAGGACAAGGGCAAGCGCTACAACACCGACCTGCTGGAGGCCGTCGAGCTCGGCTTCCTGCTCGACCTCGCCGAGGTCGTCGTCTACTCCGCGCGCAACCGCAAGGAGTCCCGCGGCGGCCACATGCGCGACGACTTCCCGAAGCGCGACGACGAGAACTACATGAAGCACACGATGGCCTACCTCACCGGCGACCCGCACTCGTCCGATGCGGCAGACCACATCACGCTCGACTGGAAGCCGGTCGTGGTGACCCGCTACCAGCCGATGGAGAGGAAGTACTGATGTCGAACGCCGTGCTCGAGACTCCCCCGGCCCCCGAGGCCCCGGTCGAGTCGTTCACCGTGACGCTCATTATCCGCCGTTTCGACCCGGATGTGGACAGCGAGCCGCGCTGGCAGGACTTCGACGTCGAGCTGTTCCCGACCGACCGCATCCTCGACGCCCTGCACAAGATCAAGTGGGAGCAGGACGGCTCGCTCACCTTCCGCCGCTCGTGCGCCCACGGCATCTGCGGATCCGACGCCATGCGCATCAACGGCCGCAACCGCCTCGCCTGCAAGACGCTGATCAAGGACCTCGACATCTCGAAGCCGATCTACGTCGAGGCGATCAAGGGCCTGCCGCTCGAGAAGGACCTCATCGTCGACATGGAGCCGTTCTTCGAGTCGTACCGCGAGGTGCAGCCGTTCCTCGTCGCCAACTCCAAGCCCGAGAAGGGCAAGGAGCGCGTCCAGTCGGTCGCCGACCGCGCCCGCTTCGACGACACCACCAAGTGCATCCTGTGCGCCGCGTGCACCTCGTCGTGCCCGGTGTTCTGGACCGACGGCCAGTACTTCGGCCCGGCCGCGATCGTCAACGCGCACCGCTTCATCTTCGACTCGCGCGACGACAACTCGCAGGTGCGCCTCGACATCCTCAACGACAAGGAGGGCGTGTGGCGCTGCCGCACGACCTTCAACTGCACCGACGCGTGCCCCCGCGGCATCCAGGTCACGCAGGCGATCGCCGAGGTGAAGCAGGCCATCATGCGCGGCAAGCGCTGATCGCCCCGACCTCCAGATAGAGAGCCCTGAGCGCATGCGCGCTCAGGGCTCTCGTCATAGAAGTCGGAGTGGCATCGTCTTTCACAGTGACACCGCGAGGAGAGCCTCGCCGCCTCACCTAAGGAAGACCGCCATGCCCTCAGCCCATGACTTCGTCCTGACCACGGACCACGAGACCGGACGTCGTGTCATCGCGTCCGCCCTCGAAGGTCAAGGATTCACCGTCTCGCAGACTCCGACGGGAGGATTTCTGGCTAGACGCGGCAGCACGGCGATGACCGTTCTGCTGGGTGGATGGGCGGGAGACCGGTTCCAGGTGTCGTTCGTGGTCGATTTCTTCGTGGATGGTGAGAACCGGATGGTCGCTCGCCTCAACCGCGACATGACGTCCGGCGCGCTCAAGGGCGGCGCCATCGGAGCGGCAAAGGTGAACTCGGCCTTCCAGGAGACCGCGAACGCACTCCACGCAGTCCTGCACGGTAACGCCATGCTCCTCGCGAGCCAACCGCGGTGACTCGGGGCCAATCGCCCGAGGTACGCGGCACTCGCGGTTCGTCGCGCTGCATCTCCGAGGGGCGCGGCCGCTCGCTATCCTGACGGCGTGGCCAAGAAGTCCCGAGGCGAGCCCTCCCCGCCGGACCCGGAGCTTCAGCGCGCCGCGGGGAACGTGGAGGCGGGCGCCGACGAGTCGCTGAAGGAACGCCTGGTGGAGCGCGCGGATCCGCTGGTCCGCCGGTTCGAGCGTCCCGTCGCCCGGGTCTCGGGGTGGGCCAAGTGGGTGAAGGCGCTGCGACCGTACCGCGTGTACATCAACTACTCGTACTCGGACGGCAACCTGCGCGCCGCCGGGATCGGCTACCAGTCGCTGTTCGCCGTGTTCGCCGCCGTCTGGGTCGGCTTCTCGGTCGCGAGCTACTGGCTCTCCGGCAACGAGGCGGTGTTCGACGCCCTCATCGCCCTGATCAACCGCGCGGTGCCCGGCCTCATCGAGACCAGCGCCACCGTCGGGGTGATCCCGCAGGAGCAGCTGCGCAACGCGTCCTCCTTCGGCTGGACGGGCGTCATCGCCGCCATCGGACTGATCTGGACCGCGATCGGCTGGCTCTACTACACGCGGCAGGCGGTGCGCGCGGTGTTCCGGCTGAGCCGCGACACCACCAGTTACGTGCTCCAGAAGGTGCGCGACCTGGGCCTGGCGCTGGTCTTCGGCGTCCTGTTCTTCATCTCCGCGCTGCTCACCATCGTGAGCACGCAGGCGCTGACACTCCTCCTCGACCTGACCGGGCTCTCGTCCGACTCGTTCTGGACCAACGCCGTCGCCCGTTTCTCGGGTCTCGTCGTGTCGGTCGCGCTCAACATCGTGACCCTGGGGGCGATGTTCCGGGTCATGTCGCGCGTCGCCATCCCGTGGCGCAACCTGTTCTTCGGCGCCTTGCTCGGCGCGCTCGTGCTCGCCGGGCTGAGCGCCCTCGGCGGCCTGCTGCTCCGCGGCGCCTACAGGAACCCGCTGCTGGCGACCTTCGCCGTCTTCATCGGTCTGCTGCTCTGGTTCAACCTCATCTCGCGCGTGATCCTGTTGTCGGCCTCGTGGATCGCGATCGGGATGTTCGACCGCGGTCTCTCGCCGCGCGCCGTCACACCGGAGCAGGCCGCGGCGGAGCGCGCCGCCGCCGAGCACGAGGCACGCGTGCTCGTCGCCCGGTCGGAGCTGGCGCAGGCGCAGGACGAGCTGGCGACGGTGAGCTGGTACGCGCGCCTCCCGGCGCAGCGCCGTGTCGCGCGGGCGGAGCAGCGGCTCGACGACCTCCTCGACGGCGACCCGCTCGGCCGATCCGGTGTCGCCGGCCCCCGGTAGGCTGGAGGCATGCCCACGAGCCCCCTGCGCATCGCGACGATCAACGCCAACGGCATCCGTGCCGCGTTCCGCAAGGGCATGGGATCGTGGCTCGAGGGGCGCGACGTCGACATCCTCGCGATCCAGGAGGTGCGGGCGTCGACGGAGGACCTGCAGGGCCTCCTCGGCGAGGAGTGGGATGTCGTCCACGACCCCGCGACGGCCAAGGGCCGCGCGGGCGTCGCGATCGCCAGCCGGCACCGCGCGTCCATCCACCGGGTGGAGCTCGGGCCGACCGACTTCGACAGCGCCGGGCGCTGGCTCGAGGCCGACTACGAGGTCGACGGCACGGTGGTCACCGTCGTGAGCGCCTACGTGCACTCCGGCGAGGCCGGCACCGAGAAGCAGACCGAGAAGTACCGCTTCCTCGACGCGATGGAGGCCCGGCTGCCCGAGCTGCAGAAGCACAACGAGCTCGCGGTCGTCATGGGCGACCTCAACGTCGGTCACCGCACGCTCGACATCCGCAACTGGAAGGGCAACGTCAAGCGCGCCGGCTTCCTGCCGGAGGAGCGCGCCTACTTCGACCGCTTCCTGGGCGCCGAGGGCGAGGCCGGGTACAACGACGGCGCCGGGCTCGGCTGGGTCGACGTCGTCCGCAGGCATGCGGGCGAGGTCGAGGGGCCGTACACGTGGTGGTCGTGGCGCGGCAAAGCGTTCGACAACGATTCGGGCTGGCGCATCGACTACCAGCTCGCCACCCCCGCCCTCGCGGCACGAGTGAAGGACGTCGCGGTGGACCGCGCGGCCGCCTACGACGAGCGATGGTCCGACCACACCCCCGTGGTCGTCGACTACGCGCTCTGACGGCATCCCGCATCCACCCCTCACACTCTCGAAAGCAGATCATGACAACCAAGCCCCGCCTCTACTCGGGCATGCAGCCCTCGGCCGACTCCCTGCACCTCGGCAACTACATCGGAGCCCTCCTGCAGTGGAAGGAGCTCCAGAGCAGCCACGACGCCTTCTTCTCCGTCGTCGACCTGCACGCCATCACCGTGTCGCAGGACCCGGAGGAGCTGCGCGAGAAGACCCGCCGGACGGCCACGCAGTACATCGCGGCCGGCATCGACCCGGACGCCTCCACGCTCTACGTGCAGTCGCACGTCCCGGCCCACGCGCAGCTGGCCTGGGTGCTGAACACGATCACCGGCTTCGGCGAGGCGTCGCGCATGACGCAGTTCAAGGACAAGTCGGCCAAGCAGGGCTCCGAGGCGACCTCGGTCGGGCTGTTCGCCTACCCGGTGCTCATGGCCGCCGACATCCTGTTGTACGAGACCGAGGTGGTCCCGGTCGGCGACGACCAGCGCCAGCATGTCGAGCTGACGCGCGACCTCGCCGAGCGGTTCAACAGCCGGTTCGGGCAGACATTCGTCGTGCCGCAGGCGATGATCCTGAAGGACAGCGCCCGCATCTACGACCTGCAGAACCCCGAGTCGAAGATGTCCAAGTCGGCCGAGTCCGGCGCGGGCATCGTGTGGATGCTCGACGAGCCTGACGTGACGCGCAAGAAGATCATGCGCGCCGTCACCGACACCGACGGCGTCGTGGCGTTCGACCGCGAGGGCAAGCCCGGAATCTCCAACCTGCTGAGCATCTACGCCGCCCTGACCGGCCGGTCGATCGAGTCCATCGAGCTCGAGTACGAGGGCAAGGGCTACGGCGACTTCAAGAAGGGGCTCGTCGAGGTCGTGGTGGAGGAGTTCGCCCCCGTGCGGCAGCGCGCGCTCGACCTGCTGGCCGACCCGGGAGAGCTCGACCGCATCCTGGCCGTCAACGCCGACCGGGCGAGCGAGGTGGCCGAGGCCACGCTCGAGCGCGCGTACGAGCGGGTGGGCTTCCTCCGCCGGGGCCGCTGATGCCGCATCCCGTCGAGCTGCGCGGCGACCGGGTCGTGCTGTCCACACCCACGGAGGCGGACATCGACCGCATCGCCGAGGTGTGCAGCGACCCGGCCATCGCGCGCTGGACGACCGTGCCCGCCCCGTACCTCCACCGGCACGCGGTCGGGTTCGTGACGAAGGTGGTCCCGGACGGCTGGGCGAGCGGACGGGTCTGCACCTGGGCGGTCCGCGACGACGCAGCGCTGGTCGGCATGATCAGCATCGGCGACATCCACGGGCACCAGGGCGAGATCGGCTACTGGCTTGCACCCGAGGCTCGCGGCCGCGGCGTGATGTCGGAGGCCGCGCGCCTGGTGATCGACTACGGGTTCGCCCCGGCGCCGCAGGGTCTCGCCCTGCAGCGGATGGTGTGGCGGGCGCTGGTCGGCAACGCCGCCAGCGCCGCGGTCGCGCGCCGCGCCGGTTTCCGCTGGGAGGGCGTCGTGCCGAAGGGCGCCGAGCAGCGCGGCGAGCGGTTCGACGAGTGGCGCGGCAGCATGGGTCGGGACGACCCGCGGCAGCCCGCCGGCGACTGGCCGGACGTCTCCTTCGTCCAGGCTCCGCTGTGACGGCGGCGACACCTCCCCGGGTCGTGCTCTTCGATCTGGACGACACGCTGTTCGCGCACCGGGCGGCGGTGGAGTCCGGCATCCTCCGCTACGCCGAGACGCTCGGCGCTCCGTACGGCGCGCTCGAGGCCGAGGAGCTGACCTCCATCTGGCACGACCTCGAGGAGGAGCACTACCACTCCTACCTCGCCGGCCGGCTCGACTTCGAGGGCCAGCGCCAGGCTCGCGCCCGTGACTTCGCGGCCCGCCACGGTGTCGCGCTGACCGACGAGCAGGCCAGCGCCTGGTTCGCCGACTACTTCGAGCACTACGTCGCGGCGTGGTCGCTGCACGACGACACCACCGCCGCCCTGGATGCGCTGGAGCGCGCCATCCCCGGTGTCCGCTTCGGGCTCATCACCAACGGCGACCTCGCGTTCCAGCGCCGCAAGGTGGAGGCCGTCGGCCTGGATGCGCGGATGGAGCACCTCATCGCCTCCGGCGAGCTGGGCGTGGCGAAGCCCGACCCGGCGATCTTCCGGGCCGCCTGCGCCGCCTTCAGCGTCACCGAGGCAGAGGCGGCCTACGTCGGCGACCGGCTGCGGACGGACGCCATCGGCGCCGCTCAGGCCGGGCTCACGGGCGTGTGGCTGAACCGGCGCGACGCGGTGCCCTCCCCGGACGACGAGAGGGATGCGATGCTCGCCGGCGTCAGCACGATCCGGTCGCTCGACGAGCTGGCGCCGCTGCTCGCCTGAGCGGACGGCGAAGCGCCGCCCGGCGAGGCCGGACGGCGCTTCGTGAGGCGGACTGCTCAGGCGTTGCGGACGTCGTCGTCGACCCAGTCGAAGGTCTTGGTGACAGCCTTCTTCCAGAGCCGCAGCTGACGCTCGCGCTCCTCCGGCTCCATGTTCGGAGTCCAGCGGCTGTCCTCCTGCCAGTTCTTGCGCAGGTCGTCGAGGTCCGACCAGAAGCCGACCGCGAGGCCCGCGGCGTACGCTGCGCCGAGCGCGGTGGTCTCGGCGACCACCGGACGCACCACCGGCACACCGAGGATGTCGGCCTGGAACTGCATGAGCGTGTTGTTGGCGATCATGCCGCCGTCCACCTTGAGCTCCTGCAGGTCCACGCCGGAGTCCGCGTTGACCGCGTCCAGCACCTCGCGCGTCTGGAAGGCCGTGGCCTCCAGCACCGCGCGGGCGATGTGACCCTTGTTGACGTACCGCGTGAGGCCCACGAGGGCGCCACGCGCATCCGACCGCCAGTACGGCGCGAACAGGCCCGAGAACGCCGGCACGAAGTACGCACCGCCGTTGTCGTCGACGGTCTTGGCAAGGTCCTCGATCTCCGGCGCGCTGGAGATGATGCCGAGGTTGTCGCGCAGCCACTGCACCAACGAACCGGTGACAGCGATCGAGCCCTCGAGCGCGTAGTGCGGAGCGTCGTCGCCGAGCTTGTAGCCCAGCGTCGTCAGCAGACCGTTCTTCGAGTGGACGATCTCCTCCCCCGTGTTGAAGATGAGGAAGTTGCCCGTGCCGTAGGTGTTCTTGGACTCGCCCGGATCGAACGCCGCCTGACCGAACGTCGCGGCCTGCTGGTCGCCGAGGATGCCCGCGACGGGCACCTCGCGGAGCAGGCTGGACGACTCGACCTGGCCGTAGACCTCGGACGAGCTCTTGATCTCCGGGAGCATCGACTTCGGCACGCCGAACGCCTCGAGGATGTCGTCGCGCCAGGTCAGCGTCTCGAGGTCCATGAACATGGTGCGGGACGCGTTGGTCACGTCGGTGACGTGGACGCCGCCGTCGGGACCGCCGGTGAGGTTCCAGAGCACCCAGGCGTCGGTGTTGCCGAAGAGCAGGTCGCCCGCCTCGGCGCGCTCGCGCGCTCCTTCGACGTTCTCGAGGATCCAGGTGATCTTGGTTCCGGAGAAGTAGGTCGCCAGCGGGAGGCCGACGATCGACTTGAAGCGCTCGACGCCGCCGTCGGCGGCGAGCCGGTCGACGATCGGCTGGGTGCGGGTGTCCTGCCAGACGATGGCGTTGTAGACGGGCTCACCCGTGTTCTTGTCCCAGACCACCGCGGTCTCGCGCTGGTTGGTGATGCCGACCGCCGCGATGTCGTGGCGGGTGAGGTCGGCCTTGGAGAGCGCCTGGCCGATCACTTCGCGGGTGTTGTTCCAGATCTCGACCGGGTTGTGCTCGACCCACCCTGCCTTCGGGAAGATCTGCTCGTGCTCCAGCTGTCCGGTCGAGACGATCGACCCGGACTTGTCGAAGATGATCGCCCGGGTGCTGGTCGTGCCCTGATCGATGGCGACGACGTAGTCGGCCATAGGTAACTCCTTTGTTCTTTGGGGGTGGAACGGGAAGGGGCCGGCGGGATTCCTCCCGGCCGGCCCCCGGTGTCACTTGAGGATGGGGAGCAGGAGAAGCGCGAGCCATCCGGCGAGGAGGCCGCCGATGATCGGTCCGACCACCGGGACCCAGGAGTACGCCCAGTCGCTCGAGCCCTTGCCCTTGATCGGGAGGAAGGCGTGGGCGATGCGCGGACCGAGGTCACGGGCCGGGTTGATGGCGTATCCGGTCGGACCACCGAGGCTGGCACCGATGCCGACCACGAGCAGGGCGACGGGCAGAGCGCCGAGGGCAGCGAGTCCGGCTGCCTGACCGGGCTGGTGGCCGAAGGCGATCACCACGAAGACCAGCACGAAGGTGCCGATGATCTCGGTGACCAGGTTCCAGCCGTAGCTGCGGATGGCAGGACCGGTCGAGAAGACGCCCAGCTTGTTGGCGGGGTCGGGCTCCTCGTCGAAGTGCCGCTTGTACGCCAGGAACGTCAGGACGGCGCCGATGATGGCACCGATCAGCTGAGCCAGGATGTACAGCAGCACCGTGATGAAGTTCACCGGCACGAGGGTGCCCGCCGCCGCGGAGCCGAACGCCTTGGCGCCGTTGGCGACGAGACCGAGCGTCACGGCGGGGTTGAGGTGCGCACCGGAGTTGTAGGCGACGATCACACCGGCGAAGACCGCGAGGCCCCAACCGAAGTTGACCATCAGGAACCCGCCGTTGAAGCCCTTGTTCTTGATGAGGGCGACGTTCGCCACGACACCGGTACCGAGGAGGAGCAGCATCGCTGTGCCCACGAGCTCGGACAGGAAATCTACACCGATATTGTCCACGTTGACCTTCCAGTTGTTCAGTTGACGCGCACCCTGTTGTGCGTTCTGGTGTGGTTATCGTCAGGGTGAGCCCTTGAACGCTATTGCGGTCGCGCTCGCCTTGACAAGAACCGTGTCATGCACGTTCGTGCATTATCGAACAGCCGCGGCTTCGCTCCCGTCCCCCGACTTGAGCTGCACCCGATGGGCGTCGGCGAGGTCCGCTACGAACGAATCTTCCTCCTCCGCCCGCTGGTTTGGCGACCATCCGAGCGCGTTTGCCGCGATTTCGCCGATCTCGTGCACCAGAGCGGGTGTCACGGAACCGGTGAAGGCCAGGCTGGTGCGCCGCAGGAAGAGGTCGCCGAGGTGCACCACGTGCTCCGAGCGCACCAGGTGGTCGATCTCCGCGCGGGAGTATCCGGGGGCGGCGGCGAGCGGTGCGTCCTCCCCGTCCCAGCCGGCGATCGCATCCAGCACGAACGTGGCCTTGGTGCCGTACCGGTTCAGCAGCACGGCAGCGCGCTCGGCGCCCACGTCCGCCCCGTAGCGGGCGATCCAGTCGCGCTCCGTCTGCGGGGTGGTCGGGAAGCCCGCGCCGCCGCCGATCGGCAGGCCGAGGGTCTGCACGGTGCGCTTCACTCCGAGGGCGTCGAGGGTCTCGTTCGCGAGGTGCTCGCTCAGCGCACGGAAGGTCGTCCACTTGCCGCCGACCAGGCTCAGCACGGTGGTGTCGCCGAGGCCGGCGATCGTGCCGGGCACGATGCGGTAGTCGCGGGAGACGAAGCCCGGCGCGGTGTCGTCGTGGTGCGGGAGCGGGCGGACGCCGGAGAAGGTGTAGACGATCTGCTCGCGGGTGACCGGGATGCCTGGGAAAACGTGCGCGACCAGTTCGATGAAGTAGTCGATCTCGTCCTCGGTGATCACCGCGCGCTCCGACATGTCGGCGTCGATGTCGGTGGTGCCGACCATGACCCGGCCCTTGAGCGGGTAGATCAGCACGATGCGGCCGTCGTTGTTCTCGAAGAACATCTCGCGGCCCTTGCACGCCTCGAGCAGTTCGCGGTTGTCGAGCACGATGTGCGAGCCCTTGGTGCCGCCCATGTAGCGCGTCGCGGATCCGAGGGCCTCGTTGGTCAGGTCGGTCCACGGTCCGGAGGCGTTCACCACGACGTCCGCGGTGATGGCGAACTCCTCGCCCGTCTCGCGGTCGCGGACGAGCACGCCGCCGTCGCGGGTGCCGATCGCCTCGACGTAGTTGACGGCGCGGGCGTGGGGGCCGGCGGCGAGGCCGTCGGCGAGCACGTCGAGCGCCAGGCGCTCCGGGTCGTGCACCGAGGCGTCGAAGTAGGTGGCGGTGTATTTGAGACCCGGGTTGAGCGCCGGGAGGATCTCGAGGGACTTCTTGCGCCCGTGGAAGCTGTGCCGCGGCACCGAGCCTCCGTCGCGCGAGAAGGAGTCGTAGATGGTGAGGCCGGTCTTGATGAGGAACGCGCCGCGCTCCTTCGGCTTCCCCTGCTTGTGCGTGAGGAAACGGAGCGGGGCGGCCAGGATGCCCGAGAAGGTCGAGAAGATCGGGATGGTCGTCTCGAGCGGCTTCACGTAGTGCGGGGCGATCTTCAGCAGGCCGTTGCGCTCGGTGACCGACTCCTTGACGAGCCGGAACTCGCCGTTCTCGAGGTAGCGGATGCCGCCGTGGATCATGTGGCTGGAGGCCGCCGACGCGCCGGACACGAAGTCGTTGCGCTCGACGAGGACGACGTCGACGCCCTGGAGCGCCAGGTCGCGGAAGGTGCCGAGGCCGTTGATGCCGCCGCCGACGACGAGCACCTGTGCTCGGGGGCGTTCGCGGAGGCGCTGGACCTCGGTGCGGGTGTTCGACTTCGTCGTCACGATTCTCTCCTGTGCTTCTGTCTTGCGGATGCCGTGTGGTTATAGTCTTCGTGGCAGCACAACTTCGATCAAGCGCCCTGCACATACGTGCAGCACCGGATCGGTCCCGAGAAGCCGTCACACCGAAGAAGGCCCCCCAATGCCCCAGCCCGACACCGAGCACCTGCCCGAGAAGGTCCGCGATGCCCTCAAGGCCGGCCACCTCTATTACATGCAGGACCTGACGATGGAGGCGATCGCGCACGAGATGCACACGTCGCGCTCGTCGGTGTCGCGGCTGCTCAGCTATGCGCGCTCGTCCGGTCTGGTGACCATCCAGATCGCCGAACCGCACGAAGGTGCAACGCGCATCCAGCAGACGATCCACGAGCGCTTCGGCATCGCGGCGCACATCGTCCCCATGCCGAGCGCGATCAGCGACGTCGACCGGCTGGAGCGCGTCGCGATCTCCGCCGCGCGCATCCTCGACCGCTTCATCGACTCCAACCAGACCGTCGGCATCGCCTGGGGCTCGACGATGAGCGCCCTGAGCCGGCACCTCATCCCGAAGGAGCTGCACAACGTCGAGTTCGTGCAGCTGAACGGTGCAGGCAACACGTACACGACGGGCGTGCTCTACGCGTCGGAGATCCTGCGCCGGTTCGGCGACACCTACTCGGGCACGATCCAAGAGTTCCCCGTCCCGGCGCTCTTCGACGACCCGCAGACGAAGATCGCGATGTGGCGCGAGCGCAGCACCCGTCGCATCCTCGACATCCAGGAGCGGATGGACGTCGCGCTGTTCGGCCTCGGCTCGCCGTTCTCGGAGGTGCGCTCGCACGTCTACGCCGGCGGGTACCTCGACCAGGCCGACTACGCGTCGCTGGACGACTCGGGCGTCGTGGGCGACGTCGCGACCGTGTTCTTCCGCGAGGACGGCAGCCACCACGGCATCCCTCTGAACGAGCGGGCCAGCGGCCCGGACATCGACCTCATCAAGCGCGTGCCCCGCCGCGTCTGCATCGTGTCGGGCCCATCGAAGGTGCACAGCCTCCGGGGCGCCCTCGCCGCCGGGCTGATCACAGACCTCATCGTCGACGAGGGGACCGCCCGCGCCCTCGTGCAGCTGACCCAGCCGGTCGCCCCGGCGGCGGAGGCCGCAGAGGCGGCCTGACCGCGCTCCTACGCCGCCGCCCGCCGTCATCCGGCGTCGCACGACGCCCGGGAATAGTCGGCGCGCGTGCGCGTTGATCTAGACTCGACAACGAAATACGTGCTCCGGGGTCGGTGAGAGTCCGAACCGGCGGTGATAGTCCGCGAGCGGTGCGCCCAGGCGCCCTGCTGAGCCGGTGGAATTCCGGCACCGACGGTAATGCGTGCAGGCGACAGCCCTCGCGCTCAGTCCGGATGGGAGGAAGCACGGTGGGCGGCTCACGCGAGCCTGCGCCCACGCGACCCCGGCGACACGTCTCGACGAGAGACAGGATGGCAACCGGATGACGTGGGACGCCGCAATGCGCACGGCGCTCGAACTCGCCGCCAACGGGCCTGCGACGGGCGTGAACCCGCGCGTCGGCTGCGTCCTCCTCGACGCCGAGGGGGGCATCCTCGCCGAAGGCTGGCATCGCGGTGTCGGCACGCCGCACGCCGAGGTGGATGCGCTGAGCAAGCTGCCCGAGGGCGGAGCCCGCGGCGCGACCGCCGTCGTCACCCTCGAGCCCTGCAACCACTGGGGTCATACGGGCCCCTGCTCCGAAGCGCTCATCGCGGCCGGCGTCTCCCGCGTGGTCTTCGGCACCGACGACCCCGGGCACCACTCCGGCGGAGGCGCCGAGCGCCTGCGCGAGGCCGGCGTCGAGGTGGTCGCGGGCGTGCTGCGCGACGAGATCGACGTCTTCCTCGGCGACTGGCTGACCGCCGCCCGGCTCGGCCGCCCGTACATCGTGGTCAAGTGGGCGAGCAGCCTGGACGGCCGCGCGGCGGCCGCGGACGGCAGCAGCAAGTGGATCACCGGAGCGGCGGCGCGGCAGCGCGTGCACGAGCAGCGGGAGGCGTCCGACGCGATCGTGGTCGGAACCGGCACGGTGCTCGCCGACGACCCGAGCCTGACCGCTCGGGGCGACGCCGGCGAGCTGATGGGCACGCAGCCCACGCCCGTCGTCATCGGCACCCGCGCGGTGCCCAAGGACGCCGCAGTCTTCTCGCACCCGAACCCGGTGGTCTTCGAGGGGACGCACGACCTGCACGAGGCCGTCGCCGACCTGCACCAGCGCGGCTTCCGGCGGGTGTACGTCGAAGGCGGGCCGACCCTCGCCAGCGCGTTCATCGCCGCCGGCCTCGTCGACGAGTACGCGATCTACCTCGCCCCGACCCTGCTCGGCGGCCCCCGGGTCGCGATCGGCGACATCGGGGTCGGGAGCATCGGCGAGCAGCGCCGGCTCCGCATCCTCGACATCGAACGGCTCGGCGGCGACCTGCTCGTGCGCGCCGTGCCCGTCCCGGCGCCGGCCCTGCGCGCAGACCGCGCGCCGGCCGGCGAGCACGTCCCCGTCGACGTCGGCGGGGCCGACATCTTCCCAACACCCCCGATCCCCGCACCCCCGATCCCCACCGGCCAGGAGGGCTGACATGTTCACCGGAATCATCGAAGAGCTCGGCGAGATCACGGCGGTCGAGCGCAGCGCCGACGCCGCCCGCGTGACCGTGCGCGGCCCGCTCGCCGTCAGCGACGCCCGCCACGGCGACTCCATCTCGGTGAGCGGCGTGTGCCTCACCGTGATCGACAGCGACGCCGAGAGCTTCACCGCGGACGTCATGGCCGAGACCCTCGCCATCAGCACCCTCGACGATGTGCAGCCCGGCCGCCGGGTCAACCTGGAGCGCGCCGCGCAGGTCGGCGACCGCCTGGGCGGCCACATCGTCCAGGGCCACATCGACGGCACCGCGACCGTGCTCTCGGTGACCGACGGAAGCGCCTGGCGCGTCGTGCGGCTCTCCCTCGACCCGGAGCACGCGCCGCTCGTCGCGCGCAAGGGCTCCATCGCCATCGACGGCGTCTCCCTCACGGTCAGCGAGGTCGGCGGCGGCCGCGAGGACGGCTGGTTCGAGGTGTCCCTGATCCCGGAGACCCTCGCCGCCACCACGCTCGGGGACCGCGTCCCGGGCGATCGCGTCAACATCGAGACGGACATCCTCGCCCGTCATGTCGAGCGCATGCTGGCGCTCGAACCGGCCGCGTTCGGCGCGGCCCTGAGCGAACGGAGCTCCTCATGAGCCTGGCCACCATCCCCGAGGCCCTGTCCGAGCTGCGCGCCGGCCGGCCGGTCATCGTGGTGGACAACGAGAGCCGCGAGAACGAAGGCGATGTCGTCCTGGCCGCCGAGCTGGCGAGCCAGGAGTGGATCGCCTGGACGGTGAAGAACTCCTCCGGCTTCATCTGCGCGCCGATGACCAACGAGATCGCGGACCGCCTGGAGCTGCCGGTCATGGTCGCCCACAACGAGGACGCGCGCGGCACCAACTACACCGTGAGCGTGGATGCGGCCGACCGGCTCTCCACCGGCATCAGCGCCGCCGACCGCGCGCACACACTGCGCGTGCTCGCCGACCTCGACTCGACGCCGTCGAGCCTGCACCGGCCGGGCCACATCCTCCCCCTGCGCGCCGTCGAGGGCGGTGTGCGCGAGCGCGACGGGCACACCGAGGCCGCGGTGGACCTGCTGAAGCTCGCCGGGATGACCCCCGTCGGGGCGATCGCGGAGATCGTCGCCGACGACGGCGAGATGATGCGCCTGCCCGGTCTCATCGACCTCGGTCAGCGCGAGGGCGTCCTCGTGGTCACGATCGAGTCGCTCATCGCCTACCTGCAGGAGTTCCACTGCGACCAGCCTCTGGAGACGGTGACGCCCATCCCGGAGACGTCGCGGGTGATCTTCGAGGTGGAGACCACTGTTCCGACCACCCACGGGCCGTTCCGGATGCGCGCCTACCGCGACCGCATGACCGGCGCCGACCACGTGGCGATCGTCGCAGGCACCCCGCAGCGCGACGGCACGCTGGTGCGCGTGCACTCGGAGTGCCTGACCGGCGAAGCCTTCGGGTCGCTGAAGTGCGAGTGCGGGCCTCAGCTCGACGCCGCTATGGACACCATCCAGCGCGAAGGCGGCGTGGTGGTGTACCTGCGCGGCCACGAGGGACGCGGCATCGGCCTGATCAACAAGCTGCGCGCCTACAAGCTCCAGGAGGAGGGCCTCGACACCCTCGACGCCAACCTCGCCCTCGGCCTGCCGATCGACGCCCGCGACTACGGGGCGGCCACGGCCATCCTGCAGGATCTCGGCATCGAGTCGGTGCGCCTGCTCACCAACAACCCGGAGAAGGTGCGCCAGCTGGAGGAGCACGGCATCGAGGTCGAGGAGCGCGTGCCCCTCGTCGTCGGCGTCGGCGCCTTCAACGAGGGCTACCTTGAGACCAAGCGCGACCGGATGGGTCACGCGATCGGGGACATCGACCCGGTGTCCGCGACGAACGAGACGGCCGCGGGGATCGCGGCGGGGAGGACCACACGATGAGCGGAGCGGGAGCACCGGACGCGCAGGAGCGGATCGACGGGAGCGGCCTGACCGTCGTCGTCGTCGCCGGCAGCTGGCACGAGACGATCAGCGAGGCGCTCATCGCGGGCGCCCAGCGGACGCTGGACG
This sequence comes from Leifsonia sp. 22587, assembly GCF_052044215.1. Taxonomy (NCBI): domain Bacteria; kingdom Bacillati; phylum Actinomycetota; class Actinomycetes; order Micrococcales; family Microbacteriaceae; genus Leifsonia; species Leifsonia sp. 22587. The sequence continues at coordinate 300,986 of NZ_JBQENB010000002.1, forward strand.
CCTCCGGCGCCACCCACTCGCTGGTCCGCGTACCGGGCAGCTTCGAGCTGCCGGTGGTGAGCAAGGCCGCGCTCGAGGCGGGCGCGGACGCGGTGGTCGCGCTCGGCGTCATCATCCGCGGCGGGACGCCGCACTTCGAGTACGTCTCCGCCGCCGCGACGGACGGCCTCACCCGCGTCGCCCTCGACACCGGCAAGCCGGTCGGCTTCGGCGTGCTCACGCTCGACGACGAGGCCCAGGGCATCGACCGCTCCGGCCTGCCCGGCTCCAAGGAGGACAAGGGCGCCGAGGCGGCCCACGCCGCTCTCGCGACCGCGGTGGCCCTGCGCGAACTGCGCGGCTGACACCGCAGGCCCGACGGCGGTCCGGTCGCTTCGGCGGCCGGACCGCCGTCGTCTATGCCCTCCAGGGCATGTGCTGCAGCGCCCAGGTGTTCCCGTCGGGGTCGGCGAACCACGCGTAGAACACGCCGCCCATGTCCTGGACGGGCGACACGTCGATGCCGCGCTCGACGAGGGCGGCGCGGGCCGCCTCGATGTCGGCGACCACGAGGTGCAGACCGCGCACGGAGCCCGGCTCCGACGGCGCCTGACCGATGCCGGCCGTCATCGTGATCGAGCAGTACGATCCGGGCGGGGTCAGCTGCACGACGCGCACACCGTCGGCGGGCCGCACATCCACATCCAGCGTGAAGCCGGCCTGGTCGCGGTAGAAGCCGATGGACCGGTCGATGTCGGACACCGGCAGCATCACCAGTTCGAGCATCATCGCCCCGGCGGGGACGGGCGGGGTCGGGTTCTCGGTCATGATGCCTCCTGGTCGGTGCTGAGCGCCGCGGGTCCGCGGCGCACCGGGTAGCGCAGGTGCAGCACGCGCTCCCCCGGGATCACGACGTCCGGGTCGTCGAGCACGAGCGGTGCGCCCGTGAACGACCCGAAGTACCGCCTGCCGCGGCCGAACACGGCGGGCACCACATCCATCGCGACGTAGTCGATGAGTCCGAGCGCGAGCGCCTGACCGCCGATGTCGCCGGCCGTGACGCCGACCTCGCCGTCGCCGGCGAGCTGCTGCGCGAGTGCGACGGCGCCCTCCACCGAGTCGACGAAGTGGTACGACGCCTCCGGGTGCCAGCCGTCGGGCTTGGGGCGATGCGAGACGACCACCACGTGGTCGCTCGCCGGCGGGTGGCCCTGCCAGCCGTCGGTGAGGTCGAACAGCCTGCGCCCGATGACGAGCGCGCTCTGCCGCGACCACATCCCGCTCACGTAGTCGACCGACGCGGCCGAGACGCGGAACGGCCCGCTGTGCACCTCGGGATGGTCCTCGACGTCCAGGGGATGGTCGCCGCCGAAGTACCAGTCGTGCAGCGGCCCGACGTCGTCGTGCTCGTCGGCGATGAAGCCGTCGAGCGACGCCACCGCATGGAGGTACGTCGTGCCCACGGCGTTACGCCCGGCCCGGGCGGAGCAGCAGCTCGTCGAGCTTCTCGTATCCCTCGCGCATACCGGTCTCCATCCCGCTCTGGATCATCTGCTCCAGAGCCTCGCGGGAGGTCATGACCGAGCGCCCGGACAGGCGGGTGCGGCCGCCGGGGAGTGCCTCGAAGCGCATCCGCTCCAGGCTCACCTCGCCCGGCGCGCCGAGGTACTCGAAGGTCTGGATGATCTGCGCATCCTCTTCGACGGTGTGGAACGTGCCCCGGAACGCGTAGACCGAGCCGTCGCTGTCGTGCGACTCGTAGGCCCACACGCCACCGGTGCGGAAATCCCACTCGGTGATGACGTTGCGCAGGCGGCGCGGGCCGATCCACTGCGCGAACAGCTCGGGATCGGCGTAGGCCCGGAATACGGCCTCGACGGGGGCATCGAACTCGCGGGTGAGGTCGGCGTAGGACGTGCCCTCGACCGCCTCGATGGTGACGGGGTTGCTCATGATTCCTTCTCCTTCACGGAGTGCTTGCTTTCTTCGAGGACGGCGTCGAGCCGGCGGAACTGCGCCTCCGCCTCGAGCCGGTAGCGGTCGATCCACGAGGTGAGCCGCTCGAGAGCGGCGGCCTCCAGGTGGACCGGCCGGCGCTGAGCCTCTCGGCTGCGCCAGACGAGGCCGGCCGTCTCGAGCACGCTGATGTGCTTGGAGACCGCCTGAAGCGAGATGGCGAACGGCTCGGCGAGCTCGTTCACGGTCGCCGGCCCTCGGCTCAGCCGGGCGATGATCGCCCGGCGGACGGGGTCGGCCAGGGCCGCGAACGCCCGGTCGAGCGCTTCCTCATCCCGCATCGTCAACCTCTCGGTTTATCAACCAATCTGTTGAATACAACGATAAGACGAATGAGCGCGGAGCACAAGCCTCGCGCAGCGAGAAACTACGGCTTCCAGACCATGAGGACGACGACCGCCACGAGCAGCAGGCTGGCGACACCCGACCCGGCTGCGATCTGCGGGTAACGGGAGGCGGTGCCGTCGCGCAGTGCCTCCCCCGCTCGGCGCATCGCGGGCACGACGACGAACAGCGTCAGCCCGAGGGCGACGACGTAGAGGATGATCGACCACAGGATCCACGGCGTCGTGACGCTCAGGTCGTACTTCTTGTCGGCCAGCCCCATCACGCCGAAGCCGAACAGGACGACCAGCAGCGAGAGCAGCGACAGCAGATTCGTCGACTTCGCGAGCGTCTCCACCTGCCGGGCGTCGCCGGCGCGGACGGCGCGCATGGCCGTCATCGGGAGGATGGCCATCGGCCCGACGATGAAGACGGCGGTGACCACGTGCAGGACGGCGAAGAGCGTTTCCATGCCCTCAGCGTACCGAGCGGCCCCGATTCGGCGGACTCCCCGACCACGCATAGGGTAGAAGGTGCGCCACAAGCGCTTTCCGTCCTCCCCGCCCCCGCGCGCTCTCCGCCCGACCGACGCCGCGCACGAACCGCGGGCGTCCCTCGCACTCCGGAAGCCCTTCACACGCATGTCTACGACGGCCCCCGTCACCACCACCCCCGCGACCGCGAACACCCGCGGCCGGGTCATCCTCGCCAGCCTCATCGGCACGTCCATCGAGTTCTACGACTTCTACGTCTATGCGACCGCGGCCGTGCTGGTCTTCCCCTCGCTGTTCTTCACCAGTGAGGACCCGACCACCGCGCTGCTCTCGTCGTTCGCCGTCTTCGGCGTCGCCTTCATCGCGCGGCCGGTCGGCTCCATCCTGTTCGGCCACTTCGGCGACCGCATCGGCCGCAAGGGCACGCTCGTCGGCTCGCTGCTCACCATGGGAATCGCCACGGTGCTCATCGGCTGCCTGCCCACCGCTCAGGTGCCTGGGTGGGAGTTCTGGGCGCCCTTCCTGCTCGTGGTGATGCGCTTCTGCCAGGGCCTCGGCCTCGGCGGCGAGTGGAGCGGCGCGGCCCTCCTCGCCACCGAGAACGCGCCCGCGGGCAAGCGCGCCATCTACGGGACGTTCCCGCAGCTCGGCGCCCCGATCGGCTTCATCGTCGCCAACGTGCTGTTCCTCATCCTGAGCCTGACGATCTCGCCCGAAGCCTTCGCGGCGTGGGGCTGGCGCATCCCGTTCCTGCTGAGCGCCGTGCTCGTGATCGTCGGGCTGTACGTGCGGCTCAAGCTGGTCGAGACTCCCGCCTTCCAGAAGGTGGTCGACACCGGCGAGGTCGCGAACCTGCCGCTCGCCCGCGTCTTCCGCACCAGCTGGTGGCAGATCGTGCTGGGCACGTTCATCATGCTCGCGACCTACGTGCTGTTCTACCTGATGACCGCGTTCACCCTGACCTACGGAACCACCGCGGCCACCCCGGAGCAGGCGCAGGCCGCCGCCGAGAAAGCCGGCAAGACGTTCTCGGCCGCAACCTTCGTGCCCGGCCTCGGCTACAGCCGCAACGACTTCCTGGTGATGCTCATCATCGGCGTCGTGTTCTTCGGTGTCTTCACCCTCGTCGCCGGTCCGCTGGCGGAGCGCTTCGGGCGGCGCAAGACGCTCATCTCGGTCACGATCGGCATCATCATCTTCGGGCTGCTGTTCGTGCCGCTGTTCGCCGGCGGAACCGTCGGGACCATGGCGCTGCTCATCATCGGCTTCACCCTGATGGGCCTCACGTTCGGCCCGATGGGCGCCGAGCTGCCGGAGCTGTTCCCGACCAACGTCCGCTACACCGGCTCGGCGATCTCCTACAACCTGTCCAGCGTGCTGGGCGCGGCCGTCGCGCCGACGATCGCTGTGTGGCTGTGGACCAGCGCCCACGGCAGCACCGTCTGGGTCGGTGTCTACCTGTCGCTGGCCGGAGTGCTGACGCTCATCGCGCTGCTGCTGTCGAAGGAGACCCGCGACGTCGACTTCACCGACAACGTGAGCTGACGCTTCGCCCTCTCGGGCGACGCTCTCGGGCCGCGCTCTCGGGCCGCCGAGTGGTGACATGTCGTCGCAATCCCCACGGGATTCGCGCAACGACTCACTACTCGGCGGCCCTTTCGCATGTCGGAGGAGCTCAGTCGAGGAAGAGCGCGCGGAGCCGGCGGGTGGTGAGGACGAGCCCCAGCACCACCATCACGGCGAAGTACAGCACGTGCCAGAGCATCCCGGGATCCACCTGTCCCGTCGTCAGGCCGCGCACGAGTTCGACGCCGTGCCACAGGGGCAGCGCCTTGATGATCACCTGCACCGGTTCGGGATAGACGGTGATCGGGTAGAACGTCGCCGAGAGCAGGAACATGGGCAGCAGGATGAAGTTGATCCAGTCCATCTGCTGGAACGTCTTCATGTAACTGGTGACACCCATCCCGAAGCTGGCGAAGCCGAAGGCGATGAGCAGCACGGCCGGCAGCGCGAGGAGCGCCCACCACGACAAGTTGAGCCCGAGCGCCTGCATCACCAGCATGAAGCCGAGCGCGTAGAGCGCACCGCGCAGCAGCGCCAGCAGGATCTCGCCCAGCGCGACATCGAGCGGCCCGAGCGAGGTGGCCAGCATCCCCTCGTACAGCTTGGCGAAGTGCATCTTGAAGAACACGTTCCACGTCGAGTCGTAGACGGCGCCGTTCATCGCCGCGGTCGCGAGCAGCGCGGGAGCGATGAACGCCGCGTACGGCACGGTCTGGCCCGACGACGTGGTGATGTCCCCCACCAGCCCGCCGAAGCCGATGCCGAGCGAGAGCAGGTAGAAGATCGGCTCGAAGAAGCCGGACACGATCACCAGCCAGTTGGTGCTGCGCGTCGCCGACCAGCCGCGCTGCATCACCGAGCGCGCGTTGCCCGCATAGAGCGCACGCATCGGCCGCTGCCGTGGAGCGGAGGCGGCGGTGCGCTGGTCGGTGGCGGTCACTTGTTCAGCCTCCGGGCGGCGATGCGCCGGCCCCACCGCCAGAACACCACGAAGAGAACGAGCAGGTAGAGGACGTGCACCACCGACAGCCAGAGCGGCTCGCTCATGCCGTAGGTGAACACGCGCGACAGTTCCGTCGAATGCCAGAGGGGCGAGATCCATCCGATCCACTGCAGGTAGACGGGCATGTTCGCCAGCGGGAAGAACGTGCCGGAGAACAGCGACATCGGCAGCAGCACGAAGCGCATCAGCATCGCGATCTGCCCGGTGTCCTGCTCGAGCGTGGCCACGTACGCCATGATCGGCGCCCCGAACGCGAGCCCGCCGAGTGTGCCGATCAGGATGCTGACCCACCCCCACGGGCTCGGCGCCGCCCCGAACAGCACGGTGAAGACGAAGTACACGGTGCAGGTGCCCAGCAGCCGGGCGACGACCGAGATGATGATCCCGTCGATGATCTGCCCGGGCGCGATGGGCGACGCGTTGATGCCGAAGAAGGTCGGGTTCCACTTGAACCCGAGCATGATCGGGTACGTGAACTCCTCGCTCGCGACGGTCACGCCCGCCGTGCAGAGCAGGGCGGGGGCGACGAAGGCCAGGTAGCTGACCCCGTCGACCGCGTTCGGCCCGAGGTTGGCGCTGACCAGGCTGCCGAGGCCGAGGCCCATCGCGAGCAGGTACAGCAGCGGGTTGCCGAAGCCGGTGACCAGCAGCGTCTGCAGGTACGACCGCATGACGCGGAAGCGGTGCTCGGCGACGTACCAGGCTCCGAAGCGCCGCGGCCGGCCCGCGGCCGCGAGCGCGGCGCGCGCATCGGCGCCCGGCCCGTGCTCGTCTCCGGCGCCGCCCGAGGCGCCGGCCGGCCCCGCGGGCCCGACGATCGCGCTCATCCGATCGGCCTCATTCGATCAGGCTCCGTCCGGTCAGCCGCAGGAAGACATCCTCGAGGCTCGATCGCCGCACCAGGCTGGTGAGGGGGTGCAGTCCGCGCTCGGCGATCCGGACCAGCTCGGCCTCGCCGTCGTCGCTGTAGACGAGGATGCGGTCGGGCAGTACCTCGATGCGATCGCCGATGCCGTCGAGCCCCTCGGCCACCTCCGCGTTGCGCTCCGACCCGAACCGCACCTCGAGCACCTCGCGCGTCGAGTACTCGCGGATCAGCGCGGCCGGCGACCCCTCCGCCATGATGGCGCCCTTGTCGACGACGACCAGCCGGTCGCACAGCTGCTCCGCCTCATCCATGTAGTGCGTCGTCAGGACCAGCGTCGTGCCCTGCTCCTTGAGACGGAACAGCCGGTCCCAGAGGATGTGGCGCGCCTGCGGGTCGAGACCGGTCGTGGGCTCGTCGAGCAGCAGGATGCGCGGGTCGTTGATCAGCGCCCGCGCGATCGTGAGCCGCCGCTTCATGCCGCCGGAGAGGTCGTCGACCTTCGCCTTCGCCTTGTCCTCGAGCTGGGCGAAGGCGAGCAGCTCGTCCGCCCGCGCACGCACTCGTGCCGACGGCAGCCCGAAGTAGCGGCCGTAGACGATGAGGTTGTCGCGCACGCGCAGCTCGGTGTCGAGGTTGTCGGCCTGCGGCACCACGCCCAGCTGCGAGCGGATCTCCGGCCCGTACCGGTCGGGGTCGAGGCCCAGGATGCTGAGGTCGCCCGCCGAGCGGGTGGAGACGGCGCCGATCATCCGCATCGTCGTGGATTTGCCCGCGCCGTTGGGCCCGAGCAGTCCGAACGACTCCCCCGGCTCGACCTCGAAGCTGATGCCGTCGACGGCCGGGAAGTCCTTGTACTTCTTGACCAGGTCGCGGGCGGCGATGACGGGCGGCATAGTTCTGCACTGTAGCCGCGACCACGGACATTTGGGGGTGGGATGCTGTCAACGCGACCTGCCAGCTGATCGCCCTGGCGCTAGGTGTCAGCAAACAGGCAGTTCACAAGAAGTACGGTCGGAGCTGACGGCACCGCCGCCTCCGACGCCCCTTCCTCCCCCGAACGGAGCCACCGTCATGTCGACCACCTCCACCGCCTCCCCGCGCCGCCGTCGCGGCTTCGGCCGTCCCGCCGACGACGCCGGGCCCCGCGCGAGGTTCTCCCAGCTGCTGCCCTACCTGCTCGAGCACAAGCGGGTGCTGTCCGTCGTCGTCGTGCTCAGCATCCTGGGCGCAGCCGCGAGCCTCGCCCAGCCGCTGCTCGTCAGCCAGGTGATCGACCTCGTCGGCAAGCAGCAGCCGCTGAACGGCCTCGTCTGGGGGCTCGTCGCCCTGGTCGTGGTGTCGGCCCTCATCTCCGGCTACCAGCACTACCTGCTGCAGCGGACGGGCGAAGGCGTGGTGCTCTCGTCGCGGCGCAAGCTGGTCGGACGGATGCTGCGCCTGCCGATCAGCGAGTTCGACACGCGGCGCACCGGTGACCTCGTCTCGCGGGTCGGCTCCGACACCACGCTGCTGCGCGCCGTGCTGACCCAGGGCCTCGTGGAGGCGATCGGCGGCGCCCTGACGTTCATCGGCGCGCTCATCGCGATGCTCATCATCGATCCCGTGCTCCTCGGGCTCACCGTGCTCGTCGTCGCGATCTCGGTCGTGACCGTCGTGCTGCTCTCCGGGCGCATCCGCGTCGCGAGCCAGAAGGCGCAGAACAAGGTCGGCGATCTCGCCGCCGCCGTCGAGCGGGCGATCAGCTCGGTGCGGACCATCCGGGCGGCGAACGCCACAGAGCGCGAGATCGCGGCGGTGGACGAGGACGCCACGGGAGCGTGGCGGATGGGCATCCAGGTCGCGAAGATCTCCGCCCTCGTCGTGCCGGTGGCGGGGATCGCGATGCAGGTGTCGTTCCTCGTCGTGCTGGGCGTCGGCGGCTTCCGGGTCGCCAGCGGCGCCATCACGATCGCGAACCTGGTGGCGTTCATCCTGTTCCTGTTCATGATGATCCTGCCGCTCGGGCAGGCCTTCGGCGCCATCGCCGCCGTGAACTCGGCGCTCGGTGCGCTGGGGCGCATCCAGGAGATCCTCGACCTGCCCGCCGAGGACCAGCACGACCGCGACATCGCCCCGCTCGCCATGACGGTCGGAGCGGCCAACGAGGGGCTCGCCCCCGAAGCGCCGGCGATCGAGTTCGTGGACGTGCGGTTCGCGTACCCGGAGGGTGCGGGAGAGGACGGGTCCGCGGACTCCGCCCCCGCTCCCGCTGGGCGGGCTGGCGCCGGCCGGGTGGACGCCGAACCGTCCCCCGAGCGTCTGGCGTTCGAGGCGCTGACCGGCGCGGACGTCGTCGCGGAGGCCGAGGCCGCCGCCGGTGCGGGATCGGATGCGGCGCAGGCGCGGCACGGCGGCGTGCTGCACGGGGTCAGCTTCCGCGTGCCGCGCGGCAAGCGCACGGCGCTGGTCGGGCCGTCCGGGGCGGGCAAGTCGACCATCCTCGCCCTCGTCGAGCGGTTCTACGACCCGCAGGGCGGCGAGGTGCGGTTCGGCGGGATGGATGTGCGCACCCTCGACCGCGTCGCGCTCCGCTCGCAGATCGGCTACGTCGAGCAGGATGCGCCTGTGCTGGCTGGAACGCTGCGCGACAACCTGACGCTGGCGGCTCCGGATGCGAGCGACGAGCAGTGCATCGACGTGCTGCACGCCGTCAACCTCACCGAGGTGCTGGAGCGCAACGAGCTCGGGCTCAGCGCGCAGGTCGGCGAGGACGGCATCATGCTCTCCGGCGGCGAGCGTCAGCGTCTCGCGATCGCCCGGGCGCTGCTCGCCGCGCCTCCGGTGCTGCTGCTGGACGAGTCCACGTCGAGCCTCGACGGGCGCAACGAGCAGCTGATGCGGGAGGCGATCGACGCGGTCGCCGAGGACAGGACGCTCCTCGTGATCGCGCACCGCCTGTCCACCGTCGTCGACTCGGACCAGATCGTGGTGCTCGACCACGGCCGCGTCATCGGCACCGGCACCCACTCCGAACTCGTCGAGACGACCCCCCTCTACCGCGACCTCGCCAAGCACCAGCTCCTCGTCTGACCCCTCCCCCCTCCGTCGAGTACACGAAAAGTGCACGCGAATCGGGCGATTCGCGTGCACTTTTCGCGTACTCGATGAAGGGGCGCTCGACGGTGGGGCCCCGCCGCGGAGGGACGGGTCAGGCGCGGAGGTGGTAGCGGAGGGACGCGAGCTCGGCGCGGAGGGCGGCGGGGACGCGCGTGCCGAAGCGGTCGAAGAACTCGTCCGTGAGGTCGCACTCGGCCAGCCAGCTGGACCGGTCGACCTCGAACAGCGCCTCCACGTCCTCCGCCGGGAGGTCCAGTCCGTCGAGGTCGAGGTCCTCCACCCGCGGCAGCCGCCCGATGGGCGTCTCGACGCTGCCCGCCGTGCCCTCCACCCGGCGCGCGATCCACTCGATCACGCGCGCATTCTCGCTGAACCCGGGCCACAGGAAGCGCCCGTCGTCACCGCGACGGAACCAGTTCACCTGGAAGACCTCGGGAGCGTCCGCGCCCAGCGCCTCCCCCACCTCGAGCCAGTGCGCCCAGTGGTCGGCCATGTTGTACCCGCAGAACGGCAGCATCGCGAACGGGTCGCGCCGCAGCTCGCCGACGGTGCCCTCGGCGGCGGCCGTCCGCTCGGAGGAGATCGTCGCACCGAGGAACACGCCGTGCCGCCAGTCGCGCGCCTGCGCCACGAGCGGCACGTTGGTCGCGCGGCGTCCGCCGAACAGGATCGCGTCGATCGGCACGCCGTCGAAGGCGTCCCAGTCGTCGGCGATGGACGGGCACTGCGCGGCGCTCACGGTGAAGCGGGAGTTCGGATGCGCGGCCGGGCGACCGCTCCCGGGCGTCCAGTCCTTCCCCTCCCAGTCGATCAGGTGCGCCGGGGGCTCGTCGGTCAGCCCCTCCCACCAGACGTCTCCGTCGTCGCGCAGTGCCACGTTGGTGAAGATCGTGTTGCCCCACAGGGTGTCGACCGCGGTGCGGTTCGTGCTCTCGCCGGTCCCGGGCGCGACTCCGAAGAAGCCCGCCTCCGGGTTGATCGCCCGCAAGCGGCCGTCCGGACCCGGCCGCAGCCACGCGATGTCGTCGCCGATCGTCTCGACCGTCCAGCCGGGGATGCTCGGTTGCAGCATCGCGAGGTTCGTCTTGCCGCACGCGGAGGGGAACGCCGCCGCGAAGTGGAAGGCGCGCCCCTCGGGCGAGGTCACCTTGATGATGAGCATGTGCTCGGCCAGCCAGCCCTCGTCGCGCGCCATCACCGACGCGATGCGCAGCGCGAAGCACTTCTTGGCCAGGATGGCGTTGCCGCCGTATCCCGAGCCGTACGACCAGATCTCGCGTGTCTCCGGGAACTGGACGATGTACTTCGTGGTGTCGCACGGCCACGGCACGTCGTCGCGGGCGACGCCGTCCGCATCGATCAGCGGGTAGCCGACGCTGTGCACGGTCGGCACCCACGGCTGCCCGGCGTCGATCAGGTCGAGCACCGTCTCCGTGACGCGGGTCATCATCCCGAGGCTTACCGCGACGTACGCCGAATCCGTGAGCTGGATGCCGACCTGCGAGAGCGGACCGCCGACCGGGCCCATCGAGAACGGCACGACGTACATCGTGCGGCCGCGCATGCTGCCGGCGAAGACGCCGCGCAGCTCGGCGCGCATGCTCTCGGGCTCCCGCCAGTTGTTGGTCGGTCCGGCGTCGGACTCGTCGACCGAGCAGATGAATGTGCGGTCCTCGACGCGGGCCACGTCGCCCGGGTCGGTGCGCGCGAGGAAGCTGTTCGGCCGCCACTCCGGGTTCAGGCGGATGAGCTTGCCTTCGGCGACGAGCTGCTTGGTGAGGCGGTCGGCCTCCCCCAGCGATCCGTCGCACCAGACGACCTCGGCGGGCTGCGTGAGGGCGGCGATGTCGTCGACCCAGGCGCGCACGGCGGCGATGCCGCCGGACGGGGCGGTGTCGGTCAGGGGCAGCTCGGCGATGCTCATGGCGGAGTCCTTTTCGTGGAAAGAAGCGGCGATACATCCAGCATCCGCGACCTTCGGCCGCTTGCACCCAGAGATTTCGCTTCAAGAATCGTGATTCTTTCGCTAACGTGAAGCCATGAGCACTCCCGTGGACACCGGCGACATCGACGTCGCCACGCTCGGCCACCGCATCCGGCACTTCCGCACGCGGCGAGGTATGACGCTTGACGACCTGGGGGCCGCGGCAGGGGTCGCCCCGAGCCAGCTGTCGCTGATCGAGAACGGCAAGCGCGAGCCCCGCATCTCGCTGCTCAGCGCGCTGGCGAGCGCTCTCGGCGTGCAGCCGGCCGACCTGCTCTCGGCCGAGCCGCCGGACGAGCGTGCAGCCCTCGAGATCGAACTGGCCCGGGCGCAGCGCGGCCCGCTGTACGCGTCTCTCGGTCTGCCCGCGGTGAAGCCGACGAAAGGCACCCCGACGGAGACGCTGCGCTCCCTCGTCGGACTGCACCGGGAGCTCAGCCGCCGCGCCAGTGAGGCGATCGCCACACCGGAGGAGGCGCGCAGGGCCAACACCGAGCTGCGCGAGCGGATGCGCGGCGAGAACAACTACATCCCCGAGATCGAGGAGCTCGCGGAGCAGCAGGTGCGCGAATCCGGGCACGTGCGCGGGGCGCTCACCCACCGCGAGGTCAGCGTGATGGCGGAACGGCTCGGCTTCGAGCTGATCTACGTCAACGACCTCCCCCGGTCGGCGCGGTCGATCACCGACCTCGAGAACGGGCGGATCTACCTGCCGCCGGCGTCCATCCCCGGCGGTCACGGCCTCCGCTCGATGGCCCTGCAGGCGATGGCGCACCGGCTGCTCGGGCACACGCGCCCCGCCTCCTACGCCGACTTCCTGCGCCAGCGGCTGGAGATCAACTACTTCGCGGCCTGTTGCCTGATGCCGCGCGAGGCCGCCGTCGGCTTCCTCCAGCAGGCGAAGAAGGACAAGGACCTCGCGGTCGAGGACTTCCGCGACGCCTTCGGTGTGACCCACGAGGCGGCGGCGCTGCGGTTGACGAACCTGGCGACGAGTCACCTGGACATGACGATGCACTTCCTCCGGGTCGGCGACGACGGCGCCCTCTACAAGGGGTACGAGAACGACGGGCTGCCGCTGCCGACGGATGTGACCGGCTCGATCGAAGGGCAGGTCGTGTGCCGCAAGTGGGGAGCGCGCACCGCCTTCACGCACACCAACCGCACCACGGAGCTGTACCAGTACACCGACACCCCCGCCGGGACGTACTGGTGCGCGACCCAGACCGGGACCACCGCCGAGGGCGGCTTCTCGATCACCGTCGGCGTCCCGTTCGACGAGGCGAAGTGGTTCCGGGGCCGCGAGACGACGGACCGGGCGGAGTCGCGCTGCCCCGACGAGTCGTGCTGCAAGCGCCCGCCGGCCGACCTCTCCGGGCGCTGGGCGGGCAAGGCGTGGCCGAGCGCGCGGCTGCACGCGCACATCCTGTCGCCGCTGCCCTCCGGTTCGTTCCCGGGCGTCGACGACTCGGACGTTTACGCCTTCCTGGAGGCGCACTCCGGCGCGTGACGCGGCGCACATTCGTGACGAATGTCGCCTGCCCGCGCCCCTAACGCGACATTCGGCACGAATGTCCCGCGGGGTGTGGGCCGACATTCGGCACGAATGTCGCCCTCCCGCCCCCGTTTCGCGACATTCGGCACGAATGTCGCGGGGCGCAGCTGGCGGCTACTTGGGCTGCATGCGGATCGCGCCGTCGAGGCGGATCGTCTCCCCGTTGAGCATGGGGTTCTCGACGATCGCGCGCACCAGCGCCGCGTACTCCGCCGGCCGCCCGAGCCGTGAGGGATGCGGCACCTGCGCGGCCAGTGAGTCCTGCGCCGCCTGCGGCAGCCCCGCCATCATGGGCGTCTCGAAGATGCCGGGCGCGATCGTCATCACGCGGATGAGGCTGCGCGCGAACTCCCGCGCCAACGGCAACGTCATGGCCGCCACCCCGCCCTTGGATGCCGAATAGGCCGGCTGTCCGATCTGCCCGTCGAATGCGGCGACGGATGCCGTGTTCACGATGACGCCGCGTTCCTCGCCGACGGGCTCGGTCTGCGCGATGGCGGCCGCCGCGAGCCGGACGACGTTGAACGTGCCCACCAGGTTGACCCGGATCACCCGCTCGAAATGCTCCAGCGGGATGAGTCCGTCGCGGCCGATGACCTTCTCCGCCGTTGCGATGCCGGCGCAGTTGACGACCACCCGGAGCGGAGCGAGCCCGGAGGCCGTGTCGACGGCCGCCTGCACCTGCTCCTCATCGGTCACGTCCGCCGCGACGAACCGGGCTGTCGGTCCGAGGGCTATCGCCGCCTTCTCCCCCTCCGACCGCGGGAGGTCGAGGATGACGACGTGAGCGCCCGCCTCGGTGAGCGCGTGGGCGGTCGCGTTGCCGAGTCCGCTCGCCCCGCCGGTGACGAGGGCCGAGCATCCGTCGAGCTGCATGGTTCTCCTTCGTTTCGCGTGGATCCCCGGTCGTCCGGGAAGGTCATTTCGAGAAGGCGCAGGTCAGCGCAGCACTTCGATCAGCGTCGCGTTCGCCGTGCCGCCGCCCTCGCACATCGTCTGGAGGCCGTACCGTCCGCCCCGCGCCTCCACCTCGTTGAGCAGGGTCGCGAGGAGGCGCGTGCCGGACGAACCCAGCGCGTGCCCGAGGGCGATGGCCCCGCCGCGCGGGTTCAGCTTGGACGCGTCGGCGCCGAACTCCTGCTGCCACAGCAGCGGGATGGGCGCGAACGCCTCGTTCACCTCGTACGCGTCGATCTCGTCGAGCGAGACGCCACTGCGGTCGAGCAGCTTGCGCGTCGCGGGCAGGATGCCGGTCAGCATCAGCAACGGGTCGCTCCCCGCGACCGCGAACGAGTGGAAGCGCGCGCGAGGGTGCAGGCCCAGCCGCTTCGCGGCGTCCGCACTCATGATCAGCGCGGCCGACGCCCCGTCGGTGAGGGGCGACGAGTTGCCCGCTGTGATCCGCCACTCCAGCTGCGGAAACCGCTGGGCCAGCCGCTCGGTGCGGAACACCGGCTGCAGCTGCGCGAGCTTCTCCGGGGTCGTGCCGGGCCGGATGGTCTCGTCGGCGATGACACTGCCCGAGTCGGGCGTCGGCACGGCGATCAGCTCTCCGTCGTAGGCGCCGTTCGCCGCCGACCAGGCGGCGCGGCCGTGCGACTCGGCCGCGTAGTCGTCCAGCTGCGCGCGGCTGAACCCCCAGCGGTCGGCGATGAGCTCCGCCGCGACGCCCTGGTTCACCAGCCCGTCGGGATACCGCCCGGCGAGCAGCTCGCCGCCGAGCCGGGCGCCCTGCACGTTGGACCCCATCGGCGCCCGGCTCATCGACTCCACGCCGCACGCGATGACGACGTCGTAGGCCCCGGAGATCACGCCCTGCGCGGCGAACGCGGCCGCCTGCTGGCTGGACCCGCACTGGCGGTCGATCGTCACCGCCGGCACGCTCTCGGGGAATCCCGCGCTGAGCACGGCCGTGCGCGTGATGTTGCCGGCTTGCTCGCCCGACTGGGTGACGCATCCGCCGATCACGTCGTCGATCACGGCCGTGTCGATCCCCGTCCGCCCCACCAGCTCGAGCAGCACGCCGGCGAGGAGGTCGGCCGGGTGGATGTCGGACAGCTCCCCGTCCGGCTTCCCCCGGCCCGACGGGGTGCGGACGACGTCGACGATGACCGCTTCTGCGTTGGCCACGTCAGGCTCCGAACGGGTTCGGCGTGAGCGTGTACTTGGTGTTGAGGTACTCGTGGATGCCCTCGAAGCCGCCCTCGCGTCCGAGCCCGGACTGCTTCACCCCGCCGAAGGGTGCTGCCGCATTGGAGACCACGCCGACGTTCAAGCCCATCATCCCGGTCTCCAACCGTTCGATCATCCGCTGGCCCCGCGCCAGATCCTTGGTGAAGACGTACGAGACGAGCCCGTACTCGGTGTCATTCGCGAGCCGCACCGCCTCGTCCTCGTCGGAGAACCGCACGATCGAGAGGACCGGTCCGAAGATCTCCTGCCGCAGGATCTCGCTGCCGGCCCGCACGTCCGTAACCACCGTCGGCTCGAAGAACGTCCCGGTGCCCTCGACGCGCGAGCCGCCGGTGAGCACGGACGCGCCGCGGGTGACCGCATCCTGGAGCAGCTCGGACGCCTTGTCGATGGCGCCCTCGTTGATGAGCGGGCCGATGGTGACGCCCTCCTCGGTCCCGCGTCCGACCTTCAGGCCGTTCACCCGCTCGGTCACGCGCCGGGCGAACTCGTCGGCGACCGCCTCGTGCACGATGAACCGGTTGGCGGCCGTGCAGGCCTCGCCGATGTTGCGGAACTTGGCGAGCATGGCGCCGTCGACCGCCTTGTCGAGGTCCGCGTCGTCGAAGATCACGAAGGGCGCGTTGCCACCGAGTTCCATGGAGGTGCGGAGCACGTTCTCGGAAGCCTGCTGCAGCAGCTTCCTGCCGACCTCGGTCGAGCCGGTGAACGAGAGCTTCCGGAGGCGCGGGTCCGCGATGATGGGTGCGGACACCTTGCCGGACGTGGTCGTCGTGACGACGTTGAGCACACCGCCCGGGAGGCCAGCATCCTCGAGGAGCTTCGCGAAGTAGAGGGTCGTGAGCGGCGTCAGTTCGGCCGGCTTGATGACGACCGTGCAGCCCGCGGCGAGCGCCGGGGCGATCTTCCGGGTCGCCATCGCCAGCGGGAAGTTCCAGGGCGTGATGAGGAAGCACGGGCCGACGGGATGCTGCGACACGATCATCCGCCCGGTGCCCTCCGGATTGGCGCCGTACCGCCCGGTGATGCGCACGGCCTCCTCGGAGAACCAGCGCAGGAACTCGCCGCCGTAGGTGACCTCGCCGCTGGCCTCCGCGAGCGGCTTGCCCATCTCGAGCGTCATCAGCAGCGCGAACTCGTCGCGCCGCTCCTGCAGCAGGTCGAACGCGCGGCGCAGGATCTCGCCGCGCTGCCGGGCCGGCGTGGCCGCCCAGTCGTCGGCGGCCGCGACCGCCGCGTCGAGCGCGCGGATGCCGTCCTCGGGGGATGCGTCCGCGATCTCGGCGATCCGGTTCCCGGTCGCCGGATCGTAGACGGGGAACGTGCCCGCCGATCCGGTCGTCCACTCGCCGCCGATGTACAGCCCGTCCGGCACGCGCTCCAGCAGAGCCTTCTCATCCATCAGTCGTGTCCCTCCTCGTTCGTCCGGTCGTCGTCCGGTGCCACGGCCGCCTGCACCAGCGGCACGGTCCGGTGGTCGATCATGGTGGTCAGCGCGATCACCGTGGTGGTGCGCGCCACGGCGCGGTCGCCGCCGATGCGGTCGATGACGCGCTGCAGGTCGCTGTTGGACCGCGCGGCCACCCGGACCATGAGGTCGCCAGGCCCGGTCACGCGGTGCACCTCCAGGATCTCGGGGATTTCGCGCAGGTGCTCGACGATCGCCGCATCCCAGCCCTCCTCGCCCGGCGCGAGCTCGACGGTCACGAAACCGGTCACCGGGAACCCGAGCTGTTCGGTGTCGACGGTCGGCGCGAAGTCGCGCACGACGCCGGACCGCTGCAGCCGGTCCAGCCGCGCCTGAACGGTCCCACGCGCGACCCCCAGCCGCCGCGACGCCTCGAACACGCCCAGCCGCGGCTCCGCGGCCAGCAACGCGATCAGCTCGGCGTCGAGCTTGTCGACCATGCGGCCCTCCTTCGGTCCTCGCACATCGTACGACGCACGGTACGCGCGAAGCGCACGCTGACCGAAGCTCTCAGGAACGGGCGGGCAGGGTGTGCGGGCAGTGTGCGGGCAGGGTGTGCGGGCATCTGTGGCATCGGCCGTTCGCGCCGCCGTGCCTCACGCCGTGAGGAACGGCACCGCCGCCTGCTTGAACCCGCGCGCGCTCAGCGTCGTGACGTGGTTCCGCTTCGGGAGCACGGCCAGTTCGGCGCCCAGGAGCCGCGCCGCCTCGTCGGCGCCCTCGGTCACGGGATCCACCTCGCCGACCACCAGCATCGTGGGCACGGTGCTGGCGAGCGGGAGCGGGTGGGTCGCCATCCCCGCTGCGCACGCCGCGAGGGCCTCGCGGTCGACGCCCGGCGCCTCACGGAGCGAGGCGAGCAGCGGCGCCAGGGGGCTCGCCGGGTCGAGGGTGCCCACCCCGTCGCGCAGCGCCCCCTGCACGGCGGAGACGCCCCAGCGGGCGAACTGCTCCACCGTCCCCACTCCCCCGACCACGAGGCGGCGGACGCGGTGCGGGGCGAGCGCCACCAGCGCGAGCGCGACCCAGCTGCCCATCGAGTAGCCGATGGCATCAACCTGCTCCACCTCCTGCTCGTCGAGCACGGCGAGCAGGTCCTGGGCGAGCAGCTCGGGCGAGTACGCGTCGGGGTCGTGGGGCGCGTCGCTTCCGCCGTGCCCGCGCAGGTCGGGGACGATCGCTCCGCGGCCCGCCTCGGCGAGCGCCGCCACCCATCCCGTCGCCTCCCAGGTGAGGGAGCCGGTGGTCGCGAAGCCGTGCACGAGCAGCACCGGAGCGGGGCCGGGGTGCCGGTCGACGTGGATGTGCGTCATGACGCCACTCTGCCATGCCGGCCGCCGAGGACCGGCCACCGACCGCGAGCCGGCGCCGCTACGACGACACCTCTGCCCGCGCCTCGTGCGTCCGGTCCTTCCACAGCTTCGACGGCCACCAGATCCCGCGCCCGATGTCGTAGGAGGCGGCCGGCACCAGCAGCGTCCGGACGATCACCGTGTCGAGCAGCACACCGAACGCGACGATGAACGCGATCTGCACCAGGAACAGGATGGGGATGACCGCGAGCGCCGCGAACGTCGCCGCCAGCACGACGCCGGCCGACGTGATGACGCTGCCGGTGAGGCCGAGCCCGCGCAGGATCCCGGGCCGCGTCCCGATGCGCAGCGACTCCTCGCGCACCCGGGTCATCAGGAAGATGTTGTAGTCCACTCCCAGTGCGACCAGGAACACGAACCCGAACAGCGGCACGGCCGCGTCGGCGCCCGGGAACCCGAAGACGTCGTTGAAGACGAGGGCGGAGACGCCGAGCGCGGCCGCGTACGACAGCACGACGCTGCCGATGAGCAGCACCGGCGCGAGGATGGACCGCAACAGCAGCATGAGGATCACCAGGATCACCGCGAGCACGATCGGGATGATCTTGGCCAGGTCGCTCTGCGCCGTCTCGTTCGTGTCCAGCGCGATCGCGGTGACGCCTCCCACCAGCACCGAGCCGTCCGTCGACAGCGAGCTGCGCAGGTCCTTGACGACCGCCTCGGCCTTGGCGGAGTCCGGCTCCGCCGCGAGCGTCGCCTGGATGAGCACGTGCCCGTCCTTCACGACGGGTTCCGCCTCCACCCCGGGCTGAGGGCGCCCGCCGCCGGTGTAGAAGTCGGCCGAGGCGATGCCGTCGGCCTCCTTGGTCGCGGCGAGCACGGCATCCCCCTGTGCTTCGGGGGCGACGATCAGGACGGGAGATCCGGACCCGGCATCGAAGTGCTTCGCGACAACCGCCTGGCCGTCCACGGCGTCCGACTGCGACAGGATGACGTCCGTCTGCTGCACGCCGTTCGCCTTCAGCTGGGTCAGCCCCAGAGCGCAGGCGGCGAGGAGGACCAGGGAGACGATCCACGTGACCCGGGGACGGCGGGCGATGAGTCCGCCGATCCGACGCCAGAGTCCGTGCACACCCTCGAGGCCGGCGAGCGTCGCTCCGGTCTCGCGCGGGTGCGGCTTGCCGCCCACGACCGGACGGAACGGCCAGAACGCGGCGCGCCCGAAGATGCCGAGCAGGGCAGGCAGCAGGGTCAGGGCGGAGAGCAGGGAGAACACGATGCCGATCGCCGCGATCGGGCCGAGGCTCTTGTTGGAGTTCAGGTCGGAGAACAGCAGGCAGAGCAGGGCCAGGATGACGGTGGCACCGGAGGCGACGATCGGCTCGAGCGCCGCCTTCCACGCCCGCAGGATCGCGACCCACCGCGATTCCTCCTGCTCCAGCACCTCGCGGTACCGGGCGACGAGCAGCAGCGAGTAGTCGGTCGCGGCGCCGATCACGAGGATGGACAGGATGCCCTGGCTCTGGCCGGACAGCTTGATCCAGCCCCACAGCGCGAACAGGTAGACGATCAGGATCGCGGCGCACAGCGCGAAGATCGACGTGAACAGTACGAGGAACGGCAGGAGCAACGCCCGGTAGACCAGCAACAGGATGACGAACACGGCAGCGACGGCGACGAGGAGCAGGATGCCGTCGATCCCGCCGAAGGCGTTGACGAGGTCGGCGGTGAGCCCGGCCGGTCCGGTCACCCAGGCCCGCGTGCCCTCGGGGACGTTCTGGTCCACCACCGAGCGCAGGTCGGCGACGACCGTCTTCACCTCGTCCGTGTTGGAGATGGGGACGATGTACTCGACCGCGAGACCGTCCTCGGAGGGAATGGGCCCCGCCACGCTGGTGCTCGCGCCCTCCGCCGGCGCCTGGACGCCATCCACCTCGCCCAGCTTGGTGCCGAGGTCGGCGTAGGTCGTGCCGAGTTCGCTCTTGGGGATCGCGGTCTTGGACTCCACCACAACGATCGCCGGGATGGACCCCGAGTCGGTGAAGCGCTTCTGCCAGTCCTGTACCTCGGTCGCCTCAGCACTCGCGGGCAGGAAGGCCGCCTGATCGTTGCTCGAGACGCCGGAGAGCTTGCCGAACGTCGGACCGCCGAGGCCGGCGAGCACGAGCCAGACGAGGACGAGCAGCGTCGGGATGAGGATGCGAAGCCAGCGGGCCGGTGGGCGGACCGTCTTCTGCTGGTCTCCGACGTTTCTCGACACTTCGCCTCCTGATTACTAGATGAGCTAGCAATCAGCATAGCGTGACCCGCCTAAGGCGTCCACGCCCGTCCTCGTATGAGCGGCGTGGGACCAGGGCTCAGTCGACGAGCTCGGCTCCCGCCGCAGCCAACTCCGCGAGAGCAGCGTCCGAGGTCTCCGGAGCCACCCCCGCGACGAGCCGTCGGAGCACACGGACGCGCCGCCCGTCGGCCAGCGCGTCCAGGGCGGACGCCCGCACGCAGTAGTCGGTCGCGATGCCCGCCACATCCACCTCGGCGATGCCGTGACGATCGAGCACCTGCTGTACCGTGTCGCCCGAGCCGGTGCGGCCCTCGAACACCGAGTAGGCCGGAACGCCCCGGCCCTTGTGGACGTGGTGGGTGACCCGCGAGGTGTCGAACGCCGGGTGGTAGTCCGCACCGGCGCTGCCGGCGACGCAGTGCACCGGCCAGCTGCTCTGGAAGTCGGGCTCGCCGTCCGCCGCGAAGTGACCGCCGTTGTCGTTGTCGCCGTCGTGCCAGTCGCGGCTCGCCACGATCACGTCGTAGTCGTCCGCGTTGGCCGCGAGGTAGTCGCTGATCGCCTGCGCGACGGCGGCGCCTCCCGTGACCCCGAGCGCGCCGCCCTCGGTGAAGTCGTTCTGCACATCCACGACGAAGAGCGCCCTGCCCATGCTGTCCTTCCGATCGTCACGAGGGCCGGCCGTCCGGCTCAACCGTTGGAGAGATTGTCCCCGCACTTGTAGAAGCCGGCGACGAGGCTGTCGATCGCCTGCTTGGCGTTGTCGCCGACGTTGCCCAGGGCGAACACGGCGAACGTGAGCGGTGTTCCGTCCGCGGCGTTCACGATCCCGGAAAGCGTGTACCCGTGGTCGATCCAGCCGGTCTTGGCGAACACGGCTCCCCGCGCGACGCTGCTCGACCCCGTGAAGCGGTTGTAGCCCGGCCCGAGCGTCCCCGACTTCCCGGCGACCGGCAGGCCGTCGTAGACGACGCCGAGCCCGTTCTGGCGGTTCAGCACCTTGATGAAGAGCTGGGTGAGGTACGAGGGCGGAACCGCGTTGTCGGCGCTGAGCCCGGAACCGTCGGCGATGTGGATGCCCGAGGTGTCGATCCCGTAGCCTTTCAGTCCCGCGAGGACGCCGGCGTTCAGGGCGTCGAACGTGTTGCCCGCGCCGTTCTTGATCGCGACGAGGCGCGCCAGCTCCTCCATGATCGTGTTGTCGGAGACGCGCATGGCCTGGTCGATCAGGGTGGTGACCGGCTGCGACTGCACCACGCCCAGCTGGCGGGCGCCGGCGGGGGCGACCCCCTGGCTGACTCCCACGCTGGTGCCGAGGTACTGCTGGAAGTACTGCACCGCGCGCGATACCGGGTCGGTGCTCCGCGGCGACTCGACGGCCGTCGGGTCGTCCCGGTCGCCGTCGACCATGAGCGCCGTCATGTACGGGGTCGAGCCCTCGACGACGCGCTCCTCGCGCTCGTCCCAGCTGGGCTGCCAGAACGGGGCGCCGAACAGGGTCGCGTCCACGACGATGGAGGTGATCGGCTGGCCGCCCATCGCCTGCTTCACCTGGTTGGCGAGGTCCTGGATCTTCGGCGCTCCGGTGTAGAAGGACGCCTGTCCGGCGGGCAGGCGCGATAGGGTCACGTCTCCGCCGCCGACGATCACGACCTGGCCCGGCGTACTGCCGGCGACGACGGTCGTGGGGACGCGGTAGTCCGGCCCCAGGGTCGCCAGCGCCGCTGCCGACGTGAGCGTCTTCAGCACCGAGGCCGTCGGGCCCGGCTTCACGCCGTTGCGGTCGAAGAGGGTCTGGCCGGTCTTCGCGTTGACGACCTGCGCCTCCAGCGAGCCGAGGCGTCCGTCGGCGGCCAGACCTGCGACCGAGCAGGTGCGCACGCGGGTCGCCGCGGCCTGGTTGGCGGGGACCGGCCGCGCGGGATCGACGGTCGGCGTCGGGGTGGGCGTGGCCGACGCGGTGCGCGTGGGGGTCGGCGTGCCGGTCGGCGCGATGCCGACGGCGGCGGCGGGCGCCCCGATCGTGGCGCCCAGCGCGACGCTGCCGGTGCCCAGCAGGACGAACGCGACGGCTCCCGCCGCGGCGATCCACGTCTTCGGGTGCTTGCGGATGGCCGTCATCACACCCGCTCCGAATCCGGCGACACCCGCGGGCCGCGCGGCGGCGCGGCGACCGGACCCCGTGGTCGTCGGCGGCTCCGACGCGGCCGAGCTGTCGGCGGGCGGAGCCGAGCTGTCAGCGGGCGGAGTGGGAGGGATCGGCGTGGTGGACGGGTCGGGCCCGACGTCCGGCTGGTCCGATTCGTGCATCCGGGTATGTTACCCGGGCTTTCTGAATGCTGCTACGAGCGCTTCTTCTTGTGGAGCGCGTCCGGTTTGTGCACAGCCTCCTTGCCGCTCTTGTCGCTCTTCACGAGGTACTGCGGGTCGTCCTTCGACGCCTTCACCGTGCGTCCGGCCGCCTCGGTGTCCGAGGTGATCTTCTTCTCGACCTCGCCCGGCACATCGACCCCGTGCGAGGACCATTCGACGTGGTCGCCGCGCTTCAGTTCATCCGCCATGCCCGCAGCCAACCACGAGTCGGCAGCCGGCGCGAGGGATCACGGGACGGCGGAGACGAGGAAGTTGTCGAAGCGGACGGTCACCGGTGTGTCCGTCGCGGTCGCGGAGAGGTACGCCCGCAGGGCGACCCCGCCCGCGGCCTGCAGCCCGCTCGTGGAGTCCGTCGTGCTCACCTGCCACGCGGCGGGCTCGGCCTGGGTCGCCGACCACACCTTCACCTTGAGCGTGGTCGGCGAGGTGCCGACGGCCTGGATCCGGATGGCGATCGGCTGGCCCGCCGTGTACGTCAGACCGGACACCGGGACGGACTGCACGGACGTCCCGTTGATGAGGAGCTGCGCCTGGACGGCTCCGCTGGAGCTCAGCCACGCCCGCCCCTCATAGCTCGAGGATCCGGCCTGACGGCCGATGACCGAGCCGAAGATCCCGCCCCCGGTCGGGCCCACATCCGTCGTGAAGGTGACGGTGGAATCCGTGCGCGTGGACGAGACGCCGGAGAGCGTCTCCGTCTTGCTGGAACCGGCGGGGTCGTTCATCTGCCCGGCGCCCGAGGCGACCGAGTAGAACGAGGTCGTACCGGAGGCCGTCCAGCCGCCACCGACGTCCGCGGATCCCCAGCCGTTCGAGACGGTGCGCCCGAACGCGTCCCTGGCGAGCGTCGTCCCGGAGGTCGCCGCGACCGTGACCTGCCGGGTCGTGGTGGCAGTCGCGCCGGCGTTGTCGCGTACCGTCAGGGTGATCGTGTACGTGCCCGCCGCGGCGTAGGTGTGGCCTGCGCTCACTCCTGTCGCGGTCCCGCCGTCGCCGAAGTTCCACGAGTACGACGAGATCGTGCCGTCCGGGTCGCTCGACGCACTTCCATCGACCGAGACCGCCAGCCCGTTCGCTCCGGCGGTGAACGATGCCGTCGGTGGCTGGTTCGTGCCGCCTCCGGCGATGGTCACGCGGTTGCCCACCCGCGAGATCCGGTTCCCATCCGGGTCGGTCACCGTGAGGGTGTAGGTGTGCGCGCTGCCGTTGGCGAGCCCGGTATCGGTGAACGCCATCCC
This sequence comes from Leifsonia sp. 22587, assembly GCF_052044215.1. Classification (NCBI taxonomy): domain Bacteria; kingdom Bacillati; phylum Actinomycetota; class Actinomycetes; order Micrococcales; family Microbacteriaceae; genus Leifsonia; species Leifsonia sp. 22587. Next base: position 324,737 of record NZ_JBQENB010000002.1, read on the forward strand.
CGGGTGGTTCCAGAACGTCGTGGAGCGGGTGGTCTGATACACCGGATGAGCGGTGTCACCGTCGCGAGAGAGCGCGTAGGTGAGCGCGACGTTGTCCTGGTCGAACGTGGACGTCCAGGTGACGGAGGCCTGGCCCGCGGTGGACGAGGTCGCCGTGGGCGTCAGCGCCGTGTTGTTGTTCGGTCCCGTGGTGCTGCGCACGACCGAGTCGTACGCGAACCGGGTCAGGCCGTACTGTGCGGTGCCGTTCACCGAGGGGAACTCCCCGCCGACGACGAGGTACCTGCTGTCTCCTGCGACCGTCCAAGCGGCCTGGCTCTGACCCGTGAACGTTCCGACGACGTAGTTCGGGAACCAGTTCAGGAGGGTCGGGGACGGCTGACCGCGGAAGTTGTAGTACGCGGTGTTGCCGTCGTTCGTGAGGGTGCCCGTGCGCGCCTTCGAGAAGGCGAGACTGTGATGGTGGGTCCTGGGGTTCGTCTCGGGGAATCCGCCGACGTTCCGGCAGTCGTGCGGATGGCCGACGAGATAGAGGGCATCGCCGAGCGGCTTCACCGAGTACGTGTCGCCGTGGCAGTCCTCGAGCCAGATCAGTGCGCCCGTGGTGCCATCGGCGGCGAAGCTGCCCTCGAGGTTGCCCCCGGGACCGAAGACGTAGCCGGACCCGTAGACGCGGTCCGCCGTGGCGGCCAGCGAGGTGATGCCCGCTCGGGTGCCCGCGTCGCGGACGACGCTGTTCGCCGGGAACGGCAGAGCGGCGCCCGTGCTTCCGCTCAGCATCGCGAGCCCGTAATGGGATGCGCCGTTCATGTTGGCGAACGACCCGCCTGCGTACACGCGGCTCCCATCAGGACTCACCGCGAGGGCGCTCACCACGTAGTCGGCCGAGGCGGTCCAGGAGGTGATCAGTGCGCCGTTGGTCGGGTCCATCTTCGCGATGTACCCGCGGCTCACGCCGTTGACGCTCTTGAAGGTGCCCCCGGCGTACACGGCGGTGTTGGTGACGGCGATCGCGCGCACCTGGCTCTCCATGATCGGCCGGAAGGATGCGATCGGCTGACCGGTCGCCGTGCTGATGGCGACGATCCGGTAATAAGAGGCTCCGCTCGCGCTGGTAAAGTCACCACCGAGGTAGACCCGTGAGCCGTCGGGGGATGCGGCGATCGCGAGGGCCTGCGCGTTCAGCGGCACATTGATCGAGCTGATCAGCGCCCCGGTGGTGATGTTGTACGCCAGGAAGTTGCTGCGCGGCGTGGTGTTCGTTCCCGCAGGAGCGCCGGCCGGACGGGCGGCGGTGAATTTGCCCGCAACATAGACCGTGTCGCCGACCACGACCTGCGCCCAGGCCACCCCATCCATCTGCACCGTCGGCAGGGCGGTGGCGCCGACCGTCGGCGGCGAGGCGGGATTGGTCGGATCGGGCGGCATCGTATCCGCCGACGATGGTGCTGCCAGGGCCAGCGACGCCGCGATCAGCAGCAGCGCGGACAGTAGCGCGGTGAGCGGGCCGAACGCGTGCGCTCGACGGGATCGTGTCAATGCATCCATGACAGCCTCGGGCAGACTTGATTGATCCTCGACTTTTCGCCAGGCTACACCGGCGGCCACGAGAGTGCACGGGATAACACGTGCGGGAGTTGTGGAGCCGCCCAAGGGAATCGAACCCTTGACCTTCTCATTACGAGTGAGATGCTCTGCCGACTGAGCTAGGGCGGCGTGGGCCGGGCTTCCGCCCGGCGCACAGTCAGATAGCTTACCCGATCCGGGGCGGCGTCACGAACAATGGCGCCGAGCGTCTCAGCGGACCTGCGTGCCCAGCGCGGAGAGCTGCTCGAACGAGCTGCGGAGCCGGTCGGACAGCGGTTCGACGCCGCCGTGATCCGCCCAGCACGACCAGGCGTGCCGCATTCCGGCGAAGGCGACGTAGGTGACGAGCCGGGCGCGCTGGTGCAGCGTCTCCGGGTCGTCGACGAGCGACGGATCGTCGTGCGCGAGCCGGCGCTGCACGACGCCGCTCAGCGCATCCTCGAAGCTGTGCATGCTCGCCATGCGGAGGGCGAACAGCTCCGGGTTGTCCTTCAGCAGCGCGCGACGGAGGGTGTGGAGGCGCTGCATGTTCTGCGCGTCGGCCAGGGTGTCGCTGCGGTCTCCGCCGCCCCCCACCCCGGCGTCGTCCACGTCGATCGCGGCGATGAGCAGCGTGCTGATGCCCTCGAGGATGGGCTCGTCGGGGCCGGCCGTGACGAAGCGCTCCACCGTCTCGGCGTCCGGGAGCTCGGGGAGCTCGCCGATGATGGCCGACTCCTTCGACGGGAAGTAGTTGAAGAACGTGCGCGGCGACACGTTGGCCACGTGGCTGATCTCGTCGATCGTGACGCGGTCGAACCCGCGCTCCCCCGCGAGCTCGACGGCGGCGAGCTGGATGGCACGGCGGGTGGCGATGCGCTTGCGCTCGCGCAGTCCCAGCTCGCTCAGCGTGGTTTCGGGGGCCGCAGACACGATCACGATTATTTCACTCTCTGCAAAATTGCACCACTCGTCAGCAGGTCTTCCCCGTCTCGGGGAGAGTCCCCTTCACGAGGTAGTCGTCGACGGTGTCGTTGACGCACGAGTTGGACTTGTTGTAGGCGGTGTGCCCCTCGCCCTTGTAGGTGAGGAGGTGGCCGTTCTGCAGCTCGGAGGCGAGGTTCTTCGCCCACACGTACGGCGTGGCCGGGTCGTTGGTGGTGCCGACGACGAGGATGGGCGCCGACCCGTCCGCCGAGATGGGTCCGCGCTGACCGGTGGCCTTGTACGGCCAGTTCGCGCAGCCGATGTCGCCGTACGCCATGTAGGGGCCGATCACCGGAGCCGCCTTGGCCAGTTCGGCCGCCTGCTGCCGCATCAGGGCCGGGTCGGCGTCGTAGGTGTAGTCGAGGCAGTTGATCGCGACGAAGGCCTCAGTGGAGTTGTCGGCGTACGTGCCGTCCGCCGACCGGTTGTTGTAGGTGTCGGCCAGGGTGAACGCGACCGAGGCGCTCCCCTTCATCACCGAGTCGAACAGCTTGTCGAGGTACGACCACGCCGTGGCGTCGTACAGCGGCGTGATGATCGCTGTCACCAGGGTGTTGGCGCCGAGTTCGCGTCCGTCGGAGTTCTGGATGGGGCTCTTCTCGACGGCGGCGAGCAGCTGCGCGACCGTCGACATCGCGTCGTCGACGGTGCCGCTGAACGGGCAGGCCTTCTGCGTCAGGCAGTTCGTCAGGTAGGCGCGCAATGCGCTCTCGAAGCCCTTCGCCTGCACCTCGGTGACCTCGAAGTTCGTTGCCGCGGGGTCGAGCGCCCCGTCGAGGACCAGGCGGCCGGTCTTGCCCGGGTAGAGCCCCGCGTAGACGGCGCCGAGGTAGGTGCCGTAGGAGTAGCCGAGGTAGTTCAGCTTCGTGTCGCCGAGGGTGGCGCGGAGCAGGTCGAGGTCGCGGGCGGCGCTCACCGTGTCGACCTTCGGCAGCGGAGCACCGGTGTTCTTCTGGCAGGCTTCGCCGAAGTCCTTGGCCACGGTCGTGTTCTCGGCGATCCACTGGTCCGATCCGCGCGCCCCGGGCGTGATGCCGTAGAGGTACTGGTCCATCTGCTTGGCGTCGTAGCACTTGACGGCGGTCGACCGGCCGACTCCGCGCGGGTCGAAGCCGACGATGTCGAAGTGGTCCTGGAGCGTAGCGTCGGCGACGTAGTCCACGGAATCCTTGACGAAGTCGAAGCCGGAGGCGCCCGGGCCGCCGGGGTTCGTCAGGAGCGACCCCTGCTTGGTGCCCTTGGCCGGCTGGCGGATGAGCGCGAGCTCGATCTTCCCGGCACCCGGGTCGTTCCAGTCCAGCGGAGCCTTCACCGTGGTGCACTGCTTACCGCCGTCGCACGCCGTCCAGTGCAGCACCTGGCTGTAATACGGCTGCAGCTCCGCCGAGACCTTGTCCGGAGCCGGCTTCGAGGTCGTGGGAGCCTTCGACGGCAGGAACCAGGTCACGCATCCGGTGAGGGTGAGCGCGACGACGGCCGCGACGGCCACGGCGACGGTTCGGATCGCTCGACGGTCGCGCGCTCCACGGGCGCCCGACCGGGCGGGACCCGGCCGTCGGGTGCGGGTGATCACAGGTCGCTCCCCTTTCGCGCGTTCGCGCCGCGCAGGATCGTGGTCAGCATGGCCTCGAGGGCGAGGGCCGGGGCGACGTTGCCGTCGATCCGCTCCCGGGCGGTGGCGACGGCATCCATCGCGGCGAGCGTAGCGGCCGGAGTGGTGTGGGTGCTGAGAGCATCCAGCTCGCTCCGCAGCTCCTGGTTGACCAGTTCGCTGTCGCTCCCCAGCTGCAGCATCATCACGTCGCGGTAGAGCGAGAGGAGGTCGACGAGGATGCGGTCGATGCCGTCCCGGAGGCTGCGGGTGGCACGCCGCTTCTGGTCCTCCTCGAGCTGGCGGAGCTGTCCGCGGAGCGCCGGCGGGATGGTCCCCCCGGGTTCGATGCCGAGGGAGCGGAGCGCGTGCTCCCGCTCCTCCGCGTCTCGCTCCTCCGTGATCGCCTTGGCGTCGGCGCCCGCGATCTCCAGCAGGGTGGCCGCGGCGAGCACGGCGTCGGAGACCGAGCGGATGCCGAGCGCGAGCTCCAGCGTCTGCTCCCGGCGGCGCCGGGCCTCCTCGTGGGTGGCGAGACGATGCGCCATCCCGATGTGGCTCTGCGCATGACGCGCGGCACGCTCGGCGGTCTCGGCGTCGACGCCGTCGCGACGCCGGATCAGCTCGGCGACGTCGCCCACGCTGGGGACGCGCAGTCGCACCGTGCGGACGCGCGAACGGATGGTGGGGAGGAGGTCGGCGTCGCTGGGCGCGCACAGGATCCACACGGTCCGCTCCGGCGGCTCTTCGAGCGCTTTCAGCAGTACGTTGGAGGTGCGCTCGGTCATGCGGTCGGCGTCTTCGATGATCATCACGCGGTACCGGCCGACCGACGGCGCGAACTGCGAGCTGGCCACCAGTGAGCGCACCTCGTCGATGGAGATGATGACGCGTTCGGTGCTGAGCACGGCGAGGTCCGGATGGGTGCGCGCTTCGACCTGGCGCCGGGTGGCGAGGTCGCCCTCCGGGGTGCCGGGGCTGAGCAGGGCGGTCGCGAACGCGTAGGCGAGGTTGGAGCGGCCGGACCCGGGCGGACCGGTGATCAGCCACGAGTGGGTCATGCCGCGGCCGGTCGCCGACCCTGTGGATGTGGGCGCGGCCGAGCCCTCCGCGGCGGCGCGGACGACCTCGATCGCCTCGTCCTGCCCCGTGAGCTCGTCCCACACCGTCATGCGTCCAGGCTAACCGTCACCGGGGACACGCTCGTGCACCGTTCCGCCGCCCCGCGCCCGGTCAGACGCGGTCGGTGAGCCGGTCGCGGATCTCGGCCGCGATCTCGTCGACCGGTCGTGCGGCATCCACGACGAGGAACCGCTCGGGCTCCTCCTCGGCCAGCCGGAGGAACGCCGCGCGCACGCGCGCGTGGAACTCCGAGCGCTCCGCCTCCAGCCGGTCGTACCGGGTGCGCGAGGTGTCGAGCCGCGCCCGTGCCGAGTGCTCGTCGAGGTCGAGCAGGATGGTGACATCCGGGAGCAGTCCCTCGGCGGCCCACAGGGAGAGGTCGCGGATCTGGCCCGCGTCGAGCACCCGGCCGGCACCCTGATAGGCCACGGACGAGTCGATGTAGCGGTCCTGCAGGACGATCTCTCCGCGGGCGAGCGCGGGACGGACCACCGTGGCGACGTGGTGCGCCCGGTCGGCGGCGTACAGCAGCGCTTCGGCACGCGGGGCGATGTCCCCGCGGTGGTGGAGGACGATCTCGCGGATCTCGACGCCCGCGTCCGTCCCGCCCGGTTCGCGCGTGCGGACCACCGTGCGGCCGCGACCGGTCAGCCACTCCTCGAGGAGGGCGGCCTGGGTGGACTTGCCCACGCCGTCCCCGCCCTCGAGTGTGATGAAGAGGCCGCGGCTCACTCGGCCGGCTTCTTCGCGGCCGAACGCGTGGCGGCCGGCTTCTTCGCGGCCGGCTTTTTGGCGGCCGTGGTCTTGGCCGCCGTCGCCTTAGCTGCCGTCGTCTTGGCCGCCGTGGTCTTGGCCGCGGTCTTCCGCGCCGGCTTCTTGGCCGGACCCTTCGCCCGCTTGTCGGCGAGCAGCTGGACGGCGCGGTCGAAGTCGACCTCGTCGACGGTCTCGCCGCGCGGGATGGTCGCGTTCGTCTCGCCGTCGGTCACGTACGCGCCGAAGCGGCCGTCCTTGATACGGATGGGCTTGCCGCTGACCGGGTCGGCCTCGAACTCCTTGAGGGCGCTGGACGCCCGGCGGTTGCCGTACTTCGGCTGGGCGAACAGCTCGAGCGCGCCGGGGAGGTCGACGTCGAAGATGTCGTCCTCGCTGGGCAGCGACCGCGTGTCCGTTCCCTTCTTGAGGTACGGGCCGTAGCGTCCGTTCTGCGCCTGGATCTCGTCGCCGGACTCCGGGTCCAGCCCGACCACGCGCGGCAGGTCGAGCAGCTTCAGCGCGGTGTCGAGGTCGATGGTCGCGAGGTCCATCGACTTGAACAGCGATGCGGTGCGCGGCTTGGCGGCTGCGGCCTTCTTGGTCTTCTTGGCCGGCTCCGCCACTTCACCCGTGTTCGGGTCGACGGTCCCCTCTTCTTCGGGGTCCGCTTCGGTGACGTACGGGCCGAACCGGCCGTCCTTGGCCAGCACCAGCTTGCCGTTCTCCGGGTTGGTTCCGAGCACGCGGTCGGTCTGCACCGGGGCCTCGATGAGCTCGTGCGCCTTCGCGGGCGTGAGCTCGTCGGGTGCGAGCTCCGGCGGGATGTTGACGCGCCGGGGCGGAGCGTCGGGGCCCGCCGTCTCGTCGGGCACCTCGAGGTACGGACCGTACTTTCCGATCCGGAGCGTCACACCGTCGTCGATCGCGATCGAATTGATGCTGCGCGCATCGATCTCGCCGAGGTTGTCGATGACCCGGCGGAGTCCCTTGTGCTTGCCGCTGCCGAAGTAGAAGCTGTTGAGCCAGTCGACCCGCTCCGCCTCACCGTCCGCGATGCGGTCGAGGTCGTCCTCCATCTCGGCAGTGAAGTCGTACTGCACCAGGTCGCCGAAGTAGTCCTCGAGCAGGCGCACGACGGAGAACGCGACCCAGCTCGGGACCAGCGCCTGTCCGCGCTGGGTGACGTAGCCACGGTCGATGATGGTCGAGATGATGCTGGCGAACGTCGACGGACGGCCGATGCCGAGCTCTTCGAGCGTCTTGACCAGGCTGGCCTCGGTGTACCGCGGCGGAGGGGTGGTCTCGTGCCCGTCTGCCGCGACATCCTGGACGGTGAGCGGCTGCTTCTCGGTCAGCGGCGGGAGCTTCGCCTCCGCGGCGTCGGAGCTGTTGCGCTCCTCGTCCTTGCTTTCCTCGTAGGCGTTCAGGAACCCGCGGAAGGTGATGACCGTGCCGCTCGCGGTGAACTCCGCGACCGTCCCGTCGAGCGGACCCTCGGTGATGCGCGCCTCGACGGTCACGGAGGCGGTCTGCCCCTTCGCGTCGGCCATCTGCGAGGCGACGGTCCGCTTCCAGATGAGGTCGTAGAGCCGCAGCTCGGGACCGCGCAGCGAGCGCTCGAGTTCGGCGGGCGTGCGGAAGGTCTCGCCCGACGGCCGGATCGCCTCGTGCGCCTCCTGGGCGTTCTTGCTCTTCGAGGCGTAGGTGCGCGGCTTGTCCGGCACGGTCTCCGGACCGTAGAGCTTCGCAGCCTGGGAGCGCGCCGCATTGGTCGCCTGCTGCGAGAGCGAGGCGGAGTCGGTGCGCATATAGGTGATGTAGCCGTTCTCGTACAGCGACTGCGCGACGCTCATCGTCTGCCGGGCGGAGAACCGCAGCTTGCGGGCCGCCTCCTGCTGCAGCGTGGAAGTGGTGAACGGAGCGGCCGGGCGGCGCGAGTACGGCTTGGAGTCGACCTTGGAGACCTGGACGTGCGTGCTGGTCTGACGGATCGCGTCGGCCAGGGTCGTCGCCGACGCCTCATCGAGGGTCCGCGCCTCAGAGGTGAGGCGACCGTGGTCGTCGAAGTCGCGTCCCGTGGCCACGCGGGTGCCGTCGAGCCGCGCCAGCCGCGCGTCGAAGGCAGACGCATCCTCGGGCGCGAGCTGAGCCGTCAGACCCCAGTACGACGCGGGCACGAAGGCCAGGCGCTCGCGCTCGCGATCCACGACCAGACGGGTCGCGGCGGACTGCACGCGACCGGCCGAGAGCCCGGGACCGACCTTCCGCCACAGGACCGGCGAGACCTCGTACCCGTAAAGGCGGTCGAGGATGCGGCGGGTCTCCTGGGCGTCGACCAGCGCGGTGTCGATCTCGCGGGTGTTGTCGCGCGCCTTCTCGATCGCCTCGCGGGTGATCTCGTGGAAGACCATCCGCTTGACCGGAACCTTCGGCTTCAGCACCTCGACGAGGTGCCACGCGATGGCTTCGCCCTCGCGGTCCTCATCCGTCGCGAGCAGGAGTTCGTCGGCGTTCTTGAGGGCGCGCTTGAGGTCGGCGACCGTCTTCTTCTTCTGATCGGAGACGACGTAGTAGGGCTCGAACTCGTTCTCGACGTCGACGGAGAACTTGCCCAGCGAGCCCTTCTTGAGCTCCGGGGGCAGGTTCTTGGGCTCGATGAGGTCGCGGATGTGCCCGACCGAGGCCATGACCTCGTAGCCGTCGCCGAGATACTGGGCGATCGACTTCACCTTGTTCGGAGACTCGACGATGACGAGTTTCTTCGTGTCAGGCACCTGACTCCTCTTAATATGCACACGCTGTGTCGTCCACAGCTGTCTGTGTCGTCCATGACCGGACCGGCGTTGCGCGCTCCCCCGCGGCGACGCTGTCCCCGTCCGGGGCCGGTCGTCCGACAGGCAAACCATACACACCTTCGCCGCTTGTCCGCCTAATCCGTCCCACGACGTTCGCCGTGGGCGCAGGAACGCGATCGGCCTGGGAACCGCCGCGTGGCGCCGTCGCCGACCTTTGCCACCGCCCTCCTCGGGAGGACAATGACGGTATGTCAACGACGACGATGTACACCGCCAAACTGATCGACGGCCCCCTCGAAGGGAAGACGATCTCCACCGGTTTCCTCGACTCCGGGGACGCCCGGCCGCGCCTCGAGATCTCGGCACCGGCCGGCTCGAAGCACTACCTCTATGTCCGGGCATCCGGGGCCGAGGTGGAGTACGCCTCCGATGACGGACGGGGTTCGCAGCCGACCGCCGTCTCGTACCGCTATCTCGAGACGGTCTTCGACTGACGCGGGCACGGCCGCGTCGCCCGCTGATCCGGCCGCGTCGCCCGCTTCCCGGTCGCGTCGCCCGCTTCCTGGCCGGATCACCCGCCCGGACCGGGTCCGGCCCGGGCGGACGCGGCCGCGCCCAGGCCGAGCCATGGGGTGACGGCCGTCACGTCCACCGTCGCCCCGGACTGCGCGCAGGACGCGATCGCGGCGCCATTCGCCCGTGCGACGTCGTCCGCCCTGTCGCAGGGGACGCCCGGTATCCGGCCGGACGCCGCGTCGGCCGCGGCGAGCGCCGCCAGATCGGCCGCGGCCGCAGCACGCGCGTGAGCGGACACAGCGCCCACCGCCGTGAGCACCCCCGCTGCGACGGTCAGCATCGCGGCGACCATCCCGATCGCCAGGATGCTGCCGGAACCGCGCTCGGAGCCGTGCTCGGATCCGTGCTCGGATCCGTGCTCCGGGCCGCGCTCGGGTCCGCCGACCCGACGGACTCGTCGAGTGCGCACGCGCGCGCCTCGAGCCGGATGCCCAGTCTCGCCAGCACCGTGCCGGCCGTGTCGGTCAGGGTCACGCATACCATCTCTCCCTCGTGGTCGATCGATCGAACGGCTCCCCCCGCTCCGATGGAGCCGGGGTCGTCGCCGCGACCGGCGAGCCGCGCGGCCGCCGACGCGCTGCCGGCGAGCCCCACGTAGCGGGCGGCGCCGAACACCGCGCCCAGGCACAATGCGAGGCACACGACGACCGCCGGCAGAGCCACGGCGAACTCCGCCGTGACGCTTCCCCGCTCACCCTCCGGCGAGCGCACGATGCACCAGCTCCGACAGGATCGCCTTCACCTCGTCGCCCTTGAGCAGTGCGACCAGCACACCGGCGAATCCGACGGCCGCCAGGGTGCCCCGTGTCTTGGTTTCCCGAGGTCGGAGAACTGGGTCGGGGACCCGCATCCTCCGCGGAGTTGCTGGCAGAGCCATCGTCGAATAGGCGCGGGTCGATCTGGCCCGTGATGCGGATGGACTCAGGCTCCGAGCCGCTGATGTCACCGAACATCGCCACGCGGATGTCCAGGATTTCGATGACCTCCCGACGCTGGAAGGCTGGCATGCTCTCCAGCCTTCCCTTGGCCCTCTCAGCGAGTCGCGCGAGGTCAGTTAGCTTCTGCGCCTTATCGGTCGCCGAGGCTTGCAGAGCGGCGTAGGCGGCTCGTCGGTTTTTCAACTCGTCAAGCTCTCGCTCGATGTCCGCGAGCGCCTCGCGGAGCGGCTCCGGGTTGTCGGCCAGCAGCAGTTCGCGGCTCGCGTTGGCGCGTCCGCGCTCCAGCTTGGCGATTTCCTTCTCGATGCCCGCCACTGCGCGCTCGGTCAGGTCGTCGCTCTGCTCGGGAACTTCGAGCCACTGGCGCGCCATGGCTTCGAGCCGTGCCGGGTCACCCAGCAGCTTCACAACTTCAGCCCACACCCGAGCGTCGATCGCTTGCGACTGCACCTGCTTGCACCGGCACTTGTCGGCCCCCTTGATGTGCTTCCGTCCTGAGCAGCGGTACACGTCGTAGTCCTTGGCGGCGATGCTCACGCCGATGTAGTGCGCGCCACACTCACCCACGAGACGCGTTGAGAGCATCTGAGTCTTCGGCGCTGCCGACATTCCGCGGGTGCTCCGTTGCGTGAGCGCTCGGATGACCGCGTTGTGCTGCTTGAGCGTGAAGGGCGGCTCAGGAAGCTGCAACTCGATCGGGTCGCCGTAGACCGGCTTGCCGTTGCGGTCGAGCTTCGTGTGGTGGCTTCGCTTGTACATCGACCCGGATTCGGGCGCACCCCACATGACCTTGCCCGTGTGCATCACCGGGTTCGCGAGGACACGGCGCAGAACGTCCGGGTTCCAACGGCCAGCCTTCCGGGGAGCGAGGCCCATGTCGTTGAGGCGATCGGACACCTGACCCGCGGTGAGGCGCTTCTTGACCAGCAACTCGTAGGCTGTGGCGAGCACCTCCCTCTCCCGCAATTCGGGCACCGGTCGCGCATCGCGCTTGGTGCCTTCGAGCTGCCATCCGTAGGGTGGCTGTCCACCGGGCCACTGCCCGTTTCGCCCCTTCGCTCGCTGGCCCGCCACCGTCTTCGCCACGATCTGCTCGCGGTCGAGCTGGGCGAAGATGGCGGACATGCCGAACATCGCCCGTCCTGCCGGAGTCGAGAGGTCGAAGTTCTCCTGGATGGAGACCAGCGATACGCCCATGTCGAGCAAGCGCTGTGACTGCTCGATGGCGTGGTGCGACACGCGTGAGAACCGCGAAATGTTGAGGACGACGAGGGCGTCGAGCTTGTTGCTCTTCGCGTCCGTCAGCATTCGCTGCCATGCCGGGCGGTCCTCGCGGGTGCCGGATACCCCAGCGTCCTCGTACTCGTCGACCAGAGTCCACCCGCGTCGCTCGATCTCGCGAAGGCAGACCTCACGCTGCTCGCTGAGCGAGGTGTTCTCGATCTGGTCGGCGGTGCTCACCCGGGTGTAGATCGCCGCCCGGGTCGGCTCATTCTTGGTTGTCATCAGAATTCACTCCTGGGTCGGGAGAGGGCGTCGAACAGTTCTTCCTCGGTCGAGAGGGAAGAGTTCTGAGCGGCGACGTAGGTGAAGGTCTTGTTGTTGTTGGTCGTGTTGGATGCGGCCTGACCGCCGACCACCACGACCTGCTGCGGCTCGGAAGTGACCAGGCCCTCGATCTGCTGGTCGATCTGGGGCTGCATCGCGTCGAGACCGTTCAGTAGGCCCTCAACGATGTTGACGCCGAAGCCCTCGAAGACCCGAGAGGGCGAGTGGATTCCGAGGATGTTCTTGAAGGTGTCGACGATGCCGCCAGTCACCGACTTGATCCACGAAATCACCCCGTTCCACGCCGACTTGAGTCCGTTCCAGAGTCCCTGGACGATGTTCTTGCCGATGTCGTTGAGCCAGTTCATCGCGCCGTCGAACACACCCTTGATCCAGCCCGGGATGCCGCGGAGCCAGTTGATCGTGTTGTTCCAGGTGTCCTGAACGAACGACCCGATCCCGGACCAGAGACCGTTCCACCAGGAAGCGATGCTCGCGCCGACGCCGACCAGCCAGGAGTAGTACCCCTGGAAGACGCCCCGGATGAAGCCGATGAATCCGTTCCACACCGACTGCACGAAGTTGCCGACGCCGGACCAGAGGCCGTTCCACCACGAGGCGATCCCGTTGCCGATCCCCAGCAGCCAGTTGTAGTAGCCGAGGAACAGCGACGTGATCCAGCCCACGAAACCGTTCCACACGTCCTGGATGAACTTGCCGATCTTGCCCCAGAGGTCGTTCCACCATCCGAAGAACCCGTCCATCACCCCGGTGAACCAGCCGATGAAGCCGCTCCAGATGTCGGTTACGAACTTGACCACCGAATCCCAGTTGGCGACTAGCAGCACGATGGCTGCGATGAGTGCCACGATCGCAAGGATGATCCATGTGATGGGGTTGGCCAGGAGCGCGGTGTTCATGGCCCAGGTCGCCACCGTCACGGCCACGAACGCGGCTGCGAGGATGCCGAGCGCGGTCGCCACGATCTGGATGACGATGGGGTTCTCGTTCATCCAGGTCAGCAGGCCGTCGAGTACCGGCAGCAGCACCGACCCCACGTCGCTGGCGATGGATGAGAACATTGCCTGCACCGAGCGCCACTGCTTCTCGACACCCTGGTTGGCGGTGTCACCGGCCTTCTGCGCCGCCCCGGTGAGGTCACCGAGTCCCTGGACTGCGCTGGAGGGGTCGAAGGCGAGGATCGCGGCGGCGTTGTCTTCCCATTTGGTGCCGTAGAGCGCGAGGCCGGCCGTGTTCTGCGCCACCGGGTCCTTGATTCCGCGGAGCTTGTCGGTAACCAGATCGAGCATCTTGGCGGCTTCGGGTCCACCGGCTGCCATGGCCTTCTGGAAGTCGGCCGCGCTCACGCCGAGGTTGTCGAAGCCCTGTGCGGCCGAGGCCGTCCCGTCAGCGGCGCGCAGTGACAGCTCTTTCAGCGAGTCCGCCATGGCGTCGGAGTTCCGGCCACCGGCCGCGAGGCCCTGCGAAATCAGGCCCATGGCGGTGCCGCCGTCGATGCCCATCTTGTTGAAGATGGTGCTGTACTCGGTGAAGGTGTCGAGCAGGTCGTCGCCTTGCTTGCCGGACTTCTGGAAGCCGACCGTGATGATGTCCATGGCGGACGAGAAGTCGGGGGCGAGGCCGTTCTTGACCATGTTTCCCGCGGCGGCGAGCACTGACGGGAGCTCCTGGCCGAAGATGCTGGAGACGTTGAGCGCCTGTCCGGTGACCTTGCTCAGCACGTCGTCGGACACCTTGCCGAATCCGCCGGTCTGCTGGATCACCTGGGCGAGTGCGTCGTTGACCTGGTCCATCGAGTCGCCGTAGCCCTGACTCCAGAGCTTGCCCGCGATTTTGCCCGCCTTCTCCGCTTCGGGTGCGGAGAGTCCGAGCTGTGCCGCCATCCGGTCGTTGGCGGCCTGGATGTCGATGGCGTCGCTGATGCCTTTGCCGAGCGCCCCGGCCACTGCAACACCGATCGCTGCGGCGGCGAGCACGCCCTTCGCGCCCATCCCTTTGAGCTTGTCGGGGAACTTGGACACGACGCTATCGGCCTGGGTGTCGTCCAGTTCGATGTAGCCAACGAGCGTTCCGATATCGAGGCTCACGGGATGTCCTCACTGTTGCGGGGAACGAGTCGGTATTGGACGAGGTACGCGGCCACGCAGTCCTTGCATCGGGCCTGGCGCGCGGGGTGGCCCCGACGCCTGCGGTAGAACTCGGTGAGGGGAAGTTCACGACCACATCCGGAGCAGCGCCTCGTCTCCGTGGGTGCAACTTCGTCGGTCTCGAATCGAACGAGATAGCGCCTCGCTAGTTCGCGGTAGATGGCGCGCTCTTGGTCGGGGGTGATCGCGCTGAACATGGGGTCCCATTCATCCAGCTCGATGCTGAGGTCTCGGGCGATGTCCGCGACGCGCTTGTTGATCTCGGCCGGGGGCACGCCCTTGGTGTTGATGAAGCTGTCCTCGCAGATCTCGCCGACGATGATCCCGATGGTCTTGAAGCCGTCGCCGCTCACCGCCACGCCTCCGTTCGGGCTGCTTCGAGCGCCGCGAAGTTGTCCCAGAAGTCGGCCTGACGGTCGGCGCGGCTGACGCCTCCGCGTCGGGCTTGCCGGTCGAGCTGAACGAGTGTCGGCAGGTGCCGGATCACTCCGATGATAAGTCGCAAAGTGCTTGTCCTCTCTTGGTCGCACTTCCAGAAAAACATGAGAAAAACCCAGGTCACAATTGGTTTATCGCTTACGAACTTGTCGACAGGCTCGCTCCCCACACCCCGTCCGGTTCAGGGCATTCGGTGGTGTAGGCGCGGCACTCATCCAGGAGGGGACACTCAAGGCATCGCGCTGCGGCGGAGAGCCGCTGCATCCTGTCGCTGGAGGTCCACCCGCCTTCCGGGTCCTGGACGCAGGGGACGGTTGAGCCCTGCGCGACCGCCCAGCGAACCGTCTCGATGAACCCCCGGTGCAGCACCGCACGCATCGCGTCCGCTTGCCTCGGGGTCTTCTGCGACCTTCCGCGGTGGTCAGACACCGGGGAGCCCATCAGGGGACTGGCGTTCCCCGTCGAAGCCGTCGAGCAGGTGCAGCCCCTGGAACGCCGGATCGTTGCGTTGCATCACGGCGTCGACGAGTTGGCGCACCACCTCCTGCTGCACGAGCGCGGCTCCGGTTCGCATTGCCGGTGCCAGCGGCCGGCCGAGGTCGGGACCGCCGTCCCGGACCCAGATGCGGGCCTGTCGTGTAACCGCGAGGACGGTGGCCAGAGCGTCCCGGAACACCACCTGCCCGCCGTCCAGATCGTCGGCCGCGACGAGTTGCGCGAGGAGGAGACGCAGGGCTGTGTCCGCCTCTCCGAACTGTTCCTCGAAGGCGCGCTTGTCGACAGCGAGGCCGCTCATGCTCGTGCCTCCAGCTCGCGCTCGAACTCGGCGGTGTCGCCCAGCAGTTCGACGGCGCGGTTCAGCAGGTCGAACCGACGGAGCGCGTCACGGAGGCGCAGCAGCTTGTCGTCACCCTCTCCAAAGTCGAGAGCGTGTGCGGCTGCTTCGAGTTCATCGACAGCGCGGCTGAAATCGCCATCCAGTGCCCCCTCCTGCCAGTTGATGAGGCTCAGCCGTTCGGCCTTCGCCCTCTCGTGCTTGTTCATGCGGTGTCCTTTCGGTTGCGAGGGTTGATGTAGTTCGGGTCGAAAAGGCGGCGTGCGCGCCGGAAGTGAGGGCGGCAGAGCGAGTGCACGTGGGCGGAGCGTGTGCAACCCGCCACCATGCACTCGGGGGCCGGTGCGGAGACGAGAGGGAACTGCTCAATCTCCGTGCGGTGCTGGTCGATCCAGTGCTGGCCGCTCATCGTGAGAGTCCTTCCTTCTCGGGCCGTGCATCCGGCAGGTGCACGCGCCCCCCTTTCAGGAGGGGGGCGCAGCGTGCACTTTCTGTGCCACGGGACTGCGTGCACCCCCGTGTACCTGGCCGTGCCCCGTCAGGACCCGGCAGAGAGGCCGTCACGTGCACCTGCGTGCACCCCTCCGTGTACTTCTGGCTCCGAGAGGGTGCGTGCACCCCTGCGTGTACTTCCGTGCCGCCCATCAGAAGACCTGTCCTCTCGTCTCCGGAGTCGCCCGGAAGATCGCGACGGACTGACCCGCGCGCTCGCCCACCGCCTCGGTCGCCAGCTCCTGACGGACGAGCCTCTGCAGATCGCGGCGCGCCTTTTCCTTGCCAGCGCGCGAGTCGTCGTCGCGGAGAGAAGCCAGGTCAGCGGCGCTGAGGCCGCGGTCACCGGCGCTCAGAAGCAGGTCGATGGTTGTCGTCCCCTGGAGGACGGTCGTGACTCCGGCCTGGTGGTCGTGATGGAGTTGCCACGGGCCGAGCGTCTCGGCGGGCTGCTTCAGGTGCACCAGCTCGACGGTGGTGTCGCCAGCCTCCCCCCAGAGCAGGATCACAGAACCTGCGCCAGCCGTCAGCCATGCCGAGCCGTACACGCTCTGGAGGTTGTTCGGCTTGGTGCCGTTCGCGCCGTTCTTGACCATGTGGTGGATTTCAAGCACCTCCACCCCGGCTGCGAGGGCGAGCTGACGAGCGCGGTTGTAACCGGCCCCCACCTCGTCCTCGGTCAGGCCGATCGCCGCATCCTTGAGCGAGTCGATGATCACCGTGTCCGCACTGGCCTGCTTCGCCATGTCGAGCAACGTCTCGGGATGCGCGGCCAGGTCCGCAGGCGGCGGTCCCTGCCAGACGACCAGTCGCTCATCGAGCATCTGTCGCTCGTGAGGTCGGAACGAGCGCCGAAGCGAACGTGCGATCTGGCGCGGTCTGTCCATGGCGAGGTAAAGAACACGCCTCTTGGAAGGGACCACTGGCAGCCCCAGAACATCCCCACCCAGTCCGATGCGACTTCGCACGAGTTGGTTCGAAAGCGTGGTCTTGCCGACCCCGGGCGGTCCCACCACCATGAGCGCTTCGCCCTCGGCCCAGAGCACTTGCCCGCCGTCGCCCCACACGGCGGGCGTGCCGTCAGGGATGTCGAGAGTGAACTCGCCGCCGTCGACCATGCGTCCCGGGTTGTCCGCATCGAGTCGTTGTTCGTCGGCAACTCGCCGCCGAGCGGCGGCGGCGATGCGGAGCCGGTCTGCTGCTTCCTCGATGGCCTTCTCGCGAGCGTCTTCTGTAAGGAGCTGGGGCTTCGACTGCTCGATGTCCCAGACGGACCAGATGGTCTTCTGGAACTCCGCCTCGTCGAGCGGTTCGGTCAGGAGCCCGTTGGCCACCCTCAGCTCAACCTCGAACAGGTCCGGCTCGGAGCGGTGCCTCGATGCCTTGTGACCGGCCACCTTTGCCAGCCAGTCGTTGCGCCCGCCCTCGGCTGGAGGATTCGAGAGCAGTTCGGAGAGCAGGCTTCCTCTGGGAGTTGCCGTCCCCCGCGAGGCTTCTTGCTTCGAGCCGGTCTTGTGACGACGGACTGATGGCGAAGGGAGGCCTGCTTCCGCGAAGATCGCATCGACCTCGGAGTCCAGGAGCACGTGCTCGATCCCGGCGTTGTCCGGCGCGACCGTGTAGAGCTTCCCGGTGTCCTCGTGCCGGGTGCCGGGCATGATGATGTAGGAGCCTCGGCCGGTCTTGATGTCCATGCCGTCACCGAGTGCGCCGTTGCCGGACTGAATCGCCGCCGCTGCGGTGGCGGGGTCGTACTTGTAGATCAGGTGACCGTTGCCGTTACCCCGGCCGGACAGGTGCTTGCGGGTGTGGGGGAACGACTCCAGGTAGCGCCCGCCGTGGTTGAGGTCCACGTCGAATGCGATCCGGTCGTCCCCGAGGTTCGCGCCGATCCCGGCGTTCGGGTGCTGACCCCACCACTTGCGGATGGTGTCGGCGTCGGTGGTGCCGTCCCAGGCTCCGTGACCGATCTGGCCACACTCGCCACGGCACCGGCTCTTGCGCTCTTCGTTCTTGTGAGGGTTGGGGAACAGGGGGACCTTAGTCCCAGGTCGGATGGGGAACACGTGCCAGCCCTCGGCCGCAAGCGCGAGTGCTTGCTGGAGGTTCGAGTCCCCGTGATCAGCCGACTGGTGTTCAGGGAGGGTTATGAGGAGTTCGCGCGTTGCTGTGTCGAGCCTCGGACTCATGCAGCCACCGCCCTCGCGGTCGGCTCGTCCTCGTCGAACAGGATGCTCAGAAGGGCAGAGATTTGCTCGTCGGGTAGTTCGACGGGCGTGAAATCAGATCGAATGCTGGGGTTGTGAGCCACCAGAGCCTCCACGGATCACGCGGAGTGCGCCGAAACGAGAAAGGAGCACTCCAAGTCCAGACCCGGACGCTGTTGCGTCGCGGTGGATCTCGGAAATGCTCCCGGCATTCAGGTTTGACCAAGCCAGATCTCACCTCGCTGGCGACGGGACCCGCCCGTCGTTCTCCAGCGCCTTTGTGTTTCGTTCTGGATCCAGCAAAACATGGCGAGGGTCATGACCACAAGTGTTTGACTTGGCGTCAAGCTCGCCCGCTGCGCGGGATACGACGAAGCCCCCGCCACCTGAGCGAGGGCCTGGCCGAGAACGAAACAGCTCGGGAGCTGGCTTCCCACCCATCGAATCAGGCGGAACGAGCGGGAACAATCTCTCCATGACGAAGCCCCCGACTGATCGAGCCGGGGGCCACGCCTGCAATCGCGGAATCATCCCGCCACTTCGACGAAAACACAGCCCGCAGGGGAGTGCAAATGGCCCCAGTTCGGGGCATTTTGCTGACGTCAGCGTGAATAGTGCTGACGTCAGCGTAAGTGTCCGCTACCGTGTCTCAAATGATCACCAGACAAGAGGTAGACCCCAGCAAGTTCAATCCCGCGGCGTCCATGCCCTACAACCTTCGAGTCCTCGACTTCCAGTCCGCCATGCAGGACGTCTACGACTTCTTCTTCGACGTCAATAAGCACCTCCGAGACAAGAAGCTTCCGCGACTCGATGACATGCTCCGGAAGGCCAATCTCTCCGGCACCATCTCAGACATGCTCACCGAGTCGATGGCGAAGCACTCGCGGTCCCTGACCACGAACAACTACCACAACGGGCACCCGGACCTGATCGTCAAGGGCGTGTATCCGAATGACTCCGTGAAGGCTGGCGAGCAGGGAATCGAGATCAAGTCCACCCTCAAGCGCGGCGGCGCAGTGGACACCCACGGTGGTCGCAAGCAGTGGTTCTGCGTGTTCGTCTACGAGATTGACAACCACACCGAGCCTGCGGACAGCCGGACTCCTCTCGTGTTCCGCGAGGTCTACCTGGGAGAGGTGGACCCGGACGATTTCCGCATCAACAACCGCGGCGCACTCGGCACACGGACCTCAACCCTCGACCGAGATGGAATCGACCGCCTCCGGGGTAACTGGATCTACTTCGACCAGCCGAACCCGGTCCGGCAGCGCCGCAAGTAGCGGGATCGACCTAGCAGCCAAGTCGGCATAGGTCGGATCGAGTTCGACCCCGACCGACTGGTATCCGACCGCCTCGGCTGCGGCCAACGTGGATCCCGATCCGGCGAACGGATCAAGCACTGTGCCCTCCCCCAGTGGGAGGATCGCGCGGACCACCTGTCGCAGGAAAGCCTGCGGTTTCAGCGACGGGTGGTTCGCGAGCTTGCGCTCCTTGGCATGTGTCGGAGCCGACTGAATCACATCACCGAACGGACGCTCGGCCGAGATTCTCCGTAACCCACCGGTGCCCCACTTGCGGAGGTTCTGAGCGACCGTCCCCTCGGTGGGCTTCCGAAACAGCAGCCACGGTTCCCAGTTGGATCGGGGCATCACCGAGACGTCCGAGAACTCTTCATGTGCGTTCTTCGGCCTGTCGCCGCCACGCATGGTGGTGACGAGTCGAACGATCTCACCACGACGTTCGAATCCGGCCGCATCCAGGGCATACGAGACGAGGTGACTCACCAGGGGATTCGCCGCAACCATGACGTGAGCGCCCGGGACGAGCACCGGCTTGAGGGTCTCGCCGAACCTCCGAAAGAAGCGTTCGAGGTCGTCCAGCTCTGAGCTGCTCAACGTGGTGAAACGGGGCAGCGGCGCGCGCGTGTGACCGTCGAACGATGGTGGAATTCGCCACGTCCCACCACGGCCGGCCCTGAGTTTTGCAAGCTCCATCGGTGTGTACTCGACCAGTCCGTAGGGCGGATCAGTCACCACACCATGAATTGAGTTCTCAGGTTGTGAGGCCAGCCATTCGAGCGAATCCGCTTGGAAGAGTCGCGTCTTGCCGTGCTTGAAGACCGGCTTACCTTTGAGCTTTACCTGGTCAGGCTCGGCGGATTCTTCGCTCAGCGCGTCGGCTAGCCGGTAACGGCCTCGCCCCAGTCGCTCAAACTTGCCGGGCGTATTGAGTTGGAGATACGACCTGATTGAGGACGATGGCACGACCTCTCCAAATGCCTCTTCCAGGTATCGTTCAATTTCTCCGATGGACGCCCCTTCACCAGGGTTGCGGCTCAGGCACTCCGCGATACCGTCGCGAATCTGGCCAGGCTGAAAGCGTCCCATGAGTCCCATTCTGTTTGACGTCTAGACGTCATTCTATTGGGGGCCACCGACATTCAAGAAGTCGACGCGCAGTCCCGGGCGTGGCGTAGCGAGGGGCTTTCATCGGGGACGTCGATCCCCCGAAGAAGCCCTACTTTCTCAGCATCTCTGCGATGTCGCGGACTCTCTGGCTCAAGTAGAGCACGCGCTGTTGCGAGGGCCGACCCGCCGCATGTAGATACGTGGCCACATCGTCGATCCGATTAGTCTTGCGGACCAACGGGTCATTCTTCGGCCCGACGAGGCCTTCGCTCTCCCCGGCTTCGCGGGCACTGGCAAACGCGTTGAGCCGGGTGCCGCTGCCATCGCTCCCGTGGGCGAGACGGTTCCTGATTGCGCGCAATAGATCAAGCGTGGAGGTCGACTCAGCATCACTCACAAGGATGGCAACCTTCGCCGTGTAATCAGAATGCAAATGCTTCTGTGCCATCCTCAACCAGCTATCGGTGTCATCAAAGGTGACGTTGTAACCCTTGGGGTCTACAAATTGGGCGATCTGCGGGGCCGTCGGATGAGTCGGGACGATCAACGAGTCCTTGCGAATTGCAGTGAGACGGCTCCGCAAATTCCCCTTGTCGACCAGCTCATCGATCTCCTTCTGGATTACCCCGACGAACTTGCTTGGACGCTTCGAAATGGCAGCGATGTACCACCGGTGCTGGAACAGTTCCCACTCGCCGCCGAGCCGAAACCCGAAGTCCGCAGCCAAACCCTTGCGAAGTTCGAGTTCGTTACCCGCGCGCTGAACAGCGGAGTATGTACGTTGGTAGAGGTCCTCAAGCTTGACTAATCGAGCCTGGAATCCGTCCAGCGTCCGATTCGGGTCCATCGGTGGCATAGGCAGAAGCTAGCAGGCGGTAACCGCTCACGCGCGAGGGGTAACCAGAAACCGCCCGGTTTACCTGTGAGGGGCCGGCCGGTTCTGCGTCACTTCGCAAGGTAGGTTTCGAGCGCCTTCTCATACTTGGCCTGCTGGTCGTCAGGTGTGCCCTGGGCGAGGAACGAGAGCATCACGCGGCCGTCCTTGGAGACGTAGAAGCCGCCTGCGCTCGAACGGCTGGTCGCGCGTTTGATCCCGTCCTTGCTGGGTGCGGTGATGACGGTGACGTTCTCGGTTGTGTAGAACTGCTTGCATCCGTACTGGTCGTCCTCGCACCATCCCTTGGAGGTGTTGTCGCGGGGCTGCTCGGCGGGCAGTCCTGCATCGGTGAATGCCTTCACGATGGCCTCGGCCTTCGGGGCTGCGTCCGCCCCTGCGCCACCGGCGCATCCGGTGAGGATGAGGATTACGGCTGCGGCGACGACTGCGGCTGTGCGCTTCAATGTGACTCCTTGCGTTTGGAAATCTCTGAGTTTGTCATGGTGAAGGTTTCTTCACAATAGTGAAGGTTTCGACACTGCGCTGGGCAGCGCGTCGGGCTGGACTTGTCGGGTGGCTTTCCCGACCCGTGACCCGGATTTTGAGGCGTTGCGGTTTGAGTTGAGCAAGCTCCGAGCCGATCGTGGTTGGACCTACGACGAGCTGGCGGAGCGCTCTGGGGTGACCCGTAGGACGTTGATTGCGATTGAGACGGGCACTACCCACGGGCGGCTGGAGTCGTGGTTCCGGATCGCCCAAGCCTTCGGTGTCGACCTGGGCGACCTCCTGAAACCGCTGTAGCTACGCGCCGCCTGCGAGGTTGACGGCGACGCCGATGGCGACAACTGCGCCTCCGGCGAGGCCGCAAACGAGCGAGCTGACGAGTTCGCGGATGATGTGTTGGACCATGTGGTTTCCTCTCGATGCGATTGCATCTCCGAGAAAAACACCGCGAAGCTTTTCGCCACAATGATCGAGCGGTTCTGTTCCCTCACCAGGGGTCAGCCCGGGTTTCCAACTGCGGCTCGTATCCCTTGAACTCGTAGATAGGGCAGTTGCCAGTGACCGCGCACAGATCGAATCGTTCGCGCCATCCGCCGTCGCCGGGGATGAAGATCGACCGGGGCCAGCGCCCACGGATCGGCCGCACCGGGATGACCCGCTCCCAGTCGCCCCGGCGGACCACCGCTCCCGTCCACTCCTTCTCGTCGAACATGAGCGCGACGCTACTCAGACCAGCCTTGATGGGAAAGACAGCGGCGGACGAGTACTTCCCTCGCCCGCCGCTGCCTTTCATACCGCCCGGAGTGACCCCGCAGGGATCACCTCGCCCGTCGCTTCGTCCATCGTCGGATTCATCCGCGGCTGGCCTTCCGCAACGGTGTGAATCGCTCCGATGATCGTGCCGAGGAGACCGCGCGCTTCCTCCATGCCGCCATCGCCCGGGTCGAGCTTGACCATGTTGGAGTACGCCCGTGTCAGGGCGTCCATCCCCTGCGCCGTGAGTTGGAAGTCACGCGCCCCGGTGGCCTCCGCGAGCCGGAGACGGGCTTCCTCCAAATCTCCGAGCATTTGGAGCCCCAGAGTGGCCCGACGCGCCTTCGCATCAGCGAGACGGGCTTCCGTGGCCTTCCGGGTCTGCGCTCGGTCGAAGCTGAGCCCGGCTTTCTGAGCCACGATGGATACCGTGCGCCCGGAGACGCCGACCTCACGGGCGACTTCGTTGCGTCCGCAACCCGCCTCGATGAGGTCGACAATCTCCTGACGCTTGGCGTCACTCAGCGCCAACGGGTGCCTCCGTGTTGATGTTGCGCGCCACCGCGTCCAGCGACTGCACCTTGTGGGCGATGTCCGCCGCTTCACCCGGGTCCTCGTCCTGTGCGGTCGCGCGCTCGTCGGGTGCCACGCGGTTCAAGTCGGACCACGCCTCGATGCTCACGTCGCCATCGACCGCCTCACGGACGACGCGCTCCCACGCAGCCTGCTTGCGGGTGCCGCTCTCGCCCTCCAGGGCCTTCACTGCGTCCTCGTCACCCAGCTCCACGAGGCGCTGGAACACCCGGTCCTGGACCTCCGCCACAATCCCGGCCGTCACTTGGTCGGAGTCGTCACCCTGGGCCTCCAGGTAGGTGGGGAGCTGGTCGATGATCGCCGCGAGGCGGCGCTTGTCCGCCTGCTCGATGAGCCGGACGAAGTTCCGACCCGCGCCCAGGAGCCTCTCGACCTTGCCCCATTCGCTGGCGGTGATCGCCGCGGTGTCGGCGTTGGTCGGAAGCAGTCCAGCCACCACGGCGCTTCGCGCGCTGGTGTCCACCTTGGTGGGCGTTTCCGGGAGGGTGGCGAGCAGCTCGGCTCGTGCCCGGTTGAGACGGTTGACCCGTTCGCGGGTGATCGCGGAGTGATTCCAGTTGTCGTCCTTGAAGGTCGCTGCAGCCTTCTGGGCGGCGTTGAACTTCTGCAGCGCTTCGACGTAGTTTGTTGCGGTCATTTCGTAGTTTCCTTTTCCTTGGTTGGGCCTTCGCCCTGGGTAGGACCCCGGCAGCGGCGCTGACGGGGCTTCTTGCCGTCAGGCCGCTTTTCGGGCGTCCATCTGGAAGCGGAAGATCGGGAAACTAAGCACCGGGGGACGATCGTCCCCTGCGCTCGGGTTTCCCTGAACCGAGTAACCAGACGACTGGGGACGAGGATCGTGATCGCGTACTCCGCCGTCGCCGCGCCTCGGTCGCTCGCGAGGCGTCGCCTCAGCCGCGCGAGCGCTGACCTCAACGCACCGCTCGTGACCCTCTCCATGGGACGCTCCTTCCTTCCGAGTCCGCTCGACCCGTCTGTTCCATCCTTCGGCGAGGGCGTTCGTTGCGGGCGGGATCGCCCCGATCTGTGGAGAACTCACCGGAGCACCGCCGCTGTGGAGGAGACGAGAGAAAGCAGGAGAGGGACGACCGCCAGCAGAAGGAAGCTGGGCAGCACACAGACACCGAGCGGCAGCATGAGCCGCACACCGAGCGCGGCAGCCGCCCGCCGCCGCTCCGCGCGGTCCGACCGCCGCCGCTCTCGAGCGGAAGCCGTCAGAAGCTCGGTCGCGGGCGCTCCAGCGGATTCCGCCAGCCGCAGGATGCGCAGCGCGGGACCGTCGTCCCCCCAGGGCAGCCGGGCAGCGTCCGACGCGCGCCGGGCCGCGGCCACCGACGCTTCGACGGACGAGCCTCCGGCCAGGCCGACCGCGATGAGCTCCTCGGCCAGGCCGACCATCGGAACGCGGCGCAGCGCGCGACGCACGAGCCGGCGCATCCACCAGCGGCCCAGCAGCATGAGCGCGGCCCCGGCGGCGAGTGCGCACGCCCCGGGGACGCTGGCGACCGTCGCGGCGAGGTCGGTTCCGAGCGCGACGGCGAGCACGGCTCCGCCCGCCGGCAGCCACGACATCAGCCGCGCGGTCGCCCGGGGGCCGCTGAGCGCCACCTCCGCCTCGCGTTCGGCCTCTGCCGCCTCTCGAAGCGTCTCGGCGACCACCCTCAGGACATGGCCGAGAGGAGCGCCGGCGTCTTCGGCCACGCGCCAGGCGGCAGCGACGACGCGAAGGTCGTCCGACGGGGCGGCACGAGCGAGTGCACGAGCGCACGACGGGTCGATCTCCAGGGAGGAGGCCACCTCGGCCGCGACAGCGTGTCCGCCGTGCTGCGCGACCGCCTCCCATGCCGTGCGCGGCGACAACCCCGCGTCGAGCAGGACCGCGACCGCCTCGACGACCGCCGCGACGGCGTCCGCGTTCCGTCCGGGCGCCTCACGCCGATTCACAGCGCCTCACCCCGCGCCCGCGCTTCGCCGCTCACGGCGACCCCCCGCTCCGCGGCATCCGCTCGATCACCAACCGGCCGTCCGCGCCGGTACCGAGACGCCCGAAGCCCGCGAGCCGCCGCATCCCCTCGACCCGCTCCAGATGCACCACGAGACCGATGGCGCTGACCGCCTGCCGCGCCAGCGCCCGGTCGCCCAGTCCGGCGAGCGCTCCCAGAGCCTCCAACCGCGCCGGCACGTCCTCCAGCGAGTTGGCGTGCAGCGTGCCCGCACCCCCGTCGTGGCCGGTGTTCAGTGCGCCGAGCAGGTCGCGAACCTCCTCACCCCGGCACTCGCCGAGCACGAGCCGGTCGGGACGCATCCGCAGGGCTTCGCGCACCAGACGTCGCAGATCCACCCCGCCGACACCCTCGAGGTTCGGCTGCCGCGTCTCGAGGCCGACGACATGAGGATGCGGGATGCGCAGTTCGGCGACATCCTCGATCACGACGATGCGCTCGGTCGGCGGGGCGTTCGCCAGCAGGGCGGCGAGCAGCGTGGTCTTGCCCGCTCCCCCGGCGCCCGTGACGAGCAGGTTGGTACGCGTCTCGACCGCTCGGATGAGCAGCGCGCGGTCCCCCTCCGACAGTGTTCCCGCTGCCACCAGCTCGCCCAGCGCCGGCTGACGGCGGGCCGGGATCCGGATCGACAGCAGCGCACCGCCCGTCGACACCGGAGGCAGGACCGCGTGGACCCGCACTCCGCCGCGGAGCCGGACGTCCACGAAGGGCGACGCCTCGTCGAGGTGCCGACCTCCGGCCGCGACGAGGCGGACCGCGAGCTCCCGTGCCCCGGCCCGGTCGGTCCGCCAGCCGTCCTCGCGCCGGAGCCCGTTGGGCGTGCCGTCGCTCCAGAGCTCTCCGTCTCCCAGCACGAACAGATCGCTCACCCCCGGCCGGAGAAGGTAGGGGGCCAGCGGCCCGAACGTGCGCCAGAGCCCCGGCTCCCTGCCGGCCGGAGAGGATGCGATGGCCTCAGAAGATTCGTCAGTCGTCATGACTCGACGGTAAGAAGCCGGACCGCTCCGCCGGGCGTCACCCGTCCGATCCGTGGACAACAGCGTCCGGGGCGGATCGGTGGAGGAACGACCGGATCACGGCCGTCCCGCCGGTTAAAAAAGGGGGGCCGCACCTATTGGGGGGAACAGGTGCGGCCACTGCGGCGCAGGATTGGGGGGAATCGATTGCGCCGCACGCACGAATTTACATTCGGCCGGGCACCAGTTTACGCAGAATCGATGCAAACGCAAGTCTCCTGCAGGCGGCTCCCCGCCAGGTTGTAGAGTCAGGCAGTGTCGCGCCACGACCGTTTCGACCGCATCGCAAAGGAGCGAAGAGCCTCCCCATGAGCAACACCATCGACAACCTGCTCCACGAAGCCCGCCGATTCCCGCCGACCGAGGAGTTCGCCGCGCAGGCGATCGCCGATGCCGGCCTCTACGAGCGCGCTGCCGCGGACCGCCTGGGCTTCTGGGCGGACCAGTCGCGCGAACTCCTGCACTGGCACACCCCGTTCACGCGGACTCTGGACTGGAGCGAGCCGCCCTTCGCCAAGTGGTTCGACGACGGCGAGCTCAACGTCGCGTTCAACTGCCTCGACCGGCACGTGCTCGCGGGCAACGGCGACCGGGTCGCGATCCACTGGGAGGGCGAGCCGGGCGATACCCGCACCATCACCTACGCCGAGCTCACCGCGGAGGTGAAGAAGGCGGCCAACCTGCTGACCAGCCTCGGCATCCGCGCCGGCGACCGCGTCGCGATCTACCTGCCGATGATCCCCGAGGCCGTCGTGGCGATGCTCGCGGTCGCGCGTATCGGCGCCATCCACTCGGTCGTGTTCGGCGGCTTCAGTGCCGAGAGCCTGCGCTCGCGCATCGACGACGCCGAGGCGAAGCTGGTCATCACGGCGGACGGCGGCTGGCGCAAGGGCCGCGTCTTCCCTCTGAAGGACGCGGTGGATGCGGCGCTCACCGGCGACGCGACCAGCGTCGAGCACGTGCTCGTCGTGAAGCGCGGAGAGAACGAGGTCGCCTGGACCGAGGGCCGCGACCTCTGGTGGCACGACGAGCTCGCGCTGGTCGACGCCGACCACGTGGCCAAGGCGTTCGCCGCCGAGCAGCCGCTGTTCATCCTGTACACCTCCGGCACCACCGGCAAGCCGAAGGGCATCCTGCACACCTCCGGCGGCTACCTCACCCAGGCCGCCTTCACCCACAAGAACGTCTTCGACCTGCATCCCGAGTCGGACGTCTACTGGTGCAGCGCCGATGTGGGCTGGATCACCGGGCACACCTATGTCGTGTACGGGCCTCTCGCGAACGGTGCGACCCAGGTGATGTACGAGGGGACCCCCGAGACACCGCACCCCGGCCGCTGGTGGGAGCTGATCGAGAAGTACGGCGTCTCGATCTTCTACACCGCGCCCACGGCCATCCGGTCCTTCATGAAGCTCGGGCGCCAGCACCCGCAGAAGTTCGATCTCAGCAGCCTGCGCGTGCTCGGGTCGGTCGGCGAACCGATCAACCCGGAAGCGTGGATGTGGTACCGCGAGGTCATCGGCGGCGACACGACCCCGATCGTCGACACGTGGTGGCAGACGGAGACGGGCGCGATCATGATCTCGGGGCTCCCCGGCGTCACGACCCTGAAGCCCGGCAGCGCGCAGGTTCCGCTTCCCGGCATCTCCGTCGACATCCTCGATGAGGCGGGCACGCCCGTCGGCAAGGACCAGGGCGGTCTGCTGGTGGTCACCGAGCCGTGGCCGAGCATGCTCCGCGGCATCTGGGGCGACCCGGACCGCTTCCGCGAGACCTACTGGTCGAAGTTCGGCGACAAGTACTTCGCCGGCGACGGCGCACGGTACGACAAGGACGGCGACATCTGGCTGCTGGGCCGCGTCGACGACGTCATGAACGTCTCCGGTCACCGCCTCTCCACGGCGGAGATCGAGTCGGCGCTGGTGGCGCATCCGTTCACGGCGGAGGCCGCTGTCGTCGGGGCCGCCGACGAGACCACCGGCCAGGCCGTGGTCGCGTTCGTCATCATCAAGCAGAACCAGCTGGAGCAGGCCGAGGCGCTGGATGTGGCGGCCGAGCTGCGCAAGCACGTCGCCGAGCAGATCGGCGCGATCGCCCGGCCCCGCGACATCTTCATCGTCTCGGAGCTGCCGAAGACCCGGTCGGGAAAGATCATGCGGCGCCTGCTGCGCGACGTCGCCGAGGGCCGCGAGGTGGGCGACACGACGACGCTGGCGGACACCGCGGTGATGAGCTCGATCCAGGCCAAGCTGTCCTGAATCCGTCCGTACGACGAAGGGGCGGTGCCGTGCGGCACCGCCCCTTCGCGCATCCGGACCGGGTTCAGTCGACGGCGAGGATGAGCTCCACCTCGACCGGGGAGTCGAGCGGCAGAACCGCGACTCCCACGGCGGACCGTGCGTGGACGCCGGCGTCGCCGAAGATGTCGCCCAGCACTTCGGAGGCACCGTTGATGACACCGGGCTGGCCGGTGAACGCGGGGTCGGAGGCCACGAAGCCGACGACCTTGACCACGCGGCGCACGCGGTCGAGCGAGCCGAGCACGCTCTTCGCGGCGGCGAGCGCGTTGAGCGCGCAGGTGCGTGCGTACTCCTTGGCGTCCGCGGCGGGCACGAGGCCGTGGCCCTCGCCGACCTTTCCGGTCGCGGGGAGCGCCCCGGCCACCATCGGCAGCTGACCCGACGTGTAGACGTACTGCCCGTCGAGCACCGCCGGCGTGTAGGCGGCGACCGGCGGCACGACGGCGGGGAGCTCGATCCCGAGCTGCGCGAGACGCGCTTCGACGTCCGCCATCAGGCCTGCTCCTCGCCCTGCAGAGGCCGCTTGAGGTAGGCGACGAGGCCGCCCTCCGGACCGGTCACCACCTGCACCAGCTCCCATCCCTCGGACCCCCAGTTGTTCAGGATCGCGGCGGTGTTGTGGATCATCAGCGGGGTGGTCAGGTACTCCCAGCGCGGCATCGTGCTCCTCGTGTTGTGGGGTTTTCGCAGGTTCATCACCTAGCCTGATCCTATGTCTGCGCAAAAACCACAGGCTAGAGGTGTGCTCGGTGCCGCCGGTGCCTTCATCGGCATGAGCGTCGTGGCCGGTCTTCTGGTCACCGCCGCCGTCACGCCCGCGATCGCGGTCACGGGGATGGCCGCGAACAACAGCATCGGCGTCTTCGAGGGGCTTCCGGAGTACCTCAACGTCGACCAGCTGGCCCAGCCGACCACCATCTACGCCAAGAACGGCGACCAGGATGTTCCGCTGGCGACCTTCTACTCCCAGAACCGCCTCCCGGTGGCGTTCAACCAGATCTCGCAGGCCGCGAAGGATGCGGCGATCGCGGGTGAGGACCCCCGCTTCTACAGCCACGGCGGTGTCGACATCCAGGGCACCGTCCGCGGTGTGCTCTCCACGGTCGCCGGCGGCGGCGTGCAGGGCGGTTCCTCGATCACCCAGCAGTACGTGAAGAACGTGCTGCTGCAGAAGTGCGAGGCGCTCCCGGTCAAGACCAAGGAGCAGAAGACCAAGTACCAGGAGTGCGTCACCGACTCCACGGGCGTCTCCCCCGACCGCAAGGTCAAGGAGATGAAGTACGCGATCGGGATCGAGAAGAAGTACACCAAGGACCAGATCCTGGTCGGGTACCTCAACATCGCCGGATTCGGCGGAACGGTCTACGGCATCGAGGCCGCGGCCAAGTACTACTACAACACCACCGCCGCCGCGCTCACCCCCGCCCAGGCCGCCAGCCTGGTGGCGATCGTGAACGAGCCGACCAGCCTGAAGATCGACGACCCGGAGTCGAAGACCAATGGCGCCGCGAACGGCTACGCGAAGAACAAGGAGCGCCGCGACTACATCCTGGGCAAGATGTACCAGTACAAGCGGCTGACGAAGGCGCAGTACCAGGAAGCGGTCAAGACCCCGATCCAGCCGGTGATCACGCCGTCCGTGCGCGGTTGCCAGACCGCGGGCGGCTCCGCGTACTTCTGCGACTACGTCCAGAAGACCATCCTGAACGACCCGACCTTCGGCGCCGACGAGGACACCCGCGCATCCAACTTCAACCGCGGCGGGTACAAGATCTACACCAGCCTCGACCTGCAGCTGCAGCAGGTGGCGGAGTCGACCATCCAGTCGTATGTGCCGGCGTCGTACTCGCGGGCGGACATCGGCGGCGTGCTCACCGGCGTCCAGCCGGGCACGGGCCGCGTGCTGTACATGGCCCAGAACAAGAAGTACAGCCAGGACCCGGATGTGCTGAACACCAGCACGGACTTCTCCTCGGTCAACCTGGCCACCGACCAGAAGTACGGCGGCTCCGGCGGCTTCCAGGTCGGCTCGACCTACAAGGTCTTCACCCTCGCCGAGTGGCTCAAGCAGGGTCACTCGCTCAACGAGTCGGTGAACGCGAACATCCGCACCTACCGGTCGTTCAAGGACTCCTGCACCGGAGGCTGGGGCGGCACCTACACGCCGCAGAACGACTCGCCGGGTGAGACGGGCATCCGCAACGCCCAGAGCGCGACCACGCTCTCCATCAACACCGCCTTCATCTCGATGGCCAGCCAGCTGGACCTGTGCGAGATCAAGAAGGACGCGGAGGCGTTCGGAGTCCACACCGCCAAGGGCGAGCCGCTCGACACCAACCCGTCGGCCGTGCTCGGCACCAACTACATCGCACCGCTCACCATGGCGACCGCCTTCGCGGGCATCGCGAACAACGGCATGACCTGCACGCCGATCGTCATCGACAAGATCGTGGATGCGAGCGGCAAGGACGTGAAGCCGCCCGCGAGCACCTGCACCCAGTCCGTGGACCCCGCGGTGGCCAACACCATGGCGAAGGCCCTCAAGGGCCCGCTGCAGGGCGGCGGAACGGCCTCGGGCATGAACACGACCGGCAAGGACATGCTGGGCAAGACCGGTACCACCGAGTACAACGACCAGCTGTGGCTCGTCGCGGCGACCACCAAGGTCGCGGGCGCGTACTGGGTCGGCAACATCCAGGGCCACGTGGACTTCCGCAAGGTCTTCCCGACGCACGGCACCTCCCCCGCGAGCGCCCGCGTCTCGGTCATGCGCACCATGATGAGCGCCGCGGTCGGCAAGTACGGCGGGGACGACTTCCCCACCCCGCCGAGCAAGCTGACGCAGGGCATCCAGGTCGCCGTGCCGGACCTCACCGGCAAGTCGCCCGACGAGGCGAAGTCCATCCTGACCGGCCTGGGCCTCGACTCGGCCGACGGAGGACCGCAGGATTCGGTCGCCCCGGCCGGCACCATCGCGTCGACCAACCCGCCCGCCGGGTCGCAGGTCGGCAAGGGCAGCGTCATCACGCTCTTCACCAGCAACGGCAGCCTCGTCGCCGTGCCGAACGTCGTCGGGCAGAAGTTCTCCGACGCCGCCGCGGCGCTGCAGGCGGCCGGATTCACCGCCAAGAGCGCGGGTGGGAACAACCCCAACGGCATCGTGCAGGCACAGGACCCGGCCGCCGGGACGCCCGCGAAGCCGGGAACAGCGGTGACCCTCGCGCTGGCCGCCGCTGGACCGAGCGCCCCGCCGAGCCCGGGCGCCGGCGGCTAGTGGCCGGCCGAGCTCTGCGCCCCGCGGCGTCCGTCCTGGCCCTTCTGGCCGGCGCGGGCGCCGCGGCGTTCGCCTACGGATCCCTCGTCGAGCGCCGCGCGTACGTGCTGCGCGAGGTCAGCGTGCCGGTTCTGCCGGCCGGGGCTCAGCCCATCCGGGTGCTCCACCTCTCCGACCTGCACATGGCGCCGTGGCAGCGCGACAAGCAGGAGTGGATCCGCTCTCTGGCGCGTCTGAAGCCGGACCTGATCGTCGAGACCGGAGACGTGCTCGGTCACACCGACGGCCTCGAGGGCGTGCGTGCTGCCTACGCGGGCTTCCAGGGCATCCCGGGCGTCTTCGTGCACGGCTCGAACGACTACTTCGGCCCTCAGGCCAAGAATCCGTTGAAGTACCTGCTTGGACCCTCGAAGGCGCGCAAGGCTCCGACGGCGACGCGCCTCGACACCCCCGCCCTCACGGCGTTCTTCCGCGACTTGGGCTGGGTCGACCTGGACAACCGGGCCGCCGCGATGGAGGTGCGCGGCACGCACCTCGAGTTCTTCGGCGTGAACGACCCGCACATCCGGTACGACCGCGTGGAGGCCATCCCGGGCGCGCTCGACGAGCTGCGCGAGAACGATCCGTTCTCCGATGACAACACCTGGCCCGACCAGGGCCCGCGCTCGGAGCGCCAGGCGGTCACCATCGGGGTGACGCACTCCCCGTACCGCCGCGTGCTCGACGCGTTCGTGACCTACGGCGCCGCCATGATCTTCGCCGGGCACACGCACGGCGGTCAGGTCTGTCTGCCCGGCTTCGGCGCCCTGGTCACGAACTGCGACATCCCCCGCTCGCAGGCCAAAGGCTTGAGCGTGTGGCGTCACGCCTTCCGTTCCGCCTACCTGAACGTCTCGGCGGGGCTCGGCACCTCCATCTACGCGCCGGTGCGCTTCGCGTGCCGTCCTGAGGCGACGCTGATCACCCTCACCGCGGCTCCCTAGCCCGTGTGCGGCCGGGGCCGTGGTCATGAGCACCGCCCCGCTCGTGTATCCTGGATGAGGCCTTCGGGCCACCGGGGTGTGGCGCAGCTTGGTAGCGCGCTTCGTTCGGGACGAAGAGGCCGCAGGTTCAAATCCTGTCACCCCGACGCGGTCATGAAGAAGGGCCCC
>NZ_JBQENB010000002.1:357646-444820 GCF_052044215.1 Leifsonia sp. 22587
CAAGGCGGGGCCCTTCTTCATGACCGCTCGCGGTGACTATTGGGGTCCCCACGCGCGAGGGGCCCCAGGCGACGCCCCGCGCGAAGCGCGGAGCGGCGTCTGGGGTAGCGCGTGGGGCGCACCCCGCAGCTTCAGTGGAGAAGCCGCCACGTCCTTTCGCACTTCTGCGAGAGCACCGTCTCTAAAACGCATCCGGCCGCGCGAACTCCCGCGTGGCCAACCGCGCCTGCGGGTCGATGTTCGCCCGGATCAACGGCAGCGTCCGCGCCACCGCCGTGTCGATCCGCGCACGCAGGTCTTCCGACCGGATCTCGTAGTCGGCGAAGTCGTTCTCGCTGGCGTAGATGCCGAGCGGCACGGTGAGCGACTGGAAGAACCCGAACAGCGGCCGCATCTGGTGCTCCACGAGCAGCGCATGCCGGTCGCTGCCGCCCGTCGCGGTCAGCACCACCGGCTTGTCGATGAGGGCGTACTGGCCGATGTGGTCGAAGAACAGCTTGAACAGCCCGGTGTAGGTGGCCCGGTAGGCCGGCGAGCCGACGACGAGGATGTCCGCGCCTTCCACCGCCTCCAGCGCCTCCGTGACGATGGGGCTGAGGCTGTTGCGGAACGGCCCCGCTCCGAGCTCCGGGAGCAGCGGAGCGAGCTGGATGGTGCGGGAGACCCCTCCCGCCGCTTCCGCGTAGGAGCGCGCGACGTCGTCCACCAGCACGGTGGTGCGCGACGGGTGGGTGGGGCTTCCGCTCACTCCGACCACGGTGAGTGTGCGCGACATGGGTTCCGCCTTTGCCTCAGGGTCC
The DNA here is from genome assembly GCF_052044215.1 of Leifsonia sp. 22587. Lineage (NCBI taxonomy): Bacteria > Bacillati > Actinomycetota > Actinomycetes > Micrococcales > Microbacteriaceae > Leifsonia > Leifsonia sp. 22587. The sequence continues at coordinate 358,447 of NZ_JBQENB010000002.1, forward strand.
GGGTTGAGGCCCAACGGTACCTCGCGTGGACGGCCACCGCGCGGGTGGCCGTCACGGTCCGTCATGCGGCGGGGTACAGCTCCCGCACGATCTCGAGCGAGCGGATGCGTCCCTCCACGGTCGCGGCTCCGGACGACACCATCAGCTCGTCGGTCTGGGTGGAGGCGAGGAGCGAGTCCAGGCGCGCCTTCACCTCGTCCGGCGTGCCGACCGCCTGGCGTGCGTTGCGGGAGGCGATGAACTCCTCCTCCAGGGGCGTGAACTCGTGCGCGAGCGCCTCCTCGATGCTCACCGGCTCCGGCTTGAGGCCGCGGCGCATGCGCAGGAAGGAGAGCTGGCCGGGCAGCGACTGCGCGCGTACGGTCTCCGGGTCGTCGTCGGAGACCACGTTGACCGCGATCATGGTGTGCGGCTCGGTGAGGATGTCGCTGGGCTCGAAGCGCGACCGGTACAGGTCGAGCGCCGCCTCGGTGTTCTCGCCGGCGAAGTGGTGGGCGAAGGCGAACGGCAGACCGAGTGCTGCGGCGACCTGGGCGCTGAAGCCGCTCGATCCGAGCAGCCAGACCTGCGGGGCATCGCCCAGCCCGGGCACCGCCGTGATGCCGTGCAGCGGGTTGGCGTCGCTCATCCCGCCGTAGAAGAAGCCGAAGAGGTCGAGGAGCTGCTGCGGGAAGTCGTCGACCCCCAGTCCCTCGGGGCTCCGCCGCAGGGCCATCGCCGTCGCGCCGTCGGTGCCGGGGGCCCGGCCGATGCCGAGGTCGATCCGGTCGCCGTAGAGGGCGCGCAGCGTGCCGAACTGCTCCGCCACGACGAGAGGTGCGTGGTTGGGCAGCATGACGCCGCCGCTGCCGACGCGGATGCGCTCGGTCGCGGCCGCCACGCCGGCGATCAGCACGGCCGGCGCGCTGGAGGCGATGGCCGGCATCCCGTGGTGCTCGGCGACCCAGAATCGCCCGTAGCCGAGGCGTTCGGCCGCCTGCGCGAGCCTCACCGTGCCGGCGACGGCGTCGGCGTTGGTGCCGCCCGCGGGACGGCTGGCGAGATCGAGGACGTTGAGGGGGATGCTGGTGGCGCTCACCCTGACACTAACGCGGGCCCTTACACGCCGATTCCCGGCCGGTCCTCAGAGGTCCGGCCGGGAATCGGCGCAGGGGGCGATATGGGGGTCAGGACGTGGTCTTCACCTTGCGGATCCAGGCCACGAGTGCCAGGGCGATCAGGCCGAGGACGATCAGCGAGCCGCCCATCCAGGCCGCCCAGGTCGCGACGACCGAGCCGGTGTGGGCGAGGCCGTCACTGCTGCCGGGGTCGACCACCGTGCTCGCCGCGTCGGCGGGCAGGACCGTCAGGGTGGCGGGGCACTCGTGCCCGCTGGTCTGGCCGTGCCCGACCACGCTGTACGTGCCGGAGGCGCTTGCGGGGAGCGTCACCGACAGCACGTCGCTGCCGTCCGCGTTGGCATGCTTGACGAAGTGGAGGCTGCTGTCCGCCGTGGCGAACGAGGCCAGCTTGAAGGAGGCGCCGTTCTGGCCTGTGACGGTCCAGTCGATCGCCTCACCCGGCGACCAGGTGCCCGGGATGCAGATGAGGGTGGCGGAGCCACCTGACTCGACGACGCTGACGTCGAAGGAGCACTCGGCACCTTTGGTGTACGGCACTGCGTTCGCGGCCGCCGGTGCCGCTACCAGCAGCCCCGCGGTCACAGCGATCGCCGCCAGGATCTTCTTGAACATCGGCCCGCCTTTCAGTTGGGGCCCCGGCATACGGTCGGGAGTTGAGTAATACTCACTTTACGACGCGGGAGCACTGAACAACAATGGGCGCGACGGTGTTCTGTGCCCCCACATCGGGGGTCGTCCCATCCCCCGGAAGTGTCGGAGTCGTCACGACCTTCAGGTTCGGGGCCGTCTGACCCGCGTTCAGGAACTGCACGGAGACGGTCCGCGACTCGCCCGGTGCGAGCTCCACCGTGAAGAGGCTCACCGGACGCGACTTGTCGACGCCGGCCACGGTCGCATAGTTCTTGTCGTCGCTCTGAGTGGCCGCCAGGAAGCCGTCGGCAGGTCCGTACACCGCGACTCGGGTCCGGATGTGGCCGGGGGTCACCCCATAGGTGCCTCCGCCTGTCACGTACTTGGGGAGCGACGTTCCTGCGTCCGCGGGCGCCTTATTGGTGAGCGTCACCGACACAACTGTCGAGGGCTTCCCGTCGGCGCGGCAGACCGCGGATCCCGCCGCGACGGACGTGCCGAGGTAGTAGTCCATCTTCGACCCGGTGGCGTCGTTGAAGTACACACCGATGCCCGCCGAGGCGAGGTCGGACTGCGGGAGCGCGCCAGCGAGCGTCGTTCCGGCCAGCACCTTCTGGTCGCTGCCGTGCGCGCTCCAGACCAGCACCCTGCGGGACTCGCCCGCCGCCGCGAGAGCGGAGAGGAGCTTCTTGGAATCCACTCCCCCGGCCGACATCCGCGAGAAGACGGCGCTTGCCGCGGAGGCGAAGAACGAGTCCTGCTGCGCGGGCTCCGAGTAGCGCTGATACACATCGCTCAGAAGCAGCTTCACCGCGTTGGCGGAGGTGAGCCGGTCGCCGGAGGGCAGCTGGACGGGCCCGGTCGCCTTTAGGAGCCCGCTCAGCACCACCGGGTCGACGGCGACCACACCGTCGACGGTTCCGCCGTACATCGTGGTCCACATCCGAGAGGCGGTCGCGGCGGCGAGCGGGAAGTCAGGAGTGAGGTTCGCATCCTGGAGGAACCGTCCGACGAGGGGGCCGAACAGCCCCTGTGTGCTGAGCGGCACGTCCGCCACGGGCGTCGGCCACGGGCCGATGTCGGTTCCGGCGGCTTGGCGCTGGAGGGTGATCGCACCGTTCTCGGCGTGGATCAGCGCCACGGCCCCGATCAGGCCGCCGGTGGACCGCAGCTCAGCGGGATTCTGGGCGACCATGAGGTAGTCGCGCGGACCGGCCGCTCCGAGCATCGACGGCAGGAGGCGCACCGTGTTCCCGATGGCCTCGATATCCGGGGCCGCCTTGTCGAGCACGCCGTGCAACCGATCGATCCCCCCGGCTACCGGGTTGACCAGCGCGCCCGTGTCGATCGACGCGACACTGGCTCGCGCGGTGTCGAAAGCGGTCGCCGCCTTGGCGACCGTCGGCTGCGCGGCCACGATGGGCGCGAGGTCGATCCGCCCGTCCGTGATGGCGAGCGCGCGTAGATCCACCGCGCTGCCCTCCTTGACCAGAGGAGCCACGACCTGTGCGGCCACGGTGTCGGATGCGGCGGCAGCGGTGCGAACAGCGGCGAGGTTGGGCCCGATCCACGGGACACCCTCCGCGGCGAGCCAGATCGGGTCGGAGGTGAGTGCCGCGGCCTCCCTGGTGTGCTGCTCGAGGGCAGCCGCCGCCCGGCCGGCTCCGGCGATGTCGCCGGAGCCGATGGCGGCCTTTACGCTCTCCGCCGAAGGGACCGCGTCATTGAGGGCGCGCTGCGCGAGGAAGCCGCGGACGCCGATCCAGAGGATGGCGAACAGGAGGATGAAACCGATGACAGCGACCACTGCGATACCGGCCGGATGGCTCAGTCGACGCCGCCGCCGAGCGTTCGTGGGCTCTGCGGGTTCGGGACGCGGCGGCGCGTCCGGCACGGTCAGACCTGTCGCCATGCGACAAATCTAACAAATCCTCACTTTTTTGGCGGCCCCCAAATCGGGGTGGCGCCGTAAAGCGGCCTCAGTGTGTTGCCCGTCTCAGCGGCCGAGGCCCCGGTACGTCCATCCGGCGGCCCGCCAGCGCTCGGGATCCAGCGAGTTCCGGCCGTCGATGACGACCCGTTGCGCGACCAGCTCGCCGACCGCCTCGGGGTCCAGCCCGGTGAACTCCGGCCACTCGGTGATCAGCAGCACGACGTCCGCATCCCGCACGGCCTCCTCCGCCGAATCCGCGAAGGTCAGCTGCGGAGCGCGGCGCCGCGCGTTCTCCACGGCCTGCGGGTCGGTGGCCGTCACGATCGCCCCGGCGTCGGCGAGCCGCATGGCGATCTCGAGCGCCGGGGAGTCGCGGATGTCGTCAGAGTGCGGCTTGAACGCCAGGCCCAGCACGCCGACGCGCACCCCGTCGAGCCCGCCGGAGATCTCGCGCACCAGGTCGACGACGCGTGCGCGCCGCCGCAGGTTGATCTTGTCCACCTCGTCGAGGAACTGCACGGCCTCACCGCGGCCGAGCTCCCGCGCACGAGCACTGAAGGCGCGGATGTCCTTCGGCAGGCAGCCGCCGCCGAATCCGACGCCCGCGTTGAGGAACCGGCGGCCGATGCGCGCGTCGTGCCCGATGGCGTCCGCGAGCTTCGTCACGTCGGCACCGGTCACCTCGGCGATCTCGGCCATCGCGTTGATGAAGGAGATCTTGGTGGCCAGGAAGGCGTTCGCCGACACCTTCACCAGCTCCGCGGTCGCGTAGTCGGTGACGATCACCGGCGTGCCGGCCGCCACGGCGGACGTATACACCTCGTCGAGAAGCCGCGCGGCCCGCTCGCCGCGCTCGCCCTCGGGCACGCCGTAGACCAGGCGGTCCGGGCTGACCGTGTCCTTCACGGCGAAGCCCTCGCGCAGGAACTCGGGGTTCCAGGCCAGGGTCGCGCCGGGCTGCTTCGCGGCCACCGATTCGGCCAGCCGGGCGGCCGTGCCGACGGGCACGGTGCTCTTGCCGACGATCAGGTCGCCGTCCTTGGCGTGCTCCAGCAGCGACGCGAAGGCGGCGTCCACGAAGCGCATGTCCGCGGCGTCGCCGTCGGCGACCTGCGGCGTCCCCACGGCGACGAAGTGGATGTCCGCCTCCCGGGCAGCGGCGAGGTCGGTCGTGAAGCGCAGGCGGCCGGACCTGGTCCCCTCCTCGAGCACCTCGGGCAGGCCCGGCTCGAAGAACGGTGCACGGCCCGCGGAGAGCGCGGCGATCTTGGCCTCGTCGACGTCGATGCCGACCACGTCGTGGCCGAGGTGAGCCATCGCGGCCGCATGAACGGCCCCGAGGTAGCCGCAGCCGATCACGGAGATTCTCATGGTGTCCGGTTCCTTCGGGTGGAGGGTGGAGGGCGCCTAGGTGAAGTCCGGGTCCGGTTCGTCCACGTACGCGGGCGCCGCATCCACGGGCCAGTGCCTGCGGCCGTTGTTGAGCACGCCGCGACTTTCCTGAAGGTAGCAGTTGCCGCACAACGATTCGTAGGAGACCGATGCGCCGTCGATGGCGACCTGATCGCCGTCGAAGACGAAGACGCCGTCGATCTTGCGCGCGTTGAAGATCGCCTTGCGGCCGCAGCGGCAGATCGTCTTGAGCTCCTCCAGGCTGTGCGCCACCTCGAGCAGACGGCGGCTGCCGGGGAAGGCGACGGTCTGGAAGTCGGTGCGGATGCCGTACGCGAGCACAGGGACGCCGTCGAGCAGCGCGATCCGCAGCAGGTCGTCCACCTGCGCCTCGGTCAGGAACTGGGCCTCGTCGACCAGCAGGGCGCTGACGTCGGTGCCGAAGCGCTTGACGGTGCGCTCACGATGCCGCTGGAACGCGCCGTACGCGTCGGTCTCCGGGGCGATCAGGAAGTCGACCTCCCGGGTCACACCGAGCCGCGACAGGATGCCGAGGTCGCCTTTGGTGTCGATGGACGGCTTGGTGAGGAGGACACGGTGGCCGCGCTCTTCGTAGTTGTAGGCGGCCTGGAGCATGGCCGTGCTCTTGCCGCTGTTCATCGCGCCGTAGCGGAAATACAGTTTTGCCACGAACCGATCCTATGCGGCGCGCGGGATGCATCGCCGTGACGCCACGTCAGGTGAGGTAGCCGTCCTCGGCCGCGCGGCGGATCAGGTCGGCGCGCGAGCTGGTGGGACGCCCGGCCTTTCCGTACTTCTCGCGGACGCGGCGGAGGTACGTCTTGGCCGTCTCGTACTGGACGTTCATCGCCTGGGCGACCTCGGACGTCGTCCTGCCGTCGGCGTAGAGCACGAGCGCCTGGCGCTCCCCGTCGCTGAGCCGCGGCCGCGCGGACTCCGGGATGAGCGGCTTCGGCCGCCATGCGGGCGGCGAGGACGCGGCGCGGCCGGCGCCGCGTCCGGCGGCGGACAGAGCGGCCGCGACCAGCTCGGCCATCGGCTGCGACTTGGTGATGTACGCGACCGCGCCGGCCCCGAGGGCGGCCTCGCGGTCCTCCGGGGTGTCGACGGCGCTCAGCACGACCACCTTCGCCCCCGCCGCGCGACAGGTGCGGACGCGCGCGCCGATGGACACGGACTCCTTCAGCTGCAGGTCCATGATGACGACGTCGGTGGGGAACGCGTCGCTGTGGACGAGCTCGAGCCAGCTGCCGGCGCGCACGACGAGGTCGAACTCGGGAGCGTTGCGCTCGATCCAGGAGGCCAGGCTGTCCAGCAGGATCTCGTGGTCGTCGAGGATGGCGAGACGGATCGGCGGCTCGGCATGGCCGGGAGAGCCGCCGGTCGCGGTGGGGTCGTGGTGTGCGGATGTCATCGGCGTCTCCCTCCAGGGTAGGGGAACCCGGCCTCCGGGTATGCGAACCGGACGACCACCTCGCCGCCGCGGACCCGCATGGTGGCGCGCATGACGACCGCGTTGAGCGAGCTGACGAACGGCAGCAGGTCGCGGCGCAGCTCACCCCGGTGGCCGTCGACCCGGGCTCGCAGCACGAAGACGGGATGCTCGGGATCGCGGGCGGTGATGCTGAGGGATGCGGGGTCGAGGCCCGGGAAACCGGCGACGGTGGCGATCAGCGCGCCGACGATCGCCCGCTGGTCGGAGGTCAGAACGCGCTCGAGGCGGTCCGGGTCGTCCACCCGGTCGGAGCCTCCGGCGAGGGGGCGCCTCGAGGCCGCCAGCCGGGATCCGAGCGCCAGCTCGATCGTGTCCTCGAGCCACGGGCTCGCCACCGCCCGCACCGAGTCGGCGCGCAGCCGTTCGGCGATCGCCCGGGCCGTCTGCGCGTCCTCCGGCGTCACGGTGCCGCGCTGGATGAGTCCCGTGAGGAACGGGACCGCCTCGGCGTTGAGCGATGTCATGCGCTCCTGCGCGACCATCCGCTCGGCCGCCTGCCGGAGCTCGCCCTCGAGCCGCGCCTGGCCGTCCCGCGCCACCTCGCGCCATCGCAGCGTCTCGCCGGTCAGGGTCCAGGCGTACCCGGCGCCGCCCGCGGCCAGTGCCAGGATCGGCGTCGCTGCCACGGTGGCGTACACCAGCGGCGAGTTCGCGATGGTGACCGAGTCCTCGGCCGCCGCCAGCGCACCCAGCACCAGCGCCGCCACGACCGCCGAGCCGGCCACTTCGCCGACCGGGCGGTACAGCGGCATCAGCACGAGCAGCAGCGCCACGGCGATCTGGCCCCAGTCGTCCTGGATGCGGTCGTTGTGCCCCCACATGGACGCCGTGAACAGGCATGCGGCGGTGACGACGGTCGCGATGATGCAGAAGTGCGACCACCGGCCGAACGGCGCGAATGCGGGATGCGTGCGGATCGAGACCACCACCACCGCGATCAGGAGCACGACGAGAGCGAGCACCGCCAGGGCCGGGTCGTGGATCCCGCGCGCGTGGCCGAGAGTGGAGAACACGGCGTACACGACCGCGACGGTTCCGAGGAGGGGCACCAGGAGCCAGGCGGACTGCGCGCCGAGGGGGTCGAGCCGCTGCGGGGTGCGTTCCACGGCCACCGAGCGTGCCCCGACGATCGTGCGGGGGCTGAGCGCGGTCATGCGGCTCCGCCCTCCCCTGCCGCCGCCCGCGGTCCGGTCGGCACGGTCAGGATCACCGTCGTCCCCACATCCGTCGTCGAATAGATGTCGACCGTCCCGCCGACGCGCGCGATCCGCTCGTGCACCGACTGGCGCAGGCCGAGCCGGTCGGCGGTGGGACCGGTCACCGGGAAGCCGCTGCCGCCGTCCACCACCATGACCGACAGCGAACCGGACCCGGCGGAGAGCGCGACCTCCGCGGTCGGGCTGCCCGAGTGGCGCACCACGTTGACCAGGCACTGCCGCACCGCGAGACCCACCGCCCGGCGGACGTCCTCGTCGAGTCGCACGAACGATGCGCGGTCCCCCGAGATGTCGACGGTGAGGCCCTCGTCGCGGGCGTCCTCGATGGCGCGGTGGAGCTCGCTGTCGTACCAGGGGTCGGCGGCCGGCACGGCTGCCCCGGTCGTGCCCTGGTCGGTGCCTGCCGCGACGGCCCCGGGCCCCGCATCCGCCCCGGACACCCGGGTGCCGAGCCCGTGCAGGTCCGCCTCGATGCGCTTGGTGAGGCGGGCGTCGAGAGGGCCGGGCCGGGCCCCGGCCACGGCGATCAGCTCGCTGAGCACCGTGTCATGGAGATCGGCGGTCGCCTCCGCCAGGATCTCCCGTCGCAGGTCGACGAGCCGGGCGTCGCGCACCGCCCGATGCAGGGTGGTCTGCGCGCGCGACCGGGTGCCACGGGTCAACCCGTCGTAGGCGAGGATGCCGACGAGCAGCAGGTAGGCGCCGAGTGAGATCGCGTCGGGGACGTAGATGCGGTCGGTCGTCGCGGCGCCGAGGATGACCGCGGCCTCGGCGAGCGCGAACCCGAGGGTCGCCCAGAGGATGCCCGCGAGCGCGCCCGTGCCCGTTCCGCCCACCAGCGTCATGGCGACGACGGGGAGGGCGACGACGAACAGGTTGGTGTCGCGGTAGGCGGGCGTGCTGGTGAACAGGGTGACGACGTAGAGGTAGGTGCAGACGGCGCCGACGAGCAGGTACGCGACCGTCAGCGCCGCGGTGCGCCCGCGAGCGAGGAGCAGGAGGAGCCCGGCCATCGGGACGAGGACGAGCAGGGTGATCCACGAGGAGGGACGGTCGGAGCCGACGAGGGTCGTAGCGACGTTCACCGCCGCCGCGGCGAGGCAGACCAGGCCGGCCCAGCGGGCGGCCGCGGCGAGGGCGCGCGAATTCGCCGGTCGTGCCAGATGGCTGGGCAGACCGAGCGACATGAGTCCCGCCCTTCCGGATCCGAGCGCGCCTCGGTCCCTCCGGGATTATGGCATCCCGAGTCTCGGGAGTGTACCCCGCGGTGTGTACCCCTCGCCCGGACGTCACCTGGCGGCGATCAGAACAGCGTCGGTTGCACCCCCAGGCCGGTCAAGGACGCGGACACCAGCGACGCCGCGTCCGGAGCCTCCGTCGCACCCCCCGCTCGCACCGCCGAGCCGACGGTCTGACGCTCCCCCTCGTCGTCGCGCATCATCCCGAGCGCACTCGACCGCACGCCACCCGTCAGCGGATCCTCCTGTCCGCGCTCGAGTCCGTGCGAGCGGATCAGCGGCTTGATGCGTGCCGCCAGCCACTTCCGGTACTCCTGCGGCGCATAGGTGCCCCGCCCGTACATCTGCCGGTACCGCGGGAGCAGTTCGGGATGCTCGCGACCGAGCCAGAGGTAGAACCACTCCTTCACGCCCGGCTTCAAATGCAGCGCCGAATAGAGGACGGACGTTGCGCCCGCCTCCTTGGCCTGTTTGAGCGCCTCGTCGAGATGGGCCCGCGTGTCCGTCAGATACGGGATGATCGGCATCAGGAACACGCTGCAGTCGAGCCCGTGCTCGCGCACCGCCGTCACGGTCGCGAGGCGCGCCTTCGTGGTCGGAGTGCCGGGCTCGACGGACTGCTGCAGTTCGTCGTCGTAGACCGCGATCGACATCGCGAGGTCGACGGGGACGCGCCGGTTCGCCTCGGCGAGCCGGTCGAGGTCGCGCCGCAGCAACGAGCCCTTGGTCAGGATGCTGAAGGGCGTGCCACTGTCGGCCAGCGCGTCGATGATGCCCGGCATGAGCGCATAGCGGCCCTCGGCCCGCTGATACGGGTCGGTGTTGGTTCCGAGAGCGACCGGATGGTGGCCCCAGCTCGGCTTGGAGAGCTCCTTGCGAAGCACCTCCGCCACGTTGACCTTCACGATGATCTCGTTGTCGAAGTCCTTGCCCGAGTCGAGGTCGAGGTAGGTGTGGGTGGGCCGCGCGAAGCAGTACACGCACGCGTGCGAACAGCCGCGGTAGGGGTTGATGGTCCAGCCGAACGGCATCGGCCCTCCCCCGCCGGGGATGCGGTTGAGCGCCGACTTCGCCAGCACCTCGTGGAACGTGATGCCGGCGAAGTCGGGCGTGCGCACCGAGCGCACCAGATTGTTCAGCCGGGCGAGACCCGGCAGGGCGGACGGCTCATCGGCCGACAGCTCCTGACCACTCCAACGCATGTCTCCATTCGAACATATGTTCGAACCTTAAGCAAGGTGCACGACGTCACCCGTCCATCCCGATCGCAGCCACCGGTCGTGGCTGGCCACGACGACCGCCCCCGGGTACGCGCCCAGCGCCTCCTCCAGCTCGGTGGCGAGGGAGAGCGACAGGTGGTTCGTCGGCTCGTCGAGCAGGAACAGGTGCGGCGGCCTGGCGACGATCAGCGCGAGCGCCAGCCTGCGCTGCTGCCCGACCGAGAGCGCGCCGACGGGCCGGTCGACGTCGCGCGGAGCGATGATCCCGAGCGACGTGAGCGGCACGGCCTCGGCCCTGCGCTCCCCCACCGACGCCTGGTAGATGCGGCGGGGTGTGGAGTTCGGGTCGGCGAACCGCACGTCCTGCTCCAGCAGGGCGATCCGCACGCCTCGGCGGCGTTGCACCGCGCCCGACTCGGGGTCGAGCCGGCCGGCGAGCACCGCGAGCAGGGTCGATTTACCCGCTCCGTTGGCGCCCGTCACGAGGATGCGAGCATTCGCGGGCACGGCGAACTCCGCCATGCTCAGGCGGCCCGGGATACGGATCCCGCGGGCGTGCACCAGCACGCCCGCATCGTCCCCGAGCGCCTGGAACCCCGACGGGATCCCGGCGAACGCGAGGTGTGCAGGCGGCTTCGCCACCTGGGATCCACGCAGATCGTCCAGGCGGCCCTCGGCGTTCCGGATGCGGCGGCTGATCTGCCGATCGAGCGCGTTGCCCTTCACCGACTTCACGAACTTGTCGTTGTCGCGCACCTTCCCGGACCAGGCGATGGAGCGCGCGGTGACGTCGACGGCGTGCTTCAGCTCCTTCAGCTCCAGCTGCTCGTCGGCGAACTGCTTCTCCCAGCGCGCCCGCTCGGCCGCCTTCTCCGCGAGGTACGCACTGTAGCCGCCGCCGAACACGGTGGTCCCGGAGCGTGCCGGGTCGAGGTCCAGGAGTCCGGTGGCCACGGCGTCGAGGAAGGCGCGGTCGTGGCTGGCGAAGATCACCGGCCCCGCCCATCCCTTCAGCTGACGCTCCAGGAACGCGGCGGCCTCGTCGTCCAGGTGGTTGGTCGGCTCGTCGAGCAGGAGGGCGTCCGGCCGGCCGAGCAGCAGCGCGGCCAGGGCGAACCGGCTGCGCTGCCCGCCGGAGATCTCGCTGAGCCGCCGGGCCAGCGGGATGTCGCCGACGCCGAGGCCGGCGAGCAGCTCGTCCCGCCGTGCGTCGACGCTCCAGAGCTCCGCCCGCTCGGCGGCCGCCAGTGCCGCGTCATACCGAGCGGCGGCGGACGGGTCGTCGCCGCCGAGCGCGACCGCGGCATCCTCGAGCTCCCGCTCGATGGCGCGGACGTCGGCGAGCGCGTGCTCGAGCATGGCAGCCAGCGTCTCCCCCGGCTCGAAGCGGACCTCCTGCCAGAGGAAGCCGGTGCGCTCGGGACGGGACAGCACGCCGCTGTCGGGGGTCTCGTTGCCGGAGAGGACGCGGAGCAGCGTCGACTTGCCCGCTCCGTTCTCGCCGATCAGGCCGAGTCGGTGTCCCGGCGCAACGGTGAGCGAGACGTCGGTGAGCACCCGGCGAACGCCGTAGACGACCGAGACGCCGTCGGCGCGCAGGGGTGCGAGAGTGATGGTTGCCATGGGAACCGCCTTTCCGGGCGCTCCGATGAGGAGCAGGTTCCCGCCGGGCGATCTCCGTCGTGAGGTGCGCCGGAGCGCCCAGGTGCCTGACCGGGCAGCGCGCTAGACCAGTGGGTCCTCAACTCACATCGACGGCGCCTCAGGCGCGGGACGTCAGGAGATTCTCACTTCATAGCGGGGACGACGATAACAGGCCCCCCACGCGTTTGTCCAGCGTTCGACGCCGGCGCGTGCGCCCGTTACTGCTGCAGGTGCAGGGTCTCCGCCGTCGTGGCCAGCACCCGCTGCGCCTCCTCGGGGCGGTCGTTCAGCGTCGAGCCGACGGTGGGGATGAGCTCCTTGATCGTCGGCAGCCAGCCGGCGAACCGGTCCGGGAAGCAGTGCTTGAGCAGGTCGACCATGATCGGCACGGCGGTGGATGCGCCCGGCGAGGCGCCGAGCAGGCCCGCGATGGAGCCGTCCTCCGCGGCGACGACCTCGGTTCCGAACTGGAGCACGCCGCCCTTCTTCGGGTCCTTCTTCATGACCTGCACGCGCTGGCCGGCGGTGATCAGCTCCCAGTCCTTGCCGTCGGCCGTCGGCATGAACTCCTGCAGCGCCTTGAGCTTCTTGGCCCGGGAGGCGAGCAGCTCGCCGACCAGGTACTTGATGAGGTCGAAGTTGTCGCGAGCCACGGCCAGCATCGGGCCGAGGTTGCCGGGGCGCACAGAGCCGGGCAGGTCGAACCACGAACCGGTCTTCAGGAACTTCGGGCTGAACCCGGCGTACGGACCGAAGAGCAGCGAGGCCTGCCCGTCGACGACGCGGGTGTCGAGGTGCGGCACGGACATCGGCGGGGCGCCGACGGCGGCCTTGCCGTACACCTTCGCCTGGTGCTGCGCCACGATCTTCGGATCGGTGGTGCGCAGGAACTGACCGGAGATCGGGAACCCGCCGAAACCCTTGATCTCGGGGATGCCCGACTTCTGCAGCAGGTGGAGCGCACCGCCGCCGGCGCCGACGAAGACGAAGCGGGCGGTGGCGACGTGCGAGGTGCGACCGACGTCGTGGCGCACGCGGAGGCGCCACAGGCCGTCCTTGGTGCGCTTGATGCTGCGCACGCTGTGGTTGAGCGCCAGCTCCGCGCCGTTCTCGACCAGGTTGTCGATGAGCGCGCGCGTGAGCGCGCCGAAGTCGACGTCGGTTCCGGAGGTCTGACGGGTGGCCGCGATGCGCTGCTTCGTGCTGCGCTTCTTGGTCAGCAGCGGGGTCCACTGGCCGATCACGGCCGGATCCTCCGAGTACTCCATGCCGGCGAACAGCGGCTGGTCCTTGAGCGCCTCGTAGCGCTTGCGCAGGTAGCGAACGTTGTCGCGGCCGCGCACGAACGTCATGTGCGGCGTCGAGTTGATGAACGTGTTCGGCTCGGGCAGATCCCCGGCCTCCACCAGGCTCGCCCAGAACTGCCGGCTGAGCTGGAACTGCTCGTTGATGCTGATCGCCTTGGCGGGGTCGACGGTGCCGTCGGACGCCTCGGGCATGTAGTTGAGCTCGCACAGGGCGGCGTGACCGGTGCCGGCGTTGTTCCACGGGTTCGACGACTCCTGGGCCACTTCGCCCAGGCGTTCGTAGATCCGGATGCTCCAGTCGGGCTGCACGCGCTGGATCATGGCCCCCAGCGTGGCACTCATGATGCCGCCGCCGATGAGGACGACGTCGATGGGAGAATTGCTCACCCGTCAATCCTATGATGCGGGCGCGCCGGACCCACCCCGCGGGTGCCCCCGATCTCTCGATATCGAGACATCGGGGGCCGCGGAGACGGGCCTGGGGTCAGACCGTGACGGGGTTGCCGAGGCGCTCGGCGACGAGCTCCGCGATCTGCACGGCGTTGAGCGCCGCGCCCTTGCGCAGGTTGTCGTTGCTCACGAAGAGGGCGATGCCGCGTCCCTGCGGGGCGCCCTCGTCGGCGCGGATGCGGCCCACGAAGCTGGGGTCGCTGCCCGCGGCCTGCAGCGGGGTCGGCACATCCGTCAGCTGAACGCCGGGGGCGTCGGCGAGCAGCTCGGCCACGCGCTCCGGGCTGATCGGGCGGGCGAACTCGGCGTTGATCGACAGCGAGTGGCCGGTGAAGACGGGGACGCGCACACACGTGCCGCTGACCAGGAGCTCCGGCACGCCGAGGATCTTGCGCGACTCGTTGCGCAGCTTCTTCTCCTCGTCGGTCTCGTTCAGGCCGTCGTCGACGATGGAGCCGGCGAGCGGGATGACGTCGAACGCGATCGGGCGCACGTACTTGACCGGGTCGGGCATCGTCACGGCGGAGCCGTCGTGCACGAGGTCGAGCAGGTGCTCGTCGGCGACGGCGGCGCGCGCCTGCTCCGCCAGCTCCTCGGCGCCGGCGAGGCCGGAGCCGGAGACGGCCTGGTAGGTGCTGACCACGAGACGGGTCAAGCCGGCCTCGTCGTGCAGCGGCTTCAGGACGGGCATGGCCGCCATGGTGGTGCAGTTGGGGTTCGCGATGATGCCCTTGCGCGCCTCGGCGATGGCGTCGGGGTTGACCTCCGAGACGACGAGCGGGACATCCGGGTCCATGCGCCAGCCGCTCGAGTTGTCGATCACGATCGCACCGGCCTCCGCGAAGCGGGGGGCGTGGGCCTTCGACCCGGTGGCTCCGGCCGAGAACAGGGCGATGTCGATGCCGGAGACGTCGGCCGTGGCGACATCCTCGACGGTGATCTCCTGGCCCTTGAACGGCAGCGTGGTGCCGGCCGAACGGGAGGAGGCGAAGAAGCGGATGCTCTTCACCGGGAAGTCGCGCTCCTCGAGCAGGCGGCGCATGACCGCGCCCACCTGGCCGGTCGCGCCGACGACGGCGACGTCGAAGCCCGTGCTGTCGGTATCGGTGAACTCGCTCATGTCAGCCCCTTCGGGTCGTTTGTGGAGTCAATGCCACGGTCGGCGCGGCTATTCCCTCCGGGTGGATCTGCGGTGGTCGTCTTCGGGTCAGCGACCGGTGCCGGCGTAGACGATGGCCTTCTCGTCGCCGTCGAGGCCGAAGGCGGTGTGCACGACGCGAGCCGCCTCGGCGACCGTGTCGGCGCGCGTCACGACCGAGATGCGGATCTCGCTGGTGGAGATCATCTCGATGTTGATGCCGGCGTCGTACAGGGCCTCGAACAGCTTCGCCGAGACACCGGAGTTGGTGCGCATCCCGGCGCCGACCAGGGCCAGCTTGCCGATCTGGTCGTCGTACTGGAGCGACTGGTAGCCGACCTCGTCGCGCTCCGCTGTGAGGGCGGTGAGCACGCGCTGGCCCTCCGACTTCGGCAGCGTGAAGGAGATGTCGGTGAGGCTGGTCGCCGCGGCGGACACGTTCTGCACGATCATGTCGACGTTGGCGTTGGCCTTCGCGACGATCTTGAAGATCTGCGCGGCCTTGCCCGGCACGTCCGGAACGCCGACGACGGTGATCTTGGCCTCGCTCAGGTCGGTGGCGACGCCGGAGATGATGGGCTCTTCCACGGTTCCATCCTTCTGGGCGGCTTCGGCCGCCGCTGCTTCGTTGAGGACGTAGGTGCCCTCCTTGTTCGAGAACGACGAGCGCACGTGCAGCGTCACGTTGTGGCGGCGCGCATACTCCACGGCGCGGATGTGCAGCACCTTGGCGCCCGCGGCGGCGAGCTCGAGCATCTCCTCGCTGGTGATGCGGTCGATCTTGCGGGCCAGCGGCACCTGCCGCGGGTCGGAGGTGAAGATCCCGTCGACGTCGGTGTAGATCTCGCACACCTCCGCCTGGAGCGCGGCGGCGAGAGCGACCGCGGTCGTGTCCGAGCCGCCCCGGCCGAGGGTCGTGATGTCGCGGGATTCGCGGCTGAATCCCTGGAAGCCGGCGACGATCGCGATGGCGCCCTCGCTCAGCGCATCCTGGATGCGGCCGGGCGTGACGTCGACGATGCGCGCGGCACCGTGCTGGGCGTCGGTGATCATGCCGGCCTGGCTGCCGGTGAACGACCGGGCGTCGTATCCCATGCTCTTGATGGCCATCGCGAGGAGCGCCATCGAGATGCGCTCGCCCGCGGTGAGGAGCATGTCCAGCTCCCGCGGCTCGGGGATCGGGGTGACCTCGTGCGCCAGATCGATGAGCTCGTCGGTGGTGTCGCCCATGGCCGAGACCGCCACGACGACCTCGTTGCCCGCCTTGCGCGTCTCGACGATGCGCTTCGCGACGCGCTTGATGCTCTCAGCGGTCGCGACGGACGATCCGCCGAACTTCTGGACGATGAGGGCCACAGACACTCCTGAACTCACGGGTTTCCCATCCTACCGGCCGCGATATGTCGGTTCCCTTATGTGACAGCGCCTGTGGACAGCCCGCCTCCTGTGGACGATGATGCCCCGCTCACGGCGCGGAGCCGACGAAGATTTGTGCCAAATCGTGGGAAAGGCCGCCCGATAACCGAGATTTGTGCCAAATCGCGGAAGCGGGTGGTGGGCGGGGTCAGGAGACTTGGCGGCGGCCCTCGAAGGCGCGGCCCAGGGTGACCTCGTCGGCGTACTCCAGGTCGCCTCCGACGGGGAGGCCGGAGGCCAGGCGGGTGACCCGGATCTCGAGCGTCGTGAGCAGGCGGCTGAGGTAGGTGGCGGTCGCCTCGCCCTCGAGATTGGGGTCGGTCGCGATGATGACCTCCTGAACCGTGCCGTCGGCCAGGCGCTGCATGAGCTGGCGGATGCGGAGGTCGTCCGGTCCGACGCCGTCGATCGGGCTGATCGCTCCGCCGAGCACGTGGTACAGCCCGCGGAACTCACGGGTGCGCTCGATCGCGACGACGTCCTTCGCCTCCTCCACGACGCAGATCAGCGTCGGCGTGCGGCGCGGGTCGCGGCAGATCGAGCAGGTCTCCTGCTCGGACACGTTGCCGCAGATCTCGCAGAAGCGGACCTTGTCGCGCACCTCGAGCAGCACCTCCGCCAACCGGGTGACGTCGAACGTCTCGGTCTGCAGGATGTGGAACGCGATGCGCTGGGCGGACTTCGGGCCGATGCCCGGCAGCCGCCCGAGCTCGTCGATCAGCTCCTGGACGATGCCTTCGTACACCGGTTACCTCATCCCCGGGGTCGGAGGCGCGGGCTGCTCCTCGATGAAGGTGGCGCCGAGGATCTCGCGCACCACCGCCTCGCCGTAGCGCTGCGGCTGCTGGAAGGTCGGGGTGCGCGATCCTGCGGCGGGGGCCGAGGCCGGACGCGCGCCGCGGGCGCCGGCGGCGGAGCGGTCCGCGGAGGACGGCGACGCAGCAGCCGAGGGCGACGAGGCTGACGGCGCGGTGGGCGCCGCAGCCGGGCCGGCGGACGGCGTCGCGCCGGGCGACGGGGCGGCGGCCCAGTCGCCGGCGGGC
Organism: Leifsonia sp. 22587; assembly: GCF_052044215.1. Classification (NCBI taxonomy): domain Bacteria; kingdom Bacillati; phylum Actinomycetota; class Actinomycetes; order Micrococcales; family Microbacteriaceae; genus Leifsonia; species Leifsonia sp. 22587. The sequence continues at coordinate 375,712 of NZ_JBQENB010000002.1, forward strand.
TCCTCCGGCACCGGCGGTTCGAACGGCGGCTCGGTCTCCGGCGGCGGGACGTCGTCGAAAGGCGGCTCGTCGGCGGACGGCGCACGGGTGGGCGCGACGGCAGGCGTCGGCGTCGTCGTCACGGCCGGAGCGGGGGCGGCGGCTGCGGGCGCGGCGGCCGGCGCGGGGCGCTCGAGCGTCACGACGGCCGCGGTGGTCGAGATGGCCGTCTGCGCCTCGTCGGCGGCTGACGACGGGATGGCGACCGTCGCCCACTCGGTGACGACGGAGGCCTCGACCGGGGCCGACCCGGCGGCGGAAGCCGGAGTCGCGACCGAAGGAGCCGCGGCCGCAGGCGCCGCGGCCGCAGGCGCCGCGGCCGCAGGTGCCGCGGCCGCGCGATCCGCACCACGCGACGGGGCGGAGCCGGACGAGGCACGAGCGGCTCCCGCCGGCGCGGGTGCGGCGGCGGGAGCTCCGGACGGCGCAGGCGCAGCCGACGACGGCGCGGCGGCCGGCGCCGCTGCGTCGGCGCCCGGCCAGGTCTCGGCGGTCGGAGCGGAGGGCGCACCGGCGGAGGGACGCGGCGAACCGCCGGATCCCGGAGCCGAGTCGGCGCGCGCGATGAACTTGACGCGGATGCCGAGCACCTCGACGATCGCCTGGCGCAGGTACTCGCTGACACCGGGCGCTCCGCCCGCGTCGGGCTGCCGGAAGCTCTGCACGTCGTTGTCGCTCGGGAACGACAGCGTGAGCACGTCGTCGTTGAGCGAGCGCACCTGAGCGGTGAAGACGACCATCCACGCGCTGCGCTTGGCCTTCTGGACGGCGTCGAGGATCTGCGGCCACGAGTCCTTGACCTGCTGCGTGGTCACCGGCCCGACCGGCACGGCGGCCGCGCGTGCGGCCTCCGCGGCGCGGACGACGTCGGCGGTCGCTGCCGGCTCGGAATCGCGCGACGTGTCGGACCCCGCACCCTCTGCGGGACCGGCGTTCGGCGCGGTTGCAGCGGGCGAAGGCGCATCGGCAGCCGGCGCGACGGCAGGCGCGCTCGCACGCTCGGCCGCGGCGGCAGGCTCTGCGGGAGCAGGCGGAACAGGCGCAGCAGACGGAGCAGACGGAGCGGCCGCTGCCGGCCGTGCGGCGGCCGGACGCTCCGGCGCCCGCGCAGGGACCGCGCGCTCGGCGGGCGCAGCTGCCCGCTCCGCACGCTCCACGCCCGCCGCACGTTCTGCGCCGACCGCGTCGCTGACGCCGACACGGCGCTCCAGCCGCTCGACGCGGGCCAGCGCGCCGCGCTCGCTCTCGTCGCTCGACGGGACGAGCACGCGGGCGATCATGAGTTCGAGGTGGAGGCGCGGCGACGTGGCGCCGGTCATCTCCGTGAGGGCGGCGTTGACGATGTCGGCCGAACGGCTCAGCTCGGCGGCGCCGAACTTCATGGCCTGCACGCCCATCCGGTCGAGCTCGTCCTGCGGGACCCCGCGCAGCACCGCCGCGGCCCCTTCGACGCTGGTCGCCGCCACGACGATGAGGTCGCGCAGCCGCTCGAGCAGGTCTTCGACGAAGCGCCGCGGGTCCTGTCCGGTCTGGATGACGCGGTCGACCGCCGCGAACGCGCCCGCTGCATCCCGTGCCGCGATCGCGTCGATGACCTCGTCGAGCAGGGCGGCGTGGGTATAGCCGAGGAGGGCGACCGCACGCTCGTACTCGATCGCGCTGCCCTCGGAGCCGGCCATCAGCTGGTCGAGCAGCGACAGGGTGTCACGGGGCGAGCCGCCGCCCGCGCGGACGACGAGCGGGAGGACGCCGGGCGCGACCGTCATGCCCTCGCTGTCGCACAGGCTCTGCACGTACTCGAGCATCTGCGCGGGGGGCACCAGCCGGAACGGGTAGTGGTGGGTGCGCGACCGGATGGTGCCGATCACCTTCTCGGGCTCGGTGGTCGCGAAGATGAACTTCACGTGCTCCGGCGGCTCCTCCACGATCTTGAGCAGAGCGTTGAAGCCCTGCGGCGTGACCATGTGCGCCTCGTCGAGGATGAAGATCTTGTAGCGGTCGCGGGCCGGGGCGAAGATCGCCCGCTCGCGGATGTCGCGCGCGTCGTCGACGCCGTTGTGGCTGGCCGCGTCGATCTCGACGACGTCGAGCGAGCCCCCGCCGTCGCGGCTGAGCTCAATGCAGCTCGCGCACTTCCCGCAGGGGGTGTCGGTCGGTCCCTCGGCGCAGTTGAGGCAGCGCGCCAGGATGCGGGCGGACGTCGTCTTGCCGCAGCCGCGCGGACCCGAGAAAAGATAGGCGTGGTTGACCCGGTTGGTGCGCAGCGCGGTCATCAGCGGCTCCGTCACCTGGGACTGGCCGATCATCTCGGCGAAGGTGTCGGGCCGATAGCGGCGATACAGGGCGGTTACCACTCACACATGCTACTTGGCGCCGCCGACATTCGGGTGGGAGCGGACGCTCAGGGACCGCGCACGTCCAGGGCCCGCGCGATGGCCGACCACAGCGTCACCCGGGCGTCCTCCGTCGCCTGCGCCGCGGGGGGCGGAGGCAAGTACAGCGGGGTGTACGGCGGCACGTAGAACAGGTGGGTCGCATCCGGGGCGCGCACGTAGGCGTCGCCCCCGTGCGGCGGCCGCACCTCGGCCGCCGCGTCCATCCACTCGCACGCGTCGTCGAGCTGCTCGTCCTGCCCGGCGCAGCCGAGCACGACCGGTCCGCGGATGCGCGTGAGATCGAGCACCGAGGCCGCCGTCGGGTCCCGCGTGCCGCTCACGCACGGCACCCAGGCGCCGCCGACCGTGACCGCCGGTCCCGGCACGGGCGACGGGCAGACCAGGCCGGTGGTCCCGGCGGGGGCGATCGCGCCGTAGACGAGTTCGGGATGCGCGACGGCGGTCCACAGCGCCAGCTGCGCCCCGCGGGACGTGCCGAAGACCGTCACGCGCCGCCCGTCGACGCCCGGCTGCGACCGCAGCCAGTTGAGGGCCGCCACCACGCGCTCGGCGGGCAGCGTGCGGACGACGTTCAACTCCCCCGCCGAACCGTAGGTCGAGAAGGCGAGCGCCGGGTAGCCCATCGCGGCCAGGATGGATGCGGCGAGCACGCCGGTCGGGGCGCCCGGGTCGGTGCCGTCGAGCACCAGCACCGCGGGCCGCGGAGCCGGCGACGACCGGCGCGGCTCGAAGAAGTCGCCCGTGATCCCGTCGTCGAAGACGGCGCGCGACGGCGCGACGGAGGTGAGGCCGACGCGGTGGATGCGGCGCGCCGCCACACGCCGGCCGTCGACGAGGGCGTCGAGGTCGATGGACACGCTGGCGCCGCCCCACTGCTGCGACGAGGTCGCCGATGCCCCGGAGGCGGTGCCGAGCGACCAGAACAGGCCCATCCCGTCCGGTCCGGTGAACGGCGCCTCGATCGGCGCCTCGGTGTCGAGGTCGACGATCCCCGAGGCGGGGACGAGGTACGTCGCCTGCGACGTCCAGTCGGCGCCCACCTGCGCCGCCGCGCGGACCGTCACCCGCGCCCCGGGCGGGAGTGCGACGACGCGCACGTGGATGGGCTCCCAGACCCCGCTGGGCTCCTCGCTGATCTGGAACCGGGGACCGACGGCGGTGGGCGTCTGACCGCATCCCACCAGGGCGCCGAGCACCATCGCCAGCGCCGCGAGCACAGCCGCTGCCCGCCTCATGGGCGGATCGCCCCCGCCAGCTTGCCCACGATCAGCGTCCAGAACGCCACGCGGGCCCGCTCCGTCGCCAGGGCCACGCCCGGAGACTGGTCGCTCAGCCCGATGGGCAGCAGCGGCGGCGTGGCCACGTCGTGCCCGGCGCCGTCCGCGTAGAGGAAGGCGTCGCCGTCCACGCTGCCGCGGACCGACTCGCCCGCGCGCGCCCAATCGCACGCCGTCGGCAGCAGGCGGTCCGCCGTCCCGCAGGCGAGCACCAACGGACCGGGGATGCGCTGCAGCGGCAGGATGTCCGTCCCCGCGATGGTCCGCTCCGGGTTGGCGCACGGCAGCGCACGACCGTGCTCGATCAGCAGCGGGCTGCCCGCCGCGGAGGTGCACTGCAGCGCGGTCGCGCCGCTCGCGGCGAAGGCGCCGTGGATGCGGGAGGGGTCGTTCGCCGCGAACCAGAGGGCAAGCGACGACGCACGGCCCGTGCCGTAGACGAAGATGCGGTCCTCGTCGACGGTCGGCAGGGTCGAGAACCAGCTCAGGACCGCGTCGAAGGTCTCCACGGACAGGGCGGCGGAGCCGGGGATCTGCCCGGCCGGCACGAATGCCGGGAGCACGACCACCGGGAAGCCCGCCGAGGCGATCGTCCGCGCCGCGAACGGGCCTGCCGCTCCCCCGTCGTCGCCGTCGATCACGATGACGCCCGGGCGCAGATCCACCGGTGTCGGCACCGGCTCGACCAGGGCGCCGACGCGGGCGGTTGGAGTGATGGCGGAGGCGTCGGGGTCGCCCGAGCCGATGAGGTCGCTTCCGAGCACGTCCCGGTCGATGGTCCCCGCGGCGAGCGCGGCCCGGTGCAGGGGCGCCGACGCGACCGGACGGCCGTCCTGCTCCGCCGTGAACCGCACCTCCATGCCGCGGTACACCCACTGCTGCTCCAGCTGCTGCTGGCTCATGGACGGACCGGTCAGGCTCCAGAGCAGCCCGGTCCCGTCGGCCTGCGGGAACGGCGCGGCGAGCGGCTCCTGCGACCACAGGCGCACCCGTCCGTCCGGCGGGACGGCGTAGACGGCCTGCGACGAGTACCAGCCCGTGACCGTGCGGGCGCTGGCTGTCACGACGACCGGATGCCCGGGCTCGAGGCCGGCGAGCTGGATGGCGACCGGCGCGGTGACCGCGTCCCCGCTGCGGCTGAAGACGAACCGCGCCCCGCCGCGGGTGGCGCCCGCGCTGCACGCCGACACCAGGAGCGCCGCCGCGACCGCCACGGCGACGGTGCGGACCAGGCGGGCGACGCCGCGGGCGGTCATCCGAGGTCCGCCTGGAGCAGCGCGCGGCCGACCGCGTTCCAGAACGCGATGCGGCCCTTCTCGGTCGGCTGGCCGCCGGCCGCGGGCAGGCTGATCGGCAGCCCCGGAGGGACGGAGACGGCATGCCCGGCGCCGCCCGCGTAGACCACCGCGTCTCCGGGCCGCGCGAGGCGGGTCGCGGCGAGCACCCGCTGCCAGTCGCAGGCGCTCGGGAGGACGGTGTCGCTCTCCCCGCACGCCATCACGACCGGGCCCTCCACGCCGTCGAGCGGAGGGACGGTCGACGGGACGACGGTGCGGGCGTCGTCCAGGCACGGCAGCCCGGCCGAGCCCTCGAACGCCGGCGGCACGCGAGTGCCGGGAAGGCAGAGCAGCGCGGGGGTGCCCGCCGCCACGAACACGCCGTGCACGCGCGACGGGAACCGGGTCGCGGCCCAGACCGCCAGCTGCTCGCCCGCCCCGGTGCCGTAGACGAACACGCGGTTTCGCTGGATGTCGGGACGCTGCGCCATCCAGTCGAAGACGGCCTGCACGGTCGCGGCCGAGATGATGCCCGTCGAGCGGATGCCGTCGCTGGCGGGCGTCACCGGGATGCGGAGCACCGACGCGCCGAACTGCGCCATCAGCGGCGCCGCGTACTCGGCGGACGCCCCCGGAGTCGCGTCGTCGAACATGAGCACGGCCGGGGTCTTCGGATGCTCCAGCGTCGCCGCGCTGAAGAAGGTGCCGAGGGCCACGTCCTCGTGCGTCTGGTGCGGAAGGCGGGGATCGATCAGCGGGCGGAGGTCGCGCGTGTAGAGCGTCCGCACCGACTGGGCGGCGGCCAGCCCCTGGAGCTCGAAGCGGCGGGAGGCCACGACGCGTTCGCCGTCGGAGGCGGTGAGCGTGAGGTGGAGGGTGTCGAGCATCCACTGCCGGGCGGCGTCGTCGGCGGGGATGCGCGGCCCCCGCAACGACCAGAACAGCCCGGCGGAGTCCGGCTCGGTGAAGGGCGCGAACTGCGGCTTCGCGCGAGCGAGGTCGAGCGTCCCGGTCGGCGGGACGGTGTAGGTTGCCGCCGACGTCCAGGTGCCGTGTCTGGTCACCAGCCGTGCGGTCAGGCGCAGCCGGGCTCCGGGCTCCGCACCGACCAGCTGGAGCGGCACCGGCCAGAGGACCGCGCTGTACCGCACGAGCGGTGGGGTGACGAAGTGGGCGCCGGCACCGCTCACCGGAGCCGTGCATCCCGTGAGCGCGGAGACGACCAGCAGCGGGAGCGCGACGAGCGCCGCCAGCATCGCGCGGAGGGAGGCGCGGCGGGCGCGATGGAACCGGTGCAGCGCCCGCTGCATCCCGCCCTCGCCGCGTCGTCGCCGCATGGCACGCTCCCGTCAGCTCCCGGTCGACTCCCGGACGGCCTGCAGCGACTGCCGGGAGATCTCCAGCTCCTCGTCGGTGGGCACCACCAGCACGGTGACCCGGGAGTCGTCGGCCGAGATGACGCGCGCCTCCCGTGAGGCGCTCGCGTTGCGTTCCGCATCCAGCCGGATGCCGAGCACGTCGAGCCCGGTGAGCACCTCCGCGCGCAGCGCCGCGTCGTTCTCGCCGACGCCGGCGGTGAACGTCAGCACGTCGAGACCGCCGAGCAGCGCGGTGTACGCGCCGATGTAGTGCTTGAGCCGGTGCACGGTCACGTCCAGAGCGAGGCGTGCCTGCTCGTCCCCCCGGCCTGCGGCCTGCCGGACGTCGCGCATGTCCCCGCGGCCGGAGAGGCCGAGCAGGCCGCTGCGGCGGTTGAGGAGCTCGTCCAGGTCGTCTGTCGACAGCTGGGCGCGGCGCGCAAGATGCACGAGGACGGCGGGGTCGAGGTCGCCGGACCGCGTCCCCATCACCAGTCCCTCGAGAGGCGTCATGCCCATCGACGTCTCCACCGAGCGGCCACCGTCGATCGCGCAGGCGGACGCCCCGTTGCCCAGGTGCAGCACGATCTGGCGCAGGTCGGAGAGCGGACGGCCGAGGAACGCCGCGGCGGTCTCCGAGACGTACTTGTGCGAGGTGCCGTGGAACCCGTAGCGCCGCACCCGGTGCCGCTCCGCGAGACCCGCGTCGATCGCGTAAATGTAGGCCTCGGGCGCGAGGGTCTGGTGGAAGGCGGTGTCGAAGACGGCCACGTGCGGCACGTCCGGGAACGCCTTCTTCGCGGCGCGGATGCCCTGCAGATTGGCCGGGTTGTGCAGCGGCGCCAAGTCGGAGAGGTCCTCGATGTTGATCTCGACCAGCGGGGTCACGATGGTCGGCTCGAAGAAGCGCTTGCCGCCGTGCACCACCCGGTGGCCCACCGCATCCAGCGGGTTCTCGTCGAGGCTCGGCCCCTCGGCGGCGAAGGCGTCCAGCATGGCGCGGAAGCCGGCCGTGTGGTCGGGGATCTCGAGGGTGCGTTCCGTCGTGCCGTTCGGCCCGCGGTGGGTCGTCCGACCGTTCTGCTCACCGATCCGCTCCACCAGGCCGGAGGCCAGCGACTCCTCGCTCTCGCTGTCGATCAGCTGGTACTTGAACGACGACGAGCCGCTGTTGACGACCAGGACGGCGCTCACGAGAGGGCCGCCTGGATCGCTGTGATGGCCACCGTGTTCACGATGTCGTCGACCGTCGCACCCCGGGAGAGGTCGTTGATCGGCTTGCGGAGGCCCTGCAGCACCGGCCCGATCGCCACCGCGCCCGCGCTCCGCTGCACCGCCTTGTACGTGTTGTTGCCGGTGTTGAGGTCCGGGAAGATGAAGACGGTCGCCCGGCCGGCCACCTCCGACCCGGGCATCTTGGCCGCGCCGACCGCCGCATCCGCCGCGGCGTCGTACTGGATGGGCCCGGCCACAGCGAGCTCCGGCGCCCGCTCGCGCACGAGCTCCGTCGCGGTCCGCACCTTCTCCACATCCGCCCCCGCTCCCGAGTCGCCGGTCGAGTACGACAGCATCGCGACCCGCGGGTCGATGCCGAACTGCTGCGCGGTCATGGCCGAGGAGATCGCGATGTCGGCGAGCTGCTCGGACGTCGGGTCCGGGATGACGGCGCAGTCGCCGTAGACGAGCACCCGGTCGGCGAGCGCCATCAGGAAGACGCTGGACACGACCGAGACGCCGGGGGTCGTCTTGATGATCTCGAATGCCGGGCGGATGGTGTGCGCGGTCGTGTGCGCGGCGCCCGACACCATCCCGTCGGCCAGCCCCAGGTGCACCATCATCGTGCCGAAGTAGGACGCGTCGGTGACCGTGTCCGCGGCCTGGTCGACGGTGATGCCCTTGTGCGACCGCAGCCGCGCGTACTCCTCCGCGAACCGCAGCCGCAGCACGTCGTCGAACGGGCTCAGCACCTCGGCGCCGGAGAGGTCGAGCCCCAGCTCGATCGCCCGCGACCGCACCTCGAACGGCTCCCCCAGGATGGTCAGCCGCGCGACACCGCGCGACAGCAGGGTGTGAGCGGCGCGCAGGATGCGGTCGTCCTCCCCCTCCGGGAGCACGATGTGCTTCTTGGCGGCGCGCGCCCGCTCGATCAGGTCGTACTCGAACATGAGCGGGGTGACGACGTCGTGCCGCGAGACGTTCAGACGCGCGAGCAGCGCGTCCGCATCCACGTGCCGTTCGAACAGGGCGAGCGCGGTGTCGTACTTGCGCTGCGAGTCGGCGGCGAGCCGTCCGCGCGCGTGGGTGATCCGCACGACGGTGTCGTACGTGTCGAGCCGGGTGCGCACGATCGGCAGCGGCGAGCGCAGGCCGGCGAGCAGGCGCTCGATCGGCTCGGGGAGCTCGAAGCCGCCGTTCAGCACGATGCCCGCGATGGACGGGAACGTGCCGGACGCGTTCGCCATGAGCACGGCGAGCAGCACCTCCGTGCGGTCGCCGGGGACGACGACCACGGCTCCGTCGACCAGCCGGGGCAGGACGTTGTTCATCGACATTCCCGCGACCACGACGCCGAGCGCCTCACGGGCCAGCAGCGCCTTCTCGCCCGCGATCAGGGTGCCGTCGGTCTGCTCCATGATCGAGCGGATGCTCGGCGCGACCAGGAACGGATCCTCCGGGATCGCCCACACCGGCGGACGGTCGCTGCTGCCGGCTGCGACGGCCGCGGCCCCGACGGCCGAGCCGACCGCGGCGACGATCTCGTCGAGCCGGGACACATCCGCCCGGTTCGCCACCACCGCGAGGAGGCCCGCGTGCTCTGCACGCAGCTCGGCGACGGCGAGCTCGGCGAGCTGGCGGAGCTCCTCCGGCGAGCGCGGGTCGGCCTGCCCCAGGCGCTCCCCGAAGCCCTGGCCGATCCGTCCCCCGAGCACGAGCAGGACGGGCGCGCCCAGGTTGGCGGAGATCCGCGCGTTGTAGGCGAGCTCCGTGGGGCTGCCGACGTCGGTGTAGTCGGAACCGAGGATGACCACCGTGTCGCACCGCGCCTCCACCGCCCGGAACCGCTGCACGATCTCCGCCAGCGCCGCATCCGCGTCGGCATGGACGTCGTCGTAGCCGACGCCGACGGCCTCGTCGTAGGTGAGGTCGACCGTCGTGCGCTGCAGAAGCAGCTCGAGCACGTAGTCGCGCTCCTCGGTCGACCGGGCGATCGGGCGGAACACCCCGACGCGGCCCACCGAGTGCCGGAGCGCCTCGAGCACGCCCAGCGCGACCGTCGACTTGCCCGTGTGACCCTCCGCGGAGGTGATGTAGATCGAGCGCGCCACGTCAGCCGATCCGCTCGATGGCGGGAGCGGCCCAGCGCCCGTCCATCACCTCGTCGCCCGGGGCGTAGAGCCGCAGCACGGGCCGGAAGGCTCCGGCGGGCGTCGGCAGCCAGTTGGCCGCCGCCCTCTCGTCGGTGGGTCGGGTGGCGCTCATCGTGATGGTCAGTCCTCCGTCGTCGTCGTACACGAGCCCGCGGGTCCGGTCGCCGATCGAGTAACGCTCGATCGGGTTGCGGACGAGGTAGAAGTTGGGGACGTCGTACATGGTGATCGACCAGAACGCCCCCACCGGCGGAAGCGGGTGGAGCCGCAGCCGGTAGGCGTGCTCGCCGGAGAGCGGCTCGCCGTCCTGGTCCTCGTACGTCATCAGATAGGCGGCCTCGTAGGCGTGGTTGCCCCAGAGTCCGCCGAGCGCGGCGGCCGCGCGGTGCGCATACCGCGTCCGCGGTTCGGGCAGCGTCCACTCGGGCCCGTCGAGCGTCCCCAGCTCGAAGAAGTCGAGGTTGTAGTCGAACATGTGCAGGTTCGCCTGCCAGTGGTCGACCAGCGCGATCGCCGTGCTCAGGGACGACTCCAGGGCCTCCTTGCCGAGCGCGTAGCCCGCGGCCAGCGCATCGCGCACGCCCTCCGGCTGCTCGGCGATCGGGTAGGGGCTCACCAGCCCGAGCGGCGCGTACGAGTCGAGCGCGGGACGGTCCCGCTCCGCCGGCGGGAACGCCTGCGACCAGACCCGCAGCTTCTCGAAGAAGTCGAGCGCCTCCCCCTGGCCGGTGGCGACCACCGGGACGCCCTGCGCCGAAGCGAGGCTCTCGCGCACCTGGCTCAGCGTCAGCGCATCCTGAAGAGCGTGCACGGCGGGGAGGTCGTCGTCGCCGTCCACCGCCCAGCGGCCGACGATCGTCGCGACGCGCGTGGGGAAGCGGATGGCGGGGATGCCCGCCTCGGCTCCGGCGTCCGGGTCGCCCTCACCCTCGGGCGGCAGGAGCAGGTACTCGCCGCCCGCTCCGCCGGTCGCGCGGGTGCCGATGTAGGCGAAGTTGTTGGTCCACGCATCCACGAACTGCAGCACGTGGTAGCGGTCGCCGGCGGCGGGGACGCTGAGTCGGAGCGGCCCGACGCTCAGGTCGATCTGGGCGATGGAGTAGACGGTGTCGTTGTTGACGGAGACGAACGCGTCATCGGGCCCGGCCAGCCGGCGGGCGTGCCCGAACATGTTGTACGGCGTCGCGGGGATGCTGCCGATGCCCTCCTCGGTGAAGCGGACGACCTGCTCGAGGTCGAACACCAGCGGAAAGCCCACGACGAAGGCCTCCGTCGCCAGTTCGGTCAGCTCCTCGGTCACCTGCTGCACCCGTCCCTCCATCGCTCCACGGAAGACACGGGTCATTCTACAGGGCGTAGAAGACCCGGCACTGCTGGGGTCAATATACGCGGAGCCGGTGACGGCGGGCTGACAAAAAAAGACCCCCCACGCACCCGCCAGAGCCCGGTTACCCTTGCTGCGTTTCCGCCCTGGGGGAGTTGGCCTGGATGGCGCCACGTGGGGAGCCGGGAACCAGTGTAGCGGGTCGCGCTGGACGGCGTGTGCGTCGGGGCGTCCGCGGATCAAGTAAGATACTGTGAGCCGCCGGCCGCGAGAGCGGAAGGCAGCGCCAGGAGAATTCGCCTAGTGGCCTATGGCGCACGCTTGGAAAGCGTGTTGGGTGCAAGCCCTCGGGGGTTCGAATCCCCCATTCTCCGCCAATATCAGGGACGCGCGACGAATGCGCGAAGCGCTTCTTCGGTGACGCTCCACGAGCCCAGGGGAGCCGCGAAGAGCGCCGCGCGGATACCGGCCCGCTCGAAGGCCCGTTCCGTTTCGGCGGGCCCGTCCGCGAAGTGCGCCCACCCGTCCTGATGTGCGACCACCACATGGCGTGCGTCGAGGACCTCCGCGGCGGCGGCCGCGCGTTCTGCCGTGAACGTCAGGGGCCGATCGTCGTACTTCGCGGGCACATGAGCCGCTCCCGCGTTCAGCAGGGCGACGTCGATGCCGGGGAACCTCCGGGCGACCTCCGCGACCGCCCTGAGCGAAGCATTGTCGCCGCCGACGTACACCGATGGCGCATCGGGGGCCTCGATGACGAATCCGCTCACCTCGCAGTTGACGTAACCCTCGGGGGTCACCTCGTCCGCCGGGCCATGAAGAGCCGGTGTCGCCGTGATCCGCACGCCCGCCGGGTGGGAGAAGCGCTCCCAGGCGACCAGGCCTCGCGCCGGTGCTCCCAGCTCCGACGCGCTGCTCGGAGTGGTGAGCACCAGCGGCGACGCGAGGGCGACTCGGCGACCACCGGCGTCCAGGTTGTCAGGATGCTGCGCGTGACTGACCAGGACCACATCGATGCCGCCGAGCGCTTCGGCGGCGATCGCCGGGCCGGCCGTCTTCTGCAGATAGCCGTAGTCGCCGGGTGGGTCGAAGGTCGGGTCCACGACGATCCGCAGCCCGTGGACGTCGATCACCGCCGTCGGGCCGCCGATCACGCCGACGCCGAAGCGCCTCCGATCCGCCGAGATCCGCGTCATGAGGTCCTCACTTCCGCCCCTTATTCTTCTGTGCCCTCTGGTCGATTCATCGCCAGTTCGAGTATCGGTCGGCGGGGCCGCCCGCTACAGGCTCGAAGGCTTCGCATCGACGGATCACAACAGCGCCGAGATGCCCGTCGCGACGGTGTAGATCGCGAGGCCGGCCAGCGCGCCGACCACCGTTCCGTTGATGCGGATGAACTGGAGGTCGCGGCCCACCTGGGTCTCGATCTTCTCGGTGGTCTCGGCCGGGTCCCACGCCTGCACCGTCTCGGTGATGACGTGGGAGATGTCGCTGCGGTAGCTCGTGACGAGGTGCATCGCCGCTCCGGTCAGGCGCGCGTTGAGGGATGCGCGGAGCTCGTCGTCGGCCAGGACGCGGCGGGCCACGTCGGCCACGAACGCCTCGGCGCGGCGGCCCAGCTCGCCCTCCTCGTCGGCGAGCGCATCCATCGCCGCGGTGCGAGCGGCCGTCCAGGCGGACGCGGCCAGCTCGCGGATCCGCGGGTCGTCGAACGCGCGTCCCTTCGCCGCCTCCAGCCGTTCGATGGTCGCGTCGTCGTGCTGCAGCCGGTCGGCGAACTGGGCGAGGTACTCGTCGAGCGAACGGCGGAGGCGGTGGTCGGGGTCGTCCCGCATCTCCCGGACGAAGCGCCGCGCCTCCGAGTGCAGGCGCTCGTCGATGACGCGGTCCACGAACGACGGCATCCACGACGGGAGGCGCCGCGACACCACCGGGCCGAACACGTCGGGGTTGGCCGCGAGCCACTCGTCCAAACGGTCGAGCAGCAGGTCGACGGCCTCCTGGTGACCGCCCGAGCTGAGCACCCGTTCGCCGAGCCGGCCGAGCGGCGGTCCCCAGAGGGGCGCCACGAGGTGCGTGCGGACGACCGCCTCGATCGCCTCCCGCATCCGGTCGTCGTCGAGCAGGTCGGCGAGCCCGGTCACGCCGCGGAACGTCTCCCTGACCACACGGCGCGAGTTCTGCGGCTCCGAGAGCCAGTCGGCCGCCGCCCCGGCGAGGTCGATGGTCGCGAGCTTGCCGGCGACCACCTCGTCGGAGAGGAAGTTGGTCTCCACGAACTCGCCGAGACTGGCGCCGATCTCGTCCTTGCGGGTCGGGATGATCGCGGTGTGCGGGATGCGCAGCCCGAGCGGATGACGGAACAGCGCGGTCACCGCGAACCAGTCCGCGAGGGCGCCCACCATCGCACCCTCGGCGGCGGCGCGGACGAAGCCGAGCCAGGGATAGCGGTCCTGCAGCGCGTACGCGACGGCGAACACCACTGCGGCCGCGGCGAGCAGGCTCGTCGCGAGGGCCTTCATCCGCCGCAGGGCGAGGCGGCGCTCGGCGTCGGTCGGGAGGACGGTCACGCGACGAGGGTGGGCCGGTGGCCGGCGTGGTGCCGCGGTGCGCCTGCACGATCGGCGGCGACGGTGTTCTGGATGCGCACTCCGAACCTCCCCGGGACGTGTGTCGGGCGATGTCCACCGTACTCGCGCGGCGTCGGGGGCATCCCGAGACGATCGTCGGAGAAGTGTGTCGGAATCTCCGACGCAACGCTCTGGGGAGGGAGATCCGGGCGATATCGGGCGAGATCTCCGACGAACGGCCACGGATCTCCGACGATCGATGAAGGACGCAAGGTGCGACAGCCCAGGCGAGCAGTTTCGGAGAAGCGCGACCGGGGTCGCCGGGCCTAGCCTCGGACGCATGACGAAGAACAGCGGCACCACTGACACCACCACCGGCTCCGCGGCGTTCACCGACGAGGAGCGCGCCGCCATGAAGGAGCGCTCCACCGAGGTCAAACGCGCCCGGCGCGGCAAGACCACGCGCGAGGACGACACGCGCGACCTCCTGGAGAAGGTCGCGGCGCTCCCCGAGCACGATCGCCGGCTCGCGGAGCGCATCCACGCCATCGTCACCGAGAGCGTCCCCGACGTCTGGCCCAAGCTCTGGTACGGGCAGCCGGCGTACGCGCTCGGCGGCAAGACGTTCTGCTTCTTCCAGCCTGCCTCCAAGTTCGGGACGCGCTACTCCACGCTCGGGTTCAACGACCCGGCCCGGCTCGACGACGGGACGATGTGGCCGGTCGCGTTCGCGATCCTCGACCTGACCGACGCGGACGAGCAGCGCATCCGGGAACTGGTCACCGCTGCGGCGGGATGACCCGCCGGCAGCGGGGACACCCCTGTACGGGTGTCCCCCAAAATGCCGCTACCGGAACGATTGCGAATCGGCAAGGCTCGATGGGTGAGTGAGCAGACCGACGTGGACCGGGAGGCGGCGATGGCCCGCGAGACCGTGCTGCGCCCGCACCGTCACCTGTTCCTGCGTGGAATCGTCGCGGTGCTCGCCCTCACGACCCCGGTCTTCGCCGTCCTCTACTGGCTGACGATCCCCGGGCCGGGCTGGCCGTACGTGCTCGTCGCTCACCTCGTCGTCATCGGGGCCACGGTCGTCGGTGTCGCGTCGTTCCTCAACACCACCATCGTGCTGCGGCCCGACGGAGTGCGGGAGCGTGGCTTCTTCGGCCGCACCGTGCACGTTGCGCCGGGCGAGGCCGGAGCGGTGATTCTCGTGCACGTATACGAGAGCAGCACCCTGGAGGCGCTCCCCCAGCTCTTCGTCGCCACCGCACAGGGGCGCCTCCTCATCCGGATGCGCGGCCAGTTCTGGTCGCAGGCCGATATGGAGCGGGTCGCCGAAGAGCTCGATGTGCCCGTCACGCGGCCCGAGGAGCCCATGACGATGAACCAGCTGCGCCGGGCCTGGCCGCGGCTGCTCTACTGGTTCGAGCGCCTGCGCTTCGCCCGCTGACGGTCACGCTCCGCATCCACCGGCCCGCGCATCCGGCCCGCGCCACAGCGCCGCACCGCGTGCCAGGATGACGGGGTGACCGCGCGCACCGACGTCGAACCGCGCAGCAAGGGGCTGCTGACCCCGAGCCGCGAGGCCGGTCCTGTCGCGATCGAGCGACGCGCAGCCGACGGACGTGCCGCACTCTTCGTGCGCCACTACTGGCTGCCGCGCTGGTCCCTCCCGCCGGGCGGATCGCTTCGGCAGGAGGTGCTCGAGTACCCGACGGCGAACCTCGTGGTGGAGCCCGCATCCGCCGGTCTGTTCCGTGCCTCGCGCGGGCTGAGCGTGCGCACGCTCACCGGGACGGGCTGGGCGTTCGGGGTGCTGCTGCACCCGGGAACCGCACGCGGGTGGACCGGCGCCTCGCTGCGCGGACTGCCGCCGGTCGTTCCGCTCGACCGCCTCGCCGCGCCCGGCGCGTCCGGGATGGAGGCGGCCGTGCGGGAGGCGATGGCCGGCGGCGACGCTGATGCGGCGATCGCCGCCTTCGAGAACTGGCTGGACCCGCTGCCGGAGCCGGACCAGGATGCCCGGCTGGTGGGCCGCATCGTCTCGGCCGTCGAAGAGGACCGCAGCCTGCTGCGGGTCGAGCAACTCGCCGAACGGTTCGGGATGGGCGTGCGGCGGCTCCAGCGGCTGGTCGCCGGGCACATCGGGTTCGGGCCCAAGTGGCTGATCCAGCGCTACCGGCTGCAGGAGGCGGCGGCCGCGCTGCGGGCGGCCGCCGCGCCGTCCCTCGCACTGCTCGCCGCCGAGCTCGGCTACGCGGACCAGGCGCACTTCGGCCGGGAGTTCGCCGCCGTGATCGGATCGACGCCCGGCGCGTACGCGGCGACCTACGGAGACGCCGGGCGGGAGGCGCGCTAGCGGCGCTTGCGCGTGCCGAAGATCCCCTCGACCACGCTGCCCAGGATGTCGCGGGTGGCCTTCGAGCCGAGCACCTGCTCCAGCACGGTCTGCTGCGACCGCGACGAGCTCCGTCGCGTCGTCGTGCGCGGGGAAGTCTGGCGCAGGATGCGCTCGTACTCCTTCTGCGCGGCCTTGGCTGCAGCATCCTGCGCCTTCGCGTCGGCCTTCGCCTGCGCCTCGGCAGCCTTCTGCGCCTCCGCCGCGGCCTTCGCGGCTGCAGTTTCGGCCTCGGCCTGCGCCGCCGCCGTCGCGGCCGCGTCGAGCTTGCGGCCGAGCATCTCCCGCGCGGAGTCGCGGTCGAGCGCGGTGCCGTACTTGGCCTGCAACGGTGAGGCGGCGATGGCGGCCTGCACCTGGTCGGGCGGCGCCGGCGACATCGAGCCCTGCGGGGCGCGGAGCCGCGTCCACGCGACCGGCGTCGGTGCGCCCTTCTCGTTCATCACCGTCACGACCGCCTCGCCGGTGCCCAGCGATGTGAGCACCTGCGCGAGGTCGTAGCCGGAGGTCGGGTAGGTCGACACCGTCGCCTTCAGAGCCTTCGCGTCGTCGGGGGTGAAGGCGCGCAGCTGGTGCTGGATGCGGGAGCCGAGCTGCGCGAGCACGTCCGATGGCACGTCCTTCGGCGTCTGGGTCACGAAGAAGATCCCGACGCCCTTCGAGCGGATCAGCCGCACCGTCTGGGTGATGGATGCGAGGAAGTCCTTCGACGCATCCCGGAACAGCAGGTGCGCCTCGTCGAAGAAGAACACCAGCTTCGGCTTGTCCAGGTCGCCCACCTCGGGCAGGTCGTTGAAGAGATCGGCGAGCAGCCACATCAGGAAGGTGGAGAACAGCGCGGGCTTGTCCTGCACGCCCGGCACCTCGAGCAGGCTGACGATCCCGGATCCATCCGGCGCCAGCCGCAGGAACTCGGCCGTGTCGATCTCCGGCTCGCCGAAGAAGGCGTCGGCGCCCTGGTCCGCGAAGGCGATCAGCTCGCGCAGGATGACGCCGACCGTGGCACTCGACAGTCCGCCGAGGCCCGTCAACTCGTCCTTGCCCTCGTCGCTCGTCAGATAGGTGAGCACCGCGCGCAGATCGGCCAGATCGAGCAGCGGCAGCCCGGCCTGCTCGGCGTAATGGAACACGAGCCCGAGGCTGGACTCCTGCGTGGCGTTGAGCCCGAGGACCTTCGCGAGCAGCAGCGGACCGAAGCCCGCGACCGTCGCACGGACGGGCACCCCGGAGCCGACGCCGCCGAGCGAGAAGAACTCCGTCGTCGCGGCGTGCGGTGACCAGTCCTGGCCGATGCCCCTGGTGCGCTCGAGCAGCTTGTCGTTCGGCTCCCCGGGCGCGGCGATGCCCGAGAGGTCGCCCTTGATGTCGGCCGCGAACACGGGGACGCCGGCGGCCGACAGCTGCTCGGCCATCACCTGGAGGGTCTTGGTCTTGCCCGTCCCGGTCGCGCCGGCGACGAGGCCGTGCCGGTTGGTCATCGCGAGCGGGATGCGGACGGGCACGTCCGGACGCGGATCGCCGTTGACGAGGGCCCCGAGCTCCAGAGCGGGTCCGTCGAAGCCGTAGCCGGCACGGACGGCGTCCACCTCGGCCGGGTCGAGAGGGCCGGTGGGCGGGGACGCAGGTTCCGCCGCCTGCGCCTGTTCCGCCCCCTGCGCCTGTTCCGCCGCCGCGCGGAGTGCCGCCGCCCGCGCCTCGGCCGCGGCAGACGCCTCCTGGGCCTTGCGCACCGCCTCCGCCGCCTCGGCCTGCAGCCGCTCCGCCTCGTCCGCCGCCGCCCGGGCCTCTGCCTGCGCCGTCGCCAGCGCGTCCGCGTCGCTCATGCGGCACACTCTACTGGCGCGACTGCTCCTGTCGAGCCGCCTCCTGCGGGGGCTTCGCCAGGAAGAACGGATGCGGTTTCGTCGCCTCGATCGCGAGCCGGTGCGCGAGCGGCGTCCAGACGATGACGGCCACGCCCGCCCCGAGCAGCAGTCCGCCGATGGTGTCGCTGATCCAGTGCGCTCCGAGGTAGGTGCGGCTCATCGCCATCAGCAGCGCCCATGCGACGCCCAGGCACCAGACCCACACCCGGGGGAACAGGATGCCGAGCACGACGACCATCGTGGCCGCATTCGCGGTGTGCCCCGAAGGGAAGGAGCCGGTGTCCGCGTTCACCAGGATCTCCGTCGGTCGAGCCCGCCCGACGGTGTGCTTGATGAGCTGCACGCAGACCACCGAGAGCACGCTGGCGACGGCGAAGAAGGTCGCGCCCCAGGGCCTTCGGAAGGCCAGCAGCAGCAGGAAGATGACGACGGGGACGACGACCGATCCGACGATCCCGCCCCCGGCGTAGTTGAAGAACAGCGCGGGCCCCAGCCACAGCGGCGAGCGGTGCTCGACGATCTCGCCCATCCACTCGGTGTCGATCCCGAACGGCAGCCGCGGGCGCAGCGCGATGATGATGCCGAGCACGACCACCAGCCCGACCGCGACGGATGCGGAGACGACGGGCCAGCGCCGGGCGACCCGGGCGGCCTTGACGACGTCGTGGCCTTCCGCATCCGCCTTCGGGCCCGGGACGTCGTCTGCACTCATGCCGCCACCGTACCCGCGCCCGGCGGGGGGTCGATCGTCAGGTCAGTGCGCCAGTTCGGGAACCGTACGGGGGCGCACCACGAGCCAGAGCGACGCGATGGAGACGAGCGCGCAGACCGCCATCACCGCACCCATCGGGGCGGCGCTGCCGACACCGAGGATGCCCACGATGGGCGACACGATGCCCGCGATGCCGAAGTTGAGCGCGCCGAGAAGGCTCGCGGCGGTGCCGGCCTCATGGCCGTGACCGTTGAGCGCGAGCACCTGGACGCAGGGGAAGCCGAACCCGCACGCCGCGATGAAGAACCAGAGCGGGATGACCGTGCCCCACAGGCCGACGTGCGCCTGGTCGAGCACGACGATCGTCACCGACGCGGCGAGCATCACCACGGTCGAGCAGGCCAGGATCCACTGCGGCCCGACGTACTTGGTGAGCCGCGCTGAGGACTGCACGCCGATGATGATGCCGATCGAGTTCACGGCGAAGAGGAGGCCGTACTCCTGCGCGTTGAACTGGTAGATCTCCTGGAAGATGAACGAGCTCGACGACAGGTACGAGAACAGCCCGGTGAAGTTGGCGGCGCCGACGATCGCGATGCCGACGAACACCCGGTCGCTGAGCACGGCCTTGTAGCGCTGGCCGACGGTCGAGTGCCCGGCGTCCTGACGGCGCGCCTTCGGCAGCGTCTCGACGATCCACAGGGCGACGCAGGTGACCACGAACAGCCCGTAGACGGCGAGCACCACGAAGATGCCGCGCCACGGCATCACGAGGAGCAGCCACGACCCGAGCACCGGCGCGAGCACCGGGGCCAGGCCGTTCACGAGAGCGAGGCGGCTGAGCATCCGCACCAGGGGGCGTCCGCCGAACAGGTCGCGCACCATGGCCATCGCGACCACACCGCCGGCCGCTGCCCCGATCCCCTGCAGCGCGCGGGCGACGCCGAGCAGCTCCACGTTCGGCGCGATGGCGGCGGCCAGACAGGCGATGATGTGCACGCCGGTCGCGACCATCAGCGGGACGCGGCGGCCGATCTTGTCGGACCACGGCCCCACCAGCAGCTGGCCGACGCCGAAGCCGATCGTCGTCGCCGTCAGCGTCAGCTGGATCATCGCGGTCGAGACGCCGAAGTCGTTCTGCAGCGTCGGAAGGGCGGGGAGGTAGGTGTCGATCGTGAAGGGGCCGAGTGCGGTCAGGGCGCCCAGGATCAGGATGTAGGCGAGGCGCTGGCGGCCGGAGAGCGAGTCTCCGGGATGCACGACGGTGGTCACGAGGGAAGTCCTTGGCGAGTCGAGAGGTGGATGGACCGCGCCCGCCGTTGGACGCAATGAGAACAGCACCGCGGATCACGCGGTGCCGGGAGCCGATGTCGAGCCGATTTCGAATCGATTCGATCGATCGGATGAGGTCGATTCTATCCCCAAGAAGACGGGAATGTGAACGTGCGCATCGCATTCCGGACACGAGGGATGTTCGTTCGGGGAACGCACCCCCGCACGCCCCGCCTCAGGAGGCCGGCGACGCCAGCAGGGGGCGGAACGCGAGTTCGGCCGCGCCGATCATCAGGATGTCCGAGCCGAGCGCGGCGCGCACGATGGACAGCCGCTCCGCGCTCGCCGACAGCGCCTGCGCGGCCACCAGCGACGGCAGCCGCGCGGGGTCGATCGCGTGCAGGGCCCCGAGAAACCCGCCGAGGACGATGAGCTGCGGGTCGAACACGTTCGTGGCGTTGCGCAGGGCCGTCGCCAGGAATCCGATCTGCCTGTCGACCTCGGCCACGACGTCCGGGTCCCCGCGCGTGACGGCCGCCAGGAGGCTGCGCTCCAGCTCGTCGGCGTCGGCCGCGTCCATCCCGAGCACGCGCAGCAGCGCGCCCTGGCTCACCTCGGTCTCCAGGCACCCGATCGCGCCGCAGTGGCAGCGCACGCCGGACGAGTTCACGAGCGTGTGGCCGAGCTCCCCCGCGTAGCCGCTGATGCCCGTCAGCGGCCGGCCGCCGACGATCACCCCGGCGCCGATGCCCGACGCGCCGCCGTTCAGGTAGACGAGGTCGCTGGCGCCGCGACCGGCGCCGAAGAGCCGTTCGGCGTCCGCGCCGAGGCTGGCGTCGTTCGCCGCCAGCACGGGGTAGCCGGTGGCGTCCGCGAGCGCCGCCGCGAACGGCTCCTCCGACCAGCGCAGGTGCGGCGCGAGGCGCACGACGCCGTCCTCCTCGCGCACCAGACCGGGAACCGCGACGCCGATGCCGACGACGCGCGAGGCGGCGCCGAGGTCCGGGCGCAGCCCCTCGATGACGGCCGCCGCGATCGAGACGGCCTCGGCGGCGGACGGGATGCGGCCAGTGGGGTACCGCACGCGGCGGTGGACCGTGGCGTCGAGACCGACCACGCCGACCGTCACGGCGTCGATCTCCGGGTTCACGGCGAGGGCGATGACGCGCCCGTCCGCCGCGATCACGGGAGACGGGCGCCCGACACGGTTGCTGACCTGGGGCTCGCGCTCCTGCACCAGCCCGAGGTCTGCCAGCTCGGCGACGAGCGCGCCGACGGTCGACCGGTTCAACCCGGTGGCCTGGGTGAGCCGGGACCGCGAGAGCGGCCCCTCCCGGTGCACCAGCCCGAGCACGGTGGCGAGGTTGTGCCGCCGCACCGTGTCGAGGTTGGTCCCTGCTGTCGCGCCGTTCATTTTCCCCGTAACTGTACCGTCAGGCCGGCACCGCGACGCGTCTTCAGCCGAGCGATGCCGTGCCGTCCGCCGATGCGGTCTCCCGGCCGGTGGCCGCATCCCGCAGCGTGAACGCGTGGCCCTCGGGTCCGCTCGCCGTGAGCGCTCCGCCGCGGCGGGTCACTGTGTACTCGGCGACCTCCCCGGCGGGCGTGGTCACCGTCACGGTGCGGGTCCCGTCCGGGCCCGGGTAGGCGACCAGGGTGAGCCCGTCGCGGTAGTCGTAGTCCGGCCGGTCGTCGCGGGCGCTGATCGGCAGCACCGAGCCCTGGCGCACGTACAGCGGGAGGCTGTCGAAGCCGTGCCGCTGCCGCATCCACCGGCCGCCGGAGACCGCGAGCCCCGAGAAGTACTCCGTCCAGGTGCCCGACGGGAGGTAGAACTCCACCTCCGACGGCGAGAAGACGGGCGCGACGAGAAGGTCGGCCCCCAGCATGTACTGCCGGTCGAGGTAGTCGACGGCCGGGTCGCCGGGGAACTCGAGCTGCATCGGCCGCATCACCGGCGTGCCAGAGGTGTGGGCCTCCTGCCCGGCCGCGAAGAGGTACGGCATGAGCCGCAGCTTCAGCTTCGTGAACCGGCGCGTGACCTCGACGGCCTCGTCGTCGAACGCCCACGGGACCCGGTACGAGTCGCTGCCGTGCAGGCGGGAGTGGCTCGACAGCAGGCCGAACGCGGTCCAGCGCTTGAAGACGCCCGGGTCCGGGGTGCCCTCGAACCCGCCGATGTCGTGGCTCCAGAAGCCGAACCCGCTCAGCGCCAGCGACAGCCCGCCGCGGAGGGTCTCGGCCATCGACTCGTAGCTGGACGTGTTGTCGCCGCCCCAGTGGACCGGGAGCTGCTGGCCTCCCGCCGTCGCGGACCGCGCGAACAGCACCGCCTCGCCGACGCCCCGGGCCTCCTGCAGGACCTCGAAGACGGCCTCGTTGTAGAGCTGCGTATAGAGGTTGTGCATGCGCTCGGGCGACGAGCCGTCGAAGTAGTCCACCTCGAGCGGGATGCGCTCGCCGAAGTCGGTCTTGAAGCAGTCGACGCCCTGGGCGACGAGCGCGCGGAGCTTGTCCTGGTACCACCGGGTCGCATCCGGATTCGTGAAGTCGACCAGGCCCATCCCGGCCTGCCACAGGTCCCACTGCCAGACGTCGCCGTTCGGGCGCTTCACCAGGTACCCGGCCTCGGCCGCCTCCGCGAACAACGGAGATCGCTGCCCGATGTACGGGTTGAGCCACACGCAGACGCGGAGGTCCTTGTCGTGCAGCCGCGCGAGCATCCCCTCCGGGTCCGGGAAGGTGCGCGGGTCCCACTCGAAGTCGCACCAGTTGAACTCGCGCATCCAGAAGCAGTCGAAATGGAAGACCGACAGCGGGAGGTCGCGCTCGGCCATCCCGTCGATGAACGACGTCACCGTCTCCTCGTCGTAGTCGGTGGTGAAGCTGGTCGACAGCCACAGGCCGTACGACCACGCGGGCACCGATGCCGGGCGGCCCGTCAGCGCGGTGTACCGCTCCAGGATCTCCTTCGGCGTGGGGCCGTAGACGACGTAGTACTCCAGGCTCTCGCCGGGCACCGAGAACTGGACCCGCTCGACGGCCTCCGAGCCGATCTCGTACGAGACGTGACCCGGGTGGTTCACGAGCACGCCGTAGCCGCGGTTGGTGAGGTAGAAGGGGATGTTCTTGTAGGCCTGCTCGCTGGAGGTGCCGCCGTCGGCGTTCCAGACGTCGACCACCTGCCCGTTCTTCACGAGCGGGCCGAACCGCTCCCCCAGCCCGTAGACGAGTTCCCCGACGCCGAGCGACAGCTGCTCGTGCACGAACGTGCCCTCGCCCTCCACCGTCATGTACCCGAGCGACTTGTGGCCGCTCGACGTGAGCATCCGGTCGCCCGCCGAGAAGGCCAGCGACCACGGTGCGCCGCGCTTCACCGTCGCGGTCAGCCCGCCGCTGGTGAGCACGCCCGCCGCGCCGTCGACCGACACCTTCGCGTGGCCCTCCTCGACGTGCAGGTCGAAGCCCCGCTCCGGGCGCGTGCCCTGCCAGTGGTCGACGCGGACGCCGACGACGCCGGGCAGCGGCGAGCTGAGGGTGACGGTCAGGGTCGGGCGGTTGAGCGTGTCGCCACGCCGCTCGATGACCTTGCCGGGCGCGGTGATCGTCAGGGTGCCGTCGCCGGCGACCACGTCGTACGCCTCCTGGGCGTAGACGGGGGTGACGCCGTCGCGCAGCATCCAGAAACCATCGGTGAACTTCATGCGGTGACTGCTCCGGTTACTTGACCGCGCCGGCGGTGATGCCGCGGGTCAGGGTGCGCTGGAAGATGAGGAAGAAGACGAGCGTGGGGATGAGGCCCAGCAGCGCCGACGCGGACGTGGTGGTCACATCCATCAGCCGGTCGCCCTGCAGGGCGCTGATCGCCACCGGGACCGTCTGGTTGTCGTTCGACACCAGGAAGGTCAGCGGGATCAGGAACTCGTTCCACGTCCAGATGAAGAAGAAGATGAGCAGAACGCTCAGCGTCGGGCGCGAGATCGGCACGACGACCCGCCACAGGATGCGCCAGCGGCCCGCGCCGTCGAGCGACGCGGCCTCCAGCACCTCCTTCGGGAAGGTGCCGTACACGCTCGACAGCAGGTAGGTGCCGAACGCGCTCTGGATGACGGTGAAGATGATGATGACCGACCACGGATTGTCGTACAGGCCGACCTGCTTGAACATGAAGTACAGCGGGTAGAGCAGCGACTCCTGGGGCAGCATGTTCGCCAGCAGGAACAGGACGATGATCCAGGTGCGGGCCTTCACCCGGCCGATGCCGAGCGCGTACGCGTTCAGCACGGAGAGGACCACCGACAGGACGGCGACCATCCCGGAGATGAAGAACGAGTTCCAGAGCTTCTCCGGGAAGTCGACCCGGTTCCAGAAGTTGACGATGCCGTCGGTGTAGAACGACGTCGGCAGCTGCAGCGGACCGCCCGCGTTGTAGTCGGCGGGGCTCTTGAACGAGTTGATCAGGATGAGCAGGAACGGGAAGGCGATGCCGATCCCGACCAGGATCGCGACGACCAGGATGACCCAGTCGGTCGCGGTCTTGCGGGGCTTCTGCCGCTTGAGCCGGCGCGGCTCGGCGGGTGCCGTGCCGGTGCGCGGACGCTCGATGGTGGTCGACATCAGATCTGGTTCTCCCTGCGCTCCGCGCGGTTCTGCGCGACGATGAAGAGGATGGACACGGCGACGATGACCACGGTGAGCGCGGTCGCGATCGTGGCGCCGTATCCCACCTGCTGGCTCTGGAAGAACTCGCTGTAGGAGTAGTAGCTGGGCACCATCGTCGCGGTGCCGGGGCCGCCTCGGGTCAGCGTGTACACCGGGCCGAACACCTTCAGCGCCGCGATCGTGCAGGTCAGGGTGACCACGAAGATCTCGGGCCGGATGATGGAGACGGTGATCGAGCGGAAGCGCTGGAACCAGTTCGCCCCGTCCAGCTCCGCCGCCTCGTACAGCTCGGGGTCGACGCGCTGGAGGGCGGCCATGAAGATCACGACCGGGTAGCCGATCTGCACCCAGACCATCACCGCCATGATCGACGCGAGCGCCGTGTCCGGGCTCCCCAGCCAGTTGTGGGCGAGGCCGCCGAGCCCGACGGTCTGCAGCATGGTGTTCAGCGCGCCGTTGTCGGGGCGCAGGATCCAGCCGATCACGATCGCCGCGATCACGACGGGCAGGATCTGCGGCAGGTAGTACGTGGCGCGGAGGAAGCTGGCGACCTTGCCGCCGAACTTCTTGCCGACCAGGTCGAACAGCATGGCCGCGAGGATCAGGCCGACCAGCGTCGGGATGACCACCATGGCGACGATCATCGCGATCGAGTTGCCGAAGGACGTCCAGAACTTGTCGTCGCCGAGCAGGCGGACCCAGTTGTTCAGCCCGATGAACTTCGGCGGCCGGATGCCCCGGTAGCTGGTGAAGCTGAGGTAGATGTTCCAGACCAGCGGGACGAGGACGATCACCGTCAGCAGGACGAAGCCCGGCAGCAGGTACCACCAGAACCGTCCGTGTCCGCGGCCCGGCACCAGCGCTTCGCTGCGCGCCTTCTGCGTGCGCCGTCCCGGCGCCCGCGCACTCACGTCGACCATGCGTGCTCTCCTTGCACTGCTCCCGCTCCCCCTCCGTCGAGTCCACGATTTGTGCACGCTCGCACGGCGTGTCGCGTGCACTTTTCGTGGACTCGACGGTGGGGAGGTGGTGGGAAGGGGGTGGTTACTGGTTGACGATCTGGTCGACGCCGTCCTGGTACTCGGAGCCGAGCTCCTTGTTCACCGCGGTCGGAGTCTTGGTGCCGTTGATGAGCTCCTGCAGACCGGCGTTCAGCTGGTCGTAGAAGGTCGGCGTGGGCCAGTCGGGGTAGTACGCGATGCCGTCCTCACCCGTGAGGGTGTTGAAGTTCGCGATCAGCTCCTTCGACTTCTCGTCGGTGATGTCGCTCGTCTTCGCGGCCACCGGCACGCCGCCGTTGTTGCCGATCAGCGCCTGGATCTTCGGGGTCATCGTGATGTCGATGAACTTCTCCGCGAGGCCCTTGTTCTTCGCCTTCTCGGGGATCACCCACATGTTGCCCGCCGATCCCGGCGAGAGCTTGGTGCCCGGGAACAGGAACGTGCCCCACTGGTAGTCCTTGATCTCGGTCTGGAATCGGCCGTACCACCAGCTCCCCGAGAAGAAGATCGGGTACTTGCCGGAGATGAACGCAGTGCCGGCGTCCTCGGCCTTGAGGCCTGAGGCGTCCTTGGAGATGTAGCCCTTCTGCACCCAGTCGTCGACGGTCTTGGTGGCGGAGAGCAGCTCGCTGCCCTGCCAGTTCACCTTGCCCTTGTAGAGCTGGTAGTCGTCGACGAAGGAGCGATCCGCCTTGGTGAGGGCGAGCTGGTACCAGAGCTGCCCGAGCGGGTACTCGGCGGCCGACTCGGCGAGCGGGGTGACCCCCGCGTCCTTGAACTTCTGCAGCGCGGCGACGAACTCGTCCTGGGTCTTGGGGACCTCGATGCCGTACTTCGCGAACATGTCCTTGTTGTAGTAGACCTCGACGTACTCGCCGTAGTTCGGGATGCCGTACCAGGAGCCGGAGCCCATGATGCCCTTGTCGTCGTAGCGCGAGGTGGTCTGGAGGCTCGGTGCGAGCTTCTTGTCCCAGCCGTACTTCTTGACGGCGTCGTCGAGGTTGCTGAGCAGGCCCTGGCTGGCGAGGAGGCCGGCGGTCGCGTTGCCCTTGTTGTACTCGAGGATGTCGGGCGCCTGGTCCGAGTTCAGGACCTGGGATGCCGTGGAGCGGATCTGCTCGAAGGCCTTGGCCTCGAACTTGACCTTCGCGCCGGTCTCGGCCTCGAACTCCTTGATGGCCTCGTTCCACGCCTTGCCCATCGCGGAGTCTTCGCTCTCGAAGTGCCAGAGGGTGAGGGTCTTGCCCTTCCCGTCGGTGCTGTCGGACGACGAACCGCTCGTGCCGGAGCACCCGGCGAGCATCAGGGCACCGGCGGCCAGAACGGCGCCGATTGCGAGGTGCCTCTTGCGCATCTGTTACCTCCTTGTAGTGGAGTGGACGCGCGTGTGCAGGCCTCGCAGCCACTCCGATGCATTTTGTTGGTGAACACAACATAAGCGACGCAAACGGCGGGATGCAAGTTCTTTCTCGTGGATAGAAGCCGAGATCGCGGGACAGAATGGTTAGTTCTCGTCAACAACATAGGCGGGCTAGCGGCACCATATGACGCGGAACGGCGGGAATCTCAGGCCGCAGCGAGGGCGCGCGCCGGGTCCGCGATGAGGTCGGCCAGCACGAGTTCCGCCGCCCCGATCAGCAGCTGGTCGGCGCCCAGCTGGGCCTCGACAACGGTCACGCCCTCGCGGGCGGAGTGCACCACGTCGCCGAGAAGGTCGGGGGCGCCGTGCGCGCGGCCGCCGCGATAGAGGGCGGCGAGGAAGCCGCCGAGCACGAGCACCGAGGGGTTGAACACGTTCACGGCGTTCCGCGCGGCGATCGACAGCAGGCCGTAGTCGCGCTCGATGACGGCGAGCGCGGCCGGGTCGTCGGTCTCCACGAGCCGGTCGGCGAGGGAGGCCGCGTCCGCCGACGCGAGACCCACCGACGCGAGCAGCTCCGCCTGGGTCACCTCGGCTTCGAGGCAGCCGCGAGAGCCGCACGAGCAGTCCCGCCCGTGCGACTGCACGAATGTGTGACCGAACTCTCCCGCGTATCCGGCGGAACCGGTCAGCAGCCGTCCGCCGCCGACCGCGCCCCCGCCGATCCCGGACGCTCCGCCGATCATGTACACCAGGTCGTCGACGCCGCGCCCCGCCCCGAAGGCGCTCTCCGCCCTCAGGCCGAGGACGGCGGCGTTCGCCGCCCAGACGCGGTACCCGGTCGCGGCCGCGAGCATTTCCGCGAGCGGCTCGTCCACCCAGCCGAAGTGGGTCGCCTCGCGCACCATGCCGTCCGACAGCCGCACCTGGCCCGGGACCGCCACTCCGATCCCGGCGACGCGTACCCGCGACTCCCCCGCGAGCATGCCGGCGATCCCGGCAGAGGCGAGGGTCACGGTCTCGGCCGCCGACCGGACGGACGGGGTCTCGATCCGGATGCGCTTCAGCACCCGGCCGCCGAGCCCGACCAGGCCGACGATGACCGCATCCACCTCGGGGTTCACGGCGACGGCGGCGACGCTGCCCGACACCCGGACCACCGGGCTCGGCCGGCCGGCCCGACCACCGCCGGGCGTCTCGTCCACCTCGACCAGGTCGAGCGCGGCCAGCTCGGCCACAAGGTCGCCGACGGTCGACCGGTTCAGACCGGTGAGCCGCGTCAGGTCGCTCCGCGACAGGGCGCCGTCGCGATGCACCAGGCCGAGCACGGTCGCGAGGTTGCTGCGGCGCAGCACGTCCGTGGCGCCGCCCGACGACGGGCGCACGGTGCTCAGGTCGGATGCGGACATGGAATGACCATAACGCGCGGCGCACGGCCGCCCGGCCAGCGCATCCCGCCGGTCACCACGTCTCGGGGCGCGCCCCCAGCGGGACGGGAGCGGGACGCTCGACGGTGGAGGTCAGCTCGACGACGGTGTGCGTCTCTCCCGCGCGCAGCACCGCCTCCATGATCTCGAGCACGTGGAACGCCAGCTCCCCCGACGCCCGGTGCGGCCGATCGGTCTCGATCGCGCGCGCCATGTCGGCGAGGCCGTAGCCGCGCCCGGCGTCCGCGTACCCCGCCGCGGGCGGCACGTCACGGAACTCCCGGTCGTCGGCGGTCGCGATCCGGACCGTGTCCGAGAACATGTTCGGATCCGGCACCGCGATGGTGCCCGCGGTGCCGTACACCTCGAACTTCGGGCTCTCCGTCGCCCACACGTCGAACGACACCGTCACCGTCGAGATGACGCCCGAGACGTGCTCCAGGATGGCGGTGACGTGCGTGTCCACGTCGACGGGGATGCTCGAGCCGGCCAGCGGGCCGGTCGCGACGGTCCGCTCGCGGGTCGAGCGCCGGGTGGCGCCGGACACCCGGGCGACCGGACCGAAGAACGTGACGAGGCTGGTCAGGTAGTACGGACCCATGTCGAACAGCGGTCCGCCGCCCGGCTGGTAGTAGAACGCGGGGGCGGGATGCCACAGCTCGTGCCCCGGCGCGCTCCACGCGACGGCGGCCGCGACCGGGTCGCCGACCCGGCCGTCGTCGAGCAGCGCGCGGGCGGTCTGGACGCCGGTGCCGAGCACGGTGTCGGGGGCGCTGCCGATCCGCAGGCCCAGCGCGTTCGCGCGCTCCAGCACGGGAGCCGCCTCCTCCGTGGAGAGGGCGAGCGGCTTCTCGCCGTACACGTGCTTCCCCGCGGCGAGGGCGCGCAGGGCGACCTCCGCGTGCGCCTGCGGGATGGTCAGGTTGAGCACCGCATCCACGTCGGGATGTGCGAGCAGCTCGTCGACCGACAGGCCGAGCACGCCCTGTTCGGCGGCCACGGTCGCGGCGCGGTCGACGTCGAGGTCGGCGACGGCCGTGAGGCGCAGGTTCGGCAGGTGCGGGAAGTGCTCGAAGTACTGCCGGCTGATGACGCCGACACCGATGACTCCGACGTTCAACGGGACGCCCACAGCAGACCCCTCTCGATGATGGTGCGGACGGGCTGGCTCTCGACGATCTCCAGGCGGTGGCCGGGCGCCGAGACGAAGATGCGGCCCTTGCCCCACTGCCGGGTCCAGATCGCGGGCGACGTGACCGGACGGTTCCACGCGTCCCAGGGGCGGACCTCCTGGGTCGTGGTGGCCAGCACGTCGTTGTATTCGTCGCTGAGCACCCAGTACTGCTCGGTCACCAGGTCGAAGTCGTCGATGCCCTGGGTGATCGGATGCGTGCGGCCGAGCTCGGTGATGTGCACCGTGTACGGGATGTAGTTGTCGGACTGGTCGCCGACGCGCTCGGCCGGGTCCTTGCCCGCGTGGTGCGCGAACTGGCCGCCGATCATGTGCAGGTAGTCCGCGTTGTCCCGGTAGGAGTCGGCGATGCCGCCGTGCCAGCCGGCCATGCCGGTGCCGTTCAGGACGGCCTGGCGCAGTCCGCGGAACTCGGCGTCCTCGATCCGGTTCATGGTGTTGACCTGCACGATCAGGTCGACCGTCTCCATGTAGGCCTCGTCGGCGTAGACCGTCGTGCCCTCCTCGATGCGGACGTCGAACCCGTTGTCGCGGAGGAACGGGACGAACAGCTCCGTCGTCTCGACGGGCATGTGCCCGTCCCATCCGCCGCGCACCACCAGTGCGTTCTTGCTCATGCGTCCTCCTCGGTCGCGTCGATCGGCGTCCACGCACTGCCGTCGGCGGCGCTGCGCTCGACGGCGTCGAGGACGCGCTGGATGTGCAGGCCGTCGGCGAACGACGGCTCCGGTTCGGTGCCCGTGGCGATGGCCGTCACGAAGTCGACCACCTCGTGGCTGAAGGCGTGCTCGTAGCCGATCGCGTGTCCCGTCGGCCACCAGTTCGCCATGTAGGGATGCTCGGGCTCGGTCACGATGATGCGGGTGAACCCCTGCTCCCCGGCCGGGGCGGTGGCGTCGTAGAACTGCAGCTCGTTCATCGACTCGAGGTCGAATGCGATGGCGCCGCGCGAGCCGCTGAGCTCGATCCGGAGGGCGTTCTTGCGGCCGGTCGCGTAGCGCGTCGCCTCGAAGGCGCCGAACGCTCCCGCGGCCGCGCCGCCGCTGAGCCGGGCGGTGAACCAGGCGGCGTCGTCGACGGTCACACGTCCGCGCTCGGTGGATGCCGTGCCGGACAGTCCGACGGTCTCCCCGAGCAGCGGGCGCTCCTCCACGAAGGTGGCGAGCGTCCCGGAGACGCCGCTCAGGCGGGAGCCGGTCAGGTGCTCGACCAGGTCGACCGCGTGCGCGCCGATGTCGCCGAGCGAGCCGGAGCCGGCCGCGGCCTTGTCGAGCCGCCAGGTCATCGGGCCCTCCTCGTCGCGCAGCCAGTCCTGCAGGTAGAGGGCGCGGACCTGGCGGATCTCGCCCAGGCGGCCCTCCTGCACCAGGTTGCGGGCGAAGCCGATCGCGGGAACGCGCCGGTAGCTGAAGCCGACCATCGAGCGGACTCCGTCGGCGGCGGCGCGCTCGGCCGCCTCCGTCATCGCCTCGGCCTCCGCGACCGTGTTGGCGAGCGGCTTCTCGCAGAGCACGTGCTTGCCGGCCTGCAGCGCGGCGATCGCGATCTCGGCGTGGCTGTCGCCAGGGGTGCAGATGTCGATCACGTCGATGTCCGGGTCATCCACGGCCGCGCGCCAGTCGGTGACGGCGTTCTGCCAGCCGAAACGGCGGCGCGCATCCTCGACCCGGGCGGCGTCGCGGCCGACGATCGTCGCCATCACCGGCTCCGCCGGAAGGTCGAAGAAGCGCGGGGCGGTGCGCCAGCCCTGGGAGTGCGCCGCGCCCATGAACCCGTAGCCGATCATGGCCACGCGGAGCTCTGGGGTGTCGGTCATCGTCGGCCTCCTTGTCGTGCGAACGCGCGTCGTACCCGTGCGACGCTAGATCGCCTCCGCCCCGAGGGACAAGTTTCCGCGTAGGGTTGGAAAACTTTCGCTGCGCGCGATGCGGTGCGGAGCCGGGCTCAGCCGCGCGGCGGAGCCGTCGAGCCGCGCTCCACCAGGGAGGTCGCCAGCTCCAGCCGCGTGTTGTCGACGTCGGCGGTGCGGAGCCGGAGCGCCAGGCGGGTCGCCTCCTCCGCCATCTCCTGCAGCGGCTGGCGGATGGTCGTCAGCGGCGGACGCGCCCACGACGCCGACGGGGCGTCGTCGAAACCGACGACCGACACATCCCCCGGCACGTCGAGGCCGAGCGAGAAGGCCGCGTCATAGACGCCGAGCGCCTGCATGTCGTTCGCGCACACGATGGCGGTCGGCCGGTCGTCGCCGCCGAGCAGGCGACGGGCGGCGCGCTCCCCGTCCTCGCGGGCGAACCCGCCGCTCTCCACGCCCGGGACCGGCAGCCCCGCCTCCTGCATCGCCGCCTGGTAGCCCGCGACCCGCGCCCGCGAGCACAGCAGTTCGACCGGGCCGCCGATCGCCGCGATGCGCCGGTGACCGAGCGCCAGCAGGTGGCGGGTGGCGGCCAGTCCGCCCGCCCAGTTGGTGGCACCGATCGCGGGGACGTCCGCGGGAGGGTCGCCGGCGGGATCCACGACGACGAAGGGGATGTTGCGGGTGCGCAGCTGACGGCGGTGGTCGGCGGTGAGGTTCGAGAACTGCAGCACGATCGCGACGGGCTTCCGCCGGAGAACGCCGGTGATGAGCTCGTCCCCGACCGCGTGGTAGTCGCCGATCGTCGACAGCGTCATCGCGAGGCCGTTCTCGCGTGCGGCCCGCTCGACGCCGCGGATCACCTCCACGGACCACTCGCTGGCCAGGTTCTCGATCACGAGCTCCACCGCATCCCCGCGCTCGGTGTCGACGCCGCGCCGGGCGTACCCCGAGTCGTGCAGCAGGTCCTCGACGCGGCGGCGGGTCGAGGGCGCCACCCCGGGGCGCCCGTTCAGCACCTTGGACACGGTGGCCAGCGACACGGACGCCTCGCGGGCGATCGCCTCCAGGGTGGGTCGGGTGGGACCGGGCATGCAGACACTGTCGCATATCGGTCGCGCGGTCGAGCTGTGCCACAATGTCCGCCACGCGCCCGTGCCGACCCGTGCGCTTCGAAAACCGTGCCGAAAGCGAGACCGATGCCGCTCACCGACCTGACCCACGCCGAACTGCTCGCCTTCCGCCCGGAGGTGCAGGAGCCCGCCGACTTCGACGCGTTCTGGAGGCGCACGATCGCCGAGGCGCGGGCCGCCGGCGGCACCGCGGAGCTGACGCCGGCGGACACGCCGGTCACGCAGCTGATCGTCGAGGACCTCGTCTTCCCCGGGTTCGGCGGCGAGCCGGTGCGCGCCTGGGTCTCACGCCCGCTGCACGCCGACGGCCCGCTGCCCGCGGTCGTCCAGTTCCAGGGCTACGGCGGAGGGCGCGGCCTCGCCGGCGAGAACGTGGCCTGGGCGCTGGCCGGGTACGTCCACGTCTTCGTCGACACCCGCGGCCAGGGCAGCGGATGGGGCAGCGGGGGCGACACGCCCGACCCGCACGGCTCCGGACCGGCCACGCCCGGTGTCATGACCCGCGGCATCCACTCGCCGGAGACCTACTACTACCGCCGGGTGTTCACGGACGCGGTGCGCGCGGTGGATGCGACGCGCGACCTGCCGTTCGTCGACGCCTCCCGGATCGCCGTGACCGGCGGCAGCCAGGGCGGCGGGATCGCGCTGGCAGCGGCCGCGCTGTCGGACGGCGTCGCGGCGGCCATGCCCGACGTGGCGTTCCTCTGCGCGTTCCGGCGCGGCGTCGAGGTCGCGGGCGGCGGACCCTACCTGGAGCTCGCCACCTACCTGTCCGTGCACCGCGACGAGGTCGCGGAGGTGTTCCGGACCGTGTCGTACTTCGACGGGGTCAACTTCGCCCGCCGCATCCACGTGCCGACGCTGTTCTCGGTGGCGCTGATGGACACGGTGGTGCCGCCGTCGACGACGTTCGCGGCCTACAACCACCTCGCCGCCGAGGACCGCGCGATCGAGGTCTACCCGTTCAACGACCACGAGGGCGGCGGCGCGGCGCAGTGGCGCGCGCAGGCCGGGTGGCTGGCGGCGCGCTTCAGCGCCTGACCGCCGCTCGCGCGCATCCCGCCGCGCCCCCTCGATGCGCGATTTGTGCCCAAATGCGCGTCCGCAAACGTTGCGACGACATTCGTGCCGAATGGCGCCTCCGGCATCCCGCAAGGCACCATTCGTGACGAATGCGCGTCCACGACCGTTGCCGCGACATTCGTGCCGAATGGCGCCTCCGGCATCCCGAGAGCCGCCATTCGTGACGAATGTCGCCCAGGGGCGGGACGATTTGTGCCAAATCGTGGGATTGGCGGCGCCATAACCGCGAATTGGCACAAATCGTGCGGGAGGCGGGGAGCGGCGGGGCGCGTCAGGCGGGGGGCGCCGTTGTTCCGCGGCGGACGAGCCTCGTGGGCAGGCGCAGGTGGGTGCGCTCGGGCGTCTCGCCGCTCATCATCGCGGTGAGCAGGTCGGCGGCCGCCGCGCCGAGGCCCTGCATCGGCTGGCGGACGGTCGTCAGCGGCGGGGTGTACTGGGATGCCTCCGGCACGTCGTCGAAGCCGATCACCGACAGTTCGCGGGGCACGTCCAGGCCGATCTCCGCCGCCACCTCGATCACCGCGAGCGCCGAGACGTCGTTGGCGGCGAAGACGGCCGTCGGGCGGTCCGGACGCGTGAGCAGCGGCAGCGCCACCTCCCGGACCGTGTTGTGCTCGTAGCGGCCCACTGCGACGAGCGACGGGTCGAAGGGGATGCCCGCCTCGCCCAGCGCGTGGCGGTAGCCGGCGTCGCGGAGGTTCGACGAGCGGAGGTCGGGACGTCCGGCCACGAAGGCGATGCGCCGGTGGCCCAGCCCGATCAGGTAGGCGGTCGCGTTGCGTGCGCCGCCGAAGCTGTCCGACTCCACGGTCGGCACGTCGGCGCGGCCGGTGTGCGGGTCGATGGCCACCATCGGCACGTCGGCGTTCGCGTTCACGACGGTCGGGGTCACCATGATGACGCCGTCGATGAGCGTGCCGCTGAGCCGGCTCAGCGAGCGGCGCTCCCAGCCCTCGCTGGACGGCTGTCGGGATCCGCTGTAGGCGAGGAGGTCGTAGCGGGAGTCGTGCAGGGCCGCCCCGACGCCCTTGAGCACCTCGGCGGAGAACGGCTCGAAGTCCGCGACGAGCACCCCGATCACGCCGGTGCGCCGCGACCGCATCGAGCTGGCGACCAGGCTGGACTCGTAGCCCAGCTCCTGCACGACCTGCAGGACGCGCTCCACGGTCTCGACCGCGACCCCGTACCGACCGTTGACCGCTTTGGACACGGTGGCGACGGAGACGCCGGCCGCTTCGGCCACATCGTTGATCGTCGGACGCCGTCCCATGCCACCGGAGCCTAGCGTAGAAAAGGTTTTCGAAAACGTTTGACACTCTTAGCTCGGCTTGCGACACTTCCCTCGTCCCCACCTCAACGAAGAGAACAGGTTGGAATCACATGAAAGGCACCAAGCTCCTCACCGGGGCCGCCGTCGTGATGGCCGGCGCGCTCGCCCTCACCGGGTGCAGCGGCGGCTCCGACAGCTCCAGCAGCAACGGCAAGGTCAGCATGACCCTCTGGCAGAACTCGACGACCGGTCCCGGTCAGAAGTTCTGGAAAGACGCCGTCGCCGCTTTCGAGAAGGCGAACCCCAACGTCACCATCAAGGTCCAGTCCATCCAGAACGAGGACCTCGACGGCAAGCTCCAGACGGCGCTCAACTCCGGCGACGCTCCCGACATCTTCCTGCAGCGAGGCGGCGGCAAGATGGCGGCGATGGTCAACGCGGGTCAGCTGATGGACATCACCGACAAGGTCTCGTCCGAGACCAAGAAGAACATCTCCGAGGGATCCTTCAAGGCGGAGACCTACCAGGACAAGGTGTGGGCGATGCCCATCGCCGTGCTGCCGGGCGGGCTCTTCCACAGCCAGGACCTGTTCAAGGCCGCCGGCATCACCGAGGCACCGAAGACGATCGACGACCTCAACGAAGACGTCACGAAGCTGAAGGCCACCGGGGTCGCCCCGATCGCCCTCGGCGCCAAGGACGCCTGGCCGGCCGCCCACTGGTTCTACTGGTTCGCGCTCCGCGAGTGCGCCGGTTCGACCATGGAGAAGACCGCCGACTCCAAGTCGTTCAGCGATGGATGCTGGCTGAAGGCCGCCGAGGACCTGCAGAAGTTCTCGGACACCAAGCCCTTCAACGACGGCTTCCTCACCACCTCCGCCCAGCAGGGCGCGGGCAGCTCGGCCGGCCTCGTCGCGAACCACAAGGCCGCGATGGAGCTCATGGGCGCCTGGGACCCGGGAGTGATCGCGTCCCTCACGCCCGACCAGAAGCCCCTCCCCGACCTCGGCTTCTACCCCTTCCCGGAGGTCTCCGGCGGTAAGGGCGAGCCCGGCTCGATCATGGGTGGCGTCGACGGGTACTCGTGCTCCGTCAAGGCCCCCAAGGAGTGCGCCGACTTCCTCAACTTCGTCGCCACCACGGACCAGCAGGAGGCCTACTACAAGGCCTTCAACGCCCCGCCGGTGAACGCCGAGGCGCAGAAGGTCGTCACCGAGCCCTACCTGAAGGATGTGCTGGCCGCCTACAACAAGGCGCCGTACGTCTCGCAGTGGCTGGACACGGTCCTCGGGCAGAACGTCGGCAACGCGCTCAACGTGGCGGTCGTCGACATGCTGGCCGGCAAGAGCGACCCGAAGCAGCTCATCCAGGCGGCCAACGACGCCGCCAAGAAGGGCTGAGGACAAAGCTCGTGAGCAACACCCGCGAGAACACCACCACCGGCCTCCTGCCGAAGTCGGGTCTCGCGCAGCACGGCGGGAGCGGCGCGGTCGCGTCGCTCCCGTCGCCGCGGCGCCGCCGGCGGACCGGCTGGGCCATGCGCCTCGAGATCCTGCTGCTGGCCGGACCTGCGGCGATCATCTTCCTGGCGTTCGTCATCTTCCCGGTCGTCATCGCCGCCTACTACGGCTTCTTCCGGTGGCAGGGATACGGTCCGGCGACGGACTTCATCGGCCTGCAGAACTACGTCACCATCCTTCAGGACTCGGCCTTCCAGCAGGCTCTGATGCACAACGGGCTGATCGTGATCGGCTCGCTCGTGCTGCAGGGGCCCGTGGCGATCCTGTTGGCCCTCCTGCTCAACCGCAAGATGCGCGGCCAGTCCGTCATCCGGGTGCTGATCTTCGTGCCCTACGTGATCGCCGAGGTCGTTGTCGGCACCGGGTGGAGCCTGATGCTCGCCACCAACGGGGCGCTGAACGGCTTCCTCAAGAACGTCGGTCTCGGCTTCCTCGCCAACGACTGGCTGTCCAACCCGAGCATCGCGATCTGGACCCTGCTGGCCATCCTGACCTGGAAGTACGTCGGCTTCGCCGTCATCCTCTTCCTCGCCGGCCTCCAGGGCATCCCGGAGGAGCTGTACGAAGCGGCCGCCCTCGACGGCGCCTCCTACTGGCAGATCCAGCGCAGGATCTCGCTGCCGCTGCTCGGCCCGACGCTGCGGATCTGGGCGTTCCTGTCGATCATCGGCGCACTGCAGCTGTTCGACCTCGTCTACATCATCTGGGGCCAGTACGTGGCCTCGACCGCCGGCACCTCGACGATGGCGACCTACATGGTCGCCAACGGCCGCAACGCCGGCAACTTCGGCTACGGAAACGCCGTCGCCGTCGTCATCTTCCTGATCTCCCTGATCGTCGCGCTGTTCTACCAGCGGTTCGTGCTCCGGCGCGACACCGAGGGCGCCATCACGGGTGACAGGCGCACCGGAAGGAAGAAGCGATGAGCGCGATGGTCGTCATCCCGGACGCTCCCGACGCCCCCGGCGTGCTGGATGCGCCGAGCCGCAAGACGGCGAAGAACCTGCCCTGGGGCTCCCCCAGCGTCTACTTCATCGCCCTCGTGGTGATCGCGCTGATGCTGACCCCGATCGTGTACATCGTGCTCGGCGGCTTCCGCACCAACTCCCAGATCACCGTCGACCCCGCCGGGTTCCCCAACCCGTGGAACGTGCAGAACTACATCGGCGTCCTCACCGGCGGCACGTTCTGGGCCGAGGTCGGCAACTCGACGATCGTCGCGGTCGTCACCACCGTCGGCGTGATCGTGCTCGGCCTCATGGCCAGCTACGTGCTCGCCCGGTACAGCTTCCGCGGCCGCGGTCTGCTCTACGCGCTCTTCGCCGCGGGTCTGATGTTCCCGATCACGGTCGCCATCACGCCGCTCTACATCGTGGTGCGCAACCTGGGGCTGATGAACTCGCTGGTCGGCGTCATCCTGCCCCAGATCGCGTTCGCCCTGCCGACGACGATCATCATCCTCGTCCCGTTCCTGCGGGCGATCCCGGATGAGATCCAGGAGGCGGCGTTCATCGACGGCTGCAGCCGGCTCGGCTTCTTCTGGCGGATGGTGCTGCGGCTCTCGATGCCCGGCGTGATCACCGTGGGCATCCTCGCCTTCATCGCCAGCTGGAACAGCTACCTGCTGCCCCTGTTCCTCCTCAACAACGAGGCGACGTTCACGCTGCCGCTCGGAGTGCAGGCGTTCTCGTCGCAGTACTCCGTCGACACCGCCAAGGTGCTCGCGTTCACGTCGCTGTCCATGATCCCGGCGCTGATCTTCTTCAGCTTGTTCGAACGACGCATCGTCGGCGGGCTGACCGGCGCCGTCAAGGGCTGACGCCCGACCATCTCGAGAAGTGTGAGATCGACATGACCGAATCCCTTCCGCGCTCATCCGCGCCCTCCGAGCGCGTGCGGGAGCTCCTCGCCTCCATGACGCTTGACGAGAAGCTCGCCCAGCTGGTCGGCTACTGGGTCGACAAGGGCGACGAGCTCGTGGCTCCGATGGCCGGCGAGATGGGCAACCCGGGCGCCTATGCGGATGTCACCGCGAACGGCCTCGGGCAGCTCACCCGCGTCTACGGCACGCGCCCGGTCGAACCGGTCGAGCGCGCGGCGTGGCTGTGGGCGGAGCAGCGGCGGCTGAAGGAGGAGACCCGGCTCGGCATCCCCGCGCTGGTGCACGAGGAGTGCCTGACCGGCCTGGCCGCCTGGAAGGCGGCGACCTTCCCCACCCCGCTCGCCTGGGGCGCCTCCTTCGACCCGGAACTGGTGGAGGAGATGGCCGGGCTGATCGGTCTGTCGATGCGCGAGCTCGGCATCCACCAGGGTCTTGCGCCCGTGCTGGATGTCATCCGCGACCCGCGCTGGGGACGCGTCGACGAGTGCATCGCCGAGGACCCGTACGTCGTCGGCACCATCGGCACCGCGTACGTGCGGGGGCTGCAGGACGCGGGCGTCCACGCCACGCTCAAGCACTTCGTCGGCTACTCGGCGTCGCAGGCGGGCCGCAACCACGCCCCGGTGCACGCCGGGCCGCGCGAGATCCGCGACACCCTGCTGCAGCCGTTCGAGATGGCGGTCCGCGACGGCGGGGTGCGGTCGGTCATGAACTCGTACGCCGAGCTCGACGGCGTGCCCGTGGCGGCGAGCGCCGAGTACCTGACCGGTGTCCTGCGGGACGAGTGGGGCTTCGACGGGACGGTCGTCTCCGACTACTTCTCCGTCGCCTTCCTGCACACGATGCACGGCGTGGCCGCCGACCTCGGCGAGGCCGCGGCGCTCGCCCTGGCCGCCGGCATCGACGTCGAGCTCCCGACCGGCGACGCGTTCCTGGAGCCGCTCGCCGCACGCATCCGCTCGGGCGAGACCGACGAGGCGCTCGTGGACCGCGCGGTTCTCCGCGTGCTGGCGCAGAAGGAGGAGCTCGGCCTGCTCGACGCCACCTTCGACGAGCCGCCCACCTCCATCGACCTCGACACCCCCGCCCATCGGGATGTCGCCCTGCGGCTCGCCGAGGAGTCGCTGGTGCTGCTCACCAACGACGGCGCGCTCCCGCTGGCCGGTCCCCCCGCACGCATCGCCGTGCTCGGGCCGAACGCGGACGCGCCGGAGGCGCTGATGGGCTGCTACTCGTTCGCCAACCACGTGCTTGCCCACCACCCGGAGGTCCCGCTCGGGTTCGGGCTGCCGTCGGTGCTGGACGCCGTCCGCGGCGAGTTCTCCTCGGCCTCGGTCGTGCACGAGCGCGGCTGCGACGTGGAGGGCGACGACCGCTCCGGCATCCCCGCCGCCGTCGCCGCCGCGAGCACCGCGGATGTGGCCGTCGTCGTGGTCGGCGACCGCGCGGGCCTGTTCGGCCGCGGAACGGTCGGCGAGGGCAACGACGTCGAGAGCCTCGAGCTGCCGGGCATCCAGCGCGAGCTGGTCGAGCGGGTCGTCGCGACCGGCACCCCCGTGGTGCTGGTCGTGCTCTCCGGCCGCCCCTATGCGATCGGCTGGGCCGTGGAGGGCGTGACCGCCCCGGCGGCCGTGCTGCAGGCGTTCTTCCCCGGCGAGGAGGGCGGGACCGCCATCGCCGCCGTGCTCTCCGGCCGGGTGTCTCCCTCCGGACACCTCCCCGTCTCGCTCCCCCGCTCGGCGGGCGCGCAGCCGTACTCGTACCTGCACCCGCTGCTCGGCGGCCCGAACGAGATCACCAGTGCCGACAGCACTCCGGTGCTCCCGTTCGGCCACGGCCTCTCGTACACCACGTTCGAGCGGTCCGAGCTGACCGTCGACCCGGAGGTGCAGGCCGGTGGAGCGTTCACCGCCGCGGTGCGCATCCGGAACACCGGCGAGCGCCCCGGCACCGACCTCGTGCAGCTGTACGCGCGGGATGTGCACGCGAGCGTCACGCGCCCGGTCGCGCAGCTGCTCGGCTACCGCCGTGTGGAGCTGCAGCCGGGCGAGGAGGCCGTCGTACGGCTCACCGTGCCGACGACGCGGCTCGCGTTCTCGGACCCGGGGATGCGCCGCGTCGTGGAGCCGGGCGCCATCGACCTGTGGGTGGGACCGTCGTGCGACGTCCGCGAGGCGTCGGCGAGCCTGACGATCACCGGACCCGTGCACGAGGTCACCGCCGCGGATGCGCGGCTGGTGACGTCCGAGGTCGAGGCGGCTACCGTGGGTGCCGTCTTCACCGACGCGCTCTGAACGCGGATTCTCACTTCCCGCACTCGCGCCGCACCCCCGTGATGCGGTATAAGTTTATCGAAACAACAAATCACCGACGACGCTGAAGGAACATCATGAGCCTCACCCCCACCCGTGCCGACAAGTTCTCGTTCGGACTGTGGACCATCGGCTACAACGGCACCGACCCGTTCGGCGGCCCGACTCGCCCGCAGCTCGACGTGGTCGAGGCGGTGCACAAGCTCGACGAGCTCGGCGCCTACGGCCTCACCTTCCACGACGACGACCTGTTCGCGTTCGGCTCGACCGACGCCGAGCGCCAGACGCAGATCGACCGCCTCAAGCAGGCGCTCAGCGACACCGGCATCATCGTGCCGATGGTGACCACCAACCTGTTCTCGGCCCCGGTCTTCAAGGACGGCGGCTTCACCTCCAACGACCGCGCCGTGCGCCGCTTCGCGCTGCGCAAGGTGCTCCGCAACATCGACCTGGCCGCCGAGCTCGGCGCCAAGACGTTCGTGATGTGGGGCGGCCGCGAGGGCGCCGAGTACGACGCCGCCAAGGACATCCGCTCTGCGCTCGAGCGCTACCGCGAGGCCGTCAACCTGCTCGGCGACTACGTCACCGACAAGGGCTACGACATCCGCTTCGCCATCGAGCCGAAGCCGAACGAGCCGCGCGGCGACATCCTGCTGCCGACCGTCGGCCACGCGCTCGCCTTCATCAACTCGCTGGAGCGCCCGGAGCTCGTCGGCCTCAACCCCGAGGTCGGCCACGAGCAGATGGCGGGCCTCAACTTCGCCGCCGGCATCGCCCAGGCGCTGTACCACGGCAAGCTCTACCACATCGACCTCAACGGGCAGCGCGGCATCAAGTACGACCAGGACCTCGTCTTCGGTCACGGCGACCTGC
Organism: Leifsonia sp. 22587; assembly: GCF_052044215.1. NCBI lineage: Bacteria > Bacillati > Actinomycetota > Actinomycetes > Micrococcales > Microbacteriaceae > Leifsonia > Leifsonia sp. 22587. Next base: position 417,135 of record NZ_JBQENB010000002.1, read on the forward strand.
AGAACGCGTTCGCGCTGGTCGACCTGCTCGAGAACGGCGGCCCCGACGGCGGCCCGGCCTACGACGGCCCGCGCCACTTCGACTACAAGCCGTCCCGCACGGAGGACATCACCGGTGTCTGGGACTCCGCGGCCGCGAACATGCGCACCTACCTCCTGCTGAAGGAGCGGGCGCAGGCGTTCCGTGCCGACCCCGAGGTGCAGGAGCAGCTGGAGGCGTCGCGCGTGATCGAACTGTCGCGTCCGACCCTCGGCGACGGCGAGTCGTACGACGACCTGCTCGCCGACCGCAGCGCGTACGAGGACTTCGACCCGAGCGCGTACTTCGGCGGCAAGGGCTTCGGCTTCGTCCGGCTGCAGCAGCTCGCGCTCGAGCACCTGCTCGGCGCGCGCTGACCTTCCCTCCCTCCCTCCCTCCCCCTCTTCCGCTTCGCTGAGGTGCACGTAGTTGCGAACCCGACCGGCGTGTCGACCGCAACGACGTGCACCTCAGCGGCATGAAAGGAGACCGGCGTGACTCTCGTCGCCGGCGTCGACTCCTCGACGCAGAGCTGCAAGGTGGTCGTGCGCGACCTCGAGACCGGCGAGCTGGTGCGCTCGGGGCGCGCCGCGCATCCCGACGGCACCGAGGTCGACCCCGCCGCCTGGTGGGCCGCACTGCAGGAGGCGCTGGGCGCTGCGGGCGAGCTGGACGACGTCGACGCCATCTCGATCGCCGGTCAGCAGCACGGCATGGTGGTGCTGGATGCGGAGGGCCGCGTCATCCGCGACGCCCTGCTGTGGAACGACACCCGGTCGGCGCAGGCCGCCCGCGACCTGATCGACGAGGTCGGCGCCGAGGAGTACGCGGCGCGCGTCGGCGTAGTGCCGGTCGCCTCCTTCACCGCGACGAAGCTTCGCTGGCTGCGGGATGCCGAGCCCGCGAACGCGGCGCGCGTCGCCGCGGTGGCGCTCCCCCACGACTGGCTGACCTGGCGCCTGCTCGGCTACGGGCCGGCGGACGAGAGCGAGCTCGGACCGGACCTGGAGGCGCTGACCACGGATCGCTCGGACGCCAGCGGCACCGCGTACTGGGGCGCCGCGAGCGGGGCGTACGACCTGGAGCTGTTCGAGCGGGCGCTCGGGCGTCCGGGGCGCGAGGCGGCGGGAGCCGGCGCGGCCGGTGCTTCCGGTGACTCCGGTGACGCCTCCTTCGTGGTGCTGCCGCGGGTGCTGGGCCCCTCGGAGGCCGCCGGACGGACATCGTCCGGCCTGCTCGTCGGCCCGGGAGCCGGCGACAACGCCGGCGCCGCCCTCGGACTCGGCGCAGGAGAAGGCGACGTCGTCGTCTCGATCGGCACGTCCGGCACCGTCTTCGCCGTCACGGATGCGACCATCGCCGACGCCTCCGGAACCGTCGCCGGCTTCGCCGACGCGTCCGGGCTCTCCCTCCCCCTCATCGCGACCCTCAACGCGGCACGGGTGCTCGGCTCGATCGCCGGGCTGCTCTCCGTCGACCACGACGGGCTCTCCTCCCTCGCGCTCTCGGCCGAGCCCGGTGCGGGCGGCGTCGTGCTCGTGCCGTACTTCGAGGGCGAGCGGACCCCCAACCTCCCGGACGCGAAGGCCAGCATCCACGGCCTCACCCTCGCCTCGACGACCCCGGCCAACCTGGCACGGGCCGCGATCGAGGGGATGCTGTGCGGGCTCGCCGACGGCCTCGACGCCGTGCGCGCGGCCGGGGTGCGCGAGCGGCGCATCCTGCTGATCGGCGGCGCCGCCCAGAACCCGGCGGTCGCGCAGGTGGCCGCGCAGGTGTTCGACGCCCCGATCGAGGTTCCCGCCCCCGGCGAGTACGTCGCCGACGGCGGAGCCGTCCAGGCCGCGTGGGCCCTCACCGGCACCCGCCCCGCCTGGACCGTCGACACCGCCGCCGCCCTCCCCGTCGACACGCGTCCCACCATCCGCGCCCAGTACGCCGCCGCGCGCCCCTGACCCCGGCCCCGTCGCCGCCCTCCGTCGAGTACACGATTTGTGCACGCCCNGGCGTGTCGCGTGCACTTTTCGCGTACTCGACGGAGGGGGGCCGGGGGCCGGGGTCAGAGGCGGCGGGCGAGGGCGGCGCCGGCGGCGCGCGCCCAGCGGGCGGGGTCCGCGATCGCGGCGGAGCGCGAACCGGCGAGGTCGGCGAGCGCGACGGCGGCCGCGAAGTCGTCGGTCGGCGCCTGGATGCTGCCCGCCGCGAGCATGACCCGCGCGCTGGCGCGGCGGGCGAGGCCCGACACGTAGGCCGGGACCTTGCCGGAGGCGGACTGGCTGTCGAAGCGGCCCTCCCCCGTGATGACGACATCCGCCGACGCGATGGCGGCCGGCAGCCCGAGGGCCTCGCCGACAGCCTCCGCTCCGGGCGCCATCCGCGCGCCCCACAGCAGCAGGCCGAAGCCCGTTCCCCCGGCGGCGCCCGCGCCCGGAGCGTCCGGGTCGGCCGTCGCTCCGGCCGCATCGAGGACGTCGGCGAAGCGCCGCAGGGACGCCTCCAGCGCCGGGACATCGCCCGCGGTCGCGCCCTTCTGCGGCCCGAACACCACGGCGGCACCCGACGGCCCGAGCAGCGGGCTCGTCACATCGCTCAGGATGCGCGCGCCGTCCGGCGGCAGCGGAGCCAGCCCCGACAGGTCGGCCGTCGCGACGGCGGCGAGGCCTGCGTTGCCCGGCGGGATGTCGCGACCGTCGGCATCCAGGAATCGGGCTCCGAGCGCGGTGAGCGCGCCCGCGCCGCCGTCCGTCGAGGCGCTGCCGCCGATCGCGAGGAGCAGACCGGTGGCGCCCGCGGCCAGCGCGTCGGCGATCGCCAGTCCGAAGCCGACGGTGTGTGCCGCGTACGGCGCCGGCGACGTGAGGCGCCCGAGTCCGCTCGTCTCGGCCAGCTCGACGAGCGCGGTGCCCCCGGGCAGCATGAGCCACGTCGCGTCGACGGGCTCGCCGGTCGGGCCGGGGACCCGGACCGGATGCCGCACGGCGCCGGGCACCGCAGCCTCGAACGCGTCCAGAGTCCCTTCGCCCCCGTCGGCCATCGGCGCCTGGAGGACGAGGTCGGCCGGATGCTCGTCGCGCCAGCCCGCCGCGAGGGCGGCGGCGATCTCGGCTGCGGACGCGGACCCCTTGAACGAGTCGGGCGCGACGACGACGACGCTCACGAGACCACCTTCGCATGGATGCCGTGCCCGGGCCGGTCACATGGCGCGCCGGACGCTCGCGGCCCTCTCGCCTGCGGCCCTGTCGCCTGTCCGCTGGACGCCTGCGCCCTGGACGCCTGCGCCCCAGTCACCCCGCCGCCGGAGCCGTCACCCCGACGCAGCGCTCGAACGCGTCGGCCGTCCGAGCGACGACGCTCGCCGGATCCTCGGCCCAGATCGACTCGTTGAAGATCTCCACCTCGATGTCGCCCGTGTACCCGGCCTCCGCGACCGCGGCCGTAATAGGAGCGAAGTCGATGTGGCCGTCGCCCATCATCCCCCGCGCGAGCAGCACGTCCGCGGGCAGCGGGGTGACCCAGTCGCACACCTGGTAGCTCGCGATCCGGCCGCCGGCGCCTGCGCGGGCGATCAGTCGGAGCAGGTCGGGATCCCACCACAGGTGGAAGGTGTCGACGACGACGCCGACCGACGCGGCGGGGAATCGCTCCGCGATGTCCAGCGCCTGGGCGAGCGTGGAGACGACGGCACGGTCGGCCGCGTACATCGGGTGCAGCGGCTCGACCGCCAGCGTGACGCCGGCGGCGCGCGCCTCGGGCTCCAGCTCGGCGAGCGCATCGACGACGCGCTCGCGCGCACCCGCCAGATCGCGCGAGCCCGCGGGCAGACCGCCCGCGACGAGCACCAGCACCGCCGCGGACCCCTCCGCGCCGGCGGCCGCCAGCGTCGCGGTCTCCTCGATCGCGCGCCGGTTCGCATCCAGCGCCGCCCGCCGCTCCGCGCCCTCCGGGGCAGTGAAGAAGCCGCCACGGCAGAGGCTCGAGAAGCGCAGACCGGAGTCGGCGAGCATCCGCGCCGCCCGGTCGAGCCCGACCTCGGCGACCGGTTCGCGCCAGAGGCCGATGCTCTGCACACCGGCGTCGCGCACCACGCGGAGCGCGTCGGCGAGCGACGCGTACTTGATCGTCGCCTGGTTGATCGACAGGCGCGGGCCGGGCCGGCTCATGCGTCCACCCCGTTCAGGCGGAGGAGCGAGGTCCAGCGCTCGGCGGCGAGGTCCGGGCGCTCGAGGGCTCCGCTGCCCGCGGCGAGGCGCACGATCTCGGAGAGGTGCGGCAGGCTCCGTGCCGAGTGGAGGCCGCCGACCATGGCGAAGGCGTCCTGGTGGCCGTTCAGCCAGGACAGGAAGGCCACCCCGGTCTTGTAGTAGAAGGTGGGCGCGGCGAAGATCTGCCGGGACAGCTCCTCGGTCGGTGTGAGGATGCTGCGGTAGCGCTCGTGGTCGCCCTGGTCGAGGGCCTGCAGGGCTGCCGACGCGGCGGGACCAATGGCGGCGAACGCGCCCAGCAGCGCATCCGAGTGCGCGGGTGCGCCGGTCTCGCCTCCGGCGTCAGCGCCCTCGTCGTCGATCAGCTCGACGTAGTTGAAGTCGTCGCCGGTGAACAGCCGCACGCCCTCCGGCAGCCGCGACCGCAGCGACCGCTCGGCGTCGGCGTCGAGCAGGCTCATCTTGATGCCGGAGACCCGGCCGTCGGCCGCCTCGATGATCCGCAGCACCGTGTCGGAAGCCGTCGCGAAGTCGGATCCGAAGTACCCGGCGAGGGCAGGGTCGAACGCGGGCCCGAGCCAGTGCAGGACGACCGGAGCCGACGCGGCCCCGATCACGGCACCGTAGACGCGCTCGTAGTCGGCGGCCGACTCCGCCGCCCGCGCCAGATGCCGGCTGGCCATGAGCACGACACCGGCCCCGGCGTCCTCGGTGGCGTGGAGCTGCCGCGTGTAGGCGTCGATCACGGCATCCAGCGGGATGACGTCATCGTCGACGTGGTCGGTGTTCACCCCGGCGACGACCGAGCCGCCGACGGCGCGGGCATCCGCCGCGCTGCGTTCGATGAGCTCGCGCGTCGCCGCCGCGTCGAGCCCCATGTTGCGCTGGGCGGTGTCCATCGCGTCCGCGACGCCGAGCCCCCACGAGTAGAGGTGGCGCCGGAAGGCGAGCGTCGCATCCCAGTCGATGTCGGCCGGGGCGCCGGGCACGTTCTCGGCCCACGGCTTCGGGATGACGTGAGCCGCCGCGTAGGCGACCCGCGACCGCAGCGGCGCAGTGGGGCGGGAGAACGCGGGGGCGGTTCCGAGGTCGGTGGTGGAGGTGGTGCCGTCGGCGTGCAGGAGGGTGACGGGCGTGGAGGAGGGTGCCGCGGTCGCGCCGGTAGAGGTGGGAACGGCTGTCGCAGTCGGGCCGCTCATCGGGCCGCCGCCTGCAGGTCGGCGGACGCGGGGACCGGCGTGCTGTCGAGCGTCACCGGCGGCAGCTCGATGCGGCGGCCCTCGCGGGAGGAGCGGAGGCCGAGCTCTGCGAGCTGCACGCCGCGGGCGCCCGCCAGGAAGTCGAACCGGTGCGGCGCATCCTCGAGGACGTGCCGGAGGAAGTCCTCCCACTGGGTCTTGAACCCGTTCTCGAACACCTCGTTCGCCGGGGACTCGATCCAGTCGGCGGCGTAGTCGTGCTCGTCGGCGAGGTCGGGGTTCCACACCGGCTTCGGGGTGGCGTTCCGGGGCTGGATCTTGCAGCCGAACAGTCCGACGACCGCGCTGCCGAGGGTGCCGTCCACCTGGAACTCGACCAGCTCGTCCCGGTTCACCCGCGTCGTCCAGCTCGAGTTGAGCTGGGCCGTGATGCCGCCCTCCAGCTGGAAGATCGCATAGGCGGCATCATCGGCCGTCGCGGCGTACGGCTCGCCGCGCTCGTCGACCCGCTCGGGGATCTCGGTGGCGGCCTGCGCGTAGACGGACTGGACGCGGCCGAACAGGTTCTCGAGCACGTAGCTCCAGTGCGGGAACATGTCGACGACGATGCCGCCGCCGTCCTCGGCCCGGTAGTTCCAGCTCGGACGCTGCGCCGCCTGCCAGTCGCCCTCGAACACCCAGTAGCCGAACTCGCCGCGCACCGACAGGATGCGGCCGAAGAAGCCGGAGTAGATGAGCCGCTTGAGCTTGCGCATCCCGGGCAGGTAGAGCTTGTCGTGGACGACGCCGTTCTTGACGCCCGCGTCGTCCGCGAGCCGGGCCAGCTCGAGCGCCTCGGCGAAGCTGTCCGCGGTCGGCTTCTCCGTATAGATGGCCTTCCCGGCGGCGATCGCCTTGCGGATCGCGGCCGACCGCGCCTGCGTGACCAGGAAGTCGGCGTAGATCTGCCAGCGGTCGTCCGCGAGCGCGGCGTCGAGGTCGGTGGTGTAGTCGGCGATGTCGTGCCGCTTCGCCAGCTCGGCGAGCTTCTCCTCGTTGCGGCCGACGAGGAGCGGCACGACCTGCACGCGCCGGCCGTCCGACAGCTCGACGCCGCCCTGCTCGCGGATGGCCAGGATCGACCGCACCAGGTGCTGGCGGTAACCCATGCGCCCGGAGACGCCGTTCATGATGATGCCGATCGACGACACGTGTACTCCTTCGTAGTGGTGCGGGTGGGGCGGGGTGTGGGTGAGGCGTCGTGTGGGTGAGGGTGCGGCATTTCGTCCATGCCTTCACACCGGAAAGCGCTTACCGCAAGGTTAGGCGGCGGCGTGAGGCATGTCAACGCGAGGATTTCCGCATCCCACCGCACGATCGTCGGTGGAAAGCGCATACATCTCCGACGGAACACTCCCCCGGCGGAGATCCGACCCGATCCGGGCCGAATCTCCGCCGTTGGGTGCCGAATCTCCTTCGATCCGGGCTGGATCTCCGCCGTTGGGTGCCGGATCTCCTTCGTCCGCGCCAGCCGCCCATCGACGAGAGCACCCGCTTCATTCGTGCCGAATGCGCGCATCCCGCCTGGGATTCCGACGATTCGTGCCGAATGAGCCCGCGACCGACCTCACTCATTCGTGCCGAATGTGGGCCAAGCGGCGGGGATTCCCACGATTCGTGACGAATGTCCGCCACGCCGCGAGGCCCCGCCGCCACGCGAGCGACGCCCAGCCGCTCAGCGCTGGGCACGCCCACGCCCCGGGCGCACACAGCGCCCACGCGTCAGCGCCGCGCGCGCACCGCCGGCTCCGCCGCGGGCGTCGCCGCGTCGGCGCGGGTGAAGTCGATCCCGTGCGCCTGCTTGCCGAACGCCGTCAGCAGGATGACCGCTATCGCCGCGATTCCGACCGTCGACGCCATCGCCCAGCCGTAGCCGAGCTGCGGCGCCAGCGCCTGCTGGATGGGCAGGTTGAAGGCGGCGATCACGTTGCCGAGCTGGTACGTGACGCCGGGGTAGAACCCGCGGATCGCGTTCGGCGACATCTCGTTGAGGTGGGCGGGGATCGCTCCCCACGCACCCTGGGTGGTGAACTGGATGAGCGCGGATCCCAGGCACAGCAGCCCAGCCGTCTGCGAGAAGGCGAAGATCGGGATGATCGGGATGGTCAGCGCCGCGCCCAGGATGATCGTCGCCTTGCGCCCCCACCGGTCGGAGAGCGATCCGAGCACGATGCAGCCGACGATAGCGCCGATGTTGTAGACGACGGCGATCCAGCCGGCCGTCGCGGCATCCAGCCCCGCACCCCCGTTCTCGGTGGACTTCAGGAACGTCGGGTAGATGTCCTGCGTGCCGTGGCTCATCCAGTTGAACGCCGCCATCAGCAGCACCAGGTAGACGAAGCGGCGCAGCACCTTGCCGTCGAAGAAGACGCGGCGGATGGACGTGTCGGCCTTGCGCATCTTCTCGCGGGTGTTCTCCCACACCTCCGACTCCTTCACGCGGGAGCGGATGATGAGCGTGATCAGGGCGGGCAGGATGCTGAGCGCGAACATCCAGCGCCAGTTGAGGCCGAAGACCGAGTGAACCAGCAGGAAGGCGAGCGAAGCCAGGAGGTATCCGGCCGAGTAGCCGGCCTGCAGGATGCCCGAGTACAGACCGCGACGGGTGCGCGGCACCTTCTCCATCGTGAGGGCGGCGCCGAGTCCCCACTCGCCGCCCATGCCGATGCCGTAGAGCAGCCGCAGGATGAAGAGCACGGTGAAGTTGGGGGCGAACGCGCACAGGAACCCGACGATCGAGTAGAAGCACACGTCGGCCATCAGCGGGATGCGGCGGCCGACCCGGTCCGCCCACAGACCGAACAGGTACGCGCCGACGGGCCGCATGATCAGGGTGACCGTCGTGAGGTACGCCATCTGCTGGAGCGGGACGCCGAACTCCGCGCCGATGTCCGCGTAGACCAGGACGATGATGAAGTAGTCGAAGGCGTCCATCATCCAGCCGAGCAGCGACGCGATGAACGCGTTGCGCTGGTCGGGGTTGAGGCGGGTGGAGCCGAGAGCGGTGTCTGTCACGGGGGTCCTTTCCGATCGACGGTGATCGGCCGGCGCGAGAAAGCGCTTACCAGGGCTCAACGATAGTCGGTCGCCGCGATCTGTCAAGCGGACGGAGAAGTGCGTGTCCGCCGGTCAGCGGCGCGGCGTCGAGGCCCGCAAACGCACCTCGGCGGCGACCGGGGCCGCGTCCTCCGTGCCGCCGTCGTCGGAGAGTGCGAGCTCGAGGGCGCGTGCGCCGATGTCGGCCAGCGGCAGCGCGACGGACGTCAGCGCCGGGGTCACGTCGGCCACCAATGGGATGTCGTCGAAGCCGGCGACGGCGATGTCCTCCCCCGGGCGGATGCCCGCCTCCCGCAATGCGGCCATGGCGCCGATGGCCATCACGTCGCTCACCGCGAAGACGCACTCGGGCCGCGCGCCCGAGGCGAGCAGCGCGGACATGGCGCGGTGGCCGCCGTCGCGCGAGAACTCGGCATGCTCGACCGGCACCTCACCCGCCACCGAACGGAACCCGTCGACCCGGTCGCGCACGGTGACCAGCTCGTCCGGTCCGGCGATCACCGCGAAGTCCGCATAGCCCAGGGACCGCAACTCGTGCGCGAGCCGGGCCGCGCCTCCGGTGTTGTCCACCGACACGGACCGTAGGCCCGGAGCGCCCGAGCCGACGACGGCGACGCGCTCGCGCCGGGTCGTCGGCGGTTCGGCGCCGACCACGCGGCTCCCGGCGAGCACGACGGCTCGGGGACGCTGCCCGCGGAGCGCGGTCAGCGCCGCCTGCTCCCGCTCGACCGACGCGGCTCCCGCGTACAGTCCCGTGGCGGTGATGGTGACGATGAGGCCGCGCTCGTCCGCGACGCGCACGACGCCCGACGCGATGGATGCGAAGTACGGGTCCGCGATGTCGCCGACGACGAGTGCGACGACGTTGGTGGTGCCGCGCGCGACCGCCTGGGCCTGCACGTTGGCGCTGTACCCGAGGGCGCTCGCGGAGGCGAGCACCCGCTCCTGCAGGGCCGGGTTGACCGTGCGGGCGCTGCCGTTGAGGGCGCGCGACGCGGTCGCCAGCGAGACGCCCGCGTGCGCGGCGACGTCGGACAGCGTGGGGACGTTCTCGCTCACACGCCCAACCTACCGGCGCGCCGTCCGCCCGCGCTGCTCAGCGCGCCGCACGCACCGCCCGCCGGCGCCCGCCTCGTCCGCCCGCGCTGCTCAGCGCGGCGCACTCCCCAGTGCGCACCGCCCGCCGGCGCGCGCCCCACTCAGCCGCGCCGCGCCAACCGCGGCCCGATCACCCACGACAGCCCGCACAGCACCGCCGTGACCGCGAACGCCCCGGCGAACGGCCAGCCGCCCGGCAGCCCGCGCATCGCCGCGAAGACGATCGCCGTCGCCGCCAGGGCGACGGCCGAGCCGGTCGAGTCCGCGATCGACAGCGCCGAGCTGTTGAAGCCCTGGTCGTCCTTCGTCGAGTACTGCAGCGTCAGCACGCCCAGTCGCGGGTACAGGAAGCCCATGCCCGCTCCCGCGAAGGCCCAGCCGACGACCACGACCAGAGGATCCAGGTGCAGGATCGCGGTCGCGATGAGCGACGCGAGCGCGATGCTGAGTCCGCCGGCGGCCAGGCGCGCTGCCGCCTGGTGGCCCAGCTGCGGGAACCTCCCCTGCCACCAGGACGCCGCCGCCCAGCTCAGCCCGGCCGCCGTCAGCGCGAGCCCCGCGATCGCGGCGGACACGCCGTACTCGGTCACCATGAGCAGCGGCACGTAGACCTCGGTCGCGAAGAAGGTCGCCGCGACGATCGCCCGCATCAGGATGACGCTGGGCAGCCCGCGACGGGCGAGCAGCGTCCCGCGCGGAACGAGCGGCCGGATCGCGAGGCCGGCGGCCACGGCGGCCACCACCGGCACGACCCACTGCACCGGACCCCTCGCCTCTGCGGCCAGGGTGAGCGCGAGCACCGCCGCCGCGAGCAGCACGGCCCAGAGCAGCCGGGACACCCGGAACGGCGCCGGCTCGCCGGGCGCCCGCAGCACGCCCCGCATCACCGGCACCACCATCAGCATGGCGAGCCCGGTCAGCGCCACCACGCCGAGGAACACCCAGCGCCACCCGACCGTCTCGGTCAGCACCCCGGCGATGAAGGGGCCGATCAGCGACGGGATCACCCAGGCCGCGGCGAAGCCCGCGAAGATCCGCGGGTGAAGGCGCGGCGGATACACGCGGGCGACGATCACGTAGAGCACCACCGTGAGCGCGCCGCCGCCGAGCCCGTGCACCAGCCGGCCGATGACGAACAGCCCCATCGTCGGGGCGAGCCCGGCGGTGAGCAGACCGGCGACGAAGAGGGCGACGGATGCGATCAGCGCCGAGCGCGGATTGCCGCGATCCGCCCACGCGCCGGCGGCCACCATCCCGACCACGCCGACCGCCAGCGGACCCGCGAACGCGAACGCGTACAGGGCGGCGCCGTCGAGTTCCCGGCTCACCGCCGGCATGATCGTGGTCACCGCCAGCGCCTCGAACGCCGCGAGCGTGACGAGGAGGCACATCCCGATGCTCGTCCACCGGTACGGGCGGCTCAGCACACCGCCGACAGCCTCGGCGTCGCGGGGTGCGGCGGTCGCCGACACCGCATCCACGTCGCGCGAGCTCATCACCTCAGACTAGGCCGACCCGCCGACGTCCGGGGAGGTGTGCAGTCCGGCAGGCGCAGAGCCGACCGGTGCGGTGGATGCCCGCACCACCAGGTCCGGCATCAGGCTGACGGCGGTCGGCTCCGCGCCGCCTTCGATCTCCGCCACCAGGTTCTCGACGCTCCGGCGGCCGAGCTGGGTGAAGTCCTGCAACACGGTCGTGAGGGGCGGCCAGTAGTGCGCCGCCTCCGGGATGTCGTCGAATCCGATGACGCTCACGTCTTCCGGGATGCGCCGCCCGAGCTCGTGTGCCGCGTGGTAGACGCCGAGGGCCATCTGGTCGTTGGAGGCGAACACCGCCGTGACCTCGGGATCCGCGAGCGCCGCGAGCGCGAGGCGGTATCCGGACTCCGCGGTCCAGGCGCCTTCGGGCGCCGGCAGGGGCTCGAGTCCGGCGCTCTCGAGCTCGGCACGGTAGCCCTGCACGCGCGCCTGCGCCTCGAACCAGTCGAGCGGCCCCGAGAGGTGCACGATGCGGCGGTGCCCGGCCGAGACCAGGTGCCGGGTGGCCGCCCGCGCGCCCGCGACCTGGTCGACGGAGAGCTCGCGCGCGGTGGACGACGGACCGCCGAGCAGGGTGACGTACGGCACGTCCAGGCGTGCGCGCTCCAGCTGCTCGAGCACGACCTCCTGCGGCGCGATCACGATGAGGCCCTCGACGGACTGCGCGAGCAGGTGGTCGAGACCGGCGGCGATGGATGCCGGGGCCAGGTCGGAGAGCTGGGCGACGGCGATGTAGTACCCGGCCGTGCGCCCCGCATCCTGGATCGCCCCGATGCTCGAGACCGGCCCGTACAGGGCGGCGGCCGACGTCGAGAGGATGCCGATGGTGCGCGACCGGGACGTCACGAGCGCGCGGGCAGCCCGGTTCGGACGGTAGTGCAGCTGCTGCATCGCATCGAGCACCCGCAGCCGGGTCGACTCCCGGATGCTCGGATGCCCGTTGATGACCCGCGACACCGTCTGGTGCGAGACGCCGGCCAGTGCTGCCACGTCGCGCATCCCCGGGGCGCGCGGGTGCTCGGTCATGGGGCGCCCGCTCCGGTCGCACGACCCCGCGCCCGGCGGGAGACCGCTCCGACGCCCACGGCGATGACCGCGGCGACCAGGGGGAAGACCAGGTGCCAGCCGGCGAGCACGAGCAGACCGGCCGCCAGCACGCACGAGATCACGGCCATCCACCAGCCGAGCGACCGCACCGGCAGCAGGCGGACCGCGGAGGCGACGCCCAGACCGTACACCGCGGCGGCGATGCTGGTGTGGATGAGGATGAACGGCTGCAGATCACCGCTCGACAGCACGATGACCGAGTACACGGCCATGACCACCGCCGAGAGCAGCAGTCCGCGCCGGGCCACCGCGCCGTTCTCGACCCCGCGGCCGAACCACGGCGGGAGGTCGCCGTCGCGGCCCATCGCCGCGCCCAGTTTGCTGAAGGCGGCGAGGTACGCGTTGAACACACCGGTCACGACGATCGCCGCGATCACGGCGACCACCACGCCGCCGCCCGCTCCGGTCGCCACCCGCACCAGGTCGAGCAGCGGCACGTCGCTCGTGGCGGCGTCCCCGCCGAGCACGACGACCGTGACCGTCTGGATGGCCAGGTAGGCGACCGAGACGATGACGAGCGCGAGGGCCGTCGCGCGAGGGATGTCGCGCCGCGGGTTGCGGAACTCGCCGCCGATCCCGGCCACCGCCTCCCATCCCGCGAACGCCCAGATGTACAGGCTCATGGCGAGCCCGACGCCCGCCCAGCCGTGCGGGAGCAGCGGCTGGAGGTTCTCGGGTCGCGCGTGCGGGGCGGCGGCCGCGAGCACGAAAACCAGAACCGCCACGAGAGCGCCGGAGAGCACCAGCTGTACGGAGGCCGCGAAGCGGACGCCGAAGGCGGTCACCACGACCGGGATGACCATCAGGCCGACGGCGATCAGGGTCGCGGTCCGTGCGTCGCCGCCGATCACCGCGACGACGTAGCGCGCCGTCATGAGCGCGGCGATCGGGGCGCCGATCGGCGTGCCGAAGAAGAACCAGTAGCTGATGACCCGTGCGGCTCCGGGCCCGAAGGCACGGCGCGCGAAGGTCGCCACGCCTCCCGCGTCCGGATGCCGGCGGGCGAGGGCGGCGAAGGTGCTCGCGAGCGGCACCGAGATGAGCGCGAGCGCCGCGACCGCAAGGATGGCGCCCGGACCGGCGGCCGCCGCGGCGAGCGCCGGAAGCACCAGGATGCCTGTCCCGAGGACCGCGGCGATGTACAGGGCCGTCCCGCCTGCGACGCCGAGGCGCCCGTGCGGCGGCGCGGGCACCCGCGGGTCGGGCAGCTCGGGCTCCGCACCGCGGGCGCGCGTGGTCGAGGGCCCGCGTTCCGTCATGTCCCCATGATGGCGCGGACCCCCGACACCCGTCGAGTCGTCTCCTGGGGACTTTCTATGCGCTCACTCTCAGCCGCCCGACGGTTCCGCCGGGGCGCCCGGCGCGGGAGGATGACGCAGGAGGTCCCGTGCTCGCACTCGAACTGCTCGTCGTGATCGGCGTCATCATCCTGCTCTCGCGGGTGATCGCCGGCCGCATCGGCGTCGCCCAGCCGCTGCTGCTGGTCGCCTTCGGCGTCGTCATCGGCCTGGTGCCGCTGTTCCGCGGGGTCGAGCTCGCGCCCGAGGTGGTGCTGTTCCTGTTCCTGCCGGCGATCCTGTACTGGGAGAGCCTCACGACCTCTCTGCGCGAGATCCGGTCCAACCTGCGCACCATCATCCCGATGAGCACGGCGCTCGTCGTGGCCACCGCCGCCGCCGTCGCGGTGCTGGCGCACACCATGGGCCTCGGCTGGGGACCGTCGTGGGTGCTCGGCGCCGCGATCGCCCCGACGGACGCCACCGCGATGACGTCGTTCACGCGCGAGCTGCCGCGGCGCAACGTGACGATCCTGCGGGCCGAGAGCCTGATCAACGACGGCACGGCGCTGGTGCTCTGGTCGATCGCCGTCGGCTTCACCGTCGGCGACGCCGACGTCAGCTTCGGCGCGATCACGGTCACCTTCCTCTTCGCCTACCTGGCTGCGGCGGCCGTCGGCGCCCTGGTCGCCTGGCTCGCGATCCTGGCGCGCCGGCGCCTCCGCGACGCGATCACGCAGAACATCGCGATGCTGCTCACCCCCTTCACCGCCTATCTGGTGGCCGAGGTCATCCATGCGTCGGGTGTGCTGGCGGTCGTCGTCGCCGGGCTCATCATCAGCCAGGCCGGCCCGCGCATCGGCGTCGCGGAGGGACGGCGGCAGTCCGACGCGTTCTGGTCGTTCTCGACCTTCCTGCTCAACGCGAGCCTCTTCGTCCTGGTCGGCATCGAGCTGCCGCGGTCGGTCGGCGAGCTGGCCACCCGCGACCTCGGGATGGGGCTGGTCGCCATCGTCGCGGTCACCGTCGTGATCGTCACCGTGCGGTTCGTGTTCCAGTTCATCACCGTGTTCCTCATCCGCACGCTCGACCGCCGCCCGGAGCAGAAGGCGCGGCGGATGAGCAACCGCTGGAGGGTCGTCAGCAGCCTCTCCGGCTTCCGCGGCGCGGTGTCGCTCGCCGCGGCGCTCGCCGTGCCGGCCACCATCGGGTCCGGGCAGCCCTTCCCCAGCCGCGACTTCATCGTCTTCGTCACCACCGGCGTCATCATCGTGACCCTGGTGGTGCAGGGTCTCGTGCTCCCGGCGGTCGTGCGCTGGGCGAACCTCCCGTCGGACGAAGCGGTCGGCCACGAGATCCGCCTCGCCGAGACGAACGCCACCCGCGCGGCCCTCGACGAACTCCCGCAGCTGGTGCGGAGGCTGAAGGTCGATCCCGAGATCGGCGAGCGCATCCAGACGGAGTTCGAGGAGCACCTGGAGCTGCTCGAGGCGGAGGACGAGTCCGAGGGCGGCGAGGATGCGGTGGAGCGCAGCCGCCAGGACAGGGAGCTGCGGCTGGCGCTGCTCGCCTGCAAGCGCGAGGAGGTCCTCCGCCTGCGCGACGAGGGCGAGATCGACGACATCGTGCTGCGGGACGTGCAGTGGCGCCTCGATCTGGAGGAGGTGCGGCTCACCGGCCGCGAGCCCGGCGAGTGAGCGGCCCTCGGGCGACCGGGGCCTTCTGCGGGCGCCGTCACCCGTCTACGATCGCGCTCAGAAGCATCCACGAAAGGGGTCCGTCATGTCCGACGCCAAGGAGAACTGGCCGGAGACGCCCTCGGGCGAGCCGATCGACACCGACGCCATCGCCGAGGGCGGCGACGAGGGTCCCTACGACGCCGACGGCGTCTTCGAGCCCGAGCACGACGAGTTCGACCCGCTGGAGGACGACAGCGGCAACTGAGCGTCCGCGGGTCTTGTCCCCCGGTCCTGTACCCCGCTAGGGTCGGTGGTGAACAGGCGGCACAAGGGGGAGGGGTGCAGCGTGACGACACTGGACGCGCCGATCGGGAACGTTCCGAAACCGGGGCAGGATGTGCACCTCGTGCGTTGGATCCGCTCCGCCGACGGCTGGACGAGCGAGACTCTGCTCTGCACGTACCTGGCCTGCACGCCGGAGTCGTGGATCGTGGATTCGCGGGGCGAACGGATGTCGCTGGCGCGCGACGAATGGGCGCAGTTCGCCTTCTGAGGTCCATGCGCAGGCATAGACTCCCAGCAGGAGTGCGCCGGCCATGCCGTGAGGATGCGCTCGGCGAGGAGCCCGATGCCCGGCACGTTCTTCACCCGTGACGAGGCGGCGGATCCCGAATCGGCCGAGGAGCTGCTCCGGCGCAGCTACGGCGACGTGTCGTTCGGCTCCGACGTGCGCACGAGCGGGCTGACCTACCTCGAGGAGCTCCGCGGGGACGAGCGGATGCTGCTCGGGCGGCACCGCTTCGGCGGCGACCTCTCGCTGTCGTTCGATCTGCCGTTCATCGCGGTCGGCCTCGCGCGCGGCCGCTACCGCTGGCGCTCCGGCGGCGACGAGGGCGACCTTGCGGCCGCTCCCGCGCTGTTCCAGCCCGAGACCGGGGCCCACGGAGTCATGGACCACGCGGGCGTCACGGTCGTCGCCTTCGACGTTCGGGCGCTCGCCCGCACCGCCCGCGCGCAGTTCGGCGACGAGGTGGGGGCGCTGGAGTTCGTCTCGGCCTCGTCCGTCTCCGCACATGCCGCCCGGCACTGGCGCGCGGTGCACGATCACGCCTGGCGGCAGGTCGCCGCCGGCGCCTTCGACCACCCGCTGCAGCGCGCCTCCCTCTTCCGCCAGCTGGCGGTCGCGACCCTCGAGACCTTCCCTCTCGCGGGCGACCATGAGGCGCGGCGGACGACGGTCGCCGCCCGAGCCGCCGCCTTCAAGCGCGCGGTCGCGTACATCGACGAGCACGCCTCCCTGCCGATCACCGCCGACGACATCGCCCTCGCCGCCGGGACGTCGGTGCCGGAGCTGACGCGCGCGTTCGACATGCACCTGCCCTTCGCGCCGCTGGACTACCTGCGGAGCGTCCGGTTGAACGCGGCATACCGCGACCTCATCGACCCGCAGGGTGACGACGATGCTCCCCCGACGGTCGCGGACGTGGCCGCGCGGTGGGGCTTCCCCGACGAGGCGACCTTCGGACGGCTCTACCGCGAGCGGTTCGGCGTGGCACCGGAGGTCCAGCTGCGCCGCAGCGTCGGCTGACGGCCGCTAGAGTCCCGCCTGCCCCGCCAGGATCTCGACCGCCACACGCCAGTCGCGCGCCGGGATGCCCTCGCCGGCCTCCTCCTCGCCCGGAAGCCGCGCGACGAACGCGGGCCAGAGCTCGCCGGTGCTGTGCAGCTCCTCGATCAGCCCGAGGTACTCGCCGCCGTAGTAGACCTCCCATGCCGCCGTCGCGGTGGGGCTGTACATCAGGGTCAGCGGCAGCGAGCCGTAACTGTAGACGGCGTGCTGGTGCGCGAGCTCCTTCTCCGTCATGACCGCAGAATAGGCGCGATCGTGAGCGCACGGAAGAGCAGGTGACGCCGCGTGGACGACTCTCAGGCGACCACCAGGTCGTCGTCCTCCGACTGCTCGTGGGTGGCGACTACGGCGTGGGCCACGACGTCCCGGATGCGGCCCCGACGCTCGAACGCCGCCCGCTGCCGGCCGGCCCCTCCCCCGGTCGCGTGGATGCGCGCGATGCCCCGCTGCACGAACGCGAGGTCGCCGTTCGCGGCGAGTGCCGCCGCGGTGTGGTCGACCAGAGCCTGGACCGCGTCGACCGCCGACGCCTCCCGCCAGGTGACCGGATGCGGCAGCGATCCGGCGACGCCGGTGAGGGCGGCCTGCCACTCGGCGAGGCGCAGCGCGGCGGACGGCACGGCCGCGGGCACGACCCCGGCGTGCCACTCCGTGACGGCGGTGTCGACCAGGGCACGGACGATCGCCGCGATCACGGCGGCGTCGCGCGCGTCGAGGCACACGTCGGCCACGCGGATCTCGACCGTGGGATGCTTCCGCGACACGCGCGCATCCAGATACAGCATGCCCGTGTCGAGGATGACGCCGGTGTCGACGAGGAACCGCTCGAACCGGTCGTACGCCTCGACCGACCCGAACACGTCGGTCGGTCCGGCGCTCTGCCACTGGTGCCACGCGACGAAGCGGTAGCTGGCGTGCCCGGTGTCCGCGCCGCCGAAGAACGGGGAGTTGGCGCTCAGCGCGAGCAGGGTCGGCAGCCAGGTGCGGATGCGGTCCAGCACCGCGACGCCCTCCTCGCGCGACTCGATGCCCACGTGCACGTGGGATCCGCAGACCAGGGTTCCGCGGGCCGTCAGTCCGTAGCGCTCGATCATGGTCGCGTAGCGCGGATCCTCGGTCACGTGCGGGCGCAGCCGCATCGGCGACATGGCCACCGCGATCGCGCGCGCGCCGTGCCGCTGGGCGAGGCCGTCGGCGAGCTCCCGCCCGGCGATGATGTCGAGCAGCAGCTCGCTCGTCAGCAGCTGGGGACGCGTCTGCGTCTCGATCATCTCCTGCTGGATCTCGGCGCTGACCGAGGGCCCGTCGATGACCGGCGGGGCGTCGGCGAGCACCAGCGGCGCCACCGGCGATGCGGTACCGCGCGCGTCGACCAGGAGGAGCTCCTCCTCCACCCCGAAAGTCCTCACCTCTCAACTATCGGTGGCATCCGGCGCCCGAACAAGACCCACTTCCCCGCGCCGTAACACGGCGACGCGGGGTGGATACGGTGCATCGACGGGTCGCTCCGCGATCGATCGCGTCGTATACCATTTGTCGCCCGCCGGGCTCTGCCCTATAAACGGACGGAGCGATGCGACGATCCGCCGTCGCGGAGGCCGAGCGCGAGGAGCCGCCATGTGGGACACCACGACCCGGGTGCCGTTCAGCGCGTCCCTCCTCGGCGAGCGCAGCGACGCGGATGGCAGGCGCCGACTGCTCGCCCTCATCGCCGAGTGCCCGGGCATCACGGTCGACGAGCTCGCGGCCCTCGGCCTGCCCGGCCTGTTCTCCGACCTCCGGTCCTTCCACCGCGACGGGCTCATCGCGACCGAGCCGTCGCCGCCGCGCTTCTTCGAGCGCGCCACGCGCGTGTACCCGGCGCCCCACGAGGTGGCGCCCGCCTGACGGCATGGCTTCCCGCGGCGCGCCTCAGCCGACGGTGAGCGTCCCGTCAGCCGCCAGCGTCCAGCCCGGGTTGTACGCGACCTCCCAGACGTGACCGTCCGGGTCCGCGAAGTACCCGGAGTAGCCGCCCCAGAACACACGCTCCGCGGGCTTCAGGATGCGCGCGCCCGCCGCCTCCGCCTCCGCGAGGACGCCGTCGACGTCCTCCTCCGATCGCTGGTTGCACGCGAGCGTGATGCCGCTGAACGTCCCGTCGACCGGATGCCGGGCATCGGCTGCCAGCTCGTCGCGCCCGAACAGCGCGAACGCCATCCCGGTCAGCTGGTAGAAGACGACGCCTTCGGGGGCGTCGGCGGGCGTCCAGCCCAGCCCCTCCTCGTAGAAGGCCCGGCTCCGCGCCAGGTCGGCCACACCGAGCGTCACGAGACTGATGCGCTGATCCATGGTGCCGACGCTAGCGCGGGCTACCGACGGAGCGCCTGCTCCACATCCTCGAGCAGGTCGTCGACGTCCTCGATGCCGACCGACAGGCGCACGATGTTGTCGGGCACCTCGAGCGCGGTGCCGCGCACCGACGCGTGCGTCATCTCCGACGGGTAGCCGATCAGCGACTCCACCCCGCCCAGCGACTCCGCCAGCTGGAAGACCTGCGTCGACTCGGCGAACCGGCGTGCGGCCGGGGCCCCGCCCGCGAGCGCGACCGACAGCATCCCGCCGAAACCGCTCATCTGGCGCGCGGCCAGCTCGTGCCCGGGGTGGTCGGGAAGGCCCGGGTAGTAGACCGCGTCCACGCCGTCGTGCCCGACGAGCGCCTCAGCGATGGCCTGGGCGTTCGCACTGTGCTGGCGCACGCGCACGTCCAGCGTCTTGATGCCGCGGGTCGTGAGCCACGCATCCATCGGGGACGACACGGCGCCGGCCGCGAACTGGATGAACTGCGCCTTCTCGGCCAGCTCCTCGTCGGCGAAGACCAGCGCGCCACCGATCACGTCGGAGTGGCCGCCCAGGTACTTCGTGGTCGAGTGCACGACGACGTCCGCGCCGAACGACAGCGGCTGCTGCAGCGCGGGAGAGGCGAACGTGTTGTCCACGACGACGACGGCTCCGACCGCGTGACCGAGCTCGACGAGCGCGGCGATGTCGCTGATCTTCATGAGCGGGTTGCTGGGCGTCTCGATCCACAGCATCCGGGTGCCGTCGGTGCCGAGCGCCGTCCGGACCGCGTCGAGGTCGGCCAGGTCGACGGTGGTGTTCCGGATGCCCCACTCGCTGTGGATGCGGTCGATCAGCCGGTGCGTGCCGCCGTAGGCGTCGTTGCCGAGCACGATGTGGTCGCCCGGGCGGAGCGCGGCGCGGAGCAGCGCGTCCTCTGCGGCGAGTCCCGACGCGAACGACAGGGCGCGCACGCCGCCCTCGAGCGAGGCGAGCAGGGTCTCGAGCGACGTCCGGGTGGGGTTGCCGGCGCGGCCGTACTCGTAGCCGTTGCGGAGGCCGCCGATGCCGTCCTGCACGAACGTCGAGGTCTGGTAGATCGGCGGGATGATGGCGCCGGTGGTCGGGTCGAACTCCTGACCCTCGTGGATGGCGCGCGTGGCGAAGCCGTGTGTCATGGTTCCCTTTTCGTGAATGGAGCGGCCCGGTGCGGGTCAGTCGCTGAAGTAGTTGAGGAGGTCCTGCCGGGTGAGCACCGCGACGGGCTTGCCGCCGTCGGTGACCAGCAGCGCGCTCGCGGTCGCGAGGGCGGCGCGGGCCGCGGTCACCGACTCGTTCACGCCGATGAGCGGCAGCGGCTCGCCGAGGTGGGTGCCCACGGAGTCGCTCATCTCGGCCTGGCCGCTGAACACGGCGTCGACGAGCGAGCGCTCGTCCAACGCGCCGGCCACCTCGCCCATCATGACGGGCGGCTCGGCCGTCAGCACGACGAGCTGCGAGACGCCGTAGGTGTTCATCGTCTGGATGGCGTCGCGCACCGTCTCGGAGGGGTGCGTGTGCACCAGGTCGGGGAGGTCGCCGCGCTTGGTCTTGACGATGTCGTGCACCGTCGCCTCGTGCGGCACCTCGCTGAAGCCGTAGGACTGCATCCACCGGTCGTTGAAGATCTTGGCCAGGTAGCCGCGTCCGCCGTCCGGGAGGATGACGACGACGATGTCGTCGGGACCGAGATCCTTCGCGGCCCGGAGCGCGGCCACGACGGCCATGCCGCTCGACCCGCCGACGAGGATGCCCTCCTCGCGGGCCAGCCGCCGCGTCATCCGGAACGCGTCGGCGTCGCTCACCGCGATCACCTCGTCGACGACCTCGGGGTCGTAGGCGCCCGGCCAGAAGTCCTCGCCGACGCCCTCCACCAGGTAGGGACGGCCGGTACCGCCCGAGTAGACGGAGCCCTCGGGGTCGGCGCCGATGATGCGGACGCGGCCGTCCGACACCTCGCGAAGGTAGCGTCCGGTCCCGGTGATCGTCCCGCCCGTGCCGACGCCGGCCACCAGGTGGGTGACCCGTCCGTCGGTGTCGCGCCAGATCTCCGGACCCGTGGTCTCGTAGTGGCTGCGCGGGCCGTTGGGGTTGAAGTACTGATTGGGCTTGAAGGCGCCCGGGATCTCGGCGGCCAGGCGGTCCGACACCGAGTAATAGGAGTCGGGATGCTCGGGCGGCACCGAGGTCGGCGTCACCACCGCCTCCGCTCCGTAGGCGGTGAGGACGTTGATCTTGTCCTCCCCCACCTTGTCGGGGAGCACGAACACGCACCGGTACCCGCGCTGCTGCGCGACCAGGGCGAGCCCGACTCCGGTGTTGCCGCTCGTCGGTTCCACGATGGTGCCGCCGGGCTTCAGAAGCCCTTCCTGCTCCGCAGCGTCGATGATGCGGGAGGCGATGCGGTCCTTCGACGAACCTCCGGGGTTCAGGTACTCGAGTTTGACGAGCACCGTCGCCGCGATCCCGTCGGTCAGCCTGTTGAGCTTCACGAGCGGGGTGTCGCCGACCAAGTCGATGATGGTCTGTGCGTACTTCACCCGACCCACCTTAACAGCGCGGCTCCGCCCGGACGAGCCTGTGACGCCCGCCCTAGAATCGCTTCATGCCCGTGTCCGACCTGTCGCCCGTCGCACAGGACTACCTGAAGATCATCTGGTCGGCGACCGAATGGTCGGACGAGCCGGTCACCGTGAAGCAGCTGGCCGAGCGGATGGGCGTGCGCGCGGCGACGGTGTCCGACGGCATCCGGCGGCTCGGCGAGCAGGGCCTCGTGGCGCACGAACGGTACGGAGGCGTGGAGCTCACCGAGGCGGGCCGGCGGCACGCCGTGGCGATGGTGCGCCGGCACCGGCTGATCGAGACGTTCCTGGTCGAGGAGCTCGGCTACGGCTGGGACGAGGTGCACGACGAGGCCGAGGTGCTGGAGCACGCGGTCTCCGACGAGCTGGTCGAACGCCTGGACCGGCGCCTCGGCCACCCCGCGCGCGATCCGCACGGGGACCCGATCCCGACGGCGGACGGCACGCCGCGCCGCCCGGACGCGGTCCCGCTGCTCGACGCGCCGGACGGAGCGCGGCTCACCGTCGTGCGCATCTCCGACGCCGACCCCGCCGTCCTCCGCTACCTCGGCGCGCGCGGCATCGGCCTCGACACCGCCCTGACGGTCGACGAGCACCGTCCGTTCGCGGGCGACATCACGGTCGACGTCGCCGGCGGGCGCGTGGTGCTCGGCGCGACGGCGGCGTCCGCCGTCTGGGTGGCGGCGCACCCGCGTCCGTAGCGCCGCCGAGCGTCTGCCGCGGTTCGGAACGTCTGCCGCCGGTCGAGCAGGCGCAGACGTTACGCGGCGCAGCAGTCACCGCGTGCGGCGGTCAGGCGCCCGCGACCGTCAGGCCGACCAGCAGCAGGTTCAGCACCACCACGAGACCGGCGACGGCACCGCCCAGGATGCGCACCCAGAGCCGGTCGGCCGACTCCCCCATCACGGCGCGCGAGCCGGTCAGCCGCAGCAGCGGGATCATCGCGAACGGGATGCCGAGGCTCAGGAACACCTGCGACAGCACCAGCGCCCAGGTCGGGTCGGCCCCGAGGGCGAGGATGACGACGGCGGGGACGAGCGTGGCGATCCGGCGGGCGAGCAGCGGGATGCGGAGCTTCAGGAGGCCGCCCATGATGGTCGCACCGGCGTAGCTGCCGACCGACGAGGAGGCGAGCCCCGACGCGAGCAGTCCCACGGCGAAGATGACGCCGATCGCCGGTCCGAGCGCCGACGAGATGGCGTGGTACGCGCCCTCGATGGTGTCCGTCCCGTCCACGCCGCCGAGGGCGGACGCCGCGACGAGCAGCATCGCGATGTTGACCGCACCCGCCAGCACCAGGGCGAGCACCACATCCACCCGGGTCGCGTGCAGCAGCGTCCGCACCCGTCCGGGGTCGCCGGGAGGGCCGTGCCGGTCGCGCGCCAGCGCGGAGTGCAGGTAGATGGCGTGCGGCATCACGGTCGCCCCGAGCATGCCCGCCGCGAGGAGCACGGTCTCGGCGCCGTCGAAGCGCGGGACCAGGCCGCCGACGGCCGCGCCCCAGTCGACGGGGCTCACGAACAGTCCCGCGAGGAACCCGACCGCGATCACGCCGAGCAGCCCGAGGATGACCGCCTCGAACGGCCGCTGCCCCCGGCGCGACTGGATGGCGAGGATGCCGATGGCGACGATCCCGACGACCAGACCGCCGATCGGAAGCGGGAGCCCGAACAAGAGATTGAGGGCGATCGCGCCGCCGATCACCTCCGCGATGTCGGTCGCCGCCGCCACGAGCTCCGCCTGCACCCAGTAGGCGCGTCGCGTCCCGGTCCCGAGCCGCTCCCCCAGGAGCTCCGGCAGGCTGCGTCCGGTGACGATGCCGAGCTTGGCGGACTGGTACTGCACGAAGACCGCGATCGCGTTCGCGGCGACGAGCACCCACACCAGCAGGTAGCCGTACCGCGCGCCGGCCGTCAGGTTGGCGGCGACGTTACCGGGATCGACGTAGGCGATCGCCGCGACGAACGCCGGGCCGAGCAGCAGGAGGACGCGCGCACCGACCGCCGGGCGCACCCGTGCCGTCGTCGCCTCACGTTCCCGGACCCGTGCCACCCTCGAACCCTACGCCACCGCGAACGGAAAAGTTAGCCCGGCCTAACTCCGCCGCGGCCGGCGCCGAGCGTGAGGCGCGTCAGGCGAGCAGCGTGCGCAGCGCGACGATGCGATCGTCGCGCACCTCGATGACGTCGATCCCGCGGGCGACCGGCGCCCCTTCCGGCCCGAAGGTCCAGGCGAGCGCACCGCTCGACGGCCCGAGGTACACGGGACCGTCCTCCGCGAAGGCGAACGACTCCGGCGCTCCCGCGAGCAGCCCCGCGGCCTTCGCCTCCAGTGCATCCCACCCGGTGACCGCGCCCTCCGGATCGGTGAACACCACGTCCTCGGCGTACACGCGCTCGATCGCGGCGCGGCGTGAGGCGGCGTCGCGGTTGCCGAAGACCTCGCGCAGGTTGGCGGACAGCAGTTCGGTGGTCGTGGGCACGGGGTTCCTCTCGCCGGTGGATGGACGCTCGTCCGGGGCGCCCGGGTGGGTCGCTACTCCTCGAGCACGCTGCTCTCGGTCTGCTCGCGGTAGAGCCGCGAGTACACGCCGCCGAGGTCGAGCAGCTCGCGATGCGTTCCCTGCTCGACCACCTGGCCGTGGTCGATGACGAAGATGACGTCCGCGGAGACGATCGTGGACAGCCGGTGCGCGATCGCGATCGTCGTGCGCCCACTGGAGGCCGCATCCAGCGCCTGCTGCACGACCCGCTCCGAGATCGTGTCGAGCGCGCTGGTCGCCTCGTCGAGGATGAGCACCTCGGGGTCCTTCAGCAGCACCCGGGCGATCGCGATGCGCTGCTTCTCGCCGCCGGAGAGGCGGTAGCCGCGCTCGCCGACGATGGTCCGGTAGCCGTCGGGGAACCCGGCGATCGTGTCGTGGATGTTCGCCTGCCGGGCGGCCTGCTCCAGCTCCTCGTCGGTCGCGTCCGGCCGCGCGTAGCGGAGGTTCTCGGCGATCGTCGCGTGGAAGAGGTAGGTCTCCTGGCTGACGACGCCGATATGCGACACCAGCGACTCCTGCTGCAGGTCGCGCACGTCCGTGTCGCCGAAGCGGATGCTGCCGCTCGTGGCGTCGTAGAACCGCGGGATCAGGTAGGAGACCGTCGTCTTGCCCGCGCCGCTCGGGCCGACGAACGCCGCGAACTCGCCCGGCCGGATGACGAAGGAGACGTCGTCGAGCGTGTTGCGCTCGCCCTCGCGCGCGTCCGGGTAGCGGAACACGACGTGGTCGAACTCGATCCGCCCGAGGTCGCGCGCCGGGTCGACCGGGGCGGCGTCGGGGCGGTCGGCGATGGCCGGCTTCAGGTCGAGGTACTCGAAGATGCGCGCGAACAAGGCCCCGGAGGTCTGCAGGTCGAGCGCGACGCGCATCAGCGCGAGCAGGGGGAAGAGCAGCCGGGCCTGCACCGTGGTGAAGGCGACGATGGTTCCCGCCGTGATGTCCGGCGCCCCGCCTAGGATGAGCCAGCCCGACACGAGGTAGACGATCGCCGGGATCGCGGAGAGGAACACGTTGACCATCGCGAAGAACCACTGGCCGCTCATCGCCTGCGACACCTGCAGCCGGATCTGGTTGCGGTTCTCGTCGGAGTAGCGCTCGACCTCGGCCGCCTGGCGGTTGAAGCTCTTCGACAGCAGGATGCCGGAGACGCTCAGCGTCTCCTGCGTGATCGCCGTCATGTCCGACAGCGACTCCTGCGTCTTGGTGGCGATGCGGGCGCGCACCTGCCCGACCCGGCGCTGCGCGATCACCAGGATCGGCATCAGCACGACGGCCACGATGGTCAGCTGCCAGTTCAGCAGCAGCATCGCCACGAGCGCCGCGATCACCGTGACGGTGTTGCCCAGGATGCTCGACATCGTGTTGGTGAGCACGCTCGCCACCCCGCCGACGTCGTTCTGCAGGCGCGACTGGATGATGCCCGTCTTGGTGCGCGTGAAGAAGCTCAGCTCCATCGCCTGCAGGTGCGAGAACAGGCGGACGCGCAGCGCACCCATCACCTTGTTGCCGACCGACGCGGTCAGGTACGTCTGCCAGACGCCGAGCAGCGCCGACGCCACGTAGACGATCAGCATGAGGACGACGATCTCGACCAGCACCGGGAGGTTCGGCGTGCCGCCGGGCGGGAACAGCCCGTGGTCGAAAGCCCGCTCGGTGAGCAGCGGCGGGATGACGGTCAGCGCGGCCCCGACGAGCACGAGGACGATGGTGACGCCGATCGCCATCCGGTGCGGCGCGAACAGTTCGACGATGCGCCGGAAGAGGTGCGGGATCTTCGGAGCGGTGGCGTTGAGCGCCCGCTGCGCGTCGGCGTCCCCGCCGCCGAGGCGGGGACGGCCGCCCGGTCCGCCGCCGCCCGCCATCCCGCGCATCCCGCTCATGGATTCAGCGTAACCCTCTTGCGGGGGCCGCCCGACGTGACGGAACCGTGATGCAAGCGCTTGACGTAAACGCTTGCATGTCGCTGGAGGGTCGGGGTACGGTGAGGCCGGGCGCACCCGCGCCCAGCACCAAGAGCTCAACGAGGAGTGAAATGAAAGCAGCACGTCTCTCCGTGATCGCCGGTGTGGCCCTGGTGGGTCTGACACTGGCCGGATGCACCGGTGGCGGCGGTTCGGGAAGCGGCGGCGGCGACGCCGGCGCTAACACCGACAGCAAGGGCCCGATCACCTACGTGCAGGGCAAGGACAACTCCAACGTCGTCCGGCCGCTGATCGAGAAGTGGAACAAGGCTCACCCGAACGAGAAGGTCACGTTCAAGGAGCAGACCGACCAGGCCGACCAGCAGCACGACGACCTCGTGCAGCACTTCCAGGCCAAGGACCCCAACTACGACGTCGTCGACGTCGACGTGGTGTGGACCGGCGAGTTCGCGGCCAAGGGCTGGCTCCAGCCGCTGACCGGCACGTTCAAGATGGACAACTCGTCCCTGCTGGCCCCGACCGTCAAGTCGGGCACCTACAATGGCACGCAGTACGCGGCGCCGCAGACCTCGGACGGCGGCATCCTGTACTACCGCAAGGACCTGGTCCCGACCCCGCCGAAGACGTGGGACGACATGCTCAAGGACTGCGACATCGCCAAGGCGAAGGGCATCGGCTGCTACGCCGGTCAGTTCGCTCAGTACGAGGGCCTGACCGTGAACGTCGCAGAGGCGATCAACACCAACGGCGGCACGATCGTCGGTGAGGACGGCAAGAAGGTCACCGTCGACAGCAGCGAGGCGAAGGAGGGCCTCGGCCGCCTGGTGGACGGCTTCAAGAACGGGCAGATCCCGGCCGAGGCCATCACCTACCAGGAGGAGCAGGGCCGGCAGGCGTTCGAGGCCGGCAAGCTGATGTTCCTGCGCAACTGGCCGTACGTGTACAACCTGGCCAAGACCGACGGCTCGTCGACGGTCAAGGACACCTTCGGGATCGCGCCGCTTCCGGGCGTCTCCGCGGACAAGCCGGGCGTCTCCAGCCTGGGCGGCCACAACGCGGCGATCAGCGTGTACTCGAAGCACAAGGCGACCGCGTTCGAGTTCCTGAAGTTCCTGCAGAGCGAAGAGACCCAGAAGTTCTTCGTGACCCAGGGCTCGCTCGCTCCGGTGGTCGCATCGCTGTACGACGACGCCGCGCTGAACAGCCAGCTGCCGTACCTGTCCACCCTGAAGACGTCGATCGAGAACGCGGTGCCGCGTCCCGTCTCGCCGTTCTACCCGGCCATCACCAAGGCCGTCCAGGACAACGCGTACGCAGCCCTGAAGGGCGACAAGACGGTCGACCAGGCGCTGAAGGACATGTCCTCGGCGATCCAGACCGCAACCGCAGGCTGATCGAAGCCTGAAACGGTCGCCGGGCGGCGGGAACCACTCCC
>NZ_JBQENB010000002.1:444836-520124 GCF_052044215.1 Leifsonia sp. 22587
CCGCCCGGCCCCACACCTACTTGAGACTCCTCCGGAGGCACACATGTCAACGTCGAACGTCGTCGCCCCCTCATCCGCGAAGGCCGGTCGCAACGGAACACCGCCGGTCCGCGCCGGTGTGAAGAAGAACCGCCAACAGCAGAGCCGCTGGGCGTTCTACCTCATCATCCCCACGCTGGTCCTCCTCGCCATCGTCATCGGCTACCCGGTGGTCAGCGCCATCGTCATGTCCTTCCAGAAGGACGCCGGCCTCGACCCGGCGACCGGCCTGTTCGTGCAGGGCGGTTTCGCGGGCTTCCAGAACTACGCGCACTGGCTGTTCCAGCAGTGCATGGGCCCGAACGGCACCACCATCAGCTGCCCGCCCGGCAACCTGGGCTCCAGCTTCTGGAGCGCCGTCTTCGTCACGTTCTTCTTCACGGTGACGACCGTCGTCCTCGAGACCCTGCTGGGCCTCTGGTTCGCGCTGATCATGAACCGCGCGTTCCGCGGCCGCGGCTTCGTCCGCGCGGCGATCCTCATCCCGTGGGCCATCCCGACCGCCGTCACCGCCAAGCTGTGGTTCTTCATCTTCTCGGTCGCGGGTGTCGCCAACGCCGTCATCGGCGCGCACATCCTCTGGACCAGCGACGAGTGGGCGTCCCGGTTCGCGGTCATCATCGCCGACACCTGGAAGACGACGCCGTTCATGGCGCTGCTCATCCTCGCCGGCCTGCAGGTGATCCCCGAGGACGTCTACGAGGCGGCGAAGGTCGACGGCGCCGGCACCCTGCAGCGGTTCTGGCGCGTGACGCTCCCGCTGCTGAAGCCCGCGCTGATGGTCGCCATCCTGTTCCGCGTGCTCGACGCGCTCCGCATCTACGACCTGCCGCAGATCCTGACCGGAGGCGGTGGTGGAACAGGCCATGCCACCACGACCTTGTCGATCCTGGTCGTGGACCAGATCAGGCAGGGCTTCAACAGCGCAGCGGCGCTCTCGACCATCACGTTCATCATCATCTTCCTGGTCGCCTTCATCTTCGTCCGATTGCTCGGCACGAACGTGGTCCGAACGCAGGAGACTCAGCAGAAGGGGGCGAAGTGATGACCGCCGTCGCCGGACAGGCAGCAGCGACCGCCGAGGCGGGCGCGCTCCCCCGTACCCAGACCAAGAACCGCTCGAAGCGACGCCGCCGCAATGCGAGCGCCCGCACGGGCATCCAGGCCATCGTCATCGTCATCTGGTGCCTGCTGCCGTTCTATTGGATGGTCGTGACCTCGTTCCGCGAGGTCGGCTACACGAGCGACAACACCCCGTGGTTCACCCACGTGACGCTCGACAACTACGTGACGGCCCTCTCGACGAAGCTCGGCAACAACCTGCCGGGCGCGCTGCTGAACTCGCTGTTCATCGGCGTCTGCGTCACGGCCATCTCGCTGGTGGTCGGCATCTTCGCCTCCTACGCGCTGGCCCGCCTGGACTTCAAGTTCAAGGGCGTCGTGCTCGGTATCATCCTGGCTGCCTCGATGTTCCCGGGCGTCGCGCTGATCACGCCGCTGTTCCAGCTGTTCACCAACATCGGCTGGATGGGCACCTACCAGGCGCTGATCATCCCGGAGATCTCGTTCGCACTGCCGCTGACGGTGTACACGCTGAACTCGTTCTTCCGGGAGATGCCGTGGGACCTCGAGGAGGCCGCCCGGATCGACGGCTGCACGCAGGCGCAGGCCTTCCGCAAGGTGATCCTGCCGCTGGCGGCCCCCGCCGTGTTCACCACGGCGATCCTGGCGTTCATCTCGTCGTGGAACGAGTTCCTGATCTCCAGCCAGCTCTCCAGCGACGCGACCCAGCCCGTCACCGTGGCCATCGCCTCCTTCACCGGCAGCCAGCCGCACCAGGAGCCGTACACCGCCGTCATGGCGGCCGGCACGATCGTCACGGTCCCGCTGATCATCCTGGTGCTGATCTTCCAGCGCCGGATCGTCGCGGGCCTGACCGCCGGTGGCGTGAAGGGCTGATCTCATGCGGTTCAGCGACTCCCGGGAACTGGTCGACGTCGGTCTCGGCTTCGTCGGGTTCTTCGCCGTCGCGTTCCTGGGGATCACCGTCTTCTGCGAGCTGACCGGCGAGCCGGCGCTCGGGTGGGCGCTGACCCTGCTGGTTCTCGTGCTGGCCTTCATCGGCCTCCTGCAGTTGCGCCGTCGCATCCTGGCGCGGCGGCAGGAGGCCGAGGAGGCGCGGCTGCGCGAGACGCAGGACAGCTGAGCGGAGCACGCCGATGCCGGGTATCGAGGAGGTCGCGCGCGCGACCGGGGTCTCGACGGCCACCGTCTCCCGCGCGCTGCGCGGCCTGCCGAACGTGTCGGACAAGACCCGCGCGGCCGTCCGCCGCGCCGCGGACGAGCTCGGCTACGTCGCGTCGTCGAGCGCGTCCGGGCTCGCCAGCGGGCGCACGCTCGCGATGGGCGTGGTGGTCCCCTCGGTGAGCCGGTGGTTCTACACGCAGGTGCTGGAGGGGGTGGATGCGGAGCTCCGGTCGGCGAGCTACGACATGATCCTGTTCAACCTCGGCGGCCACCGCGGCGACCGGGAGCGGGTCTTCCACCGCAGCATCCTACGCAAGCGCACGGACGCGCTCCTCGCGCTGTGCCTCGACTTCACCACCGAGGAGCGCGAGCAGCTCTCGACGCTCGGTCACCCCACCATCGTGGTCGGCGGCCCGGTGAAGGGACTGCGCAGCGTCGGCATCGACGAGACGTCGACCGCGTACACCGCCACCTCGCACCTGGTCACCCTCGGTCACACCGACATCGCGCATCTCGGCGGCGAGGACGAGGAGGGCCTCAACAGTCAGGTGCCGATCGGGCGCCTGCACGGCTTCAAGGATGCGATGCGCGACGCGGGCCTGCCGGTGCGGCCGGAGTGGGTCATCCCGGGCGGGTTCTCGCTGCCGGAGAGCCGCGCGGCGATGAACCGGCTGCTGGACCAGCCCGGCCCGCGGCCGACCGCCGTGTTCGCGGGCTCCGACGAGATGGCGTTCGGCGCCATCCTCGCCGCCGGCGACCGCGGCCTGCGTGTGCCGGAGGACCTGTCCGTGATCGGGATCGACGACCACGACTACGCGGCGGGCTTCGGCCTCACCACGATGGCGCAGGATCCGTTCGAGCAGGGCGCGACGGCCGCGCGCATCCTGCTCGACGAGCTGGCGGGCGCGGAGCCGCGGGCGACGTCGGTGCGCTCCCCGGTGAGCCTGGTGGTCCGTTCGTCGACCGCACCGCCGCGCTGATGGCGACCGGTCGCGCTGCCGTCTGAGACAATGGAAGCGCGATCATCCAGTCGAGCGCGCCTTTCGGGTAGGCACGACCGATCAATGGGGTCGCCCGTCGGGCTTTCGGGGCCCGGATGACGGGAAGAGCCGCCCTGGCTAGGTCAGGGCGGCTCTTCGCGTTTCTGTGGGATCGTTCCCGGCCAGCAGGCGTCGTCAGTCGGCGTCGTCAGTCGGCGTCGGCGAGGGCGAGGACCTCCGCCTCCTGCTGCACCGACTCGTGGGGCGCATCCACACGCTTCAGGTGCTTGTGGCCGATCATGATCAGCGCGGCGGCGACGAGCACCGAGATCCCTCCGGCATAGAACGGCATGGCCGGGCTCACGGTGTCGGCGAGCAGGGTCGCCGCGGGCGGCGCGATGGCCCCACCGAGGAAGCGGACGCCCGAGTACGCGCTCGACGCGACCGACCGCGGCAGGTCCGTGGCCTCCATCACGCACTCGGTGAGCACCGTGTTCAGGATGCCGAGCAGCAGGCCGCCGACGACGACGCAGACGATCAGCGCGACGAGCGACCGCACGAACAGGCCGGCGGCGAGCAGGTCGAGCGCGAGCAGCGGCATCACCAGCCACAGCACCCGCGTGCGCGGGAGGCGCGCGGTGAGCAGCGGTGCGACCCACACGGAGGTGATCGCGAGGGCGACGCCCCAGCCGAAGAAGATCAGGCCGAGCGAGATGGCGTCCTCGACGCCCAGCGGCACGAGCGCGAACGGCGTGTAGGCCAACAGCACGAAGAAGCCGATGTTGTAGAACAGGGCGGCCGCGGCGAGGAACCCGAGCGCAGGTCGTCCGAGCGCACGGAACGGCGCGGACAGGCGGGTCGGCTCCGGCTTCTCGGTGTTCTTCTTGAGCAGCGAGACGATGGCGATGAAGCCGATCGCCATCAGCGTGGCCGTTCCGAAGAACGGACCGCGCCAGCTCCAGCTGCCGAGCAGGCCGCCGAGCAGAGGGCCGATCGCGATGCCCAGTCCCAGGGCCGCCTCGTAGAGGATGATCGCCGAGCTGGTTCCGCCGGAGGCGGCGCCGACGATGGTCGCGAGCGCGGTGGAGATGAAGAGCGCGTTGCCGAGGCCCCATCCGGCGCGGAACCCGATGATCGACTCGACGTTCTGCGAGAGCCCGGCGGCGAGCGCGAAGACCACGATCAGCGCCAGGCCGATCAGCAGCGTCTTCTTGGCGCCGATGCGGCTGGAGATCCAGCTGCTGAAGAACATCGCGATGCCCGTGATCAGCAGGTAGCTCGTGAAGAGCATCTCCGTCTCGGTCGGCGTCGCCTGCAGGCTCTTCGCGATCGCCGGCAGGATCGGGTCGACGAGACCGATGCCCATGAAGGCGATGACGGAGGCGAAGGCCACGGCCCAGACGGCGGTGGGCTGTTTCAGGATGCTGGTGGGGCGTTCATGCGACATGGAGGTGTGTCGACTCCTTGGGGTCGTGTGGTGGTGGAAGAAGGCTCGTGCCGGTCAGCGGCTGCCGGCCAGGGCGGCCGAGGCGGCGTTCGAGAGGTCGACGCGCGACCCGATGATCTGCACGGTGGACCGCATGGCCGCGAGCTCGTCGTCGCTGAGGTCGGAGAACATCGGCACGAGGGCGGCGGACAGCTCGTCGCGCCACTCCTGCAGCGCCTGCGCCCCCTTGTCGGTCACGGCGATCTGCCAGGCGCGCGCGTCGTCGGTGTCGGCGATGCGCTTGACCCACTCCGCGTCGACGAGGTTGCGGACGATCTTGGTCATCGTCGGCTGCGAGACCCGGCTCTGCGTGGCGAGCTCACCGAGGCGCATGGGGCCGCTGGTCTGGAGGACGCTGAGCGTGCGCCAGGTGGCGGGCGACTCGGTGCTGCCGGTGACGCGGGCGGCGAGCCGGGTGAGACGGTGCGCGGCGACCACGAGGTCGCCGAGGATCTGGTGGAGTTCGGGGGTCTCGGGCATGAGAACAATTATATATAGCTTGCCTATGTTTATCAAGCGGCGGCCGCCGCCAGAGCACGGGCTAGCGGATGCGGCGGGCGAGCACGTACCCCTGCGGCGACTTCTCCGGCGCGACGGGCTCGCGGACCAGCTCCGCGACCGTCTCGAACCCCGCATCCTGCAGCCGCTGCCGCACCCGCTCCGGGTCCTGCCGGCGGGTGCGCAGGTCGATGTCGTGACCGTACGCGTGCGTCAGGTGCACGACGTCCTCCCCCACCTGGAACGCGAGCAGCAGCAGCCCGCCCGGCCGCACCGCCCGGGCGAGCTCGCCGTAGAGCTCCGGCTGTCGCTCCTCGGGGGTGTGGATGACGGAGTACCAGGCCAGCGCCCCCGCGAGGGATCCGTCCGCGAACGGCAGCGCCCCCATCGACCCGACCTCGAAGCGCAGACCGGGATGCTCCCGCCGCGCGACCGCGACCATCGCCGGCGAGAGGTCGACCCCCACGACCTCCAGCCCGAGCCCGGCGAGGTGCCCGGCGATCCGTCCGGGACCGCAGCCCAGGTCCCCGACGAGGCCGCCGCCGAGCGCCCGGACCTCCTCCGCGAACACCCCGAGCATCGCCCGGTCGAACGGACTACCCGCCAACTGATCGCGCAGCAGCTCGGCGTAGTCCTCGGCGACGGTGTCGTACGCGACTCGCGTCTCCGTCACATCAGCGGGCTCGGTCACGCGAATCATCGTAGGGCGTGAGACTGCCGCCGTTCGGAGCGTCCACAAGCTCCCGGACGAAATCGGACCAGCCGAGGCGGCCGCGCGTCGCCGCGGCACCCGCGAGGTTGTCGCCCGCCCGGTACGCGCGCCCGACGGCACCCGGGATCCGGATATGGTCGACGCCCGCAAAGCCCAACCCCGGGCGCGGCCAGGCATCTCAGACTTCGAGAACCATCGACGATTCTGCGTCCGAATTATCCCCGATGAACAACGCGATCCCATCCTCGGTCACACCGTACCTCCGTGCGCGGTAGCCGGCGTGCTTTAGAAGGGTGAGGTATTGTGCGTCCGAACGCTCACTTGCCCCATGCAGTAGCGACATGGTCAAGCTGTTCATCGCCGTGCGCATCGTAAGCGCCGTGTCGCCTTCCACCACCCTTTCGGCAACCAGGACGCGAGCTTGAGGGGCCGCCGTTCTCACACGCTCCAGCAGGCGTATGGCCTCTTCATCGCGCCAATTGTGAAGGACGCCCTTCAGCAGGTAAAGATCTCCCAACGGTGCAGCGTCAGCGAAAATGTCGGCGGCATGCACATGCGCCCGGCCCGCGACGCACCACGAAGCCAGTCGCTTCTCAGCCAGTGCGGCCTGCTGCGGAAGGTCCAGTGCCACCACCGATAGACGGCTCGCTCGCTCCAACAGTCGCTCGACGAAAGTTCCGTCCCCAGCCCCGATGTCGACGACTATGGTGTGGTCGTCGAAGGGATAAGCGTCGATGATGCGGTCAGCAGCTTGGCTGGCGCCCGCGCTCATTGTTCGCGAAAAGTTCTCCAACGCTTCTGCGTCCTGGTCTAGATACGACCAGAAGTCTTTGCCATAGATCGCTTCAAACGCAGAGCGCCCCGTTCGTAAGGTCTGGTCAAGGCTCGCCCAGGCTTTGTAGTACTCGTCTGCGCACAGGAGGGCCTGACCGTACAGCCTTCCCTCGTCCTTGCCCAACAAGGATGTACTCGCCGTTGGGTTGACTGATTCGCCTTCCACAGCGAGCAGATCGAGTTCACCAAGCACAGCTGCGAGCATTCGCACAGATCGTTCGGGTAATCCGGTCTCCTCAGCTAAGCCTTCGAACGAGGAGCACCCGCCCTGCACCTTGCCAAAGAGGTCGACTCGCGCGGCGCTGGCGATGATCTGGTTGAGCGCGAAGCTTCTCAGTAGCGTCGCAACTCGAACGAGCTCTGTTGTCATGTGCCCACATCCTCTTTCTCCATCTGCCCTAGCAAGCGACGACAGCGTTCAGGAGGGATTCGGCATCAGCTCGTGTCGCACCAATCACGTTGAAGATGATCGGGCCATCCAATCCGAACTGTGGCGTAAGGGCTACAGCCCCCGTGCCGCTCGAATGCGAGTAAGAAATCCCCTGATCTTCCCATCTCGACAGAGTGTCGGACAGACTGGCACATGCCGTCTGCCCCTGCATCACCACGCGACTCCTGCTGGTGGCTTTCGACGCAGGTAGCCGTGGCATAACTTCGTATAGGTGCGTGGACCCCGTGTACCGCGAATTCGCTTCCGTGAAAAGAACTCGGCCGTCGGGCGACACAATGGCATCCGCGCTGAACCGTCCACGGTAGCCGATCGCTTGATACCTCGTTGCCAGGATCTTCCCTCCTTCGCGAAGCTGGACACCACCACCCCTCGGCGGCTCGCTTGGGTGCAGCTCTAGCGCAAGCCTTCGGTCGCTGAACACCATTTGACCCACCTCCGGGGAGGAGACCTCTGTCGCGCCGATGGTGAATTCGGCGTAGAACGTGTCCCACCCCGAGATGTGCGCCTCGATGACGACTGGCGCGGATCCCGAGTTCGACATCCATTCCCACTGCTCCTGCCAGAACTCTGCGACAGCACAATGAGACCGGTCGCGCAGTCCAGTTGCTCGTGCGGCGCCTGAAACGGTCGCATCGCCGGTCCACGACGGCGAGTACAGCAGGTGATTCCCACCACCGGCCCCGCCATGATCTCGCTTCGCCACGATTGCGGGATGCTCTGCGAACAACCGAAGGGTGTAGTCAATCGCCTCGCCCATGCTTCGAGCCACGTAGCCGGCGGGTAGGCCCACGCCGGCCGCACTCGCGATAGCGCGGAACGCCGCCTTGCTGTTCACTAACTCGTATCCGCATGAACTGATGAAGTTGCACCCCGGAAGAAGATCCGACAGCCCGAGAGCCGACGCAAGATGGCCGACGCTTGGAGTTGGCCACAGGGCTTCGATCCGATCGAGGTGCGAAAATCCTGGACGAGCGCAGATCGAGGACACGAGCTCGGGGTCCGTGAGAACACGTCCGTCGAACTCCAATCGCCCATATTCGCCCTCGGGCAAAACAAACAGTTGCAAGGAAGCCGGGTTGAACCGCTTGATTCTCGCGACGTGTCGCACGAATTCCTGCGGAATCTCGTCAACGCTGACCACGAAATCTCCGGCTTGCGCAAACCACAGACCGTGAAACGACCATGCCCGGATATCGCGCTTTCGCATCATCCAACGGTCTTCGTCGTTCAGTACTAGTAGCTTCACGAGTAACTCACTCTGTGTAGTCCACCAAGCCACCGCGACGAACGGTGTCGAGAGTGAAGCAGTGGAACCCGCCTCCGAAGAGCCGGCGATGACGATGCTGGACGGGAGTCACTCCGAAGCCTTCGCCCTCGAGCGTCCTAATAAGGCCGATGCAATCTTGGTTCACGAGAACATGATCTGGGCTAAGCGACAGAACATTGAGGTCGATGTAAGGACTTGTCAGCACGAGATCTCCGTCGTCATAGCAGGGAAAGCTCGCCGCGTCTGGGGGCGGAGGAACGATATATTTCCAGTTTTTGAAGCGTTCAGGCATGAGATCCCGGATGCCATCGTGACGCGCCAGGAAAACCCCCGGTCTGAGAGCGAGAATCATACTGTCGATGTGGTTGTCGCTCATGCGGTAAACCATGTGCACGCGATGCTTCGGTTCTAAATGGCGTCTCAGCCACTCATACCCCTTGCGATGGTTCTCATTGGCGACGTTGACAATGATGTCCCTACCCAGCCGAAGCGCCTGAGCGCCATCGAGGATCATCTCAACGCCCACGTCGTACGGCCCAGCGTGGGGTTCTTCTATCACTTCGGTCGGGCCCCCGAGACTGGTTTCAGTGTCGCGCGCATACGAAAGGTCGAATGACATGTCGGTAAGGACCGGGCGAGGCATTGTGGTCCACGTCGCACCCTCCTCGAAGAACTCTGCGTAGAGCTTGGCGAGTAGACGCGTCTCTAGATAACGGCTACGAATCGCGGGCGGAGTCTCGATTATCTCGCTACCGACAATCAAGGTGTTGTCTCGTAGATTGAGCGCTGGAATAGGCGGCGCTTGCCACCCAAAACCAGCGATCGGTTCCGGATCTGCGGGCAATTCAATCGGCCTGTGGACTCTTACACCGAAGGACGAGATCGTCTGTGCTAGCTGCTCCACGTCTTCCGCAAGTTCTTCGGTGTAGCGGGACGCAATTTGCCAAGCACGTTGGTCGATGGGCTTTCCAGTTGCTTGCTGGAGACGAGGGTATGCCCAGTCGGAGCGGAACAGATTCTCATGGAAGAAGACGTCGAACGAAAGTTCACGGTCGTGCGAGACGTAGTTCTTCGCGGATCCGACGATGACTTCCTCGAGCGGATCCCATTCGTTGTATGTGCTGACCAATTACTTCTTCCTAACCGAAATCATTGTGTTCGAGCGCAACGTTGCGGAATCTAAAGGCACGATCTCATCAACCAATAGACGGTCAAGCCAAAACTCGTGGTCACGCACGAGCCGAACGACCCAGTGAGTCGCCAACTGGGCCCCGAGGCAAACATGCGGGCCCCACGCGAAGGCGAGGTGTGCATTGGGAGATCGATCGAACTCCAGCTCGTCGGGGTTCCGGAAATGGCGCTCGTCACGATTTGCCGATGCGATGAGCGTGATGATGGAGTCTCCGCGCCGCACCGAAGCGCCTGCGACTTCAACGTCCTCCACTGCTATTCGAGAAGTTCCCTGCGCTGGGCTGAGGTAGCGAAGCAGTTCGTTAGCGGCAACGACTGGATCGGGGGCCGCGGCTGCCGCTTCGACCGCACCAGGCCTCGCAAGAGTCAGCTCGACAAGTGCAGCAGCGACTGCAAGCGACGTACCGAATGCCGCATTGAAGATGCCCCCGACGGTGTTTCTGAGGTAGCCCTCGCCTTTACGCGCCAACTCCGCCTGTAGAACCACATCGTCGGCAAGTGTGCTCATCATGCCCATGCGGCTGGGAGTACCGAACCACTCACGGACTGCACCGCGAAGTTCCGCACCTGCGGCCATGCCCGGCCCGAGGCGAGCAGGGTCAATTCCCGAATCCATCGCCTTCGTCAGTCGTTCCGAGATTCTTAGGTAGTAAGAAGGATCGAAGCCAGCTACGCCGAGCGCCTCCGTGACGAGTCGCATTGCTGCCGGCGCGAGCGCCGCATCGATCAGATCGAACGTGGTCCCAGACGGCGTCGAGTCGATGCGCCCGGTGAGTTCGCGAAATGCTGATTCTGCGACGGCCGACATGTCCTGCGCGTGGAGAGCCTTCATCATGCGACGCCTCAGAATGAGCTGCGACGGCGGGTCCTCTGTCTGGATACTGCTTCTCGCAGAGTCCACATTCATTCCGACGCGAGAAGGATCGCGCGCGAAAAGGTCACTCTCTCGGAGAACCCATTTGCAGTCGTCGTATCGCGATACGACCCATGACTTAGCCTCCGCACTCCAATGGCATGGGTCGTCGTCTCGCAACCTTCGGAAAACGGCCCACGGGTCACGCAGGTATTCAGGGGACAATGGCGCGAAATGCGGATTCACAAAGCTCTCCAGCTCTCGAACGGATGGGAAAACCGAGGGTGCGGCGACTGTCGGGCGACGCACCCTCGGCGTCGAGTCAGCAGATGTGGTCGTAGGTCATTGGCTTCTCCTCTCTTGCGGCTGGATTGTCGTGCGGAGCAAGGTTTCCATGAGTGGCAACCGGCCCGCAAACACTGATGTCCGCTATTGGTCATGGTGGAATACCTGACGAATGACATGTTGTCATTTGCCGCCAAGGCGAAGGGTTTTGCGGTTTTACCAGGGAATTGACCACGCCCTCGGCCTGATTCCCGGCGGACGTTTGCGGTCCGAAGCCGTCCAGCTTCGCCTCACACCGGATCACTTGCAATCCACGCGCTCCTACGCTTGCGGGATGAGATACCTGATCAGCGCTCGACCACTTCGGGAGTCCGTGCCTTTCGCCAGGTTGTGGTCGGCGGGAATGCTCGTCGGCGTGTCTGCGCAGATGATGCAGATGGCAATAGCATGGACCGTCTACGAGGAGACGCAATCACCGCTCGCGGTGGGCGGCCTTGGGTTGGCGATCGGAATACCAACTGTTGTCTTCGGGCTCGTCGGCGGGGTGCTGACCGATACGCGGCGGCCTCGCATGCTGGGTATGATCGGCGTGGGCGGGCAAATCGCTGTGGGTGTGCTTCTGCTCGTGATCACCAGCTTGGGTGACTTCTCGTTGGCAATGCTCTATGCCCTCGTATTCGCCCAGTCGGCGTTCGGCGCCGTGACCTCTCCGACACGCCGTCCCTACATAAGGCATCTGCTGAAGGCGTCCTCAATCCCGGCGGCGATGAGCCTCTACATGGTGAGCATGAACCTCGGTCAGATCATCGGCCCGATACTCGGAGGCCTGTTGCTGGCGCGAAGCCCAATAGGAATCGTCATCGCTTTCCACGTGGTAGCACTCGTGCCTTACCTTTTGTCTGTTCTGAGCCTCCCTGACATCGACCCGGCGTCCCAGGAGAGAATCGGCATGGCCGCAATCGGCAAAGGCCTACAGGTTACCTGGCGCATAACGGACATCCGAACAGTGTTGCTGTCGGACCTGTTCGCGACCGTATTTGCCCTCCCGGTGGCGCTGCTTCCGGCGCTGAACGGTGAAGTTCTACACGGGAACGCTGCGACCTATGGCGCTCTACTGGCGGCGCTGAGCATTGGTGGACTGGCAGGAACTCTATTCTCCGGTTTTATCGGGCGGCTGCGCCATCCGGTGAGATCGGTGGTCTTACTCGCTACGGCTTGGTGCTTGACAGTGGTCTGCCTCGGAACGAGCACAGGTCTCGTCACATCTTTGATCGTCCTGCTTGCAACGGGCCTACTCGACGCCTGGTCGGTGACTATCCAGCAACTGGTCGTCCAGAAGAGCGCGCCCGATTTCGCGCTGGGTCGAGTCGGAAGCATTCAGAGCATGGTAGCGATGGCCGGCCCCCAGCTCGGTAATTTTCGCGCTGGAGTGATGGGGTCGGTGATCGGGGCACCCGCTGCAGTCGTCGTGGGTGGGGCAATTGGCGGCCTGCTGATCGTCGGCTCTTACGTCGCATCGAAAAAAGAAGGAGCAGCAGTTGCGGAGTCCTGATGGTACTTCTCGGTTACTACCGACACTGACGTTCTGGCTAACCGGCGACGAAAGCGTAGTCGTTAGCGTCGACCGGTCGGACAGTGTGATGGCTTTCGCTCGGGACGCCAACGTTCCCGGCATTCTCGGCCGCTGTGGAGGGTTCGCGACGTGTGGCACCTGCCACTTGCACGCGTCCACGTCAAACCCAAACTCCCTACCTCGCACTCCGGAGGCAGAAATTGATGTGATCCTCGGCATCGGTGAAGACCTTCGTCCTGAAAGTCGACTCACATGCCAGATCATGGTGGATCAAGAGTCTCCTAATATGGAATTCAGAGTGCCTGAGTGGTCGGCGCCGTTTCCTCATCCGAATTCATCCAACTCGCAATAGTGCAAGCCACGTGTTGCGGTGCGCCATGTCCGACAGGTTTTCTACCGAGACGATTCATGTGTGACGACTCCATTTCCCTTGCTTGTTCGGCGAGAAGGCTCGCACCGGAAGACCGTAACGGATTCGACAGCGCAAGCCGTTTGGGGTGGCCGCTATGCCCCGAAGCTGACCGCATTCTTATAACAGCACACTCGCGATCGCCTAACAGTCACATCGTGCCTACCGCCGAGACTGCAGGATCAGCCGGACAGATCGGGGCTTCCTGGCGGGTCATTGACGACGAAGCGCCCCCGGCCGGTGGCCGAGGGCGCTTCAGAGAGGTGTTACCGCAGGTACCTGTCGTAGAGCAGGGTCCTGCGGCACAGATCCGGCGGGTGACAACCGCTGTCGCGGTCCTCACCGTGGAGCATCGCGTGACCGAAGTCACGCAGGCGCGAGGCGTATGCACGCCACGAACTGGTATTCATCGTGGTTCTTCTTCCGGTAGTGCGTCCTTGCACACCGATGCACGCTGGCGGGCGCGATCGGACGCGGGGATGGGTGAGCATCCGCGTCCGTGCGCCGCTTAACGCACGGAGGGCGTCGCCCCGTTACGGGGGCGACGCCCTCCGCAACGCGGACACTCTCTATAAAGGAGGAGTCCGCGTCACGCAGCGACGGTCAGCCGTCAGTAAGAAGAGCCCCGATGGGGCGCTGATTACTTGAGGGTGACGGTGGCGCCAGCCTCTTCGAGCTGGGCCTTCGCCTTGTCGGCGGTCTCCTTGTTGGCGCCCTCGAGCACGGTGCTCGGTGCGCCGTCGACGAGGGCCTTCGCCTCACCGAGGCCGAGGCTGGTGAGGGCGCGCACCTCCTTGATGACCTGGATCTTCTTGTCACCGGCAGCCTCGAGGACGACGTCGAAGGAGTCCTTCTCCTCGACCTCTTCGGCAGCGGCGCCCGCACCACCGGCGGCCGGGGCGGCCACGGCGACGGGGGCGGCGGCGGTGACCTCGAAGGTCTCCTCGAACTTCTTCACGAACTCGCTCAGCTCGATGAGCGTGAGCTCCTTGAACGCGTCGAGCAGCTCGTCAGTCGACAGCTTTGCCATTGTTCTCTCCTTAGTGTGTGTGGTTACTCACCGCTGGCCTGGTCCTTGCGGACTCAGGCAGCGGACTCCTGCTTCTCACGCAGCGCGTCGACCGTGCGAACGGCCTTCGAGAGCGGTGCGTTGAACAGATATGCGGCTCCGAACAGCGAGGCCTTGAAGGCGCCGGCCAGCTTGGCCAGCAGAACCTCACGGGACTCGAGGTCGGCGAGCTTGCCTACCTCTTCTGCGGTCAGGGCGTTACCGTCGAAGTAACCGCCCTTGACCACCAGCAGAGGGTTTGCCTTGGCGAAGTCACGCAGCGACTTCGCGACGGCGACAGGGTCACCGTGCACGAAGGCGATCGCGGACGGCCCCGCGAGCTCGTCGTCGAACGACGAAATGCCCGCGTTGTTGGCCGCGATCTTGGTCAGCGTGTTCTTCACCACGGCGTAGGTCGCGTGCTCACTGATGGACTTGCGCAGCGTCTTGAGCTGAGCAACAGTGAGACCGCGGTACTCGGTCAGCAGAACGGCGGTCGAGCTCTCGAACAGTCCTTCGAGCTCGGCAACCGTGGCTTCCTTGTTCGCCATGGCCTACTCCTCAATCATCTTCGTCGCACATCGCGGGAGCGATGTGCCCGCCAGAGGCCGCTGGGCAAAGAAAAAAGCTCCGGCGCAAGGGCACGGAGCTGGCGACGCAGAGGACTGCGGAACTTGCTTCACACACCTGCGCGGGCGCCCACCTGAGTGGATCTTCGGTCGTGCACGCACGACGACCAGCGGTCTTTGGCTCCGACAAGAGTACGGGATGGCCGGCCCCGCACGCAAATCGGCTCAGCCCACGGGCACCGGAGCGAGCGGCAGCGTGACGGTGAACACGGTACGGCCCGGTTCGCTCGCGACGGTCACCTCTCCCCCGTGCGCCTGAACGACGGCCTGCACGATCGCCAGACCCAGACCCGTCGAGCCGGTGGCACGGTTGCGGGAGCCGTCCCCGCGGGCGAAGCGCTCGAAGAGCGTCGTCTGCAGGGCTTCCGGGATGCCCGGTCCGTCATCGGCGACCGTGATGACGGCGGTTCCCGCTTCGGTGTCGGCGCGGAGGCCGGCCGTCACAGTCGTGCCCTCCGGGGTGTGGACCCGCGCGTTCGCCAGCAGGTTCATCAGCACCTGATGCAGCCGGGGCCCGTCGCCGATCACCTCGACCGGCTCCTCGGGCAGATCGAGGACCCACTCGTGGTCGGGCCCGGCGGCGTGCGCGTCGCTCAGCGCATCCACCAGCAGCAGGGTCACATCCACCGGGTCGCGGTCGAGCTCGCGGCCCTCGTCGAGCCGGGCGAGCAGGAGCAGGTCCTCCACGAGCGAGGTCATGCGCGTGGCCTCGGACTCGATGCGGCCGAGCGATCGCGTCACATCGGGCGGGAGTTCGTGCGGAGCGCGCCTGGTCAGTTCCGCGTATCCGCGGATCGAGGCGAGGGGCGTGCGCAGCTCGTGGCTCGCGTCGGCGACGAACTGGCGCACCTTCTGCTCGCTGGCCTGCCGCGCGGTCAGCGCCGAGGCGATGTGGCCGAGCATCCGGTTGAGGGCGAAGCCGACCTTTCCAACTTCGGTGTGCTGGTCGGTGTCGGCGTCGGGCACGCGGACGGAGAGCGCGACGTCGCCGCGATCGAGCGGCAGCGACGCGACCTGCTCGGCCGTGCCCGCGACCCGCTCCAGCGGGCGCATGGCGAGCCGGACCACGAAGTTGGCGATGAGGAACGCGAACACGAGTCCGGCCAGCGTGACCAGCGCGATCACCAGGGCGAGCCGCGCGACCGTCGCGTTCACATCGCTGAGCGGGAGACCGATGATCACGCTGTCGCCGTTGGACAGCTGCGCCGCGGCCACGCGATACGAGCCGAGGGTCTCGCCGAGGTCGACCGTCCGCGGATGCTGGTCGGCGGGGACGCTGAGCAGCGCGAGGCCGTCGATGGTGACCGGCTTGGGAGCGAGCGGCTGGTTCGTCTGAGAGGTCGGCCGGTCTGCCAGGATGACGGGCGGGAACAGCAGGCCGCCCTCCGCACTCCGCACCGCCCCGAGCGTTCCCGTCGGCTGTCCGGGCGTCTGCACGACGCCGGCGGCCTCGGGCACGGTGGGACCGCCCGCGTTGATTCGGTCGGCGGCGTGCTGTCCGCGCTCGAGCGCGGAGGTGAGCTGCCCATCCAATCGCTGCATCAGGTAGTTCTGCAGCGCGAAGACGCTGACCGTCCCGATCACGGTGCCGAGCACGGCGAGCATCGCCACGACGACGAGCACGACCCGGCTCCGCAGCGTCCACGAGCGGAACGGTCGGATGCGCGGAGAACGGCGGGTCGCGCCGCCGTGCGGTTCCGCGACCCGCGGGGCGCCCGCGACGCGGGCTGAGGTCATTGCGCGGCCTTCACCATGTAGCCGGCGCCGCGGACCGTGTGGATCATCGGGGCACGTCCCGCGTCGATCTTCTTGCGGAGGTAGGAGATGTAGAGCTCCACCACGCTCGACGAACCGCCGAAGTCGTAGCTCCAGACCCGGTCGAGGATCTGCGCCTTGCTGAGCACGCGGCGCGGGTTGCGCATGAGGAAACGGAGCAGCTCGAACTCGGTGGCGGTGAGCTGGATGAGCTGACCGTCGCGGTGCACCTCGTAGCTGTCCTCGTCGAGCACCAGGTCGCCGACGATCAGCACCGGGTCCTCGTGGTCGGCGACCGCGGCCCGGGAGCGGCGCAGCAGCCCGCGCAGGCGGGCGACCAGCTCCTCCAGGCTGAACGGCT
Organism: Leifsonia sp. 22587; assembly: GCF_052044215.1. Lineage (NCBI taxonomy): Bacteria > Bacillati > Actinomycetota > Actinomycetes > Micrococcales > Microbacteriaceae > Leifsonia > Leifsonia sp. 22587. Next base: position 461,455 of record NZ_JBQENB010000002.1, read on the forward strand.
TGGTGACGTAGTCGTCCCCGCCCGCGGTGAGACCGGCGATCCGGTCGTCGAGGGAGTCCTTCGCGGTGAGGAAGAGCACCGGCGCCTCGTTGCCGTCCGCGCGCATCCGGGAGAGCACCTGCATCCCGTCGATGTCGGGGAGCATGATGTCGAGGACCACGACGTCCGGCTTGAATTCGCGCGAGAGCTGAAGCGCCTGCTGTCCGGTGGAGGCGGTCTTCACCTCCCAGTCCTCGTAGTGGAGGGCCATGGCGAGCAGATCGGTGAGGGTCGGCTCGTCGTCGACGACGAGGACCCGGATGGCGCTGCCGTCCGCACGGCGCAGCAGGCTACGGGACTGGCTGGAGGGGCCGGAGGCGGCGCGAGTGTTCATGGTCACCTTTCTCATTATGAGGAGGGCGATGGATGCAGTCTTTGCACAACCTATGAACTGTCTGAGCGCGCCCCGGCCGGAGCTCAGCGAAGGGACAGCGGCAGCTCCTCCCCCAGCCACGAGAGCTTCTGCGGGTTGCGGACGATGTAGAGCTCGATGATCCGCCCGTCCTGGACCCGCGCCGTCAGCACCCCGTCGAACTCGCCCGACACGTGGAGGGCCAGAGCCGGGTTGCCGTTGACGACCGCCGGCTCGATCGCGAAGTCCGGAGCCTTGCGGATCCCGCCGGCGATGAAGCGCGTCACCTTGTCGGCGCCGATGACCGGCCGGAGCGCGGCCTGCTTGAGGCCGCCGCCGTCGCTGATCAGCACCACGTCGGGGGCGAGCACGTCGAGGATCGCCTGCACATCGCCGGTCTCGACGGCGACGCGGAAGGCGTCCAGCGCCGCCCGCGCCTCATCCGCCGTGACGCTGACGCGCGGGCGTCGCGCCTCCACGTGCTGCCGCGCACGGTGGGCGATCTGCCGGACGGTCGCGGGCGACTTCTCCACCGTCGCCGCGATCTCGTCGAACTCGAAGCCGAAGATCTCGCGCATCACGAACACCGCGCGCTCGGTCGGGCCGAGCGTCTCCAGCACCACCATGAGCGCCATCGAGACGCTCTCCGCGAGCTCGGCGTCGTCCGCGACATCGGGCGACGTGAGCAGCGGTTCCGGCAGCCACGGACCCACGTACGCCTCGCGTCGCCGCTGGGCGCTCCGCAGGCGGTTCAGTGCGAGCCGCGTCGCGATCCGCACGAGATAGGCCCGGGGCTCCCGCACCTCCGCCTGGTCGACGGCGCTCCACCGGAGCCAGGTCTCCTGCAGCACGTCCTCCGCGTCCGCCGCCGAGCCGAGCATCTCGTACGCGACCGTGAAGAGGAGGTTCCGGTGCGCCACGAACAGCGATGTCGCCGTGTCCGACCGATGCGAGCTCATGCACCCTCCCGTCCGCGATCCGCGCCTGCGCCGACGGCGTCCGACGCGTCCACAGCGAGCATACGGCGGCGCTCCCGATCGCCGAAGGCGGCGGGGAGCCGGGTCGCTCCCGGATGCCGTGCCTCGAGGACGAGCTGCTGCACGGTTCCGCGGCACACCAGCTCCTTGACCGCCGCGCCGGCGCGCCCGCCGATGTGCGCCCGGGTCGCCGTGTCGTTCCTGTGCTCGAACTGGAAGATCCCGTGACGGCGGCCGAGGCTGATGCAGAGTCCGACGAACGCCATCACGAACGGCTCGGGCTGCCGCCCGTCGACCCGGCGGAGCACCGTGTCGGCCGCGTGGCCGCCGAGCGGTTCGGCGGCCTGGCAGCTCATCCGCAGCGGGAGCCCGGACGGTGCGGCGGAGTCGCCCGCCGCGACGATGCGGTCGTCGTCGACGCTGGTCAGCGTCTCGTCGATGAGGAGGCGGCCGGCGGCATCGGTGGTGAGCCCGCTGAGCCGGGCGAGGTCGGGTGCCACGAAACCGGCAGCCCAGATGGTGAGCGCGCTGGAGCGTGTGCTGCCGTCCGCCAGGACGACCGCATCCCGCTCGACCGCCGCCACCCGCGACGCGGGGCCGTTCACGACGGCGACGCCCAGTGCGTCCAGGCGCCGGGCGACCGATCGCCGGCCCCGCGGGTGCAGCGACGGTCCGAGGGGTCCGCCGCAGTACAGCGTGACGGAGCGGCCCTGCTCGGCGAGCTCCGAGGCGACCTCGATGCCGAGCGGACCGCCGCCCACGACGGCGATGGGGGCCGTGGGGGCGAGCGCGGCGAGCTCCTCCCGCAGCCGGTCCGCGTCGCCGAGCTGCGCGATCGGGAGAGCGTGCTCGGCGGCGCCCGGAACGCCGGCCGGCGCACGGACACTGCCCGCGGCGTAGACGAGGTGGTCGTAGCCGAGCCGGTCCCCGGAGGCGAGCTCCAGCCGCCGGGCCGGTGCGTCGATGCGCTCGACGACGTCGACGACGAGGCGGACCGAAGGCGCCAGAACCTTTCCGAAGTCCACGAGGGCGTCGTCGGTGCCCGCCGCCAGCTGGTGGAGCCGGATGCGCTCGACGAACACCGGTCGTGAGTTCACCAGGGTCACGGACACGCCGGGGTGCCCGCTGAGCCGGTTGGCCGCGGCGACACCCGCGTACCCGCCTCCGATAACCACGACCTGGGCCTGCTGCTGCATGGGATTCCTCCTTCTCATGTGCCTTCAGCCATAGGACACAGGAGCGCCGGAGGATGTGACATCGCACAGGAAGATCGGCACTCGGCGGATGCATAGCTTCGCCATAGCGCGCCGAAAACGCCGGTCCTTAACCTCCCGCAAGAAGTTCATCCGACAGCACAGTTTGGAAGCCAATGTTCGGGACCTACCTGCGGCGCGAGCTGCTCAACCGCCGCAAACAGACGATCATCATCGCGATCGGGATGGCCCTCGCGATCGCCCTGGTCATCATCGTCAACGCCGTGTCTGCCGGCGTCCGGCAGGCGCAGGAGAGCGTGCTGCAGTCCGTCTACGGCGTCGGCACGGACATCACGGTCAGCCAGCCGGCCACCACGCAGAACGCCACCGCCGAGCAGGGCCAGGGCGGCGGACCGCGATTCGACTTCGGCGCGCAGGCGGGGACCGACACGGGCACGGCCCGGCAGGTCAACACCTCGCGGCTGCAGACGACGCGCGGCGCGACCGTCATGGACGCATCCACCCTGACCACGGTGAAGGGCGTCAAGAACGTGGCGTCCGCGGCGTCGGTGCTGTCGCTGACGAACACGAGCTTCAGCGGCACGCTGCCGAACTTCCAGCAGCTGCGGCAGGAGCGGGAGAGCGGCCAGGCGGCCGCCCCCACCGCGCCGCCCACGGGAGGCTCGGACGGCGCCGGCGGCAGCTCGTTCACCGTCGACTCGTTCTCCGTGCTCGGGCTGGACCCGGCCGGCAAGTCCGTCGGACCGCTCGCCTCGGTCACGCTGACCGGCGGGCGCAGCTTCACCGCGGCCGACGCGGGCAAGGATGTGGTGGTGCTCGACGCGAGCTACGCCAAGACGGCGAGCAAAGCCGTCGGCGACACCGTCACGATCGGCGGGACGGACTTCTCCGTGATCGGGATCGTCGCGGCCACGGGCTCCGACGCCACCACCGCGGCCAACGCCTACATCCCGCTGGATGTCGCCCAGACCCTCTCCGGGCAGACCGGCAAGATCTCGTCCGTCTACGTGAAGGCGGCATCCTCGGGCGACATCGACCAGATCAAGACCGACATCAGCAAGGCGGTCTCCGGCGCGACCGTGAGCACCCAGGCCGACCTCGCGTCCACGGTCTCCGGCTCGCTCGGCAGCGCCGGGGAGCTCATCGCGAACCTCGGAACCTGGCTCTCCGTCATCGTGCTCGCGGCGGCGTTCCTGATCGCCATCCTGTTCACCATCTCGGGCGTCACCCGGCGCACCCGCGAGTTCGGCACGCTGAAGGCGATCGGGTGGTCCAACGGCCGCATCGTCGGCCAGGTGGCCGGCGAGTCCGTGGTGCAGGGCGTCATCGGCGGGGTGATCGGCGTGGCCATCGGCCTCCTCGGCGTGCTCATCGTCAACGTCATCTCGCCCACCCTCACCGGCAGCGTCGCCCGCGGCACCACGAACGCGGCGCGCACCGGATTCGGCGGCGCGGGCGGGGCCGGGACGGGCGGGACCGGGACGGGCGGAGCAGCGGAACGCGGCTTCGGCGGCGCCTTCGGAGCGGCGCGCGAGGCGGCCACCACCTCCGCGAACATCGCCCTCCACGCACCCGTGACCCTCTGGGTCATCGTCGGAGCGGTCGCCCTCGCCGTGCTCGGCGGCCTGCTCGCCGGCGCGATCGGCGGCTGGCGTGCCTCCCGCCTCCGCCCCGCCGCCGCCCTGCGCTCGGTCGCCTGACCGCCCCTTCGACCCCCAAGGAGTCACGATGTACACCCTCACCGACGTCACGAAGAAGTACAGCCAGTCCAAGCGTCAGGTCGTCGCCCTCGACGACGTGAGCCTGGAGATCCCGGACGGCCAGCTCGTCGCCATCCAGGGCCCGACCGGCGGCGGCAAGTCGACGCTGCTGCAGATGCTGGGAGCGCTCGACCGGCCCACCGCCGGCTCCGTGCAGCTCGGCGCCGACAGCCTCTCGAAGCAGCGGGACGGCAGGCTGGCGAAGATCCGGGCCAAGGAGATCGGCTTCGTCTTCCAGGGCTTCAACCTGATCCCCACCCTGACCGCGCAGGAGAACGTGGAGACGGCGCTCGCGCCGCTGAAGGTGAGCGGCGCCGAGCGCAAACGCCGCGCGGCGGAGGCGCTGGCCTCGGTCGGGCTCGCGGACCGCGGCAACCACCTGCCGTCGGAGCTGTCCGGCGGCCAGCAGCAGCGCGTCGCCATCGCGCGCGCCCTGGTCAAGAACCCGGAGGTGCTCCTCGCCGACGAGCCCACCGGCAACCTGGACGAGGAGACCCGCGACGAGATCATGGACCTGCTGGAGGGGCTGTGGCGCGATCGCGGCCTGACCGTGGTGATCGTCACGCACGACTCTGCCGTGGCCAAGCGGGCTCAGCGCCGGCTGCACATCAAGCACGGGCGGGTCGACGAGGTGGCCTGAGCCACCGGCTCAGCCGAGGGGGACGACCACCATCCCGAGCGCCTCGGCGAGCACGACGGCCTGGCGTTCGTCGATGACGGTCCCGCGCAGCACGACGTCCGACGGGTCGACGCCGGTCACATCGCTTCCCGCGATGCTGGCGGCGGTCAGGTCGGCGCCGGTGATCAGCGCGGCGCTGAGGTCGCATCCCTCGAACCGCGCCTCCTGGCAGCGGGCCTCCGAGAGGTCGGCCTCGCGCAGCCGGACTCCCTCGAAGGTCGCCCCGCGCAGTTCCGCGCGGCGCAGGCTGACGAACGACCAGTTGCCGCCCTCCACCTTCAACAGCGGGAACTCGCAGTGGTGGAAGGTGCTCCCGGTCAGCTTGCACCGGCGGAACGTGCTGTCGAAGAAGTTGCACGACTCGAACCGGCAGTTCACGAACGCCGACTCGTCGTGCTCGCTGACATTGAAGCGAACCGTGCGGAACACGCACTCGGTGAACGTGGCGCCGGTGCTCCGGAGCTCGGTCATGTCCACGTTGTCGAACACCATCCCGGTGAACTCGACGCCGTCGAGGTCGCGCCCGTACCAGTCCTCGCCTGTGATGGTCTCGCCTGCGCTGGTCACGGGGCGAGCCTAGCCTGTGCCCGGGATGCCGCGCGGAGTAGCATCCTGCCCACAGAAGGGGGCACGATGACGACTCTCGACGGGCGGAACGCGACGGCGCTGCTGGTGATCGACGTGCAGAACGGGGTGATCGGCGAGGCGTACCGGCGGGACGAGGTCGTGGAGAGGATCCGCGGCCTGGTGGCTCGGGCGCGCGAGGAGTCCGTGCCGGTGGTGTGGATCCAGCACTCGGACGAGAACGTGCCCTACGGCAGCGAGGCCTGGGAGTACGTCCCGGAGCTGCGTCGCGCCGACGACGAGCCGCTCGTGCCCAAGCAGTACGCGGACGCGTTCGAGGACACGGCCCTGGAGGCGGTGCTGGCGGATGCGGGCGTCGGACGGATCGTCGTGACGGGCTCGCAGACCGACGAGTGCATCCGCGGGACGATCCACGGCGCGGTCGTCCGCGGCTACGACGTCACCCTGGTGGGCGACGCGCACACGACCGAGGACCTCTCGCCCTGGGGTGCGCCGCCTCCCGAACTGGTGATCGCCCACACGAATCTGTACTGGTCGAACCACCGCGCTCCCGGCCGGACCGCCGAGGTGGTGGACGCGGCGGAGGTCGCCTTCGGCTGAGCGCCGCCATCGTCACCCGCTCCCGGTTCGGGTCCGGGCTCGCCCGGTACCCTCGGAGCATGGCCAACGACCTCGCGAACTTCTTCGGCGATGTGGGGCCGTTGGTGTTCTACCTGGCCGTCTGGGGGCTGGTCTTCGCCGGCACGGCGCTGTTCGTCGGGGTGTTCATCCCGTTCATCACCGGTGACTCGCTGCTGTTCGGCGCCGGCATCCTCACCGGGACGAACCCGGAGCTGTCCATCTGGGTGCTCGCCATCGGCGTCGGGGTGGCCGCGGTGCTCGGCGACCAGGTCGGCTTCTGGCTCGGCCGCCGGTTCGGCCGTCCGTACCTGACCCGCCGGGGCGGTCGCTGGGTGCAAGCGGGCGTGCGCCGGGCGGAGCGCTTCTACGAGCTCTTCGGCTGGTGGTCGGTGGTCATCAGCCGGTACATCCCGTGGGGACGCGTCTTCATCCCTCCGATCGCCGGCATCAGCGCGATGCGGTACTGGCGCTTCCTCACCGCGAACATCGTCGGAGCACTCAGCTGGGGCGTGCTGATCACCGTGATCGGATACTTCGCCGCCGTGAACCCGAGCGTGCGCCCGCTCGCCTACGTGGTCGCCGGGGTGGTCATCCTGGCCTCGATCGTCGCGGGCGTGCGCGCCTGGCTGCTCGATCGCCGGGCGCGCCGCCGCGTCAGTCCTGGTTGCTGAAGGCCGCGTCGAACGACGCTGTCGGCTGCTTCCACAGCAGGGAGCGGATGTAGCCCACCGCCTCCTTCGCGCCGTGGAGGCGGTCCATCCCGGCATCCTCCCACTCGATGGAGATCGGACCGGTGTAGCCGATGGACTCGAGCGCCCGGAACGCGTCCTCCCACGGCACGTCGCCGTGCCCGGTGGAGACGAAGTCCCAGCCGCGGCGCGGGTCGCCCCACGGGAGGTGCGAACCGAGCACCCCGGCCCGGCCGTTCTTCGGCCGCAGACGCGTGTCCTTGCAGTCCACGTGGTAGATGCGGTCCTGGAAGTCGACGATGAAGCCCACGGGGTCGATGTCCTGCCACATCATGTGGCTGGGGTCCCAGTTGAAGCCGAACGCCTCGCGGTGGTCGATCGCCTCCAGCGTCCGCACGCTCGTCCAGTAGTCGTAGGCGATCTCGGACGGGTGCACTTCGTGCGCGAACCGCACGCCCTCGCCGTCGAACACGTCGAGGATGGGGTTCCAGCGGTCGGCGAAGTCCTGGTAGCCGCGGTCGAAGACCTCGGCCGGGACGGGCGGGAACTGGGCGACGTAGGGCCAGATGCTGGAGCCGGTGAAGCCGACGACCGTGTCCACGCCCAGCTTGCGGGCGACCTTGGCGGTCAGCTTGAGCTCCTCGGCCGCGCGCCGGCGGACGCCCTCGGGGTCGCCGTCGCCCCACACCTTGGAGCCGACGATCGCCTGGTGGCGGAAGTCGATCGGGTCGTCGCAGACGGCCTGGCCCTTGAGGTGGTTGGAGATCGCCCAGACCTTCAGCCCGTACCGATCGAGCAGATCGAGGCGCTCCTGCAGGTAGGCGTCGTCCTCCGCGGCGCGCCAGACGTCGAGGTGCTCCCCCGAACAGGCGATCTCGAGGCCGTCGTAGCCCCACTCGGAGGCGTACTTCGCGACCTCCTCCAGCGTGAGGTCGGCCCACTGCCCGGTGAACAGGGTGACCGGGTGCGTCCGCCCCGACTCCGTCGCGGGGGCTTCGCGTGTCTCGTCCGTCATGGGTTCGTTCCCCTCGTTGTCGTTCTCGTGTCTACTGTGCGATGTCGACCCAGGCGCCCGACTCGGCCGAGTCGATCACCGCGTCGGTGACCCGCACGGCCCGCAGGCCGTCGGCGAAGCGCGGGAGGCCGTCGGGGCTCTCGCCCGCGACGGCGGCGTACGTGTCCGCCACGAACGCGTTGAACGCGTCCTGGTATCCCTGCGGGTGCCCGGACGGGACCACGCACAGGCGCGCCGCGTCCTCGCTGAGCTGGTCGGCGTCGCGCGGCACGATCAGGCTGCCCTTCCGGCGGCCGATCCACAGCGTCTCCGGCTGCTCCTGGTCGAAGGCGACGCTTTCGGCGCTTCCGGCGATCTCGAGCCAGAGCCGGTTCTTACGGCCCGGCGCGACCTGCGACACCAGCAGGGTGCCGAGTGCGCCGGAGTGCGTCTCGACCACGACGGCGACCGCGTCCTCCGTGGTGATCCCGCTGTGCGAGGCCCGCTCGGCGAACACCGTGCGCTTCGTCGCGGACACCCGGCTGACCCGGTCGCCGCTGACGAACTCGACGAGGTCGACGAGGTGCGACCCGATGTCGGCGAACGCCCGGGAGCGACCGCCCTGGTGCGCATCCACCCGCCAGTTGTCATCGCTCTCGCCGAGCAGCCAGTCCTGGAGGTAGGACGCGTTGATGCTGAGCACGCGGCCGGCCTCACCGGAGGCGAACCGCGAGCGCGCTTCACGCACCATCGGATGGAAGCGGTACACGAAGGGCACTGTGGCCGTGCGTCCCTCCGCCGCGGCCACGAGGCCTTCGGCGTCGGCGACGGTCGTCGCCAGCGGCTTCTCGCACACGACGTCCTTGCCCGCGGCGAGCACGGCGGCGGCCTGCTCCGCATGCAGGGCGTTGGGCGTGGTGACGTGCACGAGGTCGATGGTGTCGTCGGACAGCACCTCCTCGAGCGAGGAGTACGCCCGGCCGATTCCGAGCCGTTCCGCCGCCGCCACCGAGCGCTCCGGCGTGGAGGAGACGATGCCCGCCACGTCGGCGCGTGCGGCGCGGGCGGCGCGGGAGTGCACCTCCGCCATGAAGCCGCCGCCCACGATCGCGACGCGGAGGTTCGCGCCCGACGCGGTGCCGTCCCGGCGGGTCAGCCCCCCGTTCGTCGCCGCCGTCGCCACGGCGCTCGGCTCGTTCCCGTCCGTACCCTCGCTCATACCGTCAGCCTCACGCCAGGGTCGCCGCGCGCGGGTCCCAGTCCTCCGGCAGGGCGGGCGCGACCTCGACGGTGCTCTCCACCTCGACCGGCGTCCGCGACTCCCCCGCCTCGATGGTCGACACCATGATGTCGAGCACGTGGTACGCCTGCTCGCCGGATGCCCGCTCGGGCACGCCGGCCCGGATGGCCCGGGCGAGCTCCACCACACCGATGCCACGCGTGGCGGTGGTTCCGGTCGACGGGACCGTGTTCACGCCGTCGGCGTCGTGCACCAGCAGCTCGCCCTCGAAGGTGTTCGGGTCGGGAACGACGACCGTGCCGTCGATCCCCGCGACCTCGAACTGGGTGCGGCCGAGCTTCGAATCGAAGCTGAACACGGCCTGCGCCGTCTGCCCGCTCTCGAACTCGTACAGGGCGCTGACGTGCGTCGGGACGGTGACGGCGAACTCCTCGCCGGCGCGCGGACCCGATCCGATGATCCGGCTCTCCCGCGCCTTCGACGCGACGGCGCTGACCCGTGCGACCGGTCCGAAGAGCTGCACCAGCGCGGTCAGGTAGTAGGGACCGATGTCGAACAGCGGCCCCGCGCCCTCCTGGAACAGGAAGTCGGGGTTCGGGTGCCACGACTCCGGCCCCGGGCTCTGCATGAGCGTGAGCGCGGTGAGCGGCGCTCCGATGTCGCCGTGCTCGATCAGGCGCCGGGCGGACTGGATGCCGGAACCGAGGAACGTGTCGGGCGCGGTCGCGACCCGGAGGCCCTTGGCGTGGCCCGCCTCAAGCAGTTCAAGTCCGCTCGCGCGGTCGAGGGCGAACGGCTTCTCGCTCCAGACGTTCTTGCCCGCGGCGAGCGCCTGCAGGGCGACGTCGACATGCACCTTCGGAATGGTCAGGTTGACGACGATCTCGATGGCGTCGTCGGCGAGCAGCTCCTCGACCGTCCCGGACCCGGGGACGCCGTACTTCTCGGCCTGCGCCTGTGCGCGCTCGAGGTCGATGTCGGCGACGAACCGCACGTCGAGGTCGGGGAACGAAGTGAGGTTGCCGAGGTACTCGTTGCTGATGACACCGGCGCCGATGACGCCGACTCCGACGCGCCCGGCGCTCACGCGAGGCCCTTCGAGGTGAGGAAGGCGAAGCTGTCGGCGACGGCCTGGAAGCGGTCGCCGCGCGAGTCGTCGAGCTCGATCACGCGGAGCGCCTCAGGGGCCGCGGCGATGATCTGCTCGATCGGCAGCGAGCCCTGGCCGACGGCGACCTGGTCCTTCGTCTCGCGCGTGCCGGGGCCGTCCTTGATGTGCAGCGCGACCACGCGGTCGCCCAGCTTCGGCAGGAAGGACACCGGGTCCGCGCCGCCGACGGCGACCCAGTACGTGTCGACCTCGAGGACGACCTCGGGCGCGAGCCGGCCGGCGAAGAACTCGAGCGCCGTGACGCCGTCGATGGTGCTGGAGATCTCGTGATCGTGGTTGTGGTACCCCACGCGGATGCCGTACCTGGCGGCGACCTCGGCGGCGGCGTTGAGCTGCTCCGCCGTCTTCGCGACGTCGTCGGCGCTCTGCCACTTGTCGGGAGCGACGAACGGGTCGATGACCGTCTGGATGCCGAGGGCCTTCGCCGACTCGAACACCCGGTCGAGGTCGCCCCCGATGAAGCCCTGGTGCGTGGTCGGCGCGGAGAGACCAGCCTCGGCCAGGCCGTCGCGAAGCGCGTCACCGAAGTCGAGGAAGGCGAACGGCTCCACCTGGGTGAACCCGATGTCGGCGAGGCGCTTCAGGGTTCCGACCGTGTCTTCGGTCAGGAGTTCGCGGACCGTGTACAGCTGCACGGAGACTTTTGACGTCGACACTGTTCTCCTCGTCGAGTTCTTGGGTGAAGGCTTCTTGGGATGGAAGCTTCCGGGGTGGAGGCGCCGAAGGGGCGCGGGAACCATTCAATCGGCACTTCTGCCGGATGTCAAACAAAAGTCGACGTATGCGTGCATGACTTTGAGCACCGCGCCGTCACTGTGGTTCAATACCCTCATGACCGACAGCGCGCGAGACTCGGTGCTCGTCGCCGCAGACGCCGCGGAGCTGCTGGCGATCCTGCGCGACGGCATCCCGCGCACCCGCGCGCAGCTCGCCGAGCTGACCGGGATGGCGCGGTCGACCATCGCGTCGCGGATCGACACCTTGACCGGAGCGGGCCTCGTCGCGCCCGCCGGCGACGACGTGTCGTCGGGCGGCCGCCCTCCGGCGCGCATCCGCTTCAACCCCGACTCCCGCGTCATCGTCGCGATCGATCTGGGCGCCACCCACGGCGTCGTCGCCCTGGCGAACCTCGCCGGCACGATCGTGGCCAGCGAGTCGCGCCGCCTCCGCATCGCCGAGGGGCCGGAGGTCATCCTCGACTGGGCGCTCGAGACGGCGAGCGAGCTGTACATCGCCTCCGGCCGCCAGCCCGAGGAGCTCATCGGCGTTGGCGTGGGCGTCCCCGGCCCGGTCGAGCACTCGACCGGGCTGCCGGTCAACCCGCCGATCATGCCCGGATGGGACCGGTTCGACATCCCCGCCTACATCCGCCGGGTGTTCGACGTGCCCGTGCTCGTCGACAACGACGTCAACCTGCTGGCGCTGGGCGAGCAGGCGCTCATGTACCCGGACGGGACCGACCTCCTGTTCGTGAAGGTGGCGACGGGCGTCGGCGCCGGCATCATCAGCGGCGGCCGCCTGCAGCGCGGGGCCCTCGGCTCCGCCGGCGACCTGGGCCACGTCCGCGTCCCCTTCGGCACCGACACACCCAGCCACGGCGAGCAGGACGCCGACCTGGAGTCCCTGGTGAGCGGACCGGCCATCGCCCGGTCGCTCGCGGCGGCCGGCTTCCCCGCCGCGACCAGCGACGACGTCGTCGAGCTGGCACGCAGCGGCAACCCCGCCGTGCACAACGCGATCCGTCAGGCGGGCCGCGACCTCGGAGCCGTGGTCGCGACCTGCGTGAACCTCCTCAACCCGTCGACCATCGTGGTCGGCGGGAGCCTCTCCCGCGTCGGCGAGCAGCTGCTCGCCGGGATGCGCGAGGTCGTCTACCAGCGGTCGACACCGCTCGCGACGCAGCATCTCACCATCACGCAATCGCGCTCCGGCGAGACCGGCGGCGTCATCGGCGCCGCCATCATGGTCGTCCAGCGGGCGCTCGATCCCGAGGCGGGCATCCCGCGCACCCTCTTCCGCTGACACGCGGGAGCGGACGGGCGGAACGCCGCAGCACCGCATCCTGAACACACTCGAATCGATTCGAAGACGAAGACGCAGCACAATGACCACCGAACAGCACACACCATCTGAAAGGAGTGCCGTGAGCACCCGCAGCGAAACCTCCGGCCGCCCCCTCCGCGCCGGCGTCGTCGGCCTCGGCTGGGCCGGCCAGCAGCACATGGCCGCCTACGACGCCCTCCCCGGCGTCGAGCTCGTCGCCATCGCCGGGATGGAGGACGGCCCCCGCGCCGAGCTCGGCGAGCAGTACGGCCTCGAGCGGCTCTACCGCGACTGGAAGGACCTCGTCGCCGACGGCGACCTCGACGTCGTCAGTGTCGCCGTGCCGACCTTCCTGCACGCCCCGATCGCCGTGGGGGCGCTGGATGCGGGCATCCACGTCCTCAGCGAGAAGCCGATCGCCCGCACCGCGGCCGAGGCGGAGACGATGGTGGATGCGGCGCACCGCGCGGGCCGCGTGCTCGAGGTCGCGTTCAACCACCGGCGCCGTGGCGACATCCAGGCGCTCAAGGCCGCGATCGACGCCGGCCAGATCGGCCGGCCGTACCACGCTCGCGCCGTCTGGCTGCGCCGGGCGGGCATCCCTGCGCTCGGCAGCTGGTTCACCAACCGCGAGATGGCCGGCGGCGGTCCGCTGATCGACATCGGCGTGCACGTGCTCGACTACGCGCTGCACCTGTTCGGCGAGCCGCGGGTCGTCGCGGTCTCCGCGGTCACCCACTCCGAGCTCGGGGTGCGCGGCCGGGGCGGTGCGACCGCGTCGAAGCAGCACGTCGGCTCGGCCTACGAGGTCGAAGACCTCGCGAGCCTGCTGCTCCGCCTCGAGGGCGGCGGCTCGATCGTGCTCGAGACCAGCTGGGCGGCGTACCGTCCGGCCGGCGACGAGTTCGGCATCACGCTGTACGGCACGGAGGGCGGCGCGGACCTGCGCGTCGTCGACTACGCGCCCTCCGGCGAGCTCACCATCTTCACCGGCGACGGCGAGCAGATCGAGGACATCAGCGTCACCGCCGACCCCGGCCGCGGCCACCTGGCCGTCGTCGAGACGTTCCTCGAGCACGTCGCCGACCCGTCCGGCTGGGCGAACTGGGACGGCGCCCTCGCCCTCGAGCGGGCGCGCGTCATCGACGCCGCCTACGAGTCCGCGCGGATCGGCGCGGAAGTCCGGCTCGCCCCGTCCCACGCCGCGACCGCCCCGGCGCAGCCGGATCGTGCCGCAGCGGGCGCCACCACGAAAGGAGCATGACCATGACCCTGCGCGTCACCGTCTGGAATGAGGGCGTCCACGAGGCGACCCAGCCCGAGATCGCCGCGATCTACCCGCACGGCATCCAGGGCGCCATCGCCGAGGGCCTGCGCGACCTCCTCGGCGACGATGTCGTCGTGCGGACGGCCACGCTCGACGACCCCGAGCACGGGCTCGACGAGCAGTCCCTCGCCGAGACCGATGTGCTGCTGTGGTGGGGGCACATCGCCCACGACCGCGTCTCGGACGAGGTCGTGGAGCGCGTCCGGCAGCACGTGCTCGGCGGGATGGGCCTGATCGTGCTGCACTCCGGCCACTTCTCGAAGATCTTCATCCGGATGCTCGGCACGACGTGCTCGCTGCGCTGGCGCAACCCGGAGGGCGGCGAGCGCGAGCTCGTGTGGTCGGTCAACCCGACCCACCCCATCGCCGAGGGTGTGGACCAGCCGATCGTCATCGAGGCGCAGGAGATGTACGGCGAGTTCTTCGACATCCCCACGCCCGACGACCTGGTCTTCATCAGCTCGTTCACCGGGGGCGAGGTCTTCCGTTCCGGCGTCACGTTCACGCGCGGGCGCGGCAAGATCTTCTACTTCAGCCCGGGCGACCAGGAGTATCCGGTGTACTTCCACCCGCAGGTCCGCCGGGTGCTCGCCAACGGCGTCCGGTGGGCGGCTCCGGTCCCGGGTGCCCGCCGGGCGCCCGAGGTGTCGAACCCGCAGCCGGTCTGAGCCCGTCCGCCCGACCCCGCCATCCCGACCATCGCCACACCGAGGAGACGAGCCCCATGACCGACGCCCTCGCGACGCTCCCCGAGCCGCGCCACCCCGACCCCGCGGACGCACCGCCGCTGCGCTGGGGCGTGCTCGGCCCCGGCGGCATCGCCGCCGACTTCACCGACGCGCTCCACCGGCACACCCGGCAGCGGGTCGTCGCGGCCGGGTCCCGCTCGGCCGAACGTGCGGCGGCGTTCGCGGCGGCACACGGCGCCGAGCGCTCCTACGGCTCGTACGAGGCCCTGGTCGCTGACCCGGACGTCGACGTGGTCTACGTCGCGACCCCGCACAGCGAGCACCTGGAGCACTCCCTCCTGGCCATCGCCGCAGGGAAGCACGTGCTCATCGAGAAGCCGATGGCCGTCACGGCGGAGCAGGCGCGCCGCATCGTCGCCGCGGCGCGCGAGGCCGGCGTCTTCGCCATGGAGGCGATGTGGACCCGCTACCTCCCGCAGACGGACATCGTCCGGCAGTTGCTGGAGCGCGACGCCCTCGGCGAGCTGCGCGTCGTGACGGCCGACTTCGGCGGCCGGGCGGCGTTCGACCCCACGAGCCGGCTGTGGGATCCGGCTCTCGCGGGCGGCGCCCTCCTCGACCTCGGTGTCTACACGGTCTCGTGGGCGTCGTTCGCACTGGGCGCCCCGGCCGGCATCATCGCGACCGGCGCCCTGGCGGAGACCGGGGTGGATGCGCAGGCCGCGCTGCTGCTGTCGTCAGCCGACGGCGCCCAGGCGCTGCTGAGCACGAGCCTCCTCGCCGGCACGCCGTCCCTCGCCACGATCTGCGGCAGCGACGGCCGGGTCGAGACCGACAGCCCGTTCTGGGGGCCGAGCGGCCTCCGCGTGTTCCGGGCCGACGGCACGCTCGCCGCGCACTGGCGCGACCCGTACGGCCGCCCGCACCGGGACGGGATGGCCTACGAGGCCGCCGCCCTCGCGCGCTTCGTGGCGGAGGGACGGACCGAGTCGCCGCTGCACCCGCTCGCGGAGGCCGTCGACACGCTGGCGACCATCGACGAGGCCCGGAGGCAACTCGGCGCGACGCGCGTGGAGTGACGGCGAGGGTCGGCGGGACGCGGCACAATGGAGAGGTGCTCGACTCCGCTCCGTACCGCACCGCCGACCTGTACCGGCCGGCCGTCCTGGCGGATCTGAGCCCGGCGCGTCCGGCGCCTGTCCCCGTGGTTCCGGCCGTTCCCGGTCAGACCGGGCATCTGGCGCGCGTGGTGGCGCGGTCGAGCGACCGCGTCGGCTGGCTGCGGGCGCGCAGCCGCGGCATCACCGCCACCGACGTCGCCAAGCTGTCGAGCCCTCGCTCCATCCGCGCCGCGGCCTACGACAAGCTCCACGGCACCGGATTCAGCGGCAACGTCTTCACGCAGCACGGCCGCTCCCGCGAGCCCGAGATCGCCGCGTGGGTGGCCGCGACGCACGGCATCGAGCCGTCCGAGCTGCTCTTCCACGCCGAGCGCGACCGCCGGCACCTGGCCACACCGGACGGGCTGATCCTCCGCACGGGCGGGCGCATCGAGCTGGCCGAGATCAAGACGACCAACAAGCCCTTCCGCAGCATCCCGCGCCCCTACCTCCGCCAGATCTGGTGGCAGCAGTACGTGCTCGGCGCCGAGCGCACCCTCTTCGTCTGGGAGCAGCACGACGGCTTCGTGCCGCTCCGCGACGAGCCGGAGTGCCGCTGGGTGGACCGCGACGACGCGGAGATCGCCAAGCTGGTCGCGCTGGCCGCCGACCTCATCGAGGTGCTGCGTCAGGCGACCTCGGCGCGGCCGCCTGCCGCTCCCACCACCGGGTCCGCCCCGGTCCCCGCAGCGACCTCCGTCGGGACGGCGACGGCACCGACCGGGATGCGCGTCAGCGCCACCGCGTAGACGGCGATCCACGCGACCGCCACGGTCGTGCCGATCAGCTCCAGCCAGGCGCCGACGTCCGCGCCGACCCGCACGATCGCCAGCAGCCCGCCGACGATGGTGATCACCGCGACCGCGGCGCAGCTGATCCGTGAGAGGCGGGAGACCCGCGGGAGGCTGCGGCTGAAGCCGACCTGCAGCATCGCGAAGCACGCCGCCGCGAATCCGAGCACCGCCGAGACGGTGTGGATGAGGTCCTGCGGCGTCGACCGCGGGTCGGCGAGCGGCACCGGGCAGTACGCCGAGCAGGTGATCTGCGAGGCGAGCACGAAGCACAGCGCGGCGAAGCCGAGGCTGAGCGCCGGCGACCAGCGCCCCAGCAGCGGGGCCGTCGACCGCACATGGCCGCTCGCCAGCGCGATCGTGAAACCGCCCGCCGCGATGAGCAGGAGCGCGACGGCGAACGGGCCGGCCGTGGCCGCGCCCCGGGCGCCGAGCTCGCTGACGTACACCGGGTACGGCACCGTCAGGCGCGCGGCCCAGATGATGGTCAGCCCGCCCAGGACGCAGAAGGTGCCGATGGCGAGCAGGATCGGGACGGCGCGCTGCCAGCCCCGCGCGAACGCCGGGACGGCGAACGGCTCGCGGGCGATCCGCAGCAGTCGTCGCACGGGGCCTCCTCGGTCCGGGGTCGATGAATCCTACCCGGCGCACCGCTGGGAACGTACTGGGGGTATCCGAAACAGATTGTTCACATGCGGTGACCCGTCCGTAACACCGGTGACGCATGGCCGGGATTGACTGGACGGACACCGCCCGGCGCGGCGGCACACGGATGAGGGGATGACGAATGCCGAAGACGATGCGGGCGGCGCTGCTCGACGAGGCCGGTGGGCCCGACACCCTGCGCATCGGCGACACCGCCTACCCGGACAAGGTGAACTCCGAGTTCCTCGTCAAGGTCGTCGCCTCGAGCGTCAACCCGATCGACGCGAAGACGCGCGCCGGCCGCGGAGTGTACGACGCCATCCACAGCTTCCCCGCCGTGCTCGGTCACGACTTCAGCGGCGTCGTCGTGGAGTCGCCGTACAGCGCGCATCCCATCCGTCCGGGCGACGAGGTGTTCGGGATGGTGATGGTGCCGCGCTACGGCGGCAGCTACGCCGAGTACCTGTCCGTGCCGTCGCTCAGCGTGGTGCGCAAACCCGCCACGCTCTCGCACATCGAGGCAGCGGCGGCCCCGCTCGCGGCGCTCACCGCGTGGGGCATGGTCGTCGAGGTGGCGAAGGCCCACGAGGGTCAGCGGATGCTCATCCACGCCGGCAGCGGCGGTGTCGGGCACTTCGCGGTGCAGTTCGCCTCGTACTTCGGCGCCCACGTGATCGCGACCGCGTCGGGCAGCAAGGCGTCCTGGCTGCGCTCGCTCGGCGCCGCGGAGGTCGTGGACTACACGACCACCCGCTTCGAGGAGGTGGTGCACGACGCCGACGTCGTGATCGACCTCGTCGGCAACGTCCACGACGACACCGGCACGCGATCGCTCTCGGTCGTGCGGCCCGGCGGGCTCATCATCAACGTCCCCACCGGCAGCTGGCCCACGTTCACGGAGGACGTTGCCGGCGCAGGGCTGCGCGGCACCCACTACAAGGTCGCTCCGGACGGCAACACCCTGGCCGTCATCGCGCGACTGCTCGAGGCGGGCAATGTCCGGGTGCACGTCGACCAGATCTTCCCGCTCGAGCGGATCGCCGAGGCGCACGAGGCGATCGAGGCGGGCCACACCCGCGGCAAGGTGGTCGTGAAGATCGCCGAGGGTTAGCCGGCGACCGGCTCGAGCGGCCGCTCCATCACCCAGTCGTCCTCGTACCGGTCCCCGACCAGGAAGCGCTTCGACCCCACCCGCTCGAAGCCGTGCTTGCCGTAGAACCGGTGCGCGCGGTCGTTCTCCTCGTTGACGCCCAGCCAGATGCCGGCGGCGCCCGCCTCGGCGGCGACGCGGAGGCTCTCCGTCATCAGCCGGCCGGCGACGCCCTGACCGTGGTGGCCCGGCATCACGTAGCACTTGCTGAGCTCGGCGCTGGGCCGCAGGCGGATGCTGCCCCGCACATCCTCATCGCTCGGCTCACCGAGGTTCACCATCGTGTAGCCGATCGCGCCGCTCTCGTCCTCGGCGAGCAGCAGCCGCCTCGCCGGGTCAGCCAGGTACTCGGCGAAGCGCTCCTCGGAGAGCACGGCGGCGATGAACGCCGCCTTCGCCTCCTCGGTGGTGTGCGGCGGACAGGCGAGCGGGAAGGTCACGGCGGCGACAGCGGCCAGGGCTGCCTCGTCACCGGCGGAGGCCGGGCGGATGGTGATGGTCACCCCTCCAGCCTAGACAGCGGAACGGCCGCCTCCCGAGCGGGAGACGGCCGTTCCGGG
Organism: Leifsonia sp. 22587; assembly: GCF_052044215.1. NCBI lineage: Bacteria > Bacillati > Actinomycetota > Actinomycetes > Micrococcales > Microbacteriaceae > Leifsonia > Leifsonia sp. 22587. Next base: position 480,141 of record NZ_JBQENB010000002.1, read on the forward strand.
CGGGATGCGGTTAGTGCCGGCCCTGGGCGACCCAGCTGAGCAGGTCGAAGGAGACGCCGCCGAGTCCGGTGACGTCGTCGTAGCCCTTCGCGGTCTTCAGCGAGGTGTCCTGGTCCAGCGTCACCAGGTAGGTGTTGCCGCTGATCTTGCTGGTGTAGACCAGCGCCTGCGGCGGGTTCTGCGGCAGCACGTCGCGGAACGCGTTCGGCAGGATGCGCTTCACGCCGTACAGCGTCGGGTTGGCGAACCCGATCGTCGTGCGCGTCGCCTGCTGCACGATCGCGATCTGGGCGGCGACGATCGGCGAGGCCAGCGACGTTCCGCCGTAGGTCTCGCTGATGTAGTCGCCGGTCGCGAGCGTCGTGTCGTCCACGATGGGCCGGATCCCGATCGAGAAGCCGGTGTACGGGTCGGCCAGCGCCGCGACGTCGGGCGAGACGCGCTTGCCCTGGGCGAGAGCGGCGGGGACGATGCCGCGCTGGTAGTCGGGCTGCGCGAAGACCGCGCTCACCCCACCGCCGGCGCCGCCCACGAACCGGGTGCCCGGCAGGGGCTGGGCGTAGCTCAGGGTGCCGTCCGCGTTCTTGACGATCTGGTCGAACTGGTCGCCCCAGCCGGTCTCCCACGCGATCTTGCCGTTCTTGTCGATCCCGGTGCTGGTGCCGCCGACCGAGGTCACCCACGGGGAGGACGCCGGGAAGTCCGGAGACGCGTAGCCGAGGTTCGCGACCTCGTCGCCGTTGTCACCGCTCGAGAAGTACAGGCCGATCCCTTCGCCGGCCGCCTGCAGCTGCAGGTTGACCTCGCCCTGGATCACATCCGACGGGACAGCCTCGCCGAGGTTGCCGTAGCTGTTGCTGACGATGTTCGCGAGCTTGTTGTCGAGGATCTTCGACATCGCGATGTCCAGGCCGCCCGAGCAGTCGGTGCCGCCGACGTAGAGGATGCGCGCACCCGGTGCGATGCCGTGGACGGACTCGACGTCGAGCGTCTGCTCGCCCTGCCATCCGCTCGGCTGCTGGCAGAGGTCCTGGTCGGTGAACTCGCTCGGCTTGGGGACGAGCTGCTGGTAGCTGGAGTTCGTGAGGCCCGGCTCGCCGTTCTGCTGCGAGTACGTGTTGACGTCCTTCAGGATGCTGGGGCTCGCGTAGGCGTCGATGATCGCGACAGTCTGCCCGGTGCCGTTGATGCCCTTCGCGGCGAGGTCGTTCAGCCCGTAGGCGCTGCGCAGCTGCTTCGGCGTGTAGCCGCAGTTGTTGGTGCTGTACTGCGTCTGCCCGTTGTACGCGGGCGGGACGGTCACCGTGTGCTCGCCGATGTAGTTCGAGCACGGGGCGTCGATGACCGGCGCCGCGGCGGCCAGCTTGCGCGAGACCTGCGGGTCACCGGTCGCGCCGAGATCGCCCTGCTTGATGGAGTCGGGGCGCGTGGTCGTGCGCGACTGCTCGACGCTGATCGCCGAGACCTTCGCCGCGATCGACGCCGGCACCGACGGGGCGGAGGCCGGAGCGATCAGCTGACGGTCGCCGTGCTTGAACGAGTGCAGCGACGTGCCGAAGACGGACCCGAGCTGGTCGGGCGTCCCCCGGAAGACGACGTACTGACGGCTGTCCGGGACGCCCTGGATGGTGAGCCCCGCGGCCTTGATGAAGTTGACCACCGAGTCGAAGTCCGCCTTCGTCGGCGAGAACCGGTTGATCCACTGCTGCGGCGACAGCGCCTTGCGGTAGCCGCGGTCGAGCGGGTTGGAGACCGCCTTGGCGAGCGCCTCCGCGCCCTTCTGGTCGCGCAGCGGGAGGTAGATCTCGCCCTGCACCGTGGTGTCGGCGGGAGCCGCCCCGGCGTCATTCGCCGCAGTGGCCCACGCGGGGACGGAGCCGGCGTAGGTCACCCGGTCGGCGGCGCCGGCCGCGGATGCCCCCGCCAATGACAAAGCCACCACGGCGGACGTGGTGGCGACGATCCCGAGCGCCCTCTTGTGGAGGGATCGAGTGGTGCGACGTGTCATGTATGTCATCCTTCGATTCGGACGGGCTCGTCGATGAGCCGCCGCGCGACGCGCGACAGGAGCGACCCTAAACCCGCTCGTTCTACCGCCACAAGAGGGGGTAGAAGAGTCTGTCGAAACGATTGAGGTGGATGAAGGATTCTCACTGCGCAAATATCCCTGACCCGGCCGGAAAACGGCGACGGGGCCGGGGCCGATAAGCGGCCCCGACCCCGTCGGGAGGTTCGTGGAACGAACTCAGATGGCGTTGACGTCCAGCGGGATGCCCGGGCCGAACGTGGTCGACACGGCGCCCTTCTGGATGTAACGGCCCTTCGCGGCGGACGGCTTGAGACGCACGACCTCCTCGAGGGCGGTGGTGATGTTGTCGTTCAGCTGCTCGGCGGTGAAGCCAGCCTTGCCGACGACGAAGTGCACGTTCGCGTGCTTGTCGACGCGGAACTCGATCTTTCCGCCCTTGATGTCGGAGACGGCCTTCGCCACATCCGGGGTGACCGTGCCGGTCTTCGGGTTCGGCATGAGGCCGCGCGGGCCCAGCACCTTGCCGAGTCGGCCGACCTGGCCCATGAGTTCCGGCGTCGAGACGGCCGCGTCGAAGTCGGTGTAACCGCCGGCGACCTTCTCGATCAGGTCGGCGCCGCCGACCTCGTCCGCACCGGCCGCGATGGCCGCCTCGGCCGCGGGGCCGGTGGCGAACACGATGACGCGGGCGGTCTTACCCGTACCGTGAGGAAGAATGACGGTACCGCGGACCATCTGGTCCGCCTTGCGCGGGTCCACGCCGAGCTTCAGCGCGACCTCGACGGTCGAGTTGAACTTGGCGGAACCGGTCTCCTTCGCCAGGGCGACGGCCTCGGCGGGGGTGTAGAACTTTCCGGCCTCGATCTTCTCGGCCGCGGCCCGGTAGGCCTTGGACTTCTGTGCCATGTGATTTCTCCTAACGAGAATGTGGTGCGAGCCTGGCCGGCTCTTCCACGAGATGTCTGTGGGGGTGCGGGGCTTACGCCTCGACCGTGATGCCCATCGAACGGGCGGTGCCTGCGATGATCTTCGACGCCGCGTCGATGTCGTTGGCGTTGAGGTCGACCATCTTCTGCTCGGCGATCTGGCGCACCTGCTCCTGGGTCAGCTTGCCGACCTTGGTGGTGTGCGGCACGCCGGAGCCCTTGGGGACGCCCGCAGCCTTCTTGATCAGCTCGGCGGCCGGCGGGGTCTTCAGGACGAACGTGAACGAGCGGTCCTCGTACACGGTGATCTCGACCGGGATGACGTTGCCGCGCTGCGACTCGGTGGCCGCGTTGTACGCCTTGCAGAACTCCATGATGTTCACGCCGTGCTGACCCAGAGCCGGGCCGATCGGCGGGGCGGGGTTGGCGGCGCCGGCGTTGATCTGAAGCTTGATCAGACCGGTGACCTTCTTCTTCGGTGCCATGTCTCTTCCTTCTTTTGTGTGTTCGAGCGGGTCAGGCCGCAGCCGTATCGCTCTCCCGGTGTCTCGGCCCTTCCGAGACCCGGTGTTCTGAAAAACAGTGGGGAGGCTCTGAATGTTCCCTAGAGCTTCGTGACCTGGTCGAAGCTGAGCTCGACCGGCGTCTCGCGCTCGAACAGGGACACGAGCACGGTGAGCTTGCCGCTCTCCGGCTTGATCTCGCTGATCGAGCCCGGCAGGCCCGCGAACGAGCCCTCCTTGATGGTGATGGTCTCGCCGATCTCGAAGTCGACCTCGGCGGGGATGACGCGCGCAGCGGACTTCTGACCCTTGGCGGCGCCCTTGGCCGGAGCGGCCTCGACCTGCACGAGGCTCTTCAGCATCGAGAAGGCCTCCTCGAAGCGCAGCGGCGTGGGGTTGTGCGCGTTGCCGACGAAGCCGGTGACACCCGGCGTGTGGCGGACGACGGACCAGCTGTCCTCGTTGAGGTCCATGCGGACGAGCACGTAACCGGGGATGCGGACCCGGTTGACCATCTTGCGCTGGCCGTTCTTGATCTCGACCACGTCCTCCATCGGGACCTGGACCTCGTAGATGTAGTCCTCCATGTTCATCGAGACCATGCGGTTCTCGATGTTGGACTTCACGCGGCGCTCGAAGCCCGCGTACGAGTGGATGACGTACCACTTGCCGATCTTGGAGCGCAGCTCCGTGCGGAACGCCTCGTAGGGGTCGGCGACAGCATCCTCCTCCTCGTCCTCGACGGCGTCGGCGGCCGCCTCGGCCTCGTCCGCGCTGTCGACCTCGAGGGCCTCGTCCACGATGCGGTCGGCCTCGGGGTCGACCGCTTCCGCCATCGCGTCGAGCACGGCGTCGAGGTCGACCTCGGTGCCGTCGTCGGCGACGACGTGCAGCGCCTCGTGCTCGGCCGCGTCGGACGCCTCGTCCTCGCTGGCGAGGACGTTGCCGGTCTGCGCCTCGTCGTCTTCGGAGGACTGCTCGGCAGCGGGGGCCCAGTCCACGTCGTCGCGATTCGTCTCAGACACTGAATTCATTCCATTTCTTGTCGGGGAGGCCGTGCGGCCAGATCGACGTCGTCTACTTCGGGTTTCCGAAGACCCAGACGACACCCATGCCGAACACCCAGTCAAGGAGGGACACGAGAGCCATCATGATGATCACGAAAACGAGCACCACGCCGGTGTAGCTGAAGAGCTCCTTGCGGGTCGGAGTGACGACCTTCTTGAGCTCGCCGATGACCTGGCGGATGAACAGGGCGATCCGCGCGAAGGGGTTGCGCCGCTCAGCGCGATCCTTCTTCGCGTTGGCGACGATCTCCTCGCTCGGCTCGTCGATTACCTTTCGGGCCACCTCGTTACACCTTTCGTGGATCGGCACAGGTGCCGACTTGCAGGGCGGACAGGAATCGAACCTGCAACCTGCGGTTTTGGAGACCGCTGCTCTGCCAATTGAGCTACCGCCCTAGGAAAGCGAATCGCCAGACCTCACGTCGCCACCTCATCCAGGCTAGCCGATCGAACATCCGAACGTGCTGCTGATACCCCGGACGACCCGGCAGTGCTGCCGTCGCCGCACCGGGAAAAGGGCGCAGAAAAGCTTGGCAGATTCAACCACCGCGTCAAGTGTACGGGACGCCGGGGGTACCCGCAAAAGCGGCCAGGCCGGGGCGGCGCGATCAGAGCAGCTTGCGCTCCAGCGCCCAGGCGGTGAGCTCGTGGCGCGACGACAGCTGGAGCTTGCGGAGCACGGCCGACACGTGCGTCTCGACCGTCTTGATGGAGATGAACAACTCGGCAGCCACCTCCTTGTAGGCGTAGCCGCGCGCGATCAGCCGCATCACCTCGCGCTCGCGGGCAGACAGGCGGTCCAGCTCGTCCGTCGTCTCCGCCTGCTCCCCCGACGCCGCTCCGAACGCGTCGAGGACGAACCCGGCCAGGCGCGGCGAGAAGACCGCGTCGCCACCGGCGACGGCGAGGACGGCGTCGCTCACCTGACGCCCGGAGCTGCCCTTGGTGAGGTACCCACGTGCGCCGGCGCGGATGACGCCGACCACGTCCTCCGCGGCGTCGGAGACGCTGAGCGCCAGGAAGCGGCTGGCGCCCCCCTGCTCCACGACCCGACGGATCACCTCGGCGCCGCCGCCGCCCGCACCACCGGGCAGGTGGACGTCGAGCAGCACCACATCCGGCCGCGACCCGACGATGGCGGCGACCGCCGCATCCACATCGGCCGCCTCCCCCACCACGCGCAGGCGCTCGTCCAGGTCGGCGCGGAGTCCGGAACGGAAGATGGAGTGGTCGTCGACCACCACGACCGTGACCGGTCGTGCGGTGCCGTCTGTCTCGCTCATGTCGCCTCTCACGTCGTCCCGGTCGCCTCGCTCGGGAGGTCGATGCTCAGCTGGATCTCGGTGCCGGAGTCCCGCGGCGCGACCGTCGCCCGCCCGCCCGCACGGCGCATCCGGCCGATGATCGATTCTCTGACGCCGAGGCGGCCTTCGGGAAGCGCATCCACGTCGAACCCCGGTCCGCGGTCGCGCACGAACACGTCGACCCGCTCCCCCGCGTGCTCGATGTAGACGGACACCTCGCCGCCCGCGTGCCGGGCCGCGTTGAGCATCGCCTCGCGCGCGGCCGCCCCCAGCTCGGACGGCGCAGTGCGCACCGGCTCCCCGACCGAGACGACGTCGAAGTGCACCGCGTGGTCCACCTCGAGGGCCGCGGCGACCTCCCGCAGCTCGCCGGCGAGGTCGCGCTCGGCGCCGGAGGGTGCCGCGGCAGCATCGGCGTAGAGCCACTCGCGCAGCTCCCGCTCCTGCGCCCGCGCGATCCGGCCCACCTCGCTCGACGCGCCGGCCCGGTTCTGGATCAGCGCCAGCGTCTGCAGGACGGAGTCGTGGAGGTGCGCGGCCATCTCGGCACGCTGCTCCTCCTTGATGCGGGCCGTGCGCTCGGAGATCAGCTCGCGCCACAGCCGCAGCCCCCACGGCGCCACCAGCACGGCCGCACCGGCGAGCACGGTGATCAGGATGCCGAGCCAGAGCACGCCGGGGCCGCCCGCGTCCTGCGTCACGGCGAGCGCCAGCGCGACGACGACCAGGAACGCACCGCACGAGATGCGGAACACCGTCGGGGTCAGCGGCGCGAAGGCGGCGGGCTCCTCGTCCGCCAGCTGCTCCCACGCGACGGCGAAGACCAGGAGCAGGGCGCAGGCCACCAGCGCGCCGAAGCCCGCGCCGAGCGCGCCGCCCGCGGCGAGCACGATCGCCGAGATGCCGGCGACGGCGCCCGCCCCGGCGAGCACCCACGGCACGTTGACCCGGCGCCGCACGCCGTCCGCCGGATCCGCGGCTCCGGCGGGGCGCAGGGGCGTCAGCGCCCACAGCCACAGGTAGAGCAGGATCCCACCGCCGCCCAGGAAGGTCAGACCGACGAACGCCCACCGCACGGCGGCGAGCGGCCAGCCGAGATGATCGGCCAGGGCGACGCTCACCCCGCCCACCACGCAGGTGCGCGGACGCGCCAGCGGCGGGCGCCCGGCGCGCGTGCGCGGTCCGGCGGGAGCAGAAGAGGACATAGCCAGCATCCAATCAGACCCCCGGGGACCCCGCACCCGCCCGGGGCGAGGATCAGGGTGCGCTCAGGGGTTCACCCGATACCCGGCGTCCGGACGCGACGGCAGGATGTGGAGCATGTCACAGAACGAATCGACCCGGCCGGTGGGGACCCCCGGCAACCCGTACGGAGGACCGCGGACCGGCTTCTCCGGCCGCGGCACCCGGTTCTTCGACTGGATGCGCGGCCTCGGCGTGGTCCGGTCCGACGGCTGGCTCGGCGGCGTCTGCGCCGGGATCGCCTACCGGCTGGGCATCGACCCGCTGATCGTGCGCGGCATCGTCGTGGTCGCCGGCATCCTCGGCGCCCCGGTGCTGCTGCTCTACGCGGCCGCCTGGGCGCTCCTCCCGGACCGCGACGGCCGCATCCACCTGCAGAGCCTGTTCGAGGGCGACTTCGAGCCGCCCATCGTCGCGATCGGCGTGATGCTGCTGCTCTCCCTGCTGCCCTGGACGAGCGGCTTCTGGTGGGCGCACGGCGCCTTCTGGGACGTCTCCGCCTGGGGAGACCTCGTCGGCAGGCTGGTGTGGACGCTCGTCGTGATCGGCGCGGTCGTCGCGCTGATCGTCGTGGCGGTGCGGGCGTCGGAGTCGCGATCGGCAGGCGGGGCCTCGCAGGGTGCGTGGGCCGCCGGCGCGGCGGGTACGACGACGCCGACCGGCCCTGCGGCAGACACCGCGGCACCGGCTGAGGCGGCCTCTTCGCAGCCGTCGCCCGACGCCGCGGAGTCGGACACGATCCAGCTGGACGTCGCCGCGGAGCCCACGCCTCCGCCCGCCCCCATCCCGGGCGCCACTCCCACCGACCTCGCCGACTGGCAGCAGCGCCAGGCGCAGTGGCGCGCGGAGCACGCCGCGTGGAAGCAGCGCCTCGCCGCCGACATGCGGGCCGTGAAGGCGCAGCGCTCCGCCGAGCTCCGCGCCCAGGTGGCCGTGGCGTCCGCCGACGCGGCCGCACGCCGTGAGGCCTACCGCGCCGCGAACCCACGGGTCGGGGCGGCCGTCGGCTGGCTCGCGGTGGGGCTCGCCCTGGTCGCGGGCTCGCTCGTCGCGATCGTCTGGCCGCAGCTGGCCGGTGTCGCGCGGTTCACGACGGCTGCCGGATTCGCAGCCGCGACCCTCGTGGTCGGCGTGGTGGTGCTCATCGCCGGACTGGCCCGCCGCCGGAGCGGGTTCCTCATCTTCCTGGGGATCCTGCTCGCAGTACTCACAGGAGTCGCCCTTCTCCTCGCGGGCGACGGCGTCGCCGGCTTCCGCATCACGGGCGAGGGCCTCCCCGTCCTGCTCCAGCACTGATCACGGACCGACAGGAGACCCCGACATGACCGAACCGCAGAACACCACGCCGTACCCCACCGAGTCGCTCACCGACGCGACGACGCCCCTCGCACCGCCGCCCGCACCACTCCCGCCGGCCGCCACCGCCGTCAGCGCTCCCATCCGCTGGGGCGGGGTGGTCTGGGGCGCGCTGCTGACCGTGTTCGCCGCCCTCACCCTGTGGATCGTCTCCTCGTCGGAGCGGGCGGCCGAGACGGCGAACTGGATCTCGGCCCTGACGCCCGGATCGGCATGGGCGCTCGGCGCCGCCGTCGTCGGCCTCATCATCGTGGTGTCGGCCCTGCTGGGCGGCCTGCGCGCCTCCCAGCGCCGGCGCCTGACCGGCCGGGGCTGAACTCGTCCACAACCTGGAGTGCGGACATCCTCTCCACGGATGTCCGCACTCGCGCGTCCACCGTCGGCCGTCCCTGACACGATGGCTGCATGACCACAGCGACCGACGCCCTCCTCCGCCTCCGCACGCTCGTCGGCCGGCCGGACGCCGACTTCCACGACGGGCAGTTCGAGGCGATCAGCGCCCTGGTCGACGACCGGCGGCGGGCGCTGGTCGTCCAGCGCACCGGGTGGGGCAAGTCAGCGGTCTACTTCGTGGCCACGATGCTGCTCCGGGCTCGCGGCGCCGGGCCGACCATCCTCGTCTCGCCGCTGCTCGCCTTGATGCGCGATCAGGTCGCCGCCGCCGAACGCGCGGGTGTGCGAGCCGTCACGATCAACTCGGCCAACCGGCACGAGTGGGAGGACGTCGCCGCGCGGCTGCGCGACGACTCGGTGGATGTGCTGCTCGTCTCGCCGGAGCGGCTCAACAACCCCGAGTTCCGCGACACGCAACTGCCGGCCCTCGTCGAGCGCAGCGGACTCCTGGTGGTCGACGAGGCGCACTGCATCTCCGACTGGGGCCACGACTTCCGGCCCGACTACCGTCGCCTGCGCGACCTCATCGCGCTCCTGCCGGACGACGTGCCCGTGCTCGCCACCACCGCGACAGCCAACGAACGCGTGGTGGCCGACGTGGTCGAACAGCTCGGTTCCGGGCGCGAGGCCGAGGTGCTGACCATCCGCGGCCCGCTCGCGCGGCGCTCGCTCCGGCTCGGGGTGCTCCCCCTCCCAGACGCCACCACCCGGCTCGCGTGGCTCGCCGGCCACCTCGACGACCTGCCGGGGAGCGGCATCGTCTACACGCTGACCGTCTCGGCCGCGGAGGACACCGCCCGCGTCCTCCGTCGCGCTGGGCACGAGGCGCATGCGTACACCGGGCAGACGGACACGGCGGAGCGCGAAGACCTCGAAGGCCGCCTGAAGCGCAACGAGGTGAAGGCGCTCGTCGCGACGAGCGCGCTGGGCATGGGCTTCGACAAGCCCGACCTGGGCTTCGTCGTTCACCTGGGCGCTCCCTCCTCGCCGGTCGCGTACTACCAGCAGGTCGGTCGCGCCGGGCGCGCGACGGAGAACGCCGACGTGCTGCTCCTGCCCGGCCCGGAGGACCAGGCGATCTGGCAGTACTTCGCCACGGCGTCCATGCCGTCCCGCGAGAAGGCCGCCGCGGTGCTCGACGCGCTCGACGGCCAGCCGCAGTCGACGCGGGTGCTCGAGAGCCGGGTCGACCTCCGTGCCTCGACGCTCGAGCTGTTGCTCAAGGTGCTCGATGTCGACGGCGCAGTCCGGCGCGTGAGCGGTGGCTGGGTCTCGACCGGCGCTCCGTGGGAGTACGACGAGGAGCGGTACGCGCGGATCGCTGCGGCTCGCGAGGCCGAACAGCGGTCGATGCTGGAGTACGAGTCGACGACGGGCTGCCGCATGGAGTTCCTCCAGCGCGCTCTCGACGATCCGGCCGCAGGCCCGTGCGGGCGCTGCGACAACTGCGCGGGCGTCTGGTACCCGAACGACGTGGATGGTGCCACGGCAGGCGAGGTCGGCTCGCTGCTCGACCGCGTCGGGGTGGAGATCGAACCGCGCAAGCTCTGGCCCACCGGGGCCGACCGGCTCGGCGTCGCGGTGAAGGGCAAGCTGCGCCCGGAACAGCAATTGCAGCCGGGGCGCGCGCTGGCGCGGCTCACCGATCTCGGCTGGGGCGGCCGGCTGCGCGAGCTGCTCGCCGACGGCGCACCCGACCAGCAGGTGCCTCCGGCCGTGCTCGACGCCTGCGTCCGCGTCCTCGCGGATTGGGACTGGGAGGCGCGTCCGGCAGCCGTCGCCGCGATGCCCTCCCGACGGCGGCCGCTGTTCGTGGAGTCGCTCGCACGGGGCCTGGCGGGCGTCGGCCGGCTCCCGTTCGCCGGGACGCTCGGCTGGCGCGGCGCTCCCCCGTCGGGAGCTCCGGGTGGGAACAGCGCGTTCCGGCTGGCCGCAGTGTGGGATCGATTCACGGCGGACGGCCTGGAGATCCCGCCCGGGGCGCCGGTCCTGCTCGTGGACGACCTGGTCGACAGCCGCTGGACGATCACCGTCGCGGGGCAAGAGCTCCTGCGCGCCGGCGCGTCGGCTGTGCTGCCGTTCGCGGCCGCCGTCCGCAGCTGAGCGGGAGCACTCGCGATGCCCCCGCTCGTGGGCGGGTCAGATGAAGTCGCCCCCGCCGAAGTCGCCCCCGCCGAAGTCGCCACCGCCGCTGAAGCCGCCCCAGTCGCCGCCTCCACCCCAGTCGCCACCGCCCTGGTCGCCGCCCCAGCCGCCCGCGTCGGCGCCGGACGCGTCGCCGCCGCCGTCCCAGCCGGCCGCCTGCACGTCGCCGCCCGAGGCGTCGCCGCCGGAACCGCCGTCGCCGGAGCCGCCGTCGCCCGAGCCGCCGTCGCCGGAGCCGCCGTCGCCGGAGCCGCCGTCGCCGGAGCCGTTGTCGCCGCCCTGGTCGTTCGCGTTCTGGTTGTCGCCGTTCTGGTCGCCCGCTCCGCCGTCGGCCTGCATGTCCATCGGCGGCAGGAACGCGCTGACCAGCGCCGACCCGATGACGTAGCCGGCGACACTTCCGAGCAGGGAGCTCGCGAACATGCTGCCGAAGCCCATGCCGCCGTAGCCCGGCCCGCGTCCACCGCCCAGAGCGCGCTCGAGCGTCCCCGGCTGGCGCAGCTCGGAACGGGTGGCCGACTGGGCGAGCGAGCGGGGATCGTCGCCACGCGGCTGCTCGCCGGCCGGAGCGCTCTCGCTGAGCTGCTGGAACAGCAGCCGTCGCTGGTCCGGGCTGAGCTTGGCGAACGCCTCCTCGTGCACCTGCTCGATGGTCTCCGGCGGCGCGGTGCGCAGCAGGTAGCGGTAGCGCTCGACGGCGATCTCGTCCTCGCTGCGGGCCTGGCCCGAAGGGGCCTGGCCCGCGGCGGCCGCGTTCGGCGCCGCAGCTCCCTGTTGCGGAGCGGGAGCGCCGTACTGCGGGGAACGGTTCGGCGTCGGTTCTTCACGTCCGAGCAGGCGGTCAAGGAATCCCATGTCGTCCCCTTCAGTCCACGACGGCGCCGGTGCGCCGGGGTGCGTCCAGCCTATGGAGCCGGTCGTGAGAATACTCTCAGAGATCGTCGGGTGTCAGCCCTGCGAATGCCGTGGGAGCGCCCCGCTCAGAGCGAGATGCCCACCATGACGGGTTCCGGCTGCAGCAGCACTCCGAACTCCGCCTGCACCCGGGACTGGATGAAGTCGGCGAGCTGCACGACGTCGGCGGCCGTCCCTCCCCCGCGGTTGACGATGGCGAGCGTGTGCTTCGAGGAGATGCCGGCGCCCGAGCCGGGCAGCGCGAACCCGCGGTGGATGCCCGCGTTCTCGATGAGCCACGCCGCGCTGAGCTTCACCGTGTACTCGCCCGTCGCGAGCGGCGGCACGTCGAGCGGGTGCAGACCTCCGGGCGGCAGCCCGATGACGGCGTCCGGCTCCGCCGGCTCCTGCGGCCACCGCGGGGCGTTGCGGGGCAGCGAGCGGGCGAAGCTCTCCGAGACGATGGGGTTGGTGAAGAACGACCCGGAGCTCACGGAGTCGGGGTCGGCAGGGTCGAGCACCATGCCTTTGGACGAGCGCAGGGCGAGCACGGCGCGCCGCAGTTCGGCGACGGGGACGCGCGCCCCGAGCGGCACGGCGAGCGCGTCCGCCAGCTGCGCGTACGCGACGGGAGCGCTCAACGGAGCGCCCACACCGTCGGAGGCGGTGGTGTCTTCCAGCTCCAGGTCGACGGAGAGGACGACGCCGCGACGCCCACGCTTCAGCACGGACGTGCGGTACCCCAGACCGAGCTCGTCCCGACGGAGGTACACGACGTCGCCGGTCTCCTCGTCGAGGAACTCGACGCCGACGAGGGCGGATTCAAGCTCCTGGCCGTACGCGCCGATGTTCTGCACGGGAGCGGCACCGGTCGAGCCGGGGATGCCGGAGAGCGCCTCGATGCCCGACCAGCCGTTGCGCACGGTCAGGGCGACGAGGTCGTCCCAGGGCTCGCCCGCCTGCACCCGGATGCGGATCCGGCCGTCGGATGCGGACAACCTCTCCACGCCGCGCGTGCGCACGTGGACCACGGTGCCGTCGAACCCGTCGTCCGCGACCACGAGGTTCGACCCGCCGCCGAGGACCAGCCAGTCCTCGCCGGAGGTCACGGCGTCTCGGACGGCACGGACGAGGGTGTCGCGGTCGTCCGCCGGGACGAACGCCGCGGGCGCGCCGCCCACGCGGATCGTGGTGAGCTCGGCGAGTGCCGGGATGCGGTCCGTGGAGGCGTCCGTCGCAGAGTCGGTCATGCGAATCGGACGCGCACCTGCGCCTTGCCGAGGACCGTCTCGCCGGCGAACGTCGTGGTCAGGTCGATGCGGGCGATCCGGGACTCCGGGTCGAGCTGGCCCACCTTCGCCGTCACCGTCACCTCGGCGCCGTCGTCCGGGTCCACCACCACCGGGCGGGTGAAACGCACCTGGTAGTCGGCGATCAGAGCCGGATCGCCGGCCCAGTCGACGACCGGCTGCACGGCGAGTCCCATGGTCAGCATCCCGTGGGCGATCACACCGGGGAGGCCGACCGCCGTGGCGACGTCGTCGCGGTAGTGGATCGGGTTGAAGTCTCCGGAGGCGCCGGCGTAGCGCACCAGAGAGTCGCGGCTCACCGCGAACGTCCGCTCGGCGACCACGTCGCCCACGGTCAGCGCGTCGAAGTCGGGGGTCGTGCCGGATGTCGTCATCACTCGTCTCCTCGCACGACCAGGGTGGATGTGGCGGTCACCACGTGTGCGCCGTCCGCGTCGACGATGGTGGACTCGGCGGTGACCATCGAGTGCGCGCCGAGCGTCTTCACAGAGGTCACGCGGAGCGTCGCCGTGAGCTCGTCGCCCGCGAAGACGGGCCGGCTGAAGCTGAAGCGCTGATCGCCGTGGACGACGCGGGTGAAGTCGATCCCCGCGTCCGGTTCCGCGAGCAGCTGGGCGAGGGTCGACTCCTGCACGACGACCGGGAACGTGGGCGGCGCCACCAGGTCGCGGTGGCCGGCGGCACGCGCCGCATCCACGTCGAAGCTGATGGGGTCGGTCGCGAAGACGGCGCGGGCGAACTCGCGCACCTTCTCCCGCCCCACGAGGTACGGCCGGGTCGGCGGGAACTCCCGCCCCTGCAGCTCTGGATTCACTGGCACCCGACGATTCTAACGACGGCGCCTGCCCGCCTCCCGAACGCAGAAGACCCCGGAGGCCAGTGGCCTCCGGGGTCTCCAAAGCTCGGTGCTAGCGCCTTACTGGCAGCTGTCGCACTGCAGCAGGTCCATGGGGTCGACGGGAACCGAGTAGCCGCCAACGCTGTCGTTTTCGTAGTCCATGATGGCCTCCCCTAGAAGTCGTGGTGTCCCGCGTTCCCGCGGTGTTCACCCACTATATAACCCGAATGACACGATTGTCATTCCACTACATGTTGTGTTTTGGGGTTTTTTTCTCGCTGCCCCCAGATTAGGGGCAACCACCGACATCGGGGCCGCTCCCGTGCACTCGGGAGCCGCCGGCCGATGCGCGCGAACTGGCCAGATCAGGCCGGAAATCGCGTCCGCCGGACCCGTCCGGCGTGCCGCATGGGCGCCCGCACCAGACCGCCGCTGGGCAGGCGCGGTCCCGGCGTGTCGCGATGATCCGGCGTGTCGCCGTGCCGCAGACGCCCGGTACTACATTGTGTCGGTGACCACTGCGACGCCGCTGCTGCTCGGACCCAACCAGCCTCTCGACCGGCCGTATCGCGGAGGCGCGGGGATCGCCCGGTTCCGCGGGACGCCGCAGCCCAGTCCGTTCACCCCGGAGGATTTCGTCGCGTCGACCACCGAGGTGTTCGCCGGCGGCGGGATCGGGCTCACCGTCCTTCCCGACGGCAGGACGCTGCGGGATGCGGTCGCCGACGATCCGGTCCGCTTCCTCGGCGAGGACCACGTCGCGCGGTTCGGCGCGCGCACCATGCTGCTGGTCAAGCTGCTCGACACCGCCGAGCGGCTGTTCGTGCACTACCACCCGGACGATGCGTTCGCGGCGCGCCACCTGGGCAGCCCCCTGGGCAAGACGGAGGCCTGGGCCGTGATCGAGGCGGCACCGGACGCCTACGCGGCGCTGGGCTTCCGCCGCGCCGTGACGCCGGACGAGGTGCGGGACTGGTGGAGCGGCCAGGATGCGGACGCCATGCTCGACGCGATGAACACCGTCCCGCTCGCGGCGGGCGACACGCTGCTCGTCCCGGCCGGCCTCGCTCACGCCATCGGCCCCGGCGTGACGCTCGTCGAGCTGCAGCAGCCGACGGACCTGTCCGTACTGCTGGAGCGGCGGATGCTCTCCGAGAGGGAGGCGCTGCTCGGCCTCGACCTCGACACGGCGATCGACGGGCTGGTCCGCGAGGCCACCCCGGAGGAGCGCATCTCGGCGCTGCGTCAGGACCGCGGCGCCGAGACGCTGTTCCCGGCCGACGCCGACCCCTTCTTCTCGGCCGAGCGGATCCGGGTGACGGGGTCGCGGGAGCTGGAGCCGTCCTTCTCGGTCGTCGTGGTCCTCGACGGCGAGGGGACGCTGCAGCCGGCGGACGACCGCGCGAGCGGCGCGCCGGTGCCCGTCCGGAGGGGGTCGACCGTGCTCACCGCCCACGGGGACGGGCCGATCGAGCTCAGCGGCGACCTCCACGTGATCCGCTGCCGGCCGCCGCGCTGACCCTGTCGGAGGCTGCGGCTAGCCTCGCCCCATGGACACCGTCTGCGCGCTGTGCGAGCGGCCCGCGCATCCGGGCTCGTCCCTCCGGCTCTGCCTGACGCATCTGCTGGAGGCGCACGACGAGGTGGATGCGGAGTTCGGCGTGACGGATCTGCTGCCGTCGCCGTGCGCGTTCTGCGGTTCGCGGCTGGGCGTCCGCTATCCGTCGGGCTGGCTCTGCGCGGTCTGCGAGTGGCGGGTGGGCGAGCCGCCGCCCGAGGATGCGAGGACGGCACGCGTGGATGTCGTCTACTACCTGCGCTTCCGCGACCGCATCAAGATCGGGACGACGGCCAACCCGGCGCAGCGGTTCTCGGCCCTCCCCCACGACGAAGTGCTCGCCTTCGAGCGGGGCGACCGCCTGCTGGAGCACCGGCGGCACGAACAGTTCGCGCACCTCCGCATCCCGGGCACGGAGTGGTTCGAGACCGACGCGGCCCTGCTGGACCACGTCGGTCTCGTGGCGGCCGGCGCGCCCGACCCGTGGATGCTCCTCGCCCGCTGGCGCAGCGAGGCGGCAGCCCTCCACGGGTGACGCGCGACTGCCGGGCTCAGGCGACCTCGAGGGTCTCCGCGGGGCGGAGACGGCGGGTGTCGCCGTCTCCCTCCACCTTGGCGGCGAGGCGCGCCATCTCTGCGGCCTCGCGGATCGCCGCCTCCGGCAGCAGGGAGAGCTCACCGGCGGCCTCCACGTCCGCAGTGGCGACGACGCCGACCGGCACGTCGGCCGCGACGACATCTGCAATCGCAGACCCCTCGACCCTCGCCGAGCGCACCCGGGCCGACCGCATGATCCCCGCGGCGACCACGGTCACCACGCCCGCGGCGAGCGCGAGCGCTCCGGCGGTGGCGAACCCCTCGGTGTAGCCGCTCTCGGCGGGCAGGCCGTCCGGCGCGATCGCACCGGTCACCAGCGCCGTCATGACGGCCGCCCCGACGGCGGAGCCCACCGTGCGCAGATTGGCGTTCATGCCGCTGGCGATGCCGGTCTGGGTCGGCGGCACGCTCTGCACCACGACGCTGGTGATGGCGGCGTAGATGAGCCCGAGGCCGATGCCGAAGACACCGGACGCCGCCGCGACCGAGACGAGCGACCCGTGGAGGAAGGCCAGCGACAGGCTCGCGACGCCCATGATCGCCGCCGACAGCACGATCTGCGCGCGGAAGCCGACCCAGCGGGCCAGCGGTCCGCTGAGGAAGCCGGTCACGGCCATCGTCACGAGCATGGGGAGCATCAGCATCCCGGACTCCGCGACCGACGCACCGAGCCCGTACCCGGTGGAGGCGGGCGTCTGCACGAAGCGGGGGAAGAAGGCGAACACGGCGAACATCGACGCTCCGATGAAGACGGCGGCGGCGTTCATCGACCAGACCCCCGGCTCCCGCATGAGACGCATGTCGACCAGCGGGCTGCGGGAGCGGAGCTCGACGATCACCCAGGCGGCGAGCAGCAGCGCTGCGGCGATGAAGAGGCCGATGACGGCCGGCGACGACCATCCCCACTGCGCGCCCGTGCTGAGCGGCAGCAGCAGCGCGATCAGCCAGCCGGACAGCAGGACGGCCGCCCACGGGTTGACGCGTCCGGTCGCGCGGGTCGGCGACTCCGGGATGAAGATCAGTGCGAGCACCGCGGCGGTGCCGGTGAGGGCGACCGGGAGCAGGAACAGCCCGCGCCAGCTGAGCGCCGCCGCGAGCGGTCCCGCGAGGACGGTGCCCAGGCCGCTGCCGATGGCGATGATGGAGGCGATGGCGCCGATCGCGGAGGGGAGGCGACGGGCGGGGAACTCGTCGCGGATGATGCCGAACGCGAGCGGGAACATCGCCCCGCCGAGGCCCTGGATGACGCGGCCGGCGATGACGCCGCCGATGGTCGGCGCCACGGCCGCGACCACGCTTCCGACGCCGACGGCGAGTAAAGCGAGCACGAGGATGCGGCGCTTGCCGACGAGGTCGCCCACGCGCCCGAGGAGCGGCGTGGCGACGGCGGCGGCGATGAGCCAGGCGGTCATGGTCCAGGTCACGCCCGCGGTGGTGGTGTGCAGGTCGGATTGGATGACGGGGAGGACGGGGACGACGAGGGACTGGAGTGTCGCGAACGAGCCGACGCTCAACGCCAGGATGGCGAAGGTCAGGCCGGGGTGGGATCGAGACATGTCGGGGTTTTCCGTTTCTCGAGGAGATGCCCGAAAAGGGCTACAATTGGAGGGAGGCTCCGTTCGGAGGGTTCCTCCGGTTACGTGATAGACATTACCGGAGGGTGCCTCCGCTTCGCAAGCCCCTTCGACGACCTTCATCGCCGACACCTGAGAGGATCGACCCCGTGACCGGCACCCAGACCCCCGAACTCGGCGTCGCGCGCCCTCAGCGGGCCGACGCGCGCCGCAACTTCGACGCGCTCCTCGCGGCGGCGCG
Source organism: Leifsonia sp. 22587 (assembly GCF_052044215.1). NCBI lineage: Bacteria > Bacillati > Actinomycetota > Actinomycetes > Micrococcales > Microbacteriaceae > Leifsonia > Leifsonia sp. 22587. The sequence continues at coordinate 498,118 of NZ_JBQENB010000002.1, forward strand.
GGAGGCGTTCGCCGAGCAGGGCGCGGGGGCTCCCCTCGAGGACATCGCCCGCCGTGCCGGGGTCGGCATCGGCACCCTCTACCGCAACTTCCCCACGCGCGACGCGCTGGTCGAGGCCGTCTACATCGACGAGGTGGCCGCGGTCGTCCAGGCCGCGGACGACGCCTCGGGCCTCGAGCCCTGGGAGGCGGTCGAGGCATGGCTTCGCCGCTTCGTCGCGTACGTCGGCACCAAGCACGCCCTGATCGCAGGGCTCAACAAGGACTCCCCCGTCCTGCTGAGCTGCCGCACCTCGCTCTACGACGCGGGCGAACCCCTCGTGAAGCGCGCCCAGTCGGCCGGCGAACTGCGTCCCGACGCGACCATCGGCGACGTGATCCGCATGGTCTCGGGAATCGCCGGCGTGGCGTTCGAGGACGACGCCCAGCGCGACCGGGTGATCGCAATGGCGGTCGACGGCCTGCGCACCCGTCCGGCGAGCGACCGCTGACACTCCCACGCCGTTACGGCGCGGATTCGGCCGACCCGCGGCCGCGACCTCCCCGTACGCTGAGTAGATGGAGCTGGGCGTCTATGCGGTGATCGCTGTGGCGGTCATCGTCGGCATGGCCGCTTTCGCCCGGCGGCTCGGGGTAGCGGCCCCGATCGTCCTCGTCATCGTCGGCGTCGTGCTCTCGTTCCTGCCCGGTGTTCCGGAGATCGAGGTCCCGCCGGAGATCATCCTCGACGGTCTGCTCCCGCCCATCCTGTACGCCGCCGCGATCAGCGTCCCGCTCACCGACTTCCGCCGCAATCTCGCCCCGATCGCCGGGCTCTCCGTCGTGCTGGTCGTCATCACGGCGTTCGCCTCCGGGTTCGTGCTGTTCACGATGCTGCCGGACTTGAGCCTGGCGGCGGCGATCGCCCTCGGCGCGATCATCAGCCCGCCGGATGCCGTCGCCGCCACCTCGATCGGGCGCAAGCTCGGGCTGCCCCCGCGGCTGCTCACCGTGCTCGAAGGGGAGGGACTCGTCAACGACGCCACCGCCCTGGTGCTGCTGCGCACCGCCCTCGCGGCGGCGCTCGGCACACTGACGACCCCGTGGGCCGGCGTGGTGGACTTCCTCTCGGCCGTGGTGATCGCCGCCGTCGTCGGCCTGGTCGTCGGATTCGTCTCGGTGTGGGTGCGGTCGAAGCTCACGGACCCGGTGCTCGACACCGCGCTCTCGGTGGTTGTGCCGTTCGCCGCCTTCGCGCCGACGGAGGCGCTGCACGGCTCCGGCGTTCTGGCCGTCGTGATCACCGGGCTGTACACCGGCCACGCCGCCCCCCGGCAGTTCAGCGCGCAAGCGCGCATCAGCGACGCGATCAACTGGCGGACCATCCAGTTCCTGCTCGAGAACGGCGTGTTCCTGCTGATCGGGCTCGAGCTGCGGACGCTGGTGGCCGACGTTGAGAACCCGGAGGTCCTCAGCGTCTGGGATGCGATCGGCCTCGGCCTCATCGCCGTGCTCTCGCTAATCGTGATCCGGTTCGTGCTGATCGTGCCGCTCATCCTGTACTTGCGAAGACGGGCGGAGCGCGCCGAGCGCTCCGTGCTGCGGGAGTGGCTGATGATCAGCTACTTCCGCGACCACCCGGTGCGCTACCGCTGGCAGGCGCTACGGAAGCAGCGGGCGGAGCAGCGCTACGAACGCCATCGCAGCGACCTGGAGGAGTACCGCCAGGAGGCGATCGACTGGAAGGGCGGCGTCGTACTCGGCTGGGCCGGGATGCGCGGGGTCGTCACGCTCGCGGCCGCGCAGTCGCTGCCGACGAGCATCCCGTACCGTCCCCAGCTGATCCTCATCGCCTTCACCGTCGCCTTCGTCAGCCTGGTGCTGCAGGGCGGCACGCTTCCGCTCCTCATCCGCACGCTCGGCCTGCAGGGGGCGGATGCCGGGGCCGACCGGCGCCTCCTCGCCCAGCTGCTCGACGACCTGAGCGAAGCCGGGCTCGCCGTGCTGGACGACCCGGAGACGGCGGCGGGGACCACCACGACGGTCGACCCCGAGGTGGTCGAGCGGGTGCGCCAGTCCTCCTACCTCCGGGCCGAATCGGCCTGGGAGCGCACGCTCGCGGTCGACGGGCCGCACGAGGACCGGCCGCATCACGTGTACCGCACACTGCGGCTCGCCGTGGTGGATGCGGAACGCACCCGGCTCCTGCTCGAGCGGGCGCGGGGATCGTATCCGTCGCGCGTCCTCACCGAGGCGCAGTCCCTGCTCGATCTGGAGGAGACCCGCCTGCGGACGCGCTCGCGCTGAGTGGACTGCCGACTGCCGTCGCCGGCTGTCGGCCGCACGGACCCTCGGTCGCGGCGGTCAATGCACCACGACCTTGAGCGCCACCAGCGCGAGACCCACCAGGGCCGTGATCACGGCACCCCAGAGGCGTCGCGGCGGCGACAGCCCCGCTCGCGCGAGCGACACGTAGCCGAGCGCAGCCAGCGCGAACGCCGCCCACACCTGCGTCCCGATGACGGCCGGGATGGCGTCGACGACGCCCGCGACGCCGAGCCAGAGCAGCACGAGCGGCACGACGGAGGCGATCAGGAGGCCGAGCGACGCGAGCAGGGCGTGCCCGAGGGCGGCGCGGAGCGGTTCCCTCGAGGCCCCGGTGCCGCCCGCGTGCGCCACCGTCGCCGCGAAGACGTGCGCCGCCCAGACCACGAGCATGCCCAGCGAGACGGTGCGCACGAGCTCCGCCGGTTTCGTGATGTAGACGCCTTCGATGACGATGAGTCCGGTCACGAGGACCGTTCCGTAGATGGCGGCCTCTCCGGTCGCATGGCGGACGACGGTCTTGATGGTCCTGCCACCCCCTCCAGGTTGCTCCTACCCGGGCAGACGAGGTGGAGCGGCGGAACGTGACGGGAATCCGCCGCCATCGTCGTCACGAAGGGCGGACAACCCCGTCTACATCCATAACAGGCGAACAACGTCGTCTACGTCCTCGGCGGGGGGTCGACAGCTCCGTCCGGCGGTCCACGAAAGGCAGGCAGATGGAACTGACGGTGATCCGGGTGGCCGATCAGCGGCGCATGGTCGTGGCCATCGACGCGCGGAACGAGAGCGAAGCCCTTCGCGCCATCCGCAATGCCGTCGGGGCCGTCACCCTCGCACCGCAGCAGGTGCTTCCCCGCAGTGCGCCCGGCGCACCGCCCCGGCGCCACGCCCGGCATTCGTCGTATTTTTAGTTATTCAAAACATCCGGCTAGGGTCGAGGTATGGAGACGGGAGAGCGGGAGGACGCGTTGCGGGCCGCCGGCCTCAAGGTCACGAAAGGCCGCGTGGCGGTGCTCCAAGCGCTCGAGGGCCTGCCCCACGCGGACGCCGAGTCGGTGTTCCGCGCGCTGCAGCCCGTGCTTCCGGAGACGTCCATCCAGAACGTGCACAACGTCCTGGGCGATCTGCATCGCACGGGCCTCGTCCGGCGCATCGAGCCCGCGGGCTCGCCGGCACGCTACGAGCGGCGCACCGGGGACAACCACCACCACGTGGTGTGCACATCCTGCGGCGCCGTCGCCGATGTCGACTGCGTCGTCGGTCACGCGCCCTGCCTGCACCCGTCGGACGCGGGCGGCTTCGCCATCGACACGGCCGAGGTCACCTTCTGGGGGCTCTGCCCGTCCTGCCAGGAGCGCACCGACCGCGCTCCGCACCACTGAGCACCCGCACGCCGGGCGCTCGACGACACCGAGGAGAAGAATGTCGGACGACTACACCACCACTCAGACCGGAACGCCGGTCGCCAGCGACGCGCACTCGCTGACGGCGGGACGGGACGGCGTCACCGCGCTGCACGACCGCTACCTCGTCGAGAAGCTCGCCCAGTTCAACCGCGAGCGGATCCCGGAGCGCATCGTGCACGCGAAGGGAGGCGGTGCGTTCGGCGAGTTCGTCGTCACGGGGGATGTCAGCGCCTACACCAAGGCGGCGGTCTTCCAGCCGGGCACCAGCACCCGCACCCTCCAGCGCTTCTCGTCGGTCGCCGGCGAGCAGGGATCGCCGGATACCTGGCGCGACGTGCGGGGCTTCTCGGTCAAGTTCTACACGACCGAGGGCAACTACGACATCGTCGGCAACAACACCCCCGTCTTCTTCATCCGCGACGGCATCAAGTTCCCCGACTTCATCCACTCGCAGAAGCGCCTGCCGGGCTCCGGGCTGCGCGACGCCGACATGCAGTGGGACTTCTGGACCCTCTCCCCCGAGTCGGCCCACCAGGTCACCTACCTGATGGGCGACCGCGGACTCCCCCGCTCGTGGCGGACCATGCCGGGCTACGGGTCGCACACCTACCAGTGGATCAACGCGGCCGGTGAGCGCTTCTGGGTCAAGTACCACTTCCACTCGCTGCAGGGCAACGAGGAGATCACCGGTGTCGAGGCCGAGCAGCTGGCCGGAGCGGACGCGGACTACTACCGCCGCGACCTCTACGAGGCGATCCAGCGCGGCGACTACCCGGCCTGGCGGGTCTCGGTGCAGGTCATGCCGTACGAGGACGCCAAGACCTACCGCTTCAACCCGTTCGACCTGACCAAGGTGTGGCCGCACAGCGACTACCCGCTGATCGAGGTCGGCATCCACACCCTGAACGAGAACCCGCAGAACTTCTTCGCGGAGATCGAGCAGGCCGCGTTCTCCCCCGCCAACACCGTTCCGGGCATCGACATCAGCCCGGACAAGATGCTCATGGCGCGCGTGTTCTCCTACCCGGACGCCCAGCGCTACCGCGTCGGCACGAACTACAACGAGCTGCCCGTCAACCGCCCGGTCGCGCCGGTCAACAACTACTCGCAGGACGGCGCGGCCCGCCACGGCTTCAAGCCCGCCGACGCGCCCGTCTACGCCCCGAACTCGTTCGGCGGCCCGTCGGCCCAGCCGGAGCGCACGGGCGAGGGCTCGTGGGAGTCGGACGGCGCCCTCGTGCGGTCCGCGGCGACCCTGCACGCGGAGGACGACGACTTCGGGCAGGCGGGGACGCTCTACCGCGAGGTGTTCGACGACGCGGCGAAGGCCCGCTTCCTCGACACCATCGCCGGGGCCGTGGGCGGCGTGACCCGCGAGGCCATCCGCGAGCGCGCCATCCAGTACTGGACGAACGTGGATGCGTCGCTCGGCCGCGCACTCCGCGACCGTCTCGAGTCGGGCTTCGAGACGCCCGACGAGGCCGCCGAGTACGTGGGCGTCGGCGAGTAGCCGCGACCCGGATAACGACGCCACAGGCCGCCCTCCTCACCGGAGGGCGGCCTGTCGCATGTCGTGGGCGCGGCCCGGCTACAGCGTCGCCTCGATGGTGCGGTCGTACACCGTGGTGCCGCCGACGCGGATGCGGCCGTCGCCGAGCGGCTCGGTGGCGAGCTGCGATCCCTCGCCCTGCAGGATGCTGAGCGGCCGTCCGAGGCGCGCGGTGAGCGCGATCGCGGCGGCGCCGGTCGCCTCGTCCTCGATGATGCCCATCTCGGGCGCGAACATCCGGGAGCGGAGGCTGCCGGCCTGCTCGTCGATCCAGGCGTAGGCGTAGTGCTGACCGGACGTGAACGCGAACGGGTCCAGCGCATCCACATCCTCGGGCGACGCGAGCTCGTGCCATTCGAAGGTCGGCGTCCACTCGGCGCGGGCGGTGACCCAGGCGGTGTCGTCGTCCACCTCGACCTCGACGTCGCCGGCGGCCTCGCGAAGAACGTCGACGGGGGTCCGCCGGTCGGACAGCCACCACGCCGTCCCCACGCTGGGGTGGCCCGCGAACGGCAGCTCCTTCGCCGGGGTGAAGATGCGGATCGTCGCGGCGCGGCCGCCCTCGTTCACCCCGTCCACGAACACGGTCTCGCTGAACCCGAGCGCGTTGGCGATGTCCTGCTCGCGGGCCGCGGTGGCCTCGGAACTCGTGATGATGCCGAGCTCGTTGCCGTTCCGGCCGCTCTCGTTCGTGAACACGCGAACGACGACTACTTCGATGGTCTCATCCATGGCATCAGCCTGGCAGAAGCCCTCCGCTTCGTTAACCCGGCGGGTGCATAATCGCGCCATGACGATCGACGACCGCCAGAACGAGAACGACGAGGACCTCGCCGTCGAGCACGCCGCGGAGCGTCTCGCCGACCGCTTCCCCGAGGTGCCGCGCGAGCACATCGAAGAGCTGGTGGAGAAGCACCACGAGGAGTTCGACGGTGCCCCGGTGCGCGACTTCGTGCCGGTGCTCATCGAGCACGACGTGAAGCAGGAGCTGAACGCGGAGGAGCGCGCCGACTGATCGTCCGTCGGCGCGCTCCTGCGTGCGGTCCCGGTCAGGCCGGGATCAGGGTGTACTTGGTGCTCAGGTACTCCTGGATGCCCTCGAGGCCGCCCTCGCGGCCGAGCCCGGACTGCTTGACCCCGCCGAACGGCGCCGCCGCGTTGGAGACGAGGCCCGTGTTCAGGCCCATCATGCCGGTGTCGATGCGGTCGATCATCCGCTGGCCACGGGCGAGGTCCTGCGTGAAGGCGTATCCGATCAGGCCGTACTCGGTGTCGTTCGCGGCGGCGACAGCCTCGTCCTCGGTGGAGAACGTGGTGATCGCGAGGATCGGGCCGAAGATCTCCTCCCGGAGGATTTCGCTCCCCGGCTGCACGTCCACGAGCACGGTCGGCTCGAAGAAGTAGCCGTCGCCCTCCGGCGCGCTGCCGCCGGTGAGAACGCGCGCGCCCCGGCCGACCGCATCCTCGACGAGGGCAGCCATCGAGGCGACCGCGCGGTCGTCGATGAGCGGGCCGATCGTCACGCCGTCCTCGGTGCCACGGCCGATCCGGAGGGCCCGCACCCGCTCGGTCACCCGGCGCGCGAACTCGTCGGCGACCGACTCGTGCACGATGAAGCGGTTCGCGGCCGTGCACGCCTGTCCGATGTTCCGGAACTTGGCGAGCATGGCTCCGTCGACCGCCTTGTCCAGGTCGGCGTCCTCGAACACCACGAAGGGGGCGTTGCCGCCGAGCTCCATCGAGGTGCGCAGCACGTTCTGGCCGGCCTGCGCGAGCAGCGAGCGACCGACGGGGGTCGAGCCGGTGAACGAGAGCTTGCGGAGTCGCGGGTCGGCGATGATCGGGCTGGACACATCCCGTGCCGTGCTGGTCTGCACCACGTTGACGACCCCGGCGGGGACGCCCGCGTCGGCCAGCAGCTGGGCGAAGAACAGCGTCGTAAGCGGCGTGAGCTCGGCCGGCTTCACCACGACGGTGCAGCCCGCGGCGAGCGCCGGCGCGATCTTCCGCGTCGCCATCGCGAGCGGGAAGTTCCACGGCGTGATGAGGAAGCACGGTCCCACCGGGCGCTGGGTGACGACCATGGTCCCGGTTCCTTCGGGGCTCTGGCCGAAGCGGCCGGAGATGCGCACCGCCTCCTCGGAGAACCAGCGGAGAAACTCGCCGCCGTAGGTGACCTCGCCGTTCGCCTCGGCGAGCGGCTTGCCCATCTCCAGGGTCATGAGCAGCGCGAAGTCCTCACGCCGCTCCTGCAGGAGGTCGAAGGCGCGGCGCAGGATCTCGCCGCGCACCCGCGGCGGGGTCGCGGCCCAGGCGTCCGCGGCGGCGGCCGCCGCGTCGAGGGCGCGCATGCCGTCCTCCGGCGTCGCGTTGGCGATGCGCTTGATGACGCGGCCGGTCGCCGGGTCCTGCACCTCGATGGGCTCGCGGGTGCCGGCCTCCCAGTTTCCGCCGATGAACAGCCCGTCCGGCACGCGGTCGAGCAGGTCGGTCTCGCGGGCGGAGAGCTCGGTCACGGTGTCGATGATGGTCATGCGCCCGCCACCGCCTCCGCGACGACGTCCAGCCCCTCGATGAGGAGGTGGTCCGGGATGCTGAGCGGCGGGAGGAAGCGGATCACGTTCCCGTAGGTGCCACAGGTGAGCAGCACGATGCCGGCGGCGTGGGAGGCCGCGGCGACGCGGGCGGTGAGCGCCGCATCCGGCTCACCCGTCACCGGGTCGACGAGCTCGATCGCGACCATCGCGCCGCGACCGCGGACCTCCGCGACGCGGGGGTCGGCGTCGCTGAGGGCGCCGAGCTTCTCGAACAGGATGTCGCCGATCTCGCGGGCGCGAGCCGCCAGGTCCTCGGTCTCGTACGTCTCGATCGCGGCGAGCGCCGCCACGCAGGCGAGCGGGTTGCCGCCGTAGGTGCCGCCGAGGCCGCCGACCTGCGGCGCATCCATGATCTCGGCACGGCCGGTGACCGCGGAGAGCGGGAGGCCGCCGGCGATGCCCTTGGCCGTGACGATCAGGTCGGGGACGATGCCGAACTGCTCGGAGGCGAACATGGTGCCGGTGCGGGCGAAGCCGGTCTGCACCTCGTCCGCGATGAAGACGACGCCGTTGGCGTTCGCCCACTGCTGGAGTGCGGGGAGGAAGCCGTCGGCGGGAACGATGAAGCCGCCCTCGCCCTGGATGGGCTCGATGATCAGCGCGGCCAGGTTGGCGGCGCCGATCTGCTTCTCGATCATCGTGATGGCGCGCTTGGCCGCCTCGGCGCCGCTCAGGCCGCCGTCGCGCAGCGGGTAGCTCAGCGGGGCGCGGTAGATCTCGGGCGCGAACGGGCCGAAGCCGTTCTTGTAGGGCTGGTTCTTGGCGGTCAGGCCCATCGTGAGGTTCGTGCGGCCGTGATAGGCGTGGTCGAACGCGACGACGGCCTGCTTGCCGGTGTAGTGGCGGGCGATCTTGACCGCGTTCTCCACGGCCTCGGCGCCGGAGTTGAACAGGGCGCTGCGCTTGGCGAAGTCGCCTGGGGTGAGGCGGTTGAGCGCCTCCGCCACGTCCACGTAGGAGTCGTACGGAGCGACGGTGAAGCAGGTGTGCGTGAAGGCGGCGACCTGGGCGGTGACGGCGTCCACGACGCGCGGGGCGGCATTGCCCACGCCCGTGACGGCGATGCCGGAGCCGAAGTCGATCAGGGAGTTGCCGTCCACATCCACCAGCACGCCGCCGCCGGCAGCGACGGTGTAGACGGGGATGGTCGCGCCGACGCCGGCGGCGACGGCCTGAGCCTTGCGCTCGGCGCGCTTGCGCGACTCGGGACCGGGGATCGGGGTGACGAGCCGGCGCTCCTGCGGGAGCGAGGGTCCGCCGACGGGGATGTCAGTGGCGGTGTCGAGGATGGTCATGTCCCGAATCGTAAGAAGCGGACGCGACCCACCGCCTGGACGCGACGTACAATCGGTTCACCGCCGATAGACACCCTGGCGCATTCGCCCCGGATGAACCGGCGCCCCGGCAGATGGAGACCCATGCCCGCGACCCTCACCCAGCTCCTCGCGCGGCCCGAGCTGGGCCTCCGGCCGCTCACCGCTTCGACGGTCGGCGACCCGGACGCGCCGCTCGCCTGGGCGCACAGCTCCGACCTTCCGGACCCGACGCCGTTCCTGGCGCCCGGGCAGGTGCTCCTGGTGACGCAACCGCCGGAGGATGCGGACCCGTACGTGGAACGCCTGGTCGCGCACGGCATCGCCGCCCTCGGCTTCGGCACCGAGGTCGTGCGCGACGGCACGCCCGCCGCACTGGTCGAGGCCTGCGAACGGTACGGCCTCCCGCTCTTCGAGGTGCCGTACCGCACCCCGTTCATCGCCGTCGCCCGCTTCGTCGCCGACCGGGTCGCCGCGGACGCCTACGCGCGCAGCACCTGGGCGCTCCGCGCATCCCGGGCCATCTCGCTCGCCGCTCTGCGCCCGGACGCGCTGGGAGCCGTGCTCTCCGAGCTGTCCCGTCAGATCGAGCGCCCGGTCGCGCTCGTCGGACCGGACGGTGCGGTGAGCCGGAGCTTCCCGTCGGGGGCGTTGGATGCGCGGGCACGGCGAGCGCTGTCGGACGCGGCGGAGCCCCTGCTCCGCAGCGGGCGGCGCGCCGCGGGGACCGTGGGCACGGACGCCGGACCGTTCGCCGTCCAGACGCTGGGCGCGGCCGGCCGGTTGCGCGGCGTGCTCGCGGTCGGCTCCGAGGGACTCGATGCGGCCGCTCAGCAGGTGGTCACGGGAGTCGTGGCTCTCGCCGGGCTGGCGCTCGAGCAGTCGCGCGCCGCCGACGCGGCCCGCGCGCGACTGCGGACCGCGGTGTGGCGGGCGCTGGTGGCGGGGGATGCCGCGGTCGCCGCATCCATCGCCGAACCGGTGCTCGGGCCGCTGCCGGAAGCGCCCGTACGGGTCACCATGATGCAGGGTGCGGCGCTGGCCGCCGCGGCCGACTGGCTGGAGTCGAACGCGGACGGCTTCTTCGCCCGGGACGTGCACGACCTCGTGCTCATCGGCGACGAGAGCACGGCGGTGGAGGTCGCGACGACCCTCGCCGTGCGATTCGACCTGCGGGGCGGTGTGTCCTCCGGTACGACGCTGGATGCGCTGCCTGCGGCGGTCGCGCAAGCGCAGACCGCGCGCAACCGGGCGACGGCGGACGACCCGGTCGCGGCCTTCGACGACGTGGCCGGCGCCGGGATGCTCGCCCTGCTGCACACCCCCGACGCGCGGGCCGTGGCGGAGACGTCGCTGCGGCCGCTCGTGGCCGCCGACCCGTCCCTCCCGGACGTGCTGCGGACCTGGCTCGACGCCGACGGCGTCTACGACGTGGCCGCCCGCCGGCTGGGCATGCACCGGCACACGCTGCGGTCCCGCGTCGCGGAGGCGGAGCGCCTGCTCGGCCGCGACCTGTCCTCGTTCGCGGCGCGGGCCGACCTATACGCCGCGCTCCGCGCCTCCGCCTGACCCGCGCTCGCTCTCGCGCCCCGCGCCCCCGCGCCCCTCCGCCCCCCGCCCCGCTCGTCTCCGCCCTCCGTCGAGTACGCGAAAAGTGCACGCTTTCACCCCCGAAACCGTGCACTTTTCGTGTACTCGACGGAGGGCGGAGGGGTGGATGGGCCGGGGCACTCGACGGTGGGTGGGCGGGTTGGAGAGAATGGGCGGATGAGCACACCCATCTCCGGAACCCACTTCGGCCTCACGGCGGGCGACTACCACGCGACGATCGCGTCGGTCGGGGCGTCGCTGCGCACGCTGGAGTTCGACGGCCGCCCCCTGGTGGTCCCGTTCGACGCGGACGAGGTGCGCCCCGCCTTCCGAGGCGCGACCCTGGCGCCGTGGCCGAACCGCGTCGTGGACGGCCGCTACACCTTCGACGGCGTGGAGCAGCAGCTCCCGCTCACGGAGCCGAACCGCGGTCACGCGCTGCACGGCCTCGCCGCCTGGCTCGACTTCGACGCCGTGGACCGGTCGGCCAGCTCGGTGGTGTTCGCCGCGACCATCCAGGCGCAGGCCGGGTACCCGCACCGCGTCGACGTCAGCGTCGCCTTCGAGCTGGACGAGGAGGGGCTGCACACCACCGTGACAGGCACCAACACCGGCCCCTCACGCGCGCCGTGGGGCACCGGACCGCACCCGTACCTGGTCGCCGGCGAGGGCCGCGTCGACGCGTGGACGCTGACCCTCCCGGCGGATGAGGTGCTCACCGTGACCGAGGACCGCCTGATCCCGACCGGGCTGGAAGACGTCGCGACCGCGGAGGGCGGCGCGTGGGACTTCCGGACCGCGCGGACGATCGGCGACACCTTCATCGACCACGCCTTCACCGGGCTGGGCCGCTCCGCAGACGGGCTCGCGACCGTCCGGCTGACCGCGCCGGAGGGCACGGGCGTCGAGCTCACCTGGGGCGACGACTGCCCGTGGGTGCAGATCCACACCGCCGATCAGCCGGTGCCGGAGCTCGACCGTCTCGGCCTCGCCGTCGAGCCCATGACCTGCCCGCCCGACGCCTACAACTCCGGCACCGACCTGATCGTGCTGGAGCCCGGGGAGTCGGCCACGGCGTCCTGGACGATCCGCGCGGTGCAGCCCCTCTGAGCCGAGCGAGCGGATAGCTCCGCGCGGGGCGGGACGGCCCGGCCCGCGAGAACGAAGATGCGCGCGGCCCTCCACGACGGGCCGCGCGCATGCCGATGCTACGGGGCGTCTGCCATCCGCCGACGTGTACGCCGTGTCGAGCCGCCCCGCCCGCAGTCGACAGCACGTCGTTGCGGCGCACGGGTGCCGCACCCGGACGACGAAGGGCGCAGGGTCCACGACCCTGCGCCCTTCGCTCCGCGAACCGATCAGCCCTGGCGGGCCTTCATCCGCGGGTTCTTCTTGTTGATGACGAACGTCCGGCCCCGGCGGCGTACCACCTGGGCGCCGGGCATCGTCTTGAGCGAGCTCAACGAATTGCGTACCTTCATGACGGACCTCCCTTATTGAAACCTATTCTCAATAACAATGGAGGCCGCGATTTGTTCCCGCGAACGGGTCAGAGCCCGAACGTCGCCAGCCAGGCGTCGACCACCGGGATGTCGACACGCTGGTAACCACCCAGGTAGCGGCAGTTGTCCGTGTAGCCGTAGCTGGTCACGGCGACCAGCTGGTCACCGAGCAACACCGGGCCGCCCGAGTCACCGAAGCAGGTGCCACCGGTCCCTCTCGTGTCGTTCGGATTGCCGTTGGTCTGCAGGATCTGCGGAGTCAGCTTCTGGCCCGGCATGTCCACGTAACGCCGGATGAGCGGGTAGCTCATCGGCTGCGGCTTCTGCGGTCCGGACACCGGCTTGCGGACCTCGGTGCCGTATCCCACCGCCGTGAACAGCGTCTTCGACAGATCGCTCTTCGGGATGGTGTCCAGCGTGCCGACCGGCGCGATCTGCGGGTAGCCGCCGCCGAACGACGCCACGGGCTGGTCGAGCACGATCACGCCGACGTCGTTCCAGTTCGCGGTGTCGGTGAAGTCCGAGTAGTCGGGATGGGTGTAGGCCGTCCCGGACAGGTAGCCGGCGGCGGAGATCTCGGCGGCGGTGTATCCGGCGCTCGGGTCGGCGGCGACCGGGAACGGGGCGGGCGGCTGCTCGGCGATCACTGAGTCGAAGGTGACGAGCGTCTTGCCGAGCGTTCCGGAGGTGCAGTGCGCGGCGGTGAGCACGACCGTCGGCGACACCAGCGTCGCCGAGCACCGGAAACGCCCGTCGGCGTCGTAGAACAGGATGAGGCCGACGTCGGGATGCTTGTTCCCGTCGGCGGTCCCACCGGTGCTGGCGACAGCGGGTGTGCCGACGGCCAGTCCGGCGAATGCGGCCAACGCGATAGCGGCGGCCAGGATTCTCTTGCGCATGGATCCCCCTTTGGATCTCGAAGCGGTTTCGATCCTCCGAGTATGCCCATCCCCCGGACAGGGGCCAAGGGCCAGGATGATGAAGCGGCCGTCCCGTGTTCGCTGAGCCCCGGCCGCGCGGGAAAGAACGGGCTCCCCGCGGGCCGCCCCGCGCAGTACCCTTCCGCCATGTCAGCGACCCCTCTCCCCTCCTCCGGAGCCTCCCCGCTCGACGGACCGCGGACGTGCGACGCCAGCGGGATGATCGACATCCACCGGCTGTTCCGCCACTCGTTCGACGAAGCGCCGTCGCTGGTCCGGGGCGTCCGGGACGGCGACACCGCCCACGCCGACGCCGTCGCCGGGCACCTCGGACTGATCTCCTCGTCCCTCCACTCGCACCACGAGGGCGAGGACGCCAAGCTGTGGCCGGCGCTGGACGAGCGTGCGCCCTCCTGCGCCGTGCACATCGAGCGGATGCGCGAGCAGCACGCCGCGATGCTCGTGCAGCTGAACGCGCTCGACGCCGCGGTGCCGGCGTGGCGCGCCGCCCCGTCCGCCGAGACCGCCGCGCCCGTGCTCACCGCGCTGGACGGCATCCAGGCGGCGCTGACCGTCCACCTGCCCGACGAGGAGGGCACGGTCGTGCCCCTGATGGAGCATGTGCTCACGAAGGACGAGGTCGAGTGGTTCGCCAAGCACGGCCGCAGTTCGACCCCCAAGGGTCAGACGTGGAACATGCTCGGCGGCATCCTGGACGCCCAGCCCGACGGCGGGGATGCGTGGCTGAAGAAGAACATGCCGGGGCCGGTGGCCCTCGTCTGGCGCTGGCGCGGCAAGCCGAGCTACGCCCGGTACCGCGCCACGCTGGAGGGACGACCGACCGCCTGACCTCGCACGACGCGCACCCGGGCCGCGCTGCCGCATCCCCTCAGCGCGGACCCGCACCCGGGCCGTGCTGCCGCATCCCCTACAGTGTGGATGTGGAGGAGACGGGACGCGCACCGGGCGTGCGCGAGGTGGCCGCGGCCGCCGGGGTGTCGCGCCAGACCGTCTCCCGGGTGCTCAACGACCACCCCAGCATCCGGCCGGAGACGCGCGAGCGGGTGCTCGCGGCGATGGTCGAGCTCAACTTCCGTCCGAACCGCGCCGCCCGGATGCTCACCACCGCCCGCTCCACCACCATCGGGGTCCTGGTCGCATCGCCCTCCTCGCTGTTCGGCCCGGCATCCAGCATCGACGCCATCGAGCGGGCGGCCCGTGACGCGGGGTACTTCGTGACCGTCGCGCACGCCGCCTCGCTCGACACGGCCGCGGTCGAGGCGGCCCTGGAGCAGCTCAGCGCGCAGGCCGTGGAAGGCATCGTCGTGGTGGCGCCGCAGCAGCGCATCCAGGATGCGATGGACGCGGTGTCGGTGCGCGTGCCGTCCATCACGCTGCACGGCGCGGGGACGGCCGGCGACCACGGCGTCTTCGTCGACCAGGTGCGCGGAGCGCGGCTCGCCACCCGGCACCTGCTCGACCGCGGGCACGTGCGCATCGCGCACCTCGCCGGCCCGGCCGACTGGTCGGAGGCGCGGGCGCGTCGCGAGGGGTTCCTGGAGGAGATGGCGGCCGCCGGGGCGGACCCCGTCGTCTCCCGCGAGGGCGACTGGACGGCCGCGTCCGGGGCCGAGATCGGCGCCGAGCTGCTGGCCGATCCGGGAATCACCGCCGTGTTCTCGTCCAACGACCAGATGGCGCTCGGCGCTCTCTTCGCGGCGCACGCGGCGGGCCGGTCGGTGCCGGGAGACCTCGCCGTCGTCGGATTCGACGACATCCCGGAGGCGGCGTTCCTCATCCCGCCGCTCACCACCGTGCGGCAGGACTTCGCCGAACTGGGCCGCCGCGCCGTCGCCCGGCTGATCGCGCAGATCGAGGGCGAGTCGCTGGACTTCGCCGAGCCGGTCGCCCCGGTGCTCGTGCCCCGCGCGTCCGCCTGAGGCGGGCCGCCTCGCCGCCCTGCGTGTCGGGTCTGCGCTCGCCCACTGCGGCGAGTGGAGACATGATGCGGCAACTCGCTGCGGATAGGAGCATCAACTCACGGTTCGCGCGGCGCGGGCGCGACGGGATGCGTGCCCCCGGCTGCAGGCCCAGGTTGCAGCCTCCGGGCAGCGCAACGTATGCTCGTCCGTGTGATGTGACCGGTCACAAAGACGTGAGGAGCAGCATGACCGCGCCGGAAACCCGCCTCCGCGACGCCATCGCGTCGGGACGCACCGCCCTCGGCATCGAGCTCGGCTCGACGCGCATCAAGGCCTGCCTGGTGGATGCGGACGACCCGTCGGTCGTCCTCGCCGTCGGCACGCACGAGTGGGAGAACGAGTACGTCGACCGCCGCTGGACCTACTCCCTCGACGCCGTCTGGACCGGGCTGCAGGAGGCGTATGCCGGCCTGATCGCCGACGCCGAAGCGCGCCACGGCGTCGCGCCGACGACGTTCGGCGCGATCGGGATCTCGGCGATGATGCACGGCTACCTGCCGTTCGCCGCCGACGGCGAGCTGCTCGTCCTCTTCCGCACCTGGCGCAACACCAGCACGGGCCCGGCAGCGGCAGAGCTCACCGCGGCCTTCGGCGTCAACATCCCGTTGCGCTGGTCCATCGCCCACCTGCATCAGGCCGTGATCGACGCCGAGCCGCACATCCCGGACCTCGCGTTCTTCACCACGCTGGCCGGTTACGTGCACTGGAAGCTGACCGGCCGCACCGTGCTGGGCGTCGGCGACGCGTCGGGCATGTTCCCGATCGATCCGGCCACCCGCACCTACGACGCCGAACTCCTGCGCCGCTACTCGGACCTCGACTCCACCCATGGCATCGACCTCCCGTCGCTGCTCCCCGAGGTGCTCGTCGCGGGCGACGACGCGGGCGCGCTCACCGCCGACGGCGCCGCGCTGCTCGACCCGACCGGACGGCTGCAGCCGGGCATCCCGTTCTGCCCGCCGGAGGGCGACGCGGGCACCGGCATGGTCGCCACCTCCTCCGTCGCGCCGCGCACCGGGAACGTCTCCGCCGGCACGAGCATCTTCGCGATGGTCGTGCTGGAGCGTCCGCTCTCCGCCGTCCACCACGAGCTCGACCTGGTGACCACCCCGGCCGGCGACCTCGTCGCGATGGTGCACTGCAACAACGGTGCGAGCGAGCTCGCGGCGTGGGCAGGGATGTTCGGCCGGTTCGCGGAGGCTGCCGGTACGCCGCTCTCGACCGACGCGGTGTACGAGACGCTGTTCCGCGAAGCCCTGTCCGGCGCCCCGGACGCGGGCGGCCTCGTCGCCTACAACCACCTGGCCGGCGAGCCCATCGCCGACCTCCCCGAGGGACGCCCGCTGGTCGTCCGCACCCCGGACAGCCGGCTCACCCTCGCCAACTTCGTCCGCGCCCAGCTGTACAGCGTCTTCGGCACCCTGGCCCTCGGGATGCGCGTCCTCTCCGACGAGGGGGTGACCCTCGACCGGATGTATGCCCACGGCGGCATGTTCCGCACGGCGGGCGTCGCGCAGCGGTTCCTCGCGGGCGCGATCGACGCTCCGGTCTCGGTGGCGGAGACGGCCTCCGAGGGCGGCGCCTGGGGTATCGCGGTGCTCGCCGCCTACCGCGCAGCCGCGGGCACCGCGAACCGCGCCGCCGACGATGCCGCCCCGGCCGACCTCGACACGTACCTCCGCACCCGGGTCTTCGGCGGGTCCGTCGCCGAGACCACCACCCCGCACCCCGACGACGTCGCCGGCTTCGCGCGCTTCCTGGAGCGGTACCAGGCCGGGCTCGCCGTGGAGCGCGCCGCCGTCGACGCCCTGTCCGTGGAAGGAGCCACCGCATGACCAGCGATCTCGAGACCCCGACCGTCCGCGCGGTCCGCGAGCGGGTCGCCGCGCTGCACTCCGAACTGGTCCGCTACGGACTCGTCGTCTGGACCGGCGGCAACGTCTCCGAGCGCGTACCCGGCGAGGACCTCTTCGTCATCAAGCCGAGCGGCGTCGACTACGACGACCTGACGCCCGAGAACATGATCCTCTGCACGCTCGACGGGGAGGTCGTCCCCGGGTCCCACGGCAGCGACCGGTCCCCCTCCTCCGACACCGCGGCGCACGCCTACGTGTACCGCGAGATGCCGGAGGTCGGCGGAGTCGTGCACACCCACTCCACCTACGCGACCGCGTGGGCGGCGCGCGCCGAGCCCATCCCGTGCGTCATCACCGCGATGGCGGACGAGTTCGGCGGCGACATCCCCGTCGGCCCGTTCGCGATCATCGGCGACGACTCGATCGGGCGCGGCATCGTCGCGACCCTGAGCGGTCACCGCAGCCGCGCCGTCCTGATGCAGAACCACGGCGTGTTCACGATCGGCCGCGACGCGCGCGACGCCGTCAAGGCCGCCGTGATGGCGGAGGACGTCGCCCGCACCGTCCACATCGCCAAGCAGGGCGGCCCCCTCGTCCCCATCCCCGCCGAGGCGATCGACCGCCTCTTCGACCGCTACCAGAACGTCTACGGACAGTCCCCGGAAGGATCCGCCTGATGCCGAAGCTCACCACCTCCCTCGACCACTACGAGGTCTGGTTCCTCACGGGCAGCCAGCACCTCTACGGGCCGGAGACCCTCGCGCAGGTCGCTGAGCAGTCCCGGGCGATCGCCGATCAGCTGGGCGCCGCATCCGACGTGCCGGTGCGCGTGGTGTGGAAGCCGGTGCTCACCGACTCCGACGCCATCCGCCGCGTCATGCTGGAGGCCAACGCGGACGACGCCGTGATCGGCCTGGTCGCGTGGATGCACACCTTCAGCCCCGCGAAGATGTGGATCTCGGGCCTCGACGCGCTGCAGAAGCCGCTGCTCCACTTCCACACGCAGGCGAACGTCGAGCTGCCCTGGGGCGAGATCGACTTCGACTTCATGAACCTCAACCAGGCGGCGCACGGCGACCGCGAGTTCGGCTACATCCAGACCCGGCTGAGCGTCCCGCGTACGACCGTCGTCGGCCACGTCAGCGACCCGTCCGTGACGGCACGCATCGGCACGTGGATGCGCGCTGCAGCCGGCTGGGCGGCCACCCACTCGCTGAAGCTCGCCCGCTTCGGCGACAACATGCGCTTCGTCGCCGTCACCGAGGGCGACAAGACCGAGGCCGAGCTGGTGTTCGGCGTGCAGGTGAACACGTGGGGCGTCAACGAGCTCGCCGAGGCGGTCGCCGCCGCGTCGGACTCCGACGTGGATGCGCTGGTCGCCGAGTACGAGGAGCTCTACGACGTCGTCCCCGAGCTCCGCCGGGGCGGCGAGCGGCACCAGTCGCTGCGCGACGGCGCCGCGATCGAGCTGGGCCTGCGGTCGTTCCTCGAGGAGGGCGGCTTCGGCGCCTTCACCACCAGCTTCGAAGACCTCGGCGCGCTGAAGCAGCTGCCGGGTCTGGCCGTGCAACGGCTGATGGCCGAGGGCTACGGCTTCGGCGCCGAGGGCGACTGGAAGACCGCCGTGCTGGTGCGGGCCGCGAACGTGATGGGCACGGGCCTGCCGGGCGGCGCATCCCTCATGGAGGACTACACGTACGACCTCACGCCGGGGGACGAGCGCATCCTCGGCGCCCACATGCTCGAGGTCGCTCCGTCGCTCACGAGCGCACGGCCGACCCTGGAGGTGCACCCGCTCGGTATCGGCGGCAAGGACGACCCCGTGCGGCTCGTCTTCACCGCGGACCCGGGCCCCGCGGTCGTCGTCGCGCTGTCGGACATGCGCGACCGGTTCCGCCTGGTGGCGAACGTGGTCGAGGTGGTCGAGCCGACCGCCCCGCTGCCGAAGCTGCCCGTCGGTCGCGCGGTGTGGAAGCCGGCCCCCGACTTCACCACGTCGGCGACGGCGTGGCTCGAGGCTGGCGCCGCGCACCACACGGTGATGAGCACGGCGGTCGGCGTGGACGCGTTCGCGGACTTCGCCCGGATGGCGCGCACCGAGCTCCTGATCATCGACGAGACGACCACCCTGCGCGACTTCCAGCGCGAGCTCGCCTGGAACGCCGCCTACTACCGCCTCGCCCGCGGCCTCTGACCCGCGCTCGCGCTCCGCGCTCCGCGCCCATCCGCCCTCCGTCGAGTACACGAATAGTGCACGCGAAACCCCGTGCGGGCGTGCACTTTTCGTGTACTCGACGGAGGGCGGAGGGGCCGGGGTGCGCAGGGCGGAGGGCGCAGGGTCAGGAGTTCACGCGGATGATCTCGTGCTGGTAGGGGGCGATGACGTCGCCGGAGATGCGGAGGTCGAGGACGAGGAACGGGCGCTCGTCGGCGGGCCGCGCGGTCCACTCGGCGAGAACGTCGAGGTCCTCGGGGGTTCGGATGACGACGCCCTCGGCGCCGACCGCACGGCCCAGCGCGGCGAAGTCGACCTCCGGGATGCGCATCGGCCCCTGCGCCAGCCCCTTCAGCCCGTACAGGTTCACCTCGGCGCCGTAGGCGGCGTCGTTCCAGACCACGGCCATCCCGCGTCCCCGGGCGACACGGACCGCCGACTCGAGGTCGGCGAGCGCCATCAGGCCGCCGCCGTCGCCGGTGGTCAGCACGATCGTCGACTCGGGATGCGCGAGCGCGGCGCCGGGGACGCTCGGCCAGCCGAGGCCGATCGACTGGTACGCCGTGCCGACCATGATCATCCGGTCGGGCGAGGCGACCGGCCAGTACATGTTGGCCCACCCGATGAAGTGCCCGCCGTCGGAGACGACCACCCGGTCCTCGGGCAGCAGCTCACCGATCCGCGCGGCGGCCGTGCGCGGGTCGAGCCGGCCGTCGGCGGCGAGCCCGTCGCCGCGCGGGTGCGCCCGGTGCGCGGCCGGATCGACAGATTCGCGCCAGCCGGACGGTGACGCACCGGTCTCCGTCAGGCGCTCGGCCATGGCCTCCGCGACCAGGCGCGCGTCGCCGCGCAGGTACGAGCCGACGTGGGGATGCGTCGCCGCCGGACGGGTGTCGACCTGGATGATGCGCGTGCCCGGCGCGAACAGCTCGCCGAACCGCATCGTGAACTGGTTGAGGGACGCGCCGAACACGACAGCCACGTCGGCCGAGCGGATCAGCTCCATGGCCCCCTCGGCGCCGAAGCCGCCGGTCACGCCGAGATCGAAGCGGTCGTCCGGGAACACGCCGCGGCCGAGGGCGGTGGATGCGGTGAGCGCGCCGGTCGCGTCGGCGAGCGCGCCGAGGGCCCGGCCGGCCCCCGAGATCCAGGCACCCCGGCCCGCGAGGAGCAGCGGACGCTCGGCGGCGGCGAGCGCGTCGGCGGCCGCCTCGATCCCCGCGCGGGAGAAGGGGTCGACCGGCGCCTGCGCGGCGGGGACCACCGGCTCGGGCGCCTCCGGCACCGGCCCGGCGTCGCGGGTCGCGACGTCGTACGGGATCGCGATCACGGTCGGAACGCGATATGTCAGCGCGTGCTCCACGGCGATGGCCGTGGTGGCCGCCGCATCCGCACGCCCCACCGTGTAGGTGCGTGCGCCGACCGCGGCGGCCAGCGCGATCTGGTCGACGTCCCAGGGCCTCGGCCCGGACGTCGGCTCATCCCCGACGACGAGGATGAGCGGGATGTGCGCCTGCACCGCCTCCGCGAGCGCGGTGAGCGTGTTGGTGAAGCCGGCGCCGTAGGTGGCCGTGGCGGCGGCGAGCCGGCCGGATGCGCGGAAGTACGCGTCGGCGGCGACCACTGCCCCGGCCTCGTGCCGCATGGCGCAGTACTCGCCGCCGCGCTGGCGCTCGAGCGCGTCGAGGAAGTAAGCGTTCCCGTTCCCCATCACACCGAACACGTGGTCGATGTGGCGGGCGAGGGTGGCGGCGACGTGGGCGGAGACGGAGGGCATGGCGAAGCCTTTCGAGACGAACGGAGCTGAACGATTCCGTATGTGTCTCGCCGTCGCGGCCCCGCGGGCGGCTTCGTGCCCATTTTTCGAGCACCGGCGATCGACGTCGCCGGACGTTCTCAGTGTATCCAGGGATGCAGCGCGCGTATCCAGGGGATGCAACGCCGGGTAACCGGCGCCGTCAGTCCGCGGCCCGCTCCAGACGGGCGAACTCGAGCAGCCGCTCCTGCGAATCGGCGTAGGACGTCGCGCCCGGCATCGGCCGTCCCTCGCGCGCCGCGACCGCCACCTCCACCGCCGCGTCGACGGCGACCCGGTACGGCAGCGACCCGGTGCTGACCCGGCGCACGCCGAGCCGTCCCAGCTCCGCCACGGTCATCCCCGGCACCACCAGCACGTTGAGCGGCAGCGGGATGGATGCCGCCAGCTGCGAGATCGTCGCGGGATCGGCGGCCCCCGGCACGAACACGCCGTCGGCGCCGGCGTCGGCGTACGCTGCCGCCCGCGCGGCCACCGCGTCGACGGTGTCGTCCTCGTGGAACCAGTACGAGTCGACGCGGGCGTTGACGAAGACGTCGGGCGCGGCCGCCTTGATGGCCGCGATCTTGGCCGCGGGGATGGCCGGGTCGACCAGCCGTCCACCCCGGGAGTCCTCGAAGTTCACCCCGGCGACGCCGAGCCCGGCCACCAGATCCGCGACCTCCGCCGGGTCGTCGCTGAACCCGTCCTCGATGTCCGCCGTCACGTACACAGGCAGGACGGCGAGGCGGCGGACCAGGGCGACCGTCGCCTCCCGGCTCGCCCCCTCGGCGTCGGGATGCCCGGTCGCCGCGTTCACGCCGAAGCTCGTCGTGCCGATCGCCGGGAAGCCGGCGGCCGCGAAGCCGAGCGCCGAGCCGATGTCCCACGCGTTGGGGAGCAGTAGCGGTTCGTCGCCGTGGTGCAGGTCGTGGAACGTCATTGCGGTCCCTTCCACCGGAAGGGTAGCGCCGGC
>NZ_JBQENB010000002.1:520152-617607 GCF_052044215.1 Leifsonia sp. 22587
CCCCGGCCGGCGCCGACGGTCAGGCCCCGACCGAGCGGCGCTTGTTGTACACGTCGAACGCCACCGCGGCGAGCAGCACGAGTCCCTTGATCAGCAGCTGGTAGTCGCTGTCGATGCCGAGGATCGACATGCCGTTGTTCAGCACACCGATGATCAGACCACCGATGATCGCGCCGGTGACCGTGCCGATGCCGCCGGTCACGGCCGCGCCTCCGATGAAGACGGCCGAGATCGCATCCAGCTCGAAGCCGGTTCCGGCGCTCGGGCTCGCCAGGTTGAGGCCGGCGGTGAACACGAGGCCGGCGACCGCGGAGAGCACGCCCATGTTGACGAACAGCAGGAACGTGACGCGCTTGGTCTTCACACCCGAGAGCGCGGCCGCGGCGAGGTTGCCGCCGATCGCGTAGATGTGGCGGCCGAACACCGAGCGGTTCATGATCGCCGAGTAGCCGACCACCAGCACCGCCAGGATGATCAGCACGATCGGGGTGCCGTTGTAGCTGGCGAGCAGGACGGTCATCACGAGCACCAGTGCCACGAGGAAGACGAGCTTGACGACGAACCACCACAGCGGCTCGTCCTCGAGGTCGTACTTGCGGCGCACGGCCCGCTGCCGGATCGACGAGGCCAGGATGGCGATGCTCGCGAGCACGCCGAGGATCATCGTCAGCGGCTCGTACCCGGTCGTGCCGAACGCGGGCAGGAAGCCCGAGCCGATCGCCCGGAACTCCTTCGGGAAGAACGAGATCTGCTGGTTGCCGAGCGCGATCTGGGCGGCCCCGCGGAACGCGAGCATGCCGGCCAGCGTGACGATGAACGCGGGGATGCCGAAGTACGCGATCCAGAACCCCTGCCAGGCGCCGACGAGCGCGCCGAGCACGAGGCAGAACACGATGGCGAGCGGCCACGGCAGGTGCCAGTTCGAGATGAAGACGCCGGCCATGGCTCCGATGAACGCCACTACACTGCCGACGGAGAGGTCGATGTGGCCCGCGATGATCACCATCACCATGCCGATCGCCAGGATCAGGATGTAGCTGTTCTGCACGATCAGGTTCGAGACGTTGATCGGCGCCAGCGTGATCCCGCCCGTCGCGATCTGGAAGAACACGACGATGGCGATCAGGGTGATGAACAGACCGATCTGGCGCAGCTGCCCGGTCAGGTAGTTCAGGGCTTTGGTGAGCGGTTTCATGCGGTGTTCTTCTCGCGTTCCTGGGTCATGAATTGCATGAGGTATTCGGCGGTGGCCTTCTCGCGCGGGACGTCCGCGGTGATGCGGCCCTCGCTGAGGGTGTAGATGCGGTCGCAGATGCCGAGCAGCTCCGGCAGCTCCGAGGAGATGACGATGATGCCCTTCCCCTGGTCGGCGAGCCGGTCGATGATCGTGTAGATCTCGTACTTGGCGCCGACGTCGATGCCGCGCGTGGGCTCGTCGAGGATGAGCACCTCCGGGTCGGAGTACATCCACTTCGACAGCACGACCTTCTGCTGGTTGCCGCCGGAGAGCTTGCCGGTGACCGTCAGGACGTTCGGCGTCTTGATGTTCATCGACTTCCGGTACTCCTCGGCGACCAGCGACTCGCGCTGCTCGTTGACGAACTTGAACCAGTTCACGAGCTTGTCGAGGGCCGCGATGGAGATGTTGCGCTGGATGTTGTCGATCAGGTTCAGCCCGAAGTGCTTGCGGTCCTCGGTCGAGTACGCGATGCCGTTGGCGATGGCCTTGGACACCGTGCTCACCGAGATCGGCTTGCCGCGCTTGTAGACCTGGCCGCTGATCCCGACGCCGTAGCTGCGGCCGAAGATGCTCATGGCGAGCTCGGTGCGCCCGGCTCCCATCAGCCCTGCGATGCCGACGATCTCGCCGGCGCGGACGTGGAAGCTGACATCGTCGACGACCGTGCGGTTGCGGTCGAGCGGGTGGTGGACGGTCCAGTTCTCGACGCGGAGCAGCTCCTCGCCGATGTGGGGCACGTGGTCGGGGAAGCGGCTGGCCACGTCGCGACCGACCATCCCCTTGATGATGCGCTCCTCGCTGGTGCCCTCCTTGCCCATCTCCAGCGTCTCGATCGTTCGGCCGTCGCGGATGATGGTCACCCGGTCCGCGATGGCTTTGATCTCGTTGAGCTTGTGACTGATGATGATCGACGTGATGCCGTGCTGCTGCAGCTGACGGATCAGCTCGAGCAGGTGCGCGGAGTCGTCGTCGTTGAGGGCTGCGGTCGGCTCGTCGAGGATGAGGATCTTGACCTCTTTCGAGAGCGCCTTGGCGATCTCGACGAGCTGCTGCTTGCCGACCCCGATGTCCTTGATCTTGGTGATCGGGTTGTCGTGCAGCCCCACCCGGGCGAGCAGCTTCGCCGCCTCCAGGTTGGTCTCGTTCCAGTCGATGAACCCGTGCCGCTGCCGCTCGTTGCCGAGGTAGATGTTCTCGGCGATCGAGAGGTACGGCGACAGCGCCAGCTCCTGGTGGATGATGACGATCCCCGCCGCCTCCGAGTCGTTGATCGACCGGAACTCGACGGGCTCGCCGCGCATGACGATCTCGCCCTCGAACGTGCCGTGCGGGTACACGCCCGACAGCACTTTCATCAGCGTCGACTTGCCGGCGCCGTTCTCGCCGCAGATCGCGTGGACCGATCCCTCCTCGATGCTGATCGAGACGTCTTGCAGCGCCTTGACCCCCGGGAAGGACTTCGAGATGTTCCGCATCTCGAGAATCGTGTTGGCCATGGTCTCCCTTGCTCGCATGGAGGTCCGGGCGGGCCGCCTGAAGCGCGCGCCCGCCCGGACCGTCGGCCCGGCCTACTTGAGGTCGGATTCCTTGTAGTAGCCGCTGTCGACCAGGATCTTCTGGTAGTTGTCCTTGGTCACGACGACCGGCTGGAACAGGTAGCTCGGGACGACCTTGACCTTGTTGTCGTAGCTCTTGGTGTCGTTCACCTCGGGCTTCTTGCCGGAGAGCAGGTCGTTCGCCATCTTCGCGGCCTCGTTCGCCAGCTGGCGGGTGTCCTTGTAGATGGTCGAGTATTGGGTGCCCGCGATGATCTGCTTCACGCTGGCGACCTCGGCGTCCTGGCCGGTGATGATCGGGAGCTTCTTGCCGCCCGACCCGTAGCCCGCACCCTCGAGGGCGCTCAGGATGCCGTCGGAGAGACCGTCGTACGGCGAGAGGACGCCCTGCACCGCGGCGCCGGTCGAGTACGACTTGGCGACGAGGTCCTGCATGCGGGCCTTGGCGGTCGCCGGGTCCCAGCGCAGGATGGCGACCTGGTTGAAGTTGGTCTGGCCACTCTTGACGACCAGGGTGCCGTCCGAGATGTACGGCTTCAGCGTGTCCATCGCGCCGTTGTAGAAGAACGTCGCGTTGTTGTCGTCGGGGCTGCCCGCGAAGACCTCGATGTTGAACGGGCCCTTCTGGCCGGTCGGCTTGCCGTCGGCGTCGAGCACTCCGAGGCCGGTGAGCAGCGACTTCGCCTGGTAGACGCCGACCTTGTAGTTGTCGAAGGAGACGTAGTAGTCGACGTTCTTGTCACCGGTGAGGAGGCGGTCGTACGAGATCACCTTGATGCCGGCCTTCGCCGCGGCGTCCAGCTGGTCGGTGAGCGACCCTCCGTCGATGGAGGCGATGATCAGCACCTTCGCGCCCTTGGTGATCATCGTGTTGACCTGCTGCACCTGGGTCGGGATGTCGTTGTTGGCGTACTCGAGGTCGACCTTGTAGCCGTTCTTCTCGAGGTCCGACTTGACCGCGTTGCCGTCGGCGATCCAGCGCTCGGACACCTTGGTCGGCATGGCGACGCCCACGAGCGCGCCCTTGTTGTCCTCCGTGCCGGATCCGCTGCCGCCTCCGCGGCCTCCGGAGCAGGCGGCGAGTGCGACCGCGACGCCGAGTGCGGCGGCGGCGAGTGCGACTTTCCTGAACTTCACTGTGATTCCCTTCGAGCGGTGAGGCGACCGGCGCGCCCAGTGCGCCCCGGTTCGCCGGGCTCGGAACTGTCACGCCTCCGGCGATCAGCGTTCGACGGGGTCATGCAACGGCCGTCGCTCCTGTGCGATCCGGCTGCTGTCATTGCGACTCCCTCGTCGTATGCTGGTGCCCGAGCCGATATATGTGACCGGTCCCAGAACGGGTTAGACGCTATGACCGGAAGCCGTCGGCAGTCAAGTGCTTCGCGGAAAAATATGATGAGCACGTTCCCGGGTGGCAGTGCTGCCGCCCCCGACGACGAGACAGGATCCATGGACAGACGCGGACCCGACGAGCAGCGCGCCCTCTCCATCCGGGACATCGCCCGGCTGGCCGGTGTGTCGCGGCAGACGGTGTCGCGCGTCCTCAACGGCGAGCGCTACATCAAGCCGTCCACCGAGGCGCAGGTGCGCAAGGTGATCGAGGAGAACTCGTGGCGCCCGAACAGCGCCGCCCGGGCGCTCGCCACCTCCCGGTCCAAGACCATCGGCCTGCTCGTCTCCGCCCGGTCGCACTACGGCCCGTTCACCGCGGCGACGGCGATCGACGAGGCCGCCCGTGCCCGGGGATACGCGATTCTGTCGGCGACGCTGGCGCGGGAGGACGACGCCACGATCTCGGAGGCGCTCGACGCCTTCGCGGCCCAGGGTGTCGACGGTGTCGTGGTGATCGCCCCGCAGCAGCGGGCGCACGAGGCGCTGCAGCGCGTCGCCGTGCGCATCCCGTTCGTGAGCCTGCACTGGAAGGACGCGGGCGAGGGTCGTGTCGCCGCCTTCGACCAGGTCGCTGGCGCCCGTCTCGCCACCCGGCACCTGATCGAGCTCGGCCACACGCGCATCCGTCATCTCGCCGGGCCGCAGGACTGGAACGAGGCGGAGGACCGCATGAACGGCTTCCTCGCCGAGCTCGACGAGCACGATCTGGCGGTGACCGCCCCGGTCCTCGGAGACTGGTCGGCCGACCTGGGGTACGAGGTCGGGCTCCGGATCCTGGACCACCCGGACTTCACGGCGATCTTCGCATCCAACGACCAGATGGCCCTGGGTCTCATGCACGCCGCCGCCCAGCTCGGGCTGTCCGTGCCGCACGACATGAGCATCGTCGGGTTCGACGACATCCCGGAGGCGAAGCACTTCGCTCCCCCGCTGACCACCATCCGTCAGGACTTCGGCCTGCTCGGGGCGCAGGCGATCGACGTGCTGCTCGCCCAGATCGAGGGCGACGAGCCCCCGGGGGCGACGGAGTACGCGGTGCCCGAACTCGTGGTGCGGCAGAGCACCGCGCCGCCGAGCCGCCCGTGAGGCGAGCGGACCCGGGCAAGCGCCCGCACGCCGCGAGGCCGGCCTGCGACGGATGCGATATAACGGTCACGCCCGTCCCGATGGCGATCTCGGACCCGACACCGGCGCCGCCGACCGAGGGACGCGGCGCCCGCGCTACCCGTCCCGAGGGCATCCCATGAGCGAAGAGACCTGGCGCGCCGCGTTCGTGCACCCCCAGCACCCGTGGCGCGACTTCGAGCGCGCACTGCCGGTCTGCGGCGAGGTGCCGCCGGCCGCCATCCGCCGGCCCGGCTCCCTGGCCGGCATGCCGGCGTTCGACATCTACCTGCTGAGCGACTCGTCGCCGTGGCCGGCGGCCTCCACGTACACCTACACGCAGTCGGTGCTGGGAGACCTGCGCGATCACCGTCCGCCGGAGTTCTCCATCGACCTCGGGGACGACGCCGTCGTCTCCGGCTCCGCCGAGTAGGTCGTCCGGCCCGCGAGGATCGTCTCGACCACCCGCGCCTCCAGGAGGGAGGACGGCGGCCCCGCGAACACGTCCGCATCCAGCACGACCAGGTCGGCGGCCTGGCCGGCAGCGATGCGCCCCCGCCAGTCGCCGTCGCCCACCGATGCGGCCGCATCCCGGGTGGCGTGCGCGATCGCCCGGTCCAGGGGCAGAGCGTGCTGCGGCTGCGCGGCCGGGATGGACGGAACCAGCGCCGAGGCGCGGGTCGACGCGACGTACATGTTGGCGAGCGCCAGGTGCGGCGCCGTCGGGGAGTCGGTCGAGAAGGCGAGCAGACCGCCGGCGTCCTCGTACTCCGACCACGGGAAGGCGCGCTCCACCCGCTCGTCGCCGAGCATCGCGACCCAGTTGTCGAAGATGGCCGGGTCGGCGTGGACGGGCTGCATCGACGCGGTGACGCCGAGGCGCGCCATCCGCTCGGCCGTCCCGGGCGCCGCGTACTCCAGGTGCTCGATGCGGTGCCGTCGCGGGCGGTCGCCGTTCTGAGCGACGGCCGCCTCGATCGCGTCGAGGGCGATCCCGCTCGCGAAGTCGCCGATCGCGTGCATGGCGATCTGCAGCCCCGCGGCGTCGGCCGCTGCGACCACCGGCGCGAGCCGCTCCAGCGGCCAGATCGGGTCGGCGTTGGAACCATCCGCGTACGGCTGGCGCATCGCCGCGGTGCACGCGTCGATCACGCCGTCGAGGATGAGCTTGATGCCGACGACCCGCAGCCACGGGGTCCCGGGCTCCGCGGCCAGGCGGGCGGCGTGCTCCACCTGCGCGAGGCTGGCCGCGTCGTCGCCCGTGTTGGTCACCAGCCAGTGGGCTGCGACTCGGAGCGGCAGCTCGCCGCCCCGGCGCTCCTGCGCCCGCCGGAGCGCCGCCAGCCCGAACTCGTCGAGGGCCATGTCGACGGCGCCCGTGACACCGGTCGCGACGTAGGCCGCGAGGGTGCGCTCCACGTCCGCGTCACGGTCCGCGTCGGTCGCGGAGGCGTCCCGCTGCGCCCAGGCGTACTGCGTAGCGGCCGTCTCCAGCAGCAGACCGGTCGCCTCGCCCTCGGCGTCGCGCACGATCTCACCGCCGATCGGGTCGGGGGTGTCGCGCGTGATGCCCAGCTCGGCGAGCGCGGCGGTGTTGACCCAGCAGGAGTGGTAGTCGTTCGCATCCAAGTAGACCGGGATGTCGTCGATCACCGCGTCGATCATGGCCGCGGTCGGCGCGCCGCCCGGGACGGCGTCGAACAGCCAGCCGCGCCCGCGGAGCTCGCGCGCCTCCGGGTCCGCGGCGCGGGCCTCCACGAGGGACTGCCGGATGTCGTCCAGGCTCCGCGCATCCGTCAGGTACACCTGGCCCAGCGCCGACCCCATCATCAGCAGGTGGGTGTGCGCGTCCGTGAACCCCGGAAGCACCAGGCGGCCGCCGAGGTCCACGACGCGGTCCGCCGCCGGCTCCTCGTCGCCGTCCCGGCCCACCCACGAGATCGTCGCGCCGGTCACCGCGAACGCGTCGGCCCAGGTGGATGCGGGGTCCGGTTCCGCGGTGAAGACGCGGCCGTTCCGGAACAGGGTGGTGGTCTCGGGGTCGGTCACAGCCGTCCCTCCTTTCCTGCGACGGGAGCGCCCAGCGCCCGGTCGCCGTCGAATGCGGGGATGCGGTTCAACAGTGCGTACGCGAGGGCGGCCACGGCCATCCCGAGCGGCACCGAGAGGTCGATGAAGCCGAGCGCCTGCGCGATCGGGCCGGCCCAGACATCGGTCGAGAGGCACAGCGCCGTGGTGAGGCCGCCCAGCAGCAGCGCCGTGATGCCCGGGATGCTCCACCCGCCGGTGTACCAGAACCGCCCGCCGCGCCGGTCGTCGAACAGGTCGACGCCGTCGTAGACGTTGCGCCGCCGCACGACGTCGACGACGTAGATCGCCATCGCCGGGCCGGACACGATCACGAGGAACTGCAGCAGCAGGTTCGCCGCCTCCAGCAGGCTCGACGACAGCACCAGGTAGATCGTCAGCGCGGTGCCCACCAGCCCGACGATGATCGCGGCCGGGATTCGGCGCAGCCGGAACCCGATGGCCTGCAGCGCCATGCTCGACGAGTACGTGGTCATGGCGTTGAGCGCGATGGTGTTCACGATGACGCCGATCACCAGGAGGGGCCCCATCCACGCCGGCAACAGGTCGAACAGCGCACGATCGATGCCCGCGTCGAAGGCGGACGCCTTGAGCCCGGTGGCCAGGAGCACTCCGACGATGGTGAAGACGATGAACGGCACCGCTCCCCCGAGCGCGGTCGCG
Source organism: Leifsonia sp. 22587 (assembly GCF_052044215.1). NCBI lineage: Bacteria > Bacillati > Actinomycetota > Actinomycetes > Micrococcales > Microbacteriaceae > Leifsonia > Leifsonia sp. 22587. The sequence continues at coordinate 528,196 of NZ_JBQENB010000002.1, forward strand.
GCCGCGATGTGCGTCGGCTTCGTGGAGCGCGGCAGGTAGCGCGCGATGTCCGGGCTGTTGATGAACGACAGCGGCGTGGACGCGAGGATCGTGAAGCCGATCGAGACCGCCGACCAGAGCCCGGCCCCGGAGAGCGGCTCCTGCGGGTGGTAGCCCCAGTCGACCGTCGGCAGGACGAACGCGGCGACCAGCACGAAGATGACGAACAGCACGATGGCCATCGCCGGGTAGATCCGCAGGATCAGCCCGTGCCCGAAGATCGCCACGAGGATCGTGACGGCCGACACCACGATGGTGACGCCGATCGGGACCCACACCGGGTCGTCCAGGCCGACCCGGCGCAGCAGGTCTGCGCCCATGAAGCTGGAGGCGAGCCAGGTGAGCGACAGGAACACCGCGCCGATGAACCAGCCGACGAACGCCACGAACAGCTTGTTGCCGACGATCCCGTACATCGCGCGCGTGATGACCGAGCCCGAGGTGCCCGCCGCCGGCCCGCTGGCGGCGATCGCACCCGGGAACACCCAGAGCAGGGAGGCGGCCAGGATGACGGCGACCGCCTGCCAGATCTCGAGGCCCAGCAGGATCAGGGTCGCGCCGATGGTGAAGTTCAGGATGCTGACGCCGGGAGCCGCCCAGACGAAGAAGAGGTCGCGGGCGCGCCCGTGACGCTCGGCGTCGCCGATGACCTCGATCCCCCGGGTCTCCGGCTGGGTGGAGGCGTCGACGAACTGTTCGGTGCCGGTCCGCGCTTCGGACATGGGTTCCTCTCTCGCCAACGGCTTCCTTGCTGTTGGTCATGTGCCCAATAGGGTGTTGGTCAGACATTCAATAGCATGGGGACCATGGAGTCAAGCGCGCCGCCTCCCCGCACCCGGAAGCAGCCGGAGGAGCGCCGCGAGGAGATCCTCGCGGCGGCGGCCGCGATCGCCCTCGACGAAGGGCTGGAGCGAATCACTCTGCGCGCCGTCGCCACCCGCCTCGGCGTCCGCCCCGGCCTGATCTCGCACTACTTCCCGGCGGCCGAAGACCTCGTCGACGAGGCGTTCGCGCGCGCCGCGACCATCGAGCGGGAGCGCTTCTTCCCCACCGAGGGCGATGCGACCCACCGGCTGGCGCACTTCGTCGAGCACATCCGCAGCGGGGCATCCCTGCCGCTCGCGCGGCTCTGGCTCAACGCCCGGCACCTCTCCCGGTTCACCCCGTCCCTCGACGAGACCCTGGTCGAGCAGGACGCCCTCGACCGCTCCCGGCTGCGCGCCATCATCGAGGACGGCATCCGGACAGGCGAGTTCGCGCCGGTGGATGCGGAGGCCGCGAGCATCCGCATCCTCATCGCCGTCGACGGAGGGGGCTCCTACGTCAACAGCACCGGCGACCTCACGCACCCGGCGCATGTCCGCTTCGTGTCCGATGTGGCCGAGTGGACCCTGGGGCTGGAGCCCGGGACGCTGCAGCGGGCGGTCGCCCGCCGAACGCGGGGATGACGCGGTTCGACATGGAACGCGCGCGCGGGGCGCGCGCGTGTACGATGAGAGCGTCCGGCGCCTGAAAGAGCTTCTGCATCGGGCGTGAAAGGAAGAAGAACGATGGCACAAGGCACCGTCAAATGGTTCAACTCGGAGAAGGGGTACGGCTTCATCGCCCCGGATGACGGCAGCGCCGACGTCTTCGCTCACTACAGCGAGATCGCCGCTCAGGGCTTCCGCAACCTCGAAGAGAACCAGAAGGTCGAGTACGACCTGGCCCAGGGCCCCAAAGGTCCGCAGGCCGCCAACATCCGCCCGCTCTGACGGTTCCGGTGCCCGGCTCTCCGGCCGGGCCCGCGTCCGTCGCGTCTCCGGGGTACGGTGACGCACGTGGGTGATGTGCGTGTAGGTCCGAGAAAGGCCGCCGCCGCGGGCGGTGGCCACGGGACCGGTCATGGGACCGGCCGCGGGCAGAAGGTCGTCTTCGGTGCCGCCCTGGCCGCGCTCGGCGTGGTCTTCGGCGACATCGGCACCAGTCCGCTGTACGCACTCAAGACGGTGTTCCTCCTCGACGGAGGCGCCGTGCGTCCCGTGCAGGACGATGTCTTCGGCGTGATCTCGCTGATGTTCTGGAGCATCACGATCATCGTGTCGATCAAGTACCTCGGCATCCTGATGCGCGCGGACAACGACGGCGAAGGCGGCGTCATGGCCCTGGCCGCGCTCGCGCAGCGCCTCTACGCCGGCAAGGCGAAGAAGGCGGGCATCCTGCTCGTGGTCGGCATCGTGGGCGTGTCGCTGTTCTACGGCGACTCGATCATCACTCCCGCGATCAGCGTCCTCTCCGCGGTCGAAGGTCTGCACGTCACCCTTCCCGCGGTCTCGCACATGGTGATCCCCATCGCCGCGGTCATCCTCATCGCGCTCTTCGTGGTGCAGCGCTACGGCACCGGACGTGTCGGTGTGCTCTTCGGCCCCGTCATGGTGCTGTGGTTCGCCGTGCTGGCCGCCGCCGGGCTCGCCATGGTGATCCAGTACCCCGCCGTGCTGCTCGGGCTCTCGCCGACATACGCCATCGGCTTCATCGTCGCGCACCCGACGATCTCGTTCATCGCGCTGGGCGCGGTGGTGCTGGTGATCACCGGCGCCGAGGCGCTCTACGCCGACATGGGGCACTTCGGCCGCTCCCCCATCCGTCGCGCCTGGTTCTTCCTGGTCTTCCCTGCGCTGACGATCAACTACCTCGGCCAGGCGGCGCTGATCCTTCACAATCCGGCCGCACGCGCCAATCCCTTCTTCCTCCTCATCCCGGAGTGGGGTCGACTCCCCGTGGTCGTGCTCGCGACCGCCGCCACGGTCATCGCCAGCCAGGCCGTCATCTCCGGCGCCTTCTCGCTCACACGCCAGGCGGTGCAGCTGGGGCTGCTCCCGCCGCTGACGATCCGGCAGACCTCCAAGCGCGAGGGCGGTCAGATCTATCTCCCGGCGATCAACACCCTGCTGTTCATCGGGGTCATGGCGATCATGCTCGCCTTCGGCTCCTCCGACCGGCTGTCCACGGCGTACGGCATCTCGGTCACCGGCGCGCTCGTCGTCGACACCGCTTTACTGCTCCTCGTCGCGCGCCCGCTGTGGAACTGGGCGCCGTGGAAGATCATCCTCGCCGCGGTCGCGTTCGGCGGCCTCGAGCTGGCCTTCCTCGCCGGCAACCTCTCCAAGATCGTCAACGGCGGCTGGGTGCCGCTGCTGATCGCGGCCGCGGTCATCCTGGTGATGACGACGTGGCGCCGCGGACGGCAGCTCGTGCAGCAGGACCGGAAGCGCAAGGAGGGGTCGCTCGCCGACTTCATCGAGGAGGTGCGGAAGCAGAACCTGCCGCGCGTCCCGGGCATCGCGATCTTCCCGCACCCGAACAAGGACACGACCCCGCTCGCGCTCCGCGCCAACGTGAAGCACAACCACATCCTTCACGAGCACGTGATCATCGTGTCGATCTCGACCGCGCAGGTGCCGCACGTCCCGCCCGCGGAGGCCTTCGCCTACGACGACCTCGGCTACGCCGACGACGGCATCGAGCACCTCAGCATCCGCTTCGGCTTCTCGGACAAGCCGGACATCCCCCGCGCCCTCCGGGCCGCCTGCCGTGCGGGAGCCCTGCCCCTGGACGCGGCCAACTTCAAGCAGGCGTCCTACTTCATCTCGCGCGGCGCCATCCGCACGACGCGCACGAACAGCATGGTGCCGTGGCGCCGGTCGCTGTTCGTCGGCCTGGCGCACAACGCCGCCGACCCGGCCGCGCGCTTCGGCCTGCCGGCCCTCCGCACGGTCACGATGGGCAGCGACGTCGAGATCTGACGCCGGGGCTCCGTAGCCGCCCTACGCCTGATCGAGGCGGTCGATCCACGGGTGGTCGGGATGCGCGGTGCGGAGCGCATCGCCCAGCCAGCGGAGATCGGCCGCAGCGAGCACGGGAAGACAGCGCTCGAAGTCCTCCTCGTCCTTCGCCCGGACATTCCCGGCCTTCAGGAGCAGTTGCACCTCCGGCCGGAGATAGGTCACACCCCGGTGCGCCCACAGGCACTCGTCGAGCGGCCGTGCGATGCGGACGTCGCGCTTGTACATCCACGTGGCACCTTCGACGGATTCCAGCATCACGTCGTATTCCCAGGGGTCTGCCCCACTCGCCCGCAACCACAGGTTGCCGACCGATTCGGGCAGTCGCAGCTCGGATCCGCGGAAGACCGGCGTCAGACTTCCCGCCGCCGCCCAGACATCCAGCCCGGGCGAGACGAAGTCGACGAACTCCGCAGCCGACCCCCGGGGTATCCCGATGTCGAGGTCACCGTGCTCGCGATCCGAGCCCACGAAGGCATCGATCGCCCAACCCCCGGCGACCCACCACCGCCCGCTGTAACCCGCGAACCGGGCCGTCGCATCGCTCGGCGTGCGGCGCATCCAGGGACCGTAGAGGCGAACGACCTCGTGATGATCGAGCACGCTGACATCGTAGGGGCGGGCGGCAGCGGTGCGGGCTCATCCGAGACGGGCTGGCCTGACTGTGATCTGCGGACTCATGCTCACCAGCCGTGGGTGTTGAACCAGTCGCGGGCGTGCGCCCGCTCGTCGTCGGTCTCGTCGGGGTCGGACGTGTCGTGCTCGACCAGGCGTCCGTCCGCGTCCAGCGGGACGAATCGGAGGCACTGCGGGCAGAGCGCCCGCCCGCCTGGGAAGCCGTCGTCGAGCGTCGCCGCCGGTGCGCCCGGCTCGCCGGAGCCGGGGCAGTGCAGCGGGTCCGCGCCGGTGTCCGACCACATCGCGCCGTGACGGCGGTGCAGCCCGGGGTGACCGAGCGGGCGGGTGCAGCGGACGCCGTTGCGGCGGCTGGTGCAGGAGCGCACGGGATCCGGAGCGGGCATGCTCCGAATCTATCCCGCGGTCAGGCCGGGACGACCGCCGCGAGGATCGCCGCCGCCGTCTCGCGACCCACCCGGATCGCACCGTCGACGTGCTGGTAGCCCTTGCCCGCCATGTCGCTGCAGGAGAAGTGGATGGGTCCGACCGGCTTACGCAGGTCGGCGCCGTACCGGGCGAGGCCGCCCATGTCGAAGCTCGCGGCGTACGCGCCGCGCGTCCACTCCTCGCTGCCCCAGTCGCTCTCGTAGTACACGACCGGGTTCAGCGCCTGCTCGCCGTAGTAGTGCGACAGCGACTCGAGGATGCGCTGCTTGCGCTCCTCCGGGCTCAGCTCGAAGACGCCGTCGGCGTTCTCGTCCGAGACGAAGCCGACGAGCGTGCCGCGCGGATCGCCGTCGTAGCTGTTGTCGTATGCCTCGTGCACCAGCTCGTAGGGGCTGAAGGCGGTGCCGCTGTAGCCGAGATCGCGCCAGAACGGCGTCTCGTACACGGCGTGCACCTTGATGACGAAGCCCATCGACAGGTGCTGGTGCAGCTGCTGCTGGCGGCGCGGCAGCGGCGGCTCGTACGAGATGCGACTGATGAGCACCGGCGGGACGGCCAGGATGGCGAACCGCGCGTGCACCTCGACGCCGTCGGCGATCGCGGTCACGCCGTTCTCGTCCCAGCGGAGCGTACGGACCGGCGCGTTCAGGTGCACGTCGTCGCCCAGCCGCTCGGCCAGGAGCAGCGGCACCTGCTGCAGCCCGCCCTTGACGCGCTTGTCGAGGATGAAGTCGGCGTCGACCAGATTCGAGAAGCTGCCCGCGCTTGCCGCCATCAGCAACGCCTGCAGCGCCGAGAACGCGTGCGCCGGCTTCGTGAGCATCGCACCGGCGATGAACATGCCGATGTTCTTGCGCGCCTCCTCGTCGTCGGTCTGCGTCTCCAGCCACCGGCGGAACGAGATCTCGTCCAGCTCCTTGGCGCGCGGGTGCGCCCACGGGCGCTCCGGGTCGATCTCGGCGACCAGCGCATCCAACCGGTCGATGAGGGCGACGATCTCCTTCTCGGTGGACTGCGCGACCGGGAAGATGTCGCCCTCGAAGGTGCGGCGCTCGCCGTTCTCACCGAGGTAGATGTTGATCCCGTCGCGGTACCGGGAGTACGTCTCGAGCCCCAGGTCGGCCAGCGTCTCGATCAGCGCATCCTGATCCGGGGAGACCCACTGGCCGCCGATCTCGAGGGTCGCGCCGTCGATGTCGTCGGTCCAGAGTCGTCCGCCGACGCGATCGCGGGCCTCCAGGACGGCGACCGTGAGGCCCGCCTTGGTCAGTTCCGTGGCGGCCGTCAGGCCGGAGGCGCCCGCGCCGATGACGACGACGTCGCGTTCGATGCTGCTCATGGGTATCAGCTCCGTGGAGGTTGGGGTGAACGAAGGGCACACTACCGGAATCGTCTGCGAAATGGGAGTTTCGCGACTGGATTGTTAGTGAAATCCCCGTTTTACCCCCGTGATCCGTTGCGCTGGATTCGGATTTCGCACTTCGCCGGGTTTAGGATGGCGCGATCCCGATAGAGCGAAGGAGCTCGCGTGTCCACCACCCCCGCATCCACCTCCCTGCGGCGATCCACGTCCCTGCGGCGATCGCTGGGCCTCTGGGCGATCGTCGGACTCGGCCTCGGCTACATGACGCCCATGACCGTCTTCGACACGTTCGGCATCGTCACGGGCGAGACGAACGGGGTCGTCCCGTCCGCGTACCTGGTCGCCCTCGTCGCGATGGTCTTCACCGCGATCAGCTACGGACGCATGACGCGGGTGTTCCCCTCGGCGGGTTCGGCCTACACGTATGCGTCGGAGACCATCCACCCGAACGTCGGCTTCCTCGTCGGCTGGTCGTCGCTGCTCGACTACCTGCTGCTGCCCCTTGTGAACGCCCTCATCGTGCGGCTGTACATGGAGTCGTTCTTCCCGGCGGTCCCCGGGTGGATCTGGGTGGTCGGCTACGTGGCCGTCATCACCGCGATGAACCTGTTCAGCATGTCGTCGACCTCGCGCGTGAACGGCATCCTGGTCGTGTTCCAGATCGTGCTGATCGCCGTGTTCGTGGTGCTGACGTGGTCCGCGCTCAACGCCGGCGCGGGCAACGGCACGCCGTTCAGCCTGACGCCGCTGCTCCACTCGGGTGTGCACCTGGGCGCGGTCATCGGCGGCGCGACGGTGGTCTGCTTCTCGTTCATCGGCTTCGACGCGATCACCATGTACACCGAGGAGGCGAAGGACACCCGCACGGTGCCGCGCGCGATCGTGCTCGCGCTGCTGATCGGCGGCGCGATCTTCTTCGTCGCGGCCTGGTTCGCGCAGTCCCGGTTCCCGACCCTCGCCGGCTTCCACTTCACCGACGACACCCTCCCCGAGATCGCCCTGAAGACCGGCGGGCTCCTGTTCCAGATCCTGTTCATCTCCGCCGCGGTGGCCGCGGCGGTCGCCTCCAGCCTCGCCTCGCACGCCAGCGTCTCGCGGATGATCTACGTGATGGCGCGGAACGGCAACGGCCGCGTCTCGCGGACGCTCTCCTACATCCACCCGCGGTTCCGGACGCCCGCCACGGCCGTGGTGCTGGTCGGCGCAGTCTCCCTGCTGGCCGCAGCCTTCACGCTCGAATTCGTCTCGTCGATGATCAACTTCGGCGCGCTCATCGCGTTCACCGTCGTCAACGCGACGGTCATCATCCACTTCGCCCTGCGGCGGAAGGAACGCCGCGGAGCCCGCCAGATCGTGCGCAACATCGTGCTCCCGGGCGTCGGGATGCTGCTGACCGGCGTGCTCTGGGCCAACCTGCACCTGGACGCACTGACCTACGGCATCGTCTGGCTGGGCATCGGCATCATCACGCTGCTCGTCGTGACCCGGGCGTTCCGCAAGCCGCTGGGCGTGAAGCTGGACGAGGACGGCGACGCCGCGATCATCACACGCGAGGGCGCGCCGTCCGACGCTGTTCGCTGAGCTCCCGCGACTCGTGCGCGGCAACGTGGCCGAGCACGGCCGCGCCCGCGCTGATCACCGCGGCGAGCCCCAGCGGCACCGCGATGTGGATGCGCAGCAGCGCCGCGCCGACCAGCGCACCGAGAGCGATCAGCGCGACCGCACCGGCGCGGCGCGCCCACGGCTGACCGGACCCGCCGGCGAGCCGGGAGTCGGCGGCGAGACCCGTCAGGGTGGACGTCACCACGACGGTGGTCACGTCCTTCACGGCGAGGTGACGCGCGACGGCGGCCTGGAAGCCCATGGTGGCGGCCAGCAGCGTGGTGATCGCGAGCTCCCAGGGCGCAGGCGGAACGCCGCCCGTGACCACGGTCGTCAGCGTGAGGGCGGCCAATGCGACCGCGACCGCGGTGAACGACCAGCTCGTGCGGGTGTTCCAGCCGGTGGACTCCCGCCGCAGCGTACGGCCGCCGATCGCCGCCCCGGCCATGAAGGCGAACAGCGCGATGAGCGGTCCCACCCAGGGCAGCCCCTCGGCGCCCGCGAGGGCCATGCCGAGCACGACCACGTTGCCCGTCATGTTGCCGGCGAACACCTTGTCGAGCCCCAGGTACCCGACCGCATCGACGATCCCCGTCGAGAAGGTGAGCGCGAGCATGAGCATCAGCGTCAGGTCCCGCCGCCGTCCGGTTTGCGCGTTCATCGTGTCTCCTCACCGGGCGTCCCGCCCCTACCAGGTTCGCATCCTTGGGAGCCCCATCCGTACCTCCTGGCAATCGGCCCGGCCGGGTCGCGCGGTGTCGGTGGGCGCGGCCAGACTGGTGGAACACCCTCCGGTTGATGTGAAGGCTCGTTCGGCAGCGACTGCTTCGCCACCATCCGGACCGATCCAGGAGGGCACCACTATCGGCTTCCTCAGTTACGAGAACCACGAGTTCGAGATCGACGACCGTACGCTCGCGCACCTGCACGTCGTCATCGTCAACAAGCTCCGGCACGGGCAGAGCTTCGCCATGTCCTGGAGGGACAGGAGCTCCGCCGGCGGCGGGCGGACCAGCATCTGGATCCACCCGGCCAGCAGCCTGCGCTTCCACTTCGACGGGTCCCGCACACCCGCGCTCAACCGGGAGTGGCTCGCCCTCCTCGCGGAGTCGGCCGGCAGCTCCCGCGGTCTCGTCGTCGAGACCGAACAACAGTCGTTCGCGACCGAACCGGCGCCCGCCTGAGAGACTTCCGGGTGCACGGACGGCAATCCCGTGTAGTCTGGGGGCGGTTCGCGCGTTCGAGTGTCCTCGTCCGCCGGATCTGATCATGCGTTTCTGATCGTGTGACCGAGATGGTCCCGCATCAGAACCGGTTTCCCATCCGGGTGTCGCGTGCGGGGCCGTCTTCTCACATCGATGTGCCGGCCCGAACGACACGCTCACCCCTTCTCATCACCACGATCCCCGTCCTCCCGCGTACCGACCGGGAGCAGCGATCGTCCGCCCCGACCGGGGCGAAAGGACTCACCATCATCACCGACTCGCGGCCCCAGGCCGCACTGGTCTGGCGCCGAGCTGACGACACCGTCTGGGTCGCCACGGCCGACGACGAATACGCCGGCGTCGCCCTCCTCGAAGAGGGTGCGTTCCGCGTCCTCGACGGCCGTTCGCTCAACCTCGGCACAGCACCCACGATCGCCGGAGCCCAGGCTCTGCTGCGACACCCCACGACCGACCGCCGCACACTCCGCGGCGGCCCACGACGTCCACGCCCGATCGGGCGCGGCGAGCGGAGCCGATCATCCGGCTCCCACAACATGAAAAAGGAAAAAACGATGGCTCAAGGCACCGTCAAATGGTTCAACTCGGAAAAGGGCTTCGGCTTCATCGCCCCGGATGACGGCAGCGCCGACGTCTTCGCCCACTACAGCGAGATCGCCTCCACCGGCGGCTTCCGCAACCTCGACGAGAACCAGAAGGTCGAGTACGACGTGGCCCAGGGACCCAAGGGTCCCCAGGCTGCGAACATCCGCCCTCTCTGATGGCCGCGGTGCCCGGCCGGAAACGGTCGGGCACCTCGCCGCCAACACCCAGCAAGCGAGCATACGCTTGCATCATCTCGGGCGTTTTGCCCATACCTCGGCTGTGAAGTCGGCTCGACACAGCGGAGGAATACATGACCACTGCCACCCTCGGTCCCGTGCGACGCACGCAAGCGCGAACGGGAGACCGACCCTCTGTCACCAGCACCTACAACGAGCTGCTCGGCCGCGTCCGCGCCGAGGGTCTGCTCGAGCGTCGCCGCGGTTTCTACATCACGGTGTTCGCATTGCTCGTGGCAGGGCTCATCGGCGCCGGCGTCGGGTTCGTCCTCCTAGGCGACTCCTGGTTCCAGCTGCTGATCGCCGCGGTCTTCGGCCTGCTCTTCACCCAGCTCGCCTTCCTCGGCCACGAGGCCTCGCACCGCCAGGTCTTCTCCTCCGGCCCGACCAACGACCGGGCCGGCCGCTTCATCGTCACCTGGCTGGTCGGCATGAGCTACCAGTGGTGGATGACGAAGCACACGCGTCACCACGCCAATCCGAACACGGTCGGCAAAGACCCCGACATCGCGTTCGACACCATCTCCTTCGTCGAGGAGGACGCCGCACGGCAGCGCGGCCTGATGGCCGCCATCACCCGGCGCCAGGGCTACCTCTTCTTCCCCCTCCTCCTGCTGGAGGGCGTCAACCTCCACATCACGTCCGTGCGATCGCTCCTGGCCCGTGGGCCGGTCGAGCGTCGCACCGGTGAGCTGGTCGCGATCGCGGTCCGCCTGAGCGTGTACGTGGGCATCGTCTTCCTGATGCTCCCGCTGGGCATGGCGTTCGCCTTCCTCGGCGTGCAGCTCGCCGTCTTCGGCCTCTACATGGGCGCGTCGTTCGCCCCCAACCACAAGGGCATGCCGATCCTCCCCGCGGGGACCCGGGTCGACTTCCTGAACAAGCAGGTCCTCACCTCGCGCAACATCCGCGGCGGCTGGTCGATGAGCGCCCTCATGGGCGGCCTCAACCACCAGGTCGAGCACCACCTGTTCCCGAGCATGCCGCGTCCGCACCTGGCCCGCGCCCGCGTCCTCGTGCGCGAGCACTGCGCCGCGCACGACATCCCGTACACCGAGACCGGCCTCGTGAACTCGTACCGCATCGTCGTCCGGTACCTCAACCGCGTCGGCCTCGCCGCGCGGGATCCCTTCGACTGCCCGGCGGCGCAGCAGTTCCGGCGAGCGTGAACGTCCCCGTCTACGCGGTCGTGCTCCCGGACGACCTGACCCCGGAGGTCGTCGGCGTGTTCTTCGAGCTCGCCGACGCCGAGGCCGCGGCCGAGGAGGCGGATGGGCCGGCGGTCGTCGACCGCTCTGTCCTGCACGCCTGACCCGTCCGCCAGGGATCAGAATTCCCCTGTTTTGACCCCCGTATGGGTGTCCGCACTTTCGCGGACACGGTCCTATGCTGGGGACAACCCGCTGGAACCCGAAACTCCGGCGGGCGTTGTGCCACCTCGTCACCCCGCAGGGGGCGACGCACCTTACCCGTATATTGGTTGCGTTCGGTGGCGCGTTGGGGGGAACCGTGCCCGCGCGCGCGGACGCCGTGTGGAAAGTACCCGAACTTCCATGTTGCGAAAGCTCAGTCCTGTCATTTCCGGCCAGCTACTCACCGCTTTGAACGATGTTCCGGCGGGCGGCTGGATCGCCATCACCTCTCGCGCGCTGCCGCCGCAGCCGCGCCTCGTCCAGACCAGCGCCTCGCTCGAGGTCATGGCCGAGGCCCTGTTCGAGACCGTCCCGGTCAGCGACCGCACCGCCACCCCGCTCGTGGGCTGGCTGGCGGACGCCGACGACGAGGACGCCCTCGACGCCTTCTTCACCGTGCAGGGTTCGGCGCGCGACGCCGAGCGCCGTGCGCTCGAGATGGGGCGGGTCGCCGACCTGCCCGACGACCCCTGGAGCGACGTCAGCGCGATCGTCGCCGTCGCCGCCCCCGTCGAGTTCGTCTTCTACGTGTGCGTCGGCCAGGGCGAGCACGTCGCGGCCCCGCTGTTCACGGCGGCGGCGCAGCTCGCCGCCTGACCGCTGCGGGAGCCGCGCCTAGCGCTTCTCGGCAGGCGGCGTCGGCTCCCCCAGCGACAGCATCAGGCGGTTCGCCCAGTTGAAGAAGGCAGCGCCGTTGATGGCGTCGATGATCGCCACGTCGTCCAGCCCGGCGTCACGCAGCGCGCGCACGTGCTCCGGACCGAACTCGTCCGGGATGCGCGTCAGCGCGACCGAGGCGTCGATGACGGCGCGCCACTGCGGGTCGTCCTGCCGCGCCGAGGTGCCCTCGTCGAGCAGGCGCTGCACGTCCTCGGGCCGCTTCGACTTGTGGCTGGCGAAGCGCGAGTGGACAGACGCGCAGAAGATGCAGCCGTTGGTGCGCGAGGCGGCCGTGGCAGACAGCTCACGAAGTGCCCGCGTCAGGCCGCCCTTCTCGTTGTAGAAGATGTCGTTGTCCGTGCGCGTCCGCGCCCCCAGGATGTCGGGGTCGCGCACCAGCAGGCGGAAGTACGGGCTGTTGGCGCGCCCGCGGTCGACCAGGCCGTCGTAGTGCCGGTCCGTCAGCTCCTCGAGCGGCAGCGGCGGGAGCCACGCCTCCCAGCCGAGCTCCTCCTGCGTGAAGACGTTGGGCGCCTCGAACGTGTGCTGGATGACGGTCTCGCTCATGCGAGCTCTCCTTTCAGGACGGTGAGGCCCGCGACCACGCGGAGCTGGAAGCTGAGGAAGGCGACGAGCTGCGACAGCGTGACGATCCCGTCGGCCGACCACCCGGCGTCGAGCAGGGCCTGAATCGCGGCCGGCGACGAGTCCCGCGGCCGGTAGACCAGGAGGTGCGTGTGGGCGAGCGCGGCGGCGAGCCTGTCCCCGACGGCGGCCGCGAGTGCCGCATCCGGCTGCCAGATCGGGCCGGCGACATCCTCGACGCTCAGCGGTCCCTCCGGGTACGAGCCGTAGGGGCCGCTGGTCACCGCGCCGGGCAGCGCCGACTCCAGCGCCTGCAGCAGGGCCGCGTCCTCGGCGGCCAGCAGGTCGCGGTAGTACGCGGACGTCGGCGACTGGGACAGCGCCACAGTCCAGTAGGCGATGGCCAGGCGTTCCCGCTGGGCCACGTGCGCCAGCTCGTCCGCATCGAACAGCGCGTCGTAGCTGGCCTGGGCGTTCGCCCGGGCGCTGGGCCGCTGGTCGCGAAGGGTGTCGAGGGCGTCGCCGGGGGCGATGCCGACGAGCCGGTCGATGACGTCGGTCATGGTGATCCTTTCGATCGGGGACGGTCGGGTCAGGGGCGCGCGGGCGACCAGCCGAGGAGTTCGGTCGCGACGCGCGTCGCGAGGAGTTCCAGCGATCGCAGCACCGCGTCGTGCGACGGGTCGATGGGATGCGGCTGGAACGCGACGTCGGTGGCGCGGCGGAGCACGGTGTCCGTCCGCAGCGAGGCCAGCACCTGCTCCGGCGTCCCCACGTGCACGTCGAGCCAGGCCAGCAGCTCGGTGTCGGACACGCCGTCCGGCACCTCGATGCGCTGCGACCGCAGGTAGCCGGCGCTGCGCTCGATGCCGCGCTGGATCCAGCGCGCCGCCTCCTCCTCGGTGTCGACGACGAGCGCCGACCGGGAGGCCAGGATGCGCGGGGCGGAACCGCTCGGCAGGGCGGCGAGGTACGCATCCACGATGGCCTCCTGCAGCTCGGGCGACGACGGCCCGTCCCACTGCGGGCGCGGCTGGGTGCGGGAGAGCATGAGTCCGTTGCCCCGGCGACCGATCCGCTCGGCGCCGGCCGCGGAGAACGTCGCCTCCCAGATCACGCCGAGGAGGTCCGGGGCGGACGGGTACAGCGTGCCGCCGTCCGTGGTGAGCACGTCGCCGCGGAGGGCGTCCTCGAGGATTCCGCGGTGGCGGTCGTAGATGGTCGCGCGGTCCGCCGAGTCGTACCCGAAGGGCGGGAACGACGAGGGCGTTCCGCCGGAGCCGATGCCCAGCTCCACCCGGCCGTCCGACAGCAGCTGCAGCACCGCCGCATCCTCCGCCACGCGCAGCGGCGCCTCGAGCGGCAACGTCACGATCCCCGTTGCGAGCCGGATGCGCGAGGTGCGCGCCGCCGCCTGCGCGAGCAGCACGAACGGGGACGGGAGGCCGCCCTCGTCCTCATGGAAGTGGTGCTGCGCCACCCACACGGAGTCGAACCCGAGCTCCTCGGCGCGGACGAACTGGTCGAGCGCGTTGCGGTACCGCTGCTGCGCGGTGCCGTCGTCGAGGAGCCGGGTGAAGAATCCGAGCCGCGTCCGTCCGCTCGAAGGGGTGGTCACTGTCTACACTGCCTTTCCGAGGTACGCCTCTTGGATCTGCGGGTCGTCGAGCAGCTCGCGCGCGGTCCCCTGCAGCACGATCGCGCCGGTCGCCAGCACGTACCCGCGCGAAGCGATCGACAGCGCGAGCTCGGCCTGCTGCTCGACGAACAGCACGGCCACGCCGAGCTCGCGGTTGATGCGCACGATCTCGTCGAGCACCTGGTCGACCAGCTTCGGCGAGAGGCCCATCGTCGGCTCGTCCATGCAGACGAGTCGCGGCCGGCTCATCAGGGCCCGGGCGAACGCGAGCATCTGCTGCTCGCCGCCGGACAGCGTCCCCGCCTGCTGCTTGCGACGCTCGGCGAGCCGGGGGAAGTGGGTGCGCATCCGGTCGAGGTCCTCGGCGATGCCCGCCTTGTCGCGCCGGGTGTAGGCGCCGGCGATCAGGTTCTCGTCCACGGTCATCTCGGGGAACACGCGACGCGCTTCGGGGACCGAGGCGATCCCCGCCCGCACCCGGCGGCGGGTGGAGGCCTGCGTGATGTCCTCCCCGGCGAACCGGACCGTGCCCGTGCGCGGCCGCACCAGGCCCAGGATGGTCTTCATCGTCGTGGACTTGCCGCTCGCGTTGCCGCCGAGCAGCGAGACGATCTCCCCCTCCCCCACGGTCAGGGTGTTGCCGCGGAGGGCGTGGAACGGTCCGTAGTAGACGTTCACGTCGTCGAGGGCGAGCAGCTCGGTCATACCAGGTCCACCCCTCCGAGCCCGCGGCGGCGGCCCAGGTACGCCTCGACAACCGCCGTGTCGCGGCGGACCTCTTCCGGCCGGCCCTGCGCGATGATGCGGCCGCCGTCCATCACGATCACGCGGTCGGACACGGTCATCACCAGGTCGAGCTTGTGCTCCACCAGCAGGATGGTCTGCCCCGCCGCCTTCAGCTCGAGCAGCTGCTGCAGCACCTCGGCCGTCTCGGACTGGTTCATACCGGCGGTCGGCTCGTCGAGCACGAGCAGCTTGGGGTCGAGGGCCAGCGCCCGGGCGATCTCCGTGCGACGCCGGTTGGCATAGCTGAGCGAGTACGCCGGGTCGTCGCGGCGGGGGCCGAGCCGTGCCTCGAAGCGGTCGATCTCGGCTGCGATCACCTCGTCGATCCTGCGCTGCTCCCGGCGGGAGGCGGGAGTGCCGACGATCGCGATGTACAGCTCGGCGAGCAGGGGGATCCAGCGCAGCAAGAAGAGGTTCGAGAGCCTCCGGAACGGCCGGTTCGCCCGGAGGGTCGAGTGGAGGCCGACCTCGATGTTGTCGGCGACCGACAGCGTCGCGAAGACCCGCCCGTTCTGGAAGGTCCGCGCGATCCCGTGCTCGGCGATTTTGGCGCTGTCCGCGCGGTCGATCCGCTCGCCGTCCAGCGCGATGGTCCCGCCGTTCGGCCGGAGGGCGCCGGTCACGAGGTTCAGCGTCGTGGTCTTCCCCGAGCCGTTCGGGCCGATGATCGACACGACCTCACCGCGTCCGACAGTGAACGAGATCCCGTCGACCGCGGCCAGGCCCTCGAAGTGGCGCTCCAGGTCGCGCACGTCCAGCAGCACGTCGCTCATGCGTTCCTCACCAGGACCCCTCCCGGCCTGAACCGCACCACAAGAATGAGGACCAGGCCGTAGACGATGATGCGCAGCTCCGGCGTGAACCGGAGCAGCTCCATCGCACCGATCAGCACGATGGCGCCGACGACGGCGCCGTACGGAAGGTTGATGCCGCCCAGGATGACGATGGTCACGACCAGCAGCGACATCAGCATGGTGAAGATCGTCGGGTCGATGTACGTGTACTGGTGGGCGAGCAGCGAACCGCCGATCCCGGCGAAGAAGCCGGAGACCGCGAAGGCGAGCGCCTTGTAGTTGCGCCCGCGGACGCCGGACGCCAGCGCCGCGACCTCGTCGGAGCCCACCGACGAGATGACCTTCCCGAGGTGCGACGAGCGCAGCCGCCACATGACGAGCAGCGTGAACGCCAGCACCGCGAAGTCGATCAGGTAGTACGCCTGCGGGGTGTTCAGCGGCGTCCCGAACCACTCCGGGACCGGGATGTTGTAGAGCCCCTGCGGCAGCACCAGCTGGATCACGGCGACGATGGCGATGCCGAGACCGAGCGTCGCGATCGAGATGTAGTGGCCCTTCACGCCCCAGATCGGCGAGGCGAGGATGGACGCGACGACCGCCGCCGCGATGCCCGCCAGCGGGAGCGCGACCCAGAACGGGACGTGAACGTACAGGGTGAGCAGCGCGGACGCGTACGCGCCGATCGCGATCGGGCCCGCCTGTCCGAGAGCGAGCACGCCCGCCTGTCCGGCGGTGACCGTGAAGCCCGCGGCGATGATCGCGTAGATGAGCACCTGCGTCCCGGTGGTCAGCAGGTAGTCGTTCCCGAACAGCGGGACGGCGACGCCCGCGACCACGAAGGCCACCAGCCACACCCAGCGCGGGATGCGGATCGGGCGCCCCTTGCCGAGGAACGTGCCGGTCAGAGGCTCTGTCGAGATCAGCGGAACCTTGCCGAGCAGGCCGCCCGGGCGCACGATGAGCACCACGATCAGGATGACGAAGACCACGATCTCGCGCGCGGTGTCGCCGAAGAAGTGGATGCCGAACGCCTCCAGGATGCCGAGCACGAAGCCGCCGATGACCGCGCCGGCGAGCGACCCGAGACCGCCGAGCGTCGCCGCGACGAACGCCGTGAGCCCGACATCCAGCCCGGAGTTCGGATTCGCGACGCCGACGTAGAGGGCGATGAACACTCCGGCCAGTCCACCGAGCGCGGACGCGATCACGAACGACACGTGCTGTACCTGGCCGACCGGGATGCCCATCTGCAGGGCGGCCTCCTGATCCTGCGCGGTGGCACGGATCGCTCGGCCGATCTTCCCGTACTTCAGGAAGAGCGTCATCACGACCATGATCACGGCCGTGGTGCCCAGCATGACCAGATCGGAGGTGCCGAACCGCATGTTGCCGATGTGCAGGTTCGACGTGGGCAGCACATCCGGGAACACGCGGAACTGCGCCGTGAACGCGATCTGCGACGCGTTGTCGAGGATCAGCGAGATGGCATAGGTGGAGAGCATCGCCGCGAGCGGCAGGAACTTCGCCAGCGGACGCACCACGGTGACGTTGATCAGCAGCCCGAGCAGACCGCACACCACCAGCACAGCGACGAGCGCCAGCCAGAACGGCAGCCCGAGCTTGACGATGAAGAACCAGGACAGCATCGCACCCAGGCCGAAGAAGGAGAACTGGGCGAAGTTGACGACGTTCATGACGCCGAAGACGAGCGAGATGCCGACCGCTCCGAGGGCGTAGACGTTCCCTCGGAGCAGGCCGGCGATCAAAGTGTCGAGCATGATGTGCGTGTGGACGGCGGGTCAGCCGTTGTACGCGACCCACTTCCCGTCGCGCAGGATGCTCGGGGTCAGCTGGGGCGAGGCCACGCGGCGCGTAGACTGGTCGAAGGTGATCTTCCCGTAGACGACGCTCGGCACATCCTTCACCTTCTTGAACCCGGCGAGGATGCCCGCGCGGTCCGTCCCGCCGATCTTCGCGGCGGCGACGGCGACGTTGAGCGCGTCGTAGGCGCCGGCCTCGAAGCCGGTGACCTCGGCCTCCTGCGGGTACTTCTTCTTGAAGGCCTTCACGAACGACTGCACCTCGGGCGCCGGGTTCGAGGACAGGAACTCGGCGCCGTTGATCGCGCCCTCCGCATCCTTCGTGCCGTCGAACGACTGCTCGTCCTGGCCGCCGTAGAAGGTGCCGTCGTAGCCGATCGCCCGCAGCTGCGTGACGATCTTGGCGGCGTCGGGGCCGTAGCCGATGTGCACGAAGGCCTTCGGCTTGCCCGCGACCGCCTTGGTCAGCGACGGACGGTAGTCGTCGGAGGTGTCCTGGACCCCCTCGGCGTCGGTGATCTTGAGTCCGACCTTCTTCGCCTCCGCCTTGAAGGCGTTGAACGCGGGGATGCCCCAGTCGGCCGTGTTCAGGTAGCTGACGCCGACGGAGTCGATGCCCTGCTTCTTGATGTAGTCGGCGGTCCAGGTGTAGGTCGCGCTCGTGGTGATCGAGGTGGACCACTGGTACTGGGTGCCCTTGGCGGTGAAGTCGGGGTTGGAGTTGTTGAAGCCGTACTGCACCAGCTTCCCGGCGGTGTAGATCGGCGAGGCGGGGATGGACGCCGCCGATGAGTAGTCGCCGAACACGAGGCTGACGCTGTCGTCGCCGACGAACTTCTGGGCGACGGCGACCGACTGCTTGGGGTCGGACTGCGAGTCCTCGTACTTGAGCTGGACGGGGTGGCCGTTGATGCCGCCCTTCGCGTTGACCTGCTCGACAGCGAGGTCGAACGCTTCCTTGAACTGCTCGCCGTACTGGGCGTACTGGCCGGTGGTGGCGGACGAGACGCCGAAGTAGACGGGGCTCTTCGAGGACGAGTCGCCGGAGGCTGCGGAGCCGCCGGCGCAGGCGGCGAGGCCGGTGACGGCGAGGGCGGCGACGGACGCGAGTGCGGCGCCCCGGAGGAGAGTCTTCATGCTGTGTCCTTCACATCGGGCTGCGGAGACGGGTGATGGGTGCCTCGCCGACGTTAGAACCGCACCGGACACGACGCATCCCCGGCCGTCACATTCGGTAGCGATGCTCAACGAGCGTCATAAAGGTTGCGCGCGGAGGCGCCGCGCGCTAACGGGCCGTGCCGTCTACGGCAGGAGGTCGGCCTCGCGGGTGGGGCCGGGCCAGATGTAGGGGAGGTCGTCGGGGACGTCGGGGAAGAGCGGGCGGTAGAACTCGGGGTCCTTGCGCACCAGGTTGGACTGGTGGCTCCGGTGGAAGGCCGGGTCGCCGATCCATGGGGGCAGGTCGAGCTCGTCCTGCGGGAGGTCCGCCACCTCGGGGGCGAACGCCAGCACCTGCGGGCGCACGGTGTCGGCGTGGCCCAGCTCGATCCAGGCGTCCGTCGACTCGAGGGCGTACTTCGTGAGCGCGGGCAGGTAGCCGCGCCACATCTTCGCCACCGGGTGGTGGCGCCAGCCGTATCCGGGCACGGTGATGGCGCGCAGCACCTGCAGCGCCTCGACGCGCTGCTTGCCCATCCGGGCGCGGTCCAGCACGCGGACGCTGCGGGCGAACGACGGATAGGGCAGGAACGTCTGCACGTCCGCCACCGTACGCCGGGTCTAGACGGCCTCCACGCTCAGCAGCCAGACGCGGTCCGGGAACGAGAGCGGCGCCTGAAGGCCGGTGCGGCGGAGGGCTCGCCCGCTCAGCTCGATCCCCGTGGGAGCGGGGGTGTCACGGCCGGCACGGCCGCCGAGCGGGCGGGAGAGCGGCGTGACGCCGTCCGCCGCCGTCGGGGTGTCGTCGCGTCCTGCGAAGAACCACGGGGGCACCCCCTGGCTGCCGGCGGGGTCGCCGAGGGTCAGCGGCACGACGCGGTAGCGGGTCTCATCGTCGAGCCCGCGCAGCGTGAACCGGCCGAGCGGGGCCGCGTCCGACCGGCCCAGGAAGGCGAGGGAGAACAGGGCACGGCGCTGATCCGGCGAGACGACTCCGCTCACCCAGAAGGTGGGGTCGAGGTCGTCCATGCGCACCAGGTCGCCGTGGTGCAGGAGGTCGCGGTGCTCGCGGTGGAACGCGATCCACTCCCCCAGCTGGGCGAGGTCGGCGTCGGATGCGGACGTCAGGTCCCACTCGACGCCGAAGTGCCCGAAGAGGGCCGAGCCGGCGCGGAAGCCGAGGTCGTGGTGGCGGTGGGTGGTGTGCGAGTACTCCGACGCGACGTGGGCGCCGAGGAGCTCCGGCGGCAGGAGCTGCTGGGTCCACCGCATCATGCCCTGCCGCTCCAGGGGGTCGATGCAGTCCGACACCCAGACCCGGTCGGTGTGCTCGATCACGCCGAGGTCCACCCGCGAGCCGCCGGAGCTGCACGACTCGATCTCGAGGCCGGGGAAGCGCTCCTTCAGCTCGGCCATCAGCCGGTAGGCGGCCAGGGTCTGCTCGTGCACGCCGGGTGCGCCGCCGGGGGCGGTCCCCGCATCCACCAGGTCGCGGTTGTGGTCCCACTTGATGTAGGCGATGTCGTTCGTTGCGAGGATGTCGGCCATGCGGTCGCGGACGTACGCGTACGCCTCGGGCATGCCGAGATTCAGCACCTGCTGGTGCCGGGACTCCACGGGCAGCCGGCCGCCGGTCTGCATGATCCACTCGGGATGCGCGCGCGCCAGGTCGGAGTCGGGATTCACCATCTCGGGCTCGAACCAGAGGCCGAACTCCATGCCGAGACCGCGCACGTGGTCGATCAGCGGCGTGAGACCGTCCGGCCAGACGTCCTCGTCCACGTACCAGTCGCCGAGTCCGGCGCGGTCGTTCCGCCGGTGCCGGAACCAGCCGTCGTCGAGCACGAAACGCTCGATCCCGACCGACGCGGCGCGGTCGGCGAGAGCGGTGAGCTTGGAGAGGTCGTGGTCGAAGTAGACCGCCTCCCACACGTTGAGCGTGACCGGACGCGGGCGACGTGGATGCTGCGCCCGCGCACGCAAGTGCCGGTGAAGGCGGTGCGCCTGGTCGTCGAGCCCGTCGCCGTAGACGCCGTAGACCCACGGCGTGCGGTAGCTCTCGCCGCGGCCCAGTCGGATCTCGCCCGGCAGCAGCAGCTCGCCGCCGCCGATGACCTGCTCGCCGCCGGACAGGCGCTCGGCGTAGTGGCGGTGGTTGCCGCTGAACGCGGTGTGGACTCCCCAGACCTCGCCCTGGGCGAAACCGAACCCCGGCTCGCCGGCGATGAGCAGGGTCGCGGCATCCGCGCCGGTGCGGCCCCGGCGCCCCTCCCGGACGTGCGCGCCGACCGTGAGCGGACGCCGTTGCGGCGTGCGCTCCTTGGCCCAGCGTCCGGCGAAGTCGAGCACTTCGCGGGCACGTGCCGGGACCGGGTACGCGATCCCGAGGTCGTCGAGGCGGTAGGTGTCGCCGTCGTTCCGGAGCGTGGCCGCCGACCGCAGCACCCCGGCCGCCGACAGCTCGACGTCGAGCGTGAGCTGCAGAGCGGCGGTCGCATCCCGGGCGACGATGGACACGCCTCCGCCGGCGGGCAGGGTGAGGAGGTCGCCGTCGAGCTTGGACTCGCCGTCGCCGACGGTCACCTCCGCCACCCGGAAGTACGGCGACCAGTCGGCGCCGTCACGGCTGCCGCTGAGCCCCGGCCGGCCGAGCCACCCGGTGCGCTGCTCGGGCAGGATGGCGACCCGCGCCGGTTCGTCGGGCGCATTCGGGGCGACCGGCCGCACGTCGCTCACCGCGATGGCGGCGGCCTCCGCAGCATCCACCGGCCCGAGCGCCGCTCCCCAGTGCGGGATGGTCGGCAGCTGGCCCCCACGGAGGTCGAGCAGGACGCTGACACCGGCGGCGGTGAGATGGATGAGCTCGGGGCGCATGCGCTCCAGGCTATCCGTGACGGTGCCAGTCCGCGTGATCGCTGTGGATCGCGTCCGCCGCCTTGGCACGTGCGCCCCAGGGAGCGATGATGAGCCTGTGGATGACACCGAGCGTTCACTGATCACCGGGCTCCAGACCGGTGACGTGAACGCGATCGAGCGGCTGTACCAGCGCTGGGGCCGGCTGGTCTACACGCTCGCGCTGCGCTCGCTCGGCGATGTCGCCGACGCCGAGGACGTCACGCAGCAGGTGTTCGTCGCCGCCTGGCAGGGACGGGCCGGCTTCGACCCGGAGCGCGCCAAGCTCAGCACCTGGCTGATGGCGATCACTCGCCACAAGATCGTGGACGCCTACGAGGCCCGCGCGAAGCGGCAACGCGAACTGCAGGCCCTGATGGAGAGCGTCTACCTGCAGTCGCTGACCTGGACGGACGAGATCGCCGACAGCGTCACGATGAGTCAGGAGCTCGAGCTGCTCGAGCCCATCCCGCAGCAGATCATGCGCCTGGCCTTCTACGACCGGCTCACCCATAGCCAGATCGCAGCCAAACTGGACCTTCCGCTGGGTACGGTCAAGAGTCACATCCGGCGCAGCCTGCTCAGGCTCCGAGCACGATTGGAGGACGCCGATGACGCATAGCGATCCCGATGTGCTCGCGATGCTGGCACTCGGCGACCCGGACGTCGACGAGGCCGACGTCGAGCACGTGCTCAACTGCGCCGAGTGCCGCAGCGAGCTCGACCGGCTGACCCGCGTCACGCGGGCCGCCCGCGAGAACGGGCCGGTCGACTTCCCGCTCCAGGACCCGTCTCCTCAGGTGTGGGAGCGGATCAGCGCGCAGCTGACCCTCGAACCGCCCCTCATCGAGACCTCCGTCGACCGATCGACGGTGCCTGCTTCGACATCCTCGGCGACGCCCGGCGGCCGTTCCGGCGACGTCGTCCCCCGCAGAGGGCGCCGCGGCCGCCGCCGCTGGCCGGCGCTGGTCGCCTCCGCCGCCGTGCTCGTGGTCGCAGCTCTCGTCGCCGTGTTCGTCTTCGTCCGCCCCGCCGCGCCTCAGGTCGAGGCGCAGGCGACGCTCGCCGGCCTCCCCGCCTGGTCGACGTCGAACGGGAAGGCGACGATGGAACGCGAGCCGGACGGAACGACTGTGCTGGCCGTGAAGCTCGACTCGCCGGCGGTCGACTCCGACGGGTCGGACTTCCGCGAGGTCTGGCTGATGAACTCTGACCTCACCAAGTCGATCAGCGTCGGACTGCTAGACGGCGGCAGCGGGCGGTTCGTGATGCCCCCGAACATCGCCGCGGCGGACTACCCCGTGGTCGACATCTCCCAGCAGCCCCTCAACGGCGACCCGGCGCACTCGGGCGACAGCATCGTCCGCGGAAAGCTCTCGGCGACCGGCTGACGACGCCGGCACGGCTCTCCGGCCGGCCGAGCTACCTCCGGTCTTCCTGGCAGATCCCGGCCGGGTGCATCCGATCTCCCTCTCATCCGGAAGGTATGGGCATGCGGCGCGAAACGACGCCCGCCCTACCGAGGAGGATCGATGAAGATCAGAGCACTATCCGCAACCGCCGTGGTGGTCGCCGCGCTGGCGTGGGCCGTCGGCGCAGCGCCCGCGACGGCAGCCGGGTCCGACGCCCAGCTCTCCGTCATCCACGGGGTGCCCGGCACACCGGTCGATGTCTGGGTGAACGGCACGGACACGATCAAGAACTTCCAGCCGGGCACCATGGCCGGCCCGCTGACCCTGCCCGCCGGGACGTACAGCGTCTCGATCACCAAGGTCGGCGCGGCATCCGCGACGGACAGCCCCGTCATCGGCCCGATCAACCTGCCACTCACCGCCGGGGGCGACTTCTCGGCGGTCGCGCACCTCGACGCGTCGGGCAAGCCGACCGCGACGCTGTTCACCAACGACACGTCGGCGACGGCCGCCGGACAGGGACGCCTCACGGTCCGTCACGTGGCAGCGGCCCCCGCGGTGGATGTGGTGGTCGGCGGCAAGCCGATCGTCAGCAACCTGACCAACCCGAACGAGCAGAAGCTCGACCTGCCCGCGACGACCGTCTCGGCCTCCGTGACCGCCGCCGGCACGACGGACCCCGCGCTCATCGGGCCGGCCGACGTGACGGTCAAGGACGGCACGAACACCATCGTGTACGCCTACGGAAGCGCCACCGACAAGAACCTCGCCCTCATGATCCAGACCGTCGACGGGCTGGGGACTCCCCCGAACGGCGTGCAGGCGGGAACCACGGGCGCGGCCTTCCGCGCCGAGCAGGCGGCCGCCACACAGCAGACCGCCCTCTGGATCGGCGCCCTGGCGCTGCTCCTCGGAGGAGCACTGACCGGCGGGCTGGTCGTCCGGCGGAAGCGTGCGGAGTCCGCCCGGGGATGATGCACCCATCCCCCCACCACGCGAGGGCGGCTGCCGTACTCGGCGCCGCCCTCGCGCTGGTGTCCCTCTCGGGATGCGCGGCGGGGTCGCCCGAAGACCGCGCCGCCACCCGGAGCGCCGCCGCCCCCACGCCGTCGGCGAGCGCCACGGCCACACCGGTGCCCGGCATCGCCGACAGCATCCCCCGCACCGACATCGACAGCCGGGCCGCCCCGCAGGGTGCTCCGGCTGAGCCGCCGTCGCGGGTGAGCGTGCCCTCCCTCGGCATCGACATGCCGGTCGAGCCCGTCGGGCTCGCCCCCGGCGGCGACGTCAGCATCCCGTCCGCATCCCACACCGCCGGCTGGTACCGCTACTCGTCGGGGATGCTCGACCGGTCCGGCTCGATCGTCGTGGTGGCCCACATCGACGCGTGGGACGGCATCGGACCGTTCAGCAAGCTCAACGACGCGAGCGCGGGCACGGTCGTCGAGCTGCGAGGCGACGCAGGGATGCGGACGTTCCGCGTGGACGGCAAAGCCCAGCCGCAGAAGGCGCCCGGCTCGCTGACCAGCTTCTTCGTCGCGACGGGACCCGCGCGGCTGGTGCTCATCACCTGCGGCGGCACCTTCGACGAGTCGACCGGCCACTATCGCGACAACGTCATCGTCACGGCCACGCCGATCGACGGGTGACGGGCGCCCGGCGCGCTGAGCGCATCCACTCGTCGTCGCATGCGGTGTCGTCGCACGCGGCGTCGTCGTACGCGGCGTCGTCGTACGCGGCGTCGTCGCATGCGGCGGAGGCGCCGGTCAGCTGGCCAGCGCTTCGCTGCCGCTCTCCAGGTCGGCCAGGCGCTCGAAGAAGAGCGCCAGCACGGCGCGCTCCCGCCGGCTGAGCTGAGCGGTCAGCCGGGCGACCTGCTCGGCCGTCGGCGCGGTGCTCAGCGCCTCGGCGAGATCGCCGAGTGCGGCCGCGATGTCGTCCGCAGTCCAGTTCATCGGTTCGTCCCCTCGTCATGGGTGGATGGTTCGTTCGCGCTCTGCGGCCGGGGGACGGCACGCAGAAGAAGACGGGTGCGACCGCAGTCGCACTGCAGGACCGCCAGGCGGCCCGGGATGCACGAGATCAGCGCGCCCTCGCGGCTGACGCACACGCGGCGGAGGGCCGAGCGGAGGCTGGTGAGCTCGTCCTCGACCAGGCCGTCCTTGACCAGGACGCAACCGTCCGGCGCACCGAGCGACACCAGCAGGTCGTACAGCTCGCCGTCGCTCAGCCCGTCGACCGGGGTGCAGAACTCTCGCTTCACCTCGACCGGACCGCTCAGCCGACGGCGGAAATCCTCGCGGCCCCGGGTGGAGACCCGGCCGGCGAGGAAGAGGGACCAGCGGCCGTCGAAGAAGGCGTGGACCGCCGCTCCCACATGTCGCTCTACGACGCGCATCGCAGTCCGGTCCTCCTCCCCCGGGCGTGACGGGGCCGCGGGCCTCCGCCGCACGCGACCCCGTCACGGGTCATCGGTGGATCATCCAGGGCACGGTGAGCAGGCCGCCCTGACGCAGCGACTGCACGGCCACGGTCAGATTCCCCGCCGCGGCGCTGCCCCAGGCGTAGACGATCGTGTCGGTCCGCGCCTTCACCGGCACGGCCGCCGGGCCGATCACCGGCGCGGTGGTTCCGGCCGGCGCGACCGCTGCGTTCGCGGTGCCCTGCGGAAGGACGAGTGCGGCCTGGTTCGGATTGGTGAGCCCACGGATCACGGGCGTCCCACCGGCCAGGACGTCCACGGCCGGAGCGGCCGCGGTGTGGCGGACGATGAGCCGTCCGGTCCCGTAGGGAGTCGTCGAGATGTCGTTGGTGAACACCGTCGCCGTCGGCGCCCCGGACGCGGTCAGGTGAGCGGCGACCGTGTAGCTGGTGTTGCGGTTGAAGGTCACCGACACCGGGCCGATCACCGGGTTGCGGTCGTTGCGCGCATCCGCCGCCGTGATGGCCAGGCGGTACGTGCCCGACGGCAGGAGGTACGGGCCGGTCACGGTGCCCGGCTGGAAGTCGTTGAGGACCCGGAGGCCGTCGACGTAGACGTCCACGGGCGTGTTCGGCACGCCGTGGAACACGGAGACCTGCGCGATCCCGAACGACCGCCAGGCGGGCGCGGGTGCTGCGTTCGCCGGCGCGACGCCGACCAGCGTCAGCGCTGCCGCCACGGCCACGGCGCCGAGACGCCACCACCACTTTCTCTTCATCAGGGAACCCCTTCGTCCTGTCGGAGGAGCCGAACGGATCCTCCCGTGATGCTTTCTGCATCCGGAGGCCATTCGGATGCACCAGGGGCTGGAAAAGTGTGCGGATCGGTGGAAATCATGGGATATGGAGAAGTTGTATTACGCCGGGGGGCACATCTTCCTCGACGACGATGTCTGCGACGCACTCGTCCAGTACGCGCGAGCCCTGGCGGATGTGGGCAAATCGGACCTGGTGACGGTGCCTGCCCTCTCCGACGAGGGGATGCAGGGCCGCACCCGGCTGCTCATCGGACCGGCCAGTCAGCTGTTCGCGGCCCCGGCCCTCGACCGCGGCGTCGATCTGACGGATGCGGAGGCCACGGAGTCGATGCGCGACAAGACGGCACGGCTGCAGCCGTCGCGACCGGTGTTCGAGGAGAACCCCGAGTTCTCGAGCGAGCACTACCCGGATTAGCCACGAGGAGCCGGGACGATGGGAACCCTCTTCTACGGCGCCGGGCGGCTGGCCATTGCCTTCGAGGACCGCGTGCTCGCCCACCTGCAGCTCGCCGTGGCCACGAAGCTCCGCCGCCAGGAGTCGTTCATGCTGAACTGGCGCGACAACGAGAGCGTCGGCGACGGCCGCAGCGCGGTCTGGATCGGGCCGCACACCGACCTGCACTTCAAGTACTCCGGCAGCCGGTTCCCGGAGATCAACGCGGACTGGGTGAGCGCGCTGGTGGTGTCGGCGTCCACGCCGCTCGGGCTGCAGCTCCTCGATGAGGGCAGCCTCGACGTGCCGCCGAGCCCGCGGGGTCGGACCGGGAGGGGCGGGGCTGCGCGGTAGGTGGTCGCGGCGGGCGGTCGCGGCGGGCGGTCGCGTCCGTCGAACCGATTCGATCTCGCGCTCGTACGCCCCTTGGGCGTAACTGCGCCCGTTTGGAACGGTTGCGGTGCGGCGAGCAGCCGCGAACGTTCCGAGAGGCCGCAGTCTGGCGCGGGCGCTGGCGCGCCGCGTCCGACGGGCGAACCGATTCGACGTATTGCGGCCGCGCAGCGCGCCGCCGCAAGGTGCCGCGTGACAGAATCACGGGGACGATCCTGTGATGCGGTGTCGTCCGCAGCGCCCACAGCGAGGAGGAAGCATGGCAGCGACCATCGGCGACGTCGCCCGCGTCGCCGGCGTCTCGCGCAGCACCGTCTCGTACGCGCTGTCCGGAAAACGCGCCATCTCCGAGGAGACCAGGACGCGCATCCAGGCCGCCATCGACGAGCTCGGCTTCACCCCGAACGCCGGCGCGCGCGCCCTGGCCACCGCGCAGACGAACGTGCTCGGGCTCTACCTGCAGTTCCAGGAGGACGAGTTCGCCCCCGCGATGCTGCAGTACGTGCTCCCCGTCTCCACCACCGCGCGCGAGCACGGCTACGACCTGCTGATGGTGACGGACGCCGACCGCGTCAACGCCGTGCGCCGCACCACGTCGTCGGCGATGATCGACGGCGTCGTGCTACTCGACGTCACCTACGACGACTCCCGGCTGGAGCCGCTGCGGGAAGCGCCGCAGCCCGCGGTGCTCATCGGCTACGCCCGCAACGGCGAGGGATTCGACTCCTACGACCTCGACTTCGGGGAGGCTGCGCGGATCGTGGTCGACCACCTCGCTGACCTCGGGCACCGCGACGTCGTGCTGATCACGCCTCCGCGCCACGTCTACGAGCGCGGCGGCTCCTACGCCTGGCGCTTCCGCGACGCCGCCGTCGAACGGGCCGCGCGCTACGGGATCCGTCTCGTCGCCCACGAGGGCGACTCGCGGCAGCCCGGAATCACGGACTCCCTGGATGCGGCGCTGGCCGCATCCCCCCACGCCACCGCGCTGATGGTCCACAACGACGCGACGATCGCCGCACTCCCCGCATACCTCGACAAGCGCGGGATGCGCGTGCCCGACGACCTCTCTGTGGTCGGCGTCTTCTCACAGGAGTTCGGCCAGGCCTTCTCGCTGCCCTACACCGCCACCGAGACCTCCCCGGACCGTCTCGGGCAGGAGGCGGTGCGCCAGCTCATCCGCCGCATCCACTCGCCCGAGGAGGCCGGCGAGCCGCGCGTCCGCTTCATCGAGCCGGAGCTGGTCGACCGCGGCAGCACCCGCCCCGTCGCCTGAGCGCGCGGCGCGGCTGCGCGCTTTGCGGCCGGGGTGAAATTCGTGCCGAATCGCGACTGTGCGGCGTCGATGGCCGCGATTCGGCACGAATCGTCGCCCGCGCCCCCCGGGACATTCGTCACGAACGTCGCGTTATGCAGGCGCGGAGGCGGCTTTCGTCACGAATGTCCCCATGGCGAGCCGCACCGACGCCCTCCGTTGCAGCGACATTTGCCACGAAGGTCCGCTCAGCCGCGCGCTCAGGCGACATTCGTGACGAATGTCGCGTCATGCAGGCGTGGAGGCGACATTCGGCACGAATGTCGCCTCACGTGGCCGCGGACGCGACATTCGTCACGAAAGTCGCGTGACGTAGGCGCTGACGCGACATTCGTCACGAATGTCGCACCGACCCCCGCCTCCACGACATTCGCACGCCTTTGTCGCGAGATTTGTGCCAAATCGCGGTTTTAGCGCCGGCATTACCGCGATTTGTGCCAAATCGTGGCACCGCCACCGCGGGCAGCGCGTAAGACGGGCACCATCCCATCATCGAACCGCTTCGACTTGTGGCGGGCGCTACAGGGCGCTACAGTGATCGAACCGGTTCGACGATGACGGCCTGAGGAGGTGCCCGTGGCGATCACGATCACAGACGTCGCCCGCCACGCGGGCGTCTCCCCGAGCACCGTCTCGTACGCGCTGTCGGGCAAGCGGTCCATCTCGCCGTCCACTCGGGCACGCATCGACGAAGCGATCTCGGCGCTCGGATTCACCGCCAACGCGGGCGCCCGCGCCCTCGCCACGTCGCAGACCATGGTGATCGGGCTGCTCACGCAGTTCCACCAGGACGAGTTCGCCCCCGCGATGCTCCAGTACGTGCTCCCGGTGTCGGACACCGCCCGCGAGTTCGGCTACGACATCCTGCTGGTCACCGAGATCGACGCCACGGCCGCACTCCGCCGGGTGACGAGCGCCGGGATGGTCGACGGCGTCGTCCTGCTCGACGTCGTCCACGACGACCCGCGCCTCGACACGCTCCGTGCCGCCTCGCAGCCGGGAGCCCTGGTCGGCCTACCCAAGCGCACCGAGGGCCTCGACGTCTTCGACCTCGACTTCGGGGAGTCGGCGCGCATCCTCGTCGACCACCTGTACGGGCTCGGCCACCGCGAGATCATCGTGGTGTCGCCTCCCAAGCATGTGTTCGAGCGCGGCGGCGCGTACGGCTGGCGGTTCCGGGACGCGGCCCTCGAGCGGGCCGCTCGCTACGGCATCCAGATGCACCCGTACTTCGGTGAGGCGCAGCAGCCGGCGATCGGCCAGAGCGTCAACGCGATCCTGGATGCGCGGCCCACCGCGACGGCGCTGATCGTCCACAACGACGCCACGATCGCTGCGCTCCCCTCCGTGCTCGCCGCCCGCGGCACCCGGGTGCCCGCTGACCTGTCCGTGGTCAGCCTCTACTCCAAAGACTTCGGTCGAGCATTCTCCCTGCCCTACACGGCGGTGGAGAGCTCGCCCGATCAGCTGGGCCAGAACGCGGTCCGGCAACTGGTGCGCCGGATCACGTCGCCCGAGCTCGCTGGAGCTCCGGTGACGAGGTTCATCGCACCGGAGCTCACCATCCGCGGGAGCACCCGATGAACCCGAGACCACACGCAGCGCCGCACACCGCAGGGCGCTCCCCGCACACGACACATCAGCACTGCACGATTCAAGGAGGAATACTGTGATCGCACACAAGAGCGCCCGCCTGGTGGGCGCGGCGGTTCTCGCCGCAGCCGTCATCGGCGGCGTCGCGGCCTGCTCGGGCTCCGGCTCGGGCTCCGGCTCCGGCAGCAGCGCCGGCGGCACCTACACGTTCTGGGACCCGTACCCGCAGTTCGACGCCTCGGCCGACTGGACGAAGCTGGTCGAGCAGTGCGGCACGGAGGCCGGCGTCACCGTCAAGCGCACCGGCTACGACACCAGCGACCTGACGAACAAGGCGCTGCTGGCCGGACAGCAGGGCAGCTCCCCCGACCTGCTGCTCGTCGACAACCCCGTGGTTTCGACGCTGGCCGAGGCCGGCATCCTCACCAGCACGTCCGAGAACAAGCTCGACACCGGCGACATCCAGAAGAACATCCTGGCCGCCGGGCAGCTCGACGGGAAGACGTACGGCGTGCCGATCGGCGCGAACACCCTGGCGCTCTACTACAACAAGAGCGTGCTCAACGCCGCCGGTGTCGACATCTCCACCGTGAAGGACTGGAGCAGCCTCACCGACGCCCTCGCCAAGGTCACCGCCGCGGGCAAGAAGGGCATCACCTTCTCGGCGATCGGCACCGAGGAGGGGAGCTTCCAGTTCCTGCCCTGGTTCTGGGGATCCGGTGCGGATCTGAAGCACCTCGACTCCGCCAAGGCGACCCAGGCGCTGACGCTCTGGACGGACTGGGTCAAGAAGGGCTACGCGCCCAACTCGGTGATCAACAACACCCAGACCACGTCGTGGCAGGAGTTCGCGACCGGCGACTTCGCGTTCGGCGAGAACGGCACCTGGCAGCTCGGGAACGTCAAGAAGGCCGGCATCGACTACGGCATCCTGACGATCCCCGGGGCCGACGGCAGCGCGGCCCCCGCTCCGACGGGCGGCGAGTTCATGACGCTCCCCGTCCAGAAGGACACCGCCCGGTACGCCACCTCGAAGAAGATCGCCGAGTGCCTCACGAGCACGAAGAGCTTCGTGAAGACCGACACGACCCTCTCGTACATCGCGCCGACCGAGGCCGCCCAGAAGGAGCAGGTCGCCGCGAACCCCGAGCTGAAGCCGTGGGTGGATGCGGTGGCCGCCGCCAAGGGCCGCACCAGCGACAACCTGGGCACGAAGTACCCGAAGATCTCGCAGCAGCTGTGGGGCGCCGTGCAGAACGCTCTCAGCGGTTCGCAGTCCCCCGAGGCGGCCCTCAAGGCCGCACAGAGCGCGGCAGAGGCCGCCACCAAGTAACGCACCTCCCCGAAAGTACCGAGACATGACGACGACACAGACAGCGCTGCACGAATCGGTGCGGGGCACAGGCGGGGCGGCCGGCACGGCCGCCCCGCCGCGGGCGCGCACCCGGCGCTCGGGCGGGAGACGGTCCGGCCAGTGGGCCGCCTGGGCTTTCCTCGCTCCCGTGGTGATCTACCTGATCGTGTTCTACGCGTTCCCGCTCTACCGCAACATCGAGCTGAGCGTGCGGGACTACACCGTCCGGTCCTTCGTGCAGGGCGGCGCACCGTTCGTCGGGCTGGACAACTACGTCAAGGTGTTCCAGAGCCCGACGTTCGGGCCGGCCATCCTGCACACGGCGCTGTTCACCGTCGTCTCGATCGCGTTCCAGTTCACGATCGGCATGGCCCTCGCCGTCTTCTTCCACCAGAACTTCCGGCTCTCGGCCACGCTGCGAGCTCTGTTCCTGGTGCCCTGGCTGCTCCCGCTGATCGTGTCGGCGTCCACCTGGTCGTGGATGCTGAACAGCGACTCGGGCGTCGTCAACGCCGCCCTCGAGGCGTTCGGCCTCCCGGGCATCAACTGGCTGACCTCCCCCGACTGGGCGCTCACCAGCGTCACCATCGCCAACATCTGGATCGGCATCCCGTTCAACCTGGTGATCCTCTACTCGGGGCTGCAGAACATCCCGTCGGACCTCTACGAGGCGGCCTCGCTCGACGGCGCGAACGGCTGGCAGAAGTTCTGGAAGGTCACCTTCCCGCTGCTCCGGCCGGTCTCCGCGATCACGTTGCTGCTCGGCCTCGTCTACACGCTGAAGGTGTTCGACATCATCTGGATCATGACGCGCGGCGGCCCCGGCACGTCGTCCACGACGCTCGCGACCTGGTCGTACCAGCTCGGCTTTGCGTCCACGCTCCCGGACTTCAGCCCGGCGGCGGCGGTCGGCAACGTGCTGATCATCATCGCCCTGGTCTTCGGGATCATCTACATCCGCACGCAGCGAAAGCAGGACATCGCATGAACGGCCGGCGACCCTGGTGGAAGACCGTCGTGGGCGTCGTGCTCACCCTCGTGATGCTGTTCCCGGTCTACTGGATGATCAACGTCTCGCTCACCCCCACGACCGAGATGCGCAAGAGCCCGCCGAACCTGTTCCCGATCCACGCCACGTTCGAGGGCTACCAGGCCGTGATCAGCCAGCAGCTGCCGTACCTCGGCACGAGCCTGCTGATCGGGCTCGGCACCGTGATCCTGACTGTCGCGCTGGCGGCCCCGGCCGCGTACTCGCTCGCCAAGCTGCGGCCGCGCGGCCGGGGTGCGCTCAACTTCGTGCTGCTGATCGCGCAGATGATCCCCGGGATCATCATGGCGATGGGGTTCTACGCGATCTATCTGAACCTCGGCATCCTGAACACGCTGTGGGGCCTGATCATCGCGGACTCCACCATCGCGGTGCCGTTCGGCGTGCTGATCTTCTCGGCCTTCATGGCCGGCATCCCCGACGAGCTGATGAGCGCGGCGAAGATCGACGGCGCCGGAACGTGGCGCACGTTCCGCTCGATCGTGCTGCCGGTGAGCCGCAACTCCATCGTGACGGTCTCGCTGTTCGCGTTCCTCTGGGCCTGGTCCGACTTCATCTTCTCGTCGACGCTGAACAGCGGCGGTGCGTTGCAGACGATCACCCTCGGCATCTACAAGTACATCGGCAACAACAACCAGGAGTGGAACGCGATCATGGCGACCGCCGTGGTGGCGTCCATCCCGGCGGCTGTGCTTCTCGTCATCGCGCAGAAGTACGTCGCTGCGGGCGTGACCGCCGGGGCGGTGAAGGACTGAGGATGAGCGCCTTCGACGACTTCTCGTTCGACATCGCGGAGATCCCGTTCTCGCGCCGCGGCGCGTGGCTGGACCTGTCGCGCGTCGTCGCCCTGCACACCGTCGCGGACGACCTCCACCTGGTGACGCACACCGGCGGGATGCACGCGGTGCTCCGGCTGGAGCCCCGGAGGGATGGACGTCCCGCCGCCACGGACGTCCGGGCGACGCCGGGCGTCCTCACCTGGAGCGCCGACGGCGGTTCGGTCGAGGCGGCGTTCGACGACGCCGGCATCCGGTTCCGCGGCCGCGGCCTGGGCCTCGCCTTCGTCGCGCCCGACGAGCTGACGCCGTTCACCGGCGCCTATCTGTTCGCGGATCCGCTGGACGGCTCCCCGACCCTCACCAGCTACGAGTCCGGTCGCCGGTACCGCTTCACGGTGCTCCGCGGTGAGCCGGAGGTGGTCGGCGCCGAACGCGTCGGCGTGACGTCCCGCGCCGTCGCCTTCGGCTCGGACGACGACTGGGAGGTGCTCGTCGAGGAGCTCGAGACGAGCGCTCCCGCGGTCGCATCGGTCGCCTCCTTCGACGCCGTCGTCGAGGCGCGCCGGACGGAGTTCCGCGCGTACAGCGAGCGCCTCCTCACCGGCACGCCCTTCAGCGTGGACGTGAAGGCGTGCTACGTGATGTGGTCCGCCACGGTCTCCCCGGCGGGCTTCGTGACGCGGGAGGCGGTGCTGATGTCCAAGCACTGGATGGACAAGGTCTGGAGCTGGGACCACTGCTTCAACGCGATCGCCCTGGCCGCCGGCGACCCGCAGGCGGCGCTCGACCAGTTCCTGCTCCCCTTCGACCACCGGGACGCCACCGGCGCGCTGCCCGACTCGATCACGCACTCCGAGGTGCTCTACAACTTCGTCAAGCCGCCCATCCACGGCTGGGCTTTCGCGCAGCTGCGCGCACGGGCGCCGCGACCCTTCGAGCGGGCGCAACTCGAGGAGGTGCACGCCGGCCTCGCCGCGTGGACCCGCTTCTGGCTGCGCCAGCGCCGTGCGCCGGGCCACGCGCTCCCCTATTACCAGCACGGGAACGACAGCGGCTGGGACAACTCGACCACCTTCGACCACGGCGGCGTGATCGAATCGCCCGACCTGGCGGCCTTCCTCGTGCTGCAGCTGGGGGTGCTCGCACAGTTGTCCGAGGAGCTCGGGCTACCCGCGTCGGAGTGGATCGAGGCCGAGAGCGAGGTGCGCACCGCCCTGTTCCGTGAGCTCTGGACCGGCTCGGGCTTCATCGCGCGCTCCGTGGCGACCGGAGATCCGGCCCCCGCGACCAGCCTGCTCAACACCCTCCCGATCCTGCTCGGCGAGCAGCTGCCGGAGGACGTCGCCGACCGGCTGGCCGCATCCATCGCCCGGCACCTCACCGAGTGGGGTCCCGCCACCGAGCCGGTCGACTCGCCGCTCTACGAGGGCGACGGCTACTGGCGCGGACCCATCTGGGCGCCGTCCACGATGCTCATCGAGGACGGGCTGCGGCGTGCCGGTCACCGCGAGCTGGCGGACCGCATCGCCCGCTCGTTCGCCGCGCTCTGCGACACCTCGGGCTTCGCAGAGAACTTCGACGCGCGCACCGGCGCCGGCTTGCGCGACCGCGCCTACAGCTGGACGGCGAGCGCCTACCTCACCCTCCGTTCCGACGCGCTGGCCCGCGCGGAATACGCGATCCTGGCTGGAGCAGAATGACCGACACCCTCGACCGCACGCGCCTCGGCGGTCCCGTGAACCCCAGCTCGTCCCTCCTGCGTCCGCTCGGCCCCTCGGAGGTCCGCATCGCCGGCGGCTTCTGGGGCGAGAAGCAGGAGCTCAACGCCGCGTCGATCATCGGCCACTGCCTGACCTGGATGGAGCGGATCGGCTGGGTGGGCAACTTCGACCGCGCTGCGGACGGAACCGTCGCCGAGCACCACGACGGCATCGAGTTCGTCGACTCGGAGGTCTACAAGCTGCTCGAAGCGATGGCGTGGGAGCTGGGCCGGACGCCGGACGGTCCGCTCGAGCCCGTCTACCGGGAGCTCGTCGAGCGGGTCGCGGCCGCCCAGGAGCCGGACGGCTACCTGCACACCTCTTTCGGCCGCCCCGGCCAGCGCCCGCGCTACTCGGACCTGGAGTGGGGGCACGAGCTGTACTGCTTCGGCCACCTCTTCCAGGCGGCGGTCGCCCGCTACCGCACCGGTCACGATGACGCCCTGGTG
Organism: Leifsonia sp. 22587; assembly: GCF_052044215.1. Lineage (NCBI taxonomy): Bacteria > Bacillati > Actinomycetota > Actinomycetes > Micrococcales > Microbacteriaceae > Leifsonia > Leifsonia sp. 22587. The sequence goes on from NZ_JBQENB010000002.1 coordinate 563,654, forward strand.
GCGGTCGCCCGCCGGCTCGCCGACCACGTCTACACGGAATTCGGTCCGGAGGGCCGGGACGCGATCTGCGGGCATCCCGAGATCGAGACGGCTCTGGTCGAGCTCGGCCGCGCGCTCCGCGAGCCGCGGTACGTCGAGCTCGCGCGGCTGCTCGTGGAGAGGCGGGGACGCCGGACGCTGAAGACGACGCTGTTCCAGGGCAGCGAGTACTTCCTGGACGATGTGCCCGTCCGCCGCGCGGACGTGCTCCGCGGCCACGCGGTGCGGGCGATGTACCTGTCCGCCGGCGCCGTCGACGTCGCCACCGAGTCCGGCGACGCGGAACTCCTCGACGCCCTGCGGCGCCAGTGGGACAACACGGTCGCCCACCGCACGTACGTCACCGGCGGCATCGGCTCGCACCACCAGAACGAGGAGTTCGGGAGCGACTTCGAGCTGCCCGCCGACCGGGCGTACGCGGAGACCTGCGCGGCCATCGGATCCGTCATGTTCAGCTGGCGCCTGCTCCTGCAGACCGGTGACGCCCGCTACGCCGACCTCATCGAGCGCACACTGCTGAACGCGGTGCTCGTCTCGCCGCGCGAGGACGGTCGCGCCTTCTACTACGCGAACACCCTGCACCAGCGCGTTGCCGGCAGCGAGCCCGACGAGGACGAGGTCAGCGAGCGCGCAGAGTCGAGCATGCGGGCGCCGTGGTTCGAGGTCTCGTGCTGCCCGACGAACGTGGCACGGACCCTCGCGAGCGTCTCGTCGTACGTCGCCACCGCGACGGACGACGGCGTGCAGCTCCATCTGCTGGCGGATGCGGAAGTGGAGACGACCGTGGGGACCGGCGCGGTCCGGCTGGCCGTCCGGACCGGCGGTTATCCGTACGCGGGCTCGATCGAAATCGACGCGGAGTCGGAGGGCGAGGTCGAGGTGCGGGTGCGCATCCCGGGCTGGGCCGCCGGTGCGGTCGCGCGCTTCCGGGGCGAGGAGCTGCCCGTCGTGGACGGCTACGCGCGCGCCCGGGCGCACTTCGTGAGCGGCGACCGCATCCACCTCGACCTGCCGATAGAGCCGCGGCTTACGTACCCGGACGCGCGGATCGACGCGCTGCGCGGAACCGTGGCCGTCGAGCGCGGACCGCTCGTGCTGTGCGCCGAGTCGACGGACCTCCCCTCCGGCGTCGACGTGAGCCGGATCGCGCTCGACGCCGGCGTGCCGCTCGGCTACCTTCCGGACGGCGCGACCGTCGCGATCGCGATCGCCGAGCCCCGGGACGCGCCCTGGCCGTACGGTGACGCGGAGAGCGACGAGACGGTCACGACGGCGACGGCCCGGCTCATCCCGTACCACCGCTGGGCCAACCGCGGTCCGAGCACCATGCGCGTGTTCCTGCCGGTGGCCGCCGCCGACTGATCGCGGCTGAGACGACCCTGGTCCTCGACCGGTGGCGACGGTTAGGTTGGACGTGCGCCGACCTGTTCCGCAGCACCATCCCCCACAGCATCGCTTCGCCATTCCTGGAGGGAACTATGGGCACTGTCACCACATCCGACGGAATCGAGATCTTCTACAAGGACTGGGGAACGGGTCAACCGATCGTCTTCAGTCACGGCTGGCCGCTGTCGGCCGACGACTGGGACACGCAGCTGCTGTTCTTCCTGCAGCACGGCTACCGTGTGGTCGCCCACGACCGGCGCGGCCACGGCCGTTCCACTCAGAGCGGCGACGGTCACGACATGGACCACTACGCCGCCGACCTCCGCGCGGTGGTGGAGGCGCTCGACCTGCACGACGCCATCCACGTCGGCCACTCCACCGGAGGCGGCGAGGTCGCGCACTACATCGCGACCTACGGCGAGGACCGGGTGGCCCGGGCGGTGCTGATCAGCGCCGTGCCGCCCATCATGGTGCAGACGGAGAACAACCCTGGTGGTCTGCCGAAGAGCGTGTTCGACGACCTGCAGGCGCAGCTCGCCAAGAACCGGTCCGAGTTCTACCGCGCCCTGCCGTCGGGCCCGTTCTACGGGTTCAACCGGCCGGGAGTCGAGTCGTCCGAGGCCATCATCGAGAACTGGTGGCGGCAGGGGATGATGGGCGGCGCGAAGGCGCACTACGACGGGATCGTCGCCTTCTCGCAGACCGACTTCACCGAGGACCTGAAGAAGATCTCGGTGCCTGTGCTCGTCATGCACGGCGAGGACGACCAGATCGTCCCCTACGCCGATTCCGGCCCCCTGTCGGCGAAGCTCGTGCAGAACGGGACGCTCAAGTCGTACCCCGGCTTCCCGCACGGCATGCCGACCACGCAGGCCGACACGATCAACGCCGACCTGCTGAAGTGGCTGCAGTCGTAGCGGGAAAGACGACGTCGCCGGTTCTCGCGGAATGCGGAAGCGGCGACGTCGTCGTTTGGGCAGCGAACTGCTGGGGTCAGCCGCAGCTCGCGTCGACGGCGTTGAAGGCGCTGCCCAGCTCGCTGCTCAGGCGGCGGAGTTCCTTCTCGTGGAGGTTCACCACGGCGGCCGGGTCTTCGGCGACCGGAGCGACCTAGGCGATCAGCGCATCCAGGCTGCGGGAGGCCGCGGTCGCCGATGCGCGCACGTCGGCGTCGGTCACGGTCGCGGCAGCGGTCTTCCACTCCTCCGAGAACTCGCGGAGCGCGGAGACCGCCTTGGGCGGATCCGCCGCGAGCGTCGACAGGTCGCTCAGGGCGGTGCGGGACTCGGTGACGGCGTCGGCGAGGACCTGGCACTGCGCACTTGTCGTCAGCGCCGAGGGAAGCGATCGCTCGAGCGTCGACCCGGCGGAGGTGTGGGCGGCCGCGACCAGAGCGGCGACGAGCCCCCAGGTGATGATGCCGACCACGATGTTCACGGCGCCTATGACGATGGCGCTGATCGCCAGGCCACGGCCGCGCTCGCCCGTGCGGGAGACCTTCTGCAGCGACACGACGCCGAGGATGATGCCGAGCAGGCCGCCGATGAAGGACAGGATGAAGGCCACGATCGCGAGCACGTTCCACTTCGGAGGCGCTGCCGGGTATGCGGGTTCAGAGGCCGGTGCCGCGGATGCCGCCGGGGTGCCGGGCATCGGTGAGGTGGTGGGTTCGTCGAGCATGGATCACTTTCGTTCGTGCGAAGGAGTTGGGCGGAGAGTTCCTACGTAGGAAGACGCAAGAGGCGCACCGTACGTGACGCGAACGGGCCACCTGTCCGCAATTCGCATGCATTACGCGCGATTGAGTAGCGTTCGTGCTGACATACCAGCACCGATACGTTGCGGAGGAACGGGCCGATGACCGTCGATCGTGGAGAGTTCCATGTGCGAGCACGAGACTTCATCCGTGACCGGTTGCGGGAAGGGATCCTGGACGGGACGCTTCAACCGGGCGAGGAAGTGGCCGTAGCGGAGGTGGCGAGCTGGCTGGGTGTCCCGGTGACGCCGGTCCACCCGGCCATGGTGGCCCTGGAGATGGAAGGCCTCCTGGAGGTGGGCCAGCACGCCGCGCGCGTCGCCGTTGTCGACTCGGACCGGATCGACGAGCACCTGTACACGCTCGGTCTCCTGCGCGCCGGTGCGATCGAGTGCACACTTCCGGAGTTGTCGCCGGTCGCGGAGGCCGCGATCGTCGACCTCGTAGACCGAGCACGGTCGGCCGCCGCAGATGGCGACCTCCCCGAACACGACACATCCTCCGCCGAACTCTGGCAGGTGTTCGTGGACGCGTGCCCGAATCAAGCGCTCCGGCGGGCTTACGCCACCACGGCGCCCGGGCTCGTGCACAAGTCCCGGCTCGCCGGTCCGATGTCCCCCGAGAACAGTGACCGCTTAGCCGAGGGGTACGACGCCCTCCGTTGGGCGGTGACGACCCGAGGTCTGGCTCACGCCGTCCGGGCCACCCAGCGAGTACACGCGCTGGGCAGCTGAGATCGGGCCACCCGCCCTCCGACGGGTGGCCCGATCGCGTCACCGCAGGTGCCGGGCGAAGAAGCGGGCGGCGTCCTCGCCGGCGAACGCGGGGACGCCGCGATGGCCGCCGAGGTTCGCCTGCAGCGTCTTCTCCGACGAGCCGAACGCGTCGAAGAGGTCGAGCGCGGCCTGCCGGTCGTTGCCCTCGTCGTCCCACTGCAGCAGGACGTGCACCGGGATGGTCACCCTCCGCGCCTCCTCGAGGATCGTCGCCGGGACGTAGCTGCCGGCGAAGAGACCGGCCGCGACGATCCGCGGCTCGGTCACCGCGAGCCGCACCCCGACCGAGATGAAGCCGCCGGAGTACCCGACCGGCCCACCGATCCCGGGGAGCGCGAGCGCCGCATCCATCGCCGCCTGCCACTCGGGCACCGCCGCGTCGACCAGCGGCAGGACCAGCCGGTCGACGAGCTCCGGTGGGACCGGGTCGCCGGCGGCGAGCGTCCGTCGCAGGTCGGAGCGCGCCTGGTCCAGTCCCGCCGACGGCGGCCGGTCGCCGCTTCCCGGCAGCTCGATGGCGAGCGCGGCGAAGCCGTCGGCCGCCGCGCGCTGCGCCCGGCCGAGGAGCCGCGGATACATCCCGTCGATGCCGCCGGGATGCCCGAGCAGGATCAGCGGAGCGGGAGCGGACGGTGTAGCGGAGGTGGGCGTCCAGAGGATGCCCGGGATTCCGTCGAGGGTGAATCGGCGCTCGACGACGCCGGCGCCGGAGCGCGTTTCAGAAGTGAAGTCGAAGGTCATGGTCGTGCCTTTCGGGAGTGCCGGAAGGGCGCCCCCGGACGACCTATCGCCCGACCGTGTCCCCAGAGAGGAGCACCCACGTCATAGCGTTCATGGGTATCACCTCCTCGATCTGCTGCACGGACCGGGGCAGCGTAGCACGGGGCCCGCAGGCCCGTCACCCCCGCCGGGCAGAGACAAGGGCCGGAGGGTCGGGAGTCCCCGAACCGTCCGGCCCTTGTCGTCGCTGGTTACGCCCGCGGCGCCTTGCTGGCCTTGACCGCGGCGAAGTACTCGTTCGCCGGCTTCAGGAAGATCAGCACGGTCGCGATGACGCCGACCACCACGCGGGCGGCACCCAGGCCGAACCCGTCGAGGATGCCGAAGAGCGACAGGACTGTGACCACCAGGAGCACGATGCGCGCCCAGTTGGCGCCGCGGCGCATGAACACCGCGAACAGCACGTAGGCGGCGATGTACAGGATGCCGAAGACGATCGCGAAGGTGATGCCTATGCCGACGGCCGCATCCACAGCGCCGTTGGGGACCTGCTGACCCTGCGACTCGATCTGGCGCTGGATCGCGTCACGCGACGCACCGATCGTCACCAGCGAGACGATCAGCGACAGGAGGCTGAGCGCGGCGCCCACGATGTACAGCCAGAACGCGATGTTCACCTGCTGCGGGGGTGCCACCGGCGCGCCGGCACCCGGGGCGGGCGACGACGAGGCGGGGTAGCTCGGGGGCTGGTTGGGGTCGGTCACTGTGGTCTCCTTCATCGATGCTGATCTGCGACGGCTGGCCGTCTGGCCGCTGGGCCGCTGCATTTGAGCGCCATTCACGGTATCCCTTCAGGACATTGTTGGCAATGCCTCAGAAAGCCGGCGCGCATCCCGGACGAGGGAGAGTTCGGCCAGCACCGACTGCGCGACCCGGTCGTTCTCGCGGAACGAGAGGGCGTTGGTTCCCGGCCGGGCGAACGCACCGGCGAACGGCGCGTCGGTGAACGGGCCGATCGCCCAGCGGCGCGGATGCGGTCGGCCTGAGCCGTCGAGGACCCGCGCGTCCGCGGGCGAGACGCGCAGCATCCCGTGCCGGAAACCGCCGTCGCCCGAGCGGGCGAGGTCGCGCAGCGCCGGGTTGTCGGAACGCTGCGCATCGGTCGCAGGGAGCCACGCGTCGACCAGAGCATCGACGGGGCGGGAGCCGTCGACCGACGCGCTGGAGACGCGGAACGTTCCGGCGTCCTCGTCGGCGTGCACGTCGAAGCGCGCGCCGGCGAACTCGACGATGCCGGCCTCGGAGAGCGCGAGCAGCTCCTCGAGGCGGTGACCGGGCGGCCCGGAGGCGACGTAACTGAAGTACGCGGGCCACCAGCCGTGCAGGTCGCGGGTGCGCGACTCCTCCGTCCAGGCGGCGGAGGCGCCGATCGGCGCGAGCGCGAACATGGTGTGCAGCAGGGCCAGGAACAGCCCGAGGGTCTCCGAGTGCTCCGGGGCGGTCCGGCGGTGCAGGTCGTCGCGCAGGTGGGCCCGCAACGCGTCCTGCAGCTCGGCGCGATCGGCGAAGCGCAGCCCGTCGAGCGGCCGGTCGAAGGCGTCGAGGTGGAGGTGATCGCGCGGGTCGGGAAGCGCGGAGCTCACCAGCTCGTCGTACACGGCGGACCGCAGGTCCACGGTGTCGAGGCGGTCGCGGAAACGCTCCCAGGGCAGCCGGGTGCGCTCGGGATGGCCGGTGAACAGCTCGCGGTAGTAGCCGTGGAGGAGTTCCCGCTCCACGAGCGGGAACACGTCGCGCCGGAAGTCCAGCGTGCCGCGCTCGCGGGTGAGGGCGGCCAGCACCTGGGGCGTCAGGTACCGCAGCGCCGGCTGCTCGCCGACGAGCGCCGAGGAGATCTTCGAGCGGTACGGCACCCCGCGCCGCGAGCCGATCAGGATGCGCGGCTCGCGCCCGCTCGGGCGGTAGCGCAGGCCGCCGGAATCCCGCTCGAAGCGGCCGCCGCGTCCCTCCGTGAGGAGCACGACGAGGTCGACGGCGGCGAGTCCCATCCCACGGACGGCGACGAGACGGCCGGGGCGCAGGGCCGAGAGGTCGGCGTCGGCCGTGAAGGCGGGCGGCTGGTAGTGGAGGCCGTGGCGCTCCGCGAAGGCGGCGAGCGCCGCCGACTCGCCGGAGGGTTCGCTGCCGGTGTGGCCGAGGGCGTACACGACGGAGTCCGCCCGCAGCACCGTGCCGTCGGCGAGGCGGACGCGCTCGGCATCGACGCCGGACTCGACCGCGACGACCTCCGACGCGTGTGCGGCGACCACCGCATCCTCGTCGAGGGATGCGATGGTGCGGCGCAGGAACCAGTCCAGGTAGTGGCTCTGCAGCCGGCGGGTCGGGAAGTCTCCGCGCGACAGCCTGCGGAGCTCGGCCGCCACCTCCGGGTGGGCGGGTTCGGCATCCGGCACGCGCCCGTCGCGGACGCCCTCCGCCCACTCCAGCAGCGACGGCCCGGCGACGACCGGTCCGTCGATCGCGCAGGAGGCGTCGGTGAACATGGTGACGTCCTCGGCCATCGAGTTGAGCTTCAGCAGAGCGGACTGCTCGCGTCGCCAGATGCGGCCCGGGCCCGGCGGGTACGGGTCGACGAGGTGCACCACGACCGGGACCCGGTCGGGGGCGACGGACCGCGCCGCGGCGAAGCGCTCCAGCCAGCCGGCGGCCCGCGGACCGGCGCCGACGACCACCACCGAGGCACGGCGCGGGGAGGAGGCAGCGGAGGACATCGCGCCACCCTGCACGGGCACGGCGCGATCGGACAAGCCACCGTGACGCCGTGTTTCACGCCGCGACGCAAACCGTAACCGAAGCTGTCGCGATCGTCCGGACCGGTTCTACGGTCATCCGCAACATCCACCCACCACCCCGCGATTGGAGGCATCGGTGACCGTCACGAACGTCGACGCCGACGAATTCCGCTATGTCGAGGCCACGGACGAGCTGGCCCGCCCGCTGCTCGCCGAGCTCGAGTACGAGTACGACATCCGCTACGGCGACTTCTTCGGCGAGCGCGCCTCGACCGAGCTGAGCCGCTATCCGGCCGAACTGTTCACCGCCGCCCTTGGTGGCGCTTTCGTGCTGCTGCTCCGGGACGGCGAGCCGATCGCCGGGGGTGCGTACAAGCGCTACGACGAGCGCACCGCCGAGCTGAAGCGCATCTGGACGAGCTCCGCCCACCGGCGGCAGGGCCTCGCCCGCCGGGTGGTCGCCGAGCTGGAGTCGGAGGCCATCCGCCGCGGGTACACCCGCGTGTACCTCACCACCGGACCGCGCCAGCCCGAGGCGAAGGCGCTGTACCTCGCGGCCGGTTACCGCCCGCTCTACGACACGGCGCTGCCGCCGGAGGAGGTCGGCATCCACGCCTTCGAGAAGACCGTCGGGGTGGAGCGATGACCGCCGCGACGACCGCCGCGACGGTCGAGCGGCCGGCGGCAGCCACCCCCCGCGAGGCGGCACTGCCCGACGGCATCGACCTCCGGCGGCTCGCCGAGCGCCCGGTGCTGCCGCTGCGGCATCCCGGCCGGTGGATCGCCGCAGCGCTCGTGCTCGTCGTGCTGCTGAACGCGGGCCAGACGTTGTTCACCAACCCGTCGTGGGAGTGGGCGAAGGTCGGCAAGTGGCTGTTCAGCCCGGCCATCCTGACCGGACTGCAGCTCACCCTCGCCGCGACCGCGATCTCCGCCGTGGTCAGCTTCGCGGGCGGCATCGTCGTGGCCCTCGGCCGGCTCTCGGCCAACCCCGTCCTGAGCTCGGTCAGCTGGCTCTACGTGTGGCTGTTCCGCTCGGTTCCGCTCATCCTGGTGCTGATCTTCCTGTACAACCTCGGCAACCTGTACCCGACGATCGGGATCGGCATCCCCTTCGGTCCGCAGGTCGAGGTGAAGACCGTCAGCGTGCTCTCGGACCTGACGCTCGGAGTCATCGGCCTGAGCCTCAGCGAGATCGCCTACAGCTCCGAGATCGTGCGGGCGGGCGTCCTCTCGGTCGACCACGGCCAGCACGAGGCCGCGAAGGCGCTCGGTCTCCCCCGGGCTCGGCAGTTCCGGCGGATCGTTCTGCCGCAGGCGCTCCGGTCGATTGTCCCGGCGTACGTCAACCAGATCATCGGCCTGCTGAAAGCCAGTTCGCTCCTCTTCTATGTGTCGCTGCTCGACCTGTTCGGCGTCGTCCAGAACCTGGGCAGCACGTACCCGACGGACATCATCCCGCTGCTCGTCGTCGCGACCATCTGGTACCTCGTGCTCACCAGCGTCGTGTCGGTGATCCAGTACTACGTCGAGCGCTACTACGCGCGGGGCGCGGTGCGCACGCTCCCGCCCACGCCGCTGCAGCGCCTGCGCCGCCGCGTCGCCGCGATCGGAGCCCGGCGATGACCGCGGGCATCGAGATCGCGAACGCGACCAAGTCGTTCGGCGACCGACCGGTGCTGCGCGGCGTCGACCTGACGATCGAGGCGGGAACCGTCACCGTCATCCTGGGCCCCTCCGGCTCGGGCAAGTCGACGCTGCTGCGGGCGATCAACCACCTGGAACCGCTGGACGAAGGGTATGTCGTCGTCGGCGGCGAGCTGATCGGCGTGCGCCTGCACCGCGGGCGGCTGAAGGAGCGGAGCGAGCGCGACATCCTGAAGCAGCGTGCGCGGATCGGTTTCGTCTTCCAGAACTTCAACCTGTTCCCGCACCTGACGATCGTCGAGAACATCAGCGAGGCGCCCATCGCGCTCGGGACGCCGCCGGCGCAGGCCCGGGAGCGGGCCCTGGCCCTTCTCGACCGTGTCGGCCTCTCCGAGAAGGCGGCCGCCTACCCGCGGCAGCTGTCCGGCGGGCAGCAGCAGCGGGTCGCGATCGCCCGCGCGCTCGCGCTCGAACCGGAGGTGCTGCTGTTCGACGAGCCCACCTCCGCCCTCGACCCCGAGCTGGTCGGCGACGTGCTCGAGGTCATCGCCTCCCTCGCCGGCAGCGGCGTCACCCTCGTGGTCGTCACCCACGAGATCGGCTTCGCCCGGCAGGTCGCCGACCGCATCGTCTTCCTCGACGACGGCGTCGTCGTGGAAGAAGGCGCACCGGACGACGTGCTCGACCGGCCGCGCAACCCGCGGACCCGGGAGTTCCTGAGCCGCGTGCTCTGAGCATCCCGGGCCGTTCGCACCATCCCGTTCGCATCACCCACACCGAGGAGAACATCCATGTCACATCGCACCCACCGCCGACGATTCGGCACCGCAGGCGCCGTCCTCGCGTCGGCCGCCCTCGTCGTGTCTCTCGCGGCCTGCTCGGGGCAGGCGTCAGCCGAGACCGACGGGTCCGCGTCCGGCACCGTCACCATCGGCGCCCACACCAACGGCGCGGGCACCGAGACCACCCTGAAGGTGGCGACCGTCGAGAAGATCCGGGACGAGCTGCCCGCCTCCGTGAAGTCGAAGGGGACCCTCGTGATCGGCGTCGGCGCCCTGCCCGCCGGCTTCCCGCCGCTCGCATTCACCGGCGACGACCAGAAGACCCTCACCGGGTCGGAGCCCGACCTCGGCCGCCTCGTCGCGGCGGTGCTCGGCCTCAAGCCCGAGATCAAGAACGCCACCTGGGACAACCTGTTCGTCGGGATCGACACCGGCGCCACCGATGTCGGATTCTCGAACATCACGGACACGGAGCAGCGCAAGGAGAAGTACGACTTCGCCTCCTACCGCAAGGACGAGCTGGCGTTCACGGTGCTGAAGAAGAGCACCTGGCAGTTCGAGGACGACTACCGCACCCTCGCGGGGAAGACGGTCGCGGTGTCGTCCGGCACGAACCAGGAGAAGATCCTGCTCGAGTGGAAGACGAAGCTGGCCGCCGAGGGCAAGACCCTCGACATCAAGTACTACCCGGACGCCAACTCCACGTGGCTCGCCCTGAACTCCGGCAAGATCGACGCGAGCTTCGGCCCGAACCCGACCGCGGCCTACCAGAACACGCAGAGCGCGTCGTCGGCCAACCCGACCCGCACGGCGGGCACCTACTCGGGCGCCGGCGCGAGCCTCCAGGGCCTCATCGCGGCAACCGTGAAGAAGGGCAGCGGGCTCGACAAGCCGATCGCCGACGCCATCAACCACCTCATCGAGACCGGCCAATACGCGAAATGGCTGAAGGCGTACAACCTCTCGAACGAAGGCCTGCCGACGTCCGAGGTGAACCCTCCGGGACTGCCGCTCGACAACCAGTGACGTGAGGCGGAGGGCCGGGACGCGTGCGTCCCGGCCCTCCGTGTTCGGCCGGTTCCGGCGGAATCTGGCGCTCGGGCTCTGTTTACGTAAGGCTCTTTTGTCCCCATGGCCAGCCGCGGGCGGAACCTGATCTCGCGCGTGGCGCGCTCGTTGGGTACAAGGCGTGTCCGCCGCGCCTGTCGCGCCGCCGAAGGGCGCCCTCAGGCGTGCAGCCCCTGGTCGGCGGCGCGCCGGAAACGCGGCCGTCGCACGCCCTCGTGCGTCACTGACTCGGTGAACATGCTCAACGGTCGAATCCACAGGCTGCGGTCCCCGTACAGCGTGCGGTAGAACACGTGCCATTCGAGCGACTCGCTGTGCCGGGCGAGCGCCAGCACCTCATAGCGGCCGCCCTTGAAATGCTCGTACACCCCGGGGGTGACATCTTCGATCTCGGTCATCTGAGCCACAGTAGCGTCGCGAATTCACCGTAGACGCGTCTGTCCAGGTTAGGGAGTTCAAGCCTAAGCGAGGAGACGATGTGGATCAGATGCTGGTCCGGGTGCACGCTGCGGGCGTGAACCCGATCGACTGGAAGACGCGGGCTGGAGGCGGGGTCGCCGGCCTGCTCGGCGCATCGCCGCACGTGCTGGGGTGGGACGTGTCGGGCGTGGTCGAGGAGGTCGGATTCGGTGTGTCGGATCTGGCGCCAGGAGATGAGGTCTTCGGGATGCCGTGGTTTCCCCGGCCGGCGGGAGCGTACGCCGAGTATGTGACCGCTCCGTCGCGTCACTTCGTCCGGAAGCTGGCGTCCGTGACGCACGTTGAGGCGGCGGCCGTGCCGCTCAGCGCGCTGACCGCCTGGCAGGCGCTGCACGACCTCGCCGGGATCTCCCCCGCCTCGCGGGTGCTGATCCACGGCGCGGCCGGCGGTGTGGGGCACCTCGCCGTCCAGATCGCCAAGCACCTGGGCGCGCGGGTCACCGCCACCGCGCGGGAAGAGCATCACAGCTGGCTCGCCGGACTCGGCGCAGACGAACTGATCGACTACACGCGGGCCCCGTTCGAGAATCTGACACAGGACAACGACGCCATCCTCGACCTGATCGGTGAACAGGACGACACGACCCGGCGCTCCCTCGCCACCGTCGCTCCCGGTGGGCTGGTGATGGTGTTCGCGGACGCCCCCGCAGCAGAGACCACGGCCGCTTTCGCCGCGGCGAACATCCGCTTGGCGCACATCATCGTGCAGCCGGACTCGCGGTCCCTGCACGAGATCGCCCGGTTGCTCGACGCCGGACGGTTGACGGTCACCGTGACGCGCACCTACCCGTACGGCGAGGTCGCCCGTGCGCACGTCGACCGGGAAGCGGTGCATCCCGGCGGCAAAGCCGTGCTGACCTTCCCGCTCGACTAAAGCCGGCCTTGTTGCCGACGCGCGCACAGCGACTCGACATTGTGGAAACTAGGGTCGAGATGTGAATCGCACCGACCGTCTCTACGCACTCGTCGAGGAGCTCAGGGCGGTGGCTCCGCGCCCGAGGAGTGCCCGGTGGCTCGCCGACAAGTTCGCTGTCAGCTCCCGGACCATCGAGCGGGACTTGTCGGCGTTGCAACAGAGCGGGGTCCCCATCTGGGCAGAACCCGGCCGCACCGGAGGCTACTGCCTTGATCCCGGGCACACCCTGGCGCCCTTGGGGTTGACGGTCGACGAGGCACTCGCCGTCATAGTCGCTCTGGGCACTCTGGCCACCAGCCCATTCCGCGATGCGGCCACGTCGGCGCTCCGCAAGGTCGTCGCCGTCACAGACGATCGCAGCCTCAGAGAGACGGCTGAGCTAGCGACCCGCATCCACCTGCTCGGCGAGCGCAGGCCGAATGACGCGCCGCGCGAACTGGCCGACGCACTGCGAACCGGGCAGGTTCTACAGATCAGCTATACCGATCGCAACGGCGTCGCGACCTCGCGAAACGTCGAACCCATGGGATTCGTCGGAAAGGGCAGCGACTGGTATTTGATCGCCTGGTGCCGGCTGCGCGACGGCGTGCGCGCATTCCGAGGCGACCGCATCACCGAGGCGAAGCCTACAGGTGAGCGACCACCGCGGCGCCCGCTGCGCGTGGAGGATCTCGGCATCGTCGAGGGAGAACTCCGGATGGTCGGCGTGAGCGAAAAAACGCCCTAAACGCCGACAGGACGTTGTCGCGCGTCCGGCCCATCCTGAACATGTCGAGCCGAACGGCCGGCCGAAAGGAACACCATGGACCTCGCATCGATCCGCATCATCACTCACGACGTCGACAGGCTCGTTCGTTTCTACGAAGCCCTCACGGGAACTCTCGCTGCGCGTCCGGCTCCCGTCTTCGCGGAGTTCCGAACGGCCGGCGGCACCCTCGCGATCGCGAGCACAGCAACCGTCGCGATCCTCGGTGACGACGCCCTGAAACCGGGCAGCAACGACACGATCATCGTCGAATTCCTCGTGACGGACGTCGACGCGGAGTTCGCTCGACTGCACGAGATGATCGAGGACATCGTGCTCGTGCCGACCACGATGCCCTGGGGGAACAGGTCCACCCTTTTCCGCGATCCTGACGGCAACCTGGTGAATCTCTTCTCACGCCCCGCCCCCTGAGACCGACCGTTGTGGACCGATACATTCGATGACATGACCGACATCGACTGGAACTCAGGCACGTGGACGACCGAGCCCGCCCGCGTGGTGGTGGCCGACGACGGGATGCGCGTCACCGCCGTTGAGGGAAGCGACGCCTGGCGCATCACCTCCTATGGTTTCGTCCACGACACGGAGCACGCACTCCTCACCTCGTTCGATCAGGACACCGCGATGGAGGTGTCGTTTCTCCTCGACTTCTCGGCTCAGTTCGACCAGGCCGGCATCTTCGTCAAGGTCGACGACAGCACCTGGACCAAGGCTGGTGTGGAGCGCAGCGACGGCGAGGACAGCCTCGGCGCGGTCGTCACCCGCGGCTTCTCCGACTGGTCACTCTCGCCGGTGCCCGGCTGGCATGGTCGGCTTGTCACGATGCGTGCCAGTCGGTCTGGTGACGCCCTGACCGTCCGCGCCCGAGTGGACGACGAACCGTGGCGCCTTGTGCGGGTGGCGCCCCTCGACCCCGGCGCCGCGGTGACCGCGGGCCCCCTGTGCTGCTCCCCGTGGCGGGCCGACCTCACCGTCCACTTCACTGCCTGGCGGATCGGGCCGGCGGACACGAGCCTGCACCCTGACGCCTGAGGCGTGGGCAGCCGCCGCGGTCGGTCTGTGCAGCGCGAACCGATTCGTGCGTACCTCGACCTCAGGCTCGCCAGTGCGCCTGCCCGGCAGCGGATCCTTGTCTGACCGGTCGTCTAAGCGCCGAGGTTGTCGAACTCTCGCCGCAGATACTTCGGAGCCTGCACACGCCACGCCTCCGTCACGAGTTCCACAAGATGGTCTTCCTCGATGCCGGCCATTCGGAAGGCGACCTTCGGCTGACCCCAGGGGGTTGTGGTGCGCAGGAACACGTCGGGCGCCATTTCGATAAGAGCCAGCGCGTCCATGCGGTCGGCCACTTTCACCCCGACGACGAGCTCGGCCGCGACTATCTCGCGCATGTCAGCGGGGACGCTCGGCCAGGGATGGCACTCCCACGCATACGGCTTGCCGCGAACGAACCACGCAGCACCGCCCGTCGTCGCTCGCTCCTCGCTACCGGGCAACACAGCGGCGGTCCGGCGCAGGTCATTGAGAGTTGCCACGGCTTTGACCGTAATTCGCACCACCGACACGAAAGCACGAGGCAGCAGTTGGCGATCCGTGATCAGCGGCAGAGCCACGACCATGCAAGTTTCCGCACCCCACCGCGATCCGGCTCAGGCCTCGGCCGCAACCAGCCCCAGGTCGCGGAGGCTCTCGGCAGTCTCGACGATCGTCTCGACAGCCGGCCGGGGGCGGAAGCCGAGCTCGCGCTTGGCGCGGTCGTTGTGGATGACGAGGGGCGCCGGCTCGTCGCCGGGCAGCTCCGCAGTCGGGACGGCCGAAGCGAGGGCGCCGAGCTCGGTGCGCAGCGTGTTCGCGACGTCGAGGAACGTCATGGTCGGGCCGTCCGCCAGCAGCAGGTACCGCTTGCCCGCCGCCCCCGGAGTCGCCATCGCGGACAGGTGGGCCGCTGCGACGTCGCGGACGTCCGCGATGCCGAACCGCTGGCGCGGGACCGCGGTCATCGTGCCGTCGAGCATCCCGGTGAACACGGCCAGCGACGAGCGGGCGGAGGCGGTCAGTGTCGGACCGGCGATCCACGTCGGGTTGAGGGCCACGAGCTCGAGGCCGTCGCCTTCCCGCTCGACGAAGTCCCACGCCGCACGCTCGGCCACCGCCTTCGACAGCGGGTAGGCGGGCAGCCCGGGCGCCTCCGGGTCGGTCCAGTCGGTCTCGTCGTAGTCGCGGACCGGCTTGGGCGAGTACCCGACGGCGGCGAAGGACGACGTGAGGACGACGCGCCGCGCGCCCGCGTCACGGGCCGCGCGGAGCACCCGCAGAGCCCCGTCGCGCGCCGGGATGAGCACCTCGTCCCGATCCGCGCTCTGGATCATCGGGGACGCCGTGTGGTACACGTCCTCGATGCCGGCGAGCGCGGCGGCCCAGCCGTCGTCCTCGGTGAGGGATGCGGCGGCGAAGGAGAGGCCGCCGTCGTCCACGCCCGCGCGGCGGACGGCGGCACGCACCTCGTCCTCCCGGTCGAGGGAGCGGACGGTCGTGCGCACGGCGGAGCCGGTGGCGAGCAGGTCGGCGAGCACTCGCGTGGCGAGGTAGCCGGTGCCGCCGGTGACGAGGACGGTGGGGGTGGTGGTGGTCATCGGAAGGTCTCCTCGAGTCGGGGAAGGATGGAGTGGAGCTCGGTCTGCGCCTGGGCCTCGGCGTCCGCGTCGGAGCGCTCGCGCGCATCCCACAGGGCCGCCTTGACCCGCAGATAGTCGAGGTGGATGCGGAGCGTCGCGATCTGCTCCTCGACGCGTTCGGCGTGGCGGAGCAGGATGTCGCGCTGCTCCCCCGCCGCCGCGTGGCCGCGACGGCGGTTCGCCTGGTAAGTGCGCATGTCCTCGATGCCGACGCCCATGGCGCGCAGGCAGGCGAGCACCTGCGCAGCGTCGAGGTCGCCCTCGCCGTAGCGGCGGTGGCCGCTCCGCTCATCACGGGCGATCGGGCCGAGCAGGCCGACCTCCTCGTAGTAGCGCAGCGTCGGCTCGCTCAGCCCGCTCTGCCGGGAGACGTCCTGGATGGTCAACGTGGTCATGTGCCCATCAGAACAGACTTCAAGCGCTTGAAGTCAAGCGCGACCGTTACGGGACGTGTCGACGGACCTTGCCCGCCGCCCGGGGCGGTCCGTTACCGTCCACGCATGACCATCGCATCCGACATCACGACGACCGGCTTCGAGGACGCTTGGCGCGCCTGGCACGCGGAGCACGAGGCCGAGCGCGCATCCGCCCACGGCTTCCTCGCCATCACCGCCCTTCACTGGCTGACCGCCGAGCCCACGCGCTACGACGGCCTCCCCGGAGCCTGGTCCACCTCCGCCGACGGCCCGGTGGTCCTGCTCTCCGACGGCGAGAGCCTGGAGGTCGACGGGCGGACCGTCACCGGCGAGGTCGCGTTCGGCCCCATCCCGGAGCGCGGCGGACTCGTCGCGATCTCCGGCGAGACCGTCATCGAGATCGCCAAGCGCGGAGGATCCGACCTGCTGCGGCCGCGGCACCCGCAGCATCCCACCCGCACCGGCTATGCCGGGACGCCGTCCTACGAGCCGGACCCGCACTGGGCGGTGCCGGGGCGCTTCACGCCGTTCGACGAGCCTCAGGATGTGACGGTCGGCTCGGTCGCCGAGGGTCTCGAGCACGTCTACTCCTCCCCGGGAGCGGTCGAGTTCGAGCACGACGGCGCGACGCACCGTCTGACCGCCTTCAACGGCCCGACCCCCGGCTCGCTGTTCGTGCTGTTCACGGATGCGACCAGCGGCGTCACCACCTACCCCGCCAACCGGTCGCTCGCCATCGCGGCGCCGGACGCCGAGGGACGCGTCGTGCTCGACTTCACCCGCGCCGTCAACCTCCCCTGCGCCTACACGGAGTTCGCTACCTGCCCGCTGCCCCCGGCCGGCAACCGCCTCCCGTTCCCGGTCGATGCCGGCGAGCGCTTGCCCCGGAAGGGCGGTCTCCGATGAGCGGCTTCATCCTCGGCGTCGAACTGGACGGTGACGGCGCGCATCCCGCCGCCTGGCGCGCGAGCGCCCACGCTCCCGCAGACGTCCTGAGCGCCCGCGTGGTGGCCGAGCGGGTACAGACCGCGGAGCGCGCGGGATTCGCCTTCGCGTCGTTCGCGGACTCCGCTCTGGCGCCCGAAGCCCCGGAGGGTGTGCGTGCCCGCCTCGACGCCGTGCAACGGGCCGCCTTCGCAGCGCCCCTCACGAGCGCGATCGGCCTGGTGCCGGAGGTCGGCACCGTCTACACCGAGCCGTTCCACGTGGCCACGCAGCTCGCGTCGCTCGACATCGTGTCCCGCGGGCGCGGCGGCTGGGTCGCCACGGCGACGGACGACGAAGGGACCGCGGCCCTCTACGGACGCCAGGGGCAGCCCGGGAAGCCGGGCGACGCCGTCGAGGTGGCCCGACGGCTCTGGGACTCGTGGGAGGACGACGCGGTCATCCGCGACGCCGCCACCGGCCGCTACCTCGACCGAGAGCGGGTGCACCACATCCGCTTCGCCGGGGAGGACTACGCGATCACCGGCCCGTCGATCGTGCCGCGGCCATCGCAGGGCGCCCTGCCGGTCTTCGGTGCCTCGGAGCTGGCAGGGACCGCCGAGCTGGATGTGGCGCTCGTCGACGCGTCGGCGGGAACCGTCGACGTGCGCGAGCTGACGGAGCTGGCCGCGCAGACCGCCCGCCCGCTCCGCGAGGCCGGGCTGCTCGTCGTGCTCGACCTCGACGTCGCACTTGACGCGGCGGGCGTGACCGCCGCCGACCGCATCCACGCGCTCGATCAGCACACCCCGTGGCATTCGAACCGCGGCCGCTATGCGGGCGATGCGGCCGGGCTGATCGAGCTGCTCGCCGCACTCGCGTCCGTCGTCGACGGGGTGCGCCTCCACCCGGCCGTGCTCGACACCGACCTGGCCGAGCTCGGGTTCGCCGTCGCTCCGGCCCTCCGCCGCCGCGTGCCGCTCGCCGTCCCGCGCCCGGGCGACACACTCCGCGACACCCTCGGCCTTCCGGCCGCCGTCAACCGTTACCAGGAGTCCGCATGACCGCACCGACCGTCCTCCGCTTCGGCGTCTTCTTCCAGGGCGTCAACTTCTCGACCGTCTGGACCGAGCCGGAGAGCGGCTCGCAGACGGACTTCGAGAGCTTCCGCCGCCTCGCGCAGACCGCCGAGCGGGGTCTGTTCTCCGCGTTCTTCCTCGGCGAGGGGCTGCGGCTGCGCGAGCACCTCGGGCGTCTGCACGAGCTGGATGTGGCCGGTCGCCCCGACGCGCAGACCCAGCTGGCGGCCCTGGCCGCGGTCACCTCGCACATCGGCCTGGTGGCCACGCAGAACACGACGTACAACGACCCGCTCGACCTCGCGCACCGCTTCGCGAGCCTCGACCTGATCTCGGGAGGCCGCGCCGCCTGGAACGTCGTCACCACCGACAACGCGTGGACCGGCGAGAACTTCCGCCGCGGCGGATACCTCGACCACGCCGACCGCTACCGCCACGCCGAAGCGGTCGTCGAGGCGGCGAAGGCGCTCTGGGATGCCTGGCACGCCGAGATCGCCGCCCGTCCCGACGCCGCGGCGTGGTCGGACGCCGTGCCGTCCGACGAGGTGGAGGCGCGCACCGGCCACTACACGGCGCGCGGCCGCAGCCGGCTGCCGCAGAGCCCGCAGGGGCGCCCGGTGATCTTCCAGGCCGGCGACTCGGCCGAGGGACGCGACTTCGCCGCCCGTCAGGCCGACGTCATCTTCTCCGCGCACAGCGCCTTCGACGCGGCGCAGACGTTCGCCGCGGACATCCGCCAGCGCACCCTCAAGGCGGGGCGGCCCGCGGGCGACGTCAAGATCTTCCCGGGCCAGGAGTTCATCCTCGCCGACACGGACGCCGAAGCGGAGGAGAAGGCGCGGTGGGTGCGACGGCACCAGGTGACGCCGCAGACCGCGATCGCCTTCATCGAGAACGTCTGGGGCACCGACCTCAGCGCGTTCGACCCGGACGGTCCGCTGCCCGGGTTCGACCCGGTCCAGGAGGTGACCGGCGAGACCCGCGGAGCGGGCTTCCGTGCCGCCCAGGCGAAGGCGACCGCCGACGCTTGGCGCGAGCGGGCCGAGACTGAGGGTCTCTCGATCCGCGAGCTGGTCATCGCCCTCAACTCCGGGCGCGGGTTCGTGGGCAGCCCGGCCACGGTCGCGGCGACGCTGCAGCGCTACGCCGACGCGGGCGTGGTCGACGGCTTCAACATCACCCCGTGGCTCGTCCCCTCCGGCCTCGACGACATCGTCGACCGGCTCGTGCCCGAGCTCCAGGAGCGCGGGATCTACCCGACGGAGTACGCCGGGAGCACCCTGCGCGAGAACCTCGGACTCGAGCCGGTCGCGGTCCGCGAGGAAGGGAGGAGGACGGCCTAGGGCCTTCGGCGGCGGTCAGTACCGCAGACCGTCGCCGAACCGGAACAGCGGGTCGGCGGTGTCGAACGGCACGTCGGGACGCGACGCCTCCACCGCGCCCATCGAGCGGGGGATGTCGAACGGCAGCGACCCCTGCGGGGCGGAGCGTCCGGTCAGCACGTCGAGCAGCGCCTCGGCGCTCGCCCCCCAGTTGACGGTCAGCGCCGTGGCGGCCTCGGCCAACGGCTCGAGGATCGCCGCCCGGTCGGCGTAGACGTCGACGATCGTGGGCGCGTGCCGCGCCAGTTCGCGCACGTGGTCGACGACTTCGGCCGGGAACTCCAGCGACCCCGAGTGGAAGAGGCTCTCGAACACGGTCGGACGCTCCTCGTACGGCGCCTGCAGGCGCACGATGATCGCATCCGCCTGGTCCGGGCTCGTCACGACCTCGCCGTAGGCGGCCGCCCGCTCGGGCTCGATGCCCTCCACGTACAGCCGCGGCGCACCGCGCAGCGGGAGCAACGGCTCGTCCTCGGGCCCGTTGATGAGGAGCGTGATGGAGGCGCGCTGCGCCTTCTCCCCCTCGGCACGGAACTCCGCCGCGCCGACGATCGCGTCGGCCGCCTCCGCGTCCACCAGGCTCGACTCGAACAGCCCGAGCTCGAACTTCTCGCGCAGGATGCGGCGGGCGGACGCGTCGATCCGCGACGCGGGCACCTCTCCGGATTCGACGAGCTCGATGAGCAGTTCGGGGCACGCCTCGCCGCCGAACTGGTCGGCGCCCGCCTCGATGATCTTCTTCATCCGCTCCCGCGGCGTCAGGTGCTCGACACCCCACGCACGCGCCGGGAACGGCTGCCCGAAGATCTCCGCGTCGGTCACCAGACCCCAGTCGGTGCAGACCAGGCCGTCGAAACCGAGGCGCTCGCGCAGCAGCCCGGTGAGGACCGACTTGTTGAAGCCGAAGCCGACCTCCTCGTATGCCGTGCCCACCGGCATGCCGTAATAGGGCATGATCTGGCGCGTGCCCGCGGCGATGAGCGCCTCGAACGGCCGCAGGTGCAGCTCGAAGGCGTCGCCCGGATAGACCTGCTCGCGCCCGTGGGCGAAGTGCGGGTCCTCGCCGTCCTTCTGCGGGCCTCCGCCGGGGAAGTGCTTGGTCATCGTCGCCACGGAGCCGGGGCCGAACGCACTGCCCTGGAAGCCGCGGACGTACGCGGCGCCGAGTCGGGCGGTGAGTTCCGCATCCTCACCGAAGGTCGCCACCTGACGCGACCAGCGCGGCTCGGTGGCGAGGTCGACCTGCGGATGCAGGGCCACCCGGAGGCCGACGGCGAGGTACTCCTGACGCGCGATGTCGGCGAACCGCTCCACGGTGTCTTCGTCGCGGATCGCCGCGAGGCCCAGCGGCTCCGGCCACTGCGAGAACGGCCCCGACAGCATCGCGGTGCCCGGGTTGTCGGTGAACGAGTGCCGCGGGTCCGTGGACAGCGTGACCGGGATCCCGAGCCGGGTGGATGCGGCGAGCCGCTGCAGCGCGTTGTGCCACTCCGCGATCTCCCGCCCGGTCGGCGCGCCCCCGAGCAGGTTGAAGTGCGACATGTGGCGGCGCTCGACGTACTCGACGGCGGACGGCAGCGAGAAGGTGGGGTTCGGTTCGTCGAGCGGGCCCACCCCGATCATCGTGTGGAAGAAGAGGCCGGCCTTCTCCTCCAGGGTCATCTCGGCGAGCAGCAGCTCGACGCGTTCGGCGACGGGACGCTGCGCATCCAGCCAGGGCCGGGCGGTCAGTGTGTCGGTGTCGGTCATTTCACTCCTTTGATCCGGTAGACGAGCACGGCGCCGAGCAGGGCGACGACGGCGCCGAAGAGGTACCACACCGAGTAACCGCCGATGGCGGTCGCCGACCCCAGGGCGATGATCCCCGGTGCGATGGCCGGTGCGATCGACTGCGGCAGCGCGTTGGCGATGTTGAGGACGCCCAGGTCCTTCGCGGTGTCGTCCGGGCTCGGCAGCACCTGGGTGGCGAGGGCGAGGTCGACGGAGAAGAAGGAGCCGGCGCCGAGGCCGATCACGGCCTGCGCGATGATCACCACCGCGATGCTCGGCGCGAAGGCGAGGATCACCAGACCGACCACCATGATGACGCCGGCGGCAGCGACGAACGGGCGGCGCTTTCCGAGCCGGTCGGAGAGGTAGCCGCCGATCGGGCTCGAGATCACCATCCCGACCGTGGAAGCGAGGTTCGCCAGCAGGATCGTCGAGATCGCGCCCTGCTCGTCCAGGTGGAACTTCTCGGTCAGGTAGAAGGGCAGGAAGGTCGCGATGCCCGCGTACCCGAACATGACGAAGAACTTGGTCAGCCAGGTCCAGCCGAAGTCGCGGTGCTTGACCGGGTTGAAGACGAACGACCCGAAGAACTGGCCGACCGTGAACCGCTGGCGCGGCTTCTCGCGGAGGCGGCGGTCCTTCAGCACGGCGACGAAGACGACCGCGAGCACGAGCGCGATCAGGCCGGGTACCAGGAAGCGCAGCAGGTCGTCGCCGATGAAGTTGATCAGGAAGCTGCCGCCGAGGATCGCGAGCGGCGTCGTCACGCCGACGAGTCCCGAGACCTTGCCTCGGCTGGTCGCCGGAACCTGGTCGGGCAGCGTGGCGTTCGCGGCGGCGAGCACGGCGTTGAGGGAGGCCTGCACCAGGCACCACCCGATGAGGACGACCCAGATCGAGGTGGCGGCGCCGATCAGCAGGAAGGCGCCGACTCCGACGATGCTCCCTCCGAGGATCCACGGGCGGCGCATCCCGAACCGCGAGGTGGTGCGGTCGGAGAGCCGGCCGGCGAGCGGGTTCGCGACGAGGGCGAACAGGGCCCCGACACCGAGGATGAGGCCGAGCTGCGCCGTCGCTTCCTCGGTGGAGGTGCTGAGGTGCTGCACCTTGAACGCCATGCTGACGAGCACCGGGGTGAGCAGCGCCAGGAGGACGCCGAAGTTCACGGCCGACAGCGCCGGCGTGTAGCCGCGAGGCGTCCGCGCCGGGGTGGAGCCGGGCGTCTTGATACCGGTGGTCCCGGTGGCCGCCGCGGTGGCGGCGGGAGACAGCTCTGTCATTCTCGAGTCCTTTCGTACCGTCCGCTTTGACGATGGCGGCCAGCATACACACAAAAGCGACCGTGTGGTAACTCAAATCCGACTGTGCGGTAACCTGGGTACGATGATGAGGTCGGGGAGGTGCACGTGACGTCGGTCATCGATGGGACGCGCTTCGCCCGCGCCGCCGCGACGCGCCAGGCCATCCTCTACGCCGCCACCGAGCTGTTCTGCCGCCACGGCTACCGGTTCGTCTCGCTGCGCGACATCGCCGCGGAGGCCGGCATCACGCATCCCGCCCTGCTGAAGCACTTCGCCGGCAAGGAGGAGCTGCTCGCCCAGGTCGCGCACCGGCTCGACGCGTCGGCGGCCCTGGCCGGGTCGCCCGCGAGCGAGCTGCCGTTCGCAGCCGCGGCCCGTCGCCAGGACGACGTCCCCGGCCACGACGCCCTGTTCGCGGCACTGACGGGAGAGGCGTCGGCCGCCTCGCATCCCCTGCACGCGTGGATGCGCGACCGCGCGGCCGACCTCCGCACGACCCGCGCGGACGCACTCGCCGCGGGCCAGGAGGGCGGACTCGTCGACCCGGGCCGCTCCGCCGCCGACGAGGCCCTTCGCCTCACCGCCGCCTGGGACGGCCTGCGGATGCTGGAGCAGTACCTGCCCGACCGGGTGGAGGTCGCCGGAACGCTGGAGCGTCACGAGTCGCTGATCGCCCGGCCGCTCGGCTGGATCCCGCCCGGCACCCCGCCGGTCGCCGAACCACTCCCGCCCGCGCCGGCCCTCCCGCCGATCGTCGACGACCCGGTCGCCTCGGAGGCCGGGTACCGCTCCGGCCGCGAGCGGCGGGCGAAGATCGTGGACGGTGCGATGGCGCTGTTCGCCCGCGAAGGCTACGGCGACACCAGCCTGCTCGACATCGCCACGCGGGTAGGCGTCTCCAAGTCGGCGCTTTACCATCACTTCTCCTCGAAGGATGCGCTGCTGCACGAGGTCATGCGGGAGCGCGACCGCCGCATCGACGACCGCGGCGTCGCGGACCGGACGGCGTCGGCGGCCGAGGTCGTCCGCAGCTTCGCCGACGGCGCCGCGGCCAATGAAGCGGATCAGCCCGGCCTGATCGAGCTGTACGCGGTGATCTCGTCCGAGGCGACGCCCCGCAGCCACGACGCGCACGCGTACTTCGAGCACCGCTTCTCGTCCGCGCTCGACGGCTTCGCGTCGATGCTGCGCGCGGCGGCCGCCGACGGCACGCTGCCCCCGCACCGGGACCCCGAGCACGAGGCGCTCTGGCTGCTCGCGCTGTGGGACGGACTGCAGTACCACTGGCTCTACGACCGCGACGGCGTGGATGTCGCCGCGCAGCTGCGCGCGCACCTCGCCGACCTGCTGCCGGACGTCGGTCGTCCGCACTAGGGTGAACCGACCCGGCGCGATCGCGCGCCCGGCAGGAGGGAGCCCCATGACCCGCGTCCGCATGGACCTGTTCGTCTCGCTCGACGGCTACACACCGTCACCCGAGGACCCGCCGGGCAACCCGATGGGCGAGGACTGGGGGCGGCTGACCGAGGCCTACGTGGCGACGCGCACCTTCCGCGAGAAGGTCTTCGGCGACACGAGCGGCGCCGGCACGACCGGGGTCGACGACGCCTTCGCGTCCGCCTTCTTCGAGGGTGTCGGCGCCGAGATCATGGGCGCGGCGATGTTCGGGCTCCACTCGTTCCCGGACGACCCGGACTGGAAGGGCTGGTGGGGCGATACCCCGCCGTTCGGCACGCCGGTCTACGTGCTCACGCACCAGGCGCCGAAGGAACCGATCGCGATGGACGGGGGCACGACCTTCCACTTCCGCGCCGGCGCCATCGAGGACGTGCTCGCGGAGGCGACCGCGGCCGCCGGCGACCTCGACGTCCGCATCGGCGGCGGCTACCGCACGGCGCAGGCGTTCCTGCGCGCCGGCCTGGTGGACGACCTGCACCTGCAGGTGGCCCCCATCTTCCTCGGCCGCGGCAACCGCCTCTGGGACGACCTCGTCGGCCTCGACCGGACGCACACCGTGACATCGCAGGTGGCCGAGAGCGGCGTCATCCACGTGATCGCCAGGCGCTGACCCGGCTCCCCTACCGGCCTTCCCCGCATTTCCAGGATACCGGCCGGGCGGGGGCTTGCCGCAAGGGCCCCCTCATCCACCAGAATGGCTGGTCGCGCGCGGAATCGTGACGCGTGATGCGAGGCGGAAGGTGGGATGCGCATGGGTTCGGAACAGTTCGACGTGATCATCAGCGGCGGGGGCCCGACCGGGATGATGCTGGCGAGCGAGCTGCGCCTGCACGACGTGCGGGTGCTGGTGGTGGAGCGGGATGCGGAGCCGACGACCGCGGTCCGCTCGCTGGGGCTGCACCCCCGCAGCGTCGAGATCATGGACCAGCGGGGGTTGCTCGACCGGTTCCTCGCCGCGGGGACCCGGTACCCGGGCGGCGGCCGCTTCGCCGGCATCCCCAGCCCGCGCCCCGTCGAGCTCGACACGACGCACGACTACATCCTCGGGATGCCGCAGCCGGTCACCGACCGTCTGCTCGCCGAGCGGGCGGCGGAGCTGGGCGCCGACATCCGGCGCGGCCGCGAGGTGACCGGATTCGAGCAGGACGGAACGGGCGTCACGGTCGAACTCGCCGGCGGCGAGCGCGTGCGCGGCGGCTGGCTGGTCGGGTGCGACGGCGGGCGCAGTCTGGTGCGCCGGACGCTCGGGATCGGGTTCCCGGGCGAGGCGGCGACGACCGAGTGGATCCTCGGCGAAGCCGAGGCGACGGCGCGGGCGGACGAGATCGCCGCGACCTCGGAGCGGGTGCGCGCGACGCACCGCGGGTTCGGCATCGGGCCGAGCGGCGACGGGCTCTACCGGGCGGTGGTGCCCGCGGCGTCCGTGTCGGAGGATCGTACCGTCGCTCCGACGCTCGAGGAGTTCCGCACCCAGCTGCGCGCGTACGCGGGGACGGACTTCGGCATCCACTCGCCGCGGTCGATCACGCGGTTCACGGACGCCACGCGGATCGCCGAGCGATACCGCTCCGGTCGCGTGCTGCTCGCGGGCGACGCGGCGCACATCCACCCGCCGCTCGGTGGCCAGGGCCTCAACCTCGGCATCCAGGATGCATTCAACCTCGGCTGGAAGCTCGCCGCGGAGGTCCGCGGCTGGGCGCCCGTCGGCCTGCTCGACTCCTACGAGAGCGAGCGCCGGCCCGCCGGGGAGGAGGTGCTGACCCTCACCCGCGCGCAGAGCGAGCTCATCTCACCGGAACCCGGCCCGCAGGCCGTGCGCCGCATCCTCACCGAGCTCATGGACATCGACGCCGTCGCCCGCACCCTGGGAGCGAAAGTCGCCGGGATCGCGGTGCGCTACGACCTCGGCGACGGGCCGGAGCTCGTCGGACGACGGCTGCGCGACATCCCTCTCGGGTCCGGCCGGCTCTACGATCACCTGCACGAGGGTCGCGGCCTGCTCCTCGACCGGACGGGCGCTCTCTCGACGGCGGGATGGACGGGGCGCGTCGACCACCTGCCGGACGCCGGGGCCGCTCTCGATACGCCGGCTGTGCTGCTGCGGCCCGACGGTCACGTGGCCTGGGCGGGCTCCGAGCAGGCCGAGCTGGACGAGCGACTGGCCCGGTGGTTCGGGCCGCGGGAGTAGCGCCGCCCGCCGCTCCCCGCCCGTCGCTCCTCGCCCGTCGGTGGCACGCGCTAGCCTGCGAGCATGTCGATCGACGTCCTCCCCGCCACGGGGCACTGGGACGACTTCGCCACGTTCATGGTTCCCCGCAAGCCGGGCGGTGGAGGATGCGTCTGCATGTCGTACCGCGACTCCCGCCTCGACATGCCGGGCCGGATCGCCTACATGCACGACGAGTGCCGGACGGAGCCGGGCCCGGGCGTGCTGGCCTATCTCGAGGGGGAGGCCGCCGGCTGGTGCTCCGTGGCCCCGAAGTCGACGTATCGACGGCTGATGAACTCGCGCACCATCCCGCACCTCGACGAGGAGCTCGACCCCTGGTCCATCGTCTGCTTCGTGGTGCGCGGCGGCTTCCGCAAGCGCGGCCTGATGCACGACCTCCTCGACGGGGCCGTCGCGCACGCCCGCGACTCCGGGGCGGCGATCGTCGAAGGCTACCCGGTCGACACCGGCGGCGAGAAAGTGGATGTGATCAGCGGCTACGTGGGAACGGTCGAACTGTTCGAGAAGCACGGCTTCTCACGGGTCGTGGCGACGGACGCGCACTCAGGAGGCCGGGTGCGCTGGCTGATGAGGCGGGAGCTGGACGCCTGACGCCGGCGTCTGCCGCAGCTCGAGCAGCGGGCAGCTGAACGGGTCCTTGTCTCCCAGCCCCACCCGGTTGATGTGGCGCGTGACGATCGCGTACGACTGCAGCAGCCCGGTCTCGGTGTACGTGACCTCGTGCTCCGCGCAGAACGCGCGGATCGTGGGGGCCGCTCGACGCAGGTGCGGGCGCGGCATCGACGGGAACAGGTGGTGCTCGATCTGGTAGTTCAGGCCGCCCATCAGGAAGTCGAGCGTCCTGCTCCCCCGGATGTTGCGGCTCATCAGCACCTGCCTGCGCAGGAAGTCGAGCTTCATGCCGTGCGGCACCAGCGGCATCCCCTTGTGGTTGGGGGCGAACGACATCCCCATGTAGAAGCCGAACAGGCCGAGCTGCACGGCGAGGAAGACCGCCGCGATCCCCGGCGAGAGCACCAGCAGCACGAGGGTCAGGTACCCGACGATGCGCACGGTCAGGAAGGCGATCTCGACCGGCCGGCGGGCGACCGGTTCGCGGGCCAGCACCCGGCGCACGCTCGAGGCGTGCAGCGACAGCCCCTCCAGCAGCAGGACGGGGAAGAAGAACCATCCCTGGTGCCCGATCAACCAGCGCAGCGCCGCGGGCCGGTCCTGGGCCTGCCGCGGGGTGAAGGCGATCACCGGCAGCTCGATGTCGGGATCGACGCCCTCCTGGTTCGGGTTCGCGTGGTGCCGCGTGTGCTTGTGCTGCCACCAGCCGTAGCTCATCCCGACGAACAGGTCGCCGACGACCAGGCTGGTCCAATCGTTCCAGCGTCCCGAGCGGAAGATCTGCCGGTGCGCCGCGTCGTGCCCCAGGAAGGCGATCTGCGTGAAGAGGAACGCGAAGCCGACGGCGGTGAACAGCTGCCACCAGGTGTCCCCGATCAGCACGAACGCGAGCACCGCCACACCGGTCAGCAATGGCACGAGGATGAGCTTGGTCCAGTAGTAGCCGTAACGGCGGCGGAGCAGCCCGGACTCACGGATGATCGCGGCCAGCGCCGTGTACTCGTTGCCGGCGTGGGCCGGCTGCGGCCGGCCGGTGGAGACCTCGGACATGATGAACGCCCCGTTCGATGCTGATGGCGTCGAGGTCCGGGGCGCTTGGCTCCAGCGTACGCGCGTCCGTCGGTGCGGCGACTGTGAGTGCCGATATTGGCGCCCCCGTCGTTGCGGCGTGGTTTCGCGGGTACCGTTGGCGGCATGTTGACAGTGATCGTGATCCTGCTGGTCGCCTGGGCCGTGCTGGTGGTGGTCGGGTTCGCCATCAAGGGACTGCTCTGGCTTGCGATCATCGGCATCATCCTCTTCATCGGCACGCTCGTCTTCGGTTTCGTCCGGAGGAGCGCGCGGAGGAAGAAGTCCGTCTGACCTTCGCGTCGGAGTGAGGACCGCGGTCAGCCCGCGTTCCGCCGCACCTCCAGGGCGCGCCCGACTCCCTGGACGTAGCTCTCCGGCGCCTCCCAGGCGGCGAAGTGGCCGCCGCGCGGGAACTCGAACCAGTCGACCACCTCGAAGAACCGCTCCACGAAATGCCGGGGTGCGTTGACGAGGTCCTTCGGGAACACGGTGATGACCGTCGGGATCTCGATCCTCGGCCAGTCCTTCGGGGCAGCGGCGGCGTACGGGGTGAAGGATGTGGCGATCGTCCCGGTGAACCAGTAGGCCGAGATCCAGGTCAGCGCCTCGTCGAGCGTGAACGCCGCCGAGAGGTGGCCTCTGGAGTCCGTCCAGTCGACCAGCTTCTCCAGGATCCACGCCGCCAGCCCGGCCGGGGAGTCGCCGAGGCCGGCCGCGAGGGTGAGCGGCCGGGTGGACTGCTCGTGCATGTAACCGCCCTCGCGACGCTGCCAGTCGTGCCCCCGCCTCACGTACGCGGTCTCCTCCGCGGTCAGGTCGTCGGGCAGGCCGACGAGGAAGTGGTACTGCGACAGGTCCGTCAGATGCAGGGCACTGACGTGCCGACCGTGGCGGGCGGCGATGGCCTCGCCCACGTCGCAGCCGACATCGCCGGCCGAGATCACGTAGCGGTCGAAGCCGAACTCGGCCATGGCGTCCGCGACCGCGTCCGCCATCTCGACCGACGACATGCCCCCATTCTCGACGGGCGCGGCGAAGGGGAACCCCGGCAGGGCGGGGACGACGAGGGTGACATCCCCGAGCAGCGGGAGGATGCGCTCGAAGCGGAGGACGGAGTCCGGCCAGCCGTGCAGGAGCAGCACCACCGGCGCATCGTCGCGGTCGGCGGCCGCGATCATCGCGCGGACGGGCACCGCCGTATGCTCCGTCTCCCACCAGGGCCACGACGCGATCCGGTCCTCGTGGCGGCGCCAGTCGTAGTCCTCCCGCCAGTGACGCATCACCTCGGCGACCAGACCCGGGTCGACACCGCCCAGGCCGTCCCGCCGGGGCAAGGGGACCGACCGGAAGCGGTCGATCCGGGCGTGAAGATCCGCGATGACCTCGTCCGGAACGCGATCGAACGAGTACCGCTTCATCGTCCCTCCCCCTGGGCCCGTGTCTGCGGTGCGGTCACGCGGAGGCCGTCCGGATCCTCACCTCGCGCTCCATGCGCTTCTCGTGGCGCTGGCGACCCTTGGCGGCCTCCAGCTCGCGGCTCTTCGGCGGCGCGTTGGTGACGAGCTGGTCCAGCATCCGCCGCGTCGCCTCGGCGATCTCGTCGATGGCCTGCTCGAACGCTGCGGCGTTCGCCCGCGATGGACGCGTGGAGCCGCTCACTTTCCGCACGAACTGGAGGGCGGCCTCCCGCACCTCGTCGTCGGTCGTCGGGGGCTCGAAGTTGTGAAGGCAACGGATGTTCCGGCACATGCCGAGACGATAGCGCCGATCGAGGGAGGATGCAGCCCCTGCGCTCCGCGCTCGAGGGTCGCGAGGACTCGTGAGGCTCGCACCTTCCACCGGTTCACGGATGGTGCGAGACTGAGACCATCGCCACAGACCCCGGCGGTGCTGTCTCCGAATCATTTCGGCGCATCGCCCGGGCCCAGTCCGGACGGCTCCGTTTCGGGTGCGGCGCCATCCGGGCTCCGAGGCCCGGAGCAACCACTCCCGAGTCCTCTGCGATGTTCCGTGCGACTGTCGCAGATCCGAGGAGCGACGATGCCCCTCCGGCGGGGGCCCGGTGACCCGAACCCGAGCCCTCGCCGATACCGCGTGGCGTCGTCCCTGCCGTACCGTGGACCCGTGACGACTGATGCCGGCTCCGCCTCGGTGGTGCGACGTGCGGCGGTCGTCGTCAACCCGAGCAAGGTCCAGGTCGCAGCGCTGCGCTCGGCGGTCGCGGCGGCGGAGGCGATGGCCGGCTGGGCGCCGTCCGAGTGGTTCGAGACCAGCCCGACGGACGACGGACGCAGCGCGGTGCTGGCCGCCCTCGCCTCCCATCCGGCACTGATCGTCGTGGCGGGCGGCGACGGCACGCTCCGGACGGCGGCGGAGTCGCTGGCCGGGACGGGCATCCCGATCGGCCTCGTCCCGTCCGGGACCGGCAATCTGTTCGCCCGGGAGCTCGGCTTGCCGCTCAACCTCCGGGCGGCGGTCGACCTCGCCTTCGCCGGCAGCGACCGGATGGTCGATCTGGCGACCGCGGTGCTCGAAAGACCCGACGGCGAGCGCGAGGAGCACGCGTTCCTCGTCATGGCCGGGATCGGCCTCGACGCCGAGATGGCCGCCAAGACGAATCAGCAGTTGAAGGCGCGCATCGGCTGGCTGGCCTACTCCGACCCGATCGCCCGCAGCATCCTGGGCAACAAGCAGTTCGACCTCACGTACGCGCTCGACGACGGCCCGGAGGTGGAGACGCGGGCGCACACGGTCATCGTCGGCAACTCGGGCAGCCTGACGGCCGGGATGCTGTTGCTGCCGAACGCCGTCGTGGACGACGGGATGCTGGACGCCGTGATCATGCGGCCGGGTCGCGGCGCGGGATGGACGGACATCGGCTACCGGTTGGCCTTCAACCGTGTACTCCACCGGACCGGTTTCGGCCGCTTCGTCGGGCGGTTCTCCCGGGAGACGCGCGCGATCCGGTACGCGCAGGCGCGCACCATGAAGGTCCGGTTCGCCGAGCCGCAGGGCATCCAGCTCGACGGGGATCCGCACGGCGACGTCATCGCGGCGACGCTGACGGTCCGGCATCACGCCCTCGCCGTGCGGGTCCGTCACTGATCTCGCGCCCGGGAATACTTCTCCTCCCCTTTTTGTACTAGTCGATACACAACAAGGAGGAGGAGCCATGAACGAGCTCACAGGCAAGACGGCACTGGTCACGGGCGGGACCTCGGGCATCGGGCTGGCGGTCGCACGCCGGTTCGCCGCGGAGGGCGCGCACGTGATCGTGACCGGCCGCGCGCAGGACAAGCTGGACGCCGTGAAGGCGGAACTCGGCGAGTCCGTGACGACGGTGGCAGCCGACGTCTCATCCCTCGACGCCCTCGACGCGCTCTTCGCGGTCGTCGCGGAGCGCGGGACGGGTCTGGATGTCGTGTTCGCGAACGCCGGCGGCGGCGAGTTCGCCGCGCTGGAGGAGGTCAGCTGGAAGCACTTCGCCGACACCTTCGAGGCGAACGTCGGCGGCACGGTGTTCACCGTGCAGAAGGCGCTGCCGTTCCTGTCGGCGGGGTCGTCCGTGATCCTCACCAGCTCGAACATCGACGTGAAGGGGAGCCCGTCGTTCAGCGTGTACGCGGCATCCAAGGCGGCGATCCGCAGCTTCACCCGGAGCTGGGCGGCCGAGCTGGTGGACCGCGGGATCCGCGTCAACGCGATCGCACCGGGACCCATCGCGACGCCCGGGCTGAGCGGTCTGGCGGGCGCGCCGGAGCAGGAGCAGGCGCTGCTGGACGGGCTCGCGGCCGGCGTGCCGATGAAGCGCCTGGGATCGCCCGACGAGATCGCCGAGGCGGTGCTGTACCTGGCATCGTCCCGGAGCTCCTACGTGACCGGTTCCGAGCTGTACGTGGACGGCGGCGCCAGCCAGGTCTGACCGGGACCGGAGCCCGCGGGCATGATGGATGGCGAGGGAGAGGAGCAGCGATGGCAGCGACGAGGGGCAGACCCCGCGAGTTCGACGTCGACGCCGCCCTCGACCGGGCGATCGAGGTCTTCTGGCGCCAGGGTTACGAGGGCACCAGCCTCAGCGACCTGACCGAGGCCATGGGCATTAACCGTCCGAGCCTCTACAACGCGTTCGGCAACAAGGAGGAGACCTTCAAGCGGGCGGTGGACCGGTACGCCGTCGTCGACATGGCGTACGTGGATGCGGCGCTGGCCGCTCCCACGGCCTACGAGGTCGCCGAGCGGTACCTGAAGGACAACGTGGCGGCCGTCACCACCCCGGGACGGCCGCCCGGCTGCCTGTCCATCCAGGGCGGGCTCGCGGGTTCGCCCGAGGACGACCGCGTCATCCGCTTTCTCGCGGAGCGGCGGCAGGCGGGCGAGGCGCGGTTCGCCGAACGCTTCGCTCGCGCCATCGGCGACGGCGACCTCCCGGCCTCGGAGGACCCGGCCGACCTTGCGAAGTACCTCAGCACGGTGTCGGCCGGTCTCGCGGTGCAGGCGGCCGCGGGCGCGACCCGCGCGCAGCTCATGGGCGTGGTCACGCGGGCGCTCCGGAGCTTCCCGCGCTGAGGACCCCGGCCCGCTCGCTCCTATGATCGGAAGCGCCGCCGCCGGAGTCTGCCTGTTCGTGACGTCGCTCGACCGCTGACGCCGTCAGGCCTTCGACGCCCTCGCCGCGGGCTCGGCAGCCGACGTGTCCGAATCCGGCCGGTCGGGCCCGGAGCGGCCGATGGCACGCAGGCTACGGTCGAACACCGTGATCAGCAGGAACACGACCGAGATGCCGATCACCACCCAGCCGAGCACGTGGAGGCCGCCCGTCGTCGCGTGCGCGCCGTAGACGTTGCCGTAGACCACGGATGCGACGATCGCGCCCAGGTAGAAGAACGTCCGCAGCAGGCCGGCGGAGGAGGCGATCCGGTCCGGCTGCGCCTGGAAGTACAGGGTGTTCTGGATCGCGAGGTTGTTCAGCCCTTGCGGGATGCCGAGCACCAGCATCGTGACCACCAGGAACCAGATGGGCGTCGCGCCGCCCATGAAGAGGACGAGCACCCCGGCGGCCAGCTGGGCGATGGAGCCGATCAGCAGCTTCCACAGCACCTCCGGGCGACGGCCGAAGGCGAGCGCGACCCCGATCCCGGCGGCGAAGACCGGCAGCAGCACGAGACCGGCCGCGGTCGGGTTCAGCGCGCGTCCCTCCTCCAGCCACTGGGTGAAGCCGTACACGAACAGGTACGAGATCGTCGCCGTCAGCAGCGAACGCGTGTAGGTCAGCAGCAGCGGGCCGTTGCCGCCGAGCACGCGCAGGTCGATGAAGGGCGCATCCACGCGCAGCTCCCACCAGACCAGCGCGGCGCCCGCGACCAGCGCCACGGCGAGCATCCACAGGGTCGCCACCGAGATGTTCTGCAGGAAGATCAGCAGTGCGAGCATCGCGACGGCGAAGAAGAGGATGCCGAGCCCGTCGATCCGCGGACGCTCGTCCCGCGGCGGCTCGAGCCCCGTCGTCCGCGGGAGGAGGATCCAGCCGAGGATGACGCTGGCGACACCCAACGGGAGGTTGACCGCGAAGGTGGCACGCCATCCCCACGCGCCGATGAGGAGGCCGCCCAGCGTCGGGCCGATCACCGCGACCGTCTGCGTGGTCACCGAGAGGACCGTGAGGATGACGGCGGGCGACGCGACGCCCGTGCGGCGCCCTTCGGCACGGATCAGGTGCATCGCGGCCGGGTAGCCCGCGCACGTGCCGAGGCCGAGCACCACGCGCGCGACGACGAGCCACCAGATGCTGTCGTGGGTCACGGGGATGACGAGGCCGATCGCGCCCGCGACAGCGACCAGCGCGCCACCGGCGAGGAAGAGCCGCTTGACGCCGTAGATGTCGACCAGCCGGCCGACCAGCGGCTGGCCGATCGCCGTGGCGAGATACAGCGCGGACACCAGCCACACCGTCTCGGAGGCCGGGGCACCGAGCGCGATGCCGATCGGTGCGAGGGCGACCGCGATGATCGCGGTGTTGATCGGATTGAGCACCGCGCCGAGCATCATCGGCGCGAGCAGGCGCCGGTCGAACCGGCCGGCAGGCGGCGGCTTCCGCGGCATCAGTCCAGGATCCGTTCGAGGACGGCGGTCGCCGCGGCGAGCGTGATCAGCTCGGCCTCCGACACCTGCGTGGCCAAGGTCTCGTCGAGCCAGGCGAGGCCCGCCTCCTTCTGCCCGGCGACATGCGCCCATCCCTCGTCGGTCAGCTCGACGATCTGGCGCCGGCCGTCGGTCGGGTCCTGGCTGCGGGTGACATAGCCCAGCGCCTCCAGCGCCTCCACGATCGCCGCCATCGACTGCGGCCGTACGCGCTCGGCATGCGCCAGTGCGCTCACCGTGGAGACGCCGCCCTTGCTCAGCCGCGACAGCGCGGACGCCTGGGAGGGGGTGATGGCGTCCGTCGTCGCCTCGCGCAGCTTGCGGAGCAGCCGCGCGAGCACCGCCCGCAGGTCGACGGCGATCTGCTGCGGGGTGACGTCGGGTTTCGCGGAAGCCATATCGACAGCCTAGACTGCACAGTTGTAACTGTCCAGATTGGAGAGGACCCCGATGACCACCGCACTGCTGCTGATGGACTTTCAGAACGGCATCGCCGGCCGGCCCGGCTTCGAAGGCACCGTCGACACGGCGGCCGAGGCGCTCGCCGCCGCGCGTGAGCACGGCATCCCGCCGATCTTCGTCCGGGTCGCCTTCCGCCCCGGCTACCCGGAGGTCGCCGCCTCCAACCTCGCCTTCAGCCGGACAGTGGGCGCCGGGGACGCGATGCACCTCGACAGCCCGGCGACGCAGATCACGGACCGTCTCGCGCCACGAGACGGCGAGCCGGTCGTGGTGAAGAAGCGCGTCTCGGCCTTCGCGGGCAGCGACCTCGCGGTGCTGCTGCGCGGCCTCGGCGCGGACGAGCTGGTCCTCACCGGCATCGCGACCAGCGGCGTCGTTCTGTCGACCGTGCGCCAGGCGGCCGACCTCGACTACCGGATCACGGTGCTGGCCGACGCCTGCGGCGACGCCGACCCCGAGGTGCATCGAGTGCTGACGGAGAAGGTCTTCCCGCGCCAGGCGTCCGTCACGACGGTCGCCGACTGGGCCGCGTCGCTCTGACGGCGTCCCGCCCTGAAGGACGTCAGGCCGCCGAACGGTCGGCGGCCGCCCGCCGACGGAGGGACGCGTCGCCGACCTCGGGCCCGCGGTAGACCATGTCCATCGCGCCGATGCTCTCGCCGGGCGGCACGATCGCGTCGATCCGGTCGAGCACCTCGTCGGACAGCGAGACGTCGGCCCCGGCGAGGGTGTCCTCCAGCTGCTCCATGGTGCGAGGACCGGCGATGGCCGAGGTGACTCCGGGATGCGCGATGACGAAGGCCATCGCCAGGTGGGTCAGACGGACGCCCGTCTCATCGGCGAGCGCGATCAGCTCCTCCACGGCGGCAAGGCGCCGCTCGTCGCGGAAGTGGCGCATCCCGGTCCGGGTGGAGCGGAAGTTGTCGTTCTCCTGGCCGGCGCGGTAGCGGCCGGTGAGCGTGCCGCCGGCGAGCGGGCTGTAGACGAGCGTCCCCATGCCGTACCGCTGCGCGACCGGGAGGATCTCGCGCTCGATCTCCCGGTCGAGGATGGAGTAGTTGGGCTGCTCGGTGCGGAACCGCTCGTGACCGCGGCGCTCCGACATCCACTGGGCCTCGACGATCTCGGACCCGCGCATGGACGACGAGCCGATGGCGCGGACTTTGCCCTGGCGGACCAGGTCGCTGAGCGCCGACAACGTCTCGTCGATGTCCGTCTCGGGATCGGGCCGATGCAGCTGGTAGAGGTCGATGTGATCCGTCCGCAGCCGGCGCAGGGAGCGCTCGACGGCCTGCATGATCCACCGTCGCGATGCCCCGCGGTGATTGATGTCGTCGTCGACGGGGCCCCAGAACTTGGTGGCGAGGACGACCTCGTCCCGGCGCCCCGCGATCGCCTCCCCCACCACCTCTTCGGAGTCGCCGTAGCGGTCGGCGGTGTCGATGAAGTTGATTCCGCCGTCGAGGGCGCGGTGGATGATGCGGATGCCCTCGGCACGGTCGGGGTTGCCGAGCGATCCGAGCATCATGGCGCCCAGCGCGTAGGGGGTGACCTTGATGCCGGTGCGGCCGAGCGTTCGATACTGCATTGCCGTGCTCCAAACTGAGTCGATCTCTGCACGGAGGGACGCCGTGCCGTAGGATTCGGAGAAGCGGAACGTCACTCCGGATACGTTCCGACTGTAGCGGAACACTGTTCCGGATACAACACCCTGCGCGTCAGCGCGCCGAAACGAAGGAGCTGCCATGCCCGCACGCACCGGCACGACGGCGAGCGCTGCGACAGACGGCGACACCGGAGCGGCACGCCGCCCGCAGCGCGCGGACGCCCGGCAGAACGTCACCGCGCTGATCGACGCCGCGAAGACGGTGTTCGCCGCGGACGGCGTCGACGCCCCCGTGCGGAGCATCGCCGACCGGGCCGGCGTGGGCGTGGGGACGCTGTACCGTCACTTCCCGCAGCGGTCCGACCTGATCTCGGCCGTCTTCCGCTCCGAGATCGACGCCTGCGTCGACGCGGCGCCCGCCCTCGAGGCCGCCTACCCTCCCGGCGAGGCCCTCGACCTCTGGATCATGCGCTACACGCAGTTCGTGGCGACGAAGCGCGGACTGGCGGCCGCCCTCCACTCGGGTGATCCCGCCTACGAACCGCTCGCCGACTACTTCTCGACGCACCTCGCTCCCACCCTCGAGCGCTTGCTGGCCGCCGCGAGGGCCGCGGGCGACATCCAGCAGGACGTGGATGCGACGGAGCTCCTCGGCGCCGTGGCGAACCTCAGCCACGGCGGCGGACCGGGCGGCGCGGTGACGCCGCGGACCGACCGGATGGTGCGCATCCTGCTGGCGGGTCTTCGGGCCGGATAGTCCTCCCGGGAATCCGCGCGGCCCGTTCGTGCTTGGATGGTTCCGTGCTCCGCACCATGTTCGCATCCAAGATCCACCGGGCCACGGTCACCCACGCCGACCTGCACTACGTCGGCTCGGTCACGATCGACCTCGACCTCATGGAGGCCGCCGATCTGCTGCCCGGCGAGCAGGTCGCCGTCGTGGACGTGACCAACGGCGCGCGCCTGGAGACCTACGTGATCGCCGGAGAGCGCGGCAGCGGGGTCATCGGGATCAACGGCGCCGCGGCGCACCTCGTGCACGTGGGAGACACGGTCATCGTCATCTCGTACGTGCAGCTCGAGGATGCGGAGGCGCGCACGTTCGCGCCCCGGATCGTCCACGTCGACGGCGGCAACCGGATCGTCGCCGTCGGCAACGACCCGGCCGAAGCCCTGGGCGGCGACGCGCTGACTCCCCCGCACGCCCTCTGAGCCGATGACCCGGACAGCCGCCTCCTTCTCGCGTGGACTCGCGCTGCTGGTCGCCGCGACGTTCTTCATGGAGAACCTGGACGGGACGATCATCCAGACCGCCGCGCCGACGATGGCGCGCGAGTTCGGGGTCGCCCCCGCCGAGCTCAGCATCGCGATGGTGGCCTACCTGCTCGCGGTCGCCGCCGGCATCCCGGCGACCGGCTGGCTGTCGACGCGGATCGGCGTGCGGCCGGTGCTGCTGACCGCGATCGTCGTGTTCACCGTCGCATCCGTGCTGTGCGCGTTCGCGCCGACACTCACGCTCCTCACCCTCGCCCGCGTGCTGCAGGGCATCGGCGGCGCGCTCATGGTGCCGGTCGGGCGGCTGGCGGTGCTCAGCGAGACGGAACCGCGCGACCTCCTCGATGCGATCGCCTACCTCACCTGGCCCGCGCTCATCGCACCGGTGATCGCGCCGGCGCTGGGCGGCATCCTGACCGACACCGTCGGCTGGCGCTGGATCTTCCTCATCAACGTGCCGCTCGGGATCGCCGCGGTGATCGCCGGGCTGCGGCTCGTCCCGCACTCGGAGCCGCAGCGCGGTGCGCCGTTCGACCTCCGCGGCTACCTGGCGATCGCGTTCGCGCTCGTCCTGCTGACCGCCGGGGCGGAAGCGCTGAGCGCCGACGACCCGCTGCTGGAAGTGGTCGGCGCGGTCGCGATCGTCGCCTCGGCAGGAATGGTCTGGGCGAACATCGCAGCCTCGCGCGAGCGGGCGCACGCACTGTTCGACTGGAGCGTGCTGCGCCGCTCCACCTTCCGTGCGGGCAACCTCGGCGGCGGGGTTTACCGGATGATCATCACCGGGGCGCCATTCCTCTTCACTCTGCTGTTCCAGCTGGCCTACGGGTGGAGCGCGACGGTCGCCGGCCTCCTGGTCATCGCGGTGTTCGTCGGCAACCTCGGGATCAAGCCGTTCACCACGCCGCTCATCCGCAGGTTCGGCTTCCGCCGCATCCTGATCTGGTCGAACGCGCTCGGGATGCTCGTGCTGCTCGCCTTCGTGGCGATCGGTCCCGAGGCGCCGGTCGCCCTCCTCGTGCTGCTGCTCATCGTCAGCGGAGTGTTCCGCTCGATCGGCTTCAGCGCCTACAACACCCTCCAGTTCGCCGACATCGAGCCGGACGAGACCACCAACGCGAACACGCTCGCCTCCGCTTTGCAGCAGGTCGCCGTCGCGCTGGGCCTGGCCGTCGTCGCGGTGTTCGTCCGCGCCTCGACCGCGGTCTCCGAAGGCCTCACGGGATCCGCGCTCCCGGGGTACCACTGGGCGTTCGCCCTCGCTGCGGCTCTGCTGCTGCTCCCCCTGGTGGGCGCGCTGCGGCTGCCGCACGACGCGGGCACCCGGGCGATCGCCGCGCGCTGACGGCCGCCGCCGACCGCGGACTCGGCACCATTCATCGACTGCCGCACTCAATCCGAGAGCATTCTCCTGTTGGATTCGCGGAACGATCCGCGTCTACCATCGCGGTGACCACGCTTCAGCGGTGCGAAAGGAACGACAGTGCAGTTCAGATACCTGGGCAACTCCGGCTTCAAGATCTCCGAGATCACCTACGGCAACTGGTTGACCCACGGCTCGCAGGTCGAGAACGACACGGCGACGGCGTGTGTTCGCGCGGCCCTGGATGCGGGCATCACGACGTTCGACACGGCCGACGTTTACGCCAACACCGTGGCCGAGAGCGTCCTCGGCGAGGCGCTGAAGGGCGAGCGCCGTCAGTCGCTGGAGATCTTCACCAAGGTGTTCGGCCCCACCGGCCCGAAGGGCCACAACGACGTCGGGCTGTCGCGCAAGCACATCCTCGAGTCGATCGACGGCTCCCTCCAGCGGCTGCAGACCGACTACGTCGACCTCTACCAGGCCCACCGGTTCGACGTGGAGACGCCGCTGGAGGAGACGATGCAGGCGTTCGCGGACGTCGTCCGGCAGGGCAAGGCGCTCTACATCGGCGTGAGCGAGTGGACGGCCGACCAGCTGCGCGCCGGGCACGCGCTGGCGAAGGAGCTCGGCATCCAGCTGATCTCGAACCAGCCCGAGTACTCGGCGCTGTGGCGCGTGATCGAGGCGGAGGTCGTGCCGACCTCGAAGGAGCTCGGCATCTCGCAGGTCGTCTGGTCGCCGGTCGCGCAGGGCGTGCTCAGCGGCAAGTACCGCCCGGGCGCCCCGCTCCCCGAGGGCAGCCGCGCCACCGACGAGAAGGGCGGGGCGGGCGCCGTCAAGCGCTGGCTGAGCGACGACGTGCTCACCCGCGTGCAGGAGCTGACCCCGATCGCGCAGGAGCTCGATCTCACGCCCGCACAGCTCGCGGTGGCGTGGGTGCTCCAGAACGACAACGTCGCCACGGCGATCATCGGCGCCTCGCGCCCGGAGCAGGTGACCGAGAACGTGAAGGCCTCCGGCGTGACCATCCCGGCCGAGCTGCTCGGGCGGATCGACGAGGTGCTCGGCGGCGCCGTCGAGCGCGACCCGTCCCACACGGCCACGCGGTCGCCGAAGACGCGGGAGGCGTGACACCAGACGCGTGACACCAGACGCGTGACGCCAGACGCGTGACGCCAGACGCGTGACGCCAGACGCGTGACGCCAGACGCGTGACGAAGGGCGCCCTCCGCGAGGAGGGCGCCCTTCTCTCGTGGACGCTCGGTCGCCCGGCCGCGGACGCAGAGTCAGGCGTGCGGCGCCGCCGTCGGCCAGAGTCGAAGGGTGACGACAGATACCTCGCCCGTCCGGGCCGCCTCCCCCGCATCCCGACCGCTCACGCGCACGCGCTGGGGCGGCCTCATCGTCATGTTCCTCACCAGCTTCGTTCTGGTGACGGCGGAGTTTCTGCCCTCGGGCGTGCTGACCGCGATGGCCGCCGAACTCGGCGTGACGCCGGGGCAGGCCGGGCAGACGGTGACCGTGACCGCGTTCGTCGGGTTCCTGGCCGCGCCGACCATCGGCATCCTGATCCCGCGGATGGACCGGCGGACGCTGCTGATGCTCGTCGCCGCCCTCGCCGCCGTGTCCAACCTCGCGGTGGCCCTCGCGCCGTCGCTGTGGGTGCTGCTCATCGCGCGCCTGCTCATCGGGGTGGCGATCAGCGGCTTCTGGTCGATGTCGCTGACCGTCGCCGCGCAGCTGGCCACGCCCGACCGGCTCGGCCGCGCGCTGACCACGGTGAGCGCAGGCATGACGCTCGCCGTCGTCGCGGGCGTGCCGGTCGGCGTCTACCTCACCGCGCTCGTCGACTGGCGGGGCGTGTTCCTCGGCGCGGCGGTGCTCACCGCGGTCGTGGCGGTCGCCCTCCGGATCGCTCTGCCGCCCGTCCCGGCGGCGGAGGCGTCCAGCCTGCGGATCCTCGGCGACACCCTGCGGAGGCCGGGCGTGCGGCAGGGGCTGGCCGGCCACATCCTGATCGTGCTCGGGCACTTCATGGCGTACACGTTCATCCGGCTCGCCCTGGACCAGGTGCCGGGGCTGGACACCGAGTTCGCCGCCGCGCTTCTGGTGCTGTTCGGGATCGGCGGGGTGATCGGCAACCTCGTGGTCGGCGCCCTCGCCGACCGGCACCTCGCACTCCTGCGCTACCTGCAGCCGTCGCTCATCGCCGGCGCGATCCTGCTCGCGATCCTCGGTCAGGGGTCGGTCATCCTCGTCGCGGTCGCGGTCGCCGTGTGGGGATTCGGTTTCGGCGCGTGGCCTGCGGTCATCAACACCTGGGCCGGCCGCTACATCCCGGATCGGCTGGAGGCGGCGGGCGGCCTGGTCGTCGCCGGGTTCCAGCTGGCGATCACGCTCGGCGCGGGCATCGGCGGGGTGCTGGTGGACAGCATGGACGTGCGGTTCACGTACCTGGTGGCTGTGGCCGTCGTCGCGGTCGGCGTGGTGCTGTTCGGCAGCGCCGGGCGCCGCGGCTCGGCTGCGGTCCCCGTGGAGTGACGGTTCTCAGCTCGCGCGCTGCCGCCACACGGACGGGACCGCACCGGTGTGGCGGCGGAACGCGCGGCTGAATCCGGCGTCCGACTCGTAGCCCAGCAGACGGGCAGTCTCGCTCACGGTGAGGCCGTCCTGCGAGAGGTAGGTCATGGCGGCGTCCATCCGCACCTGCGCCAGGTAGCTCGCGGGCGACTGGCCCACCTGCTCGCGGAAGCGTTCGGCGAACGTCGTGCGCGACATCGCGCCGACGGCGGCGAGGTCGCGGAGCGTCCACGGGTGTCCGGGGTTCGCGTGCATCGCGTCGAGCACCCGGTTGAGGAACGGGTCCTGGACGACGGCCGGCCAGTTGTCCGGGACGCAGTCGCCCTCGGCCCACGCGCGGATCGCGACGGCGACGATGGTGGTCGCCATCCGGCCGCAGATCACGCGGTCGCCGGCCCGCCGTTCGCCGGTGCCGCATCCCATCCGGGAGGCCAGCAGCGCGATCCCGGGGTCGAGGTCGGCCAGGCGGTGGACCCCGAGGAGGTCCGGCAGGCGATCGAGGGCGTGGAAACCGGCCGTCGGGCGGAGCTCGGAGACGACGACCGTTCCGTCGGTCTCCGCCCTCATCTCGGCGCTCTGCCGCCCGGGCGTGAACACGACGTCGCCCGCCTGGTAGGCGAACGACAGCGGCTGTGGCCCTGCCGAGCGCACCCGCACCGATCCATCCACGACGTACAGCAGCGTCGGCCCGGAGAGGACGACGCGGGTGCCGGGCCGGAGGTCCTCGCGGCGCGACTCCTCCACCTGCCACTCGAGCGTGGCAAGGAGCTCGTCGAGTGTGGCGGGGGCGTGCATCGCGGCGGTCGTCACGAAATCCGGCAACCGCTGAGCGCCGCGAGCTATTCCGCGGTGCGGGCATCCCGTGACCGGCGTCGCCGGGTGCTCGTACGATGGGCGCGTGAGCAGGCAGCGCAGGTGGGGCCTCGTCGGGGTGCCGTCGAGCGCCGGGGGCCACACGCCCGGCATGGACCTCGCCCCGGCGGCGATCCGGGCGGCCGGGCTGGTCGGGATGCTCGAGGCGCGCGGGCACGACGTCCGCGACCTGGGCGACGTGCGGGGATTCCGGCGCCGGCCCGATCCCGAGCACCTCGACCGGCAGAACATCCATGAGGTGCGGCGCGTCGCACTGGAGACCGCCGCAGCCGTCGCGGACGCGATCTCGGGCGGCCGGACCCCGCTGGTCGTCGGCGGCGACTGCACCGTGACGATGGGCGCGGTCGCCGGCTTCCGCCGTGCGGGCGAGCCGACGGCCCTCGTGTACATGGACGGCGGCCCCGACCTCTACACACCGGGCCGCATCGACTACGGCAACGTGGATGCGATGGGCCTCGCCCACCTGCTGGCGCTGCCCGGCAGCGACCCGGCCCTGACGAGCCTGGAGGGACCGCCGCCACTGCTTCGTCCGGACGAGGTGGTGCTCTACGGCGATGCGCTCCCGGAGGACCGCGACGATCTCGAAGACGCGATCGCCGAGCAGCTGGGCCTGGTCCGCGTTCCCGCGTCGCGCATCCATCTCGACCCGGGTGCGGCCCAGGCGGCACTGGCCGCGGCGGAGGAAGCCGGGGAACGCTTCCTCGTGCACTTCGACGTCGACGTCCTCGGCCACCAGCACCTCGCCCTGGCGAACATGCCCAACCCGGACGCGCCGCCCTGGGGGCTGACGGTCGATGAGGCCGTCACCGGACTTCAGGTGCTCACGGGCAGCGAGCGGTTCGCGGGGATCGTGCTGACCGAGGTGAATCCGAACAACGCACCGGACGAGCAGACGATGGGACAATACGTCGAACTCGTCGTGCGCGGCCTGACCGGGGACATCGACGTCGTCAGCGCGAGCGGGCAGCCAGCGCCCGCGCCCGCAGCAGGGTGACCAGTCCGAACGCCGAGACGATCGCCCACACGCCCTCCAGCAGGAGGAAGCCCCACTGGGCGCCGAGCGCCGCCTCGACGGCGAGAGCGCCGGAGCCCACGAGGTTGAGCACGATGTACGGCAGCGAGTCCTGTTTCAGGACACCCCGCTGGGACAGGACGAAGGCGGACAAGACCAGCAGCGAGCCGATGATCTGGACGGCTTGACTCACGATGCGCTCCCTCAGGAAGCGTCGTCTTGGCTGACCGGGTACGGCGCGTCTCGTCCGGAGCGCTGCCCTCGTGACAGCGTCCCTCCATTTTGGCACGCGGCTCTGAGCACAGGCTGCGCAGGTGGAGGGACGTCAGGCGCCGTCCTCGGCCCCGAGCGATCGCCACAGCAGCGCCGCCGCCAGCGTCCGGTACGGCGCCCA
This sequence comes from Leifsonia sp. 22587, assembly GCF_052044215.1. Taxonomy (NCBI): domain Bacteria; kingdom Bacillati; phylum Actinomycetota; class Actinomycetes; order Micrococcales; family Microbacteriaceae; genus Leifsonia; species Leifsonia sp. 22587. The sequence continues at coordinate 607,403 of NZ_JBQENB010000002.1, forward strand.
GGGGACGCCGCGCTGCCGCACCCAGGCGATGCTCGGCGTGGCCTCGAGCCGGTCGAGCCGTCGCACCGCCACGCGGATGGCGAGGTCGCCCGCGGGCATCACATCCCAGCGGCACAGCTGGTGAATGAGGTACATCTCCGCGCTCCACGGCCCGATGCCCTTGATGCGGGTGAGCGCCAGGACCGCCTCCTCGTCGCCGACGCCCCGCAGCGCCTCCAGGTCCAGCTCGCCGGTCGACACGCTCTGCGCGAGCGCCTGGAGGTAGAGCGCCTTGGCGTGGGAGGCGCCGACCGCCCGGATCTCGTCGAGGCCGAGCGCGAGGATGCCGGCCGGGGTGGGCCGGCCGCCGAGCAGCCGGGCGAGGCGGTCGTAGATGATGAGGGCGACGTTGGTCGAGATCTGCTGGCCCAGGATGTGCAGCACCAGCCCGGCGAAGTCGTCACCCGTCGTGCGTCCGCCGTCCGGGAACTCGAAGGGATCGGGCGTCCCGAACCGGTCGATGAGCGCCCGCAGCCCGGGGTCGCGGGAGGCGAGTTCGGCGTACGCCGAGGTGAGTTCGGCTGTGGTGTCCTCAGCCATTGCGCAACGCCGCCCGCGCCCCGTTGATCGCCTTGCTGAGCGAGTCGATGTCCACATCACCCTCGTGCCGCTGACCGTTGATGAAGTAGGTGGGCGTGCCGGCGGCGCCGCTCTCGTCCGCCGAACGGATGTCGGCGCGCACGCGGTCGGCGAACGCGTGCGCCTGGAGGTCGTCACGGAACCGGTCGACGTCGATCCCGATCTGGCGCGCGTACTCCTCCAGATCGTTCGCGCCCAGCCGGTCCTGGTGGTCGAGCAGCATGTCGTGCATCGGCCAGAAGGCGCCCTGCGCCCCGGCCGCCTCCGCCGCCTCCGCGGCCCGCAGAGCATTGGGGTGCACATCCGTGAGGGGCAGATGGCGCCAGACGACCGCCACATCCGGATGCCGCTGCATCAGCTCGCGCACCGTGGGCTCGCCGCGCTTGCAGAAGCCGCACTCGAAGTCGCCGTACTCCACCACCGTGACCGCCGGCTCCGCAGCCCCGCGCACGTGGTCGAGCTCCGGGTCGGGCGGCGCGAGCAGGTCGAGGGTGGGATCCGGCCGGCCGTTGAGAGCCGTCGTCCGCCGGTTGGCCGGGATGAACCGCACGCAGAAGAACACCAGCCAGGTGAGCGCGGCCGACCCGATCACCGAGAGGAAGATGCCGATCTTCGCCTCTCCGAGCTGCGGACCGGTGAGGGCGATGCCGGCGATGAGGAGCGAGACGGTGAATCCGACGCCCGCGGCCGTGCCGCTGCCGAGCACGGACAGCCAGCCGACCTGCGGGTGGATGCGCCCCCGTGTCATCCGGCTGAGCAGCCACGAGCTGCCCACGACCGAGATGGGCTTGCCGACGACGTAGCCGAGCACGATGCCGATCGTGATCGGGCTGGTGAATGCGCGGCCCAGCAGGTCCGGCGTGATGGCGACGCCCGCGTTGGCCAGGGCGAAGATGGGGACGACGACGTAGCTCGTCCACGGGCTCAGCCGGTACAGGATGCGCTCGTTCTCGGAGAGCGAGTCCGCCAGTCCTGCCGCCGCGGAGTGCGCCAACTCCGCGCTCGGGCTCACCCGGTAGTCCCGGAACAGGTCGGTCGCCCGCTCCAGGTCGGCGCGGACGGGCACGTAGGCGCTGGTCGAGAGCCCGATCGCCAGCCCCGAGACCACCGGGTCGATGCCGCTGAGCAGCATGAAGAACCAGGTCAGCACACCCAGCACGACGGCGAGGTTCCGGCCGAGGGTGCGGTTGAGGCGGCGTGCTGCGAGCAGGAGGACGAACGACACCACCGCCGCCATGACGGCCGGGAGCGAGATCGGACCGCTGTACAGCGCGGCGATCACGATGAGGGCGACGACGTCGTCCACGACGAATGCGGTCAGCAGGAACGTCCGGGTCCGCTTCGGCGCCCGCCGTGCCAGGAGCGTCAGGATGCCGAGTGCGAGGGCCGTGTCCGTCGACATGGTCACACCCCAGGCGCCGGCCGACGCGAGCCCGTGGTTGACGACGAGGAAGATCGCGACCGGCAGGGCCATTCCCACGAGGCCGACGGTGATCGGCAGGATGAGCCGCTTGCGCTCGCGGAGGTCGCCGAGGTCGAACTCGCGCCGTGCCTCCAGCCCGACGGCGAGGAAGAACAGTGTCATCAACCCGCTGTTGACCCACGTGCGCAGCTCGTAGGTCAGCGACCACGAGCCGACGCTGATCCCGACCCGCTGACGCCAGAACTCCTCGTACCCGCCGATGTTCGCCCACACGAGAGCCGCGACCACACCCGCGACGAGCAGGACGGAGGCCAGCGCACCCGCCCGGAGCACGCCTTGGAAGGTGCGGTGCGGGTGCATCATCACGGTGCCGTCCGCGCCGACGCGCGCGTCCGCGGTCACCGCCGACGGTTCAGAGGTCACGCGCTACCGCCTTCATCGTTCACTGGAGGCAGAACTCGTTGCCCTCGGGGTCGCGCATCATGATCACGAACTCCTCGTACGGGCCCCAGTTACCGAGCAGGGTCTTCTCCTCGGTGGCGCCCAGGCCGATCAGGCGGTCGCGCTCGGCCTCCAGCTCCTCGCGGGAGGCGCGGCGGTCGTCGAACGGCGTGATGTCGAGGTGCATCCGGTTGCGCTGCCGGCGCTCGTGGCGGTACCGGCTGAAGTAGAACCGCTGGTGGGCGGGATCCCCGTCCCACGCTTCGGCACGATCCGCGATCTCCTCGTCCGTCATCCCGGAGGCCCTCAGCGCGGCCACGTCCTCCGGGTCCCAGCCCGTCGGCTCGGGGTAGCCCATCACCGCACTCCAGAACCGGGCCAGCTCGGTGGGGTTCTCGGCGTGGAACGTGACGTTCGCGATCCGGGCGGTCATGCGTCGAGGATAGCCGGGCGACCGGGGCCGCGGGGACTTCACTCGTCTGCCGCATCCCGCCGTCGATCACGACATCCGACCCCGTCATGTTGCCGAGCACCGGACTGGCGAGCATCGTGATCAGTGCCGCGACCTCCTCCGGGGTGGTGAACCGGCCGGTCACCATCGCCTGCTCGGCGCCGTGCCGCACCTCCTCCGGCGAGCCGCCGCCCGCGGCGGAGACCGTCTCGGCGACGCCGCCGGTGCCGAGCCAGAGCGCGGTGGCGACCGGCCCCGGACTGACCGAGTTGACCCGGATGCCGCGCGGGCCGAGCTCCTTCGACAGCGACTTCGAGAAGCTCAGGACCGCTGCCTTCGCGGCGCTGTAGTCCATCACCAGCGGATCGGACAGCATGGCGTTCTCGCTTGCCATGTTCACGATGGCCCCGCCGTCCGGGATGAGGTCGAGGAGGGCACGGGTGACCCGGACGGTGGCCAGGGTGTTCAGCTCGTAGCTCGCCAGCCAGTCGTGGTCGGTGATCGACGCGAAGCCGCCGGGGCGCGGAGGCGCCGAGCCCACGTTGTTGACCAGCGCATCCACCCGGTCGCCCACCTGATCGCGCAGGCTCTCGATCGCGGCGGCATCGGTCAGGTCCGCGGCGACGAAGCGGAAGCCCGGCTCGGCCCCCAGGGCTTCGGTCTCCGCGGTCGGCGCGTGCGCGATGGCGACGACGTCCGCGCCCTCGGCCAGCAGGGCCCGGACGGTTGCGAGGCCGATGCCCCGGCTCGCACCGGTGACGACGGCGGTCTTCCCATTCAGCTGCAGATCCACGGTGCGACCCTAAGGGGCGGCGCCGGTGCGTGGCTATGGGCGAACTGCAGCGGATGCGTGGCCAGCGTCGGCGCCCACGATGTCGTCGGCGTTGGCGGCGATCCACGACATGAGCGGCAGCAGGTGCTCGGTCAGGTCGCGTCCGCGGTCGGTGAGGCTGTAGTCCACCCGGGGCGGGATGGTCGGCTGGGCCGTGCGGAGCACGAGGCCGTCGGCCTCGAGCGTCCGGAGCGTCTGGGCCAGCATCTTCTCGCTGATGCCCTGGACGGTGCGGCGCAGCTCGCCCCAGCGCAACCCGCTCTGCGAGAGGGCGACCAGCACGAGGACGCCCCACGTGCTCGTCACGTGGTTGAGGACGATGCGCGTCGGGCAGGCCGACGGCAGCACGCCGTCGGTGAAGCCGAAGCCGTTGAGTGACGCGAGACTGGTGTCCACGCCAGTAACTTACCAAAAAGTGGGTACCCGCCATTGGGAAGTAATGGAGGGACGGGCCGGTTCCCCTCGATGTCCGATCGAAAGGAACCCCTCATGACCATCGTCGTCACCGGCGCAACCGGCCACCTCGGCCGCCTCACCGTCGACTCCCTCCTCGAACGCGGTGTGCCCGCCTCCGACATCCGGGCCGCAGGCCGCTCCGCCGAGCGGCTCGCGCCGCTGGCTGCTCTCGGCGTCGAGACCGCCGTCATCGACTTCGAGAAGCCCGAGACGCTCACCGCCGCGTTCGCGGGCGCGGACGCCGTGCTGCTCGTGTCCGGCTCCGAGGTAGGCAAGCGCGTGGCGCAGCACCGGAACGCCATCGACGCCGCAGAGGCCGCCGGCGTCGGACGGCTCGTCTACACGAGCGCGCCGCACGCCACGGACGGCGCCCTCGTGCTCGCCCCGGAGCACAAGGCGACCGAGGAGCTGCTCGCGGCGTCGCCGCTGCCGGTGACCGTCCTCCGCAACAACTGGTACACCGAGAACTACACCGGCCTCCTCGACCAGGCCGCGGCGACCGGTGAGCTCGTGGGCAGCGCCGGCGACGGCCGCGTGGCCAGCGCGTCGCGCAAGGACTACGCCGAGGCCGCCGCCGTCGTGCTGTCGACGCCGGGCCACGAGGGCGCAGTGTACGAGCTGAGCGGCGACACGGCGTGGACCTTCGACGAGCTGGCCTCCACCATCGGCGAGCTCCTCGGCCGCGAGGTCGTCTACCGCTCGGTCTCGCCCGAGGAGCACACCGCCATCCTCACCGCCGCCGGCCTCGACGACGGCACCGCCGGTTTCGTGGTGGCCCTGGACGGCAACATCCGCGACGGGGAGCTGGCCGACGCGCAGAGCACCCTCTCGGAGCTGATCGGCCGCCCGACCACTCCGCTGGCGCAGGGCCTCGCCGAGTCCCGCGAGGAGGCGGCCGCCTGAGTCGGGGATCCGAGGGCGTCGCCGGGCCGTGGGGCTCGGCGACGCCCTCGTCGCGTACGGGCTCAGCCCTTCGCGCATGATGCGAGCGCCGCGTCGATCAGCGTCGCCGCGGCCGCTCGCGCCTGCGCGGCCGCGGTCGGGTTCCCGCTGATGGCGGCCGTCGTCTGCGCGCCTTCCGCCAGGATCGCGAGCTGGTCGGCCAGCGCGGCCGGGGCGCCGAGCTCGTCGACCAGCGACGCCACGTACCGCTGGAAGCGCTCCTTCTGCTCGCGGGCGATCGCCGCCACGGCCGGCGAGACGGCCCCCATCTCGCCGAAGGAGTTGATGAACCCGCAGCCGCGGAAGTCGTCGGTGCGGAACCAGCCGTCGAGGAAGTCGTAGATCGCGAGCAGCTTCTCGCGCGGGGTGTGCGCGGCAGCCGCAGCGCCGGCGATCCCCGCATCCCACACGCCCGAGCGGTAGCGCAGCACCTCTTCGAGCAGGGCGTCCTTCGAGGAGAACTCGGAGTACAGGCGCTTGAGCGGGACGCCCGCCTCGGTGCGGATCGCGTCCATCCCGACGGCGTGGATGCCGCGCTCGTAGAAGAGCCGGTCCGCGACCTCGACGATGTGCTCGTGCTCGGTGACCGTGTCGTTCGTCATCTGTTCACCTCTGGGACTTGCGCTGAGAACCATCGTTCTCTAGTGTAGCCATCAGAAGGCGAGAACGAGCGTTCTCGGCCGAATCGATCAGAGAGGTCATCATGGGATTCATCACCGTCGGTCAGGAGAACTCGGCACCGATCGAGCTGTACTACGAGGACCACGGCACCGGGCAGCCCGTCGTGCTCATCCACGGCTACCCGCTGGACGGTTCGTCCTGGGAGCGTCAGGCGCGTGAGATCCGCGCCGCCGGCTACCGGGTCGTCACCTACGACCGCCGCGGATTCGGCCGCTCCTCCAAGGTCGAGACCGGCTACGACTACGACACCTTCGCCGCCGACCTCGACACCGTGCTGACCACCCTCGACCTCAACGACGTCATCCTCGTCGGCTTCTCGATGGGCACCGGCGAACTCGCCCGCTACGCGAAGCTGTTCGGCACCGACCGCGTGGCCAAGTTCGCGTTCCTCGCCTCGCTCGAGCCGGGGATGCTCGCCAACGGGGTGCCGCAGTCCGTGTTCGACGGCATCGATGCGGCCGCGCGCGCCGACCGCTTCGCGTGGTTCACCGAGTTCTACAAGAACTTCTACAACCTCGACGAGAACCTCGGCAGCCGCATCTCGCAGGAGGCCGTCACCGCCAGCTGGAATACCGCCACGGGCAGCGCACCGGTCGCGGCCTACGCAGTCGTCCCGTCGTGGATCGAGGACTTCTCGGCCGACGTCGAGGCCGTCCGCGCCAGCGGCAAGCCCACGCTGATCGCCCACGGCACCTCGGACAACATCCTCCCGATCGACGCGACCGGCCGCGCCTTCCACGCCGCGTTCCCGGAGGCGGAGTACCACGAGATCGACGGCGCCCCGCACGGGATGCTGTGGACCCACGCCGAAGAGGTCAACGCGATCCTGGTGCCGTTCGTCACCCGCTGATCCGCAAGGGCCCCGCTTCCACCTGGCCGTCGTCGATCAGCCACTGCAGTGCTTCTGCCACGGCGGCCAGGCTGGAGTAGCGGGGCTCGTAGCCGAGCAGGCGTCGTGCCTTCTCGATGCTGCTGGAGGGGCTGCGCGCGATGTGCTCCCACGTCGTCTGCGCGTGCTGCGCGTCCGTGAGCTCCGCGAACCGGGCGTAGGGCTCGAAGCGGAGCCGCGGCTCCGCGCCGAACCAGCCGGCGACCGCCGTGGCGAAGCCGCGCAGGGTGACCGCACGATCGGACACCAGGTGGAAGCCGTGACCGACGGCGGCCTCCGGGTTCTCCAGGGCGAGCTGGAAGCCCTGGGCGACGTCGTCGGCGTGCACGTGGTGCACCGTCTCCAGGCCGAAGTTCGGAAGCACGACCTCCTCGCCTGCGGCGAGCCGGCGGTACACGTCGAGGTCGAGGTTGCCGGTCGGTCCGATCATGTTCCAGCCCGGGCCGGTGATGTGACCGGGATGCAGAACCGCGACCGGAAGGCCGCCCGGGGTCCGCGCCTCCTCCAGCAGCAGCTTCTCGATCGCGTCCTTGTTCACGCCGTACTCGCCGAACGGCTCCCGGTCCTCCTCCTCGGCGGTCGGCACGGCCGTCGCCGGGCCGTGGATCCAGATCGTCCCGCAGCTGAGCAGCAGCTTCACCCGGCCGCGCAGCGCCTCCACCAGCTGACGGGCGGAGTCGGGGGTGAAGCACACCATGTCGATGACGGCGTCCGCCCCCAGCCCGGCGATCGTCGCGCCGAAGGTGCCGTCCGCATCACCGGCGTCGCGGTCGAGGTGGATGCGCTCCACCGCATCCCACGCCGGATCCTCATGGTAGGGGGCGCTCGGCCCCCGGGTGATGGCGACCACCTCGTGACCGGCCCGCACGAGGCGGGGCACGAGGTAGCTGCCGACATGTCCGGTGGCACCGATGACGATCACGCGCATGGCATCCACACTCTCACCACGCCAGCCGGGAGTCGAGTTCCCGCCGGAGCCGCCCGGCCGGATGCGGCCGTGCGGAACCACCGCTCACGGCCACGCCTGGACGGCCGGCCCCGCCTCCAGGTCGATCAGCCGGCCGCCCATCCCCGCCGCATCGAAGGCGGCGCGCACAGACGCCTGATCGGTGGTGAAGTGACCCCAGCCCTCGGTGTGGAGGACGGCGACGCGGGGTGCTCCGATGAGGGCCGCCGCTTCCGCCGCCTGCCGGCTGGTGAAGGTCAGGTACGCGTCCAGGAGGGCGGTCCGCGCGCCGCCGGCGTTCAGCACCGCGACATCGATGTCAGCGGCCGTGTGCCGGACGACGTCGTCGACGACGCGGAGGGACGCGTTGTCGCCGCCGACGTACACGGTCGGCAGCCCCGTTCCGCTGAGCACGAAACCGGTCACCGGACCGGTGATGTGCTCCGTCCCGTCGGGACCGTGCTGGGCGGGGACCGCGACCACCCGCAGCGAGCCGCCGCCCGGCCGGTCCAGCTCGTGGTGCCGCCACGGCGCGACGCCGACCGCGTTCCCGCCGAGCCGTTCGGCGGCCGCCGGCGTGGTGAGCACGGTACCGGCGCGTGGCAGCAGCTCGCGGCCCAGCGCGTCGAGATTGTCGACATGCTGGTCGTGCGACAGCAGGACGGCGTCGATCCTCGGCAGGTCGTCCGACCGGATCGCCGGGGAGGAGGTCTTGCGCAAGGTCCGGCTCCCGCTGGGGTACTCGCCCGGGTCGCCGAATGCCGGATCGGTGAGCAGGGTCAGCCCGCCGACCTCGAGCAGCGCCGTCGGGCCGCCGATGAATGTGATCCGCATCTATCGTCTCTCCTTCACGCGACTGCACTCCCGCGCAGCCGATCACTCCGTGGTCCGTCAGTTCGCGGCGACCGCCGGGCGGAAACGCGGGAGCTGCACGTCGAACCTGCAGCCCGCTCCCGTGTTCCGCACCGAGACGTCCCCGTCGTGCGCGCTGACGATGCCCTGCACGATGGCCAAGCCCAGTCCCGCGCCTCCCGAGACCACCCCCGAGCGCGGAGACCGCGCGGCGTTACCCCGCCAGCCCGCGTCGAACACCGCTCCGAGGTGCTCCTCGGGGATGCCGCCGCCCTCGTCCACGACGCTGAGGACGACCGATGAGCCGGCGCCCTCGCGGACCGACACATGGATGGCCGCCCCGGCGGGCGAGTGCTCGATGGCGTTCACGAGCAGGTTGTGGATGACGCGGGAGAGCTCTCGTGCGTCGCCCCAGACCGTCAGGTCGCCGTCCTGCGACTCGTTGAGCGCCACGGAGCGGGTGGCCGCGAGGGGCGCGAGATCGGCCACGGCGTCGCTGACCAGGTCGTACATCGAGAGCGGCCCGAACTCCAGGCGCAGTGCACCGGACTGGATCTTGGACAGCTCGAACAGGTCGTCGACCATGTGGCTGAGGGTGTCGCACTGACTGCGCAGTTGCCGATAGTAGCGCTGAGGGTCGGCGGCGATGCCGTCCTCGAGCGCCTCCGCCATGGCCTGCATGGCGGCGAGCGGGGTGCGCAGGTCGTGGGAGATCCAGGCGACCAGCTCGCGGCGCGACGCGTCGAGCAGCCGCACCTCCTCCCGGGACTCCGCGAGACGCCGTGAGACGTCGGCGAGTTCGCTCGAGAGAGCGCTGAACTCGCTGCTGTCCTGCTGCTCGGCCGGGACGATGCGCCCGTCGCCGACCGCGCGCGCGGCGTCGCGGAGGGTGCGGCTGGTGCGCACCAGGCCCATCCCGAGCACCGCGGCCACCCCCACACTGACGACGGCGGCCACCCCGATGACCCACGCGAGCACCACGAAGTCGTGCGGCGAGATGTACATCGCGCGGGCGATGGCCACCGTGCCGCCCACGATCGACGCGACGGCCGCCAGCACGACGACGCCGAGCCGGACCATGACGGACGCCCTGCGCAGCAGGTGCAGCACCACCACGGCGACCGCCGAGATCGCCGCTGCGGCGAGCAGAGTGGTGCCGACGATGGCGGCCAGGTCTCCGAGCGCGAGCATGCGGTCCTCCTCAGGCACTCATGCGGTAGCCCACCGCCCACACGGTGGTCAGGTGAACAGGTTTCGTGGCGTCCTCCTCGATCTTCTCGCGCAACCGGCGAACGTGCACGGTCACGGTCGAGAGGTCGCCGAAGTCCCAACGCCAGACCTCCTTGAGCAGTTGCTCCCGGCTGAAGACCTGGTTCGGATGCTTGAGGAAGAACGCGAGCAGGTCGAACTCGCGCGCAGTGAGGACCAGCTCCCGGCCGCCCTTCGCGACAGTCCGGTTGGAGGGATCGATGGCGAACGGGCCCAAGCGGAAAGGCGCTTCGGGGGCGAGTTCGCCGACGCTGCGGCGCAATATGGACTGCGCGCGCAGCACCAGTTCGCGCGGCGAGAACGGTTTCGCGAGGTAGTCGTCGGCGCCCGCTTCCAGGCCCTCGATGCGGTCGTCGGTGGAGCCGAGGGCCGTGAGCAGGATGATCGGAACGGCGCGGCGGCTGC
>NZ_JBQENB010000002.1:617615-842253 GCF_052044215.1 Leifsonia sp. 22587
CGCCACCTCGAGGCCGTCGATGCCCGGCAGCATCCGGTCGAGCACGACGAGGTCGGGTGGTGTGAGCTCGGCGAGGGAGAGCGCCCGGAATCCATCGACCGCCTCGTCGACGATCAGGCCGGCGGATCGCAGGTACCCGCTGGCCACCTCGCGGACCGTCGGGTCGTCCTCCACCACGAGCACCCGCCGGTCGCGCAGCTCGCGCGGGGGTCGCGGATCGGCGGGTACGGCGGTCATGCGCTCAGCATAGGTCGACCCGCCGTGCCGGGGTCCGTCTGCGGCGAGCGCAGGCGGCGACCGTCCGTGTTTCGTAAGATTCTGCGCGGGTGGTCCGACCGCGCTGCTGCATACCGTCGAACCGTGACCGTACCGATCGATGTCGTGCTCCCCTGCCTGAACGAGGCGGATGCCCTGCCTGCGCTCCTGGCCGCTCTGCCTCCGCGCTACCGCGCGATCGTGGTCGACAACGGGTCGACCGACGCCAGCGCCGAGGTGGCACGCCGGGCGGGCGCCCGCGTGGTGACCGAGTCCCGCCGGGGGTACGGCGCCGCCGTCCACGCGGGCCTGTCCGCCGCCACCTCCGACACGGTGGTCGTGTGCGACGCCGACGGCTCCATCCACCCTGCGGCGTTCGACGCGCTCGTCGCACCCCTGGACGACGGGACGGCGGATCTGGTCATCGGGCGACGGCGACCCACCGTGCGGGCGGCGTGGCCGCTGCCCGCACGAGCTGCCAACGTCGTGCTCGCGAGGATGCTGCGCTCCCGTACCGGCCTCCCCCTCTACGACCTGGGTCCTGTGCGTGCCGCCCGCCGTCTGCCGCTGCTCGGACTGGGCGTCGACGACCGGCGCAGCGGGTATCCGGTCGAGGTGGTGCTGCGCGCGCACCGGTCCGGCTGGCGAGTCGCCCAGGTGGATGTGCTCTACCATCCCCGCATCGGCAGGTCCAAGGTGACCGGCTCGCTGCGCGGCTATGTCACGGCCGTGCGCGACACGCGACGGCGGCTGGCGGAGGCTGGCCGATGACCGCCGTCGCCGTGATCGCCAAGGAGTGCCTCCCCGGCCGGGTGAAGACGCGCCTGCAACCCGATTTCAGCGCGGAAGAGGCGGCGGCGATCGCCGGAGCGGCGCTCGCCGACACCCTCCACGTCGCGGGCGGGCTGCCCGTGACCCGCCGCATCCTCTACTTCGACGGCACGGTGGCACCGGACGGGGCGGCCGGCTGGGAGCTGATGTCGCAGTCCGAGGGCGGACTGGACGAGCGGATCGCCGCGCTCTTCGACGCCGTCGACGAGCCCCTGCTGCTGCTCGGGATGGACACCCCGCATCTCGACCCCGCCATGGTCGCCGACGTCTTCTCGGACGACCCCGCGGTGGATGCGCACTTCGGCCCGGCGACGGACGGCGGCTTCTGGGCGCTCGCGCTGCGCCGGCCCGTCGGCGACCTGGTCCGGGGTGTGCCGATGTCGACCGGCTCCACCGGCGCCCACCAGCTCGGGCGGCTGCGGGCCGCCGGCCTGCGGGTCCGGCTGCTGCCGCCGCTCACCGACATCGACACCGCCTCGGATCTGCCGCTCGCGGCTCACCGGGCGCCGGCGCTGGCCCGGACGCTGCACAGCCTCCGGCCGACGCGGGTGCCGGCGTGAGCCCGGCAGCACTGGGCGGGACGACCATTGCGGCCACCGCATCCGAGACGTCGGCCGAGTTCGGACGCGGCGGTGCGGAGCCGTACGAGCTCGCTCTGCGGGTGGGCGGGGGTGTGCTTTCCGTCGTGAGGGACGACATCCCCCGCCCCGGCGACGACGCGACGTCCCTCGATGTGTCCGCCTACCTGGCCGCCGCGACCGACGCGGAGCGGGGCGTGCTCGCTCTCACGACGGGCCCGGTGCTCGACGTCGGCTGCGGTCCCGCGCGGATGGTGCGCGCCGCGATCGAGGCGGGGAGGCTCGCACTGGGCATCGACATTTCGCCGGCGGCCGTGGGGCTCGCACGCTCGCAGGGCCTCCCGGTTCTGCGGCGGTCCGTATTCGACCCGCTCCCCGCGGAGGGCACCTGGGGCGCCGTCGCGCTGTTCGACGGCAATGTGGGGATCGGCGGGGACCCGGCCGCGCTCCTGGCGCGCGGCTCGGAGCTGCTGCGCCCGGGCGGCCGCATGATCGTGGAGACCCACGCCGACCCCGAACGGAACGTACACTTCGCGGCGCAACTGGTGCATCCGGCCGGCGCCCGCAGCGCCTGGTTCCCCTGGGCCGAGGTGGGCCACCGGGCAGCGGCCCGCATCGCGGGTGACCTCGGGATGGACGTCACCACGGTCGCGACGGCCGGACGCACCTTCGTGCTCGCGACGCGCTGAGCGTCCAGGCCTCGCGAAACGCTCCTCACCGCCGTCGGCGCGACGCCCTCCGGGTGCGCAGCACGATGACGGAGCAGGTCAGGGAGACGACGATCGAGATCGCGATCCAGAGGACGGCCAGACGGCTCGCGTAGTCTCCCGGCACCACGGTCGGGTTGCGCGGGCCCCGCGCCTGCGCCACGAGTTCGGGAACGACCATGGCGGTGATAAGCGCCCCGACCGCGAAGCCCGCCTCCACGACGGCGACGACCGCGGGAGGCAGGCGACGGGCCGTGCGCCGCAGCAGCAGGTCGATCGTGGTCACCGCTGGAACCAGCAGCGCGTCGTGCAGCACGACCGCCGCCGCCAGCCAGGCGACCAACCCGGCGATCTCGGCGGGCCCCAGCCCCAGCAGGAGGAACACACCACCCACCCCGATCAGGGCCACGCCTGCCGCCCCGATGGCCACACGCGCGCGCATCACGCCGGCACCACCTCGATCGAGCTCAACCACTTGGTCTGCAGCACGCCCGGACGACCGGGCGCGATCACGCGCGCCGGGTATCCGTGATCCAGATCGAGGGTCTCCCCGTTGAGCGTCAAAGCCACCAGAGTGTCCGGGTCCTGGGCGAACTCCGGCCCCATCGTCGTCCGGCGGTAGGCTCCTCGCGGCTGGAGGCTCGTGACGAGCACCGTGGCCCCGGCAGATGCACCGACCAGCGCGAGCAGGTCGCGCATCCGCACGCCGCTCCACTCCGCGGTGGTGCTCCAGCCCTCCACGCAGGCGATCGGCAGCGTCGACCGCGCCTGCGGCAGCGCGAGCAGGCGGGCGCGGTCGAGCGTCTCGGCACGGTCGCCGTTGCGGATCGCGAGGGTCCAGTCGGCGGCCCGCGCGGTCTCCACCACTCCCGCCGACGCCGCTGTCGTGTTCACCGGAACTCCCTGGGGGCCGCGGCCCGGCACTCTCGGTGCGAAGACGTTGAGCGGAGCCAGCCAGCCGAACGACTGGCCGGCCGTGAGGCCCACAGCTGCCACCGCAGCGGCGGCGATGGTGCCGAGCAGCGCACGGCGGCTGACCCCCGGCTGGTCATTCATCGGCCACGCCCCGGTCGTGGGCGATGCTCCGCCGGCGCCAGTAGCGCACGATGGTCGGCAGTTTCACCGCGACATGAAGGGCTATGGACCCGACGATCACCCATGCCAGCGCGTAGTGCGTCTGCCGGAACGGGAACGGCCAGGGGTACCACTGGTACGTGTTGACCAAGCCGATCGCGGGCTCTAGAAGCGCGCTGGAGACCAGCAGGCCGACGGAGGCGCGCTCCACGAGCTGCAGCGGCGAGCCGGCCGGCGGCCACAGCAGCAGTCGCGGGAAGACGGTCCACAGCTTGCCGAGCAGCAGCGGGAGGATCGCGATGCCGACGGCGACGTGCAGCCCCTGCGTGAAGGCGTAGACGCCCGGCCAGGTGGGGAAGCGCATGCCCGGCAACGGTTCCTGCAGCAGGTGGCTGTAGAGCCCGGTGAGGAAGCAGACGACGAAGGCGGCGGCGAGAAGGCGGCCGATGACGACCGTGGTCCGGGCGGTGCGGGCGGGGGCCGCCAGGGCGCCGCGAGCGCGGGCCATCCGCTCCGCCAGGGCGCTCGAGGCGCGATCGGTGACCGACATGCTCCGATTCTGATCGGCACGCCGCGGCCGCACGGCCGGCAAATCTTACGATCCCCGAACAGGACGGCCCATCCGGCCCTTCGGGACGCGACGACTTGTCACACTCGACGACGTGAGGATCGCCATCGTCTCCGTGCTGCTCGCCGCCCTGACGGCCCTCACCGCCGTCGCCACGGCGGGAATCGGCGGATTCGTGCCAGGCGCCGCCCTCGCCCTGGGGATCGCCGCCGGCGCCGCCGGGCTGATCGCCGGCGCTGCCTTCCTCGTGCTGCTGAGCGTGCGCGGGCGCGCGGCGATCGTCCTCGTGCTCGCGGGATCGGCGGCGCTGGGGTGTGCCGCGCTCGCCGGTCCGCCGAACCTGAGCACGGACTCTGCCCGCTACGCCTGGGACGGCATCGTCCAGGATGCGGGGATCTCCCCGTACGCGTACGTTCCCGCCGCCGACGCCCTCGACCGGTATCGGGTCGCGTGGCTGTTCCCGGCGCCCGTGACGGACGCCGACGGTTCGCAGGCCTGCGAGGGCCGGCGCATCCAGCGGACGACGAGCGTCCCAGGCGGGGGCGCGCTCTGCACCGCGCTCAACCGGCCGCATGCGCCCACGATCTACCCGCCCGTTGCCGAGGCGTACTTCGCCGCCGTCCGGGCGGTCGTGCCGGTCGACGCCCGTTATGGCCCGCTCCAGGTGAGCGGACTGCTGCTCAGCCTCGGTACGACCGTGCTGCTCGTTGCGGGGATGCGCGCCCGGGGTCTCGACCCGCGCTGGGCGGCCGTCTGGGGGTGGTCGCCGTTCGTGGCGGCGGAGGCGGTGACGAACTCGCACGTCGATGTGCTCGGGGTGCTGTTGGTCGTGGCCGCGACCTTCGCGGCGGCGCCAGCCGTGACGGGGCGCTTGGGCGCCGTCCTTGCTGGCGGCGTTCCCGGAAGCAGAAGGCGAGCGGTGCTGGTCGGGGTGCTGGTCGGACTGGCGGCTGCGGCGAAGTTCGTCCCGGCGATCGCCGCTCCCGCACTCGCCAGGCGGCGGCCGATGACCACGGCGCTGACAGCGGCCGTCACCTTCGCAGTCTGCTACGCCCCGTATGTCGCGGTGACCGGGTGGGGGGTCATCGGCTATCTGCCGGGCTACCTGGACGAGGAGGGGTACGACAGCGGCTCCCGGTTCGCGCTTCTGTCCCCCTTCCTTCCCGGGCTCTGGGCGACCGCAGGCGCGGCGGTGCTCATCCTCGCCGCGCTCGTGCTGGCCTGGCGCACCGCCGATCCCGACGCGCCGTGGCATGCCCAGGTGGTGTCTGTGGGGGCGGTGCTGCTGATCACGAGTCCGAGCTATCCCTGGTATGCGCTCGTGCTCATCCCGTTCATCGCACTCAGCCGGCGCTGGGAGTGGCTGGCGGTCCCGCTCGCGCTGACGGCGAAGACGCTGGTCCCCGCGCATCCGGCCGGGACACTCGTCGTGGCCGCAGCCGCTCTGATCGTCACCACGGCCACACTCGTGCGGCGCCGCCGGCGCCTCGCACCCCGCCCCCCGGCGCCCCGGGCGCCCGTTCGAGAGGAGACAGCATGACGAAGGCGGAGATCGCCGTGATCGGAGGGTCGGGCCTGTACCGGCTGTTCGACGACGGCGAGGAGCGGGAGACCCTGAGCCTCGCCACGCCCTACGGACCGCCATCGGGCCCGATCCGCATCGGGACGGTGGGCGGACGTCGCGTGGCGTTCCTGGCCCGTCATGGCGAAAACCACGCGCTGGCGCCCCACCGCATCCCGTACCGGGCGAACATCTGGGCGCTCGCCGAGCTCGGCGTCCGCGCGGTGGTGACCTCGTCCGCCGTCGGCGGCCTGTCGGACCGTGCCCGCCCCGGCCGCTTCGTGGTGCCCGACCAGCTCATCGACCGGACCAGCGGTCGTCCCGACTCGTTCTTCGACGGGGCCGATGTCCAGCACCTGGCCGCGGCGGAGCCGTTCGATCCGGGGCTGCGGGAGGCGGCGGTCGCGGCGCTGACCGGACTCGGCGAGGACCCCGTGCCGGAGGGAACGTCGGTCGTCATCCAGGGGCCGCGCTTCTCGACCCGGGCCGAGTCGGCCTGGTTCCGCGCAGCGGGCGCCGACATCGTCAACATGACGCAGTACCCGGAGGCCGTGCTCGCCGCTGAGCTCGGCATGGGGCTGGCCACCCTCTCCTTCGTCACCGACACGGATGCGGGAACCATCGCCGGCGACACCGCGGACGCGGCCGACGCGGCACTCGTCCTGGAACGGATGGCGCAGGCCGGCCCGCGCATACGGGCGGCGATCGCGGCCACCGTCGCCGCCGTTCCCGCCGGTTATCGACCGCGAACGCTCATCCCGGTCGACGCGGTGCAGCGCGTGCTCGCCGCCCCGGTCGCGACGGGAGGCGCACGGTGACGCACCTGCTGGTGACCGGAGGCCTCGGCTTCATCGGCTCGCACGTGGTGGAGGCCGCACTGGGCCGCGGCTGGCGGGTGACGGTCGTCGACTCCCTGCGGCGGGACGTGCACGCGAGCGACGAGGTACCCGGTTGGTTCACGGCGCTGCGCGGCGACGTCGACCTGCTGGTGGGCGATGCCGGCGCCCTTCCCGAAGCGCTGCTCCGCTCGGCCGGCGCGGTCTGCCACCAAGCGGCCAAAGTCGGGCTGGGCGTCGGCTTCGGCGACGCCCCGGACTATGTCGAGTCCAACGTCGCCGTGACCGCACGGCTCCTCGCCGCGATGGCCGCGGCGGGGACGACGCGGCTGGTGCTGGCCTCCTCGATGGTCGTCTACGGCGAGGGCCTGTACTGCGACGGGGACACCGTGGTCCAGCCGCCCGCCCGAGCGGTGCAGGACCTGCGTGCCGGCCGCTTCGACCCCCTCGACCGCGACGGACGCCCGCTCCGGCCCCTGCTGATCCGCGAGGACGACCCGCCCGAGCCGCGCAACGTCTAAGCGATCAGCAAGCTCGCCCAGGAACAGCTCGCCCGCTCCTGGGCCCGGTCGACCGGAGGGCGAGTGGCGGCGCTCCGCTATCACAACGTGTTCGGCGCCCGGATGCCGATCGGCACCCCGTACGCAGGCGTCGCCGCCCTGTTCCGATCGCGGCTGGAGGACGGCCTCCCCCCGCTGGTGTTCGAAGACGGACGGCAGCGCCGCGACTTCGTCGATGTGCGCGATGTCGCCCGGGCCAACCTCGCCGCGACCAAGTGGCTGGACGGACAGCCGGACGGCGAGGTGCGCGCCTTCAACGTGGGCAGCGGCGCGGTGCGCACGATCGGCGACTTCGCCTCGGCGATCGCCGAGGCGATGGGCGGTCCGGACCCGGTGGTGACGGGCGACTTCCGGCTCGGTGACGTGCGGCACATCACAGCGTCGTCGGAGCGCATCGCCGCCGAGCTCGGCTGGCGGGCGCAGCAGCCGTGGCGGGAGTCCGTGCGCGCCTTCGCGGAGGCGCCGATGCGCCCGCGTACGGCGGTGTGACGGCTCAGACGGGTTGGCCGTGGCCGTACTGCGCGAGCAGTTCCGCATTCACCCGCGTCACGCGATCCGTGAGCTCCGTGTACGGCTCGTCCCAGGGGTCCTTGAGCCCGTACCCGCGCGCGGGATTCTCGACGTAGCCGCACCAGTGCCATCCCAGGCACCAGGGCCGCTCCATGAATGCCCGCACGGTCCTCTCGTAGAAGACACCGCGCTCCCACTGGTCCGCGATGCCGGAGACGCGGCCAGGGCTCATGGCCGTGGGCGCCCAGTTGCCGGTGTCGACGATCAGCACCGGCAGGCCCGTGAGCGCGTGGACGGCGTCGAGCCGCTCGAGCGCGCGCTCCAGCAGGCTCTCGTCCCGGCCGGGGAACGTCTGCACCGAGATCGCGTCGACGTGACGCGCCGCAGCGCGCAGCACAGGGTCGGGGAGCCCTGCGGTCGTGCCGAACCGGTCGCCCAGGACGAGGTGCTCGGGATCGTATTGCCGGATGGCCCCGACGAGTGTCGCGTAGTACGTCTCGGCGATCGCCTCCAGCTCCTCGTCGTCGTCCGCACCGGGGAAGGCGTCTCCGGTCGGGTGGCGGATCCAGGACGGCCCGTCGGTGAGGACGTACCCCACGAGGCGGTCGCTGTCGGCATGTGGAAGGCAGATGCTGCGGGCCAGGTAGTCGCACCACGCCGCGAAGTCGGGCGAGCGGACATCGCGGTAGTACGGATGGCCGTTCCACGACTCGATCTCGAGCGCACGGACCGGCACGCAGTACGGCATTCCGGTCGCCAGATAGTGCTCCGCCGGCCACCCGGCCGAATGGCCGATGTCGATCGCGGCGCCGCTGGTACCCAGACCGCTCCCGCTCACGTACTCCTCGGTCGCGCTCACGGTGGTGAAGTTCCACGCGGTCAGGTCGGCGGCGACCCCTTCTCGGAGCCACCGCTGCACACTGCCGTACCGCTCGCGGAAGATCGCCAGGTTGTGCGGGTACTGAAGGTTGGTCACCTCGGCGTGGGCGACTCCGGCGCTGACGAACGCCCGGCCGGCGGCGTCCACGAAGCTCCACCGGCCGGGGAGACGCTGCACGCGGAACGCGCTGCCCATCAGCCGCCGACGCGCGTCGCGGTCCCGGCATGGCCGAGCGCGCGCTCCGGCCGGAGCGTCCGCAAGTACGCGATGGACGCGTCGAGTGCCACCCGTACCGACGCCGAGTCGCGGCGCGTCTGGCTCAGCAGCAGGCCGCCCTGCACGGCGGCGAGCACGCTGGTCGAGAGGTCTCCCACGTTCGCATCGTCGCGCAGTTCGCCCCGCTGTCGCATCGTCTCCAGGCCCTCGCGCAGCAGGTCCTGCCAGCGTTCGAAGGACTCGGCCAGCGCGGTCCGGGCGCGCGCGTCCGACTCCGCCAGTCCGCTGGCAAGCGAACCCAAGGGGCACCCGCCGACGCAGTTCTGCGCGTCCAACATGCTCACGACCATGTCCCGCCACTCCTCGAGCGCCTCGAAGCTGTCCAGCCGCTCCAGGATCACCCGATGCGTGCCGAGGACGGAGTCCGTCTGGTGTTCGATGACCGCCCGCAGGAGCTCGCTCTTGTCCTCGAAATAGTGGTACAGCTGCGAGGCGCTCGCCCCGGCTGCGGCCTGGATCTCCTCCAGAGTCGCCGCCTCCAGTCCGTTCTCGAGGATCAGCCGGGAGGCCGCCTCGATGATCCGCTGCCGGGTCGCCCATCCCTTCGGCGTGAATGTGCGCTCGCTCTCGCCCCGCATGGTGATCATGCCGGAACTCTACTCGTTTTGTAGTTGCTACTCCATTCTGGCGCCGCCACGATTGTAGGAATCACTCCAATCGAAGGGAACACGATGATGACGATCGACCTGGGCGGTACGACCGCATTGATCACGGGAGCCACCAGCGGCATCGGGCGCGCCACAGCGGTGAAGATGGCCGCGGCGGGCGCCCATGTCATCGTGAGCGGACGCGACCCCGAGCGAGGACGAGCGGCCGTGGATGGGATCCGCCGCGCAGGTGGCGCCGCCGACTTCGTCGCCGCCGACCTGGCCGACCCGGCGAGCGTGAGGCAGCTGGCGGAGAAGGCGCTCGCCATCGGCGGCGGCCGTGTGGACATCCTGGTCAACAACGCGGGAATCTTCCCGTTCGGCCCCACCGTCGACGTGACGGTCGACGACATCGACGCGGTGACGGCCGTCAACGTCAAGGCGCCCTTCCTCCTGGTGGCAGCGCTCGCTCCGGCCATGGCCGCGGCCGGCCGGGGCGCGATCGTCAACGTCACGACCATGGTCGCCAACTTCGGGATGGCCGGGATGGCCCTCTACGGATCGAGCAAGGCAGCGCTCCAGCTGCTGACCAAGGCCTGGGCGGCCGAGTTCGGTCCGCAGGGCGTGCGCGTCAACGCCGTGAGCCCCGGACCCACCCGAACCGAGGGGACCGCCGCGATGGGCGACGGACTCGGCCGGCTGGCCGAGACGACCCCGGCGGGCCGCCCCGGCGACGCCGACGACGTCGCCGAAGCGATCCTCTTCCTCGCCTCCCCGCTCGCGGGTAACGTGCACGGAGCCGTTCTGCCCGTCGACGGAGGCCGGATCGCGGTGTGACAGCCGGTCGCCGTCACCTGGCGGCGACCGGCTCCCGCTCGTACGCCCTCTTCTCGTGCGCGGCCCAGTGGCCGAGCAGGGCCGCGCCTGCGCTCACCGCGGCTGCGACGCCGAGCGGGACCGCGATGTGGACCCGCAGCAGAAGGGCGCCCAGCAGAGCACCCAGCGCGATGAGCACCACCGCGGCGGCACGACGACGCCACGGCTGGCCCGAGCCGCCGGCGAGGCGTGAGTCGGCGGCAAGTCCCGTGATCGTCGACGTCACGACGACCGTGGTGACGTCCTTCACCGCGAGGTGGCGGGCGACGGCCGCCTGGAAACCCATGGCGGCCGCGAGGACCGTCGTGATCGCGATCCCCCACGGGGCGGGCGGAACGCCTCCGGAGATCGCGGTCGCGACGGTCAACGCGAGCAGCACGGCGGCGACGGCGGTGAACGACCAGCTCGTCCGAGTGTTCCACCCGGTGGTCTCCCGTCGCAGCGTGCGGCCGCCGATGACGGCGCCCGCCATGAACGCGAACAGCGCGATCAGGGGCCCGACCCAGGGGAGCCCCTCGGCTCCGGCCAGCGCCATGCCCAGCACGACGACGTTGCCGGTCATGTTCCCTGCGAAAACCTTGTCGAGGCCGAGGTAGCCGACAGCATCCACGATTCCGGTCGAGAAGGTGAGGGCGAGCATGAGCACCAGCGTCTGGTCCTCCGGTCGACGCCCCGGCATCATCGTGACCCCTCCTGCGGGTAGCGGCGCACGCTCGCCGACCCGTCCGAGCGGGGATCGCTCCCCGCGTCGAAGCCGTCCGCCGTCACGGCGATCAGGTTGGCGTGCCCGACCAGCTCGCTGAGCGCCGGGGTCTCGATGACGTGCAGGTCCGTGCGGTCGATGGACGCGCGAGCGGCAGGGCCCACGCCGGCCTCGACGTAGACGTCCGAGGGCCGGTCGCCGTCGCGTTGAGGGCCGACGATGGCGCGGGGCGCGCTGACGGCATCGATGGCCGGCGCACCGGCCAGCGCCCGGAGCAGTGTCTGCGCGTGGATCTGCGGCTGTCCCTGGCCTCCCATCGTCGCCGAGACGAAGCGGAGTTCGTCCCCCTCGGTCACGAGGACCGGCATCAGAGTGTGGAGCGGCCGCTTGCCGGGCGCGAGCACGTTCGGGGACGCCGGGTCGAGCGAGAAGCTCGTGCCCCGATTGTGGAGCAGGATGCCCGTGGACGGCTCCACGACCGCTGCGCCGAACGCGTGGTAGACGCTCTGGATCAGGGACACCGACCACCCCTCGGAGTCCGCCGCCGCGATTCCGACCGTGTCCCCCGTGGGCCGGCGGAAACCGGGCGCCACGGGCACGTGCTCCAGCCGGGCCGGCTGCTCCTCGAACAGCGCGTCGATCCCGGCATGCGGCGCGACGCGAGGGTCGGCCAGCAGTTCGTCCCGCACCAGGTTCGCCTCGCGGAACCGTTCCAGCATCGCCCCGAAGCCGGCGCCGAGCGGATCGGCGGTGCCGTCCTCCTCGACCGCCCGCAGCACCCGCAGCAGGACGAAGCCGTGTGTGTTGGGCGGGCTCGTGAGGATCCGGTAGCCTCCGAATTCGGCGCTGAGCGGTTCCACGACCTCGGGGTGGAACAGCAGCAGGTCCGGTCCGGCGACCGGCGACCCGAGCCCGGAGAGGCCCGCGACGAAACGGGCGGTCAACGACCCGTCGTAGAGCGCACCCGCACCTTCGTTGCGCAGCGCGTCGAGCGTTCCGGCCAGCGCGCGCTGGACCACGCGGTCGCCTTCGCGCGGTGCGCGCCCCCCGCGGAGGAAGACGTCCTGGAAGCCCGGATCGAAGCGGATCGCATCGTGCTCCTCGGCGAACGCCCCGGCCAGCGAGCGGGAGACGGGGAACCCGTCCGCCGCCCACCCGATCGCGTCGTCGAAGATCTCGGCCCACGGGCGGCGGCCGCCCAGCCGGTGCAGCACCTCCCACCCCCGCAGCGCCCCCGGCACCGTCACGGTGTCGATCCCGCGGTATGGGAGCAGTGCGCCGTGGGACTCCCGCATCCTGTCGACGTCGACGGCGTACGCCGCCGGTCCCGAGGCGTTGATGCAGCGCACCACGCCGTCCGGGGAGCGCACGAGCACGATCGCATCGCCTCCGATGCTCACGTTGTGGGGGTAGATGACGCTGAGCGTCGCCGCGGCAGCGAGAGCTGCGTCGATGGCGGTCCCGCCGCGCTCGAAGGCGCGCTCGGCGGAGCGGGTGGCGGCGGCGTGCGGCGTGGCGACGGCGCCGGTCACGGATGGCGTGGGCATGGTCCTCCCAGGGACGCAGGTGATGGACGGGGACGGCGGCATGACGCCGCGACGGTCAGAGGATCTTCGACAGGAAGGCCCGGGTCCTCGGATGCGCCGGCGCCGCGAACAGCTGGGCCGGGGGCGCGACCTCGACGACCGCCCCGGCATCCATCACGACGACGCGATCGGCCACTTCGCGGGCGAAGCCCATCTCGTGGGTGACGACGACCATCGTCATGCTCTCGGCGGCCAGCTCCTTCATCACGTCGAGCACCTCGCCGATCATCTCCGGGTCGAGCGCGCTCGTCGGCTCGTCGAAGAGCATCAGCTGCGGCCTCATCGCTAGGGCGCGTGCGATCGCGACCCGCTGCTGCTGGCCGCCCGAGAGCTTGTTCGGACGGGCGTCCGCCTTGTCCGCGAGCCCGACGCGAGCCAGCAGGGCCTCGGCCTGGGCGATCGCCTCCCTCTTCGCGGTACCGCGCACGCGGACCGGGGCGTGCCAGATGTTCTCGAGCGCAGTCATGTGCGGGAACAGGTTGAAGTGCTGGAAGACGAACCCGATCTCCTGGCGCTGCCGCATGAGCGAGGCGCGCGAGGCCGGTGTCCGGCGGCCCTCCGGGCCGACCCGGTAGCCCATCGGCCGGCCCGCCACCGTCAGCTCGCCTCCGTCGATGGTCTCCAGGCCGTTCATCGTGCGCAACAGGGTGGTCTTGCCCGCCCCGGACGGCCCGACGAGCACGACGACCTCACCCGGAGCCACGTCGAGGGAGACCCCGTTGAGGATCTGCCGCCCGCCGAGCGTGCGAGTGACGTGCTTCGCGCTCACGATCGGCGCAGCAGTGCTGGTGTCGGTCATGTCAGGCCTCCTGCTGGACGGGGGTGAGCACGGAGCCGCGCCGGCCGCCGAATAGGCGCTGCCAGGGCGAGACCGTCGCCTCGATACCGACGCGGGCGTTGAGACGCTTCTCGATGCCTGCCTGGATGACGGTCCAGATCGTGGTCAGGGCGAGGTAGTAGATGGCCACCACAGCGAAGATCTCGAAGGTGCGGAATGTGGCCGCACTGATGCTCTGGGAGACCAGGAACATCTCCGAGACGCCGATCACACTGAGGATCGAGGTGCTCTTCATCAAGCCGTTGAACGAGTTGCCGAGCGGGGGCACCATCAGCCGGAGTGCCTGCGGGAGGATGATCCACCGCATCGCGGACGCCCCGGACATCCCGAGCGCCTGCGCCGCCTCGCTCTGACCGATCGGCACGGAATCCAGCCCGGCCCGGATGATCTCCGAGATGTACGCGCTCTCGTTGATGATGAGGCCGACGATCGCCGCCTGCACTGCGGCCTTCACAAGCAGCCCGCCGAGGTCGACATCCTGGAAGCGGAACACGTTCGCCGCGGCGAAGCCGGTGTAGATCAGGACCAGCTGGACCAGCAGCGGGGTGCCGCGGATCAGCCAGATGTAGAAGCTGGCGATCACCCGGAGCGGCGCGAACCGCGAACGGCGCAGGAGGGCGATCCCGAGCCCGACGACGAGCGCTCCCGCCATGGCGAGGATGGAGATGACGACCGTGAGCACCAGCCCCTGCAGGAACGGGGGTCCGGGCGTCAGCAGGTTCTGCCAGAAGAATCCCCAGTCGAAGTTCACGGGTCAGCCCTTCTTCGCGTAGGCGAGGTCGCCCTGTCCCCAGGTGTCGAGGATCTTGGAGTACTGACCGCTCGACACCAGGTCGTCGAAGGCCTTCTGGATCCCGTCGTGCAGCGGGGTGTCTCCCTTGAGGGTCGCCGCGCCGATGTCGACAGCCTCGGTCGGCTTGCCGACCAGCTGGATGCCGGCGGTTCCCTGCTTCTGGTAGTAACCGATCAGCTCTGCCGCGTCGATGTAGGCGTCGAGCTGTCCGCTCGCCAGCTGCTGGAAACCAACGGTCGCCTGGTTGTTGGTGCTGATGTCGAGCGCCTTCTTGCCTGCGGCGGTGCACTTCTTCGACTGGTCCTCGGCGAGCGACTGGGCGGTCGTGCCGACGGTCACCATCACCTTCTTGCCGCACAGGCTGTCGTCGAGCCCCGTCACGCCGTCGGCGGAGCCCTTCTTGACGGCGACCCCGGAGGCAGACGTCAGGTACGGGACGAAGTCGACCACCTTCTCCCGAGCCGGCTTGATGTAGAGCGACGCCATGATGACGTCGCACTGCTTGGCCTGGAGGCTGGGGATGAGCGCCGAGAAGTCGACCATCACGAAGTCGGGCTTCAGGCCCAGCTTTCCCGCGATGGCCTTGGCGAGGTCGATCTCACTGCCCACGAGGTTCCCACTGGCGTCGGTGGTGATGTTCGGCGGTGAGCCGAGGTTGGTGGTGCAGACGGAAAGCGTGCCCGCACTGCGGAGGGCGGAGGCGGGGACCGTGGCCACCGCCGTCGCGGTGGTCTGCGTCGTGCCGGCGGCCGCGGAGCAGCCGGTGAGGGCGATGACGGCAGCCGTGATGACCGTCGCCGTGATGAGGCGCTTGCTGGTGTGCATGGGATCTCCGTCGATGCTCGATGCTCCACGGCTCGGGTGAGCCGGGAGCAGACTATCAAGTGATAGAGGGTCTGTCTATCAATTGATAGGTGACGGATGTTGCGCCGCTGTTTCGTGTGCGTGTCGAACCGGAGAAGAGTGTGCTCGCGTCAGGATGCGACCGGACGCGGGAGGCGCTCCTGGGTGCGGGTGCGCAGGTCCTCCAGGCGGGACGGCTGGACCAGGACCGCGCGGAGGATGAAGTCGGACACCTGCAGAGGACGCTCGGAGACCGGAGCCGACGCGCTCGTCTCGCGCTCGCGCATCCCCTCGAACTGCAGGCCCGTGATGGCCCTCTGCACGAACTCCGGATCGACCGCGAGGAACTCCCCCGCCTCGATCCCCGCCTCGACGAAGCGGCGCACGGCGTCATGGAAGCGCTCGATGCCTTCGCGCTGCGGGGCGAACTCCTCTTCGGCGAACAGCGCGTCACTGTAGTAGCCACGCGCGTCGTACGGGAGCGTCAGATAGTCCCGCGAGCTGAGCGTGACGAAGAAATGGAATCGCTCCGCCCATGACGCATCGAGCGCGACGGCCTCCTCGAGGCGCGACATCGTCTGGGCGAGATCGGCGTCCACGAGTTCGGCCAGGATGCTGTGCTTGGCCGGGAAGTGGTAGAAGAGCGACGGCTGCCGGATCCCCACCGCGTCGGCGATCTCCCGCGTGGTGGTTCCGTAGTAGCCGTGCTTTCCGAACAGACGGGCGGCCTGCAGCAGGATCAGCTGCCGTGTGCCCCCGTCCGTCATGCCGCTACTCTACCGGCGGCTCACATCGCCCTTTCCTCGTTGATCGAGTTCGCCCCGTCGATCACGAGGAGCTGGCCTGTGATGTACGAGGCGCCGGCGCTCGCCAGGAAACCGATCGCGGCGGCGACCTCGGCCGGAGTCCCCGGACGGCCGATCGGGGTGGCGTGCCCCATGGCGATCTCGCGGTCGGTCGAGGATGCCGTGCGGATCCACCCCGGGGCGACGGCGTTCACCGTGATCCCGGCGGCCGCGGTGTCGACGGCCACCGCACGCGTGAGGCCGAGCATGCCCGCCTTGGCGGCGTGGTACGCCACGTCCCCGGTGTAGGCCTGGACAGGCCCCGAGAGGGAGGACACGTTGATGATCCTGCCGTAGCCCGCGGCTCGCATGAGCGGGACCGCGGCGCGAGTCATCCGGAGCGCGGTCGTCAGATTGCGGTCCAGCGAGGTGCGCCACTGCTCGATGGAGATGTCATCGACCGACGCCGGGTCCTCCGGGTCGGACAGCGACGTCATGCCCGCGTTGTTCACCAGTACGGCCGGTGCGCCGAAGGCCTCCGAGGCGGCCGCGAACACCCTGTCCACGCCGTCCTGACCGGTCAGATCGGCCACCACCCCGACGGCGGACACACCTGCGGACCGGAGTTCCGCGGCGCGCTGTTCGATCCGATCCGTCGTCGACGTGATCACCACGCTCATGCCGGCTCGTCCCAGGAGCAGGGCCGTCGCCGCGCCGATGCCGTCTGCGCTGCCGGCGCCGGTGACGACCGCCACACCTCGCTGCTGATGCTCCACAGCCACTCCTCGTCGTCGACTCGACAGCGTCTATCGTCGCTCACCTGGCGCCGTCGGCGCGGAATGCGCCCGGGGCGCTCTCACACCGACACCCACGCGAACCCGTACGCGCCGAGCGTGCGCCCGTCCCATCGCTCGGCGAGCGCTGCTTCCGCGTCGTCACCCAGGTCGAGGTCGAGCTCGACCGCCTGGTCGGACAGGTTGTGCAGCGTGAGGAGCCCGTCCCGGCGCAGTGCGAGGACGGACGGTGCGCCGACGTCCTCCACCGTCCATCCGCCCGCCGCCGCGCCCTTTGCGCGACGCACCTGTGAGATCGTCCGGCCCAGCGCGAGCAACGATCCCGGGTCGTCCTCCTGCGCCCGGACGTTCACATCCCGGAACCCGTACGGCCCGTCCACCTGCGCCGGCAGGGTGAGCGGGGACTCCTCCGCGCTCGTGAAACCGCCCCAGCGCGAGTCGTCCCACTGCATCGTCGTGCGGGCGGCGCCGCGCCCCTCGATGCTCAGGTCGTCGCCGACGCCGAGCTCCTGACCGGCGAGCAGCAGCGGGACCCCGGGGAGCGCGTACAGCAGGCTCAGCGTCATGCGCACCCGCTCATGCGGCTGCATCATCGGAGCCCAGCCCCGCCGGATGCCGCGCCCGTAGATCAGCATGGACGGGTCGGGTGCGAAGTGCTCGAACGCCTCCTTCCGCTCCTCGTCGCTCAGCTGCTGCAGGTCGAGCTCGTCCGCGTTGTGGACGAAGTTGAGCCGAGCATCGGGCGGGATGGTGTCGTCCAGCCGCCGGAGCGCATCCACGAGCGGCTGAGCCCTGCCGCGTGTGAGCGCGAGGATGAGGGAGTTGTTCAGCGTGAAGTCGATGACCGCCTCGAACCGGCCGCGCTCGACGAGGGCCGCCATGAGCTCGGGCGACTCGTCCGCCTCGGCGATCAGCGCCACATCCTGTTTGACCTCGCGCAGCCGCGCTCGGAGGCGGTCGAAGAACGAGCCGTCGTCCACATCGGTGTCCGGCCTCCCCTTGCCCTGCACGATGAGGAGCGCCGCGTCGATGCGGAAGCCGTCGACGCCCACTTCCAGCCAGAAGCTGAGCACCCGGACGATCTCCTCGAAGACGTCCGGATCGGTGGCGTTCAGGTCCGGCTGGAACGCGTAGAACTGGTGGTGGTAGTACCGGCCCGCCCGCGGCTCGTACGCCCACACGGCGTCGTCCTCCCCCGGGAACATCGGATGGTCGCCCGGCTCGACGGAGTCGTCCTCGCTCCAGATGAAGAACCGTCCGGCGGCGGAGTCCGGGGCCTCGACCGCCGCACGGAACCAGGCGTGACGGTCGGAGGTGTGGTGCAGCACGGCGTCGATGAGGACGCGCATCCCGCGCTCGTGGGCCCGGTCGAGGAAGGTGCGCAGCGCATCCAGGTCGCCGAACCGCTCATCGACGGCGAGGTGGTCGTCGACGTCGTACCCGTTGTCGCGGCGGGCGCTCGGATAGAACGGCAGCAGCCAGATCCACGTCACGCCGAGGGAGGCCACATAGTCCAGGTGCTCCGTGGCGCCGGCGAGGTCGCCGAGCCCGTCGCCGTCGGCGTCCGCGAACCTCGACAGGTCGAGCCCGTACACGAGTTCGCCGGGGTCGCCCGCCCAGTCGCCGGTCCAACCGTCGGTCTGGGCAGCAGTGTTCGTCATGCTCCAGTCATACGCCCCTCGCCGGGCCAGGGTGCACCAGACGCCCGTACAGGTCCGGCCGGCGGTCGTCGAAGAGGTCGATCCTCGGGGAGAGCCGCTTGTCCCGCGACTCGGCCAGATCGAGGTCGGCAGTCGCCGCACCGCGGCCCGGCCCCGCCTCGGCGATGACGACACCTGCGGGAGAGATGATGGCCGTCCCCTCGGTCCAGTCCACCCCGCGCTCGCGGCCGAACCGGTCTGCGCAGACGATGGCCATGCGGTTGACGAGGGCGGCTGCGACGGCGATGCGCTGTTCCGCGGGGCGCTCGCCCGGCGGGGTGGGCACCAGCGGCCAGTTGGTGGGAACGGCCAGCAGATCGGCGCCCGCCAGTCCGGCGATGCGCGTCCACTCGGGGAACTCGAGGTCGAAGCAGATCATGACGCCGACGCGGCCGTGCGGTGTGTCGACGACGGGCGGCGCCGCCTTCCCGGGAGTGAAGACCTCCTTCTCGCGGTCCCACAGGTGCACCTTGCGGTAGACGGCCCGCACGCCGGAGGCGTCGACGACCGCGGCGCTGTTGTGGACCTCGTCGCCCTCGCCGAGCTCGCTGAAGCCGCCGACGACGACCCCGGCGCCGTCCCGGGCGCCGGCGGCCAGCCGCGCCCACTCGGCGAAGATCTCGTGGTCCGGGCGGATGGAGACCGATCGCGCCTCGTCGCGGTCGCGGAACACGTACCCGGAGGTGGCGAGTTCCGGGATGACGACGATGGACGCGCCGGCTGCGAAGGCCTCCGCGATCGCGGTGGCGGCCTTGCGCCGGTTCCCGTCGAAGTCACCGACCGCAGGGTCGAGCTGAACGGCTGCGATGGCGGTCATGCGATCACCGCTCGGGGGCCGGCGCAGCGTCCGGCTGCCGGCCCGCATCGACGGAGGCGACCGAACCGGGCGCCGGCTCCTGGGAGCCGCGAAGGGCGGCGCGCACGCGGTCGGCCACGCCACGGCGCAGGCTGACCGCGAAGCCGATGAGCAACCAGGCTGCGACGATGTAGGGGAAGTAGCTGTACGGGGCTTCGACGCCGACGACGTTCTTGTAGATCGTGTAGAGCACGAGGATGAGCGCCAGGATCGGGATGACCATCTGCCACTTCGGCGTGCTCACGTCGCGACGGAAGAAGAGGAACCGGAGGGCGCCGGCGGTCGCGAGCACATAGGCGACCAGCAGGGCCAGCGTGCCGATCGTCAGCGACCAGAAGGTCGCATCCAGCACCGCCGCCCCGGTCAGGCTCTCGCCGACGATCACGATGAGCGCCAGCACCACGGCCACGGTGATCGCCGTGGTCGGAGCGCCGTTCTTGGAGAGCCGGGCGAGTCGCGGGGCGAGCGCCGTATCGCGCGCCAGGGCGAATGCCACACGGGCCGCCCCCGAGAGCGTTCCGAGGAAGATCGCGAACAGACTGATCACCGCCGTCAGCGTCAGGATGTCGGCCAGCCACGGCCCGACGTACCCGCGGGCGAGATCGCCGTACGGCGCCCCGGCGGACGCGAACCGCTTGACGCCGGCTGCGTCGGTCCCGTAGCCGAGGGACTGGGCGACCGTCGACAGGAGGTAGAAGACGCCGACCAGGATGATGGCGATCTTGAAGGCGCGGGGGATGTCGCGGCGCGGGTTGTCGGTCTCCTCGCCGAGGGTGGCGGCGCCTTCGAACCCGGCGAAGGCGAGGAAGCCGAACACGGCCGCGGCGGCGATCAAGGTGACGTCGGTCCCCGGCGGGAGTTCGAGGAAGCCCCAGTTGAGCCGCAGGCCGCCCGGCGCGGCACCGACTCCGAGCTTCACCAGCACGACGATGTTGAGCACGGTGACCAGGACGGCTCCGGCGAGCTCCGCGTACAGCAGCAGCCGCGTGATGAGCCGCACCTCGCGGCGCGCGAGCAGGAAGACGAGAGCGAGGGCGGCGATCGCCACCCAGAGCCACGGCGGCTGCACCTGGAGGCCCAGGTCGGCCAGCAGCTGGTTCAGGAAGAGCCCGATCTCCATCCCCGAACCCGCCCCGATCGTGACGTAGGCGAAGAAGAGAGCCCAGCCCGCGACGAAACCGGCACGGGGCCCGAGGGTCAGCCCGACGGTGGCGTACACCGATCCCGTGTGGGCGATGTACCGCGAGAGCTTGACGAAGCCGTACGCGACGAGCGCCACGGCGACGAGGGCGAACACGAACGCCCAGACCGCACCGGCCCCGAGGAGCCCCGCCGCTCCGGCCCCGAGCAGGGCCATGACGCCGACCGGCCCGATCAGGCCGATGGAGAAGGCGGCGGCGTCCGCCACTTTCAGCTCTCGTTTGAGCCCGGACGGCTGAGCCGTACCGGCCGCAGAAGGATTCACGCTCATCAGCTTGCTCGCTCTCGGGGGTTCTGGCCGTTTGGGAAAGCCTTCACCGTAGGCGATTCCGAACACAACGGCGAATGATCCTGGCCGATCCATAGGACCGCCCTATGGCAAACCGTCGCCGCCCCGTGCGACGCCCGGGATCAACGCTGCTGCAGCAGCATCCGCTGAGCGAGCCGCGCGATCTCCCGGGTGGCCGGCGACAGCACGTTGCCCTGGCGCTGGATGATCGCGATCGTGTCGTACAGCGGCTCCGCGAAGGAGACGGTGCGGACATTCTCGGGGAAGGCCTTCGACTCGGCGACGGCCCGGGAGACGATCGTGTCCCCGCCGCCCAGCGCCACGATGCCGAGGGCCGACTCCACGTGCTCGATCTCGATGCGCGGCGTCAGCGTGACGCCCTCGAGCTGCGCCCGTTCTGCGAGCTGGCGTCGCGTCGGATCCTTCCAGCCGTAGTGCGCGTCGTACAGGACGAGCTCGGTCGCGGCGAGGTCGGCGATCGTGACGGGATGCGCGGTCTTGGCCGGATCCGCTGAGGCGAAGAGCACCTCGTCCTTCATGAGCGGCGTGACGGACAGGCCCTCGGCATCGATCGGGAGGACCACCAGCCCGGCTTCGAGCTCGCCCGCGGAGACCGCTTCCGCGACCTCCACACTGTTGAGCCCGATGATCCGCAGTTGCACCCCCGGGTACCGGCTGTGGAAGGTCTCGAGCAGTTCGGAGAGGAAGTAGTAGTTGGCGTTGCGCAGGAGCCCGAAGGTGGCGACCCCACCGCTGAGGGAGGTGAGCGAGCGCAGCGCCCGGTCCGCGCCGTCGGCGCCGTCTACGGCCTGCTGCGCGAACGGGATCAGCTGCTCCCCCGCCGCCGTGAGCACGAGACGGCGGGCGCCACGGGTGAACAGGCGCACGCCGTACGCCTCCTCCATCCGCTTGATCAGTTCCGAGATCGACGGCTGGGTCATCTGCAGTTCCGCCGCCGCCGCCGAGAAGGTCCCCAGGGCGGCCACGCGCAGGAACGCCCGCAACTGGTTCAGTGTCATAGGGCGATCCTATGCCTTCCCCAAGATGATTCGGTCTTGTCCAGGGTCTCGGCGCCGGTGAGGATCGACACCATGAAATTGAGCCCCCGCTTCGTCACCCAGCACTCCTCGCGCTTCACCGCGCTCAAGAGCCCCGGCGTCGACGCTCCGGAAGCCCAGCGCGACCCCCGCGTCGCCGAGACGGTGACCGCCATGCTGCTGGACATCGAGAAGAACGGCATCGACGCCGTCCGCCGCTACGCCCGGGAGCTCGACGGCTCCGACCCAGCCGACTTCGAGCTCAGCGCCGCAGATCTCGCCGCCTCCGGCACGCGCCTCGACACCGAGCTCCGCGAGGCCATCGAGCTCGGATCGGCGCGGACCAAGGAGTTCGCCCGCCTCCAGCTCGACCACCTCTCCGACTTCGAGGCGGAGATCGTCCCCGGGCTCGTCGTCGGACAGAAGTACGTGCCGGTGGGCAACGTCGGCGCCTACCTCCCGGCGGGGCGCTTCCCCCTCACCGCGAGCGCCTTCATGACCGTGGGCGTGGCGAAGGTCGCCGGCGTCCCGTCCGTGATCGGCTCCACTCCCCCTCAGCCCGGCGGTGGTGCGAACTCGGCCGTCGCGTACGCGGCCTACGTCTCGGGCATCGACCACCTGTACGTCGTCGGAGGCGTGCAGGCACTCGCCGCGATGGCGTTCGGCCTGCTCGGCCAGGACCCCGTCGACATGATCGTCGGGGCGGGGAACGCGTACGTCGCCGAGGCGAAGCGCCAGCTCTTCGGAACCGTGGCCATCGACCTCCTGGCCGGACCGAGCGAGGTCGCCGTGATCGCGGACGAGACCGCTGACCCGGAGATCGTCGCCGCCGACCTGCTCGGGCAGGCGGAGCACGGGCCGAACTCGCCCGCCGCGCTCGTGACGACCTCCGAGCGGCTCGGCCGCGACGTCGTCGCCGCCGTCGACCGCCAGCTCGAGACCCTGTCCACGGCCTCGATCTGCGGTCCCGCCTGGCGCGACTTCGGTTCGGTGCTCCTGGTGGAGTCGAAGGAGGATGCGGTGCTCGTGATGGACGAGCTCGCGCCGGAGCACCTCGAGATCCAGACCGCCGACGACGACTGGTACCACGCACACCTCACGAACTACGGCTCGCTCTTCGTGGGCCCGTGGAGCACCGTCGCCTACTCGGACAAGGGCATGGCGGGAACCAACCACACCCTGCCCACCGCAGGCGGCGCGAAGCACAGCGCCGGCCTCTCCGTCTCGCGATACCTGAAGCCGCTGACGTTCCAGAAGATCAGCCGCGAGGCCACCCCCGAACTCGCCGTGGCCGTCGAGGTCATCTCCGCAAGCGAAGGGATGTCGGCCCACGAGGCGACGGCGACCATGCGCCTGCGGAGCTACGCGAACTGACACCCCTGCGCCGGCGCCGCGTGCGCCGGCGGACCAACCCGAAGGAAGCCATGACCCACCACCGACTCCTGCGCCCGCTCGCCCTCGCGATCGGCGCGACCGTGACCGCGCTCGTGCTCTCCAGCTGCGCCCCCGGAGGCGGGGCCGCTCCCGCCGCCTCGTCCTCCACCACCATCTCCGCCAAGGTCACCCCGGCTCAGGTGGCGAAGCTCGGCTCCACCACGCTGTCCGTCTGGGCCGACCAGGCCGAGCAGCCACTGATGAAGAACTTCATCCCCGCCTTCGAGAAGAAGTACCCGAACGTGAAGGTCGACATCACCTACAAGAGCTTCGACGACCTGGTGGCGACGGTCGTGAACGCAGCGGCGAGCGCCAACGCTCCCGACGTCTTCGAGGGGAACATCGGCTACGCGGTCGACGGCGCCCTCGTGAAGGCCAAGCTGGTCCGCCCGCTCGACGACGTCGCGAAGGTCTACGGCTGGACGTCCGGGACCGGCGCCTCCACGCTCGCACCCGCGAGATGGGACGCTGCCGGGACGACCTTCGGCTCCGGCACCCTCTACGGCATGTCGCCGATCAGCGAGGTGCAGGGCGTCTACTACAACAAGAGCAAGCTGCAGTCCCTCGGCCTGCAGCCGCCGACCACCATCGCCGCCCTCGAGAAGGACGCGGCGGCGGCTGAGGCCGCAGGCGAGGTGCCGATGATGCTGGGCAACTCGGACCAGTACGCGGCCACCCACATCTTCAGCGACATCGCCGTCACGACGCAGAAGCCCGCGAGCATCCGCGACTGGATCGGCGGCAAGGCCGGCACGACGTTCCAGACGTCCGGCAACGAGAAGGCCGCCGACACGCTGAAGTCCTGGGTGTCGAAGGGCTACTTCGAGGCGGGATACGACGGCCTCAGCAACGAGGACGCGATCGCCAAGTTCGCGAAGGGGACCGGCGTGTTCTTCGTCGGGGGCTCCTGGAACGGCGCGTCGCTCGACTCGACCGGCTTCGGTTTCGGTTCCCTCATCTCCGGCGGCGTCGGAGCCACCGCATCCCCCTGGCACATCAGCTCGAAGTCGAAGAAGACCGACGCGGGAATCGCCTGGCTCGACATGCTGCACTCGCCGCAGACCGGCCAGTGGATCCTCGACGGCGGCCGGCTCCCGGTCATCACGGACGGGGTGAAGGCGAGCGACAGCCTGAGCGAGGAGACACTGACCGCCCTCAAGGAGACGATCGCCGCCGGGACGCAGGTCGGCTACTACGACTGGAGCACCACCGACATGCTCTCCGTGATGGGCGGCTCCCTTCAGGAGGTGATGGCCGGCCGCATCTCGAGCGCCGACTTCACCAAGACCGTCCAAGCGGCGTGGGCAAAGGGACACAAATGACCGTCCTCGCCCGCAGCGAGCTCGCCGGCGTCGCCGTCCCCCAGCGGCGCCGGCGACCCGGAGGGCAGGTGAGCTGGTCGAGCCTGCTCTACCTGGCGCCTGCCCTCCTCTTCTTCGGCCTGTTCGTCGTCTACCCCATCGTGACGTCCATCCAGACGTCGTTCTACGTCTACGACGGCCTCACCCCGGCGACGCCCGCCGGGCTCTCGAACTACCTCGCGGTGTTCACCGACCCGGACCTGCGCGCGGCTCTCGGGCACTCGCTCGTCCTGCTGGTCTTCTACGCCGCACTCCCGGTGTGCATCGGACTGGTCTTGGCGGGCGCGATGTCGCGCATCCGGGTCTACGGGCTGACCTTCTTCCGGGCGGCGCTCTTCCTGCCGCAGATCCTCAGCACGGTGGTGGTCGCCGTCGCGTGGCGGGGACTGCTCGCCTCCGACGGCCCGGTCAACTGGGTGCTCCGCCACATCGGCCTGGGCGGCTGGGCGACCAGCTGGCTCGGGAACTTCGACACCGCGCTCCCCTCCATCGGGGTCATCGGCACCTGGGTCGAGTACGGCTTGTGCATGGTGCTGTTCCTCGCAGGCATCGTCACCATAGACCGGTCGCTGTACGAAGCAGCCCGGCTGGACGGCGCCGGTCCGGTCCGCGAGTTCTTCGCCATCACGCTGCCTGCGCTCCGCCCGCAGATCTCGATCGCCCTCATCCTCACGATCACGTTCGCGCTGCGCAACTTCGACATCATCTGGAACACCACGCGCGGCGGACCCGGCACGTCGACGACGGTGCCGTCGCTGTTCGTCTACCTGGATGCGTTCCAGAACCGTCAGCTCGGTCAGGCGTCTGCGATCGCCGTCGTGCTGACCGTGATCATCTTCCTCGTCGTGACCGTGGTGCAGCTGCTGCTCCGCGAGCGCCGGGACACGCCGCGACGCGCGCGCGGACGGGGGCGGACCTCATGAAGACCGCTCTCCGCGAATCGGTCGGAACGCACGTCATCCTCATCGTCGCGGCCCTGTTCGCGGTATACCCGCTCGGGTCCATCGTCGTCTCGGCTCTCAGCAACCGCTCGGGCTCTGCCATCGACTGGGGCAACTTCGCCGTCGCCTGGACGCGCGGACACTTCGCCTCCGCGCTGCTGTCGAGCGCGATCATCGCCGTCACGGTCGTGGTCGTCACCGCAGTCGTGTCGTGCCTGGCCGGTTACGCGCTCGCCACGATGCGCGTCCCCGGCGGCCGCCTGCTGATGGCGCTCCTGCTGGTCGGCCTGGTGCTGCCCTATGAGGTGACGGTGCTCCCGCTCTACCAGCTGCTCTCGGGCTGGGGCCTGGTGGACACGTCCTGGGCGCTGATCCTCCCGCAGGTGGGCCTGTCCGTGCCGCTCGGCGTGTTTTGGATGCGCACCTTCTTCGCCTCCGTCCCCACCGAGATCCTGGAGGCGGCACGGATGGACGGGGCCTCGCGGTTCGCCATCCTGCGGCAGGTGCTGCTGCCGATCGCCGGCCCGGCGCTCGCGACGCTGTCCACCATCCTGTTCCTGTTCACCTGGAACGAGTTCCTGCTCGCGCTGGTTCTGGTGCCGGGCAACGAGGCGGTGCAGACGGCGCCGCTGGCCCTGTCGTTCTTCGCCGGCACCGATCGGGCGAGCAACCCGAGCGTCACGGCCGCCGCCGCGGTGCTCGTCGCCCTGCCGATCGTCGTGGCGTACATCGCGCTGCAGCGACGCCTCATCACCGGCCTCACCGCGGGGGCCGTCAAATGACCATCGAGGAGGAACGCATGAGCGGTGCCGACGAGTGGTGGCGGCGCGCCGTCATCTACCAGGTGTATCCCCGGTCGTACGCGGACAGCAACGGCGACGGGATCGGCGACCTGCCCGGGATCACGGCCCGACTGGACCACCTGGCCTCCCTCGGGGTCGACGCGCTGTGGCTGTCGCCGTTCTATCCGTCACCCCAGCGCGACGGCGGGTACGACGTCGCGGACTACCGGGACGTCGACCCGCAGTTCGGCACTCTCGCGGACTTCGACGCGCTGATCGCTGCCTCACACCGCCTGGGCATCCGCGTCATCGTCGACCTGGTCCCCAACCACTGCTCGTGGGACCATCCCGCCTTCCGTGCGGCCCTCGCGGCGGCGCCGGGGAGCCCCGAGCGAGCTCTGTTCCACTTCCGGGACGGTCGCGGAGAACACGGCGAGCTGCCGCCGAACGACTGGCAGAGCATGTTCGAGGGCCCCGCCTGGACCCGCGTCACCGAAGCTGACGGCTCCCCCGGGCAGTGGTATCTGCACCTCTTCGACCCGTCGCAGCCCGACTGGAACTGGGACGACGAACGCGTGCGGGAGGACTTCCGCACGACGCTCCGCTTCTGGCTCGATCGCGGTGTCGACGGCTTCCGTGTCGACGTCTGCGACGCCCTCGTCAAGGCGAAGGGGCTGCCCGACTGGCCGCACGCCGTCCACGGCGTCGTCCGCCCGGTCGACGGCCGGCTCCCTCCGATGTGGGATCAGGAGGGCATCCACGAGATCTTCCGGGACTGGCGGAACCTCCTCGACTCGTACGACGGCTCCCGCATCCTCTGCGCCGAGGCTTGGCTGCCGCCGGAGCGCGCCGCCCGGATCGTCCGCCCGGGCGAGATGCACCAGGCCTTCAACTTCGCGTTCCTGGAGCAGCCGTGGAGCGCCGCCGACCTGCGCAGCACGATCGAGACGTCGCTCGAGGCGAACGATGCGGTGGGCGCTCCCACGACCTGGGTGCTCTCCAACCACGACGTCATGCGTCACGCCAGCCGCTACGGCTACGACGGGGCCGTCGCCCTCGAGTCCGGTGTCGGCGCCGACGACCCGCAGCCGGATCGGGCGCTGGGCCTGCGCCGGGCGCGGGCGGCGACCGCCCTCATGCTCGCGCTGCCCGGCTCCGCGTACCTGTATCAGGGCGAGGAGCTGGGTCTCCCCGAGGTGACGGACCTTCCCGACGACGTGCGGCAGGACCCGGTCTGGGAGCGCTCCGGTCACCGCATCCGCGGGCGGGACGGCTGCCGGGTGCCCCTCCCCTGGACCTCGTCGGGGCCGTCGTTCGGCTTCTCCACCGTGTCGTCATCCGAGACGTGGCTGCCGCAGCCGGGCTACTTCGGCGGCTTCGCCGCGGCCGGCCAGGAGGGCGACCCGGCGTCGACCCTGTCGCTGTACCGCCACGCCCTGGCGCTGCGCCGCGAACGAGGCCTGGGCACCGGTCCGCTGGAATGGGATGAGGACGAGCGACCGGGCACCATCGCCTTCCGCCGCGGTGACCTGCACGTCCTCGCGAACGTCTCCGGCGAGGACGTTCCGCTGCCCGACGGCGCCCGGGTGCTCCTCGCGTCCGAACCGGCGCTGCCCTCAGGGAGCGTGCCCCGGGACGTCACCGTGTGGTTCATGCGCTGATCGCGGGCGCTCAGGGCGTGACGACGATCTTCCCGCGTGCGTGGCCGGTGCCGACGTGGTCGACGGCCTCGGCGGTCCGTTCGAGCGGGTACGCCGTGTCGATCACGGGCCTCAGCGTCCCGTCCGCGACGAGGGCGGCCAGCTCGCGCAGGTCCTCCGCACGATCCCGGGCCACCAGGCCCACCAGGTGCTGGCGGGCGAAGCGATCGAGCAGCGCGGCCCCGAGAGTGCGCTGGATGCCTCCGAGGAGCGGTCCGCCCGACTCCCCGCCGACCAGGACCACCGACCCGGTGCTCGCCAGGATGCGCCGCAGGGCGGAGAGCGGCCGGTTCCCCGCCGTGTCGATGATCACGTCATAGATGCGGCCGAGCGTCAGCACATCGGTGGTCGTGTAGTCGAGCACGTCGACGGCGCCCAGCTCCCGCACCAGGGGCGCCTTCGGCCCGCTGCACACGCCTGTCACCTTCGCGCCCCGCGCGGCCGCCAGCTGCACCGCGAAGTGTCCGACTCCCCCGGCCGCACCCAGGACGAGGACCGCATCCCCCTCCTGGATCCCCGCCCGGTTCACCGCCTGGAGTGCCGTCACGCCGGATACCGGCAGCGCAGCAGCCTCCTCGAAACCGGTGCCCTCCGGGATGGCGACGAGCTCCTCCGCTGTCGCGACCACGAACTCAGCCAGCGCGCCCTCGGCCGATCCGAACACCGCGTCGCCGGGGCGCCAGCCGGGCGCCGCAGAACCGGATCCGGATGCCGTGCCGCCCACGGCCTCCACGACACCGGAGAAGCCGAGGCCGCGCACCCGCGCCTTGGGGCCGCTCCAGCCGAATCCGATCGCCCGCATCATGTACGGGCGCCCGGTCGTGAGGTGCCAGGTGCCGGCGTCGATTCCGGCGGCGCGGACCCGGACGAGCACCTCCCCCTCCCCCGGGACGGGCACGGGGATGCTCTCCACCGTCAGGACGCTGGGCGGCCCGTACGCATCCTGGGTCACCGCGCGCATCTGCTGCTGCTTGGTCGTCTCGTTCATCGCCTGCATCTCAGTCCTCGGGGTAGTGGAAGACGTCATCGAGCGGCACCCCGAACACCCGCGCGAGCTGGAACGCCATCTCGAGCGAAGGCGAATAACGCCCCTGCTCGATGGCGATGATGGTCTGCCGTGTGACGCCGACCCGGTCGGCGAGTTCCGCCTGGGTCATCTCGCCGGCCGCGAAGCGCAACGCGCGAAGGGAATTCGTGACACGGGTCGGCTTCACCATGCGGGCATCCCGCGTCGATATGCGACCAGGCGCGCGATGGATCCGACCACGGCGGAGAGCACGAATGCCAGGTAGATCGCGTTGGCGATCCAGAACCAGGGCACCTCCAGCAGCGAAAGCACCAGCGCCGCGACCGCTCCGAGCACCACGAAGGCGCCGCCGATGCGCTCGCCGAACGCGTAGACCTCGCGGTCGCGCTGATCGCGCTTGTCCGCGTCCTTCGGGTTGGTGATCCCCAGCACGATGCTCGCCGCGATGTTGATCACGATCGCGCCGCCGACCGTCCACAGCAGCAACGGCACGTACGACTCGGCGCCGTGCGCCGCCAGCAGGATCAGATAGGTCGCGTAACCGATGACCGCGGTCACCAGGAACACCCAGGAATTCTTCTCGTCGAACGACACCGGACACCTCGCATGTCAAATTTTCCAGACATTCTGAGAGTAAAGCAGAGGTGACAGCGTGTCAAGAATTTCTTACATGCGCAGCGTCTCGAGGAGGTCCAGCGCGACCTCCGACAGGCTGCCCGGATCGGCCCGGTACACCACGAGCATCATCCCGTCGGTGCCCTCGATCAGCGTCTTCTCCCGGGTCAGCCGAAGCTGACCGACGATGGGATGCCGCCACTCCCCGATGCTCGACCGCTGCGGCGCCGGAATCTCCTCCGCCCACAACCGCCGGAAGCGGGCGCTGCGCACAGCCAGTTCGCCGACCAGCGCCTGCAGGCCGCGGTCCGCGGGCTCGCGTTCCGCCCGATACAGGAGGTACCGGGCCATCGAGGCGGTCACCGCCTCCCAGTCGCCGCCCAGCTCCTTGATCGCTTCGCTCAGGAAGATGGAGAGGGCCAGGTTCGTCCCCGGCTCGAAGCAGTCGGTCAGCGACCGCGCCTGACTGTTCGATTCGAGGACATCCATCAGCCTGCCTTGCACGTAGGCCGGCGTCTTCATGCGCCGCACCGCGCGCGACACCGCAAGGGGAACCACCTCAGGTCGCGACGCCGACTCGCCGCGCGGCAGCCACCGCCGCACGGCGTTCTCCGCCTGCGCACGGGCGGCGCTCTCGGCAAGCAGTCCGGCGAGGGCGGTCCTGGTCTCGTCCTCGCTCCGGGCGGAGTCCAGTCGCGCGGCCCACTCGCCCACCGCCGACTCGTCCAGCTCGCGCATCCGGTTCAACAGCGTCAGATGGGGCACGTCAACCTCACTTCCTCGATAAGGCCGCGCAGAGCGGAGCCGTGCTGGAGCCGTGGCTCGAGATCGGCCATGCGCCCGGCCTCCCACTGTTATCGGCGTTCCCGTCCCGATGCGTAAGCATCAACGTCTGCCCCCGATGAGCTGGAGGACACGGCTCAGACCCGACCGGTGCTCCGGCGCCTGCGGCTGGTCCTCGGCCTCCTCCTCCTCCGAGGTCGGCGGCGCGAACTGCAGGTAGCCGCACTCCGGGCAGTCGTAAGCGAACTCGTGCACGGCAAGGCCGACACCATAGAACGAGTTCCGCCAGCGCATCATCTGGGCGCGGCAGCGCGGGCATCGCATGGATTCTCCCTCCTCGGCGAATCGTCCTCGACCGGCACCCCGACAGTAAGGCCGACAGGTAGTTAGCGCACGAAGCTTTTGGAGCGTGCTTGTCCCCCGTTGTTCGCGCTGCAAACGGATCAGCGGCCGAGTGCTCGCCCGAGTCCGCCCGCGCACCGGCACCGCGCTCCGAGCGGACGCGACAGGTCCTCGCTGACAAACGGCTGAGCCCGACTGGACGATCGCCGGAAGCGCGTCTACCGTCGATGGTCGGTCTGCGCCGTCACGCTGCACGGACCGCGGAAGGAACCACCGTGACCCCCCAGCTATCGTCGTCGCCGCAGCTCAGCGCGCGATTCTCCCCGGATGCGACCGGCGAACTGATCGTCGACGGAGCCCGGGAGGGCTTCGCCGAGCAGAGCACCGAGCGCCTGCGCGAGACCGTGCTCACCCGAGTCGGCGAGATCGCCGCCTCCGCCGGCCACCCGGTGCGGCTCACCGTCTCCGACGAGGAGGG
Source organism: Leifsonia sp. 22587 (assembly GCF_052044215.1). Classification (NCBI taxonomy): domain Bacteria; kingdom Bacillati; phylum Actinomycetota; class Actinomycetes; order Micrococcales; family Microbacteriaceae; genus Leifsonia; species Leifsonia sp. 22587. Next base: position 648,602 of record NZ_JBQENB010000002.1, read on the forward strand.
GGACTGGCTCCTCGCCGTTCATCCCGACGGCAGCATCGGCGACGAGGAGGCGCTCTCCGCGGCCGCAGCGGCAGACCCGGTGCCGGCGCCCTCGCGTGACGTCCCCGCCCGCGAATCGTTCCTCTACACGGAGCGCCCGCGGGCCGACCGCGCCCGGCAGGGCGTGCGTGGAGCGCTTGCCCGCGCCGGACTCCCGCTCTCGCCCTCGGCCGCCGAGCTGCGCGAGCGGGCCGAACTCGACGCGGTCAGCCGCCACTGGGCGGGACCGCGCACCATCGCGATCGTCAACGGCAAGGGCGGCGCGAACAAGACGCCGACGACGGCGCTGCTGGCGGCCGTCTTCGCCCGCAACGGAGGCTCGGGCGTGCTCGCGTGGGACAACAACGAGACCCGTGGCACGCTGGGCTGGCGCACCGAGAAGGACGACCACGACTCCACCGTCCAGTCGCTGCTGCCCGCCGCGGACGCCCTGCTGTCGGCCGGCGCCCGCACCGCCGACATCGGGCACTACGTCCACCACCAGAACGCCGACAAGTACGACGTGCTGCGTTCGAACCCGACGATGCTCGCGACGGAGCAGCGGATCTCGAGCGCGGACTTCGACCGCCTTCACACCGTCGCGACCAAGTTCTACCGCCTCGTGATCATCGACAGCGGCAACGACGAGTCGGCCGAACGGTGGCTGCGGATGATCGACCACACCGATCAGCTCGTCATCGCGACGACCGCGCTCGGCGAGCACGCCGAGGCTGGTGCGCTCCTCCTGGAGGCTCTGCTGCAGCGCGATGCGAAGTCAGCCCGGCTGGCGCGCGACGCCGTCGTGATCGTCTCGCAGTCCGAGCGGACCGGTCCCGCCTCCGACGCGCGCCGCGTCGCCGCGGGCTTCGAGCCGCTGGCCCGGCGCGCTGTCACCATCCCGTTCGACCCGGAGATGCACGGCGGGCGACTGTCGTTCGAGACCCTGGCGCCGCGCACTCGGCGCGCGTGGCTGCACGCGGCGGCGGCAGTGGCCGAGGGGCTCTAGGAGCCCGCGCGCCGAAGCTCAGCGTCGCCGGGCCGACCAACCGACGACCCGGAGGTCGTCGACCCCGAAACGGCCGACCGGGAGCGCGACTCGAATGCTCTCGTCGTCGAAGGGCCGTGACGGACGGAGGCCGACGGGCAGCTCCGGTGCGAACGGCGCAGGTTCGCTCACGCCTTCGTCCAGCATGCGCGCCTGCGCTTTCGCCACGAGGGGGACGACCATCGTCCATTCCGTGAGCCGGGCGAGAGCTTTGATCGTCCAGACGGGTGCAGGGAAGAAGACCGGGCGACGTTCCGCGACTCGAGCGATTCGACGGACTGCCTCGCCGAGCGTCATCTCATCCGCGCCCATGACGGCGACAGTCGACTCCGGAACTCGCCCCTCGAGAGCTGCGATCAGGACGTCGACCGCATCGTCGACGGGTAGCGGCCGGACGGTGCGCTCGCGGAATCCGACGGTCGCGAACATCGGCACGGTGCGCACGGCGCGGGCGACATGGTTCACCATGTGGTCGCCCGGCCCGTAGATCATGCCGCACTTCAGGATCGTGTGATCGATGCCGGATTCGCGCACCAACTCTTCCGCCGCCCATTTGGTGTCGTGGTAGCCGGATCCCGAATCGGGGCGTGCTCGCAGGAAGCTGACCATCACGATGCGCTTCACGCCGGCGAGTCGGGCCGCTTCGACGACCGCTCGGGTGCCCTCGACATGGACGCGCTCGAACGTCTGGTCGCCCAGTTCACGGTTGATTCCGGCGCAGTGGGCGACAGCATCGCAGCCGGCGAAGGCAGCGGCCAACGCATCCACATCGGTGATCGACACTCCTGTGCGGCGCGAGACCACGACGACGTCGGCGGGGTCGAGCCTCGCGGCGAGATGGCGCCCGACGAATCCGGTGCCCCCGGTGATGGCTATGCGCACGTTCTGCTCCTTCGCTTATTAGCAACGAAGCTAAACTGTATCTAGCAATAGTGCTATATTGCAACCATGACAGACAGTGCGACCGAGATCTTCGCCGCTCTCGCACATCCGACCCGGCGGCAGATCCTCCAAGACCTCAAGGACGGCGAACTCGCCGCCGGTGAGATCGCCGCACGGTTCAACGCGACGGGCCCGACCATCTCGCGCCATCTGAGCGTACTGCGCCAGGCAGGGCTCGTCACCGAGCGCCGGGACGCGAACCGCATCCTGTACTCGCTGGTGAGCGATCGGCTGGCGCTGTCTGTGGGCGACTTCCTCTCGACCGTCTGCCCCGAGCAGATCGTGCTGCGGGAGGTGCGCAAGCGCGGCTCGGGCCGCACCAGCGACCGCGCGGCGGAAGCGTAGGGGACAGCCCCGCTCCTGCCCCGTTCGGTGAGCGGCGACCTAGATGTCGTACACCCCGCAAGCGCTCAGACACCATCCTCGATCGCCCGTTCTCCTGCGGGCGGGCGACGCCTCTGCTCGCGGCGGTCCAGCTCGTCGCGGAGCGCGACGAAGAAGCGGTCGATCTCGCCGAGACGGCGGGTGTACATGAGCGCCTCGGCGCCGGCGACCCGTCCGACCGCGTCGAACTCCACACGCGTATGGGTCTCGTCCACCGGAACGAAGCGCAGCTGCGGCGCGAAGAGCGCGTAGCCGCCCAGAATCTGCGCGAACGGGTCCCGCAGGCTGGTCCCCCGCAGCGCGTCGCGGACGAAGTCCTCCACATCCTCGACCGGCACGGGCACGACCTCGCTCGGGATGTGCCGCGGAACGAGGGCCCTCTTCCGCGAGCTGCGCAGACCCCGCCTCTTCCGTGGCTCCAGCCCACTCACACGTGAAGCGTACGGCGGTCTGCGGACTCCCGACACCGGGCCACGAGTCCAGTCGACCAGTCATCGGTCACGATCGCGAGCGCGTTGCGACGGGCAGACGCCGGAGGGCGGTCAGACGCGCTCGAACACCGCGGCGAGCGCCTGCCCACCGCCGATGCACATCGTCTCCACCGCAAGCGAGGCGTCGAGGGCCGGGAGCTCGTGCGCGAGCGTCGCGAGCATCCGCAGGCCGGTGGCTCCGATCGGGTGGCCGATCGAGATGCCGCTGCCGCGCGGGTTGAGCCGGGGGTCCTCCGCGTCGATCCCCCAGTCGGCGAGGCACGCCAGCACCTGCACGGCGAACGCTTCGTTCAGCTCGATGACGTCGACGTCTGACCAGGTGATGCCGGCGCGCTGCAGCGCACGGTTCGCGGCCGGCACGGGCGCGACCCCGAACACACGCGGGTCGTTGCCGGCGACCGCCCACGAACGGAGGCGGAGCACGGGAACCAGCCCGAGCTCCCGGGCGCGCTCGGGCGTGGTCACGATCGCCGCAGCGGCGGCGTCGTTCTGGCCGCTCGAGTTGCCCGCGGTCACCGTCGCGTCGGGGTCGTCACGGCCCAGGATGGGGCGCAGCCCGGCCAGCGCCTCCAGCGTCGTATCGGCCCGGGGATGCTCGTCGCGGTCCACGACGACGTCACCGCGCCTGCCGCGCACGGTCACGGGCACGAGCTCGGCGTCGAAGGCGCCGGACTCCTGGGCGGCGACGGCGCGCTGGTGGGAGCGCAGCGCGAACGCGTCCTGAGCCTCACGGGGGATGCCGTACTCGCGGCGGAGCTCCTCCGCCGAGCCGACGTTCCCCTCCGGCGTCGGGAAGTCGCGGCCGCCGACGGTCTCCCGCCCGCGGGCCAGGGCGTCGTGCAGCAGGAGGCCGCCGGCCGGCACGCCACGGCGCCCCTGCTCGGTGTACAGCGGGGCGTTCGACATGGACTCGGCGCCGAGGGCGATGAGCACCTCGCTGGCGCCGGTCTGGACCTCCATCGCCGCGTTGATCACGGCCTGGAGGCCCGAACCGCAGCGGCGGTCCAGCTGGTAGCCGGTCGTCGTCACCGGGAAGCCCGCGTTCAGGGCGGCGACCCGTCCGAACGCGGGCGCCTCCATCGTCGGGTAACCCTGCGAGCCGATCACCCCCTCCACCTCGGCGGGGTCGATGCCGGTGCGCTGGACAAGCGCCCGCAGGACGGTCTCGGCCAGGTCGAGCGCGGGCACGGATGCGAGCGCTCCGCCCATCCGCCCGACCGGCGTGCGGAGGGGCGAGCAGATCACGGCCTCGCGCAGCTCAGGCATCGACCGCCTCCAAGGCGACGGCGAGCGGGGCGCCGGTCGCCTCGACCACCTGCTGCTCGGTCACGCCGGGCGCCAGCTCCCGGAGCACGAGGCCGTCGGCGGTGACGTCGATCACCGCGAGGTCGGTGATGACGCGGTCGACACAGCCCCGCCCGGTGAGCGGGAGCGTGCACCGCTCGACGAGCTTGGGAGAGCCGTCCTTCGCGACGTGCTCCATCACCACGATGACCCGCTCGGCGCCATTGACGAGATCCATGGCCCCGCCCATCCCCTTGACCATCTTGCCGGGCACCGCCCAGTTGGCGATGTCGCCCGCCGACGAGACCTGCATGGCTCCGAGCACCGCGGTGGCGATGCGGCCGCCGCGGATCATCCCGAAGCTGGTGGCCGAGTCGAAGTAGCTCGCGCCCGGAAGGACCGTGACCGTCTCCTTGCCCGCGTTGATGAGCTTCGGGTCCTCCTCGCCCTCCCACGGGTACGGGCCGACGCCGAGGATGCCGTTCTCCGAGTGCAGCACGACGTGCACACCGTCGGGCAGGTGGTTCGGGATGAGCGTCGGCAGTCCGATCCCCAGATTGACGTAGGAGCCGTCCTCCAGCTCCCGGGCTGCGCGGGCGGCCATCTCGTCGCGGCTGCGTGCCATGTCAGGCTCCTTCGGATCGGGGACGGACGGTGACCTTCTCGATCGGCAGGTCGGCGGACTGCTCCGGGGTGAGCGCGATGACGCGGTCCACGTAGATGCCGGGGAGGTGGATGTCGTCGGGGCCCAGCACGCCGGGCTCGACCAGCTCGTCCACCTCGGCGATCGTGATGCGGCCCGCCATGGCGGCCAGCGGGTTGAAGTTGCGGGTCGACTTCTCGAAGCGGAGGTTGCCGTGCCGGTCGCCGACCGCCGCACGCACCAGGGCGAAGTCGGTGCGGATGGCGGTCTCCAGCACGTACTCGCGCGTCGGGCCGAAGACGTCGAACGGGCGCAGCTCCTTGGGGCCGCTCGCTTCCGCGACCGAGCCGTCCGGGGCGTACCGGATGGGCATCCCTCCGTCGGACACGGCGGTGCCCGCACCGGTGGCGGTGAAGAACGCGGGGATCCCGACGCCTCCCGCGCGCAGACGCTCGGCGAGCGTTCCCTGCGGCGTGAGCTCAACCTCCACCTCGCCGCCGAGGTACTGGCGGGCGAACTCCTTGTTCTCGCCGATGTAGCTGGCGATCACGCGGCGGATGCGCCCGGCGGCGAGCAGCTCGCCCAGCCCCCAGCCGTCGACGCCGCAATTGTTGCTGACCACCTCGAGACCGCCGACCCCGCGGTCGAGAAGGGCCCGGATGGTCACGATCGGTACACCGGAGAGACCGAAGCCGCCGACCGCGAGGGACGCTCCGTCCGGGATGTCGGCGACCGCCTCGGCGGCGGACGCGTAGGTCTTATCCATTCGATTCCTCCGTGTGATCTGCCTCAGCGAGCACGTCGCGCAGCACGGCCATCGCGCTGTTCGCCGCCGGGAGCCCGGCGTATAGCGCGGTGTGGTGCACCACCTCCGCGATCTCTGTCCGGCTCAGTCCGTTGCGCAGCGCGGCCCGCACGTGCATCCGGAACTCGTTCTCGTGGCCGCCGGTGACCAGGCTGGCGAGGGTCGCGATCGAGCGCTGCTGCCGCGTCAGCTGCGGGCGCGCCCAGACTTCACCCCAGGCGTACCGGGTGATGAAGTCCTGGAAGGCGGCGGTCTCGGGTGTGATCGCGGCGTTCGCGCGGTCGACGTGCGCGTCGCCGAGCACCTCGCGGCGCACCCGCATCCCGGTGGCGGCCGCATCCGGCCGATCGACGGCCGCGGCGAGCAGCCCGGCGGACGCGTCCGGATCCTCCAGCGGGATGAGGTGGGCGGCGTCCGGCAGTTCGACGAACCGCGCGCCCGGGATGCCGTCGGCGAGTTCGCGCATGAGCGCGGGTGTGGTGACGGCGTCGTGAGCGCCGGCGACGAGGAGGGAGGGCGCGGTGACGCCACCGAGGTCGGCACGCCGGTCGAAGGCGGCGAGCGCCTCGCAGCACAGGGCGTAGGACTCGTCGTCGACGTCGACCAGGGTGCGCAGCGCGCGACCGCCGGGCCCGTCCGGATGCGTCTCGAGGTATCCCGGCGCGAACCATCGCTCGGCGCTCCCGGCGACGACCGACGCGGTCCCCGCGGCGCGGACCTGGGCCGCGCGGTCCGCCCAGCCTTCCGCGGTGCCGATCGCCGCACCGGAGCAGAACATCGTCAGACTGCGCACGCGCTCCGGCACCTCGATCGCCAGTTCGAGGGCGACCGCGCCGCCCAGCGAGTCGCCCGCGACGTGGAACGCACCGCCGCCGACCTCGTCGACGACGTCGAGGACCCCGCGGGCGAGGTCGGCGACCGTGAACCCGTCCCGCGCGGCCGGCGACGCGCCGTGACCGGGCAGGTCGACCCGCAGGATGCGCGGCCGACCGTCTCGCGCGGCCAGTCGGGCGACGACGCCATCCCAGAGCTCCGTGGTCGTGCCCAGCGACGGGAGGAGGACGAGGAGCGGCGCGGCGGCCGAGGTCGGCGCGGCCGGCACCATGGACCCTCGCAACCGGGTCGGCGTCATGAGGCATCCCCTTCCTGCAGCCGCTCGAACCTGGCGACGGCCGCATCCACCTCGTGCGATCCACGCGGAGCGGAGGCCGGCGTCACCGGCGCCCGCCGCGTCTGAATGACGAGGTCGCCTGCCGCGTGCTCCAGGAGCGACGCGCTCTCGGCGGCCAGCCGCAGCGTCTCCCGCCAGGCCTGCCATTCGGCGTGCCACTCCCCTGCCGGGCGCGCGTCGTAGCTGAGGGACGCCGTCTGCACCACGCCGAGCGGTCCGCTGACGCGGAGCCCGTTCGCGACCAGGAGCACCGCGTCCACCGGGTTCTTCTTGTGCGGCATGGCGGACGATGCGCCACCGTGCAGCGGCGTGGCGACGTCGTCGCGCGCGAGCAGCCCGAGGTCGCGTCCGACCCTTCCGCCCGCGGAGCAGACGCTCGCGGCGGCGCGCGTCACGGCCAGGACCGGCGAACGATCGGTGTGCCAGACGCGCCCCGGGTCCGCGAGACCAAGGATGGCAGAGATGCGCCGCCGCAGGATCGCAACGGCGTCCGGACGGCCCGAGAGCCGGGCGAAGGCGTCACCGTCCCCGATGGCGCCGCCGAGCTGGAGCGGGAACACGACCGAGTCGACGGTCTCGATGGCCGACGAGACGGCATCCAGCCACCCGCCGATCACCGCGCCGAGCGTCGTGGCCTCCGCCTCCTGCGTCAGGGTGCGGACCGTGAAGGGGGTGCCGCGGTGCTCGCGGGCGAGCGCCGCGAACCGTCGTCCCGCCGCCGTCAGTGCCTCCCGCGCGACGGTCAGCGCGTCGCGCGACACCATCATGAGCGCCGAGTCGAGGACGTCCTGACTCGTCATCCCCTGGTGCACCAGGGTCCCGCCCTGCTCCCGCAGCGCCTGCGCCAGACCGACGACGGGCACCCCGGAGCGGCGTGACTCCTTCAGCAGCGCCTCCCGGTCGAGCGACTCGACGTCCAGCGAAGCGGTCGTCTCCACGTCGAGCAGGCTGCTCCAGGCGGTGAAGTGGGCGCGTTCCAGCTCGACCATCGCGGCGAGGATGCGATCGTCGGAGACCACCGCGCCGGTCGCGCCGGCCGGCTCGAGCAGTCCCCAGTCGAACGCGTCAGCCACGGCCGTCTCCGATGAAGTCCAGGAACACGGTCTCCCCGTCGCCCTGCAGGCGGATGTCGAACCGGTAGCTGCGGTCACCGTCCTGCTCGACGATCAGGGTGCCCCGACGGTCGGCCGGAACGCTCGCCAGGAACGGGTCATCGGCCGCGAAGTAGGCGCGCGTGAAGAGGTGGTGCAGCAGGCCGCGCGCGAAGACCGTCACCAGGAGGTAGGGAGCGCGCCCCGGGCCCGACGCTCCCGGCAGCACGGTCGTGAACGTGTAGTGTCCCTCGCGGTCGACGGCGGCCCGGCCGAAACCGGTCACCGTGTAGCCGTCGCGGTGCAGGCTGCCGCGTTCCCGGATCGGGCGGCCCGACGCATCCGGCCCCCAGATCTCGAGGATCGCGTCGGGGACCGGCTCGCCCGCGCCGTCGTAGACCGTGCCGTGCAGGCGGATGGAGGCGGGGTCGGCGCGCGACGCGACATCCGGTCCGCCGTCGTACGGCAGCGCGTAGCCGAAGAACGGACCGACCGTCTGGGACGGGGTCTGGCCGAAGCCGGTGCCGGTCTCCTCGCTCTCAGGCATGCTCGCCCTCCTCCGGCTCCATCCAGGTCGCCGTGCTGCCGGTCAGCACGATGTCCCAGCGGTAGCCCATCGCCCACTCCGGCACGCTCAGGTCGTGATCGTAACGCGCCTTGAGCCGCTCGCGGGCGGCCGGATCGACGATGGACTGGTAGATCGGGTCCAGCGCGAACAGCGGGTCGGTCGGGAAGTACATCTGCGTGACCAGCCGCTGGGTGAAGGCCGACCCGAACAGCGAGAAGTGGATGTGCGCCGGGCGCCACGCGTTCCGGTGATTCTTCCACGGGTACGGACCCGGCTTGATGGTCACGAACCGGTACGAGCCGTCGTCGCCGGTGATCGCCCGGCCGACGCCCGTGAAGTTCGGATCGAGTGGCGCGGGATGCTGGTCCCGCTTGTGCACGTAGCGGCCGGACGCGTTCGCCTGCCACACCTCGATCAGCTGGCCGCGCACCGGCCGGCCGTCGCCGTCGAGCACCCGGCCGGCCACGATGATGCGCTCCCCCAGCGGCTCTCCGCTGTGCTGGACGGTCAGGTCGCTCTCCTCCGGCGCGACATCGGAGTGGCCGAACGCCGGTGAGACGAGCTCGATCTCCTCGGGGTCGGCGCGGACCAGCTCGTGCGTGGGGTGACGCAGGATGGAGCTGCGATACGGCGCGAAGTCGCGCAGAGGATGCGCGGGCAGAGAACCTGCGGCTGCGGCGGCTGCCTGCGCTTCGGCGATCTCCCGGCTGATCTGTTCCTGGCTGATCTCGGTCATCGTTCCACCTCAGAAGGGAAGGCCCGCGTACTGCTCGGCGAGCGCGGCCTGAGCGTGACGGGAACCGGTCGTGTACTCCAGCTGGCCCACCTGGCTGCGATAGCGGAAGGCGCGAGCGGAGTCGTCGGTGATCTCGGGGTGCACGTGCAGCATCTCCGTCATCCACTGGGAGAACTGCTGCACCTTCCACTGCCTCGCCAGCGCCGACGCACTGTACCGGGTCAGCGCAGCGCCGTCGCCGCGGTACCGCGCGGTGATCGACCGCCCCAGCAGGGCGACGTCGGCGATGGCGGAGTTGAGCCCCTTCGCGCCGGTCGGGGGCACGATGTGGCCGGCATCGCCCGCGAGGAAGAGCCGCCCGTGCTGCAGCGTCGACGCCACGAAGCTGCGCATCGGGGTGATCGACTTCTCGGTGATCGTGCCCTCGTGCAGCGTCCAGCCCTCGACGCCGAGCCGCTTCTGGAGCTGCTCCCAGATCCTGTCGTCGGGCCACTCGTCGATCGGCTCGGACGGGTCCACCTGCAGGTAGAGCCGGGACACCTCCGGGGACCGCATCGAGTGCATGGCGAAGCCGTCCGGGTGGAGCGCGTAGATGAGGTCGTCCGTCGAGGGCGCGACATCGGCGAGGATGCCGAGCCACGCGTACGGATAGCCGCGCTCGAGCGCGGTGACGCCCGGGATGGCCGCGCGGCAGACGCCGTGGTAGCCGTCCGCTCCGACGATGAGGTCGCAGTCGATCCGCTCGCCCTCGGCCGTCAGGACGTACGGAGCATCCGAGTCGACGTCGTGGGGTGCGACGCCCTCGACATCGAAGCGGACGTCCGAGCCGAGCCGGTCGTGCTCGGCGAGCAGGTGCGCCACGAGGGCCTGCTGCCCGTAGACCGTGACGGTGCGTCCGATCAGGTCGACGAAGTCGACGTGATGACGGCGCCCCTCGTACTGCAGGTAGATGCCGTGGTGCGTGAGACCGCGCGCCGCGAGGTCCGCATCCAGGCCCAGCTCGCCGAGGATGTCGACCGAGCCCTGCTCGAGCACGCCCGCCCGGATGCGGCTCAGGACGTACTCGCGGCTCTTCTGCTCCAGGATGACGAACCCGATCCCGGCCCGCTGCAGGATGTGGCCCAGCAGAAGACCCGCGGGGCCCGCTCCGATGATGGCGACGTCAGTCCGCATGCTCGAGGGCCTCCTCGGGGGTGGCCAACGTCTCAGTCGTCTCAGCCGTCGCGAACGTCTCGGCGACCCAGTCGGCGATGATGCCCGCGACGTACGGCATGTTGTCGATCGAGATGTGCTCGGTGCCGCCTTCCGGGTCGTCGAAGATGCGGAGCTCGCGGCGCGGGCTGTTCACGGCCTGATCGAAGGTCTCGTGGGCGTACCGCACCGGGATCTGCCGGTCGCCGGCGCCGTGCGTGATCAGCAGGGGGACGGTGATCTGCTCCGCGACACCGTTCAGGTGCATCCCCTGGGTCTTCTCGATGAAGGCCTCCATCGAGTCGACGCCCCAGACCCAGAACACGTGGTCCCAGTAGTGCGGCACCGGGTTCTCGCCCTCGCGGTTGCGGCGTGCCTCCTGCACGGCGGCCCAGTCGTGGTTCGCTCCCCAGGCGACCGCGAGCTTCAGCCGCTTCTCGAAGGCGGCGGCGCGCGGGGCGTAGTACCCGCCGAGCGACCAGCCGACGATGCCGATGCGGTCGACATCCGCATCCAGCTCGCCGGCATGCTCCTCGATCCAGTCGACGATCGCGGCCGCCCACACCTCGGTGTCGTGACGGGCGGTCAGTCCGCGCAGGCGCAGCGCCTCGCCCGAGCCGGGCGTGTCGATCATCAGGGTCGAGATGCCGCGCTCGGCGAGCATCCGCGGGAACCCGGAGTAGTACATCATCTCCTTGGTCGAATCGAGACCGTTCCACTGGATGATCACGGGATGCGGTCCGGCGCCGGGCGCCCGGTAGAAGTAGCCCGGCAGCGACGAGTCCTCGTACGGGACCTCCACGCGGGTCACCGGGACGCGGCTCAGCTCGACGTGCTTCAGGAGCAGGTCGATCGACTTCTGGTACGCCGCGTTCCGTCCCTCCCATCGCGGGGACTGCAGGCGCTCGGCCTGGGAGGTGTACAGCGACGCCCGGTAGAACGTCTCCCCCGCACCGATCCGCCGGCCCGCGGCCTCGTCCGCCTGCGCCTTCGCGACGAGGCGGTCGGCGACGGCCGCCCAGGAGGCGTAGAGCTCGGCGGTCCCGGCGTCGTCGCCGTTCTGCGACGCGAGCAGCACCGGCTTGCACGCCCGGTCGACCTCGTCGATGAAGCCGCCGTTGTTGAGGGTGGCGACGACGGCGAGGCTCCAGACGTAGTTGGTCGGGAAGTACATGAACACGGGATGCTCCTTCGTTACTGCGAGACGTGCTGCGCGCCGGCCGCGATGCGGTCGGCGAGGTGCTTGGCGCCGGCGGAGGAGGCGAACCCTCCATCGACGGGGAGGTCGGCGCCGGAGAGGTACCGCGACGCGTCGGACATCAGGTAGACGGCGAGCCCGGCGACGTCGTCGGCCACCCCCAGGCGTCCGAGCGGCGTCAGCTCGAGCTGCGCCTCCCGCATCGCCGCCGGCGCATCGGCGGTCATGTCCGTCTCGATGAAGCCGGGATGGATGGTGTTCACCCGGATGCCGCGGGGGCCGTACTCGGTGGCCGCGACCCGGGACAGCCCGCGCAGACCCCACTTGGAGGCCGTGTACGCGGCCGTGTAGTGACCGGTGAGCCCGGCGACCGAGCCGACGTTGACGATCGACGAGCCGTCGCCCATGAGCGGCGCGAGCGCGCGCATCCCGAGCATCGGACCGGTCAGGTTGACCGCGAGCACCCGATCCCAGTCGGCGCGGTCGGTGTGCCCGATGCCGGCTCGGTGGGTGACGCCGGCGTTGTTGATCAGGCCGTGCAGCGGGGTGCCGTCCAGGTCCTGTGCGAGCTCGCCGGCGAGCCGTGCCCACGCCTCCTCGTCGGTCACGTCGAGGTGCCGGAAGACGATGCGGTCGTCCGGGAGATCGTCGGGGTCGACGACGTCGGTCGCGATGACCCGGACGCCGAGCCCGGCGAGCAGACGCGCCTCGGCGGCGCCCTGACCGCGGGCGGCGCCGGTCACGACGACGGTCGCGCCGTCGAGCCGGGTGAAGGCATCGAGGAAGCCGGCAGTCATCGGGGCACTCGCTCCTCGCGGGCCCGGTGCCGCGAGCGCTCGCGCGCCGGCGGCAGTTCAGGGGCGGGGACGACTGCGCCGACCGGTCCGACCAGCTCGCCGATGCCCTCCACCACCATGCGCACCGTGTCGCCCTCTGTCAGCGGACGCGGGTCGAGCGAACCGCGCCGGCCCCACAGTTCGGCGAGGCAGCCGCCGTTGCCGGTCGTCCCGGAACCGAGCACATCGCCGGGCACGACCCGCGCGTTGCGCGAGGCGTAGGCGACGAGCTCCGGGAACGGCCACCCCATGTTCGACACCAGGTCGTGGCCGATGCGCTCGTCGCCGACGTAGACCTCGGCGCGGATCGCGAGGAATCCCTCGTCGTCGAGGAACGGTTCGAACTCGTCGGCCGTGACGATCCAGGGACCGAGGCTGGTGCCGAAATCCTTGCCCTTGGCGGGGCCGAGCCGCACCTTCATCTCGCGCGACTGCAGGTCGCGGGCCGACCAGTCGTTCATGATCGTGTAGCCGAAGATCACCTCGCGCGCCTCGTCGGCGGTGAGGTTCGCCCGGCGGTCACCGGGCGCTCCGCCGATCACGGCCGCCACCTCGAGCTCGAAGTCCAGCCGTTCCGTGACGGGAGGCAGCACCGGCTCGCCCGGCCCGAGAACCGTGTGCGGATTGGTGAAGTAGAACGTGGGCGCCTGGTACCACTCGGGCACGACCTCGCTCTTGCCGTCGACGGAGGCGCTGACGCCCTCCACATGCTCCTCGAAGGCGACGAAGTCGCGGATGGATGCCGGAACGAGGGGCGCGAGGAGCCGCACGTCACTCAGCGCGACGCCGTCGGACGCCGTGACGGTTGCGAACACCCGGTGCGCCTCCGCGAGCCCGCGCGCGAGCACCTCGGCGACCGTCAGGCCGTCGGGGAACGGGACGACGCGGTCGCCGACGACGAAGCCCTCGCCGACCGTGCCGGTCCCGTCGGTCCAGCGGGCGATCCTCATGCGGGCTCCGCCATCCTGTGCGCGATCCCGAACATCAGCCCGGGGGCATCGGCATCGGGGTCGTGATCGATCTGCCACTGCCCGAGCTGGACCGAGGCCTCCACGACCGCCTGCGCCCGGGGCACGCGGCGGGCGTGGAAGGCCTCCCAGAAGGCGTCGTCCACGGCGTCGGCGGCGACGAGCAGCTCGGTCAGCACGACTGCGTCCTCGAGGGCCTGCGCGGCGCCCTGCGCGATCGTGGGCGGGCAGCTGTGCGCGGCGTCGCCGATGATCACCGCACGGCCGCGGTTCCACGGGGCGGGCACGATGTGCTGCGTGAACCAGGTGTAGTTGACCTGCGCTCCCTGAGCCAGGTCGGCGCGGATGTCGTTCCACGGGCCGCCGTACGCGGCCGACTCCTCGATCATGATCGCGGTCGCCTGCTCGTCGGTCAGTCCCTGGCGCTCCTGAGCCGCCTCGACGAGGAAGGCGTACATCGTGTCCTCACCGGTGGGCGTGTATCCGGCGATGTAGACCGGCCCTCCGTAATACAGCTCGCTGCGCTCGACCGAGGAGGGCCGCGAGACGAACGCCCGCCAGATCCCCATCCCCGTCGGCTGGGGCGCGGTGTCGATCCCGATCAGCCGGCGCACCTGCGAGTTGAGGCCGTCGGCGCCGATCAGGAGGTCGAAGGTGCCCGCCGGACGTCCGCCGATCTCGACCGAGACGCCGTCCGGGGTCTGCGACACTCCGGTGATGGAGGAGCCGAACGACACGGTGGCGCCGGCCGCCTCCGCGTGGCGGAGAAGGATGCGCGCCAGATCGGGCCGGTACATCCCGCCGGTGGCCGGGAAGTCCGGGCCGCCGGTCTTCACGTCGGGCAGCTCGGCCACGACGGGCGCGTCGGGACCGGGCGCACGGAGGGTCAGCCCCTCGAAGAAGTAGCCCTCGGCCCGGACGTCGTCCCACACGCCCAGCGTGTCGAAAGCCCGGAGCGCGTTGCCCTGCAGCGTGATGCCGGAGCCGAGAGCGCTGAGCTCCGGCTTGGAGTCGTAGACATGGACCTCGACGCCCGCCTTGGCGAGCTGGATCGCGGCGGCCAGACCGGCGACGCCGGCTCCGGCGATCGCCACCTTCGTGACAGCGGTCACTTCAAGAACCTCTCTGTTCTCTGATTCAGCGGGTCCCGGAGGGCCGCTACAGCAGTGCGATCGGATTGATCGGCGACCCGACGGCCGCCGTGATGGGGAGCGGCGGCGCCGAGAGGAGGAAATCGTATCTCCCGAGCCGAGCGCACTCCTCGGCCAAGCGGTCCAGATCCCACATCTCGCCGATCGTCAGGCCCAGGTTCGGGATGACGACCTGGTGGAGCGGCTGGAACGCCGGCACGTCGAACTCGTTCGGGCGCACCTCGAATCCCCAGGTGTCGGTGGCGATGGCGGCGATCTGCGTGTCGTGGAGCCAGCCGGCGGTGGTGAGCGAGAGCCCGGGTGCCGGTCCCCCGGCGTACTCGCCCCAGCCGTCGCGCCGCACGCGCGCGAGCTGGCCGGTGCGCACCAGCACGATGTCGCCGGTGCCGACCGCGCTCGTCTCGCCCTGGGCCACCACGCAGGAGCGCAGGTCGTCCGCAGTGATGGCGTACCCGTCCTCGAGCTCGCCCGACTCCGGACGGAGGTGCCGGCCGAGGTCGAGGAGCACACCGCGCGAGACGATCGCGGACGCAGCGTGCTCGATCCCGGTCACCAGGTCGCCGTCGCTCGTCACGACATCCCCTGCACGGCGTCCGTTCCAGGCGAAGCCGTGGTCGAAGATGTGACCGAGGCCGTCCCACTGCGTCGAGCACTGCAACGGCATCGCGATGACGTCGTCGGCGCCGCCGAGTCCGTGCGGGAAGCCCTGGGAGCCGCGCTCGGCGTCCGTCCCGGTGTCGAGCATGGTGTGCACCGGGTTCGTGCGCCGGCGCCAGCCCTTCTGGGGCCCGTTCATGTCGAACGACTGCGACAGCGACACCGCGGTGCCTTCCCGCACCAGGGCGGCCGCGCGCCGGCGCGTGGACTCGCCGATGAAGTTCAGCGTGCCCAGCACGTCGTCCTCGCCCCAGCGACCCCAGTTGCGGTAGGCCTCGGCGCGGGCTGCGATCTCCGACTCGGGGTCGTTCCGGTCCAGGTCGGCGGGGTTCTCGCTCGGTGTCGTCATCGTCAGCCGCGACCCTGCACGGCGTACGGGTTGAGGAGCGCCTCCTTGATCTCGTCGGGGACACCCTCCTCCGTGGCGCTCGGGCCGTCGGCGGCGGGGAACGACTCGGTCATCGACATCGGCATGGCGCCGTTGCGGTAGAAGTTGCTCGACCCCAGCGACGGCTTCCAGGTGTTGGGCTGCCAGTCCGGGACGTAGTTCCGGTAGCCGCCGGTGTTGAGCTCGATCCGCAGGGTCGACGGCTCGCGGTAGTAGAGAAACGTCTGCTCGCCGATACCGTGGATGGACGGGCCGTACTCGATCGGCACGCCGTTCTCCATGAGGGTGTCGGCCGCGATGAGCAGCTCCTCATAGGTGTCGACCCAGAACGCGTAGTGGTTGACGCGCCCGGCGCGGGTCGAGCCGTCCAGCACGACGCCGAGGTCGTGCGACTTCTCGTTCGTGGTGAGCACCGAGAAGATCGAGATCGGGGCCTCGTCGAGCACGGTGCGGGCCATGATGCGGAACCCCAGCACGTCGTTGTACCAGGCCGCGAAGGCGTCGACGTCGCTCGTGGCGATGGTCACGTGGTCGAGCTGCCGCGGGGCGCCGGCGACCTTGCTGCGCTTCTCCGGGCGGTCGGGGTAGATCGAGGCCACGTGGCCGGGAGCCTGGTGACGGGTGACGTCCCAGTGCAGCGTCATCGAGTGCCCCCACGGGCCGGTGAAGCGGAACGCGCGGCCGATGGCGGGCACGTCGTCGAGCCACTCGCCCTCGATGCCCGCCGCCTCGATGCGCTTGGCGGCCTCCTCGAGCGCCTCGGCGCTGGACGTGCGCCAGGCCATGGTCGCGAGCGTCGGCTCGGTTCCGGGCGAGACCACGACCGAGTATGCGTAGTAGTCGCCCCAGCAGCGGAGGTACACCGAGCCGTCGGCGCGGTCGACGACGGTCAGACCGACCTGCTCCTCGTAGAACTTCACAGATGCCTCGACATCCGGGGACGTGATCTCCACATAGGACAGATGGGAGAGAAGCTTGATCATCCTTGATCCTTTCCAGATGGGCCGAATGTGAGTGCCCGGTCTCTACTTTCGGGGCCGCGTCCGCATCAGGGAACCGCGTATCGGCTATGCCGGGGATCAATGAGACTGATTTCCTAGGTCGGCAACGGCGTCGCTTATGTCGTAGTGCATCCCAAGACCCGGCTTCCAGAACCCAAGGTGGGGTCGCTTCGCCCTCTTCCACCCGGAAGTTGTGTCAAAATCAAGCATGGCTAGGGATTCCGCACTCCGATTCGGCGCGCAGACCGACGAGGTCATGAGCCTGCTGCGCGTGGTCAATCTCGTCCGTACCGGGGAGGCCGACACGCGGCCCGAGATCGGCCGCCTGACCGGGCTCGGCCGCGGCGTCGTCGCCCAGCGGGTCGACGCGGCGATCGAGATGGGGTTCCTCGAGGACGGCGAGTACGGCCCGTCGTCGGGCGGCCGCGCGCCGCGCACGCTCCGCTTCCGGTCCGACCGCGGAGTGATCGTCGTCTGCGCGCTCGGCGCCCTGCACATCCGGGTCGGCCTGGCCTCCCTCGACGGCACCGTGCTCTCCGAGGCGCACTGCGCCTGGGACATCGGCCGCGGACCGGCCGAAACCATCGACACGGCGCTCGGGATGATCGACGGGCTCCTCGCCGAGAGCGACGACCGCCCGGTCTGGGCGGTCGCGGTCGGCGTGCCGGGCCCCGTCGACTTCGAGACGGGCTCGCCGGTCGCGCCGCCCATCATGCCGGGCTGGAACGGCTTCGACGTGCGCCGCCGGTTCGAGCAGCGTTTCGACGCACCCGTCTGGGTCGACAACGACGTCAACCTGCTCGCCCTCACCGAGCGCAGTCACCGTCGCGACGACAATGTGGACCTCATCTACTGCAAGGTGGGCAGCGGCATCGGCGCCGGGCTGGTCTCGCACGGCCGCATCCACCGCGGCGCGAACGGCGCGGCGGGCGACATCGGCCACGTGCGCGTGCGCGACTCGAACGCGGCCTGCCGCTGCGGCAAGGTCGGCTGCCTGGAGGCGGAGGCGTCCGGCTGGGCGATCGTTCGGGATGCGGAGCGCGCGCTCGAGGAGGGCGCGGGCGGCATCCTCGCGGGCGTGGCCGCGCGGGGTGAGCCGATCACGCCGGAAGCGGTCTCGATCGCCGCGATGGACGGCGACGCGCTCGCGATCTCGCTCGTGCAGCGCTCGGCGCGGATGATCGGCGAGTCCATCGCCGCGCTCGTCAACATGTTCAATCCCGCGGTGATCGTCGTCGGCGGCGCGGTGTCGTCGGCCGGTGAAATCTTCCTCGCCGAGGTGCGGCAGCGCGTGTACGAGCTGTCGCTGCCGCTCGCGACGCGCGATCTGTCGATCGTGCGCTCGATCGGCGACGAGCGCGAGCCCCTGCGCGGGGGCGCCGAACTGGCGATCGAGGAGCTGTTCGAGGTCACCTTCCCGCGGTGGTTCGCCGACGGGCGCCCGACGATCGACGGGATCAAGGCGGCGGCGGCCGCCTGAACGACGGCGCCGGGGCGCACTTCTTCCGGTTTTTGACGTAAGCGTGTAACTTACGTCCATAAGCCGACACAAGGGAGTGCCATGGCCCTGCCCATCCTGAGCGACGACGCCCTGGCCGCGACCGCGGACGGTTGCGAGGTGCGCGTCAGCCTGCCGTGGATCCGTTCCCTGCCGCTTTCGAGCGTCTCGGAGGTGCGCCTCCATCTCGACGGCCGGGAATGCGCGGTCGAGGTGCCGGACGGCGACGACTGGTGGTTCGTCCAGGACCGCCTCGCGCTGCGCGTCCGCGGGCCGCTCCTCCCCGGCCCGCACACCGTCGCCGTGTCGTTCCGGCTGCTCATCCCGTATCTCCCGGCCGGGCCGGATGCGCCGCTCGTGCTCGAGTTCGAGGGCGAGCGGACACTGGAGTCGGCCGGCGAGACGCCGTGGACGCTCGCTGCCAGCGCCTTCAACTGGACGCCCGAGGTCATCCGGGCGATGCGGCCTGCCACTGACATCACGGTCGGAATCGTGGCCTCCGGAGTCGCGCGCGTGATCGAGCTCGAACCAGGTCAGCTGTGGAGGTCGTTCCCGGTCACGCCACGGATGGAGGCCGCCGAGCTCCGGGACCGGATCGCCGCCACGAGCGGCCGTGTCGGCATCGTCGGCGCCAGCCTGGACGACTGGCTGACCCCGACCACCCGGCGCGACGAGGAGGAACGGCTCGCCTTCCTCCTCCCGCAGCTCCGCACGGCGCACGATCTCGGCGCGGAGGGCGTGCGGCTGCCGATCGGGCAGGCCGGACCCGGGCTGCTGCGCCGGATGCAGCCGCTGCTGCACGAACTCGACCTCACGCTCTACGAG
Source organism: Leifsonia sp. 22587 (assembly GCF_052044215.1). Classification (NCBI taxonomy): domain Bacteria; kingdom Bacillati; phylum Actinomycetota; class Actinomycetes; order Micrococcales; family Microbacteriaceae; genus Leifsonia; species Leifsonia sp. 22587. Next base: position 667,493 of record NZ_JBQENB010000002.1, read on the forward strand.
GAGCTGCAGGGGCAGCAGGCGCCGGACTCGCCCCCGGTCGCCCGGGCGATCGACGAGCTGGCAGCACTCGAGGATGCGCGCGTCCGGCTGCTCGTCGACACCAGCATGATCATGCCCGCGCTGCCGGTCACGTACCTCGATGCCCTCGCTCCGAGTGTCCCGGACGCCCTGCTCGCACGGCTGACGGACGCGTGGCTGGAGCCGGAGACGCTCGACGCCGTCGTGTCCCACCTGCGCTCGGGCGCGGTGCCGCCCGCTGCGCACGCGCTCTTCATGAACCTGCTGATCCGCTTCGGCCGCTCGACGACGGAGGCGCTGCGCGGCATCCTCCCGCTCGTGGGCGCGTTCCACCTCAAGTTCTGGGACCTCGACGACGCGGACGGCCGGGTCTCCCAGCCGCTGCGCGACCTCGGCGCGCTGCTGCGCGACGCCGCGCCCGGCTTCGCCGGCACCCTCTGCAGCGAGTGGGGCGGCCACGAGTGGCTGGAGGCGGACCCCACGGACCTGACGCGCGCCCACCTCGCCCTCGCGACGCGGGCCCTCACCGCGTCCGAGGATGTTCAGCGGGCGCCCGAGGGGGCTGTCCTCACTCCGTCTTCGTAGAAAAGGCGGCGTCGAATGCAGCCTCCGGCGGGTTGATGGCGTTGAGCTCGCGCACGAAGGCGATGGCCTCCGGGGCGCCCTGAAGGCGGTCCATGCCGGCGTCCTCCCACTCCACGGAGGTCGGCCCGGCGTAGCCGATGAAGTTGAGCGCGCGGAAGATCGGCTCCCAGGGCACCTCGCCGTGCGCGGTCGACACGAACGTCCAGCCGCGACGCGGGTTCGCCCACGGCAGATGCGAGCCGAGCACGCCGTTGCGGCCGTCGAGGTTGGTGATCGACTCCTTCACGTGGACGTGGAAGATGTGGTCGGCGAAGTCGAGCACGAAGGCCACCGGGTCCAGCTGCTGCCACATGAAGTGCGACGGGTCGAAGTTGATCCCGAAGCTCTTGCGGTGACCGATGGCCTCCAGCGTCGCCTTGGCGGTCCAGTAGTCGTAGGCGATCTCGGAGGGATGCACCTCGAGCGCGAACCGCACGCCGACCTCCTCGAAGACGTCGAGGATCGGGTGGAAGCGGTCGGCGAAGTCCCGGTAGCCTGCGGCGATCCACTCGTCGGAGGCCGGCGGGAACATGGCGACGGCCTTCCAGATGGAGGAGCCCGTGAACCCGGTCACCGTCTTCACGCCGAGTGCGGCGGCCATGCGGGCGGTGAGCTTCAGCTCCTCGGCGGCGCGCTGCCGCACACCCTCCGGGTCGCCGTCGCCCCACACGCGGTCGTTGAGGATGTCGCGGTGGCGCTCGTCGATCGGGTCGTCGCAGACGGCCTGGCCGGCCAGGTGGTTGGAGATCGTCCACACCTGGAGGCCGTTGCGCTCCAGGATGTCCTTCCGCGACTGCACGTAGTCGGCGTCGTCCCAGCGGGAGACGTCGAGGTGGTCGCCCCAGCAGGCGATCTCGAGGCCGTCGTAGCCCCACTCGCCGGCGAGCCGGGCCACCTCCTCGAACGGCAGGTCGGCCCACTGGCCGGTGAACAGGGTGATCGGACGCGTCATCGTCGTTCCTCCTCTGAGACTCTCTCTTGCACCCTTATACGCGCACGGAAGCCGCGGCATCCACTGCGACCCACGCCGAATCGTCGGCAGAGCTCGCCTCCACCGCCGCGAGCACGCGCTGCACCGCCAGGCCGTCGTCGAAGCTCGGGTCGAGCTCGGTGCCGTGGGAGATGGCGGTCACGAAGTCGACGACCTGGTGCGAGAAGCCGTGCTCGTAGCCGAGCATGTGCCCGGGCGGCCACCAGGCCGAGACGTAGGGATGCTCCGGCTCGGTCACCAGGATGGTCGTGAAGCCCTGGAGCTCGGACGGGGCCGAGCGGTCGTAGTACCGCAGCTCGTTGAGGCGCTCGAGGTCGAAGGCGAGCGCACCCTCGGAACCCGAGACCTCGATGGTGAGGGCGTTCTTGCGCCCGGTCGCGAAGCGCGTGGCCTCGAACGAGACGAGTGCGCCGTCGTCGAGCCTCCCCGTGAAGATCGCGACGTCGTCGACGGTCACGTCGCCGAGATCGCCGGTGGCACTGCCGGTGAAGCCGGAGCGCGCGCCGAGCACCGGGCGCTGCGAGATGATCGTCTCGACCGTCCCGGAGACCCGCGTGACGCGCTGATCGGTCACGAACTGCGTCATGTCGACGATGTGCGCACCGATGTCGCCCAGAGCTCCCGAGCCGGCGTGCTCCTTCTGGAGGCGCCAGCCGAGCGGCACCGACGGATCGACCAGCCAGTCCTGGCGGTACGCCGCACGCACCTGCCGCACCTCGCCGATCGTGCCCCGCGCGATCAGATCCTGCAGCAGCGACACCGCGGGCACGCGCCGGTAGGTGAACCCCACCATCGCCCGCACGCCGTGCTCGGCTGCGCGCTGGGCGGCCGCCGCCATGGCCTCGGCCTCGTCGACGCTGTTCGCGAGCGGCTTCTCGCACAGCACGTGCTTGCCGGCCTCCAGCGCCGCGATCGCGATCTCGGCGTGCGAGTCGCCGGGCGTCACGATGTCGACCAGGTCGATGTCGTCGCGGGCGATCACCTCGCGCCAGTCGGTCGCATGCTCCGCCCAGCCCCATTTGGCTGCAGCCTTCGACACCGCCTGCTCGTCCCGGCCGACGATCACCGTCATCTCGACGGTGTCGGGGAGGTCGAACACCCGCGGCGCCTGACGCCAGCCCACCGAGTGGGCCGCCCCCATGAAGCCGTAGCCGATCATCGCCACCCGCAACGTCATGCCAGCACCAGCTCCCGCTCGACGGGCACACGGTTCGTCACGTACCGGCCGGGGGCGCCGTCGGCACCGGGCATGATCTGCATGTAGAGCAGGCGCATCGTGAGCACGACCTCCACGGTGAGCTTCTCCCCGGCAGCAGGCGCATGGCCCAGCGGGATCACGACGTCGGGACGGTCGGCGACGAACCACAGCGTCTCCGACTGCTCCGGCAGTTCCTCGATGCGGTAGCTCCGTCCGTTGAGCTCGAAGCGGAGGTCGTCGCGCGGGATCTCGACGCCGTTGACGGTGGCCGCGACATCGTCGACGGCCGACAGCCACAGGCTGCGGTACCAGGGCAGTTGCACCGAGACGGCGATCCCGTCGTCGGTGCGCCGGACATCCTTGTCGGCGAAGAGCGAGTTGTGCGTTGCCATGTTCTCAATCCCTTACTTGAAGGTGTCGGTGAAGGTGTCGTGCGCCACCGGAGGCACCGGCTCGAGCTTCTGAACCGTGTCCGGGCTGTACGGGTGGTTCTCGCTGGGCACCGGCTCGTCGGCCGGCGGCATGAAGACGGGCTTGCCGTCGTCGCCGAAGTACATCAGGTCGAGGTCGAAGGCGGCCTGGTTCTTCTCGCCGAAGCTCACCCAGTTCTCCTCGAACGGGGCCCGGGCGAGCTCGTAGCAGCGGAACTTCCAGATCTTCCACTCGCCGTCCTGGCGGAGGAAGTCGATGGCGTACTTGCACCAGACCCAGTGCGCCCACACCTTCTTGCCCTGCACCTCCCCCGGCGAGTACATGAAGTCGGGGCTGTCCTTGGCGACCTCCGGGTCGGTGAGACCCGACTCGGTCCCCGCCATCAGCCAGACGCCCTTCGCGGTCTCGCCGTCGGCGGCCACCTCGATCACCGGCGTGGTGGTGGCGTGCAGGATGAGCTTGCCGGCCGGGGCGGGGCGCCCCTGGTGGTACCGGATGACGCTCTCGTACGTCGTGTACTGGCCCGCGTTCGTGTAGCGGGCGCGGATGCCCTCCGTGCCCTCCTTGACCCAGAGCGGGATGATCTGCTCGTCCTGGAACGCGTTGTGCAGGTACATGTAGCGGTTGAACAGGTTCTCGATCTCGCCGCGATCGGCGGCGCGACGGGCGAGCCGGTTCGCGGCGGCGACCTCGTCGCGCAGGCGCGCGACCTCGGCGGCGAGATCCGAGAGGGTGGCTTCGGCGGTGGTGTCTGACATGTCGTGGGCTCCGTGCGGATCAGGCCGGGACACCGGCAGCGGCTTCTTCGATGGTGCGGCGCATGAGCGCGTGCTGCTTCTTGACCAGGTCGATGGGATCGGCCTCTCCGAGGTCCTGGAACGCGTGGCCCTCCCACTCGCTGGAGAGGTAGCCGCGGTAGCCGCCCTGGACGAACTGGCGGACGATGCGCGGGATGTCCATCGCCGGCTCCTGCCCGTCGGCGTCGATGTCATAGAACTTGGCGTGCACGTGGAAGATCTGCGGCATGATGTCGAGCCACTCCTCCGGCGGCACCAGCCCGTGCATGTTGAACGCCAGCCGGGTGAACGGGCCGAAGCCGACGGGGTCGACACCCTCTGCGGTCAGATAGTCCTCGAACTTCTGATTCCGCACGTGCATCGGCGTCGGCTCGTGCCAGATCTCGTCCATGACCGCGAAGTGCTTCTCGTCCATGCCCATCTTCGCCAGCTGCGACAGCAGGGTCGGCGACAGGCTGTGCATCGTGGAGGAGAAGTCGGCCGTGAAGCCGAGCCGGTCGCTGCCGAGCTCCTCGTAGAGCTCACGGATGCCGAGCACCTTGGGGTCGTTCGGGCCCTGCGGCGCGTGGATCTCGTAGCCGAGCCGCTGGTCGTACTTCTCTGCCAGCGGCAGGAGGCTGCGCAGCAGCTCGCGGCCCGCCGAGCGGATGACGACCCGCTTGAAGCCGAGCGTGTGCGCGGTCTTCAGCTGCCGGGCGAGGAAGTCGTGCTCCTCGTCCGGTGTCATGTCGCGGTCCTTGCGACGGCCCATGTCGAGGTTCGTGCCGACGGCGCTCGGCTCGAGCTCGTATTTCTCGAGCGAGTCGAACCAGAGCTTCTCGAACTCGGCGTCGACGTCGGGGTACGTGCGCAGCAGCTGGGCGATGTTGAACTCGACGCCCGGGCCGATGCCGTTCTCGGCGACCGCGGCGATCAGGGTCTCGGGCGTGTAGATCCCGGCCGCGAACTCGCTCGTCATCGAGTAGAGGGTGGTGCCGAGCTTGATGCCGGTGCCGGCGATCCCGTTCGGTTCAGTGTCGGTCATGCGCTTGCTCCTTCTGTGCTCGGCAGCCACTGCGCCAGCTGGAGGCGCGCCTCGGCCGCGTCGGTGACCATGCGGCTGCCGGCGTTCTGCGCCGCCGAGCGCTGTACGGCCTGCTCGTCGCGGATGATGTCGAACGGCGACTGCCAGTAGTTCCAGTGCCAGCCCTCGTACTCGCTCGAGATCGCGCCGTTGTAGCCGTTCTGCACCAGCAGCGCGATGAGGTCGCGCACCGGGACCGAGGGCTCTTCGTGGTTCTCGTCGATGCCGAAGAACTTGCCGTGCACGTGCTTGATCCACGGCATGATCTCGAGCCAGTCGTCGACGCGCGCCGGGCCGAACAGCCCGGTGCCGTTGATCGCGAAGTCGATGCCGAGGTCCGGCCGGCCGTTCTGCGCGGCGAGGCCGATGAACCGCCCGAAGCGCTGGCCGTGGTCGGCCTGGTCGGCGGGCGGCCCCGCCTCGTAGAACTCGTTCCAGAGCTCGACGACCTGGCCGAGCAGCTCGTCCGTGGCGCCGCGACGGCGGTAGGCCTCCAGCAGCGACGGCGCGAACCCGACGGTGGTCGCTCCCCAGTCGGCCGTGAAGCCGAGGAACGGGGAGCCGACCTCCTCGTAGCGGTCGCGCAGCGCGAGGATGCGCGGGTGCGAGGCGTACTGGTCGGCGTGAACCTCCAGCGCGAGCGTGACGCCGTACTGCTCGGCGATCGGCGCGAGCGCCGCCATCGAGTCCGGGGTGATGGAGATCTGCACCCGGGCGATCGGGAAGCCAAGCTTGGCGGCGGCCTCGATCTGGCGGCGCATGTACTCGATGAGCTCGTCCTGGTTCAGCAGCCGGTCGCGGTGGATGCCGATGTCGGCGTTGATCGCCAGGGACGTCGGCACGAGGTCGACCTCGGCGACCAGGTCGCGGAACCAGCCCGCGAACGCGTCGTCGATCGCCGGGAAGCCGCGGAAGCTGGAGAAGCCGATGATCTCCAGGCCCGGGCCGTATCCGTCGGCCGCGACCTTGCGGATGAGCCCTTCGAGGTTGTATTCGCGGCCGTGGAACGCTCGCGTGAAGCTGTAGAGCGTCACGCCCTGGATCGGGGATCCCAGGTTGGGGGTTCCCGTGTTCGGGGATACGGAGGTCATGCCGCCACCGCCTTCATGGTCTTGGAGTCGTGCTCCTCGATGTGGAGCACCTCGTCGTCGCCGATGATGATGTACGGGATGTAGACGGTGAGGTCGACCGCGACGTCGTGCTCCGTCCCGTCCGCCGCCACCGGTACGTCGCCGGACAGCACCGCCGAGTCGAGCGGGAACCACCACGACTCGGTGTCGTCGGCCATCTCGGCGAAGGTGCGCTCACGGCCGTTGAGCTCCCACCGGAGGGTCTCGGCCGGAGCGGGCACGCCGTCGATCGACAGCGTGGCGCCTGCGATGCAGGACGCCGGGAGTGCGCGGTACCAGGGGATGCGCACTTCGACCGCGGCACGCGTGCCGGTGGTCGTAAGCGTGCCCTGCTCGATGATGCGATCGGGGATCACGAGTCCTCCTTGACTTTATCCGTGTTTCTACACACTAATGTCGTTTTTGTGCGTAAGGCAAGAGCGCCGAGCTGATTCATGTGGCTGCGAGCTCCCGCGCGATACGGCGAGCGCCTTTCACCGCCAGCGCGACCGACGTCAGCGTGGGGTTGCACGCCGTCGCCGTCGGGATGACGCCGTTGCCTGCGACGAAAAGTCCCGGCGCCTCCCACACCTCGCTGTCGGGGCTGCACACGCTGCGGCCGTCATCCGCCTCCCCCATCCGCACGCTGCCCTGGTAGTGGAGGGAGGCGCCCAGCGGCATGGTGAACGGCCGGTCGCCGATGGGATCGCCGACCGCCTTCGCCAGCTCCACGATCTCCGCCTCCGCCCGCTCCATCACGGCGCGGTCGCGGTCGGTGAGCGTGTAGTGGATGCTGAGCGCCGGCATCCCGTACCAGTCGAGCTCGTCGTCGCTGAAGGCCACGCGGTCGTCCCACTGGAGGTCCTTGGCGCAGAACAGCCCGAGCCCGACGATGGAGCCCGGCACCACCGGGTCGTCGTCGGCGAGCGGGATCGGCGACGCGTCGAGCTGCATCACCTGGCCGTGGAACGGCATCTCGTCGGTGTAGGGCACCCAGCTGACGCCGCTGCGCTCGCTGATCGCCCCGTCGATGATCTCGTCCGTCCCGACCTCGCCGGAGGGCCCGCCCGACGATCCGCCCCGGGGCGACTCGTCCGCCGCCACCTTCTCGGCGTCGCGGATGCGCGTGGCGTAGACGACCTGCGTCTGGTCGTTGAGCATGCGGCCGAGGGCGGCAGGGCGGATCCCGCTGGCCCACAGCACCTGCGGCGTTCGCAACGCGTCGGCGGCGACCACCACGAAGCGAGCGCGCACGGTGTGGAGCTCGCCGGTGCGGCGGTCCCGCACCTCGACACCGGCGGCCCGGCCGCCCTCCAGCAGGACGCGCGTGACGAGCGACTCGTCGTACAGAGTGAAGTTCTCGTTGGCCCGGGTCACCTCCCCGAACACCACATCGGAGCCCGACCAGACCAGCCGGCCGTCGTCGCGGCGGTGCACCGCGAGCGGCATCCGCTGCACGCGCCGGTCGGCAGGGCGCCCGTCATCGACCGCGGCGGCGAGCCGCTCGCGCACCAGCGCGGTGAACGGGGCGCCGTCGAACGCGTCGGTCGTGACGCTCAGCAGCCGGTCGCCCTCGTCGAGGAGGGCGTCGAGGTCGGGCAGGAAGGCGATGCGCTCGCTGTCGCCGGGGCGCGGGCAGGCGCCCGTCCAGTGCGCGCCCATCCCGCCGACGTTGCTGGAGAACGCGGCGACGGGCATGCCGTCCTCCCCCGGCGCCTGGTAGCCCTCCTCGAGCAGGTAGGTGCCCGGACGCCCGCGGCGCTGACCGGAGGTGACCGCGCCCGGGGAGCTCACGGTCTCGGCGCCGGCCCCTGGACCCTCGGAGCGTTCCTGCGCCGCGGCGCGGGCGGCGGGGTCCTCGATGTTCTTCACGTGCGCGCCCGGCGGGTCGGAGACCGTCGGGCCGACCTCGAACAGCGCGATGGTCGCGCCCGGCGCCTCCTCGCTCAGGATGCGCGCGTACGCGGCGCCCGTGGGGCCGCTGCCGACGATGGCGACGTCGACCGCGCCGGGATAGCGGCTCATGCGGCCGCCGCCAGTTCGCGGATGAGGGCGACGGAGGCCGCCGACTCCTGGGTCGGGTAGTACTCGAGCCCGATCGGCCCGTCGTACCCGGAGGCGCGGAGGATGCCGAGGCGCTCCGCCCAGTCGAGGTCGCCCGAGCCCGGCTCGCCGCGGCCCGGGGCATCCGCCAGTTGCACGTAGGCGATGAGGTCGCCCGCGTTGGCGAGCTCCGCCGCCATGTCCTCGCCCTCGACGGCCGAGTGGTAGATGTCGTAGAGCACGCCGAAGAACGGTGAGCCGACCCCGCGCGCCACGTAGACGGCCTCCGACGTGCGGTCGAGCAGCGAGCCGGGATGGTCGACGCGGATGTTGACCGGCTCCAGCGCGAGCGTGATACCCGACCCGTCGATCTGCGCGACGGCCTTCTGGTAGATCTCGATCAGCTTGTCGAGCTGCACCTGGCGCTTCCAGCCCCCGAACCCCGTACCGCTGCCGACGACGATGCGCGGGCAGCCGAGGTCCTGTGCGATCGCGACGCCCTGGTCGAGCTTGCGGTAGAACTCCGAGTGGTCCCACGGCGGGATCATGAACTGGGTGCGCGGCTCCGAGAGCTGGGCGGTCAGTCTGGTGCCGGTCTCCTCGAGCGCGGCCTTGAGCGCGGGGAGGTCTTTCGGCGTCGCGGGGGCGTCGACTCCGGTCGGCCCCCACATCTCCACCGCGCCGAAGCCTGCCGCGGCGGCGGCGCGCACGCGGTCGTGGTAGTCGCCGGCCTCCGTGAAGAGCAGTTCGATGTTGGGTGCGAGCTCGTACATGGGTTCTCCTGTTCAGAACATGGGATGGTCGTGGGCGGCATGCACGGGGACCTGCTGCAGCACGTCCCAGTGCTCGACGATCCGGCCGCCTTCGAATCGGTAGATGTCCGCGACCGCGGCGTCGGGGGCGCCGGGTCGCGAAGCCTTCACGTGCACCATCGCCAGGTCGCCGTCGACGAGGATGCGCTGGATCTCGAAGCGCGCCTCCGGGCTGCCGTCGAACTTCGGCGTGAGCGCCTCGACTGCGGCCGCCGGGCCGTCCACGATGCCCGGATTGTGCTGGCGGTAGTCGTCGGAGACGAGGAACGCGAAGGCGTCGGCGACGCGCTTCCGCGTGTAGAAGAGGTCGCAGAAGCGCTCGAACGCGGCGCGGTCGGCGCTCATACGGCACTTCTCCTCGTCACCGTCGCGAGCGTCACGGGGCCGAGGAGCCCGCTCGGCTCCTGCTGCGCGAACGCGGAGAAGAAGTCGGGCTGCGCCTTGGCCAGTGTGTTGGTCACGTCGATCTCGATCGTGTTGGTGCCGCGGAGCACGCCCTCCGGCACGTCGAAGCGGTAGGGCGGCGCGATCCGGGTGCCGAGGTCGACACCGTTGAGGCGCACGCTGGCGAGCTCGAACACGTCACCGAGGTCGAGGACGTGGTCGGCCGCGGCGTCTCCGGTGTCGAATGACGCCGTGTACCGCGCCGTGCCGCTGAACCGCGGCAGGAGGTCGGGGTCGCTCAGCGGCCGGAGCCCGTCGAGCTCGCTCCACTCCACGTACGTCGACTCCCCCGCCACCGCCGTGGCGACCGCCCACCTCGGCGCGAGCTCGACCGCGTCGCCGCGCTCGGCCGCCGGCCCGACCGGCAGACCGTCCCAGGCCGACGGCGAGCCGACGAGCAGCACAAGCGACTGACCGGGCTCCAGCTCGAGGCCGATGGAGGTCGACCGGCCGTCGCTCACGGCCGGGGTCTCTGCAAGGGTGCCGGTGGCCGCGTCGAAGGCGACGGCGTCGCCCGGGCGCGGGACGGTCGCCGTCGTGCGCACGGCCTCCCGAACGGACTCGTTCACCAGCATGATCACGTCGGCGTCGCCGAGGTCGCGGCGCAGCACGCGCACCGACGGCGCCGGGTGGGCGAGCCGCACAGCTCGGTCGGTCATGCCGGAGACGGCCTCCACGAGACGCTTCTGCGAGACCTGCCGGAACCGCAGCCTCAGCGCGTTCGCATCGACGCGGTCGCCGCCCGCGACCTCCGGGACCGAGCCGACGAAGACCACGGGAACCCCCGCGTCGTCGAGGCGCAGAAGCTCGCGCGCGACGTGCGACGGAAGGTAGGCGCTGCCCGGAACGATCAGAGCGTCGTACGTCTCGCCGCCGAGCGAGAGCGTCGAACCGTCCACACCGGCCGCGGGGAGGGCGTCGGCAGGGACGATGTCGGCATCGAGCTGGGCCTCCATCAGCAGCCTCAGCGGCCGCTCGCTGGGCATCGCGTCACCGAGCCACTCCGCGTCCGCGTGGTACAGCACCGCGAACGGCGCGACATGCACGCCACCCTGGAGCAGGTGGCTCAGCCGGTTCGTGTAGGCGCTCAGCAGGTGCTGGTACGGATACTGCGGGTTGTTGCCGCGCGCGTAGAAGTGTGGAGGGCAGTCCGGGTCGGGGAACGGCGCCGGTGAGAACGCGTGCGGCACGATGTGCGTGACTCCGCGCACCAGGAGGTGGTTCGTCAGCCAGGTGAACAGCCGCAGCCCGGCATACCAGCCGTACGCGCCGATGGTCTCGCACATCGCCCTGCCGTGCTTGAGCGGGTCGAGGTGCGCGGCCGACGAGGCGAGCTTGGTGAGTCCGAAGTGGAAGAACTCGCCGTCGGCGGCGCCGCCGAGGTTGCCGAACGGCCCGCGGGAGAACCCGGGGACGACCTGGCCGCCGATGATGTCGATCCCGGCCATGTCCTGGCCGGCCATCGCCCGGAAGTAGTGCCCTATGCCGGGGCCCAGCCGCGCGTGCGATCCGTTGTCCTCGATGACGTGACCGATGTACTCGACGCCGTGCGCGCGGCACCAGTCGCCGAGCCGCCGGCCGAAGTTCTCGGAGTACAGCCGCGAGACCGTGTCCATGTAGGCGTAGCGCACCTCGCGCTCGCGTCCGGCTGCCGGCATCCACAGCAAGGGGAGCAGCGTGGCGGCGTCGCGCCCGAGCCGGTCGGACAGCCGGGCGGCGACCTCGTCGTTCCACGGCAGCGGCACCGGCTTGCCCAGGCGCGACTCGAAGTCGAAGGTGTCCGGGTCGTTGTAGAAGCCGGGCTCGTCGCTGAAGAATCCCCCGATCGTGCGGCCGAACTCGTCGCCGTACCGCTCGTGGATGCGCTCGTAGACCGTGTCGAGGAGCAGCTGCGTGGAATCCGCGTTCAGATAGTCGATGTGGTGCGCGTGGCGCTCGCTGCCCCCGCTGCCGGACACGGAGAGGAAGAAGACGCGCCACCAGCCGTCCGGGATGTCCCAGTGCAGCGTGCCGTCGACGATCCGGTCTGTGAGGTCGACCGGGTCGCCGAGGAGCTCGTCGGAGTCCTCGGCGCGCTGGAACGCCAGCACGCGGACCAGCTCGCCCGGCTCCTCCGAGGCCTCCGGCCCCCAGAACTTCCGCCGGTCGACGATGAAGGAGGCTCCGCGCGCCGGACCGACGGCGTCCGTGTGCCGCTCGGTGAGGAACCGTCGGCGCAGCCCGGCAGGGGCGGTCTCCACCGCGCCGCCGGCGTGACCGGTCGGGAAGGTGTCGTCGTCGAAGAACCACACCGTCATCCCGCGGCGCCGGGCGATCTCGAGCACGGCGTCCACGTCGCGCCACCAGCCGTCGCCGAGGAACTCCGGGTGCGGCCGCGCCTCCAGGATGACCGCGCCGATCCCGGCGTCGGCGATGCGCTCCATCTCCTCGCGCACGACCTCGACCGGCCCGCCCTTCTGCCAGAACAGCGGCATGATCGCGTTCGGTACGGTGCCCGTCACGACGTCGCGGAGCCGTTCGAGAGTCATGCCGCCTCCTCCAGACGCACGATGAGCCGCTGCTCCGTGGTGCCGTCGCTGATGATGAGAGTGAAGTCTCCGGGCTCGAGCACACGGTGCGCACCGTCGGCCCAGAAGCGGAGGTCGTCGGCCTCGATCCGGAAGGCGACCGTGACCGACTCGCCGGGCTCGAGGGTGACGCGGGTGAAGCCGCGCAGGCGCCGCACGGGCTGCGTCACGGACGCGACCTCGTCCGTGACGAACAGCATGACGACGTCGTCGCCCGTGCGGTCGCCGGTGTTCGTGACGCGCACGGTGACGTCGATGCCGGCCTCGGCCTCCGCGAGGCTGACGACATGCCGCGACGCCTCGAACCCGTCGAGAGCGAACGTCGTATAGGCGAGCCCGTGACCGAAGTCGAAGCGCGGGCCGAGCGGGAGGTCGAGGAACTTCGACGTGTAATAGTCGTCGGTGTTGTTCGGACCGGTGAACTCGGCGAGCGTCGCGGCCAGCAGCGCTCCCCCGGTCCGCGGTGGCCGGCCGGTGAGCTCGTGGTCGTAGTGGATCGGCACCTGGCCGACCGCGCGCGGGAATGTCATCGGAACACGGCCTCCCGGGCTCACCCGCCCCGACAGGGTCCTGGCGATCGCGGCCGGCGCCTCCGAGCCGAGGTGCCACACGCAGAGGGTGGCGTCGACGCGCTCGATCCAGTCCTCCACGACCAGGGGCCGGCCGGTCACCAGAACGACGACGACGCGCGCACCGGCGTCGGCGAGTGCGTGGATGAGGCGCCGTTGCGCCTCCGGGAGGGTGATGTCCGCCCGCGAGCTCGCCTCACCGGAGATCCGGCTCGGTTCGCCCACCGCGAGGACGACCAGGTCGGCGTCCGCGGCACGCCCGACCGCCTGCGCGATGGCGGCGTCGGTCGCCTCGAAGAACCCGCATCCGTCGACGACCTCCCAGTCCACGTGCGGGAGTTCGGTCGCGAGCGCATCCGCCAACGACTCGGTCACCGGCGAGGCGAAGTGCTGCACCCAGGTGCCGAGGTGGTCGAGACTGCGCGCGTACGGACCCGCGAGCAGAACACGTCCTGAGGCGGGAGCCGGCAGCGCGCCGTCGTTCGTCAGCAGCACCGTGCACCGTTCCGCCGCCTGGCGTGCGAGCTCGCGGTATCGCTCGGTGGCCGAGGTGGAGGCGGTGGAGGCGTCCACGTACGGCCGCTCGAACAGGCCGAGCCGCTCCTTGAGACGGAGGACCCGGCGCACCGCGTCGTCGACCCGGGCGACCGGAAGCTCGTCCGGCGAGACGAACGCCACTCCGTCCGCATCCACCAGGAGCGATCCGCCCATCACGATGTCGACACCGGCGCCGATCGCGGCGGCCACGGCGGCACGCTCGTCGGCCACGACGCGGTGGTTCTCGAGCTGTGCGACCCCGTCCGCGTCGCCCACCACCACGCCGTCGAAGCCCCACTCCTCCTTGAGCACCCCGGTCAGCAGGGTGCGGTTGGCGTGCATCGGGGTGCCGTTCAGCGCGTTGAACGCGGCCATCACCGTCGCGGCTCCGGCCTCGACGCCGGCCCGGAACGTCTCGAGGTAGGTCTCGCGGAGACGGCGGTCGGAGACATCCGTGGTGTTGTAGTCGCGGCCCGCCTCCGCGGCGCCGTAGGCGACGAAATGCTTGAGGCAGGCGGCGAGCGCGTCGCCCGTGTCGAGGGCGCGGCCTTGATAGCCGGCCACCTTCGCGACGGTGAGGACCGACGACAGGTACGGGTCCTCGCCGAAGCCCTCGACCACCCGTCCCCACCGCGGGTCGCGGGTGACATCGGCCATCGGCGAGAACGTCCAGTTGACGCCGGCCGAGCGCGCCTCCGTCGCCGACACGCGTGCGTCGAGCTCGGCGACGGCCGGGTCGAAGGCGGCCGCCTGGGCGAGCGGCGTCGGGAAGATCGTGAACTGCCCGTGGATCACGTCGAGCCCGACGAGAAGAGGGATGCCCAGCTCGGTCTCCTCGACGGCGATCCGCTGGGCGGCATTCGCCTCCTCCGCGCTCGGCGGCCAGAAGGTGGCGCCGATGCCGCGGCGGATGAGTTCTTCCCGCTCGGTCGCGGAGGGCCTCCACACGATCTGCAGCTGCAGGAGCTTCTGCTCCCAGGTCATGCGTGCGATGAGGGAGTCGATGTCGACAGTCATCGGGACGCCTCCGTCCCGATCGGCCGGTAGCGGAACCTGCGGAACACGACGTCGCCGTCCCCGGTCGCGAACAGCGCGGGACGCAGGCTCTTCAGGTCGTTCATCGTCGCCGAGTGCGCGCCGGAGGTGTCGTACCGGACGCCGTGACGCGTCCACTCCTCCCCCGGTCGCCGGTGCCAGCCGGTCACGATGTGGTGGTCGTTCCTCAGGCGCAGTTCGATGATGTCGCCGGGCTCGGCCGGCTCGCGCCAGTGCGTGCGGATGCCGCCCGCGTAGCTCTGCATCGCGGAGCCGTCCCATCCCATCCCGAAGAACATCCGGTCGTCGAAGTAGAGGAGCAGGCCGCCCGTCCCGCCGCCGCGCACCTCGAGTTCCACCTCGACCTCGTAGGCGTCGTCCATCGACCAGGTCGTGAGCGGCGAGGAGTCGGCCGGGGACGTGCCCGTGCCGCGCAGCGTGAGCCCGTCGCCGAAGCCCGCCCGGGCCGATTCGTCGGGCCCTGGGTTGTCGAAGACCCAGCGCTCGCCCCAGGCCGGTGCGGCGAAGTCGTCGGAGGGCGCGGGGACGGCGACGGGCTCGGTCGGAGACGCAGCTGCCGGTTTGACCAGCGGCGCGCCGACATCGTCGGCCGAGGCCACCGGCCAGCCGTCCTCCGTCCACTCGATCGGCTCCAGCAGCGCCTGGCGCCCCAGCGTGCGGTACCCGTTGGCATAGCCGTGCGACACCATCCACCACGACCCGTCCGGTGCGTCGAGGATCGTCGCGTGCCCGCGCGACCACCAGGCCTCGTCGGCCGACCAGGTGCGCGCGATCGGGTTGCCCGGCGCGTTCTCCCACGGTCCGTGCACCGACCGGGACCGCGCGACGATGACCATGTGGCCGGTCGCCGGACCTCCCGTGCCGCCCACGGCGCTGACGAGATAGAACCACTCGCCGCGCCGGAACAGCTTCGGCCCCTCCAGCGCGTACGCCTCGGTGACCCACTCGTCGGGATAGCGCCAGCCGTCGTAGACCTGCTCGAGCGGTGTCACCGCGCGGAGGCCGTCCGGGCTCAGCCGGCAGCGCCGGATGCCGCTGACGAACAGGTAGCGCTCGCCGTCCTCCCCCATCACGTGACCGGGATCGATGGCGCCCGCGACGCCCGTGTACACCGGCTCGCTCCACGGCCCCTCGGGGCTGTCGGCGTGGATCACCCAGATCTGCGGCTCGCGGATCGCCTCCGACCATGCGCTCGGGATGAACGGGATGTAGAGGTAGAACCGGCCGTCGTGCTCGACGAAGTCGGGCGCGAACACCGTGCTCGGCGGCTTCTGCAGCGCGCAGGTCACGAACGTCCAGTTGACCAGGTCCGGCGAGCGCCAGATCGTCAGCCCCGGCGACGCGTCGAACGACGAGGAGGTGAGGTAGTACAGGTCGCCCACCCGAAGCACCGCCGGATCGGGGCGGTCGCCCGGCAGCACGGGATTGCGGAAGGTCCCGTTCCCCAGGTCGGGGGCGGAACGGGCGGCGGACTCCATGCGGATCAGCCCTTGAGCCCGCCGGCGTAGCCCTGGATGAACTTCTTCTGCGCGAAGGCGTAGAACGCCAGGATCGGGATCATCGAGACGATGACGACCGAGAAGATCAGGTTCCACTGCGAGACCAGCGAGCCGACGTAGCTGTACATGACGACGGGGAGGGTCTGCCACGACGTGCCGTTCAGGAAGATCAGCGAGGTGAAGAAGTCGTTCCAGACGATCAGGCCGGCGAGGATCGCCACGGTGCCGGTCGCCGGGGACATCAGCGGGAGCACGACCCTCCAGAACACCTGGTACCGGTTGGCGCCGTCGATGATCGCGGCCTCCTCGTACTCCGGGGTCAGGTTGCGGAAGAAGTTCGCGTAGAGGAACACGGACAGCGGCATGAGCATCCCGGTGTAGATCAGGATCATGCCCCAGGGGTTGCCGACCAGGCCCACTTCCCGGGCGCCGATGTACAGCGGCAGCGTCCCCAGCTGCGTCGGCAGGATGATGGCGACGAGGAACAGGTAGAACGAGCGCCGGCTCCATTTGCTGGTCGACCGCGCGATGCCGTAGGCGGCGACCGAGCCGAGCAGGACCAGCAGGACGATGCTGCCCGTCGTGATGATGAGGCTCGAGGCGAGACCCGCCCAGATGTTGCCGGACGAGCTGGAGGCCGGCGAGAGCAGCGTGACGAAGTTGTCGAACGTCGGACTGGTGGGCGGAGCGATCGCTGCCGAGCTCAGGATGTCCGGGAGCGTCTTCAACGACCCGACCAGCAGGATCCAGAACGGCAGCAGCAGGATCGCCGCCGCGATGAGCACGATGATCTCGATGGCGAGGGTCTTCTTCGTGTACCGGAACATGGCTCACGCCTCCTTGGCCGAGCGGTCGCGCGTCGCATACTGCTGCGCGATGGAGAAGAGCAGGATCAGGAGGCTGAGCACGAGCGCCAGGGCGGCTCCGAATCCGAACTGCTGGTAGGTGAACGCCTGCTGGTAGACCTCCAGCGCGAGCGTCTGGGTGGCGCCGGCCGGGCCTCCGCCCGTCAGTGCGACCACCTGGTCGAACACCCGCAGGCCCTGGATGAGCGTCAGCGTCGTGGCGATCGCGACCGACGGCTGGATCATCGGCAGGACGACGAGGCGGAAGCGGCTGAACGGGCCGGCTCCGTCCAGCGCTGCGGCCTCCTCCATCTCGATCGGCACGGTGGCCAGACCGGCCAGGTAGATGACCATGACGAAGCCGATGTTCTGCCAGATCATGACGACGAGCACGCACCAGATCGCGAGCCCCGGGTCGGCGAGCCAGTTCTGCTTCGGCAGGCCGACGCCCGCCAGCGCCTGGTTGAGCGGACCGTTGTAGTCGAAGATGAACTTCCAGATGTACGAGACGGCGATCGGGCTGACGACCACCGGCATGAAGATCAGCGTGCGGAGGACGTAGCGCGACTTCAACGTGCGGTTGAGCGCCAGGGCGAAGAGCAGCCCGAGGACGTTG
This sequence comes from Leifsonia sp. 22587, assembly GCF_052044215.1. Lineage (NCBI taxonomy): Bacteria > Bacillati > Actinomycetota > Actinomycetes > Micrococcales > Microbacteriaceae > Leifsonia > Leifsonia sp. 22587. Next base: position 684,713 of record NZ_JBQENB010000002.1, read on the forward strand.
GTGAAGATCAGGAAGCCGAAGGCGAGGATCAGCGTGTTCCACAGCGACCCGATGAGCTCGGGCGTCTGGAAGATCTTGACGAAGTTCTGAAGGCCGACGAAGTCGAAGGCGCCGAGGCCCGACCAGTTGGTGAAGGCGAAGAACCCGCCCGCGATGGTGGTGACGTAGATGACGATCAGCATCAGCACCAGTGCGGGGAGCGCCCACCACCAGCTGCCGAGCCGCACCTGGTACGCCTTCTTCTTCGGCGTGCGGCGCGGTACCTGCACCTGCGTCTCGAGCTTCGTCATTCTCCGCGCCTCTGACTGCGTCGTCATCGATTCGTTCCTTTCAACCGGGTCGGGCGGCCGGCCCTCGTCGGACCGGCCGCCCGGGTCACCGGATCAACCCCAGTCGGAGTCCATCTGAGCGAGGACCTGCTTGACGGTCATCTGACCGGTGAGGATGCCCTGCACGCCGTTGCCGAGGTCGGTGTAGATCTTGGCGTTCGGCCACTCGGTCGGTGCGTAGCCTCGCGTGTCGTTCTTGGCGATCTCGTCCTGGATGGCGGCGTACTGGGGCAGCACGGCCGACTTGGCGTTGACGTTCACGGGGATCGTGCCGATGAGCTTGGAGTACTCCTCCTGGCCCTTGTCCGAGATGATGTAGCTCAGGAAGTCCGTCGCGAGCTTCGGGCTCTTGGTCTTGGCGCTCGCCGTGACGCCCTGGTCGGCGCTCAGCGACAGGTAGGTCTTGGTGCCGTCCGGAGCACCGACCGGCAGCGCGATCAGCTTCACGTGGCCGCCCGCCGCCTGCATGATCTGCTGCGCCGCGCCGCTCGGAGCGAAGAAGCCGAGGATCTTGCCCGAGGAGGCGCCGTTGGTCAGAGCGTCGAATCCGGCGCTCGTCGCGCCGTCCTGGAAGCAGCCGGCGTCGTACATCTTCTTGACCGACTCGAGGGCGGTCGTCCAGCCCTTCGTGCCGGCGAAGGTGACCTTGTTCTGCGCGCGCTTCTGGTTCCAGTCCTTGTCGGGGCCGTAGACGGTCGACGTGGCGATGGCGACCGCGAGGATGCCGTTGTTCTGGAAGGTGGATCCGGCGAGTCCGTAGATGGTCTTGCCGGCGTCGCGTGCCTTGCCGCACTGGGCGATGATGTCGTCCAGGCTGGTCGTCGGGTCGATCTTCACGCCGATCGACTGAGCGAGCTCGTCGTTGTAGATGACGCCGTTCAGCTGGGTGCCGAGCGGTACGCCGTAGATCTTGCCGTTGTACGTGTACAGGCTCTTGGCCGAATCGGGCATGTTCGACTTGATCGAGGCATCGTCCAGCGGGAGGACGAGTCCGGACTTCGCCCACGGGAGGATCGACTGGGCCTGGCCCGTGCCGCCCTCGGCGTAGAACGTGTCGGGGGCGTTGCCGCCCTGGACCCGGGTCGCGATCGTCGTGCCGTAGCTCTGTGTGGGCAGGTTCTGCGTGGTGACGGTGACGCCCTTGTTCTCGGCCTCGAACGACTTGGCGAGGCTCGTGTACGCGGCCTTGTCCTGGTCGTTCGTCGCACCGAATGCGAACGTGATGGTCTGGGGCTCCTTGCCGGTGGACCCGCTGCTGGAGCAGCCGGCCAGCAGAAGGCCCGCGACAGCAGGGATGGCGAGCCAGGCGAGCCGAGCGGTGCGGCTCCTGCGTGAGTGCTTCATCGGATTGACCTCTTCTAAGACTTCGTTGTCGATGAGGGCGGCGGCTGTGTCGTCGGCCCTCTGGGGGCGATTTCGAGTTTCGCAGCGCCAAAGCAGATAAACAACGGTACTTCTGCTTATCCCAGACATAAGCTGGGTCGATACGCCGCTCGTTATAGTGAGAACGCCTGACCCTCGTCGGAAAGGATCACACCGTCGTGACCGACTATCCGCTGATGTCCCGCCTCGATCTGAACCTGCTGATCGCGCTGGACGCCCTGCTCACCGAGCGCAGCGTGACGCGCGCCGCCGAGCGGCTCCGCCTGAGCCAGCCGGCGCTGAGCGCGTCGCTGTCACGGCTGCGCATCCACTTCGGGGATCCGATCCTCGCCCGCCGCGGCAACACCTACGAGCTGACGCCCCTCGCCCTCCGGCTCGCGGATCACACCACGATCGCGCTGGAGGCCGCGCGCCGGGTGTTCGAGAGCCAGGCCGAGTGGGATCCGTCGGAGTCCGCACGCCAGTTCTCGATCTTCGGGTCCGACTACGGCTTCACCACCATCGGGCGCGTGGTGTCGGAGCTGGCCGCCGCTCAGGCGCCCGGCGTGCACTTCCGGTTCATGCTGCACAACCCGACGGTGGTCGAGGATGCGACGAACCGGCTCCGTTCGGTGGACGGCATGGTCATCCCGCACGGCTTCCTCACCGAGCTCCCGTTCACCGACCTCTGGCAGGACGACTGGGTGGCGATCGTCGCCGAGACCAACGACGAGGTCGGCGACGCGCTGTCGCGCGAGGAGATGTCGAAGCTGCCCTGGGTGATGAACTACCAGTCGCGCTCGGCGTTCACCTCGGCGGAACGCCAGGTGCAGCAGCTGGGCATCGAGCCGAACGTGGAGGTCGTGGTGGAGAGCTTCCTCGCCATCCCCCACTTCATCGCGGGCACGCGCCGGATCGGGATCATCCACCGCGCCCTCGTGCCGCTCGCCCGTCAGGCGTGCGCCGTGCGGGTGGTCGGGCTGCCGTTCGAGCCGACGCGGATCGTCAACGCGCTGTGGTGGCATCCCGTGCACACGCACGATCCCGAGCACACCTGGATGCGGTCGCTGTTCGAGGAGGCCGGCCGCATCGTGGCCGCGGGCGAGCACACCGCGCTTCAGACCTGACCGCGCTTCAGACCTGACCGCGCCTCAGATCCGGCGCGCTCCGGCCCAGTCCGCGATCGCCTGGAGGGTGCGCAGCGCAGCGGGATCGGCGGGCTCGTCGATGTGACCGTGGCCCGCGCCCGGCTCGAGATGGAGGACGACGTCGCGCCCTGCCGTCGCCAACCGCTGCGCGAACACCTCGCCGGACGGCCGGAGTCCGTCCCGCTCGCACACGACCACCAGCGTCGGCGGGAACCCGCCGACCGAACCCAGTCCGGGGAAGGCGTACGGATCGTGCAGCGCACGCTCCGAGCCCGCGAAGTTGAGCGAGAGCCGCGTGAACGGCGCATCCGGCGCCGGGGCCCCGCCGGGATGCGCGCCGTCGGGATGCAGCGCCGGGTACACCAGGACGAGCCCGGCGGGCAGGCGCTCCCCCGCATCCCGCAGGCGGGCCACGACGCCCGCGGTCAGAGTGCCTCCCGCGCTGGCGCCGCCGAGCAGCAGGTCGCCGGGCCCGACGCCGAACAGCTCGGCGCTGCCTGCCCGCGCGAACCTCCACGCGGCGGCCACGTCATCCGACGGCGCCGGGAAGTGCACGTCGCCGAGGCATTTCACGTAGTCGACCGCGAGCACGGGGATGCCGCGCGCCGCCAGCTCCAGCGCCACCCAGTTCGACTCCGGCATGTCGAGGTGGCCGCCGATGAAGGCGCCGCCGTGCACCCAGACCAGCGCCGTGCCGGTCGGCGGAACGGTGTCGTCGTGGTACAGGCGGGCAGGCCGGCGCCCGCTCGGCGCATCCACCACCAGGTCGCGGGTACGGACGTGCGCGAGCCGCGGGAACCGCCGCCGCAGCGACGCCGTGTCGATGTCCGGCCGCGGGTCCGCCGGCTCCCCGTTCTCCCGGAGCCAGGCGATCGCCTCGGGCAGCGGGAGCGAACGGAAGTCCGGGCGCGTGTCGGTCACGGTGCGCGCCTCAGCGCCCGGCGGGCTGCAGGGCGCGCATGCTCGCCCGGATGAGGTCGTGCTGTCTGCGCACGAGCAGCAGCGGATCCACCTCGCCGAGTTCGGCGAAGGCATGCCCCTCCCACTCGCTCGACCAGTAGCCGCGATAGCCGCCCTCGACGAAGACCTTCACGAGCTCCGGGTAGTCGATCGCCGGCTCCTGGCCGCGCTCGTCGATGTCGTAGAACTTCGCGTGCACGTGGAGGATCTGCGGCATGATGTCCGCCCACTCGTGCACGTCGACGTGGCCGTGCATGTTGAAGGCGAGGTGGGCGAAGGCGCCAAGGCGCCCCGGGTCGAAGCCGCGGCCGTTCAGGTAGCCGATGAACTCCTCCTGCCGGGCCCGCATCGGCGCGTCCGTCGCCCAGATCTGCTGCAGGCGCTCCACCGCCTCGTCGTCGAGCCCCGCCCGGCGCACCGCGCGCAGCAGCGTCGGCGACATGCTGTGCATGGTGGAGGAGAAGTCGGCGACGAAGCCGAGCAGCGGAGAGTCCAACTCGGCGTAGACGTCGCGCACCTTCACGATCTCGGGCGAGTTCGGCCCCAGCGGCGCGTGGATCTCGTAGGCGAGCTTGAGGTCGAGCTCCTCGGCGACGAGGAGCAGGCGGCGCAGCAGCTCGGGCTTCGCCGACTGGATGCGCACCAGCGGGAACCCGAGCTTCTTCGCGCCGCGGAACAGCAGCTCGCTGACCTCGAACTCCTCGTCCGGGGTCATGTCGCGGTCGCGGCGCTTGCCCATGTCGAGGTTGGCCCCGAACGAGCTGGCGTCGAAGCCGTGCCGGTCGAACGCGGCGCGCCAGGTGGCGACGAACTCGTCGGACACCACCGGGTAGGTCGGCAGCATCTGCGACGCCACGATCTCGATGCCGGGACCGATGCCAAGCTCCGCGACCCGGTCGAGCAGCCCGTCGAAGTCGTACCAGCCGGCGCGGAACTCCGCACTCGCCGAGTAGAGCGTCAGCCCGAGCTGGAACGGGTCGGCGTCGGTCGCCGGCGGAACCGGCGGGACGTCCGAGACCAGCGCGGGCGGCCGGGCGTCCCGGTCGGTCGCGGTGAGAGTCATCCGCTGGTGCACGATGTTCGGCACGTAGAGGCCGGGACCGCCGTCGGCCCCTGGCGCGATCTGCATGTACGGCAGCCGCAGCTCTCCGTGGATCTCCACGTCGCGCGTCTCGCCGAGATCGACCGGGCGCTCGCGCCGCACGATCAGCGACGGGTGCGACTGCAGGTACCAGAGCTTCTCGCTCTGCTGCGGGAGCTCGGCGATGGCGTAGCGCACGCCGTCCAGCTCGAAGGACAGGTCCTCTTCGGGCACCTCGGCGCCATCGACGGTGAGGCGGATGGTGGAGACCGACGACAGCCAGAGGCTGCGGTACCAGGGGATGGTGAGCGAGAGGGCGAAGCCGTCGGGGTGGAGGCGCAGGCTCGCCTCGTCGATGAGTCCGTTGGGCATGGTCAGTTCCTGTCTGCGTGCGCCGGGCGGCCGGTGACGGCGCGCTCGGCGGCGATGGTGCGGATGAGAGCGTGCTGGCGGCGCAACTGGTCGGGGGCGCGGTACGGCTCGTGGTGCCCCTCGTATTCGCTCGACAGCCAGCCGGTGTACCCGGAGTCGACGACGACGTCGATGATCTCCCGCCACGGGATGTACGCGTCGACCAGGTCGTCGTCCACCTCGTAGAACTTGGCCTGGAAGTACACCGTGTGCGGCATCACGTCGGCGAGATCCGAGACCGGCACGAACGGCACCTCCGGCGGCCGGGCGGAGCCGTCGCCCATGCGGAAGGACGCGCTCCCGCCGCGCCGGGGATACGGCGACAGCTCGAAGACGCCGGTGTCGATCAGGAGGCCGAAGTGCTCCGAGCCGGTGCGCTCCTTGAACTCCAGGTACTCCTCGACGACCGGGGACTTGATGACGGTCGGCCAGTGGATCTCGGGGCAGATCACGATGTCGAGGTCGGCGGCCAGCTGGAGGTTGCGCTCCACGGCCTCCTGCCAGATCGGGTCGACGCGCAGGTCTTCCGAGATGACGCCGATCTTGGGCCGGAGGAACGAGAACCCGAGCGTGGACGCGAGCCGCAGGTCGAGGGCGAGCTGCTCGGCGCCTTCGTCGGCCGTCATGCTCCGGCCCGGGAACCGCCGGGTGTCGAGCCACGAGCCGTAGAGCGTCGGGGTCAGCCCGAGCCGCTCCGTGCGCGCATGCCACGCGTCGATCCACTCGGTCGAGGGATTCGGGTAGTCGCGGATGTGCCCCTCACCGAGGATCTCGAGGCCGGTCGCACCGAGGTCGGCGACGTCGGCGATGCACTCCTCGACCGTCATCGTGACGCCGATGTCGTCCGTGTACGAGTACAGCGAGACGCCGAGGCCGAAGGGGAGGTCGTCCGTGGTCATTTGACGATCACCGCTTTCCGCGACGCGGTCCAGATCGACGGCTGGAGCTCCTCCGGGATGTACGACATCCGCAGCCGCAGCTCCAGGGTGACGTCGTGGATGCCGCGGGCGAGACCCCCGTCGCGCGGCACGGTCAGCGTTGCGGCCTCGCCCAGCGGCCAGCGCGCCTCCGTCGAGCTCTGGAGCTCGTCGAACGTGAACTCGCCGGCGGGCAGCGTCCACCGGATCGAGTCGCCGTCGAAGCGCTCCCCGTCGACGGTCACGGTCGGCTTCTCGATGAGGTTCGCCCAGAGGCCGCGGTAGTACGGGCTGCGCACGCGCAGCTGGAAGCCGGTCGGGGCGTCCTCGGGTCCGACGTTGCGGAAGCCCGCCGTCTGTATCAGTTGTTCTTCGAGCATCCGATCCTCCTTGGTCCGGGTGGTGGCTCAGCGGGTGACGTCGGCGGTCGCGGCGGTGGCGGCGCTCAGCCGGCGGGCGGCCTCGCGTGCACCCCGCACCGCGATGGCGACGCTCATCAGGGTGGGGTTCATGGTCGTCGCGGTCGGGATGAGCGCGTTGCCGCCGACCACGAGGTTCTCGTAGCCCCACACGCGCGAGTACGGGTCGGCGACGGAGGTGCCGTCGTCCTCCGCCCCGGTGCGCATGGTGCCCTGGTAGTGCAGGCTGGAGCCGTTCGGCAGCAGGCGCGGTTCCGCGACGAACGTGCCCAGGGCACCCCCCGCCCGGCGCAGCCGTTCCGTGGCCTCGTCGATCTCCGCTTGCTCGCTGTCGGTGAGGGCGTAGGCGATGGTCATGTTCGGGAAGCCGCGGTAGTCCGGCTCGTCGTCGTCGAAGGTCACCGCGTCCTCGAAGCGGGGCCGCTTGCGCATCCCGTAGCCCATGTTGACGTAGCCCCAGCGGTTGCCCGCGGCCGGGTGGTCCGGGTCGAGCTGGAACGGCGGCCTCTCGGCGTACATCACCTGCAGCGAGAAGGGGTGCCCGGGCTCGGAGAAAGGGATGCGGTTCACGGCGGCGACCGGGTCGGCCGGGTTCGTCGCGCGGCGGGCGAGCTCGCGGTCCAGCTCGTCCTCCGTCGTGAAGCGGCTCATGCTGTCGCCGTCGAGTGCGACGGTCGAGATGACGACCGGGTGCTCGGTGAGGTAGTGCCCGAGCGCCTTCGGGCGGATGCCGGACGCCCACAGAAGCTGCGGCGAACGGAACGCGTCGGCGGCGACGACGACCAGGTCGGCATCCACCGAGTACACCTCGTGGCTGCGGAGGTCCTCGACGGTGACGCCGGTCACCCGGCCGTCCGTGTGGTCGACCCGGCGCACCAGCGAGAGGTCGCGCAGCTCGAAGCGGTCGGCGAGGTCGCCCTCCGGGTCGAGCAGCGGGCCGAGCACCACGTCCGCACCGGCCCAGCGCATCGTGCCGTCGGGCTGCGGGTCGCCGGCGACGGGCAGCGTGCTGGGTCCGTAGCCCTCCGGGAGCTCGCCGGCGAACTCCTCGGCGAGCAGGGACCGGATCGCCGAACCGATCTCCGAGTCGGCGAACGCGGACGTCTGCACGTGCAGCAGGCGGGAGGCCTCCACCACCAGCTCCTCCCACTCGGCGTCGGCGATGAACGGGATGCGCTCGCTGAACGCCGGGCTGGGCGTCGCGCAGGTCCAGTGGGCGCCCATCCCACCGACGTTCGTCGAGGCGGCCGCCGCCGGGAACGTCGGTGCGTGCGCCGATCCCCCGCCGCCGAAGTCGAGCAGGTGCGTGCCTCCGCGGGCGGTGAACATCCCCTCGACCACCACGGACGACGGGATGCCGAGCGACTCGCGGAAGGCTCCGGCCTGCGGGCCCTGCGACCGCTCCCGCGCTCGCTCCTTCTCGTCCGGGTCGGGGATGTTGCGCACGTTCTCGCCGGCGATCGCGGTGAGCTGCGGCCCCGCCTCGAACATGACGACGCGCGCATCCGGCAGCGCGTCGAGGAGCAGCCGCGCGTAGGCGGATCCGATGGGACCGCTTCCGACGACGGCGACGGTCGGGCTCGGAGTCGTGGTCATGGTGTTCTCCTGGAGGTTGGTGTCAGGCGGCGATGGACTCGGTGGCGGCGTCGCGCAGCGGGCCGGGGTCGTCGGACAGCCGGCTGTTCGGCAGCAGGATCGAGGCGACCACACCGACGACGTAGGTCGCGGCGAGCGCGACGAAGATGGGGACGAAGATGCCCTGGTAGACCTGGGCGATCTCCTGCTGCACCTCCGGCGACTGCGCGTGCACCGCAGCGGGCGTCAGTGTCGCCGGGTCGAGCCCGCCGGGCGCCAGCGCGACGACGCCCGCGCCGATGATCCCACCGATCAGCGCGGTGGCGACGGTCGCGCCGACCTGGCGGACCAGGTTGACGCTGGCGGTGATCGAGCCCGTCTCGGTGCGCGGGACGGCGCTCTGCACGACCGCGACGATCAGGCTCATGAAGGCGCCCGTCCCCAGTCCGACGACGGCCATCGCGATCGTCGGCGCCCAGAGCGGCGCGCCCACCGGGAGCAGGGCCATCGCACCGAGGCCGACGGCGCCGAGCGTGGTGCCCACGAGCGGATAGACGCGATAATGCCCGGTGCGGCTCACCAGCCACCCGGTGGCCAGATTGCTGACGAGCATCCCGAACACCGTCGCGATCGGGACGAGCCCCGACACGGTCGCGGTCGTGCGATACGCCATCTGGAAGTAGGTGGGCAGGTACGACGTGATCGAGAACAGTCCGATGCCGACGATGGCCGAGATGGCGGTGCCGGTGGCGACCGTGCGGTCGCGGAAGTGGGCGAGCGAGACGAGCGGCTCCGCCACCCGCAGCTCGATGACGAAGAAGGCCGCCAACGCCACGACGGCGACCGCGAACGCGACGACGGTCGCGACCGTCTGCGAGCGGTCGCCGATTCCGGTCACGGCGAGCACCAGCGCGACCAGACCGACGGTGAGGGCGACGGCGCCGGCGAGATCGAACCTCCCCGACCGGCCCGGCTGGATGTGCGGCACGGCGATGATCGCGAGGACGAACGCCACGATCCCGACCGGGGCGTTGATCCAGAAGACCCACGGCCAGCCCCAGTAGTCGGTGATGATGCCGCCGAGCACCGGTCCGATCAGGATCGCGACCGGGAACGCCGCGCCGATGATCGACAGGTACTTGGGACGCTGCCGTGGGGTCGTGGTCTCGGCGATGATCGTCTGCGACATGAGCTGGAGGCCGGCCGAGCTCATCCCCTGGACCACGCGGGCGACGATCAGCCAGACGATGCCGTTCGCGAACCCGCACGCGACGGACGACAGGATGAACACGGCGACGGAGGCGAGGAAGACCGCGCGCGGCCCGATCCGGTCGCCGAGCTTTCCGAGCACCGGCAGCAGCGCGGTGCTCGCGAGCGTGTAGCCGACGACGATCCAGCTCATGTGCTCGAGCGCGCCGAGCTGCCCGGCGACGGTCGCGATCGCGGTGCTGACGACGGTGTTGTCGAGCGCTCCGAGGAACGACACGACGAGGAGGGAGATGACGAGGAGGCGGAACCTCAGTGGCGAGAGCTGCATACGCGGGCCCCGAACGATCGGGGGATCGACGCGACGGTTTGTGCCCTCGCCGCGACGTCACGGTGAGGAACGGGCGCAGGGCCCCGACGTCTCGGTCAGTCTACGACACACTTAGGTCTATTTTCAACCTAAGGGGTCAAGTGGCTGCAACCGCCCTCGAGCGCGCCTCAGCGCAGCACCGAGCCGCCCGCCACGTCGAGGGTCACCCCCGAGATCCATCCCGACTGATCGCTCGCGAGGAACAGGCACGCGGCGGCGACATCCTCCGGGGTGCCGAGCCGGCGGATCGGGTGCGCGTCGATCATCCGCTCCTGCATCTCCGCGGGGATCCGCTGCCGGTTCCGTTCGGTCAGGATCGTCTCGGGGGCGACGCAGTTCACGCGGATCCCGCTCGGCCCCGCCTCGGCCGCCAGCCACTGGGTGAGGAGCTCCACGCCCGCCTTGGCCGCCGCGTAAGCGACCGGTGACTGCGGGGTCGGACGTCGCGCGGCGGCGGAGGAGATCGTGATGATCGAGCCGTGTCCGCGCTGCTTCATCACCGGGAGCACGGCGGCGATGGTGGCGAAGGTCGCGGTGAGGTTCGCATCCACGGCGCCCCGCCACTCCTCGATGCTCATGGCTTCGAGCGGGCCGGGGCGAACGGGATTGCCACCCGCGTTGACGACCAGGATGTCGATGGGCCCGAGCGCCGACTCGATCGTGTCCACCATCCCCTCGAGGTCTGCCGCGGACGTGACATCGCCGAGGACGACGGTCGCGCGCCCCCCGGCGGCGGTGATGCGCTCCTGTACCGCCTGCGCCGCGCGCTCGTCCCTGCCGTGTACCGCGACGGCCGCCCCGGCCTGCGCGAACGCCACCGCGATCGCCTCGCCGATCCCGCGAGAGCTGCCGGTGACCCAGGCCACCCGCCCGTCCAGGCGGTTCACCGCCCGACCTCCGACGCGCTCGGCGCCGTGCCGGCACGGGTCCCGCGCCGCGGCACATCGTGACGGTCGCGGGGCAGCAGGAAGCCGACCACCGACAGCCACGCGAGCCCGAGGAACCGGCAGACCGGCAACAGGAGCGCCAGCTGCGGGATGAGGAGGGCGAAGAACGAGAGCTCGCTGAGACCGGCCAGGATGAGTCCGGCCCACGCCAGCCACCTCGGGGCGAGCCCGAGGATGAGCGCGGGCACGGCGATCCCGGCGATCAGCAGCCCCAGACCGCCGACGAAGCCGACGCCGCCGAGCGCGTAGACGACGTAGTCGAGGGTGTGCAGGAGCGCGGGTGGGCGACCGGCGACCGGCTGGCCGAGCGCCCAGGCCAGGAGCCCGGAGATCGAGAGAAGGATGGATGCGGCGATCCCGCCGACGAGGGCGATCGTGGGCCCGGGAACCCGGATGCCGAGGCGCTGCATCCGTGCATAGACGGTCGCCGCGTAGATGCCCAGCGGAACGGACGCGGCGAACACGAGGAAGCCGGCGACCGAAGCGGCCGCGGGGTGCTGCACGAAGTACCCGCTGACGGCGGCCGTCGATCCGAGGGGCGACGGGAAGGAGGTTCCCGAAGCCAGCAGCGGCGGCACGAGGACGGACGCGATCGTCAGCGCGAGGCTGACGACGGCGAGCACGCCGGCGTTCGGCCCATCCGGTCGGCGCCGTCGGGAAGTCGTTGTCTCGGTCATGCTCAAATGCTTCACCATGTGAATCATTAAGTCAATGCTCTATTCTGATCCCATGACCCCGGCGAGACGCCCCGCGCGCATCGGATTCCTCCTCACCCAGCTGGGCTCGCTGGCCGCCGAGAGCTTCGCCGTGCGCGCACGGGAGCTCGGCATCACCCCGCCGGAAGCCGGCGCGATGCGCATCCTGGGCCGCGGTGCGGACATGAACCAGCGCGAGCTCGCGGAGAAGCTCGGCGTGGCCCAGAGCCGGGTGGTAGCGCTGGTGGACTCGCTCGAAGCGGCCGGGCTGATCACTCGCGAGCGCAGCACGACCGACCGGCGCAACTTCGTGCTGCACGTCACCGCCCCGGGGCGCGAACTGCTCACCAGACTGAGGAGCGCCGCCGAAGCGCAGGAGGAGGAGCTGACGGAAGGCCTGAGCGCGGACGATCGCGACCGCCTGTACAAACTTCTCCTCCGGCTCGGGGATGCTCGCGGGCTCGACCGGGACGTCCACCCGGGCTACCGCGGAGGCTCCGCTCAGACCGATCGCTGAGACGCGCCCTCCGAGTCGGCTCCCCGCAGGTCGGCAGCGGCCGCCGCTCCCGCGGCTCGCACTCTCTCCAGGAAACCGGCGATCACATCCAGCTCGTCGGCGGAGAAGTCCGCGCAGATCTCGTCGAAGCGCGAGTTCATGCCCGCGTAGAGCGCGAAGACTTCGGCGTTCCGGTCGGGCAGCACGCGCACGACCACGGCGCGCCGATCCTGGGGATCCCGTTCGCGCGCGATCCATCCCCCGCTCTCCAAGCGGTCCAGGATGCCCGTCAACGTCGCGGGGTGGAGTTCCGCCAGCTTGGAGAGCGCTCCAGGACTCAGCGGCCCGTGGATGGAGATGAGGTCCAGGCAGTCGAAGTCGGCATCCTTCACGCCGGCCCGCGCGGCGACGTGGTGATTGAGCACCGAGAGCTGGACCCGGACATCCCGGACCGCGCCGCGCAGCACGTCCGTGCGTTCGGCAGGACTATTTGTTACGAGATTCATATGATATCGTCCTCATACAATCGGTTGTCTGAAGCATACCGGAAGGACTGCCGCAATGAGGATCGTCGTATTCGGGGCGAACGGGCCGACCGGCCGCTTGCTCGTGAGCCAGTCCCTGCAGGCGGGCCACACGGTCACCGCCGTGACCCGTCGGCCGGACGCGTTTCCCCGGTTCGGCGCCGCACTGCGGGTGGTGGCCGCCGACGTCCATGACGTGGATGCCGTGAGCACGGCCGTCGCTGGGCACGATGCCGTGCTTTCCAGTCTCGGGGTCCCGTACAGCCGCGGGCCGGTCACGGTCTACTCGGAGGGCGCCGCCCACATCCTCTCAGCCATGGAGCGTCACGCGGTCCGGAGGCTGGTCTGCGTGAGCGCGAGCCTGGTCGAGCCGCAGCTGGGACCCCACGGCGGGTTCCTGGTCGACAAGGTCGCCGGACCGCTCGTCCGGTACTTCGGCCGGACGGTGTACGCCGACATGGCGCGGATGGAGGCGCTCGTCCGGGCCTCCGATACGGAGTGGACCATCATGCGCCCGAGCGGCCTGTTCGAGACGGCGCAGGTGACGGAGTACCGAACGGCGGAGGACTACCTGAACGCGTCGTTCACCTCCCGAGCGGACCTCGCCGAGGCCATGCGGAGGCAGCTCGACTCCGACGAGTTCGTGCGGAAGGTCTGCGCCGTCGGCACGTTCGACGAGAAGCCCAGCCTGCTCCGGCTGCTCCTGCGCGAGGGTTCGAGCCGGCGTGGCCTTTCGATGCCCGATCATTCGGCAGACTCTCACGCGAGCTGACGCGCCAGCGCCGCCGCCTGGTGCCGGTGCCCCACCGTCTCGTACCCGACGACGACGACCGCGGGAGACAGGGCGATCAGGATGAGGCTCACCCCGATCGGAGCCCCCGCCGCCGCCAGCCACACCGCTGCGACGAGCGCAGCGACGGTGCCCAGGAAGAGTCCGAGGTGGAACGGATCCCCTTCGTGCACGAGATACGTGTACAGCAGGAACAGGACCACCGAGAACACGAGCACCGGAACCGCCGCGCTCGCCACGGCGCCGGCCACCCCGAGCTCACCGACCCCCTCGATCTCGTACGCGACGACGTGCAGCCCGGCTCCGGTCGCCGCGATCGAGGCGAAGAGCAGGATGTGGCTGTACCCCCAGGCCACCGCCCGACGGCGGTGGCGGCGGAGGATCTCCGACGACGGGATGATGAAGTACGTCCACCAGAGCCCGAACGTCAGCCCGACGCCGGCCAGGGCGACCAGTGCGGCCTGGACGCTCCACCCCTGCTTCTCGACCAGCGCGGCGACCGACGTGACCGTCCCGAACAGCACCTCGCCGAGCGCGATGATGGTGAGCAGACCGTAGCGTTCGGCGATGTGGCCGGCGTTCCAGGGCGTCCCGCCGAGCCGCACCTCGGCGAGGACCGGTCCGCCCAGCTCGATCACGTACAGCAGCGGCGCGATCAGCAGCACCGTCTCGAAACTCGGCCGCGCGAGCGCCAGCAGCACCCAGCCGACCTGGGCCGTCGTCACCGACGCCGCGTAGACGAGGGCGACGCGGCGCCGGGGCGGGTCCTGCGCGGCAGCCCGGAGCCACTGGGCCACCAGCGCGATGCGCATCACGACGTAGCCCGCCACGAGCACACCGACCGCGAACCCCTCCCCCGCGTCGACCGACGCGAACAGCTCGGGCAGCCCGAGCGCCAGCACGACCACGCCGACCATCTGCACCATCGTCGTCACGCGATAGAACCAGTCGTCGGTGTCGTAGGCCGACGCGAACCACGAGAAGTTGATCCAGGCCCAGCAGATCGCGAACATCGCGAACGAGAAGGCGCCGATCCCCGGCCAGACGTGCCCCTCGGCGAGCAGGTGCGCGAGCTGGTCGCCCGCTTGACCGAACGCGATCACGAAGGTCAGATCGAACAGGAGCTCCAGCGGTGTCGCCGCGCGGTGGGACTCGCCGGGGTCCCGCCCCGTCATGCGCAGCATCCGGTGACCGAGGTCGTCTCGCGTGCTCTCGGACATTGCGCCTCCCGGATGGACGCCCGGCCCCCGCAGCCGGGTGGCCCTATTCTGCGCCGCGGCCCCGCCGCCGGCCAACGGTTCCGACCTGACCCGTGCTCAGTACTCGATGCGCCCCGACCGGTTGTGGAACTCGCCGGTCGGCCCGTCCGGACCGATCGTGGCCAGCATCACCGTGGCATCCGTCCCTTCCTGGATGGTCTGGTGTCCGCTGTACCCGTTGAACTCCGTGGCGGTGTAGCCCGGGTCGCTGGCGTTCACGCGGAACCCGGGCAGGCTCTTCGCGTACTGCACCGTCAGCGCGATGACCGCCGCTTTTGCCGCGGCGTAGGGGATGCCCAGCACCGCGTACTCGTCGTGCCCCGGCGTGGACAGCCATCGCGGCCAGCCGACGCCCGAGGCGACGTTCACGATGACCGGCGCCGCCGAGCGGCGGAGCAGGGGCAGGCACGCCTGGGTGACGCGGATGAGCCCGACCACATTCGTGTCGAGGGTCTGCTGCATCGACTCGGCGTCCAGGTCGTCCACCCCGCCACGCGACGGACCGAGCACGCCCGCGTTGTTGACGAGCACGTCCAGCTCGGGCAGGGAGGCGACCGCCGCATCCACACTGCCCTGGTCGGTCACGTCGAGGGCGACGGGGATGGCGCCTAGCGATCGCGCCGCCTCCCCGCTCGCGGTGTCGCGCATCCCGGCGTAGACGGTGTGTCCGGCCTCGATGAGTCGGCGGGCGGTCTCGAGGCCGAGGCCGCGGTTGGATCCTGTGATCAGTGTCGTCGTCATGCTCCGATCCTCCGCGCCCGCCGAGAGGATGCCCAGGCACCGCTCGTCGGGGGTACCGGCAGTACCAGGATGGCGCGGGCGCCCGGACGTACGATGTTCGCATGAGCGAGTTCGCGGTCGTGCTGCGGTCCTGGCGGGACCGGGTCGACCCGGTCGAGGTCGGACTGCCCGCGGGCCCCGGCAGACGCACCCCGGGCCTGCGCCGGGAAGAGCTCGCGGCGCTCGCCGGGGTGAGCGTCGACTACATCGTCCGCCTGGAGCAGGGACGCGCGACGAACCCCTCGCCTCAGCTCCTCACCGCGCTGGCCCGGGCGCTCCGCCTCTCCGGCGAGGAGCGGGACCACCTGTTCCGCGTCGCCGGGGCGGTGTCGTCGCCGGCAGGCAACGTGCCGAAGCACCTCACGCCGGGAGTGCAGCGCATCCTGGACCGGATCGGGGATGCGCCCCTCGCCGTGTTCTCGGCGGCCTGGGACTTCCTGGTCTGGAACCCCCTGTGGGCGGCTCTGCTCAAAGACCCGTCCGAGGTCACGGGCCTCGACCGCAACCTCGTGTGGCGGCACTTCACCCACGGCCATCCGGGCGTCGAGTTCGACGACGTGCACGCCGAGGAGTTCTCGTCCGACCTCGTCGCCGACCTCCGCCAGGCCCACGGCCGCTATCCCGCCGACCCCGACCTCGGCCGGCTTATCGCCCGGCTGCGGGCGGCCTCCCCCGACTTCGACCGCCGCTGGGGCGAAGCACGCGTGGCCGCGCACCGCTCCAGCCGGAAGACGATGACGGACACGATCGTGGGCGCGATCACCGTGGACTGCGACGTTCTGACCGTGCCCGACGGCGACCTGCGCATCGTCGTCTACACCGCGGCGCCCGGCACCGACGACGCGGCCAAGCTCGACCTGCTCCGGGTCACCGGGGTGGAACGGTTCGCGCCGGCGCCGACGCTGTCGTAAGCAGCGCCCCGACGGTCACGCGCTCAGGCGCGGGTAGTCCGTGTAGCCCTCGGCTCCCGGCCCGTAGAACGTCGCCGGGTTCGGCTGGTTCTCCGGGTGCTCGCCCTTCCAGCGCTCGACGAGGTCAGGGTTCGCGATCGCGAGACGGCCGACGGCCACCGCATCCGCGTGGGCCTCCTCGACCAGGGTGATCGCCTCGTCGCGCGAGGTCACCGAGCCGAACCCGCTGTTCACGATGAACGGGCCGCCGAAGCGCTCGCGCAGATCCTGCACGAGGGTGCCGGTGGGCTCGGCGTGCAGCACGCTCACGTAGGCGAGTCCGAGCGGCGCGAGTCCGTCGACCACGGCCTCGTAGGTGGCGGTCGCGTCGTCGAGGTCGGTCTCGAAGACATCCTGGATGTTGTGCATCGGCGACAGGCGGATGCCCACCCGGCCGGCGCCCACGGCCTCGGCGATCGCGGTGGTCACCTCGACGACGAACCGGGCACGCGCCTGCGGGGAGCCTCCGTACCGGTCGTCGCGCACATTGGACACCGGGGACAGGAACTGGTGCAGCAGGTACCCGTTGGCGCCGTGGACCTCCACGCCGTCGAGGCCGGCGGCGATCGCGTTCTTCGCCGCCGCGACGAACTCGTCGCGCACGGCCGCGAGCTCCTCCGTGGTGAGGGCGTGCGGCACCGGGTAGGCGATCTTGCCGGTGGCGGTGTGGGTCTCCCCCGCGATCGCGACGGCGCTCGGGGCGACGATGCGGTCGGTCCCGGTGATCAGCGGATGCGACACGCGGCCGCTGTGCATGAGCTGCATGACGATGCGTCCGCCCTCGGCGTGCACGGCCTCCGCGACAGCGCGCCATCCGGCGATCTGCTCGTCCGTGACGATGCCCGGCTGGCCGGGCTACGCGCGGGACTCATGGCTCGGGTAGGTGCCCTCGGAGATGATCAGGCCCACGCTCGCCCGCTGCCCGTAGTGCTCAGCCACCAGCGGCCCGGGGATGCCGGCCTCGCCCGAACGGGTGCGGGTGAGCGGCGCCATCACGACGCGGTTGGGAAGCTGGAGGTCGCCGAGCGAGACGGGGGAGAACAAGTTCATCGAGGGCAGTGCCTTTCTGTCGGGGATGCGCACGGCCGGTCTGGAACACAGGACGGTCCTCCCGGGCCGAGGCCTCTGGGGCGAACCGCGGGCACATGCCCACTATTCCGATGGATGGGCGGAGATCGAACATCGTCCCCTGAACGGCGGCCTTCACCGACACACCCCCGATCGCGACACGCGCGGCTCGATTGCGGCGACACTGGCCACGTGCAGCATCTGCGAATCATCGCCCCCGCCGACCTGGTCGACCAGGTGCTCACCGCCCTCGAGGACAGTGTTGCGACGACCAGCATCGTCCGCATTCCGAAGGCCGCCACCCGGCCTGCCGGCGATCTGGTGCTCTGCGATGTCGCCCGCGAAGGCTTGAGCGACCTTCTGGACCGGCTTCAGCAACTCGGCGTGCAGCACGAGGGTTCGATCTCCGTCGACGACATCGGCGTCGAGATCTCGGATGCGGCGAAGCGAGCAAGCCGAGCCGCCCCCGGCCACGCCGCCGACGCCGTGGTGTGGCAGGAGATCGAGCAGCGCACGCACGAGGAGACCAGCCTCTCCCCCACCTTCCTCACGTTCATGTCGGTCGCCACCATGATCGGCGCGATCGGCGTGGTCTTCGACGAGCCGATCCTCATCGTCGGCGCGATGGTCGTCGGCCCGGACTTCGGCCCGCTCGCCGCACTCTCGGTGGGGCTCGTGCGGTGGCGAGGCCGGATGATCGCGCAATCCGTTCTCGCTCTCGCCGTCGGGTTCGCCGTCGCCATCGCGATCACCATGCTCTTCACCTGGCTCCTGACCGCGCTGCACCTGATGTCACCCGCCGACCTGCTGCACTCCCGGCCGCTGACGGATTTCATCTGGAGACCGAACGCGCTCAGCTGGGTGGTCGGTCTCCTCGCCGGCATCGCCGGTCTGCTCTCACTGTCGACGGCGAAGTCGGGTGCGCTCATCGGGGTGCTGATCTCGGTGACGACGATCCCGGCCGCCGCGAACGCCGCCGTCGCCCTCGCGTACGGGGCCGCAGAGCAGGCCGTCGGTGCGCTCATCCAGCTGGTCGTCAACCTCGCCGCGATCACCCTCGGCGGGGTGGCGACCCTGGTCGTGCAGCGGGTGAATCAGCGGCGGCGTACCGCGCGATCCCCGGAAGCCGGCGCGGGCGGTGCGGGCCGCGGCAGCCGGAGCTAGGGTGACTCCCGTGGGCGCCGACGCTCTCCCTTCCCGTATCCCGGCGCTGGTCATCGGGGCCGGCCCCGCCGGGCTCTCCGCCGCCGCCGAGCTGAAGCGCGCGGGCATCGAGGCCGTCGTCATCGACAAGGCCGACCGGGTGGGATCGAGCTGGGCCGGCCACTACGACCGCCTGCACCTGCACACCTCGCGACGGCTCTCCGGGCTGCCCGGCTTCCGCATCCCGCGCCGCTACGGTCGCTGGGTCGCGCGCGACGACGTGCTGAGCTACCTCACCCAGTACGCCGCCGTGCACGATCTCGGCGTCCGGTTGGGTGTCACCGCTCTCTCCGTCGAGCGGGACGGAGACCTGTGGCGGGTCGCGTGGAGCAGAGGAGACGAGCGCGGCGCCATCGCGGCCGACGCCGTCGTCATCGCGACGGGTTACAACCACAGCCCTAAGCTCGCCGAGTGGCCCGGGCTCGACGCCTACCGCGGCACGGTGCTGCATTCGAGCGCATACCGGAACCCGCGATCCCTCGGCGCGCGCGACGTGCTCGTCGTCGGACCCGGCAACAGCGGCGCGGAGATCGCGGCGGACCTCGCCGAGGCGGGAGTCACGGTGTCGCTGGCGGTCCGCACCCCGCCGAACATCGTGCGCCGCGCGGTGCTCGGCATCCCCAGCCAGGCCCTCATCCTGTCGATGGCGGCATTCCCGCTGAGGGTGCAGGATGCGCTCGCGGGTGGGCTGCAACGCGTGGCCGTGGGCGACCTGCGCGCGTACGGCATCCCGAAAGCACCACGCGGGATCGCCACCCAGCAGGCACGCGATGACGTGACGCCGACGCTCGACGTCGGCCTGCTGCGCGCGCTCAGAGCCGGCCGTGTGACAGTGGTGCCGGCGGTCTCGCGATTCACCCCGGATGCCGTGGTGCTCTCCGACGGCACCGAGCTGCACCCCGAGGCGATCGTCCTCGCCACCGGGTTCCGTCGCGGCCTCGAGCCGCTGGTCGGCGACCTCGGCGTCCTCGCCCCGAACGGTCGTCCGCTGGTGAACGCAGACGCGCAGCTTCCCGCGCACCCGGGCCTGTTCTTCCTCGGGTATTCGAATCCGCTGACCGGCAACCTCCGCCAGCTGGGAATCGACGCCGGGAGGATCGCGACCGCGATCGCGAGGCTCCCCCGCCGAGCAGGCCACCCGTGAGCCGCTAGTGCGAGAACACGAGCCAGTTGACGTTGACGAACTCGTTCGCGGTACCGGTCCCGGCGCCGACGAATCGCAGGTAGACGCGGTCGGCACCGGTCGGTGAGAGGCCGAGCGGCACGGTCTTCGTCACCCATCGCTGCCATCCTCCGGTCGAGGAGACGGGGATCCGGGCGAGCACCGGCCCTGCGGGGGAACCCGTGCGCACCTCGATCGTCCCCGTCGCGGTCGCACCGGAGGCGAGGCGAACCGAGACCGATCGCGGAGCCGTGCCCCCGAAGTCCACGTCGAACCACCCGGCGAAGTCGCCGTCGGCGAGGTGCGCGAGCGCGCGCCCGCACGCCGTGTCGCTGCAGTTCTCGGTGACCGTCCCGCGCTGGTCGTCGTAGTAGACGGCGCCGATCGTGTCGTACGCGGACTGGCCGGTCGCGGGATGGAGCCCGTAGCCCGCCGAGAAGAGGGCGTTCTGCCCGTCCCCCGCGTTGATGGGCTGCTGTCCGGCGTCGTGCATCCACGTCACCGGCAGTGTCCCGGTCGCCCGAACGCCGCCGTACAGCACGTCCGCGACGCCGGCCCCTTCCGTGCCCGGCAGCCACGCCTCGACGGCAGCGCGCACGGATCCGATCTGCTCGTCGATGTCGAGAGGGCGTCCGCTCAGCAGCACGAGCGTCACCGGCACTCCCGACGCCGCGACGCGATCGATGAGGGCCCGGTCGGACGCGCTCAGGCGCATGTCGCCGGTGTCGTCGCCCTCGTATTCCGCGTACGGTTTCTCGCCGACCACGACGACGGCGTCGTGGTAGCTGTCGTCGATGCCCGACCCGTCCGGAGAGTACGTGACCGTTGTGCCCGCAGACACCGCGGCGCGGATCCCTCCGAGGATGGTCGTCCCCGGTTCGATCGGGCCGAGCGAGCCCTGCCAGCCCATCGTCCATCCCCCGGACTGCTGTCCGATGTCGTCGGCGCCACTTCCCGCCACGAAGACCTTGCTCGCACTTCTGGGCAGGGGCAGGAGTCCGCGCTCGTTCTTCAGCACGACCGTCGACTCGGCGACGGCCTGCCGCGCCAGCGCACGGTGCGCGGCCGAGCCGACCTGGCCGGCGAGGGACCGGTCGGCGTAGGGATGCTCGAACAGTCCCTTCTGGAACTTCTTGGTCAGGATGCGCGAGACCGCGTCGTCGATGCGTGCTCGCGAGACGCGCCCGGCGTGGACCTCCGCCACCAGTTCGGCGTGGAACTGCGAGTACTCGTCGGGCACCATGACGAGGTCGATTCCCGCGTTGACCGCCGTGCGCACGTCGTAGGCCGAGAGGGTGGTCTTGTCGCCGTCCAGGTAGTCCACGCCGCCGTAGTCGGAGACAAGAATGCCGGAGAAGCCGAGTTCGTTCTTCAGCACATCGGTCAGCAGGTACTTGTCCCCGTGGAGCCGCGCGCCGTTCCAGCTCGAATAGCTCACCATCACCGCCGCGACACCGCGGCGCACCGCCTCGCGGAAGGGAGGCAGGTGGATGGCGCGCAGGTCGGCCTCGCTCAGCTGCGTGTCGCCGCGGTCCTTCCCGCCGGTCGTCCCGCCGTCCCCGACGTAGTGCTTGGTCAGCGCCAGGATGGAGTCCGGCGCGGACAGGGACGAGCCCTGCTCCCCCGTCACCATGGTCGTCATCGACGAGACGAGAGCCGGGTCCTCGCCGAACGACTCGTACGTGCGGCCCCAGCGATCGTTCCGCACGACGGCGACCGTCGGCGCGAAGTTCATGTCGATCCCGAGGGCGCTCACCTCCTGGGCGACGGCGTGGCCGATCCGCTGGACGAGCGCCGGGTCGTGCGTCGCGCCCAGGCCGATGTTGTGCGGGAAGATCGTCGCGCCGTAGACGTTCCCAGCGCCGTGCACCGCATCCATCGCGTAGAGCATGGGGATCCCGAGCCGGTTGCGCAGGGCGGCCCTCTGGAACCCGTCGTACATGTCCTCCCAGCCGGCGACGGTGTTGCTCGCCGGCGCGGAGGTGCCCGCGGAGAACCCGGCGCCGATCATCCCGCTCGCGAGTCCGTCATCCGACAGCCAGCGGCGCTCGATGAGCGTCATCTGGCCGATCTTCTCGTCCAGTGTCATGCGGCTCAGCAGGTCGGCGACCCGGGTCGAAACGCTCTTGCTCGGATCCTGATACGGCAGGGGCGCCCCATGCGCCGCCGTGGGAACCCCGACGATCAGGGCGGCGCCCAGGAGAGCGGCAGTGGTGGCCGCGATGGTTCGGGAGTGCATCCGGATGTTCACGTTCGGCTCCTCTGAGCATCGAGAATCGTGTACTCAGCGCCTTTGCCGGATTTGGGCGCGACATTAGCAGCTAGGTCGCGCCGCGCGTAAGGGCCCCGCGTGCTCATCGTCAGCGACGGAGGGTCTCCCGGTACGGCGGCAGGGGCTCGCGGTTCTGGAAGGTGAGGATCGCCGGGTTCACGACGAGCCCGTCCTGGATCTCGATCGCACGACGGATGGTCGGGTCGGCCTGCCACGCGTCGGGCCCGGCCATCACGACCTCCAGGAACGGCGTCAACGCCTCTCCGATCTCCCAGGTCGCCGAGTCCCAGAGGTAGGACGGACTGTGGTCGACGGCGTAGTACTGCACACGGTCGCCGACCTCGAAGATGGGATCGGCGAAGGTGGTCGAGCGCGCCCAGCTGAACCCCATCCCCTCGTCGCAGGAGACGTCGACGATCAGGCTTCCGGGGGCGAACGCCTCGAGATCGTCCTCCGTCAGGTAGGTGAGGGGCGCGTTCGGATCCTGCAGGGTGCAGTTCACGACGATGTCCGCCTGGGCGAGGAACGGGGCGAGCGGCACCCTCCCGGCGTCGGTGATGACGTGACTGAGGAACGGAGCGTCGTCATCGTGGTCGAACTGCACGATGCGGACGGAGTGGATGGGCGAGCCGACCGCGGCGACCTCCCGGTTGGTGAGGACCTGCACGTCGTGGATGCCGTGGGCGTTCAGCGCGGTCACCGCGCCGCGGGCGGTCGCTCCGAAACCGATGACGACGGCGTTGAGGCGCCGGCCGTAGTCGCCGGTGCGGCCGACCAGCCCGAGAGCATGGACCACCGAGCAGTACCCGGCGAGCTCGTTATTGACGTGGAAGACGTGCAGGGCGAAGTTGCCGCTGCTCGTCCAGTGGTTCATCGCCTCGAAGGCGATCAACGTCAGGCGCTTGTCGATGGCCCGCTGCGTGATCTGCGTGTCTTGCACGCAGTGCGGCCACCCCCAGAGCACCTGGCCGTCGCGCAGGTCGTCCAGGTCGGAGGGCTGCGGCTTGGGCAGCAGCACGATATCGCTCGACGCGATCACGTCGGCGCGGGAGGCGATGCGTCCGACCAAGGGACGCAACGCGTCGTCGGTCGCGCCGAACCGGGAGCCGTACCCGGTCTCGAGCACGATGCGCTCACGTAGCTCGGCCGGGATGCGGTCGAGGCGTGCCGGATGCAGGGGCAGCCGCCGCTCGTCCGGCTTCGCGGAGGTGGCGAGGACGCCGAGCGTCAACGGTACGGAAGAACGGGAATCGGCCGACATGGTGGCTCCCTCATGGGCGCCACGGTGGCTCCGTCGTCTCAGACTACGCCCGCGACGTCGCGGCCCGGGTGCCCACATGGACACCCGGGCCGACGACATGCTCTTCGGCGCTCACTCCCCCACGTTGATGCGGACGACCTGCCCGCTGTGGCCGTTCATCCCGGTGGCCGGCATGATCGACCAGTTCGACACGTAGGCGCTGCCACCGCGGAAGGCGAAGCCCGACGGGAAGAACAGCTGTCCGACCCCGTAGGTGGTGCGCTGCCCGCTCGGGCTGATCTTCACGAGCGCCCCGGTCGGGTCGCCGGTCGGGCTCGGGTTCAGTCCGTTGATCTGGAACTCCGTGACGTAGAAGTTGCCCGATCCGTCGAAACCGCAGCCCTGGATGGTGCTGAAGCCCGTCCACTTGACCCGTGCGGTGCCGTCCGGCCAGACCTGCCAGACGCGAGCGCCACCCGGCGCGTACGTGCCGCCCAGCAGCTCCGTCACGTAGAACGAGCCGTCGGGAGCTTTGGCGACGCAGGTGCTCACGCCGTCCGTGACCGACCCGGCCGGAGCGGGCATGAACGCCACCGTCGAAACGGCGCCGTACTTGTCCACCTTGGCGAGGATGTTGGCGCCGGCGTCCGCGACGTAGCGGGTGTTGCCGACGGTGATCACCGAGTTCGGGTTGGCGTCAGGGAACTGGTCTGGGACCAGGTCCTTGTGCGCGGCGGTCCAGGCGTAGTCGGCATCCCCCGTGGAGGCGATCGGCGACCAGGTCCCCGACGACGGGTCCAGCGCCACCGTGCGACCGAGCTGCGCCCGCGCGGCGTCCACGATCGGGTTGCCCGGCGGCACCGGCGGGATCGGCGCGGTGTTCAGCGCGATCTGCCCGGTCACCCACCTCCCCTGCGCGTCGACGGACACCAGGCCTTCGGCGGCTGCGCCGGACTGGTCGGCAGCCGAGAAGAACCCGGTGATGGGATGCGTCAGCACGCCGTTCTTCCACACCCCGAGCTTGCCGGTGAGGCCCGCGTACTGGTCCCCTTCGGGTCCGCCGCCCAACGGCAACGACCCGCCGTGCCCGGCTTCGGCGATAAACAGCTGCCCGCCGGTCCCGAACGACAGGCCACGCGGGTTGTCCAGCCCCGAGACGACCACCTGCACCGACCCGGCCGGCGGCTTCGGGGCGGTGACGGTGGTGGCCTCAGCGGAGGTGGCTCCGGCGGCGACCAGCGCCGCGACGAGCAGCGCGGGCATCCCCGCGCGTATGGCGATGTGCAGTGATCTCATCGACATGACTCCTTATCTCCATCGATACGGCCACGTCTTCCCCCCACAAACAGTCGAGAAGCTAGCACTGGGAGTGGGGGCGGGGCTAGCCCGACATCCCTTCCGGCACGGCCCCGATCGCATGCATCGAGCCCTTGCCCACGGGCAGGTGAGCAGAGGAGCCTGGCGTCATGACAGACCGCGACGATTTCCTGAATTGGTTCCGGGGTCCGCTCTTCGAGGCGGAGCGTGCGCTGCACAACGGCGATCCGGGTCCCCGACGTGCACTATGGTCGCGGCGCGAGCCGGTCAGCGTTCTGGGCGCCTGGCGCAACGCGACGGGTCAGGAAGAGATCGACGAGCTCTTCGCCGACCTCGCCGCGAGCTTCTCCGACTGCACATCGTCGACGATGGACCTGGTCGCCTTCGATGTGGTCGGCGACATGGCCTACACAGCGGCGCTTGAACACACCTCCGTCTCCGTGGACGGACGACCCCGCACCTACACGTTACGGGCGACGCAGGTGTATCGGCGTGAGGACGGTCAGTGGAGGGTCGCCCACCGTCACGGCGACACTCTCATCGACGGCGATGCCCAACCGCCCTCGGATGAATCCCGTCCACCCTCCTGAAGCTCTGTTCAGGAGGCCCGCTCGACGGGCGCCTGGAGTTCGGTCAGCCAGTCGGGGCCCGGGATGTGGCCGGTGGCCCGCACGTACACCTCGCGGGTGGGGCCGACGATGCGGTAGCCGTCGGCGACGAGGCTCTCGATGAGCGCCATCCACGTGTCGCCGATGCCGGACATGTCGCCGTGGTGCATCAGCGTCGCGGCCAGGGGCACCGCAGGCAGCTCGACGATGTCGTAGCCCTCGCCGGGCTGGGGAGGTGTCTCCGCAGGGTAGGAGATGTTCACCTCGAGCCGTTCGTCGTCCCGGGCTTCGTACCAGAACGTGGAAGGTGCGAGGATCGGACGCCCCGCCGCCTCCAGGGCCCGGTCCAGCGACCCGATGAGCGGCCCGACCACCGGCCCCACGAGTTCCGGCCCCATCCCGGGCGCGGTGCCGCTGACGGCGTAGACGGTGGCCGCGTCCAGGGGGCGGTATTCGACGAGTGTGGACATGATCTGTGTTCCTTCCAGTATGTGGAGGCGCCGCTCGAGCCGGTCGAGCCGGTCGCGGTCCTGGGCGATTCCCGCCACCAGCTCGGCCCGGCGTTGCCGCAGCGCCGCCGTCAGGGCGGGCCGCGGGTCCGTCGAGGCGAGCACGGCGGCGATGGCGTCCAGGCCGATCCCGAGCTGTCGCAGCTCGACGATCAGGAGCAGGCTCGCAAGCTGCACGTCCGAATAGAAGCGGTACCCGTTGTTCTCGTCGACGTGCGCCGGTGGCAGCAGGCCGATCGCGTCGTAGTGCCGCAGCATCCGCACGCTGATTCTCCCGATCGCCGCGAATTCCCCGATTGTGTACATGATGGAGGCCACGCTCCAGCCTGACACGGTGTCAGGGTCAAGCCCCATGGCGCGCGACGGGGCGACGGGAGGACCATGGGCGTGTGACCCGATTCGCCATCGATGCGCCCACGTGCGTCGCCCTCCTCCGGCGCGACATCGTCCTCAGCGCCGGGCATCAGCTCGTGGCACCGGCTGCGCTGCGATCGGATGTCCTCGCGCTGCTGTTCGACGAGGTCCGGGAGACGGACCTGACGGAGGCTGAGGGGCGCCGTGAGCTGGACCTGTTCGCCGAGATGAAGATCCGGCTCCTCGGAGACCGGGTCTCACGGGCGACAGCGTGGAAGATCGCCCATGACCTCGGATGGGCCGACCCGCGACCCGCGGAATACCTTGCCGTGGCGCACCTGCAGGCCGACTTCCTGGTGACGGATGACGCGCGACTGCGCGACAGTGCGCGGGGGATCACCCCTGTCGCCGGCCGGGACGCACTCACCGGGCCTGCGACGTCCTAGCCGCTCGACCTCATCCGGGAACGTGGGTGAGGAACAGCCACGCGCTGACGATCCCGCCGAGCACCGCGATGGCCACAGCCAGAGCGACGAGGTAGAGCCCGAGTTGCAGACCTGCCATCGTGAGGACCGCGCCGACCAGGAGGACGACGCAGGTGACGGTGCGGGGCGCGCCGATGCCGAGCGCGCGGGAAAGTCTCTCCTGGCGGCGATCGCCGGCCCTGCGGTCGAGCACCTCGAGCGCGGACGCGACCAGAAGGGCGACGACGGCGAGTTCGACCCCCGCCCACAGGGCACTCTGTCCCGGGAGGGACAGCGCGAGACCCACGAGCACGGGCACGAGGAAGAGCCCGAGAGTCTGGGCGGCCCGGCTGCGCAGCTCGGCGGATGCGGCGATCACGTCGATGCGGATCGACACGGCGACGAAGAGGAGGCCCAACAGCGCAGCCCCGATTCCACCGCTCACGACCGCGAAGGTGAACCACTCTGCCACGCCTTCACCCTATGGCAGCGGCCTCTCACACGTCATCGTCGAGAGTGCTCTGCTGGAAGGCGGCCAGTGCGAGATAGAGCTCCGTGGCATCACGGGGGCGATTCACGTCCCGGCCGGTCAGTGCAGCCACGCGATGAAGACGATTGCGCACAGTGTTCTGGTGCACCCACATGCGGTTCGCGACGTCGGCGACCGTGCCGTCCGAGGCGAACCACTGCGTGAGCGTCTCGAGCAACGCTGAACGCTCTGCCTCCGGCGCCTCCAGGAGCGGACCGAGCACGAGCGAGATCAGCGGCCGGCTCACGTCCGGAGCTCCGGCCGCGGCCATCGGCACCGGCGCGTCGTCGAAGAAGCAGAGTTCGCCCGGCCCGGCTGCGGCGAGTGCCGTCCGGGCGAGCCGCACCGACGAGCTGATGTTTCCGTATTCGAACTCCACGGGGCTCACCCCTGCGGTCGGCGTCCACAGGCCGCATGCGTCCCGCAACCGCTGGCGCCACTCCGCCGCGGCGGTGCTGACGATACCGAGCTGAACGTTCCCGACCATCACCCATGCCGAGGGCACCTCGCGGTCGGCAAGCTCGGACTCGA
The DNA here is from genome assembly GCF_052044215.1 of Leifsonia sp. 22587. Classification (NCBI taxonomy): domain Bacteria; kingdom Bacillati; phylum Actinomycetota; class Actinomycetes; order Micrococcales; family Microbacteriaceae; genus Leifsonia; species Leifsonia sp. 22587. Next base: position 712,189 of record NZ_JBQENB010000002.1, read on the forward strand.
TCCGCGGCATGGGCATGCGTCCGGACGCCTTGGAGGACGCCGCCACGATGACGAAGCCGCCCGCGCGCGGCAAGCCGAGCCTGTCCACAGCCGTCCAGGGTGACGCGGACTCCTGGCCGCGAGCGGTGAGCAGCCCGTAGACGAGCCCGAGCCGCTCCTGCTGACGACTGAGCAGCGCCTGAGCGTACTCTTTCCGGTACTCGGCCGTCATCGCTTGCACGAACTCGTCGTGCATCACCCACAGCTCGGTTCCGAGGTCGACGAGTTCCGCTTCGGTCGCCGAACCCGTCGCGCGCGCATGGTCGACGATGCGGCCCCAGAGGAACTTCGTCCCGACCCGCAGAGAGTCGGTCACATCGGACAACGCGATGCCGTCACGGGCCCGTGAGGCGCCCAGCAGCCGGGCAGGCGCGTCGCGCGTGTCGACGGTCGAACCTTGGTCTTCGACCGCCTCGATATGCGCTTGGGTCGAACGCACGATCGTCGGGAACGGAAGGTACTCGCTGGTGCGGTACACCGCCAGTTCGGCGCGGATCACCTGCGCCATCTGGGCAGCGAGCTCCGGATTGCTCGCATGCATGTCGCGGGTGAGCCGAGACAGCATGGGCCAGCCCGGGTCGGACTCGTTCATCCGGCCCAAGTTAGCGAAGGGTTCTCATGACGGCGAGGTCCCAGCGGTGTCCTGAGAAGCCGCGGCGGCATGCGCGGCGACCGCCGCCTGGGCGATCGCATCCTCGCGCGCGGCCGCCGCCGCGAGGACGGCGTACTCCGCCTCCTGGATGGTGTAGATGGCGAAGGCGATCGCGTCACGGGCGTCGGCCTCCGCCTCGTCGGCGGCCCGACCGGCACGCCTGGCCGCCGAGCGGGCCCGCCGGGCTGACTCCCCGGCCTGCAGTGAAGCGAAGGCGTCGGAGACGGAGCGCTGAGCATCCACCCACGCGGCCTGCTCGTCGTCGGCGACCCGCGTCGCTTTCGCTCGAACGTTCTCACGCGTGCGCGCGAGCTGCACATCGAGGTCGGCGGTGCGCTCGGCCAGCTTGGCGGCGTCACGCTGACGGGTCGCCTCGACGGACTCCTCGAGGTGCTTGGACTGCTGTGCCAGCTTCGCCAAGTCGTCGGAGAGTGCCATCAGCGGGCCACGGGACGTGCGGCCACGGACGCCGCGCGGACGGCGAACCCGGCCACGATCTCGGACACCCCGCGGAAGATGGCGGTGACGCTGACCACGGTGACGAGCACGACAGCGCTGGATTCGAAGGAGCTCGAGGCCAGGAAGCCCAGCACCAGCTCGGCAACGCCGGACACCAGCATCAGCCACCCGCCGGGGATGCCCGCACTGAGCAGGCCGGTGATGATGTCGACGGTGCCGATCACCACGAAGTACGCGCCGGTGATCACTGCCAGGGACGCGAACGTGTCACCCGGATTGATGAAAGCGACGACGGCGCCCACGACGAGAAAGACGCCGAACACGATGTGCCAGACGCGCCATCCACCCGGCGTGACGAACGCGCGGAAGAACTCGCCGAGCGCGGCCAGCAGCACCATGATGCCGAAGACGACCGAGACGACGTCCACGGTGGACTGGTCGAAGCGGAGGACGACGAAGCCGACGACGATCCAGGCGATACCGACGAGGACGACGGTCCACCATAGCGAGCCGACGCGTCGGGCGAGGGTCTCGATCGGGCTGACGATGGGGTTCAGGAGTGTGCTCATGCGGTCGATGGTGTCGACGCATCCGGAGCCGGACCGGAGAATTGTGGGCCCGTCCACCCGGGCTCGGGCCGCACTGTGCGCGGCCACATATCTCGGGACGTTCGGGCTCTGTGATCTGTTCGCTCAGGCACGCTACGGGTATCGCCCCTCAGACGATCCCGAGAGGCCCGGACCCGAATGGAGCATCAAGAGATGTCAGCACCGAACACCGTCGTCCTCATTCACGGTCTGTGGATGACACCCCTCGCGTGGGAGCACTGGGTCGCCCGCTACGAGGCGCGCGGCTATACCGTGATCACCCCCGGCTATCCCGGGATCGGGCCCGGCGTGGAGGGCGTCGAGGCATTGCGAGCGGACCCGTCCGCGATCGCCGATGTCGGCGTCCGCGAGGTCATGGACCACCTCACGGAGATCATCACCGCGCTGGATGCGCCGCCGATCATCATGGGCCACTCGTTCGGCGGCACCTTCGCTCAGCTTCTCGCGGGCAACGGTCTCGGGGCGGCGGCCGTCTCCCTCGACGGCGCCGCGGTCAAAGGGGTCCGGTCGATGCCGCTTTCCGAGATCAAGTCGACGTTCCCGGTCCTCAAGGATCCATCCAACCGCCGCAAGGCCGTCCCACTGACACCCGAACAGTTCCGCTACGCCTTCACCAACACTCTGACCGAGGAGGAGAGCCGGGCGGCCTACGACCGGTACGCGGTGCCCACGCCGGCACGGATCCTGTTCCAGGGCGGTTTCGCGAACTTCACACCGGAGGCGTCCACCACCTACGACTTCTCCAACGACGACCGTCCGCCGCTGCTGTTCGTCTCCGGGGGGAGCGACCACATCCTGCCTCCGTCGGTGCAGCACGAGAACTTCGAACGCAACGTCAAGCACTCCGACGCGATCACGGCTTACAAGCTCTTCCCCGGGCGGGACCACTTCACCTGCGGGGAGGCCGGCTGGGAAGAGGTCGCCGACTTCGCCCTGGACTGGGCGCTTGCACCGTCGGAGGGCGAGTTCGAGACGGCAGGAGCGAATGCGGGCTAATCCGCGGGCAACGTACGCCCTGCATCTTGTGCCCCCGCCCCGCCACCCAGCAGACTGCGACCCAGCGTTACCTTCACCCGCAGACTGGTTCCTCGACCCGAAGGAGTCGCACCATGCCCCTGACCTCCGCCGAACGTGACGAGATCGACGCCGCCAACGCCTCCGGGCGGATCCCCGTGGTGTTCGTCCACGGATTGTGGCTGCTGTCGAGCAGCTGGCAACCCTGGCGCGACCTGTTCGAGGAGCAGGGGTTCGCCACGATCGCGCCGGGCTGGCCCGACGATCCGGAGACGGTGGAGCAGGCGAAGTCCGATCCGGATGTATTCGCCGGCAAGATGGTCCGTCAGGTCACGGACCACTACGCGGAGGCGATCGACGCGCTGGATCAGGCACCGGTGGTCATCGGCCACAGCTTCGGCGGTCTGATCGCGCAGAAGCTGGCCGGCGAGGGGAAGAACGCGGTCACCGTGGCGATCGACCCGGCCCAGTTCAAGGGTGTGACGGCCCTGCCCGCGTCGGCGCTCAAAGCAGGTGCGCCCGCCCTCCTGAGCTTCAACCATTCCAAGCACGGCGTCACTCTCACCTACGAGCAGTTCGCGTACGGCTGGACCAACGCCCTGCCGGAGGAGGAGGGACGGGCGCTCTACGAGAAGTACCACGTGCCGGCGTCTAAGGTGCCGATCTTCCAGGCCGCCACCGCCAACTTCAACCCCTTCGCCGAGACCGAGGTCATCACCGACAACCACGACCGCGGCCCCCTGCTCCTCATCGCGGGGGCGGACGACCACACCGTGCCGCAGTCCGTCGTCGAGAACGAGTACCGCATCCAGCTGAAGAACCCCGAGGTGACGGAGCTCGTGGTCATCCCCGGTCGCGGGCATTCGCTGATCATCGACTCGGGATGGCGGGAGGTGGCCGACGAGGCGCTCGAGTTCGTGCAGCGTCACGTCGCGCGCTGACGCCGCTCACGACGGATGACGCGGTTCCTGCGGGCGTGTCGACGTCAGTCGGCGAGTTCCTCGAGCCGGAATCCCACCTTCAGAGTCACTTGGAAGTGGGCGACGCGTCCGCCCTCGACTTCCCCGCGGGTTTCGGTCACTTCGAACCAGTCGATCTCGCGGACGGTCCTCGACGCTCGCTCGATCCCGTTGCGTATCGCCGCATCCGTCCCGTCGGGCGACGTGCCCACGATCTCGATCACTCGGTATGTGCGGTTCGTCACGGCCACGCTCCCAACACTCGGTGTGCCTTCGGATGGGATCAGTCTGCCGCGCGGCCGGGCGGCGCCGCTAGATGGCCGAACCCGCGACCCCGATTCACCCAGACGGGAACGCGCGCTTGAACCTCTGGATCTGCAGTGCGGCGGACACGCGAACAGAGCACCGCCCACCGTCACGCCCACCACGACGGAGACCGGTGTCCCGGCACCCATCGCACCGACGAAGATCGCGACGCCCGAGCCGCCGACGACCGCGTTCACCGCACCGACCATGCTCGCCATCGTCCCCACGACCCACCGCCGCGACGACCGCATCCCCAGCATGGCGTACGCATCGGAGGCATCATCCCCCGTCGTTTCGAAGAACGGGGGCGCGGCGGGGTGGACGCCGGCGTAGTAGCGGCGGATGCGCGCCATCGCGCGCAGAGCCCGGATGTTCTCGATCGCCGTGTCGATGAGACGAGCGATGGTGAACCAGCCGAGAACGAACACGGTCGTCAGGGCCGCGGCGGCGAAGGGCAGGAACAGCTCCGGCGAGGCTCCCGAGACGAAGCCGAGTGAGACGAGGGCGCTCGACAGAGTCACCAGGTAGAGCGACGACCGGCTGCTGGACTCGCTGATCGACGCGTTCGATGCGCCCTGCAACACGAAGTACTCGGTGTTGAGGACTCCGAGGAACTGGGCCGCATCCGCCCTCTCGTCACTCACGGTCACACCCTATGCGATTCGCGGTCCGTCCGGATCGGTTGCACCCGGTACGCGGGGCCTGCACGCCAATAGAGTTGGACAACACTCTCCGATGAGCAGAGGAGCCTCGTATGCGAACGGTTCGCCTGGGTAGCAGCGGTCTCGAGATCAGCGGTGTCGTGCTCGGGATGATGTCGTACGGCGATCCGGAACGCGGCAGCCACCCGTGGAGCGTCGGCATCGACGAGGCCCGGCCCTTCGTCCGCCGAGCGTTCGAGGCCGGCATCACCGCCTTCGACACGGCGAACGTGTACTCCCTCGGTTCCAGCGAGGAGATCACCGGTGCTCTGCTGGCCGAGCTCGGCTCGCGGGAGGACGTCCAGATCTTCACCAAGGTGAACGGCCGGATGCGACCCGGCCGTAACGGCGCAGGACTCTCGCGCGCCGCCATCATGCGCGAGATCGACGCCTCCCTCACCCGCCTCGGGACCGACTACGTGGACTTGTACCAGATCCACCGATTCGATCCGACCGTGCCCATGGAGGAGACCATGGAGGCCCTCCATGATGTCGTCAAAGCGGGCAAGGCCCGCTATATCGGCGCCTCGAGCATGTGGGCGTGGCAGTTCGCCGAACTCCAACGGGTCGCCGACGTGAACCACTGGACCCGATTCGTCTCGATGCAGGACCAGTACAACCTTCTCGATCGCGAGGAGGAGCGCGAGATGCACCCGTACTGCCGAGCCACCGGCATCGGGGTGCTGCCGTGGAGCCCGCTCGCGCGCGGCCGGCTGACGCGCCCGTGGGACTCCTCCGGCTCCGGTACCCGCGCAGACACCGACGAGTTCGGCAAGACGCTATACCGCGCGCACGAGGAGTCGAACCGCTCCATCGTCGACGCCGTCGCCGCGATCGCCTCCGAGCGGGATGTGCCGATGGCGCAGGTGGCGCTGGCCTGGGTCGCCGGCCGGCCCGCCGTGACGGCACCCATCGTCGGTGCGACGAAACCGCACCACATCGACGACGCGGTGGCAGCCCTCGATCTCGAGCTGACGGAAGACGAGGTGGCCCGGCTGGAGGCGGCGTACACGCCCCGGGAGCCCGAGGGCTTCTGACGAGGCCGAACCGCGCGAATCGTCCGGAAGGCCGGTGCTCGATCAGTGGATCGACGACAGCACCAGATGGTCCGCCTCATCCACTCTCGCCTGCTCCTGCTGTGGGCCGTCGCGCCGACCGGTCTCAGGCGGCGCGCACGACGAACGCGACGCCGTCGGGATCGCGGAGCGTCGTCGCACCCGAGCGGTCCGTAACCGCATCCGTCGCTCCGAGCTCGAGCAGCCGTGCCACCTCGTCCTCAACCTCGCCAGCCGGTGCGGTCACCATGAAGTACTGACGATCTATGGGCTTGCCCGCCTCGACGGGCTCGCCGCTCCAGGCGAGCTTGGTTCCGCCAGACGGCGCCTGGATGGCGACTTCCTCGCCGTGATCCCACACGACCGGCCAGGCGAGCGCGCGGCTCCAGAACAGGCCCGTCGCCTGCGTACCCTCGCACGTGACTTCACCGAGCGGTCCGCATCCCGCCAGGTACGCGTTGTCGTCCTCGATGACGCAGAATTCGTCTCCGACAACGTCCGCCATGGCCGCGTAGCTGCCCGCCGGCACGTGGCCGTTGCCGCGCAGCCTCGCTCCGTGTTCGACGCATGCGGCGATCGACTCGCTCTGCCGGCGCTCGGCGCGGCTGAGGTGGAGATGGAGCCGATTGCGCAGCGCGCCGTGCGGTTCGCCGACGGCGAAGCGGAGTCCGACCTGTGTGTCGTCGCCGGGTAACAGGATGCCACCGTGGTCGTCGCGCGGCGACCGGCCGAGCACGGCTCCCCAGAAGGAGGCGTCTCGGGCAGGGTCGCCGGAGAGGAAGGTGACGGAGTGGAATCGGACGCCCATGAGCGCGAGGGTAGTCCTCGCCACCCGTCCGCCGACACGGCTCAGGATGCCGCTTACGCTCCTCTTTCGGCTACCTTGTTGCCCACATCGACCCGTGCCAGCCCTTCCCAGAAAAGGAGCCTCGCATGTCCGCCACCTACACCTGGGACGTCTTCTCGACTCTCGACGGCTACGGTTCCTACGCCGACCACGGCATCGACTGGGGCGGCTACTGGAGCAAGCAGGGCCCGGAACTGCTCGAGCATCGCGCCGAGATCTTCGCCGCCGAACAGCGGATCGTCTTCGGCGCCACCACCTTCCGCGAGGTGGCGGGGATCCTCACCTCGGGCGAGGACCCCAACTCTCAGGACGAGTGGAACGTGCGCCTGATGCGGTTGCCGGCGACGGTCATCTCCTCGACACTGCACGACTCCCTGGGCTGGCACGACGCCACGATCGTCAGAGGCGACGCTGTCGACACCATCAGCAGGCTCAAGGAGGAGTCCACGGTGCCGCTGCGCTCCCTGGCCAGCATGACACTGAACTGGGCGTTGATGGCCGCCGGACTGGTGGATCGCCTGCAGGTGACCATCTTCCCGGTCATCACCGGGAGCAACGGGATCAGCCCCATCCTTCGCGGAGCCGGCGACGTCGATCTCGAACTTCTGGAGAGCCGGACGCTGGACCATGACATCCAGGAGCTGACCTACCGCCCCACTCCGCGGTGATCGCGGACACCGTCACCAGCGGGTGTCGCGACTCCGGATCGGAGGGCGTGGATGCTCAACGCAACGGCCCATTCCGTTGGCAACCTGGGCCAGGTTGCCTCGCCAACAACAAAACGGCGGCTGATGATCAGCCGCCGTTCCGTTTTGCAAGACCTGTAGCGAGGGCGGGACTCGAACCCGCGACACCACGATTAGGTTCCGATGGATCTCGTAGGGTCACACGAGGCGCGTTTGGCTTGATTTTCCGCGGTTTTCGTTTGCACAAGTCCTATTTGAGTCGTCCTGGATTCGCCTGAATGTGCGGGGTAAATGCGGGGTCGTACGTCACACACGGGGCGAAGACTTCGAATCCACTTCGCGACGTCGACAAGAACGATGCCGACGCAACCCCATCTGGCGCGGGGCCTGGGATTCGAACGCTACCGACTTCCAGGAGCTCCGGCGTTCACTATTATCCACTGCTCGTACCCGCTGCGTTCGTCTAGCTCCGGCTCGGTATCGCGGCTGCGTGAGTTAGAGGATTACTCCCATGTGAATATGGTCGTAACCGCCGACGGAGAACGGTACGTTTTCCGCATGCCTTTTCCGGGATTGACGACAACTCAGGCGTTGGCTCTCCTTGCCGAGATCAATTCGGCTCGGAATCTTCTGGCATATGGCGAGCGGGTGGTGCGAACCGCCCCGTTCGCCGACACTACGCGAGACCCTTCATTGACGATGCTGTCGATCGGAGTCGAAAAGCTACTCAAGGTGTCTCTGGGCCTCTCGATCCTTAACGCAACAGGCTCATGGCCCAGTGCGCAGACCATGAGGTCCGAGTTCCGCCACGGGTTGAAGCAGATGGACGCCAACCTACGAACGCGGCTGCGCGATGGTGTACGCGGCAAAGAGTACGAGCACTTCATCTCAGGACTGCTCCAGACTCTGGAAGACGATCCGATCTGGCCGGCGATCCTTGATGCGCTCGACCGCTACGGCCGCTCCGGCCGCTTCTACTATCTGGACATCCTCGGCGATGAGCCGCAGCGCCTCGAAGACCCAGCACGGATGTGGGACGAGGCAGAGAACATCGCGGTCGACTCAAATGCCGAGTTGGAAGCGATGCGCTCGCGCGCCCTTGAGGATCTCCGGGACCAAACCCTATGGGACAGCTTCATCACGGCACTCAACAACACGATCGCGGACAGCATCCATCGATGGTGGGAAGTCATCTGCGTTTTAGGGCGGCATGGCGTGCTTGGCGATGACAATAAAGCGTTCGGCTTTGAAGCGCACCCAGACAGCGTCGGTCGCCAGGAATAGCGTGCTCGGGGCGTCGGTGGCCGCCTTTCCGGAGGAACTCGATACGGTGCCTGGCACGATGAGGGCATGACCGAGATCACAAAGATTGGGCGCTGGTGGGAACCCGGACAGAGGGAACAAGCACAGCCGGGCGTGCTGCGCATCCAAGAAGACGGCAAGGCATCTCTGGAACTCATCGGCGGTTTCGACCTCAGAGTCATTGAGCCGGTTGAACGCGGCTACGCCGTGGGTGCAGGATCGAGAGACATCGAGACCCTCTTCGGTGACTGCGAAGGTGAAGCAGTCACCCTGTTTCGCTTGCTCGAGCTGAACAACCGCGGAGCCTTCTTTGGCGGGGGTCAACCAACTTTCCAGCGCCTCCACGCCCATCGGGTCGTCATCGGGGCGCACATCGAAAGCGAGCAGACGCCGTCGTTCCGGTCCGCCGCGATCGAGATCGAGAACCTGACAGCGTTCCTAGCGGCTCATATCGCGACGTACGACCGCGCTGACGGTAAGAATGGGGCCTTTCTCACCAGAGCTGTGCCGGAATCGGTTGAGGTCGACGGTTGGACCATTCGCGCGGACCGAGCTACTAGGGGCTTCCAGCACAAGAGCACCCGACAAGGTGTTCAGATCGAGGCTGAAGCTCGCGGTGTCATCCGAGCAATACCGCCGCAGCCGGCATCGCTTGAAGAGTTCGACACACTGACCCTCGAGCTAACCGACCTCCTAACCCTCGCCGCCGGAGAGGCATGCGGACTCATTCGCATCACGCTCGAGCTGACAGAGACCAACACGACACAGGTATCCCAAGTTGAGACCATCGAGACGCCCATCTGGGTGGAGGCTTTCGCGCAACGGATTCACACCGCAAAACCAAACGAATCAGCAAACAACTCCCTCTTGTTTACCTGCGCCGAGAAGCCGTTCGCGGACGCTATCAGCGGCTGGCTGCCCCTCCGCCGTAAGACGTCCAACGCCAGCAACGTCTTCTTTGGCACCGAATACTCGCCGGGCGGGTTTATGGAAACGCGCCTGATCTCGATTGGGATCGCCGCGAAGGCCCTTCACGCTGCACTATATGGCGACGCTAAAGAAGTGACAGACGAGGACTACAAACGAATCAAGGCGACGATGCTTGCGGCACTCGACGATGCCGATGAACGAGCATGGGTGAAAAGGACTTTCCACAACGGGCACACCCTCCGTCAACGACTGCACCAACTCGGCGGGGTGCCCTCAGCCGAAGCGCTTGGTCTCCTTACTCCCGACATTGAAAACTGGATCGGGTGGTTCATCCCCGCTCGAAACGGAATTACACATACTGGCGGTGGTGCAGGCGCGGAATACAAGCTTGTCCGGATCGGCCAAGCGCTGATACGGCTGGTTTACCTCGCCGAACTTGGCCTGAGCGATGAGCAGCAAGTAACGGCAATGCGGCGCCTGACGAGCAGCTGGTTGTGAGCCCACGAAAACCCCTCAAGAAACTTGATGAGAGTCGGTTCTGCCGACGAGCTGAATACCTGGGACAGATTCCGCGAATTAATGCGAGCCCTGCGGCGGAGACGCAGGGATTTGAAACCTGACGAGGCACGTCACCCATCTCAAGATGCCCGGAAAACCGCGGAACTCCACGGCTCCTCGATGACATCACGCCGCGCTGGATTACTGCAGTTGTGGGGTTTCCTGGGGGCCCCTGGCCGTCTGCCTTCGATGTCTGTCGAGGGATTCCCGCATGGCGCTTCCGAGAGAGTTGGGGTCGTGATCACCAGTGTCCGCAGGTTTCCAAAGACAACGCCCCGTCGACTGCCCACCTCATCACATCGCTGCAGCGCTTCTCGGACCATGCCAGCGATCCGGACACATGACAGCGATGGCGAATTGGCCGCCGGCCAGATGTCAACACCCTGCAACGCGAGCCCGAGGTCACTTGCCCGTCCCCGGCGACGAAGCTCTAGACTCCGCAATGTGAACTGGTGGGCGCAGTTTTGGGCCGCCCTCGCGGCGCCGGGATGGTGGGCAACGATGCTCCAATCCTTGATTGGTGCGGGCATCGCGCTCGGCGCGGCTGTAATAGTGCTGCGCCGACAGCTTCGGCATGACCGAGCTATCGCCCGTGACCAACGTCTTCAGGACCTGGAACAGGCAGCGGCTGACCGGTCGGCTGACCGTGCGGAGATGATCGGCAGACGCATCTACGACGGACTTGACGCGCCGATGTACACGAGTGATGAGACGCTTGACATTGCGCTCCGCTCGGACCCGTTGCCCGGATGGCGCGAGTTGCGCGAAGTCGATAGAGAACTCGGGCTGGTCGTCGCTAATCCTTTCGTCGTCCATCCTTACTTCGAGTTACTTCAGACACGTGAGTTGCTCTGGCTTCAAGCTGTTCAGTTGATCCGCACTCTCAGAGAGTCGAGCGACTTCGAGCGAGACTCCTTCGCATATCCGTTTGAGCAAGCTCTCAAGAGGGTTTTGTATCCCTCGGAAGAGTGCCTCCGGCGCTTCGCTAGCGATCTCGTAGTTTGGGACGGTCATGGTGACTGGCCCGTTCCGTCTGAAATTCACTACAACGGCCAAATGGTTACCTGCCCTCCCGGTGAAGGTCGATCCGCCTGGTTGGAAGAGCGGAAGCAGTTGTTGCGGTCCACTATGTTCGATTTTGCGAAGTCCGACCTGCCGAGGAGCCTTTGAGCACAGAAGACTCGCCACTCGACACTCGCTGCCGCAACATTCTTCTAAGAGCCGTGTGCTCGCATCGATCACTTATTCCGCACTGAACCGCTCATATATCCCCCTGAATTCCGCGGTTCTCCGATCACTAGACCAACTCTCAACGACCCGTTTTGTGCGAGTGTGTCCAAATTTGTGGATAACATCCGCCTCGTTCTCAGATAGTGGCGCGACGAAAACGAGTGCATCCACGGCACCACACTGATTAGGCGCTACGCGGAGCGCGTCGCCTCGCATTATGGCTATGATCACGCGTATGAAGCGGGGGGTGTGCAAGCAAAGCATGCGGACTACCGCCTCGGTGGCCGCCCTGGCTGCACTCATGCTTTCAGGGTGCACAGCCGAAGGTCGCCCAAGTTACTCCACGTCGTGGACACTCAAGTTTGAGCAGCCAGTCAACGTCATCGCGACAAATGAGTCAACCGCACTCATCTATGGCAAGTCTTCGAAAATGCTCTTCGCCCTGGACATTGGCGACGGGCATCGAGTGTGGGCGAAGCCGATGATGCCCCAGCCAGACGATGCGAGCGTTTCCGGCAACAATTTCGCGCTCACACAGTCAGTCGGGGATCAAACCGTCCTGACTGCGCTTGACGCTGGGACTGGCGATACGGCCTGGCAACGGACGGTCGACGTTGCCACCATGCTGTCGATCGAACCATCTGGGGACGTGATTGCGTGGGTCGGGAACGAAATCACGCGTTCCGACCCCGCAGGCATTCTTGCTTGGCCGACTTGGAGGCCGACTAAAGATTGCACCATCGTGGACGCAGCGGGTGAAGGACGAGCGCATCGCACTGTAGTTGCACTTCAGAAATGCGACCATGGCCAAATGTCCGTGGCTGTGCTCAGCGACAGCCTGACTCCGCAACATGTGATCAAGGTCGCCCCATCCGTCCAGTCCCTCGCCAAAGGCGGTGGGGCCGTGGGTGTCAACGATGTCGGAGGCGGCTGGGTGATCGACACGTCGGCGGGCCGGGCCATCCCTGTCTCAGGCACACTGGACGCAGCACAGGGCATGGGCCTGGCAGTTCAAGAAGTTGGCGGCGCGCTCGTCGATGTCCGGCCCGATGTGCCTCTGCACCCAAGCCCCTACGTGACGATCGGCACGTCGGTCCTGCCCCTCTTACGCATCGAAGTCCACTCATCCGACGGCAGGGTGGGATCGGCGACAACCGTAGTCGGGCGATCGCAGCACCTCACCCGGGTGGACGACAATACCTACCTGTTCCAGTACGAAGGAAAGAGCGGCCTGACAACGCTCGAACAATTACATCTCGACTCCAAACCTGGATCAGAGCCCGCGCAGGCGGCAACTTCGCAACTCGGCGTCTCGGAAACAATCGGGACAAGCGATGGCCAGAAGCTTCAACTCACAAATGTGGGAACCGACGGTACGGCTGGCGAGATTGACACCAACATCGTGCTCACCAGGCCAGCTGGCGGACCAGAACTGGCTATGGCCAGACTCGCCATCGCGGCCACGGACGCTGATGCCGTCGACGCTTGGCGACTAACGACCTCGCGTGGCGGCAACGGGTTAGTAAGCGTCCCGGCCGGCCGTTCGAAAATCGCAGGCGCGGACAAAACTACTTGGGCCCAATTCGGACGATGCCTAGTTGAGATCACTCACGACAGCGCTCCGACCGAGCCCGAAAGGGCCGAGATCGCAGTCGCGACTATGAGTTCTGCCGCGGCCAAGGAGTGCAGGAATGGCTAGCAAAAAGAAGGGCAATAAAGCTCGGGACAACGAGCTGGCGGCTGGCAATACCGCTCAGGCTCAGGCTCAGGGCGTGGCCGCGCCGGACGAGAGACCGAAGAGCAAGAACCGAAGGGTCGCGATTGGAGCCGGCATCGCAAGCTTGGTCATCGCTCCTTTGATCGTGATCGCATTCACGCCCACCGCCGACAAGCTCGGCACCTCCATGAAGGCCGGTATATCGCAAGCCTTTGATCACCATGCGGACGCGGGCCAGCCGTTCGCCGTTTTGCGATCAATCTCATATGCCTCCAAGTCGACCTATGCAAAAGCAGACGCCGACGTCAGTCAACGAGAACGCGCCTACATCGTGTCGAATCGTGAGCCCTCCGGCTGGACACCCGCAGGCGATCGAGTGGATGGCTGGACCATCCGGAACACCTCAGACGATAAGATAACGATCGAGTCGATTTCGATTGCGGATGCTCACGCGAGTCAAGCGCTAGCGGGCGCCTTCGCCTCCCTCTCCGAGGGAGGACGCGGCGGCGACACGCCCGTCTACAACCTCGTCGTCGATCTCGATTCTGGACGGACGCTAGACACCGCCGGAGCCGACTACTTTCGGCAGCAAACAATCACTCTCCGCCCGGCGGAGAGCGCGATAATTTACTTCGCTGCCAAGCCTCCGAAGGGCACTTCTTACTCGTGGGTGCTCAAGTTCGCGGTTCTCATTGGCCCTGACAGGTCCGCAACTGTGTATTCGGGGAAAAATGGGAAGACGTATCCGAAGGCCAGTGCGGTCCCGAGCGATCAAAGATTCGCGGTGACCGCCGTCTCACCTGATTACTCAATCGCCTTCGGCACCCAATCGCCCACGGGGCCGATCCAGGAACTCCCGAACAAGTAGATCCCGACGCGATGACCAAGCCTGCGGTTCAGTTGCGGGAAACTGGGGGCAAGCCCACTGTGCGCCCCGCCTACTAGGAGTGCATCATTCGCTTCGGTCATCGAGGGTCTGCGCCTGGTCAAGCAGCAGCTCCCAAATAGCATCGACCTCCCGCCTCAGGTCGTCCAGAGTTGCGCGGCCGGGTTGCGTCGCGATCCTCCGGAGCTGCGCGATTGCTTCTCTTCGACCATTCACGCGCCGACCGTAACAGCCGGTATCCGAGCCGCAATAGTGCATGCGAAGTGCAACCTTCTACTCAGCCCGGCATCCGGCGTTCCGCGTTACCGTGGTCGGCGCGGTCAGGCTGAAGCGCGCTGGGTGGGTGCTTCAAGCGTGCTCTCGGCACCGATGAGACCAGCGGTCGCGAGGAGAGCGCGGCGGCGGGCAGCCTCCGCGTTGTCGCCGAAGCGGTCGGTAGCCCACGAGACGGCGGTGATCAGCTCGAAGATTTCCGCAGCTGAAACGTCTGGCCGAGCCGCGCCTGCTGCTTGTGCGCGCTCGAGCAGCACCTGCGTCTGCGCGATGAGTCTCGTCGTTGAGGGGGCGACGGGCGATTCGCGATCCATGTGCGCGTCGGCGAGGCAATACGGGAGGTCATGCCAGATGCGCAGGTGCCACGCCAGATAGACCAGCCACTCGATCAGGGCGTCCGCCGGCGTGAATTCGTCGGCGAGATCTACGCCGGCTGCCACCGCCTCCGCGATGTCTGCCTCGATCACTGCAGAAAGCAAGTCCTCTCGTGTCGGGAAGTTCCGATAGAGCGTTGCGTTCCCCACCCCCGCATCCACGGCAACGGCGTCCAGCGGCGCAAGCGCCCCTTGACCTGCGAAAACCCTTCGAGCAGCATCCAATATCGCGTTGCGGTTTCGCTGCGCGTCAGCCCTCTGCCTCCGGCCCGGCCCAGCCTCAGACGCCGAATTCGCAGCCACAGCGATCCTCCCGGTTGAAAGTGGGGACTGTCCCCGTATAGTGGTAGCGGGGAATGTCCCCACTTTCTTTTGGAGTATAGATGAACGCGACATCACGGACAGGGCGCACTCCGCCCGCCGAAAGGCCTGACGGCCCAAGCCACGGTCACGGTTCGCAGACCCGGATGGAGACGATCCGGGTCAACGAAGGGGTGACCCAGTGAAGGCCCTGGCCGCCGCCGAGTACGGGGCTCCGAGCTCGTTGTCCATTCTTGATCTTCCGACGCCACGTCCGGCCGCCGGGCAGATCCAAGTGCAGATTGCTGCCGCGAGCATCAACCCAACCGATCTTGCGGTAGTCACCGGGGCCTATGCGTCGCTGATTCCGGCGCCATTCCCGTACATCCCCGGAAACGAGTTCGCCGGTACGGTGACCAAGGTTGGCCGGGACGTCACTGCGTATCGGGTCGGAGACGAGGTGTTCGGCTCAGCGATGCCGCGCGCGCTCGCGGCGATGGCGTCCCCAACTCGCCCCTCGATCAGCACCGGTGCCTTGGCAGAATTCGCCGTGTTCGAAGCAGATACCCCGCTGATCACGCTTCGACCGCCGGAGGTGTCGATCCTGCAAGGGGCGACGCTCCCAATCGCCGGGGCCACGGCATACTCGGTAACTGCCGCCGCGGCGGCACGATCGGGCGAGACCGTTCTGGTCATCGGCGCGACAGGTGGCGTCGGGACAGCTACCATCCCGCTTCTGGCACAAACCGGCACGCGGGTCATCGCAACGGCCCGCCGGGAAGCAGCGGCGGAGCCGCTTCGGGCTCTGGGCGCGCATGATGTCATCCGCGCTGACACCACCGGGTACCCAGACGGGCTGGATGTCATCGTCAATCTGGCACTCGGCGCCGATTTTCTCGTCGACGCGGCACAGCACCTGCGCCCGGGTGGTCGCATCGTCGATATCATCTGGCCCGGCACGAGCTCGACAGCGCTTGGCCTACCTGACGTCAGCTACACCTATGTCCGCGACGTGGATGCCCACCCGAACGGCATGACCGATGTCGCCGGCCACGCGGCGGCCGGCACCCTGAGCACCATCATCGGCGCACGCTACCCACTCAACGACGCGGTCGCGGCCATGGAGCGATTCGCCCACGGTGGCACCGTCGGCAAGATCGTCGTCACCATGCCGCACAGCGCAGGCGAGGAACTCCATCCGGAAGCCGCCGCGCGCCCGGCCCCCTCGGAAGGATAGGAGAAGTTCATGCCCATCGCCATGTCGGTGCTCGACTACGTGCCCGTTCCGGAGGACCGCAGCCCTGCCGAGGCGTTGCGCGACGCGATATCGTTCGCACGCGCAGCCGAGGAGGCAGGGTACCTCCGCATCTGGTACACCGAGCACCACGGCCAATCCCGGGTAGCTGCGTCATCGCCGCCGGTGCTGATCGCTGAGGTGGCCAGCCGCACCGATCACATCCGTGTCGGCGCGGGCGGCGTAATGCTGCCAAACCATCCTCCGTTCATCGTGGCCGAACAGTTCGGGACCCTTGAGGCATTTCACCCAGGGCGCATCGACCTCGGTGTCGGTCGCGCACCGGGGGGCGACGCTCAGACGTTGCGCCTGTTGCGCCGGAGCTCGACCGCGCCGGATCGCTTCCATGAGGACGTCGGCGAGTTGCGCGACTTGCTGTCGGGCAGTCCCCTTGTCGGGGATTTCCGAGCAATCCCCGGATTCGGGTCGCTCGTCCCGATCCATGTACTCGGGTCATCGATCCACGGCGCCCAACGCGCCGCGGAGCTCGGGACGCCGCTGGTTTTCGCGGCGCACTTCGCTCCACACGCGCTTGACCAGGCCGCGTCGCTGTACCGGGCGCGCTTCCAGCCATCCCAACAGCAGGCGAAACCGTATCTCACCGTCACCGCGAACGTCCTGGCCGCCGCCGACTCTGCAACAGGGGCCGCTCACCACCGTCAGATGCTGCGCACCGAGACGCGCAAACTGTTCGACCGCGCAAACACACGACTGACGGACAGCCAGGTGGATGCCTACCTCAACAGTCCGGACGGGCGGACCGCAGCGGAGATCTTCCATATCACTGCAATCGGCACGGGTCCCGAAGTGAGGCGACAGCTCGCTGAGCTTGCGGAGAGGACTCACGCGGACGAGCTCATGCTTGTGCATCAAGGCCCAACCCTCGCCGACCGAATTGCCTCGCTGCGCCTGACGGCACAGAACGCGTCCGACGATCTCGCGGCCAACAATTCAGACAGCTGACGAAGGAGACCCGTTGCCCAACATCAATACCATGCACGGCCCGATTCACTACGACGAGTTCGGCGACCCGAACCTGCCTCCCCTGCTCCTGGTTCACGGACTGATGGGAGACGCATCAACGGTCGCGCCGATCGCTGAAAAGCTCAGCAACCGGTTCCGCGTCATCACCCCGGATGCGCTCGGACACGGAAAATCGGCCCGGCCGGAGAGCTTCACCATCCAAGACCAGGGCCACATGCTCGTCGACCTGGCCGCCCGACTCGGCTATCAGTCGGCGAACCTGGTCGGCATCTCGATGGGCTCCTACCTCGCTGCGCAGGCGGCAATCCTCGCCCCGGACCGGATCAAGCGACTCGTGCTCGTCGTCAGCAAAGCCCACGGAACCACCTCTTCCGTAGCGGACTACGCTGCCCGACGAGGGGTCGACCTGGGGGCGTTGAGTCCACAGGAAACCATGGCGGTTATGTCCGAGGCCATCTGGTCGCCGCACACCGCGCAGGAGAAACGCGACCGAATACTGTCGTCCGCCGCGGTGAGGTCCCCTCTGAGCGCCGACGAACAAGCCATCGTCGAGCAATCCCTCGCCGGTTTCGACCTCCGTCCCGGTCTTCACCTGATCACAGCCCCGACCTTGGTGCTCGCAGGAGCAGCCGACGGCCTAAACCCGCCAGAGGCCGGCCGCGAACTCGCCGCACACATTCCCGGCTCCCGGTTCGCGGTGTATGAGCGGTCCGGGCACATGCTCGCTTACGAGGAGCAGGAAAGGCTTATCAACGACATCACCGCCTTCCTTACTCCTCTCGCCCAGCACTAATCAGCCGTCCGCACGCTCGACTTTGTACCTGCAGGTAGGTACAGTAGACGCATGAGCACGCGAGACGACCTGATCGAGGCGACCCGGGAACTGATGTGGGAGCGCGGCTACAGCGCGACCAGTCCAAGAGAGATCTTGGAGGCCGCTGGCGCCGGCAAGGGCAGCATGTACCACCACTTCCATGGCAAAGAGGCACTGGCACACGCAGCGATCGCGCGCAACACCGAACAGATGCGGGCGCAAGTCCAGACCGCATTGGCTTCGGGCACCACCGCCACCGCCCGGGTACGGGCGTATCTGACGCGGGACCGCGAGGTGATACTCAAGGGCTGCCAGTTCGGTCGGCTGGTGCAAGAGCCGGAGGTAATTGATACTCCCGCGCTGCGGACCGAGGTGCAGGAGATGTTCGTCTGGATCCGCGGGCAGCTTGCCGCTGTCATCGCCAGCGGCGTCGACAGCGGCGAGTTCCGCCCGGACCTCGACCCGACGCGCACGGCGGCCGCGATCGCGGCGACCCTGCAAGGCGGGTATGTGCTGGCACGGGCGGCACAGGATGCCTCAGTGTTCGACGATGCGGTCGAGGGCGTGCTGGCTCTGCTCGAGGCGGCGCGCGCGTGACCGCGCTCGCCGCACCCACGCGCACGGCCTGGTCGGCCCGCGGCTGGGCGATCTACCTCGGCTGGGTCGTCATCACCCTCGACGGCAGTGCACTGAACCTAGCGTTGCCGCGGATCGCCGCCGACCTGGGCGCCCAGGCCGGAGGGATCTCCTGGGTGGTCGACGCATACACGCTCCCGCTGGCCTCCCTGCTGCTTCTCGGGGGGAGTCTCGGCGATCGCATCGAGGCGGAGAGGCTGTTCCGTATCGGCGCGATCGGGTTCGCCGTGGCCTCTGTCGCATGTGCGCTCAGCCCGACGTTCACATTCCTGGTCGCCTGCCGAGTCGCACAGGGGGTGTTCGCAGCGTTGCTGCTGCCGATGGTCCTCGCGCTCGTCGGCAAGAGCTTCGACGACCCTACACATCGCTCCACCGCCGTAAACCTGATGACAATCTTCGGCGGGGCCGGAATGGCGGTCGGACCGTTCCTTGGCGGACTGTTGACCGACACGGTCGGGTGGCGTGCCGTGTTCTGGATCACTGCCCCGGTCGCCATCGCCGCCGCAACCCTCGTTGGGGCAGCAGACCGCGAGCCTGCCACGCAGCATCGTCGCCGCCTCGACCTGACGGGGCAACTCACGGGAACGGCGGGACTAGTGGCGGTGGTCGCCGGGCTCATCGAAGCCGGCCGAGACCCAGGTGCTCCCCTCACCTGGACACTCCTGCTAGGCGGTGTGGCGCTGCTCGCCGTCTTCGTTCTGGTCGAGTACCGCGTGAAGGACCCGATGATGCCACTCGGAGTGTTCCGCAGCCCAGGATTCCCCGGAGCCGTCCTCGGAGGCTTCGCGTTTCAGTTCGGCGCCTACGGCCTCCAGTTTTTCCTAGCTCTCTACGTCCAGGCCGCCTGGGGTGCCTCCGCGTCGACCGGTGGCCTGCTGTTGGCCTCCTTCGCTGTCGGCACCATCCTGGCGGGTGTATTCGTAAACCCGTACTTGCTGCGACGCGGGACGCGTCGGATGATCCTCGTCGGCTCCGGCAGCGCCGCCGCCGGAACGCTCCTGCTCCTCGGCGCGATGACAGCCCAAGGATGGTGGGTGCTCGTAATCGCGGAGTTTATCGTCGGAGCCGGCACCGCGATCTACTCCACCGCGTTGAATAAGACCGCCAGCATCTCCCTCGGCGCAGCCTCCGCAGGTCTCGCCTCGGGCATCTACAACACCTCGCGCCAGGTGGGACAGTCCGTCGGGATCGCCGTCCTCGGCGCCTTCGCCGCGCTCGCGGATGCCCGAGCCGGTTTCATCATCGGGATCGTTCTCATCACCTTGTGCGCGATCGCGATCGCTGTCATCGGAATGCGGACTCGCGACCACAACATCGCGAGCAACGGAAAGGTTCTCGCGCTCGAGACCCGTAAGTAGGTTGATCCAGTTGCGACCGAGGAGGGGGCGCCCGGCCGCAACTGGATCGGTCTAGAGGGACGAGATGCCCGCTTGCGGACGACCACGCGTTACGTGAGCGGACGCCATAATGCCAGCTAGCGTCGGCGCGAATCGCCGTCCGATGAGGTCGTGCGCGGCCGTGTCGGGGTGCAGTCCATCAGGCAAGGGAAGCTCGTCCGCGTCCGCCAGCCCGTAGAGGGTCAGCCCATCGACCAGGTGCAGCCCGGGGTCGGCGCGGTGCTCGACCACCTCGGCGATCGCCTCCCGCACGACTTGCAGCGTCAGCCGACCCAGCGCAGTGTCCCCTCGCGTGCCGGTCGCGATGAAGCGCACCTGATCTGTGCCGAGGCTGGCGGGGTCAATGGCGCCGGGGCCCGGGGTGTCCTCGTGAATGCCGCAGTAGATCGGTGTGACGACGAGCAACGGAGCGTCGGGATGGCCGCCGCGGATGGTGTCAAGGAACCCGTGAAGGGCCGCGGTGAACGCCCGCCGTCGCATGACGTCGAGGTTCACGATGTTGATTCCGACCTTCACGCTGATGATGTCTGCCGGCATGTCGGCCATGGCGCGTGCGACGAAAGGATCCAGAAGGGCGCTTCCGCCGAAGCCGAGATTTCGCAGCCGGACCCCTGCCGCTCGCGCTGCGACCGCGGGCCAGATAGCGGTTGGTCCGACAGCGTTCGACCCATGGCTGATCGAGCTGCCGTGATGCAGCCAGACGGCCCTGTCGTCTGGCTCCCGGCGGATCGGGGCGTCCGCTTGCAGCGCCATCAACTCTACCGACTCGTTATGCGGCAACCACAGCTCGATGACCTTGTCCCGCGCGGGGAGGTGTGCAAACGCGGCGGTGTGGGGGTCACCCGTCATGACGCTGGTCGCGCCCGTACGCAGGTCGGTCTCGGCGAGATCTCCTCCCGTGAGGACGGACGAGGCGACCGGTTCCCCGTCGATGCTGAGCTCCACCTGCCCGCGTGGACGGCTCAGACCGGCGAAGCTCAACCGGGTCGGCTGGAGGGTCAACGCCACCGCCGTGGCCTCGGACCGGAACGTCAACAGCACTCCGGAGGGCTGCGCTTCCATCGCGAGCAGCTGCGCGTCTGGGAACTGCTTTCGCAGCCATGCGGGGAGACGATGCGGCCGCAGACCACGGATCGTGTGTTCGACGTCGGCCACCTCCGAGAGGAAGGGCTCCAGGTCCGTGATCTGGATCATCGGTCCGCCTTATCTCTAGTAGCGTCGCTCGCGGTCGGCCATGCCGCGAAGAGCGCGTCGAGTGCGTCCAGCACGCGGGTCCAGGACACGTCGGGTTCGGGACGACTGTGCGCAAATCCGCCGGAAAGTTGCAGCGCGATGAAGCCGTTCACCGTGGAGCCGAGCAACCGGATCGCGTGGACCACGTCGGCGGTGGGAATGGGATAACTCCGCAGAGTGGCTTCGGCGAGCGCCGTTACCCGGCGCCCATCACTGACCTCCGCGATCTCCGCCGAGAGCGGGCGCTGCAACGCCGCCCAGAGGCCCGGCGAACGCTGAGCGAGCTCCCGATGAACGTCAGCGAACGCGCGCAGCGCCGAGAACCCTGAACGCCCCGCAAGTGCCGCCGCTAAGTTGTCAGCCAGCCGGCGCAACGCATAGACGGAAAGGCGGTCGAGCAACCCGCCACGGTCGTTCACATGACCGTACAGGCTCGGCGGCTGCACTCCGAGGTGCCGGGCAACGGAGCTCATGGTGACGGCATCCAGCCCCCCGACGTCGGCAATCGCTTCCGCCGCCCGCTCGAGGTCATTGTGTATCAATCGGCTAGCCACGCGACCATCCTACTATGCATAGGCCACACCTTTGACCCGTAGGGGGCCTGCCACCGCTGGGGCCCTGGTCTAGCCGTCAATCAACCACGCGGTGGAATTGGCGGACAGCAGAAGAGGGTCGTCGTCGACTTCGTCTGTGCGGAACACCATTTCTCCGGCCGGCAGCCGCGTGGGCGCGCCCGTGAAGTTCGTGACATTCAGCCAACCGTTAGAACGCCTGAATGCCACCACGCCGTCCCCCAGATCAACCCATTCGATCTTCTCGTCCGTACGAAGCCCCTCCCGAAGAGCCAGCGCACGCCTGTACAAGGCCAGAGTCGAAGAAGGTTCTCTCTGCTGCGCCTCCACGGAGAGCGCCCCGAACCAGCCCGGCTGCGGCAGATGCGCTGCCGAGTCGCTGAATCCGAAGAAATCACCTTCGATGGTCCACGGCAGCGGCACCCGGCATCCGTCGCGGCCAGATACCATCACGCCGTTCTCAATCCGCGCCGACGGATCCTGCACCCAACGTGCAGGAATCTCAGTGACCTCTGGGAGCCCGAGTTCCTCACCCTGATAGATGTACGCGCTTCCCGGAAGCGCCAGAGCGAGGGCTGTCGCCGCGCGCGCCCGAGCGAGGCCTCGGGCGATCGAGGCAGCGTCGTGCCGCTCCACGCGATTGGGAAAGGCCGGCTGCGGACCCTCCTGCGCATAGCGGGACACATGCCGCACCACGTCGTGATTGGAAAGCACCCACGTGCTGGTCGTACCGTTCACCTCGGCGAACTCGAGATTCGCCCGCAGCACCGAGGCGAACTCCTGGGCATCCCACGGCGCCGTCAGCAGATCGAAATTGAACGCCTGCCCGAGCCCTGACGTGCTGGCATAGCGCCCCCTCCGATGTGCCGGAACCCACGCCTCCGCGACAGCGAAGAGCGGCGGATCGTATGTATCGAAAACGCGGCGCCACGCCCCATAGATGTCATCGAGCTCGTCGCGATCGAAAAGCGGATGCTGCCCGTCGGCGAACAAGCCGTCCGAGCCGCCCATAAAAGCAGCGCCCTCTCGGATCTGCGCCCAGCTCGCGTAAGGTTCGCGCAGATCTTTTGCCAACGCCATCGCGACATCGACCCGGAACCCGTCGACGCCACGATCTCCCCAGAACCGGAGAGTGGATAAGAAGTCCTCGCGTACATCCTGGTTGTCCCAATTCCAGTCCGGCTGCTGGGGCGCGAACAGGTGCAAGTACCACTGCCCGGGGTTCCCGTCGGGCTCGACGACTCTCGTCCACGCCGGCCCGCCGAACAGCGACTGCCAATCGTTCGGTGGCAGCTCCCCATGGTCACCGGTGCCATCCCGGAAAATGTAGCGCGCGCGTTCCGGACTGCCGGGTGCGGCGGAGAGTGCTTCCCGGAACCGCTCGTGCCTATCCGAGCTGTGATTCGGAACCAGATCGATGATCACTTTGATGTTGCGGCGGTGCAGGTTGGAGACAATGGCCTCGAACTCGCCCAGTGTGCCGATCGACGGATCCACGTCGCGGTAATCATCAATGTCATATCCGCCGTCAGCAAGAGCCGACGGATAGAAGGGACTGAACCATACCGCGTCGACGCCGAGGGACTGGATGTAGTCCAGGTGCGAGAGGACCCCGGCAAAGTCGCCGATTCCGTCGCCGTTCCCATCGGCGAACGAGCGCGGATAGATCTGGTAGACGGCTGCCTGCCGCCACCAGTCCTCGCCGGTGGCACTGGGCGCCACGCTCGGCACAGGTACACCGTTCGCACTTGTCACTGTCGTGGGCCCTTCCACTCAACGGGCGGTTGTCTGCCCGCGCTGATCGCATCGCAATATAACACAAAAAGCCCCATTTGGAGCTTTCAGGAAACCAAGGGATGCGTGACCGCTGGCCGCAGAAGGCCCTCCAGCAGATCGATGCCTCGGTAGATGTCGACACTCGGGTCCAGCAGCCATTGCGTCGACAGGCCATCCAGGGCACCCACGACGAGTGCGGTCATGGCGTCGAGTGGGATATCGCTTCTCACGATTCCTTCATCCCGGGCCGCTGAGAGATGGTGCGCCAGCTCTTCGCGGACCGCTGCGTACCGATCAACGAAGAAGCGCTTCGAATGCTCATTCCCCGACTCCAGAGCGCGGGCCACCATGCTGTGCCGGAGCGCCATCAGGCCGGGCACCTGGGTGGCGTACTCGACCAGGCCCTCCGCAAGCCTGAGGGCCCCATAGATGCCATCCGGCGTCTCGAAGATTGTTCGGCGATCCTTTTCGCGCAAGACCTCGAGGAAGAGTTCCTCGCGGGTCTCGAAGTAACGTCGAAGCGCAGCGTGGCTCACACCGATCGCTTCGCCGAGCGCCCGCAAGCTCGCGCCTTCGAACCCGACGTCCGCGAAGACTTCGATCGAGCGATCGATGATCTCCTGGCGCCGCCTCACCCCTTTCGGGTATCGCCCGCGGCTTCCGGGTCCGGTCGCCGGGGAGTGATCACCCAAACGTTCGCTGGAAATTTCCATTGCTCGATCCTCCACCTCGAGGGGAACCAAAAATAAAGTTCCATTCGGAACATTTTGATGCTACCTTCGCGCTATGCACGACAGGGTCGTCCGATTTGCATAGCCGCCACGAACGCGCTGCGCGAGAGCTTCGCCCACGAAGTGATGAGACACGTCGGCATGATCGCCCCTCATCCGCCGCCTTGATCGCCCCGATCAGACCTGAAATCACGCCCGTCACGGTCGATGGGCAAGCTGGGGCTCCCATCAAGGCAGACAACACCGAGAGTCCCGAAAGGACACGGCATTGAAGACCCGAATCATCCCTGCGATGGCGACCGTCGCGATCGCGGCGCTGGCCCTGGCAGGCTGCTCCGCGACGACTCAGCCTCCGAAGCCCACCGATATCGCCGGCGACATCACCTATGGTTTTTGGGATCCGCTCCAGCAGCCCGCGATGGACGCCATCGTCAAGGCATTCGAGAAGAAATACCCGAAGGTCCACGTGACCGACGCGGTGACCCCCTTCACCGATTACTGGACGAAACTCCAGACGGAGGCCTCCTCCAGCACGCTTCCCGACGTGTTCTGGATCGACATGGCGCACTTCAAGCTGTACGCGTCGAACGCACAGCTGGCCCCCATAGACAATCTGGTGTCCTCCGGCGCGATTGACACGTCGCACTATCCCAAGAACCTCACCGAGTTCTACAAGCTCGACGGTAAGCAGTACGGCGTGCCTAAGGACGCCGACACCAACGCCATGTGGATCAATAAGGAACTATTCAAAAAGGCTGGCGTCTCCCTGCCTGCCCCGAACTGGAGCTACAACGACTTCCGCAAGACGTCCGCACAGATCCACGCCGCCCTCGGCGCCCAGGGCGTCTACGGCACCGCCTTCTATATCTACGGCCAAACCACGTACTACAGCTCCGTGTTCGCCTACGGCGGCTCCGTGATCTCACCCGACGGCAAGAGCGCTGAGTGGGAGAAGTCGGGCGCGCAGAAGGGCCTCCAGATCTGGGCGGACCTGATCAAAGACGGCTCAGCGCCGAGCGTGCAACAGCTTTCCGAGACGCGAGCCAACGACTGGTTCACTAGCGGCAAGGCGGCTATGTTCCCCAGCATCGCTGGCGCCAGCGTGGCCTTGATCGCCAACTCGCCCAACGCGGCCGATTACATGGCGGTCCCACTTCCGCAAGGAGATCGGAAGGCTACAGTCATCCACGCCATCTCCAATGTGGTCAATGCGAAGTCGAGCAACCTCGCTGCCGCTCAGGCCTTCCAAGCCTTCGCAGCCTCGAAGCAGGCCCAGCTGCTGCAATCGGAAAGCGGGGTCAGCCCATCGGCGTACGCGGGCACGCAGAACGCGTTCGTGAATAGCCACCCCGCGCTCGACCTGCAGGTCTTTGTGGACGCCATCAAGTACAGCTATCCGATGCCCGTCTCTCTGAACACCGACGCATGGGCAGCCGACGAGCCGAGGGTTGTCGCTGGCGCGTTTGCGGGCGCCACCACGGTCAAGGACGCAACGAAGAGCCTTGCCGCCAGCATGAACAAGGCACTGGCGAAAAAGTGACCTCGAACAGCATTAGCAGGCGGGGTGCGGCCTCGGCCGCGCCCCGCCCGGCCGAGGCCCGTCGGAGCCGCCTCGCCCGCTCCGGTTGGTGGCCGCTCCTCTTCGTCGGCCCGTTCTTCGTGGGCACTGTCACCTTCTACCTGTTCCCCATCATCCAGACCGTGTACTTCAGCTTCACCACCTGGGGAGCCTTCGGTGGGTCCACATTCACCGGTCTCAACAACTGGCAGGCGCTGTTTCAGGACCCCGAAATCCCCCTCGCACTGCTAAACACTGCGATCTACATCGGGATTGTTCTTCTCGGCATTCCGATCGCCGTGTGGCTGGCCAGCCTCATCAACCGACCAGGCCTACGCTTCGCGAACGTGTATAGAACGATGTTCTTCCTGCCCTACCTGGCAATGCCCATTGCGATCGCGTTGGTGTGGAAAGTCCTCTTCAACGGTGACTTCGGCGTATTCAACGCCGCCCTAGAACTAGTGGGGATTCGCGGTCCGCATTGGCTTTCCACTCCGGGCCTCGCGATCGTTGCCGTGTCCGTTGTCGGGCTCTGGATGTCGATCGGATTCAACATCATCATCTTGTCCGCCGGTTTGAAAGGCATTCCACCGGAGCTCTACGAAGCGGCGTCACTGGACGGAGCGAGCCCGAGGAAGCAGTTCTTCCAAATAACGATCCCGCTTCTGACACCTTCGATCTTCTTCGTTGCGGTCATCAATATCATTGCGGGCTTCCAACTGTTCGACCTGCTGTACGGGCTCATCGGTACCCAAAGCCCCGTCATCACGCAGTCCAAGTCGCTGGTTTTCCTCTACTACAACGAATCATTCATCAACAACAACCGTGGCTACGGTGCGGTGATCGCGATTGTCATCCTCATCGTTGTGGCCATCGTCACAGCAATCCAGTTCCGCCTTCAGCGCAGATGGGTGAACTATGTCTAAAACACGAAACAGCAACGCCACCGCGCACGTGATCTTGATCGTCGGCAGCCTCGTGATGGTCTTCCCGTTCGCGTGGCAGGTGCTGGCGTCCGTGTCAACAACCGCCGCGATAACGTCTGTACCCCCGACGATAATTCCGACCAGCTTGCACCCCGAGAACTTCGTAGCGGTGTTCCAGCGGCTTCCGTTCGTGTCCCAGTTCGCCGTGTCCGTTCTCATCACGGTCATCCGTGTTGGTGCGCAGTTGGTGCTGTGCTCCATCGCCGGCTACGCCTTCGCCCGAATGCGATTCCCCGGCAGGAACATCATCTTCTCCCTCGTGTTGGCGATCCTGCTAGTACCACCTCAGGTCTTCCTGATATCGCAGTACCAGATCGTTCAAGGCTTGGGACTACTCAACTCGATCGGCGGAATCGTCCTGCCTGGATTATTCAGCGCATTCGGGACCTTCCTAATGCGCCAGTTTTTCCTCGGACTCCCTGAGGAGCTGGAGGAAGCCGCGCGGATCGATGGCGCTAACCCTCTCCAGGTTTTCTGGCGCGTGATGCTCCCGCTCGCACGACCCGGCCTGTCCGCCCTGGCGGTGATCGGCGTACTGCTCTCCTGGAACGACCTGCTGTGGCCCCTGGTCGTTTCGACCCAGCCGGGAGCCCAGCCGCTTTCGGTAGGCCTCGCCGGACTTCAGGGTCAATACTCCACCGATTACCCCGTGATCATGGCAGCCGCCCTCCTGGCCAGCGCGCCGATCCTCATCTTGTTCCTCTTCCTGCAGCGCCGGGTGATCGAGGGCTTGGCCTTCTCGGGACTCAAATGACGCGGCCCGGAAAGATCGCACGCGTGGGGTTGGTGGGCGCGGGACGCATCGGGGGCCTGCATGCGAGCGCAATCAGAGCGGCGGGAGCAGAGATCGCGGGAGTGGTGTCCTCGACACCTCGCCGAAGTACCGAAGCTGCGGAACGACTAGGGATCCCCACCGCATACCCGAGTCTTACCGAGATGCTGTTCGATGACTCGATCCAGGCAGTGCACATCACCTCGCCGAACAGCCTCCAT
Organism: Leifsonia sp. 22587; assembly: GCF_052044215.1. NCBI lineage: Bacteria > Bacillati > Actinomycetota > Actinomycetes > Micrococcales > Microbacteriaceae > Leifsonia > Leifsonia sp. 22587. The sequence goes on from NZ_JBQENB010000002.1 coordinate 740,059, forward strand.
GCCGGTCAAGTGAGTCAGGTGATCGCCGCCGGCCGACACATCGTATCCGAAAAGCCCTTCACCACATCCCGCAGCGACGCGGAGACACTGGTCGCAGCGGCGAAAGCCGCAGGCGTCGTGGGAACGGTTGCATTCACCTACCGGTATCACCCGCTCGCACGAGAAGCGCGCGCGCGGGTGATCGCCGGAGAGGTCGGTTCGGTGCTCACGGTGCAGGCAGGCTATGTCCAGGACTGGTTGCTCGCAGCCCCGGAAACCGAATGGCGACTCGACACGAACCTCGTTGGACCCTCCCGGGCGTTCGCCGATGTCGGCTCGCATGTGACAGATCTGCTCGAGTTCGTCTCACAGCGACGCATCTCACGGCTTGCTGCTGTCGACCGCTCCGTCCTTCCCGCTCCAGGCGACAGCGTGGATGACGCAGTGGCGCTAGCTGTAGAGCTTGACAACGGCGCCATCGGAACCATTCTCGTCTCCCAAGTAACCGCAGGTCGCGGGCAAGCACTCACTCTCGAAGTCTCCGGAGACCTCGCGGGCATCGCACTGGACCAAGAGAACCCGACCGTCTTATGGAAAGGTGCGGCCGGGTCCAGTCGTCGCGAGCCGCTCACGCTCGTTTCAGAAGACTTGTCCGCGTCAGCTCAGCAGCTCGGCTTCACGCCAACCGGCACTCTCGAGGACTACTTCCACTCGTTCAACGCCTTCGTGCGGGACAGCTACGCAGCCATGGCGGGTGAACAGGTCGACGCACTGCCCACGCTGGAGGACGGCCTGCGGGCGGTGCGCATCGGCGACGCGGTCCGCCGTTCGGCGCGCGCATCGCAGTGGGTGCAGGTCTAGGCGATCCCCCCGGGCGGGACACGAGCAGTCAGATGGCCGCCTCGCGGAGGGAGGCACGCAACCGCGACGCGTCCGCCGCCGGCGGCCCACCGTACTCGCGCCGGTAATCACGAGAGAAATGCGAAGTACTTCGATAACCGACACGGGCGCCGGCTTCGGCGGCCGAGTCGCCAAGAAGAACCATGCGCCGGCGCGCCTCCCCCAGCCGGTTGCGCTTGAGAAACTGCATCGGAGTCAGGCCAGTGACCTGCTTGAACTTTCCGACCAGGGTCGACTCGCCGACGTGCAAACGCGCAGCGATGGACGCCGAACTCCACACCTCGTCGATCTCCTCGGTCAACAATGAGATCGCGCGACGCACAAGTTCCCCCTCCCCAGAATCAAGCGCCGCGAGCAGCCGCGGCGCTTGATCCGTCTGGAGGACCCTAAACACGATCTCACGCCGGATGCTCTGAGCGAGCATCGGGATCTCCTCCGGAGCGTCCAGCAAGAAAAGGAACCGCGTCACCGCGTCGGCAAGATCCCGCGTCCAGGTGCCGAGACGATCCGGAGGACTCCGCTGCAGCGCTTTGGTCGGCATCGCAGTCGCGACGTCGGCGATGAGGACCGGATCGAGATCGCATACGACCGAAACAAACCCGAGCTGCGGATCGGTCTCGACGACCCCCGCAACCACCGGCAGGTCGACGGGAGTGATGAGGAAGCGCTCCCGGCCCCACACCTGGTCATCCTCGCCGATGATCGAACGCTTACGGCCGACCAGCACAAAGGACAAGGACGGCTTGTAACGCTGGTAGCTCAGACCCGAGGGACGCGCAACATGGGTGACGCGCACGCCCAGGCGCGCGTTCGCCTCCTTGCGCCCGGCATGACGCACCCCGATTTCTGCGGCACGCTCCAGTGCTCCAGCGACTACACCATCCATGCGTCAGTTCTGCGAGATTCGGCAAGCATCGTATGGGTATGGGCAACCCTGCCTCCGCGCCGGACGGGCAGCATCGAGGTATGGAAACGAATGAAGAACGTATTGCAGGGCTGCCCACCGACGATCGACTCGCCGGACGGACCGCACTGGTAACAGGAGCATCGAGCGGAATCGGCGAAGCCATCGCGCGCGTGCTCGCACGCTCGGGGGCGACCGTTGCGGTGAACGGGCGCGACAAAGCACGCAGCCAGCGCGTAGTGGACGCGATCCGGGCAGCGGGCGGAAGGTCCGTGGCAGTGGTCGGGGACCTGTCCGCTCCGCCTTCCGCGGTGCGGGACCTCGCAGGGCGGGCGCGCTCCGCGCTCGAGGGTCGCGTCGACATCCTCGTGAACAACGCCGGCGTGTATCCGGGCTTTCTGACACCCACGGTGACCGACGAGGACATGGAAGCGCTCTGGGCCACGAACATTCGCGCTCCCCATCTCCTCGTCGCAGCCCTGGCACCGGCCATGGTCGAGCGCGGATCCGGATCGATCGTCAACGTCGGATCGTGGATGGCGCGAGTCGGCCTTCCCTTCAAAGCCCTCTACCCGGCGACGAAAGCAGCCATCGAGCAGCTCACCCGAGCATGGGCGGCCGAGTTCGGGCCACAGGGCGTGCGCGTGAACACTGTCGCGCCTGGCGCCACCGCCACGCCGGGGAACGCTGGCTCCTCCGACATGCTCGCCGCCATGACCGAGGGGACCCCTGCAGGAAGACCGGTTCGCCCTGTCGACATCGCCCTTGCAGTGCGATACCTCGTGTCCGACGACGCCGCCCTTGTGCACGGTGCGACGCTCGATGTCGACGGTGGAATCGCGGCAACGCGCCTCCACTGAGCGACGCGTCATCTCACCTTCTTCACCCGGGTCACACTGAGGGCGCCAAGCACGCCGAACACCGCACCGCTGAGGAAGAGGCCCGGGTACCCGAACGCGGCGATAAGAGCGGGCGCCGCTACCGGGATAAGCGACTGAGGCAGTGACTGGGCGAGGTTGGCAACACCCAAATCCTTCGCCGCCGTGTCTGGACTCGGCAGCACGTCGGTGAGGAGTGCGAGTTCCACGGCGAAAAAGGCTCCGAGGCCGGCGCCGAGGACAAGCTCACCGAGAAGCACGACCGGGATGGAAGGCGCCAGCGCGATGATCGTAAGACCGACGACGGCGATGATGGACGACAGGATGACGAAGGGCTTGCGCCGGCGCAGCCGGTCCGAAAGCCAGCCGAGGACCGGGGTGATCAGCAGAATGCCGACCGCATTGGCCAGGATCGCCTCGAACACCAACGTGGGGGCCTGAGAGTCGGCCACCCCGAACTGGGAAATAAGGAAGTACGCCAGGTAGCTGGTCGCCGTGAACTGCGTGGTCGTGAGGAAGAAGCGGGTCAGCCACGCCCAGCCGAAGTCGGGATGCTCCCGCGGGTTGAAGACGAAGGCGCCGAAGAACTCGCGTGCGTTGAACGGCTCCTTCGGGCCGCGCACGGCGATGCGGTCCTTCACCGGCAGCACCATGCCGATCATGAGCGCGACGCCGATCAGGCTCGGGACCAGGCTCTGGACCAGCCCAACGGGGAACAGCTGGACCAAGAACGTCGCGGCGACCCCGCCCACGTTCTGCGCCAGACTGATGAATGAAGCGGTGCGGCCGCGCCGTTCCGGGCTGACCTGGTCCGGAAGCATCGCGACCAAGGCGGCGAGCGCAAAGTTCAGGCCGACTTGGGCGATGATCCACCCGACCAAAACCAGTGCGACGTTGGGTGCAACCGCGATGACGACGATTCCCACATACCCGACCAGCCCACCGGCGACGATCCAGGGTTTCCGCATCCCAAACCTGCTGGTAGTCCGATCGGAGATCCGACCGGCGATCGGATTCGCGATCAAGGAGAAGAGCGCGCCAATGCCCAGGACGATGCCCAGATCGGCGGCCGAGTTGGCAAGGTCCAGCTCACGCAGCCGGAGCGCGATCGTGATCACCAAGGGAGGAACCAAAGCAATCGAAAAACCCAGGATCCCGAGAGGGATCGCGACTACCGGGTAGCGCGAAGGGCGCCTCGGACCGGCCGCCGATGAGTCGGTCGGGCCGGAAGAGACGACGTGCGTACCGGAGGCGGCGGGGACAGTGAGGGGCTTGGGCTCGTCCACGTTGACTTCTCTCTGCAAAACGTTTCCAGGGGGCGAATGCTCCCAACAGAGATCAAGATAACACTAAAAGCCCCACATGGAACTTTTCGACTCTTAGGAATGGACCGGCCGCAGCAACTGCTCATACAGCAGCATGCCGGCATGGAGGTCAACCTTCGGGTCCAGCAGCCACTGTGTGGACAACCCGTCCATCGCTGCAATCAGAAGCGCGGAGGCAGACTCCAGCGAGATGCCCTCCCGAACCAGGCCGGCGCCTTGAGCGAGGCGCAGGATCTCGAGCGCATCGGCGCGAAGGTGTTCATATCGCTCCACGAAGAAGGTCCGCGAGAACTCATTGCCCGGCTCCAGCGCGCGCGCAACCATGCTATGACGAAGCGACATCAGACCAGGGGCCCCCGACGCGTACGAGTCGAGGTGGCCGGCGAAGTCGGTGGACGGGCGACCGCTCTCCCGGGCATCGATCAACGCCTGGCGGTCCTTCTCGCGCAAGATCTCGAGGAAGAGCTCCTCGCGGGTCTCGAAATAACGTCGCAACGCGGCATGACTGACACCGATGGCTTCACCAATGGCCCGTAGACTCGTACCCTCCAGGCCCAGCTGAGCGAAAACCTCGATGGTGCGGTCGATAATCTGCTGGCGCCGCATGACACCCTTAGGGTAACGGCCGCGCGAACCGGGCCCTTTCGCTGGGGCGGTCGACACCGCATCAGCCCGCTCTTCCCCCGCCTGCTTGCTCTGCATGGGCATAACGGTACCAATCAGAGAATGTTCCATGCGGAACTTTCTGTTACCCTGCCCCTCATGACAGACGATCTCGACCGGGTGGAGCATCGCGTTGCGAACACCGTCCGCGACCAGCTAGCACCTGCGCTGCACCGCCGCAGCGCGCCCCTCACCATCTCCGCTTGGGAGGTCCCGGACGAACCGGTCCCCTTCGCCCAGGCCGTCCAGCAGGGTTTCGAGCCGTTCCAGGTCCGGCAGAAATGGAGCAAGCCCTGGGGCACTACGTGGTTCCACCTCACCGGGGAGGTGCCGGCCGAGTGGCGCGCGGGCTCGGAGGGGACGACGCTGCAGGTCATCGTCGACCTCGGCTTCTCCGGCCTGGTTCCCGCCTTCCAGTCCGAGGGGATGTTTTACCGGCCGGACGGCTCGATCATCAAAGGGCTCGAACCGTTCAACAACGCCATCGATATTGATCCGCACGAACGGGTGATCGACCTTTACATAGAGGCCGCTTCCAACCCGAACATGCTGGCGCACTTCTTCGTGTCTCCCCGCATCACTTCCGACGGCGGTGCCGGGTTGCCGGGCCCGTTCATGCCGGCCCCCCGACCGCCCGTCTCGCACTTCGGCGATAAGGCTACCGCCGGTTCTGAGCCGATCTACACCCTCCAGAACGTGGCACTGGTCCAGCGCGACGAGCAAGTGACGGAGTTGCTCTTGGATGTGTCGGTGCTTGCCGGGCTTGCCCGCCAGCTGGACCCCGGGCTTCCGCGTCGCGCCGAAATTATCCGCGCCCTGGACCGGATGTGCGACGTCATCGACCCGGACGACGTTGTCGGCTCGGCGGCTGCCGCCCGCGGCGCTCTCGCGGGCGCGCTCAGCGCACCGGCCCATGCCTCCGCGCACTCCATCGTTGCGATCGGCCATGCGCACCTGGATTCCGCTTGGCTTTGGCCGACGCGGGAGACGGTGCGCAAGGCAGCCCGTACCTTCTCTAACGTGCTCGATTTGATGGACGAGGATCCCGAGTTCGTCTTCGCCGCCTCCAGTGCACAGCAATTCGCCTGGGTGAAGGAGCACTACCCAGAGCTGTTCGAGAAGATTCGTGCCCGGGTCGCCGAAGGCAGGTTCGTCCCGGTCGGTGGGATGTGGGTCGAAAGTGATCTGAACATGCCGGGCGGTGAGTCCCTGGTGCGCCAGTTTCTTTACGGCCAGCGGTTCTTCCTGGAGGAGTTCGGGCGCATTTCCCGCGAGGCGTGGCTTCCGGACACGTTCGGCTTCACGGCGGCCTTCCCGCAGATTGCCCGATCGGCCGGCGCCGACAGCTTCCTCACCCAGAAAATGTCGTGGAACGATACCAACACGCTCCCGCATCACACCTTCCTCTGGGAGGGCATCGACGGTAGTCGTATTTTCACCCACTTTCCACCGAACGACACCTACGGCTCCGACCTCAGCGGCGCCGACTTGGCGAAGGCGCAGCGGCAATTCGCCGAGAAGGGCGCCTCGGACGTGTCGGCGACACTCTTCGGCTGGTCTGACGGCGGCGGCGGCCCGACCCGTGAGATGTTGGGCGCCGCCCACCGTGCGCATGATCTGGAAGGGTCACCGCGCGTGACTCTTGGCTCGCCCACACAGTTCTTCGAGCGAGCCAAGGCGGGGCTGACACACCCCGCCGTGTGGACGGGCGAGCTCTACCTCGAGACCCATCGCGGCACCTACACCTCGCAGGCGGAGACCAAACGGGGCAACCGTCGCAGCGAGCACCTGCTCCGGGAGGCGGAGCTGTGGAGCGCGGCCGCCGCCCTCCGCCATCTGGTGGACTACCCGTATGACAAGCTCGAGGCGATCTGGCGTACGGTGTTGCTGCATCAGTTCCACGACATCCTGCCTGGTTCTGCGATCGCGTGGGTGCACCAGGAGGCGGAGGCCGAGTACCGGAGGATCGAACGAGAGCTCGAATCGCTGATTACGCTGGCCCAGCGGGCGCTCGCCGGGGTGGGCGAGAGCACCGTGCTGTTCAACGCGTCCCCCGTCCCCCTGGAGGGTGTCGACCCGCTAAGCGCAGTCCCGGTCGTTTCCCCGGGCACCGGCCGCCCGTCGCCGGTCCGCACAGGCAACGGGTTCGAGCTGACGAACAACCGGGTGCGGGCCCGTTTTGACGCCGACGGTCTGCTGGTCTCCCTGCGAGACCTCGCCTCAACCCGAGACCTCATCCCGGCCGGAGACGCGGGCGCCGTGCTGCAGGTGTTCACTGACCGCCCCAATCTGTTCGAAGCGTGGGACATCGACCGCGCGTATGCGAACACCGTCACCGAGCTCCGCACCCCCGACAGCGTGGAGATCGTGGGCGACGCCCTTGTCGTTCGTCACTCGTTCGGCCGCTCCGCCGTCATCCAGCGCTACCGTCTCGGGTCCGGCGCTGCGGACCTGCAGGTGGAGACCGAGGTGGACTGGCACGAGCATGAGAAGCTGCTGAAGCTGGCTTTCCCGCTGGATATCCGCGCGGATTCCTTCAAGTCCGAGATCCAGTTCGGGCATGTGGACCGGCCGACGTTTGCCAATACTTCATGGGACACCGCCCGCTTTGAGACCGTCGCTCATCGCTGGGTGCACGTCGCGGAGCCGGGGTTCGGGGCGGTTGTGGCCAACGCCTCAACGTACGGGCATGACGTCACCCGTACCGTGCGGCCCGACGGCGGGACGACTACGCTGGTACGCCAGTCGCTGCTGCGGGCTCCGCTCTTCCCCGACCCTGCGGCCGACCAGGGCGTGCACGTGTTCAGCAGCAGCCTCGGGTTCGCGACCACACCGCTCGACGCGGCCCGATGCGGGTACGCGCTCAATCTGCCCCCGCGGGCAGTGCACCACGCCGCTGACGCCGCGATCGACCCGGTCGTTGCCGTGTCGACCCCTTCGGTGCTGGTGGAGTCGGTGAAGCTCGCGGAGGATCGATCCGGCGACCTGGTCGTCCGCCTCTTCGAGTCGCAGGGCACTCGTACGGATGCGTTGCTGACCTTCGGAGTCCCGTTCCGTGACGCCTGGCGCACGGATGTGCTGGAGCGGGAGACAGGCGAGGACTATTGGACCGCCGATGAGTCCGTCCAAGTCACCCTGCGCCCGTTCGAGATCGTCACCGTCCGGGTTCGGCCGCGCAGCTGAGCCTGGCATGGAGGAGGCCGGTCCCGCTCAACTCAGGAGCGGGACCGGCCTTTTCCTCTGGCTTCGTCGGTCAAAATGCGATGCCCGGGAACAATCCGGTGAACGAGCGCTCGGTTTCCGACAGTAGCTGGAAGCACTCGTCAGTGCCCGGGAACTATCGCGCCCGCCGTTAGTCGAGCCCCCGACTACCCACTTCGAGCGGCGAGGCTCCCAGAACCGGACCGCCGCGCTGGGCAACCCGATCAAGCGCCAGGAACGGCGCACACGATGTTTCCGCCGTCAGCGCGGCCAGACGGCCGATCAGCGTGCTCGGGTCGGCTGCGATCCCCCATCCATCCGCCGCGTACCGGCTTACCGTTTCCACGCACTCCTTCTTCTCCTCTGCGGTCGGGAACATGGAGCCGACCACCCCGATCAGTCCGCCTTGCAGTTCCGGGCCCATGTTTCTGGTGTCGATGACGAATACCCGCATCACAATCACTCCCCTGTCGATCGTTTTTGTTTGCCTTCCGGCGGAGAGATCGATGGCGAGTGGGAGGGGCGGAGTTCCGGGACCGTGGAATACCGGAGGGAGCGCAGCGAGTGAGGATATGCCGCGAAAGCCCGGCACGGTAAGCACCGGGAACGAGCTACGATCGGCAGCCGGAAAGACAAACAAAACCGGCCCGGACAGCGCCGCCGTAGGCGGCTCCGCTCAATGGCTGACGGCAACCTTGACCACCGCGCTCATCGCCGTCCAGTGACCAACGTGTCTGCGTCTGTTGTGGTCCTGCTGCGCAGGGCAGCGCTATCTGAGTGCAGTGCGGGCTGTCCGATCGTTCATCGTAGGTCGCTGACGCACCTTGCCGTTCCAACCGCGCTCTGACGCGCCCTCAGGGCTTATCTCGCCAGAGCGCGGTTGGCACTCACAGTGCTCCCACTCCCACCGACTCCCTCTATCGAACAGCCCACACCAATCAGGTTGACCACCAGGGAGCGCAGATCATGAACGAAACGAAGGGGCGGACCGCCGAACAGCGTAAGGCGCAAGCCGAGGCACTACACGCCTCGATCATTGACCAGGTTCAGCAGCTTGCTGACAGCGGGCAGTGGCGCCGATTCCTGGACTTCGCCCGCTCGTTCCACACCTACAGTCTGAACAACCTCCTGCTGATCCTCGCGCAGAACCCGGACGCGACCATGGTTGCCGGGTTCCGGCAATGGCAGGCCAAAGGCCGCCAAGTCCGCAAAGGCGAGCACGCAATCAAGATCTTCGGCTACAGCACGAAGAAGACAACCAGCACCACCCACGGGCCCGGAGCCGACCCGGAGGAAGGCGCCGTGCACTACTTCCCCGTCCTCTCCGTGTTCGACATCTCTCAAACCGACCCGATCGACGGGGCGACAGTGCCCGAAAACCCAACCCAGCCGCTCACCGGAATGGGCGACCATGGCCTCATTAGCCCGCTCACCGCGCACCTCGAGGCCACCGGATGGACTCTCGCACGCGAGCCGATCACCCACGCCAACGGGTACACCGACCCCGAAAAACACACGGTCACCTTGCGCCGTGGCCTCGCCCCAGAGCAGGCAGCGAAAACGCTCCTCCACGAGACAGCCCACATTCAACTCGGCCACATCGACAACCTCGAGCAATACCGCCACCACCGCGGACGGATGGAAGTCGAAGCCGAATCCGTCGCCTACATCGTCGCCGGCCTAACCGGAATGGACACCAGCGCCTACAGCATCGGCTACATCACCGGATGGGCCAACCAAGACACCCAACTCATCCGCGAGACCGCAACCCACGTCCTCAAAGCAGCACACACTATCGCTGACTACATTGCCTCCTAAAGCTGGACCATTCACATGCAGCTTCAGCATGCTGCCGAGGGCCCTGTTCGACAGGGGGCAGGCAGCCCCGCCACGGCGAGGCATCCGTTTGAAACATCGGCCACGACAGCGACCCATTTGACCCCTCATCCGGGCAAGCGCGCATTCGTGAAGGGCTTCGAGAGGCCGAGGGCCGGGAACTGACATCCCCTCCAGCCGACGCCCATCGATCGTGGACGACGACATGGAGGCTTTGCCGCCAGAAGCGTTTACCTGCAGCCCGGCGGCCTAGTTCTAGCGGTAGCAAGTACTCTGCCCTTCCGGGACTGACAAGCCGGGCCCGCTCCCTCTATTGGAGCGGACCCGGATTCGTCGTGATTGGTTGGTTCAGTCCTGGGCAATCTCCGAGAACAACCCGGTGAACGGGGTACCGGTTCCCACCAGTCGTTGGAAGAACTCGCCGGCGACCGGAGTGGCGACGGCGGCGGAGGCTTCCTCGTAGCTGTCAAAGTACAGGTCGAGGGTGCGGTGCGCGGGGGTCGGGCTGCCGTCCTCCTTCGGCCAGACCTTGGCCGCCTCTACTCGACGCAACCCCGGGAGACGGCGCGCGAGGGTCTCGACGTCCAGATAAGCGTCCTCGAATGCGGCGGGGTCGGCGGGGTTGTCGATGATGAGGGTGATCTTTGTGGGCATGACTGTTCTTCCTTCGGTTGTCGGTTCTTATCGGTCGCTCGTGACGAGCTGCGGGGTGGTTCGGGTGCGGGTGTCGCTGCCGGCGGTCTCCAGCAGACGCAACCACAACTCGCTCATCGTCGGGTAGGCGGGGACGGCGTGCCAGAGCCGCTCGATCGGCACCTCCCCGGTGATGGCCACGGTGGCGGCATGCACCAGTTCGGCGGTGTCGGGGCCGACGGCGGTGAAGCCGGCGATCGTGCCCGCGTCCTCGTCGATCAGCATGCTGACCCGGCCGGCGTAGCCGTCGGCGTGCAGGGATGCTCCCGCGACCGCGCCGAGGTCGTACTCGACCTGCCGCACCCGGAGGCCCGCCGCAGTGGCGCTGGCGAGCGTGTGCCCGACCGAGGCGATCTCGGGATGCGTGAAAACGACCTGTGGCACGGCGACGTGATCCGCGGTCGCCGCGTGGCGCCCCCAGGGGGCGTCGTCGACCTCGCCGCCGAGGGCGCGGGCGGCGATGACGTCGCCCGCGGCGCGGGCCTGGTACTTGCCCTGGTGGGTGAGCAGGGCGCGCCCGTTCACATCGCCTGTGGCGTACAGCCCGCCGCCCGCGACGGGGATGCCGGACGCATCCACTACCCGGAGCGACTCGTCGACCGTAAGGAAGCCGCCCGGTGCAAGGCCGACGGCCTCCAGACCGATATCGGCGGTGTTCGGCCGGCGACCGGTCGCCACCAGCACCTCGTCGGCGCGCACGGTGTCGCCGTCTGCGAGTCGGACGCTCACCGTGCCGTCGTCTTCGCGTGATACCCCGATGGGCTCAGCGCCGATCAGAAGCCGGACGCCGTCCGAGGCGAGAGCGGTCGCGACCTGCTCGGAGGCGAAGGGCTCCACGCGGGGAAGCAGCCCGTCGCGGGCGATAAGGGTCACCGCCGTCCCGAAGGCGCTGTACGCCGTGGCCAGTTCGGCGCCGACCACGCCGCCGCCGATGATCGCCAGACGCTCGGGGATGAGCTCGGCCGCCACCGCCTCGCGGCTCGTCCACGGCTTCGCCTCCGCAAGACCCGGGATCGGTGGAACCGATGCGCTCGTGCCGGTCGCGATGACGACGGCATGCCGGGCCTCCAGCACCGTGGTCGTCCCATCGGATCGGGTTACTGCGACAGTGCGCTCCCCGAGGATTCGGCCGTGGCCGCGGACGAGGGCGATGCCGGCGCTCTCGAGCCAGGAGACCTGGCCGTCGTCGTGCCAGTGCGCGGCGAACCGGTCGCGCCGCCCGAGCACGGCGGTTGTGTCCAGCCTGCCGGTGATCGCCGCGGACGCGCCGGGCAGGGTGCGCGCGGCTCGAAGAGCCGCGGCATCCCGTAAGAGGGCCTTGGTCGGCATGCAGGCCCAGTACGAGCACTCGCCGCCGACAAGCTCGGCTTCCACGATAGCCGCGGTCAGGCCGCCCTGCACTGCCCGGTCGGCCACGTTCTCTCCGACCGGGCCACCGCCAATGACGACGACGTCATACACGTCGCCGCTCATCGGGTCCCCGCCTTCGCTGCGCGGGAGAGGCGGATCGCCGACACGAGGAAGAAGATCCCGCCGAGCGTGGCGTAGCCGGCGAGGCTGACGAGCGACGCGGACGAACCGGCAGACTGCAGCGCGAACCCGGCACCGGCGAACACGGAAATCCCGCCGCTGAGGATCATCGGCCACTGGCCGCCCAGGGAGCGTCGGGAGATTCCGACGATCAGCTGCACGATCCCGGCCGTGATCGCCCACAATCCCCACACCAGGAGCACCGCCGACCGCCCGGACCCGGCCGCGAGAGCCAGGCCGACGGCAGCCAGCAGGCTCAGCGCCATGTTGACGTACAGCAGACCAGCCGACCGCGTGCCCCGCGAGGCCCGATGGTCGATCACGGCTGCGATGAGGTCGAAGACGGGGTAGAGCACGAGGAGCGTCGCGCTCAGCGGGGTGATGGCCGCTGCGGTGAGGACGATGATGATCGCCCACACGATCGCGAAGGCGAAGCGGACGAAGTAGAGAGCCCGCAGCGACGTGGCGATCGTCGCGCGCTCCGCGTCGGGGATGGTCGTGGTCATGTGCAGTCCGTTCGTAAAAGGTCAATGTAGAGTTACTAGTAACTCTACCAAAAGTGACCATAGTAAACATTTCTCGACGGCGCAACCATTGCCGCCCGAAGAGCTCGGTAGACGAACCAGTAGGTATGCGTCGTGTAAGCTGTCAGGTCAGATACATGCAAGCGACACGTACGGACGACATGGAGACCACAGTGGCGGACGCAGCAAGAACCGGTTTACTGACGCCGACTGACAGCGCGGCCCGACCGATTCGCGAGCGCATCCTGGATGAGGCGGCCGACCTGTTCTACGCGCAAGGGATCCGTGCGGTGAGCGCCGACAAGATCATCGAGCGCGTAGGAATCACGAAAGTAACCTTCTACCGCTACTTCCGCACCAAAGACAGCCTGGTCGTGGCCTATCTGGAGCAACAGGGCGCGCGGGAGCGCGGACAATTCGATCAGGTCCTCACCTCAGCGAACGACGCCGCCGAAGCGTTTCGCGAATTTGCCGAAGCAATCGGCGCCGCGAGCTGCCGCCCCGGTTTCCGCGGGTGCCCCTTCATCAATGCGGCCGCCGAGTACGCGGACCCGGACAGCCCCGTTCGGAAGGTGGTCGCCGATCATCGGGCCTGGTACCGAGACACCTTCGCCGCGATGCTCCAGCAGCTGGGGGTGACCGATCCGCAAGCCGCGGCGGGCGAGGTGATGATGCTGCGCGACGGGGCGATGGTGGCCGGCTACCTCGGCGACGCGCAACAGGTCGGACAGGAACTGGCGGCATCCATATTCGCGGTAGTTAAAGCTCATCAATCCCATCTCGACGCGTAGTTTCGATCACGCACCTGCGACATACCAGTAGGCCCGAGAGCCCGCCTCCACTGTGGAGGCGGGCTCTTTTGCGTGGCAGCGCGTCCCGCAAGAAGGGCCGATTTGCACTGCAGCCGACTTTCGCCATACGGTGAACGAACTAGTTCGTCTACATACGAACTCGCCTACCGAAAGGAACCCCATGAACCTCAAGTCTTCGAAGCGACGAGCGCTCGCAATCGCCGCCGGCCTGGCAGTGAGCGCGACGCTCGCACTGGGCGTCGCGGGCACCGCCCAGGCCGCCACCGGCCGCCACCAGGTCCAGGACTCGTCTACGAAGCCCACCGTCGTCCTCGTGCATGGTGCGTTCGCCGATTCCAGCGGTTGGGGCGGGGCCATCACCCAGCTCGAACACGACGGCTACCCAGTCATCGCAGTTGCCAACCCGCTGCGCGGCCTGGCATCCGACTCCGCCTACGTCCGAAGCGTCGTCGACTCCATCCATGGCCCGGTTGTTTTGGTGGGACACTCCTACGGGGGCGGGGTAATCACGAACGCCGCCACGGGCGCCCCCAACGTCAAGGCCCTCGTCTATGTTGCTGCGTTCGCGCCGGACCTGGGCGAAACGGTGGGCCAGTTCAACGACCCGGCCAAGTACCCGGGTAGCGAGCTCAAGCCGGAGTCTCTCGTGCTCCGCCCGTACCCGGGCGGCGTAGACGCCACGATCGACCCCGCGAGCTTCCGCGCGATCTTCGCCGCAGATCTGCCCGAACGACAGACCCGCATCATGGCCGCAAGCCAGCGCCCTGCCAACGTAGCGGTCCTCGAAGAGAAGTCGGGCGAGCCGGCTTGGAAGACCATCCCCAGCTGGTACCAGATCTCGGCCCAGGATCACGCCCTCTCCCCCGTTGCACAGCGCTTCTTCGCCAAGCGCATGGAGGCACACACCACGACGATCAACGCCTCGCACGCGGGGTACATCTCGCACCCGATCGAGACGGCGAACGTGATCGAGTCCGCTGCCCGCGCGACCCGCTAACTTCACCGCCTCCACGGCCAACACGGAGCCCTCCCCCATCGCAGTGGGGGAGGGCTTCGATACGCCCCGCCGAATTCCTAGCTACTGCCTCAGCATTTCGTCGACCTTTGGGCGCAGGCCGGCGCGTGACCGGGGAAGCAGGAGCGACTCGATTGTGGACGATGAAGCAGACAAGGAAGACTGTGTTTTCGTTCACAGGTCCTGCGGAGCAGCACTCGAGAGTTTCCTCGACCTAGAGCCACTTCTCGGCGAGGTGGTCGGCGATCACGCGGCGTGCGGTTCCCGACTTCGACCGCAGCACGATCGACTCGGTGCGGATGATCGGGCCCTTCCGGCTCACGCCCTCCACCAGGCCGCCGTCGGTGACACCGGTGGCCACGAAGAACGTGTTGTCGCCCTGAACGAGGTCGTCGATGCTGAGGATGGTGTCCATCTTCAGGCCCGCGGCGATCCCCCGGGCGCGCTCCTCGTCGTCGCCGGGCGCCAGCATCCCCTGCATGAACCCGCCGAGCGCCTTGATCGCCGCCGCCGTGATCACACCCTCCGGGCTGCCGCCGATGCCGACGCACATGTCGATGCGCGACTCGTACCGGGCCGCGTTGATCCCGCCCGCGACATCCCCGTCCAACATCAGACGCGTCCCGGCGCCGGCGGCTCGGATCTCCTCGATCAGCCCCTCATGCCGCGGCCGGTCCAGGATGGCGACACGGACCTCGCCGACCGGCTTGCCGAGGGCCTTGGCCAGCTCCCGGATGTTGTCCCCGATCGGCTGCGACAGGTCCACGACACCGCGCCCTGCGGCTCCGGTCACGATCTTGTTCATCCGGAACACGCTCGACGCGTCCAGCATCGTGCCGCGGTCGGACACCGCGATCACCGACAGCGCGTTCTGCCGCCCGGCCGCCGTCAACGACGTCCCGTCGATCGGGTCCACCGCGATGTCCACCGCCGGGCCCCGGCCGTTGCCGACGTGCTCCCCGTTGAACAGCATGGGCGCGTTGTCCTTCTCGCCCTCGCCGATCACGATCACGCCGTCGAAGTTGACCGTCCCGAGGAACTTGCGCATCGCGTCCACCGCCGCACCGTCGGCCGCGTTCTTGTGCCCGCGCCCGATCCACGGCGTCGCCCGGATCGCCGCCGCCTCCGTCGCCCGCACCAACTCCATCGCCAGGTTGCGGTCCGGATGCGTGAAATGGGGTGCGCTATTGATGCTGGTCAAGACGGTCCTTTGCTCACGTGTTGGGTTGCCGGGCCCGCACGGAGACGGAGTGCNGTGCGGGCCCGGCGCACGGGACGGGGGGATCCCGTGGATCGCTCCGACCACCCACGGACGGAGCGAACTCGTCAGGCGGTGATGCCTGCTCGGTCTTCTCGGCGGACCGGCTGGAGTCGGGTGAGCTGGGTCACGTGGGCGGGGGTCAGTTCGGCCAGCGACGACACCTGCAGCAGCTTCATCGTGCGCACCAGCTGGTCGGTGAGGATCTGGATGGTGCGGTCCACGCCCGCCCGCCCGCCGGCCATGAGCCCGTAGAGGTACGCGCGGCCGATCAGGGTGAACTTGGCGCCGAGCGCGTATGCGGCGACGATGTCGGCGCCGTTCATGATGCCGGTGTCGATCGCCACCTCGGTGTCGCGGCCGACCTCGCGCACCACCCCCGGCAGCAGGTGGAACGGGATGGGCGCCCGGTCGAGCTGGCGGCCGCCGTGGTTGGAGAGCACGATGCCGTCGACGCCGAGGTCGGTGAGCTTCTTGGCGTCCTCGACGTTCTGCACGCCCTTGATGACGAGCTTGCCCGGCCACATCCCGCGGATGATCTCCAGGTCCTCATAATCGATGGACGGATCCATCGCCGCGTTGAGCAGGTCGCCGACCGTGCCGCCGGTGGAGGACAGCGAGGCGAACTCGAGCTTCGGGGTGGTCAGGAAGTCGTACCACCACCACGGCCGCGGGATCGCGTTCACGATCGTGCCGAGGGTGAGCTGCGGCGGGATGGAGAACCCGTTGCGCTTGTCCCGCAGGCGTGCGCCGGCGATCGGCGTGTCCACCGTGAAGAACAGCGTGTCGAAGCCCGCGGCTGCCGCGCGCTCGACGAGGCCGTACGAGATCTCCCGCTGCCGCATCACGTACAGCTGGAACCAGTTGCGGCCGGCCGGGTTGGCGGCCTTCACGTTCTCGATGGAGGTCGTCCCCAGTGTGGACAGGGTGAACGGGATGCCCGCGGCGCCCGCGGCACCCGCTCCCGCGGTCTCGCCCTCGGTCTGCATGAGCCGGGTGAACCCGGTCGGGGCGATCCCGAACGGCAGCGCGGACGGGCCGCCCCAGATCTCGCACGACGTGTCCACGGTCGACACGTCGTGGAGGATCGACGGGTGGAACTCGACGTCCTGGAACGCCTGCCGCGCCCGGGCCTGCGACAGCTCGCCCTCGGCCGCGCCCTCGGTGTAGTCGAAGGCGGCCTTCGGGGTGCGGCGCTTGGCGATGCGCGCGAGGTCCTCGATGGTGAGCGCCGCCTCCAGGCGCCGCTTCTTCAGGTTCAGTTCCGGCTTCTTGAACTGCATGAGCTCCAGCAGCTCGGCCGGGCGGGGCAATTGACGGGTAACCATGGGGAGGGATCCTAACGGGGGTCGTAGCGGATGATTTGGGTGGTGCGGCCGACCAGGGTGCGAAGGGATTCCAGGTCGCCGGACAGGAAGCCGGCCGCGCGGGCCTGCACCAGGACGTTGCCGATGGCGGTCGCCTCGACCGGCCCGGCGAGCACGGGCAGCCCGCTGCGGTCGGCCGTGGCCTGGCACAGCAGCGCGTTACGCGCTCCTCCGCCGACGATGTGGACGGCCTCAACCGGCACTCCGGTGAGGGTTGCGGCCGTCTGAACGGTCGACGCGAACGCCGCGGCCAGGCTCTCGACGATGACGCGCACGATGCCGGCAGGCGAAGCGGGAGCGCGCAGTCCCCGCTCCTCGAACCACTCGACAATGCGGCCCGGGATGTCGCCTGGTGCAAGCAAGCGCGGGTCCTCAACGTCGAAGACATCGGCCGGGCGGGGCAGCTCGGCCGCCTCGGCCAGCAGGCCGGCGAGCTCGACGTGCAGGCCGCGGCGCTGCCACTCGCGGATGCTCTCGCTGAGCAGCCACAGCCCCATGACGTTGTGGAGATAGCGGATGCGCCCGTCCACCCCGCCCTCGTTGGTGAAGTTCGCCGCCCGACCCTCGTCGGAGATGACGCGGCTCTCGAGCTCGACGCCCACGAGACCCCAGGTGCCGCAGGAGATGTAGGCGGCACGGGACGCATCCATCGGCACGGCGACGACCGCCGATGCGGTGTCATGCGAGCCGACCGCCGTGACGGTGGGCCCGCTACGACTGAACCCGAATTTGTGCGAAGGGAGAAGCCGACCCAGACGAGTTCCGGGCGAGACCAGCGGAGGAAAAACTCGCCATGGAAGCCCCAACGAATCGATAAGCGCCTCGTTCCACCTGCCGTTATCCAAGAGAAGTCCGGTCGTCGAGGCGTTGGTCCGCTCCGAATATTGGGCACCGGTGAGCCAGTACCCGATGAGGTCCGGCACCAGCAGGAAACGGTCAGCGGCCGAGAGCGACCCCTCGGCCGCATCGACTGCCAGCTGGTACAGCGAGTTAAACGGCAAGAACTGCAGACCACCCTCACGATACAGTTGCGCCGGCTCCACGGCCGCGTGCACGAGCGACACCCCCCGCTGGGTGCGCTGGTCGCGGTAATGGTAGGGCTGGCCCAGCAGCCGGCCGCCACGGAGTAGCCCGTAGTCGACGGCCCACGAGTCCACTCCGATGCTGCGCAGCTCCGGATCGTTCCGAGCGACCGTCGCGAGGCCGTCGAGCACGTGCGCGTAAAGCCCGTTGAGGTCCCAGTGCAGGGCTTCGCGGTCGCCTTCCCAAACTCGAACGGGCGTGTTGGGGAACCGAGCTGCCTCCGTCAGCTCGAGCGTGTCCGGGCCGACGCGGGCGTGCATGACGCGGCCGCTGGTGGCGCCGAGATCGACCGCGGCGACCGTGCCCTTCTCGCTCATCGGAGGAAGGCGGCCGCGACCCCGGCATCTACCGGGATGTGCAGACCGGTGGTGTGGTCAAGATCCGTCGAGGTCAGGACCGCGACGGCGTTGGCGACGTTCTCGGGCAGCACTTCGCGCTTGAGGAGGGTGCGCTGGGCGTAGTACTTGCCCAGCTCCTCCTCGGGCACGCCGTAGACCGCGGCGCGCTTGGCGCCCCAGCCGCCGGCGAAGATGCCGGAGCCGCGCACGACGCCATCGGGGTTGATGCCGTTGACCTTCACCCCGTAGTCGCCGAGCTCGGCCGCGAGCAGCCGCACCTGATGCGCCTGGTCGGCCTTGGTCGCCGAGTAGGCGATGTTGTTCGGGCCGGCGAAGACGGAGTTCTTGGACGAGATGTAGACGATGTCGCCGCCGAGGCCCTGCTCGATGAGGACCTTCGCTGCCGCCTTCGAGACCAGGAACGAGCCCTTGGCCATGACGTCGTGCTGCAGGTCCCAGTCCGCCTCTGTCGTTTCCAGCAGCGGCTTCGAGATGGAAAGCCCGGCGTTGTTCACGATCAGGTCGAGGCCGCCGAACTGCAACAGCGCCTCCTGGATCCCCTTCTGGATGTCCGACTCGCTGGTGACGTTCGCCGCCACCCCGATCGCCACATCCGTGCCGCCGAGCTCCGCCGCGGCGGCCCGCGCCCTCTCCACGTCGAGGTCGGCGATGACGACGCACGCGCCCTCGGCCGCGAGCCGGGTCGCGATCGCCTTGCCGATCCCAGAGGCGGCACCCGTGACGAGCGCGATCCGGCCCGCGTGGGATTTCGGCTTCGGGAGACGCTGCAGCTTGGCCTCCTCCAGCGCCCAGTACTCGATCCGGAACTTCTCCGCCTCATCGATCGGCGCATACGACGAGATCGCCTCGGCACCGCGCATCACGTTGATCGCGTTGATATAGAACTCGCCCGCCACGCGCGCGGTCTGCTTGTCCTTGCCGTAGGAGAACATGCCCACGCCCGGGATGAGCACGATGGCCGGGTCCGCGCCCCGCATCGCCGGCGAGTCCGGGGTGGCGTACTTCTCGTAGTAGGCGGTGTACTCGACGCGGTACTGCTCGTGCAGCTGCTTCAGCCGCTCGATCGAGTCCTCGATGGACGCGTCGGCCGGCAGGTCGAGGATCAGCGGCTTCACCTTCGTGCGGAGGAAGTGGTCCGGGCACGAGGTGCCGAGCGCACCCAGCCGGACGTGCTCCTCCGAGGCGAGGAAGTCCAGCACGACGTCTGTGTCGGTGAACGAGCCGACCTGCGGCTTGTCGGTCGACGCGAGGCCGCGGAGGGTCGGCGCGAGGGCTGCCGCCTTCGCACGGCGCTCGGCCGGCTCCAGCGGTTCGTTGGCGACGATGCGGGCTCCGAACGGCTCCGCCCGGCCGTGCTCGGCGATGTAGTCGGCCGCGGTCCGGATGATCCACAGCGAGTTGGCTTCCGCCTCCTCGCTGGTGTCGCCCCACGCGGTGATCCCGTGGCCGCCGAGGATGGTGCCGATCGCCTCCGGGTTCTCCCGCTTGATCGCGGCGATGTCGAGGCCGAGCTGGAATCCGGGACGCCGCCAGGGCACCCACACCACGCGGCCGCCGAAGATCGTCTTCGTCAGCTCCTCGCCGTCCGCGGCGGTCGCGATCGCAATGCCGGAGTCGGGATGGAGGTGATCGACGTGGGCCGCATCCACCAGGCCGTGCATGGCCGTGTCGATCGACGGCGCCGCGCCGCCCTTGCCGTGAAGGGTGTAGTCGAAGGCTGCGACCATCTCATCCTCGCGCTCGACGCCCGGGTAGACGTTCTGCAGGGCGCGGAGGCGGTCGAGGCGCAGGACCGCGAGGCCCTGCTCCTTCAGGGTGCCGAGGTCTCCCCCGGATCCCTTCACCCACAGCAACTCGACCGGCTCGCCGGTCACGGGGTCGGTCTCGGTGCCCTTGGCGGAGGTGTTGCCGCCGGCGTAGTTCGTGTTCTTCGGGTCCGACCCGAGGCGGTTCGACCGAGTTAAGAGGCACTGAATCGTTTCATTTACCATTGTCGATTCCTTTGAGGTGGTGTCGTGAGGATGCCTTTGTGGCGACAGGGCGTGGGCTAGGCGCCCCATCCGGCCTGGGTGCCGCCCACGCGGTCAGCCTCGATCTTCTCCTGGTACCCGGACGCCTTGTAGGCCGCCATCGGGTCGGCGGGCAGCCCGCGCGACTCGCGCCAGGCGGCCAGGCCGCCGCGCACGTCCGTGTTGAACGCATCCATGAAGACGGTGTTGGCCGCCAGCACGTCGTTCGCGCGCTGGGCGGCGTCGAGCGCCTCGACATCCACCAGCAGAGCCTTGGCGGTCGCCTCCTGCACGTTCAGCACCGAGCGGATCTGGCCCGGGATCTTCGCCTCCAGGTTGTGGCACTGGTCGAGCATGAACGCGACCTCGGGGTTGCCGTACCCGCCGCCCTGGATCACCTCGAAGACGATCCGGAACAGCTGGAACGGGTCCGCCGCGCCCACGATCAGGTCGTCGTCGGCGTAGAACCGGCTGTTGAAATCGAACGAACCCAGCTTCCCGAGCCGCAGCAGCTGCATCACGATGAACTCGATGTTCGTCCCCGGCGCGTGGTGCCCGGTGTCGAGGCACACGAAGGCGCGGTCACCCAGCGCCGCGGTCTGGACGTAGCTCGTGCCCCAGTCGGGAACATCCGTGTGATAGAACGCCGGCTCGAAGAACTTGTACTCCAGCACCAGCCGCTGGCCCTCGCCGATCCGCTCGTAGATCTTCTGCAGGCTGTCCGCCAGACGGTCCTGCCGGGCGCGCATCGAGTCCTGACCCGGGTAGTTCGTGCCGTCGGCCAGCCAGATCTTCAGGTCGCGCGATCCGGTCTCGTTCATCACGTCGATGCACTCGAAGTGGTGGTCGATAGCCTTCTGGCGGATGCGGTCGTCGTGGTGCGTGATTGACCCGAACTTGTAGTCGTCGTCCTGGAACGTGTTCGAGTTGATCGTGCCCAGCGCGACGCCGTTGTCCTCCGCGTGCTTGCGCAGGTCGGCGTAGTCGTCGACCTTGTCCCACGGGATGTGCAACGCCACGCTCGGGGCGAGCCCGGTGTGCTTGTGCACCTGCGCCGCGTCCGAAATCTTCTCGAACGGGTCCCGCGCGGTGCCCGGGGTGCCGAACACCTTGAAGCGGGTGCCCGAGTTGCCGAACGCCCAGCTCGGCAGTTCGATCGCCTGCAACGCCAGCTGCGAGCGGATGTTAGTGGTGAGGGTCATCCATTTTCCTTAGTCTTCTATGCGGGTTATGTGCCCGGGTGAGATCGGCCGGCGCTCGTCCGCGTGGGGATTTCACGAGCATTGGAGTCGCAGCGCTGCTTGCGCGGATCACCAGTTCTGGTTGATACAGGACATGACGTGGTGCGCGCCCGGAATACTCGGCGTCCTGGAGGAGGAGGTCGATGGCGGCGCGGGCGATGAGCTCAGTTGGTTGTCGCACGGAGCTCAAGGGCACCGTCGAAGAGGCTGCAAAGGTGATGTCGTCGTAGCCGACAAGCCCCATCTGCTCGGGGGAAGCGGCTCGCGTTTCGGTGAACAGCGATGCGGCCAGGCCAATCGCGAGGAGGTCGTTCGCGGCGAACACGCCGTCAGGGCGATCCGCGGCGCGGCGCTGAGCTAGCTGGCGCCCAGCTGCGCGCCCCTCCTCTACCGTCATCTCGCGTAGCTCAATGTGCTCTAGCGAGACCGCCGCATATTTCCGGACTGCTCGGCTGGCGCCGGTGAAGCGATTGCTCACCTGTCGCATCGCGAGCGGCCCTCCGACGAATGCCAGTCGTCTGCGACCGGTGCGGACAAGGTGGTCGACCGCAATCGCGGCACCAGCGGCGTCGTCGACGGATACGGAACTGCAGGAGGCGTCACCGTCCGTTCCGACGAGCACGGCGGGAGTGCCTCGCCCTCGCATCTGTGCGAGTCGGGGGGTTGATTCGCCGACCGGGGCGACAAGAACTCCCCTGACCCGAAGCTTCTCGAAAAGCTCGAGGTAACCCGCTTCGCGCTCGAGACTGCCGTTGCTGTTCCCCACAATGACGGTGTAGCCAGCCTCGGCCGCGGCTTTCTCAGCGGCGACTGTCACATCAGCGAAGAACGGGTTGCTGGCGTCGGGAGTGATGACACCGAGGGTGTGACTGTGCCCAAGACGGAGTTGGCGCGCGGCCTCGTTAGGGACATAGGCCAGCTCCTCCATAGCAGCTTCGACACGCTTCACTGTCTCCGGAGCGACGAGCTGAGGTCGGTTGAGAACGTTCGAGACGGTGCCGATCGAAACGGAGGCTAACGCCGCGACATCTTTTATCCTCGCGGAATTCACCTCCCCTCCGATCCGCGTTGATGCTGTATCCAAGGGCTGTTGGTTGCTTGCGTTTGAATCGCGCTCACTGCGAGAGCGTGATCCTCCTCCTGGGAGAGTCCCGAAACGATTACGAACGCCTGAATAGCACCCGTAGCCTCTTCCCAAACCGGGACTGCACCCCCAAAGGCGGCATAGTCGGGGAATTCTAGTCCGGTGGCTTCCTCAAAGGTGGTGCCGCGATCTAGCCACAGATTGCGTTGATACAAACTTGAATGGCCAGAACGCCTGGCAGTGTTCCACTTCGCGGTCACCACAGCGTCATTGAGAGAGGTTGAACCGGGCAGGCCGGCGTGGAACACGCTGCGCTCGCCCAAGCGCACCGAGATCGTTAGCGGCTGACCTTTTGTTAGCCCGACCTTGGCGATGTGGTGCCCAAGCGAATAGCACGTGGCTTCGTCCACGTGTTGGAGAACGAGGCTCTCTTCCTCCCGGAGGAGCTCCGACGGGGAGGTGAAGGTGTTATCAGGCACGGCTCACCGATCCTTCCCGGGTGCCGAAGTCTTCATGAGGGCAGTGACGGGCCGCTTGCTAGATCGGTGTTGAGCCACCGTTGCTCCGCGTTGACGGGGACGTCGAATGCTTGGTGGGAGAAGGTAGTACGCATCGATGAAAGCAACCGCGACGTTCATGGCCACGGACGGCCACACCCCAAGTGCAATGTTGTACGCGATCAAGAGAAGCGCGGCGACAAGGTTGAGCACGCGAAGTGCGAGCATGCGCGACTGCAAAAGCGACACAACCAGGAGCACACTTCCCGCCCAGCCGAGGGCTTCTCGTGCGATGTCGATTACCATGCCTGTTCCTGCCGTTGGGTTGTGGCTGCGCTCATGTGATCGCGGACCCTGCGTTACCGGCATTGATGGCCGCGTCCACCTCCGCCCACACGCTCTCCATGGTGGCCAGGGTTCGAGCAGCGCTTTGCAGCGTGGACTCATTCGCCGCCTCACCGGCAGCAACATCGCGGAAATGCTGCAGCGCCGGGATGAATCCCATGGTTGTCAGACCGAAGTTCTCCGGTGCCGGCAGCGTGTAGTTGGGGCGCCAGACTTGCGCAGGACCGTCGACGGGGCGGTGGATGCAGGTATCCACGTTCTCGACGCGCACTGCTGATCCGTGCCCGTAGATTTCAGCGGATTCTCCCTGGTGGGCGAAGGAGGCGGTCGTGCAAAAGTCAAAGGAGCAGGTGGCGCCCTGGTCCGCTTTGGCAAGAACACTCACGCTCAGGCCGACGTCCGGTACGAGGTTGACCCGGGCTGTGAGGTGGCTTAGCTCGCCCAAGAAGAACCGGGCTAGGTCCACCATATGAACGGGGTTGTCGATGAGGTAGTGGCGCGGGTCGGCGAGGTACTCATCTATGCGCCCCATGGTGAAGGAAAAGTGAGCGAGCGTGGGCGTTCCGAACTCGATCGAGTCAATCAGCTGCCGGGCCCGCTGGTAGGCGGGGGCGAACCGTTTCATGTAACCGACCACTACAGGAGAGCTAGCGGCGTCGGATAGCGCGGAAAGTTCGAGAAGCTCACGGGCAGAGGCGCCAGCGGGTTTCTCGCAGAACACTGGCACGTCGGCCGTAATGCACTGTTCGATTAGGGGCCGGTAGGCGCCGGCTGGGACCGCGATGATCACGCCGTCTAGGCCGCCCGCGGCGAGCATCTCCTGGAGCGCGGTATGGTGCCGAGTCGCGCCCCACCGTTGCGCTGTGAGCTGCGCGCGCTCCCCCGAGCGGGCACATACGGCGACCAGTTCAAACCCGGCCTCCACAATCGCCGGGTACAGCGCGTTGTTGGCGTGGCGCCCAGCGCCCAAGACCCCTACCTTCATAGTGAGCGCGCGACGCTTCCGCTGGAGAGGACCTCGATTTCTGACGCCGCCTCGGTCAGGATCCCTTCGAGCGCGTCGGGCGCTCCGTAACCATCGACGAGGGCGCGTGACCACCGAGCAGCGATGTCGAGATACTCGGGCATAGGTGTGGGCAGAACACGCGAGGTGGTGCGGAGAAGCTCCAGGCTGTTGTCCATGAAGCCGTTCCACCGGGCCGCGTCGGCGCGGAACTCTTCGTTGCTGAGCGTGCTCAGGCGCGTCGGGTTCATGTTGCCCTCGGCCACCGCTCTGGTAAGGAACGATGAGGAGCTCGCCCATTCGATGAAGCGCCACGCGGACTGCTTTTCCTTGGAGGCACTGTTCATCACGAGCGACCAGGTCCACATATTCGCTTCGCGCTGACCGCCGGGGCCTACGGGCGGCTGGGTGTACGCCACCTGGCCACGCACCGCGGAATCCGGGCCCTCAAAGAAGGCAACGTAGTGGTCGGAGTCGACGATGAGACCGTAGTTTCCGGCGGCGAAGTCGCGAGCCACATCCAGCCAATGCCCATTCGGCCATGCCGTCGGACCCGACGCCCGAACCGCCGCAAGAAAGTCGCCGGTGGCTGCCAGCGCGGTGCTGCTCGCGATAGCGCTCCGCCCATCCTGGTCGAAGTCAACCGCGCCGTACGACCAGAACTGTGTGGCGAAACCGGTGTACATGGTGTGCCAGGTATCCGTGCCGCGCTGGGCGAAACCGCGCACGCCAGGCACCCGCTCGGCGATCCGCGCTGCCGCCGCGAAGTACTCCTCCCATGTCGCGGGCGGCTCGCTGAGACCGGCACGCTCCAGAACATCCGGCAGGTAGGCCATGTTATAGGTCTCCCAGTTCACCGGGATCTCAAGCAGCGGTCCCGCACCCAGTGCCTCACCACGGCGGCCAGTCCAACGGTTGACCTCGAGAAGCTCGGGAATGAAGTCCTCTGGGTCATAGCTCAAGGACGCGTTCCGCACGTAGTCGTCGAGCGGCTCCACAAGCCCTTCACCGGCCAGCTTCCACATTGAAACAGGCCCTGAGACGTAGACATCGGGCGCAGACTCGCCGCGCAGCCGTGCCCGGAGCGCGTCCAGCGAGTTGGTGACGTAGTCGGTCTCCGCAATGATCTCGAGCGTGGCGGGCAGGCCCGTGAGCTCTTCGAACTCGTCGATGTGGCGCGCGACGCTCGCGACGTAGGCGTCGTTATCGGGGCCGATGAAACGGACCATGTGTGTGCTCTCCTTGTCTGCGGGCATGACGGTGGCGCCGCGCCCGAGTATGTGGTGGATGAAGGTGCGGTTTTAGCCCGCGAATCGCCGTGCCGCGCGCTCGTGGAGCAGCGCCACGACCTCGTACAGGACGATCACTGTCACTGTCACCGCGACGACATCTGCCCACAGGCGGGAGTAGTCGAACGTGGTTGTCGCGGTGGTCATGGCCTGGGCGATGCCCGTGCCCGTTACCAGCCATTCGGCGACGAGTGCCCCGAACAGCGCAAGTGGAATGCTGATCCGGGCGGCGTTCAGAATGCCGGGAACAGCGCCGGGGAGCCGGACGAAGCGGAGGACGGACCAACGTCCGCCGCTAAAGACAGTCACGACGTCGATGGTCGAGCGTGATCGTTCTTCCAAGGCGGTGACAATGATGATCATTGCGGGGAAGAAGACCACTAGGAGGCCGGTGACCACGATGAAGGCCGGCCCCCGGCCGCAGATCGCAACCAAGAGGGGAATGAAAGCGATCTGCGGCACGCACTGCGAGGCGATGAGTAGCGGCAGCCCAAGGCGCAGCAGCACCGGGAAGCTGACCAGCACACATCCAGCAAGGAGGGCAGCGGCCATGCCGACGACGAAGATCATGCCCGTGTCGCGCATTGTTGTCAGCCAGTCCGACAGCAGTGCGTTGCGGTGATCCGCTGCCGCTTCGTTGCTGACGAGATAGTTCACGACATCGATGGGCGATTTGAAGACAAGCGGGCTTGCGCCGCCGAATGTGATCAACGCGAGCCAAATTACGATGAGCGCGAGCGCCGGGGTCAGGAACTCAAGCGCACGGCGCAGCGGGTTCACGCCCGGGCCGGCGGCGAACGATGTTTGTGCCTCAACTGGCTCTGCTCGCAGCCAGCGCCCGACAGCGGTGATGACAGCGTACAAAGCACCTCCGAGAACGGTGGCGACAATGGCGATTCCCCACGTCTGGGCGGTTTGGAGCTTCTGCTGGCTCACGACCAGGGCAACACCGAGCCCATTCTCGGCGCCGCTGAACTCAGCGACCAGCGCACCCAGAAGCGCTCCTGGTCCTGCGATGCGCATCCCTCCGATGATGTACGGCAGCGCGGACCGCACTCCCACCTTGAGCAGGATCTTCAGTCTTCCGCCGCCGGCGCAGTAGACGATCGCGGCAGTGTCGGCAGGAGTCGCGCGGAGACCGGCAAGAGTGCCGATGAGCATGGGGAAGAAGGAGAACAGGAAGGCCATCGTTATGCGAGTGGGTTGTCCGGGACCCTGAAGGCTCGAGATGAGAGGCAAGAGCGCAGGAAGGGGCAGGCAGTAGATCGCCAGGCCAACCCGGGACACGGACCGCTCCAGCAGTCCGGTCAGCGAGCCGATGGCCCCGAACACGAAGCTGACAACGACCGCGATAGCAAAGCCTTCGAGCGCCGTTACGAGGGTCGGCATGGCGTTGCTGAGGTAGAAAGGGAAATTGGCAACCAGGTCCCCGGCGACCGCTCCAGGGTTTGGAACTGAGGCAGCGGGAAGAACACCCGAGATCGCGACGATCCACCACAACGCCAGCGCGAGCGCAAAGCCACCAACTGTCCAGACGACCGCCGGCACCTGCCGTTCCGCCCGAGACTCGCGGGGAACCTTTGGCCGACGGGGCGAGCCGGACGGCGCAGCTCCCTGCCTGCGGGTAGTCTCGATCGTTGTCATCAGGCGCTCCGCGTGACCGGCTCGGTGGGAGCAGCACCTGCGGCGTCCTCGAAAAGCAGTTCGCTGAGCTCGTCGACCAAGCGGTGGAATTCCGGCGTTCGCATCATCTCAGGCACGCGTGGCCGCGGCAGATCGATGGGCACCATACGCAGGATGCGGCCGGGACGCGGCGTCATCACCACCACGACATCAGAGAGGAAGATTGCCTCTGACACACCGTGCGTCACCAGCAGCGTGGTCGCAGGACGTTCTGTCCATATTCGCTGGAGTTCCAGGTTCAGCCGCTGCCTGGTCATGTCATCAAGCGCTCCGAAAGGCTCGTCCAGGAGCAGAACTTCCGGTTCAAACGCGAGGGCCCTGGCAATCGAGACACGCTGGCGCATGCCGCCGGAGAGCTGGTTCGGCCGAGACTTCTCGAACCCGCGGAGGCCAACGAGGTCGATGATGTCCTGAATGGTCGAGCCGTCAGGTTTCCGCCCGGCTACCTCGAGAGGCAACCGGATATTGTCGGTCACGGTGCGCCAGGGCAAGAGAGCCGAGTCTTGGAATGCGACCCCCAGTCGCCCGCTCTTGCGGGCGACTGAGGGGCTGCGGCCGTTGATCGATACGTTTCCCGACGTGGGGCGGTCTAGGTCGGCGAGGAGCCGGAGAATGGTCGACTTACCGCAGCCAGAACGCCCGATGAGGCTTACGAACTGATTACGCTCCACTGTCAGGCTCACTCCGCCGAGAGCGTCTGTCCGCCTGCGGCGGGCAACGAAGGCCTTCGTGACGTCTTCGAGCTGGATGCCGGCGGGCGCCGTGGCGGGTGATTGGTCTACGTGTGCAGACATGACGAGCTCCTTCACTCCGGGGTGGGGACGGTCAGGGCAGCTTCTTCAGCTCGGGGTGTTCCTTGTACACCTCGTTCAGCAGGGAAAGGTCAAACAGATCGTTCGCGCTCGTCTTCACGCCGCTCAGCGCAAGGGTTTTCACGGTGTCCTTTTGAAGTTCATCCGTCACCGTGAGGATGCCGTTCTTTTCGGTGTCGGGCGTCTTCATCAGCGCAACCTCCGCCTGGTTAGCGGCTACCTGGTTGTCGAGGTTGAGCTTCAGTGACTTGCCGTACTTATTCACAGCCAGCTCCGCTCCCTTTTTGGGGTCGGCGATGTCCGCGCGCCAGCCCATGATGTCGGCAAGCAGGGCGGCCTTCAGCACGGCACGGTTCTTCGAAATTTGGTCTGTCGACGCGACGTACGTTTGGGTGACCGTGGCCCAGTGGAAGTCGGAGAACATCATCACGACCGGGTTCTGCCCGGCTTCCTTCAGGCTGATCGGCGAGTTCGTCGAATAGTCCAGGATGCCGTCCACTTGTCCTGCGACCAGCGGAGCCGGGTCGTACTGGAATGGAACGATATTCACGTCACTGTCCTTGAGCCCATTGACCTCCAGGAAGGCCTTCATGAACGGCTTGTCGGCATCAGACACAGCGATCGTTTTGCCCTTGAGATCGGCAGGAGTCTTCAGCGGCTTGCCGGCAAGCGACACAATCGCACGCGGGTCCTTCTGATACATCGCTCCGATGACCCGGAACGAGGCGCCGTTCTTGTTTGCACCGACAATCTCTGTCGGCGAAGACACGCCGAACTGGGCAGTTCCGTTCGCGAGCTGAGTGAGCACCGAGACGGCCGACGGGCCGCCGGAGATGAACTTGACCGAGGAGAACCCGGCCTTCGTGTAGTAGCCCTCCGTGTTAGCGATGTACGGACCCGCCTGGGTCACGTCGTTGAGCCACGAGAACGCATAGTTCAGCTGCCCAAGGTTACCCTTCGAGGTGGCGCTGGAGCCAGCGGATGCGCCCGAACACGCTGACAGCGCGACCGCAATCGCCGTCACCACACCGAGGCCGAGAATCGTCTTGCGCGTCTTGCCCCATCGGGAGCGGGACTTCATTGTCATTGTCGTGTCCTTACTTGTCGTTGGTGCCGTAGGCGACCGGGCGGAGGCGATCGAGTTCAGCAATGAACTCGGCGCGGAGGCGTGCGACGGTGGCGTCGTCCGCAAAGCAGGCGTCAAGGCCTGAAAGTGCGTACTTCTCGGCATCCTCGACAGACCAGCCCAGATGCGCAGCTGCGTCGACGAAGCATTCGTCGAGTTCTGGACCGATGAGGGCCGGGTCATCGGAGTTGACGGACAGGTTTAGCCCCGCCGCCGCCATGGCGGCGAGATCGCGACGGCGACCTTCCACTTCGAGGGCAGGCTCGTCGACGAACCAGCAGGCGGAGTAGGGAATCTGCGAGTCGACCGTGCGAGCAAGGAGTTGTGGATCGAGCAGAGCCGCATACCCGTGGTCGATGCGGTCGACCTTGAGGAGGTCCAGGCACTCCACCATCTCGGTAGAGTCACCATGCTCCCCGGCGTGAGCGGTGAGCCGAAGGCCGGCGCTGCGAGCGAGGTCGTAGGCTTCAACGAACTCTGAGGGCCTACCAGCTAACTCGTTGGAGTCGAGGCCAATGGCTACGACCTCATCATGCGGGTGCGCAATCACATCCTGCACCAACCGCACGGCAGCCTCTCCCCCGAGCTCGCGATTGATCGCGACGACAACTCGCGACACAACCCCCGCGGCCGCTTCAGCCGCACGGGCACCAGCCAGGATCCCGCCAATCATTTGGTCGTAGCTCAGCTCCGGATGGTTTTGCGGATTGAAAGCAATCTCCCGGTAACGCAGCCCGCCGCGGGCGCCGACCGTCAAGCTCTCGTACGTGACCGCTTCAAAGTCCTCAGGCGTCTGCATCGAGCGCGAAACGGCCACATAAATTGCCAGACCCTCATCGAAATTGAGGAAGTGATACCGGCCGTCCCCGACTCGCGCACCGGCGGGAAGTGTCACACCATTGCGCTCGGCGAGCGCGACTGCCGTGCTCGGCGGCACGCACCCCTCCAGGTGACAGTGCACCTCCGCCTTGGGCAGCTGACGGAGGTAATTCGCGCTGAGAATCGGGTTTTCCATGCCAGAGACAGTGACACACACCCGACGCCGTGTCAACACAATTGCGTGACTTTGTTTCTTTTGTTGCGTACGCAACACCGATCGGTATAGCCTTAGTCCGCGCAATGCGCCGCCATTCGCCGGAGGGGTTGAGCAGATGAGTATTCAGCAGGTCGCGAAGAGTGCGGCCGTCGCGCCGTCTACTGTGTCGAGGTATCTCAACGGCACTCTCGTCCTGAAGGGAGAGACCAAGGAGCGGGTGGATGCTGCCCTGGAATCAACCGGCTACGTGCACCGCCCTCGAGCCAAGCGCACCCCGCCAAAACGCAGCCCGATCGTGGGCATCATCGTTCCTGAGCTGACGAACCCCTACTTCGCTGTGCTCGCCGAGGAGCTCATAGCGGCTGCGGATCAGCAATCGCTCTCCACCGTCATTTTTTCCGCCACGAACCTTCCCGGTAACGAACGGCAGTACGTCGAGTTGGCCCAGCGCCTGAGCTTGAACGGGCTCCTCTATTTGGGCACCACATTTCGAAATGATGCGCTCGACGAAGCGATTCGCGCGAACTTCCCGCTGGTGGTCGTGGACGAACCGCAGGATTCGGAACTCGAGACGAATACCGTCTTCCAGGACGACTACTCGGGAGCCTTCCAAGCCGTTTCCTACTTGGTGGGGCAAGGACACCGCGATATCGGTTTCATCGCAGGCTCTAACATGCGAACCACTCAGGACAGGCTTCGCGCCTACGTTGATGTCCTCCGTCAAAACGGCATTGACCCCGATCAGCAATTCCGCGGCACAGGGTCATTCACGGAGGAGTACGGGGCGACAGTGCTTGCGCAGATCATGGCGTCAGAGCGTCGCCCCACCGCCGTGTTCGTGGCCAGCGACATCATTGCAGTCGGACTTATCGTTTCGGCGTCGTCGATGCGAATCCGGATCCCCAGCGATCTCTCTGTCGTCGGATACGACGACATACCCGCCGCTCACCATCTCACGCCGCCGCTGACCACCGTCCGCTCGCCCCTCCCCGAGATGGCGCGCGCGGCCGTGGACCTGCTCGTTGAGGCCATGAAGCATCCGGGCATGCAGCCGCGTCACGTAGTTGTCCCGGTCGGCATGGTCATCCGCGACTCCGCAACCGCGATGAGCCACGTGACCGCGTAGTGAGCTCACGAGAGGCATCACGATAGCCGAAGACGGTCAAGGTTGACGTGGACATTCGACAAAAGCCAGGTGTGCGCAGGCAGCTGTAACGCTCGGCGGGGAAACCCCGGAAGCGGGCACCCCGGTACCCTGGGGCGATGACCCATGAGGCCCTCCTTCAGCGCGGGGCGAGCACACGGCACTCGCTCGCCGAACTGACAGGGCTCAGCTTGCCGTCCACCTCCCGCATCGTGCGCGAATTGCGCGACGAAGGGTATCTCCTCGACGGGCGCGACCACCTCGCCAAACGCGAGAGCCGCCGGGTCGTCACCAACCCCGCGCTCGGAGTCGTAGGCGGCCTCGATCTCGGCGGGCGATCGATAGTCGCGGTGGTCACTGATCTTGCGGGACAGGTCTTGGCCGAACGCCGGCAGGGCGGCCGCTACGACATCGAGAGCGCCGCCTCGGCCGTCCACGACGCCGTGGCGTGGATGACGCCCTGCCAGCGCGAATCGCAAACGAGGGCCACGTTGCGGACGCACACCTCAGTGGGCGCTCTTGAACGGGGCGGGGACTCGTGCAGGCGCTCGATGTGTCGTCGTCTCGCCGTCGGCCCGGCCAACGACTCGGCGATGTCACTGGCGGCGGAGATCGATCGCGGGGCGGCAACAGGGCTCAGTGACGTCGCGCTGCTCATGGTCGGCGCATCGCTCGCCGCGGCTTTCACGTCGGCGGCCGGATCCTTCGCGGGGCTCATGGCGCGGCGGGCCAGGTGCCTCGGCTCCCCTTCGCCGGCGGGATGTGACCCGCCGAGCGATCACTTGTGATCTCATCCACCGGGCAGGCGCCCGACGAAGGCGCGTTCTTGGACGCTCTGGGCACTGTGAACGCGGGCATCGTCGCGACCCTCGATCCGGAGGCTGTCGTCTTCGAAGGACTAGTTCTAGTGCTCCCGACGATCGAGCCGCTTCTGCCCGCTCTCGCCGCGCGCCTGGCCGACGCCCACCTGCACGCCACAACGTGGCGACATGGGCGCAACTACTTTCGCAACCTGCCCTGCGCCGAACGACCCGGCTGGTTCACGGGCGACAAGGCCATCTCGCTCATCGAGCAGCGCTGCGCCGGGGCCGAGCCCGTCGCCGTCAGGCCTTCAGGACGTTTGGTGCGTCGTCATGGGCGTAATTCCGATTTGGTCGCGGCACGGTGCTGTCAGACCACGGAGAAGCCTTAGGACGGGAGCGAGCCGTAGAGCCAGCGGCGGCTGGCGACACCCGATCGGCACGCCAACGCCGGCGACGATCCCGAGCCAAAGCGTTTTCTAAGAGAAGCACGGAAGGGAAGGAACCGAGGAAGAGCAACGACAACAGGGAACGACGAGATGGAAGGGCGAACGGACAGAACGAGAGAGCCTACGAGCACGCAGAGGTAAGGCCTACACCAAGAGCCAATGCACGTAGGCACTCTTCGAGATGTGCGCGCGAGGTGCGCGCCAGAATGAGCGCGTAACCGGAAGTTCTAAGTGTGAGAGGTGGAGTGGCGCGCTGGAAGCGCGGGCAGGCAGCGCAGGGGGTGAGGCAGGCGGTGCAGTACGCTTTCGGCGGGGTCTGCGACGCCACTCTCACGGCCAAGACCGCCGACGGTGTCCTCGCTGCGGCCGGCTACGCAGACGCGGTGATGACCCGCTACATCGTCGAGAACGGCGCCATCCGTGACGACCTACTCACCCGCTCGCAGTTGAAGGATTGGGTCGACGGTGTGGACCCGCTCACCCGTGAGCGGCGAGGCCGGGATCTGGAGTCGCCGGTCGCTGATCTGATTCTGGATGCGACGATCAACTCGCCGAAGTCGTTCTCGATCGCGGCGATGCTGGACCCGGAGTTGGCGGCCGCGTACGAGGATCTGCAGGACCGGTTGCGGGATCGGATCATCAAGCTCTGGCAGACCGAGCTCAACGCGCGACGCGGAAAGCAGGGTTCCATTCGGGAGGAACTGGTGCGCATCGAAGTGGTCGAGCTGCGACACGAACGGTCTCGTTCACTGGATCCGCATAAGCACCGCCATCTGTGGTTGAACGTCAAGGTCCAAGGACTCGACGGGAAGTGGTCGAACGTCGACACTCGCGTTGCTCTCCGATTCCAGAACATCGTGAACGCCGAAGGCGACCTTGCCTCTAGGACCGACCCGACTTGGATCGGCGCGCTGGCTTCCAGGGGCTTCACCCTGAACTCTGACGGGGAGATCGCGCAATTGGAGCACGTGGTGCGACCGCTATCAAAGCGCGCGGTTCAGATTGAATCGAACAAGGCGGCACATCTCCGTCAGTGGATGGAGCAGCACGCCGGCGAGCAACCTTCCTCCAGCGTATTGGCCCAGATCGATCAGTGGGCGTGGGCAGCGGACCGGCCGAACAAGCCGGGCCAGTTGAACGAGGGGGATTGGGCGTCGATAGTAATGGCCGAGCTTTTGGCTGCTGATCCGGAACTCGGCCGCCCCAGGACCGCCGTGGCGGCACCATCGATCGGCATCGAGGCGCTCGATGTCAAGCTGCTTGCGGCAAAGGCTATCGTCGACGCGGACGGGAGGTCGACCAGAACGGGAGGTCGATTCAGCGACATGGACGTTCGAGCAGGGGCGATCCGAGCAGTGTCCGCAACTGGCGTCGTAGCCGATCGAACACAGCTAGCTGCGGTAGTCGACGAAGTGTGCTCGTTCGCGATCCGGACGCACACGGTCACCCTCTTGTCCGAACCGGACGTACCTCGGCATATCAAGAGCAGGATGGCGACCTCGACAGCGACCCTCAAAGCAAGTGTCGCTCGGCAGATAGAGTCGCTTGCTGCGCCCGGAGATGTACATCCGCTAGGAGAGATCACACGACTTGCAAGCTTGATGGAGCCAGAGCGAACCCTGGATCGGGGACAAGCGAGCGGCGCCTCGTCGGTTGCGGGAACTGACAGGCTCGTTGCGGTCTCGGGCGCCGCTGGAAGTGGGAAGACGACAATGCTCAAGGTGGCGGGAGCCGCCCTTCGTAGTCGCGGTCGGAACATGATCATCGTCGCCCCGACGAAGAAAGCGTCTGCTGTCGCGGGCCGCGAAGCCGAGAGCTCTTCGTCATCGCTCCACCAGCTGCTGTATGACTATGGCTGGCGGTGGGGCACGAATCAAGCCGGCGCGACAACATGGTCGTGCTTGCGAATCGGCGAGATAGATCCGGCAACCGGGGCTCGGTACTCGGGGCCTCGAATTAACATCCGCGTTGGCGACCGAATCGTTGTTGACGAAGCCGGCATGCTCGACCTCAAAGCCGCGAACGCGCTCTTGGAGATCGTCGGTCGAACAGGGGCGAGTGTTGCCCTCGTCGGAGACCAGCGTCAAGCACTTCCTGTCGGCCATTCGGGTGCCATGGCTCTCTTCTGGCGTCGTGCGACCCGGCAAGTCGAGCTCGACATCATCCACAGATTCAAGGATCCCGCATGGGCAGGTTTGAGCCTCAGACTCCGCGACCCGGACAGCCGCGAGGCCGCAGAAGTTGCTTACGAGCTCGTCCGAACCGGCCACGTCCGGATTTTGGAGAATGAAGTGGCCGCGCGCAACGAAATGGTAGCGGCATGGTTTGACGCAGCTCAGACCCGGCAGACAATTGCCCTAATAACGGCGACGCATTTAGAAGCTCAAGCGGTCAGCGAGGAGATTCAAGCGCGTCGCATCGCCGACGGATCGGTCGACGTCACAAACGGCACCTCTGGACAGTCAGGTCAGCCTATATTCGTTGGAGACGTCGTGCAGACGCGTCGCAACGACAGCGCTACGGACGTGCAGAATCGCCAAAGCTGGGTGGTGAAGCGCGTCACAGCCGATCATGTGATGCTCGCATCTAACCGAGATTCGACTGACGTGAGAAGGATCAGCCACGAGTATGCCGGCTCACACCTCCACTTGGCATACGCGACGACGGTTTACGGCGTGCAAGGTGAAACAACCGACTTGTCTTTTGTCGGCCCCGGCGTCGATGCCGCGGGTCTTTACGTCGGTCTCACCCGGGGCACGCAGAACAACGTGGCGGCGGTCATCGCCGCTAACCAGGCATCAGCGATTGCTGGCCTAGTTGGGACGATGCGGCGGGAGCCTGCTGAAGAGACGGTTGAAATGTCGCGTGCAGCTGCGCGAACTGAGCTTATTCGGGCGGCGCGGCCTCAAAGCGATCCAGTGCAAGCGGGCGCCGTCGATTCGTTCACCGGTCAATCGTTGCAGTGATCTCACCGTCAAGTGATCGCCAGCCCGCTCTCTCGGAGCCGGCGGCCGACGCGATTAACACCATCGAGGTTCCCTCCCTGAGCGTCAAACCGCAGGAGCGCTACGCCGGCGGCGTCCGCCTGGTCTTGAGCCTCAGGCAGCACACCACCTGAAAGGAAGACCAGGGCGTTCCGCCCGTCCCCAGCCGCAGTGTTCTTGGCCCAAAGAACTAACTCTGGGTCCAGATTTCCGCGGCGATTATCCACCCAGGCCAGATAGCGGCCGCTATACAGATGGCAAACTTCGCGGGCTCGATCGGCCGCCACGACGACATCATCCGCGCCCATGAAGACCATCCAGTCGCGGCAGAGTTCGATAGCTTCCTGGTCCGAAGCCCTCCACGGCTTGGGAGCTGGTGGTTCAAGCATGCATAAAGTGTGCACCGAGCCACCGAGGTTCCGTACCGACGTCGGTAAATCAATATGCGAAACCGCCGCAAATCGGGTCTCAACAGCGCGTTCCAATGAGCAAAGTGTCCTTGTGACATTGTCAGACTTCTTCGCCTTCTTGGCGCTCGTAGTCGCGGCAGCCAGCCTTGCATGGCAGTTCGCGCGCTCTCGTCTCGACCAGCCGATCATCGTAGTGACGGGGGAGATTCGATACATGCTCGACCTTGATTTCGACCCCGATCGGTGGGAACTGGTCGTAAATGTGTACAACGTAGGTGAACGACCAGCGACAGTGCTCGAGTGTGGGTGGGTGTTTGACCGAGAGGATCGATTCGTTTCGGACGAAGAGGCTGAAGGCCCGTCACGCCTAGAACCGCACGATCACCTCGAGATGGTCATCAGTAAGCCACTTGACTACGAGTGGCCCCGTAGCTTCGCTGAGCCGTTCGCGAGGGTGGTACGTCGGCCACATCGTTGGTGGACGCGAAGGCCCGGCGAGGCTACCCGCACCGTTTACGGGAGACCTCAGAGACCGATCGTTACACAGGTTGAGGTTGATGATTAGCCTGTCCACGCGCTCGCGCAACTATAAGGAAGCGCCGACAACAGCCCTTACTCGAGAAAGGATGGTGGCGTAGTCGTCCGTGGGAAACGGCTCAAGCGCGGTCGCAGAGCTCGCGTCGAATTGAGCGAGGATTGTTCTACGCGTTGGGTTCGACTTCACCGTGGCGGCGAAGGCCAGTTTCACCGGGGTGTCGACACCCTTTTGCAGACAGGAGACGGCTGTCTCAGCGACCGCGCGTTGATAAGGGCTGTCCCACTCGAAGGTCTCTAGGCACATGCTCGTGAGTAGCTGCATGGCGTATGACAACGTCCTGGGCACGAGGGTGAGTACAAGCTTTCGCGCTCGATCGATGTTCACGACATCGGGTACACGGATCTCCGAAATCGAAGCTTCGATGTCTCGAAACTGCGACCCGTCGATCCACGCGCGCGCTCCCCGGTGAGCAGCCCGCAGTCCGTCACTAATCGAACCGGAGCTCGTCAGCTTCTCGATCTGGCTATAGTCACCGCCGGCGAGGTCTCGGCACACATCTGGGTACATGTCGAGCATGGCGATGGTCGCAGTGAGCCACTCTCTGGTCGATTTTGGTTTAGCGGGTGAAAGCTCACGTCCGAATGTCTCTACTTGGGAAACAACTTGAGGAGAAAGCCCGCTTTGCCCTGATACCTCCAGAGCGATCGCGGAAGCGGCCGACCAATCGATGCTTTCGACGGTAGTGACGAGCTGCTCAAACTGGCGCTCGAGAGTCTCGAGCGTGCCCGTCTCCTGTGCTCTATAGAAGGCGAAGGACCTCCTGAGCACGTTGACGTTCACCCGAGGCCTGGACTCACCATCCATTACGAGTAGTCGGTTCAGCCCGTAAGCCTCGTCAGTGGTCAGCCTGCTCGCGGCGAAACGGTCCAGGACCCTTGAGAGAGGATCCGAGATCGTAATGCACCTATCGTCGTCCGGTAAGACGGCGCGCAACTTCTGCTGGAGTTCCGCATCAAGACTTCCGTCGACGTTCAGGGCAACTTGAGGCTCCGGGACGAGGAGCACTATCCCGTTAGCCAAGTGACCTGCTCGTCCCGCTCGTGCCGCCGCATTGAGGATTTCGTGCGCCTCAAGTTGCGTACGTTCGCGCGTATCAACGTTCATTCGGTGGTCTCCCGAAAGAATGGCTATCTGGGCCGGTAGATTCAGGCCCTGAGCTAGTGTCGGCGTAGCGACGATTGTGCGAGCGCCATCGGGACGCCTGAACAACATCTCCGCCAGCCTGCGCTCATGTCTCAGCAACTGACTGTGGTGAGGAACCGCATCCGCTGTGGGGTCGACAAGGGAAAGCTCGGGCGACCCTATCTCGTCCACAATTTCGTCCCAAAGCCTCTGCTCCAGGCGCGTCATTTCGTGAGAGCGAGCGGTAAGGCTGGAAATATTCGCCGCAACTGAGACGGCCCATGGCCTCGTGTTGACGAAGACGATGGTCTTGAGGCCTGCCTTTGCCGCCTGAGAGGCAATTGCGCTCGCAACTCCATTCGTGTTCGGAAGCAGCCGAATGGAACCACCCTCGAGCTTCCCACCCAGTTGAACCGGTTCTGGCAGCAGTGGCAAGGAGCTCACATTCGCCGTAAGCCGCCCGTTGCCGTCCAGGTAAAGCCAGTTGTGAACTAGGCCGAAAATGGCAAGCGCTCGTACCTTGAGCTCTCGCAGCGCTGCGGCGCGTAGCGACTTGGCCCTTCGACCGTCCGCGCGATCATTCGCCGCCTGCGTTGCCAGGGCACTTTGTGCAGCACTCTCAAGTTCACCCCGCGAATAGGCGACCACTCCACGCACCTGGCGAGTAGGTTTCCACAACGAGTCTTTGAAGATGCATGGACGCGAGGTGACAGCTTCGATCCACCTCGCGAGCTCCTTGCCATTTTCGACCATCGCTGACATGAGCACCCAATCGGCCTGAGGTGCGGCATCTGCGACCTTGAGCAGCGAGAACATGGCATCGATGGACCGACGGACTCCCGAGTCCGGGCTGAGTAGATGGCATTCATCGAAGATCAGCAAGCCAAGGTTTTCGAACGCGGAGGGCGCGAACGAAAGTAGTGCAAGGCACCGCTCGGGAGTCATCACCTCAAGCTGGGACAACTGCTCCGACACGAATAATCCGTCCAACGGATTCGAGCTAAGTCCCGCCACATCATCGAAGACTCGGCCCAACTCCTCTGTCAGCTGTTCAACCAGCGCGTGAGTGGGGGCGAGGAACACAACCTTCTGGCCGGCCTGCAGCGTCGCAGCTATCTTTGTCATGACGACGCTTGTCTTGCCTGCGCCAGTCGGCAGCACCAAGACTGCCGACTTGCCGCGATCTTGGAACCCATCGTTGAACAGCAGATCGAAGTGATTTGGCCATACGAAGGGCGCAACTTTGGCGCGCTCCGCGAGCCAGGCCGACCAGAGACGGCCGTCTGAATCGCGAGGCGGTGGGACGTTCACCAACGCGAGTCGACGAAGGGTTCCCATTGTCTTGTCCAACAGAGTCGCCAGCTGATGTGGACCGGGAAAGCCCGTGGTGAAGGAACGCGACTCGTCGACGTTCGTTTCGCGAGTTGTTAGAGAAAGAACATTGTCCACGATCGAAGCGGCAGACCTCGAGTCGAATGGCTCCTCGTTGAGTAGCTCAGCGGCGAATTGTTCCACCGATGTCAAGAGCTCATGGGCGAGTGACCACTCCGCAATCTCGGCCAGACGCTGACCCTCGATTGTGCGCCTGCCTTTGCGCTTCTGCCCATCCCGGTAGATGCGCAGAATCCGGCCTTCCCCCAAGTTCTTTATCGCCCGGCGCAGCAACGCGACAACCTCTGGATCGCTTCGATGGTCAAGTCGTTTTGCTGCGTCGCTTGCATCCGCGAATTGTTCTGCGATGAGGAAGAGCAGCACCGCGGAGACGTCTGGAGCTAGCGAATCGCGTGTAAGCGTGCGAGCGGTCTCCTCCT
This sequence comes from Leifsonia sp. 22587, assembly GCF_052044215.1. NCBI lineage: Bacteria > Bacillati > Actinomycetota > Actinomycetes > Micrococcales > Microbacteriaceae > Leifsonia > Leifsonia sp. 22587. The sequence continues at coordinate 779,829 of NZ_JBQENB010000002.1, forward strand.
CAGGTGCGGGCGATAGAGCAGCAAGCTGCCGAGCGGTGGCAGCGACAAAGGCGCTGGGACGGCGAGTCAGGGGGTCCGACGAGGTAAGAGCTATTAGCTCATAGCAGTCCGCCACGGCGCCGAGGTCCCACGCACCCAAGTTTGAACGAGGTGTGCCTTCTGACAGGGCGAGGCGGTGAGCGGTGAGTTCCGAATATAGTCGCGCCAGTTCTGACGGCAGCGAAGCGCTCGGCAAACCCTCCACAGAGGGAGCGGACTGAAGCAGCGTCGTTGTTTCAGGGTCAAACATTCGAAGACACGCCGCCTTCGACTGGCGATCTCATCTGCTCGAGATACTCGATCGCCAATGCGGACACGTCCGCGAACCACTTCCGCAGGTCGTCATCCACAACCAAGACCTCTCCGATTCGGCGCCCCGCCGGCACGCGTTTGATGGCGTCATACCCTTTGAAGAGATTCGTGCGACGTCGGTCGGTGTCATGGCTCTGCTCGACAGCCAAGCTCGCCGCATACGCCCGATTGTCTGGACCGATAACCCGCTGAGCCGCCAGCGTTGCTTGGGTTCCGTCAAGGCCGAGCTGTTGAAGTAGCTCTGCCGCCGTTGCAAGAACCTGCCTAGTTCGATTCCCCGCTTCGTGGTCAAGAAACGCTGGAATAACCTTGTCCCTGAAGGTATCACGCGGGTTTTCACTACATTTGGCTTCGACGATGGTGACTAGTTCGATCTGAGACGTGGCGGCATCCCAGTCGATCAGTAGGCCGTCCAAACCTTGAGTCGTCGCGGACAGATGTGGGCTGAGGCTAAGTCGTCTTGGATGCGACTCCGCCCAACCAGCCATCCACACGATGCACTCGAAGACGAGACCGTCGCGGTGATACGTGAGGGCGTCGCGCTGCTCCTTAGTGGATCCGGTCACCGTTAGAGCCGCAATCGCTTCATCGATGAGCGCCTCGACCGTAGGAAGGGGTGCCACCGCGACCCCAGTCGCCTTGATTATTTCTGCGGCGTGCGATGCCTGGCCAAGGAAAATTATGGCGATCATCTGAGCTGCTGCTCGTCGATCCGGCACCAATAGTCGCTTGCCGACTCCAACACTACCTATGGTCGCGTTGGCTGCCACGATTGCATTCGCTGCCGCAGTCTCCCCCATACACCCGGACCTTTCTGGGCGCGAGTTTACAGGCGATGAATGCACCCTTCACGCTTGGCCGCGCGGCTACGACAGAAGCCACTGGGCAAAATTCAGGGGAGGCCGAAACCGGCCTCCCCTCCCACTCCAGTCAGCTGAGTGAAGCGCTGCTGCGCTCAGCCCCGGGAGTAACGGCCGGCCCGGTCGCGGATACGTCCGGGCCGTCAGCTTTTGGGGCGCGGCGGGTGACCTCTGCGGTGGTGTAGCGGAGCGAGGGGCCGACGCTGTCGGCGACGACTTCGGTGGCGGCTCGGGGTTCGCCGGTGGCCTGGTCGGTCCAGTGGCGGAACTCGAGATTGCCGTTGACGATGACGGTGTCGCCCTTGGCGAGGCTGGCGCGGACGTTCTCGGCGGTGCGGCCGAAGACGGTGGTGCGGTGGTACTGGGTGTCCCCGTCGACCCACTTGCCGTCTTCGAGCTTGCGGTCGGTGACGGCGACGGTGAACTTGGCGAACTTGGTGCCGTTCTGTGACTCACCGTAGTCGGGGTCGGCGACGAGGTTGCCTTCGATGCTGATCGGGACTCGTGTGCTCATGGTTCTTTCCTTTCCTCTGGCGCCCACATGATCGGGTCGCTCTCACTTAGAACTTCCGATTCGAAGCCGCAAAATGCGCGCAGACGGCGCGCATTTTGGCACCGTCACCAGCTACGAAATGGCGTGACTGTGGCGGATCCAGTCGGCCCATTCCGCCGGGAGGGCGTCGTCGCCGGTTTGTGTGAGTTCGGTGTGGCCGTTGTGGCATTCGCCGTTGTACCAAGTCGCCAGCCTGGGAAGGGCGACGGCGAGACGTTCGTGCCAGCCGATGGGTCCGTAGCCTGCGTCGAGGCTGTCGTAGGAGACCAGCCAGGCGGTGTGGAGGGCGGAGAGTTCCTCGACGAGGGCGCCGTGCTTGAACCAGCAAGGCGGGATCTTCCGTGTTGCGATGTTGTAGCGGTGGGTGAACCAGACCACCCAACTCCGGAGGTCGGTCCAAACCTGCGGGGCGTCTTCTTCTTCCAGGGTGCGCCAGTTGACGACGCGGATGCCGAGCATCCCCGGACTCTGCCGGGGTGCTTGGTCTCCCCAGCCCTCGGCGAGGGAAGCGACGAGGTCGTCGAGAGGGATGTCATCGCTCATTGCTGCTCCAGGGAAGCTTCTATGTAGTGCGCGATCTTGGCCTGTAGCCGAGCGATCGCTTGGACGGAGGCGGTACGGCGGGAAACGAACCCGGAGAGCGCGCGGTCGCGTTCGATTAGCTGGTGCACGTACTCGTGGCAGCGCGAGTGCAGCGCAGTCAGGTCCTCGTGGCGCTCGTGGGCGGTCCAGCCATGCGGGGTCTGGGTGACGCCGCGGTAGTCGAGGTGGTGCAGTTCGAGTGAGCGGGAGCTACCGGCGCCTAGGCAGAGGGCGCAGCGGATGGTGCCGTTGCGGTGTTCTTCATCGAGGAACCAGCGGTCGCGGCGGGCGAACCAGGCCAGCGAGTGTAGGTATCGGACGCGGTAGGTGTTGTCTCGGGAGGGGCGGCGACGGTTGGACATCAATGTCCCTCTCCCGCTGTTCCTCGGCGGTCCAGCGCGGCTTGATACTGTTCGGCAAAGACGACCTGCTGGTCGATTTCGGTGAGCCTTTTGTCCGCGCTGACCTGACGGGCGTCGTCGCGGTCGTTCCAGCCGCGCAGGTCGAGGAGGATTCCGCGACGGTTCCGGTATGCGAGAAGTCCGACGGTTTCGGGCATGCGGCGGATCTCGTCGAGTGTCATCACGGGCACCTTCTCGTTCTGTACGTTCGTGGATGACCCGTTGTCGTTGTAGGAGTGCCCGGTGCTTCGGATCCGCCGCGTCCCGAGGAGAGATTCGATGTCGCGGAGGTGGTCAACGTCGGACGCGCCACCGAGCAGGAGCTTGGCAGTGGCGGCGGACCAGATCGTGTCGGCCTCGGACCGGGACCACGCGGTCTCTGCTTGGGAGAGGGCTTGGAGGACGACGATGGTCGAGATGCCGATGCCGCCGCCATCGGCCATGATCCGCGGCAGTGCCGGCCAGGAGAACATGTTCGCGATCTCATCGAGAATCACCGCCAGTGGGAGGTCGAGGCGGGAGCCGGGTGAGGCGAGCGCTTTGCGGCGTGCGGTCTCAACGATGTCGTCGAGGACCGCGCCGAGGAAACCGCCGACCGAGCCTGCGCCAGCGCCGGTGCCGACGAGGTAGAGGCTGTTGGGTCCGGCGAGGAACGCGTCGAGGTCGAACTGCTCCCCCGGCCCAGGCGTCATAGCGCTCCGGATCGCCGGGATGGACAGCGGGCGGAGGGCGCCGAAGACGCCGAACCAGGTGTTGGCCAGGAGCTTCTCGTCGCCGTTGATGATCGCGTCCAGGTCCTCGGACCAGCCTGGCGTTCCTTGGTTGGCGAGCACGCTGACGGCTTCACGCGCGATCCTTGGGTTGGATCCCCACCGCGCCAGCGCGTCCGTGCCGCGGCCCGAGACGGCGGCGGCGTGCAGCAGCCGGGACAGCACGTTGGAGGACACCTGCGCCCATTCCTGGTTGGTCTTGGACGCGCCGAGGGCGGTGCCGGCAATGATCGCCTGACCGCGCTGGTCCGCAACGAGCGGATCCTCACATCCAGCCACCGGCGAAATTCGAAGTCCGGAGCGAATACCCGTGAGCTCTTGAGGGTCAAACACGGTAACCTCGCCGACCCGAGCGCGTTCACGCATCGTGACGGAGAGGTTGTCGTTGCGCGTCGAGGTGGTGATCAGGGGGCCGTCCCAGTCGAGGATCGCGTTGATGATGAACCGGTAGCCCTTACCGGAACGGGGCGCACCCTCCACGACGATCGAGTCCTCGATCGACACGTAGACGTCCTGCCCACGGGCGCTACCGACCTTCCACCCCGCGGAAGCCGGCGACGGATCGATTAGCGACGGGCGAAGGATTTTGGCGCGGTGTAGGGCTTTGCGCGCGGAGGTGTACTTGCGGACTTCGCCGGGCTTGGCGAGCCCGTCACGCCCCCGGAGATCGCGGATGAAGTACCGGTCGGACTGCCGGTAACGAAGCCACCAGATCACTGCGACTGCAATCGCGCTGAGAAGAAGGAAGACAGCAAGCAGATCCAGGACGCGGATCAATGTCACGGGAGCCGTGCATCCGGGCACTAGGGCGAACCCGCTTGGATCGCCGCTTATTGCCAGTTGCAGGCCAGCGAAGACACTCCCCGGCTGGCCGCCACCGTCACAAGTCGTGGTGATGGTCGCGCTCGCGACGCCGGTAGCTAATACGCCCGCGACGACGATCGCGAACAGGCTGTAGAGGGCAACATGCGTCCACGAGGAGCCGTGGGGTCTCATGCTCGTTCGCCGCCCATCGCGTCGGTGCGGAAGATGCCGAGTTCGTAGTCGGTGCAGATGTTGCGGACCTTGGCGACCCGGTCCTGGCCGATCTGCCAGAGCCCTTCGCCCTTATGCAGCTTGCGGACCAGGTCGGCTTGGGTGTCATTCCAGCCCAGAATCTCCCGCGACCGGGCAATCTCCCCCGAGTGCTGCGCGTACGAGATCCGGGTCTCGCAGTCCGCGAGCAGTCCAAGGGCGCGAGAGTGGAGGGCGCTGTTGCGGTCGCCCAGAGCGTCGAGGTCGGCGACCCGGTGCAAGAGGTACCAATTAGAAGTGCCGAGATGGCGGGCCACCTTCTCGTCCTCGACCCGGTCGGCGAGACCGTCGCCGCCGGAGACGTCGTTGAGCAGCTCGACCGCGGCCTCTTCATGGATGATCACCCGGGCCTGGCGGTTGGCACCGAGGGAGGAGCGGCGGATCCAGTTCGCGGTCGCCAGCCGGGCCAACGCCTGTGCTTCGGGCGAGGCTCCTTTCAGTGCGGAGGTGTCGACGACCATCATCGGAGCGTCGGCGTCGAAGCGGACGGTGGAGGGTCCGTCGAAGAACCCCGTGAGGTCGCCAGACACCATCCGGCGCAGCGAGTGCGCGAGCCGGTGGCCGGCTTCAACCACCTCGAGAGGCTGGGTTTGGTCGGGTTCAACCAGACGGTCGTAGACGTGCGTGATGGTGACGGTGGACTGGCCTCGGAGCGCATCCAGGGCGACGTCGAGGGCGGTGTGCTCGACCGGTTCCAGGTTTCCACCCTCGCGGAGGCGGCGGATGATCGTCTTCACCGTCGCCCGCCGGTACTGGAGGACATTCTGGTTCCAGTCCTCATCCGAGAACGACGCATCCCGCGGGCCCTCGTCGAGCAGGTTGATGCGGGCGGCCTTGCCGGGGCCGACGGAGATGGAGGTGCCGCCGACGTAGGCGGCAACGCGCACCCACTCCCCGTTCGGGTCGTGCGGCACGGCAATCTTCCGGCCCAGTCTCGCAAGCCGCGATGACCAGGACTTGGCCAGCATCGACTTCCCGGTCCCCTTCACCCCGAGGATCGCGACCGAGTGAGACCGGACCGCCTCGGCCGAGTAGGCGTCCCACGGGTCGAAGCAAAATGGCGCCCGCGAGAGGAGGTTCTCTCCGATGTACGCCCCCGTCAGGATGTCTCCGGTCTCAGCCAGGAATGGATACGCCCCGCCTAGGACCTTCGAGGAGCAGCGGTGTGCGGGCGGAGTGGCGCGCAGTGGGCCACGCAGGTTGTGCGCCTGCTTCCAGCCCCAGGCCGGCATCTTCGACGCCGGCAACTCCGCCGACTGGAGCTTCCAGCTCGAGGTCTTGTCCGCCAGGGCGGTCTGGCGGTGGCGGTCGTTGGCGCCGGGCTTTTCGTTCGCGGGGATGCGGCCGATGACTGCTGACTGCTTCATCTCATTCCCCTTCCAGCGGCACCGGCAGCGCCGCGGTCACGAACCCCGCGGCCTGCTGACCGGACATCGATGCAAGGACGAGGCGGGCGGGGTGCGAGGCCTGCTCGATGTCCGTGCGCGCTTTCGTGAGCGCGTCCTTAGACTCGGCGGAGATGGTGACGAAGCCGCGGTATTGGACATCGCCGAACCCGTCGACGAGGTCGTGCTCCCGCACAGCGAGGTCTTCCTCCTCGCGGAGGTGGGTGAGCGGGATCCGGGAGGACAGCTTCATCCGGATGGTCGCGGCGGTCTCCATGTCGGACTGGGCACGGTTCAGCTGGGCCAGTGCCTTGTGCGTGGCCACCGGTCGGACCTGGAGCGTAATCACCCGCGTGGCATCCCCGGCGTAGAGCAGCGGTTCAAGGAAGCCGGTGCGGACGTCGGTGCGCGGCCATTCAGCGACCCAGAACGTCTGATGCCAGGACTCGTCGACCCGCATCGAATCCCAGCCCTCGTCGATCCCCATCACCGGCGATGGCGCCGAGACGATCTCGGAGTCCTGCTCGCGCCGCGTCGCTGCAGCGACCGGATCCGCGGACAGCGCGTTCAACTCGTCGAGCTCGTCAGCGGTGAGCCAGCCGGCCGGAGTGAGCCGGGCGTGCTCCATCGAAGTCTCGATACCCGCGACGCGTTCCTTGAGAACCGCCGCCAGACCAGTGAGACCCTTGCCAGCGTCGCGGATGGCGCCATTGAGGGCGGCGGTGTCGAAGGTCAGAGTGATGTAGTTGGTGAACCCCATCGATCGCTTCGCCGCCGCCTTCGTCAGCGCCCAATACTGCTCGCGCAGCTCCACGCTCACCTGCGGGCCAAACTCATCCTCGCGGGCGACGAGGTAGTCCTTCAGCTGCGTCGACGACGCACGGTCAACTCGGATCCGGATCGTGGTCTCCCGCACACCAGGCAGGTTCTCCAGCGAACTGAGCCATTCGACGAAGCCGTCGTAGGCGGCCTCTTGGGTGCCCTTGTCCCGCAGCGCCCACGCTCTGGAGCCGACTCGTACAGTGACGGATGCGAGTCGGCCGCGGGCGTTGTAGATGAATCCGCCGGCGCCCGGGATCTGGATCACCTGGACGTCGCCGAGCGCTCCGGGAAGCAGGAACTTGGAGGTGACGACGGGTGCCACTGCGGCCACCTGGGCTTGGCCGACGTTCAGGGATGCCATGGTCACCCGGAGCCAGACGTCGCGGCGGAAGGCGGTCTGGCCGGTGAGGCTGCGGTAGGCGTAGCGGGCGGCCTGTGCGGCGATGACGAGCACGGGCTCACGCCGGTAGGAGGCGAGCGCGAAGAACACCACCAGAGCAACGAGCGGGAGCATCACCCAGAACGCGTTGGGGTTGATGAACAGCGTTGCCAGCAAGATGGCGACGGCGGCGCCGATGACGACGAGTTGGAGGAAGGTGAGGCCAAGAAAGATCCCTCGTCGTTCCCGGGCGGCGAAGCGGACCCGGGGTGCGCCCTCGTCGGTGAGGATCGGGTCGGCGATGAAGGTGGTCATGAGTTATCTCCCAACCTTGATGACCCGCGCGGCCGAGCGGACCGGAGCGGCGGCGGTGTTCACGCGCGAGAACTGGTCGCGCACCGAGAACCGATGGTGAAGAGCTGTGCCGACTTCGGCGCCGGCGAAGGACACGAGCTTCGTCGCCCACAACGGGGAAAACGAGGCGGCGATCACGGCCCCGGCAGCGACGAGGATGACCCCGATGCTGAGACTCGCCTTTGTCAGCTCCACGGCGAGGAGCACGACGCCGGCGGCGAGTGGTTTGGCGATCAGCAGGCCGATGGTCAGGTTCATCCATCGTTGTGCCCACGCGGTGAGCTTGGGCTGGCCGATCATCATGAGCCCCACCGGGGCCATCGCCGCCAGGGCCAGGAGCCCGAATTCGCGGATCGACATGGCGATGAAGAGGAAGAGCGAGGCGATCATCATCAGCCCGACTACGAGCAAGGCCATCACGTACTCCCCGACCGAGGCAGGACCTTGGGCACCTTGGGTGGCGATGGTGAAGATGACGCCACCTTGGGTGAATTGGGCGTTGTGCATGACCGCGTTGGGCGCTTGCCTTGTGACGTCCAGGAGCCCCACCACCCGAAGGAGCCCTTTGCTGAGGTCGCCGCCTTGGACGGTGGAGGTGAGGCTGGTGGTCACGGCGTCGGTGACTCCCGATGCCGTCTGCATCCCCCACACACAGATGGCCGAGAACGGGATGGCGAGGGCAGCGCCGGCGGCGGTGCGCCCAATCCGTGCCCAGTCCTGCAAAATCATCGCGATCCCGATCTGCACGAGCGCGACGATGAGAATGACAGGAGCCGTGACGGCGATCCAGAAGAGGAACTGCGAATGGGCGATCTCCCAGCTGCTCTGGTCGATGTTGGTGTTGAACGAGCCGGCAATCATGGTGGCGATGAAGTCGCCAAGGTTTCGGATCGTAGAACCCATGAACTGGGCGACGGTTTGTGAGGCTTGGCAGCCGAAATCGGCCATAAAGCAGCCGTAGTTCGGAGAGAACGGGTCCGGCGGAGCAGCAGCAGCAGCAATGGCGAGCATGATGTCACGCCACGTGAAGTGACTGGCCCCAGTTGATCAGTCCTGCGATTCCGGCGGCGACGGCGACCCCGGCGACGCAGCTCACCACCCCGACGATGCCCATCTTTTGGACTCGTCCGTTGCTTGAGATGTGGCCGACGACGATGAACCCGGCTGCGATCAGGCCGCCGATCACGCCGAGGGTGAGCACGATGGCGAACACGACGTTCGCGATCGACTGGAGGGCGCTCACGCCCGGGCCGGAGAAGTCGGGTGACGGGTTGTTTACCGTCAGCACATTGACCGATCGAGCGTGCGCGGTGACGAGCGCTTCGTTGAGTGCGTTCATGATTGGGTTTTCCTTTCGGCGGGATCTGTTCTCGACACGGGTTCTTCGGTCTCGGTCATTCGTCTCGCCGCCAACAGCCCGGAAACGACGATTCCGAGGAGTGTGATGCCGACGACGAGCAGGAGGCCGAGCACGTTCAGCAGGAGGTTCACGCGGCTACTCCCCACTCACGTTGGCTGCGTCCGCCGCGGACGTGGGCAGCGGCACGGTCAGATGCAAGGGCTGCCCCTCGGAGGGGACGTTCATGGTGAGGAGAAGCCGGTCGACGCCGGGCGGGAGGTACCACGCGGCGGCGAAGGAGCGCTCTTTGTCGTTCGGGATCGTCCAGGTCGACTTTCCGTGGAAGAGCCCGCTCGGCAGCCACGCGAGCCCAGCGGCCTTGGCGGCGGCGGGTCCATCGGCGGTGTCCAGGACGGCAGGTTCAGGGCGACCGTCGAACTGGGTCCCCTTGAGCGTGGTGCCGGTGACGTCCTGGTAGGTCTGGTTTCCCTGCGAGGGTTTCCATTCGCCGGTCATCGTGAACTTCACGAAGATGACAGGCGTCCCCATCGGGAAAAGTTCCTGGTTCGAATCCGGAAGGGTGCACCGGCAGCCGTGCTTCGCCGTGGAAGTCTTCGCGGGGAAGACCTGCACGTAGACGGTGTCAACGATGCCGTCAGCTGCGGGAGTCACGTCAGTGGACGGAGTCGCGGTCGGTGTGGCCGGCGCGACGGTCGCGAACGAGGGCTTTGGGGCTGGAGCACTTGCTGCGCAGCCCGTCAGAGCAAGGAACGGGAAGAGAGCCGCAATCGCGACCAGCCTCTTGTTCATCTCGATTCACCTCGGTTTCGTGTGCGCCTTCACTTAGAACTTCCGGTTCGGCACAGCTTTTGGCGCGCACCTTCCGGACTTCGTTGGTCAGGGCACCTGGATGTGTTGGTGGTTGCAGGTATCGGGGAAGTCGCTGGTGATATTCGCCAAGACACCCAGCGACATGTGGGCGCGGGCGCGGCAGTCGCTTTGCCCGGCCGATGACCCGCGGGGGGCATACGGGTCCAGCACGTGAATCAGCTGGACCGAGAGGGCGTCGGCACCCGTGAGGGACTGCCGGTTGATCGCGTAGAAGTCCACCGCTTTGCCCTTCCAGTGCGCCGACTTGGTTCCTGCGCCGGGGGTCATGCCGGTGCAGCGGCGGTTGAGGTCGCTGACGCCGACCTGTTGGAAGGTCTGGACGGCGACGACGATCAGCTGGAGGACGTGCGGGTCGATCGTGCAGTCGCGGGTTGCGGTCCCGTCGGCCATGTTGATGACCTGCTGCTGGTAGCGGGGCTCGAGGAAGTTCAGCTTCTTCGCCTGGATCGCACCGACCAAGACCAGGGCGGCGGCGCGGGCGTCCGGTGGCACCTGACAGGTGCCCGCACTCGCGCCGGTCAGAGCCACCAAGACGTGCTCCGCCGACGTCCAGAACGGGGCGTAGTGGTTGGGGTCGGCGTTGATCTGAACCGTGTGCGCGACGAGCGTTGGAGCGAGCGTCTGCCAGTCCGGGACGTGCAACATGCGTGTGTAGAACGCGGCTGCTGCAGTCCCCGGGTCCATTCGCTGCGCTGGGGTGCCGTAGCTGGCGCCCTGCTGGAAGACGCCGATAGTGGTGTTGTCGACGGCGTCCCCGTGATCGAGGTTTCGCAGCCCGGACTCGCCCATCGCAACCATCAACGCGAGAGTCTGGCCATGCGGGGGCACGCTCATCTGCTGGCCGACGCTGATGATCGTTGCTGCGATCTTCAACTGCTCCGGCCCGTACCCGTCCACGTTCCGGCCGGCCTCCACGGACGGGGCGGATCCACCGCACGCTCCCCCACCTCCACCGAAACCGCTCGCGCCCATCGCGAGCACCAGCGACACCGGAACGGCCACGAGCGCGACAGGAACGACCAGCACGATCATGGCGGCAACGATCAGCAGGTTCGAAATCCTCTTCGGATGCGTTACCCCATGAACTGCCGCCGCCCCAGCGCCGATCATTCAGCGGCCTCCTGCTCGAGGACGATCCGGGCGATCATCAGCAGCCGCTTCGCGGTCGCAATCCGAGCCCGCGCCGAGCCGGGGTGGATCTGCAGGGTGGCGGCGATGGTGGTGGCGTCCTCGCCGATCATCTCGGCGACCTCCCGGAAGCCACCGATCTCAGGGATGCAAGACACGATGACGGACCCGGTCAGCGGTAGCCCGGCGTCTGCGGCTGCCAGGGCGGCGAGTACGGTTCGGGCGGTCTGGCACACGCGGTCGTGCACCGAGCGGAGACCCCGTTTGGACATCTGATGGGCGTGCGCCACCCGGTCGACGTCGCCGTTGGCCAAGCTCAGGTCGCTCATCACGTGCCAGTCGGATGGACCGACGAAGTCGGCGACCAGCACCATCCAGCGGTGCGCGTCGAATCGACGGATCAGCGCATCCAGGGGGTCAATGTCCGTATCGGACTCGACGTCGATCGGAACCTCGTCCATGACGACGTGCTTCCGCGCGACCTCTCGAAGTACGACGTGGCGGGTGATGCCGAACACGAACGCGTGGGGTGAGCCGCGTTCAGGGTCGTACCGAGAGCTTCGGTGCCAGACCGTCTCCCGGGCCAGCTGTAGCACTGCGTCGACCTCGTTCGGCCAGCCGCGCAGTTGAAAGCGGACATACGGCAGCAGTGTGTCTACTTCGCTGAGCAGCTCCGTCAGTCGGGCATCGGCACGCGTGCGGAGTTGGATTCCTTCAGCCACGAGATCACTACCTTCCTTGTGCCGAGGTGGCTTGTGTGAAGGATCGGGTTCGGGTCTGAGGACCCGTTAGTGCGGGGCGCCGGCGCGCATGAGTGTGCGGCAGCCCGGAATGAGTGAGGGTGGTGAGCCGGGATCACGCCGGGAATTCAGGTGGGCGGCGTGCCCGGATTGGGAGATGGAGTGGCGAGGCGGACTCTGCGGTTCCGGAGTCTCAGCCACGATGCCTCACCGCCGCCCGGACTCGGTCTGTGAGTCGCGCGTCACGGTGAAGAGGGTAAGGATCGGCCGCTCCATTTGGTGCCGGACGCTACCCCCATTCGGGGGTTGCTCCGACGTGCCACGCCGAGGTGGACGGCGGGTTCTACTGACAGCTTTCGCACTGCAGGTCATTCATCGGATCGACCGGCACCAGGTAGCCGTCGACGAAGTCCTGAATGACGCCAGCCGGCTGGGTCGTCGGCAGGCTTACGCGTACGCCGTCGTCGCGGTCTGCGCGCTCGCCTCCAGCCATGCGATCACCTCCTCGCGCTTGTACAGCACCGTCCGCGGCGTCGGCTTATAGAACCGTGGCCCCTGCCCGCGATGGCGCAGCTGAGCTAGCGCCGCGATGGAGAGGCCGGTCAATTCAGTCACCTCCGCGGGCTGGATGAAGTCCCCCGTCATTTCGATCACCTCCGATTCGACAACTGAGGGATCAGTTGCTTGTCACGGCGACAATAGCGACTATCTGTTGCTTTGACAAGAGTTTCAGGGCTATTCTGTCGAAATGACGGACTTTCGATCGGAAACCAGCGTGGGTGCTCGCATCAAGCACGCCCGACGACAGCGGGGCTTCCGCACCACTCGGGACCTGGCCGACGCGATCCCCGGCGGCAACGTGACCGCCGCGATCCTGGAGAACATCGAGTCCGGGCGAAAGGCTGACATCAGCGTCAGCCAGCTCCTCAACATCGCACGTGCCCTCGGCGTTCCGCCAACCATGCTCCTCGCCCCGATCGGCCGACCGAACACCGAACTGGACCTGCCCAACCTCAGTGACGACTTCAATGGCATGACGGCCGCCGAGTTCGATTGCTGGCTTTCCGCGACAGCCGCAAGTTCTTACGTTCCTGGCCTGGCCGCCGAACGGTTCGACATCGACATCCTGACGTCATTGCGGGAGCTGGGAACACTGCGCCGGGAGGTCGACCGGCTCCGCATCGTCCGCGACGTCCACCTGACGTCCGGCGACCCGGAACTCTCGGCCTCGAGCGCCGAAATCGACGAGCGGATCGACCGCATTACCCGGGAGGCGGCCCGGGTGAGCGGCTTGCTTGAGAGCGCCGGGCTTATCGGAATCGCTAGCGAACCGGCCGGAGTTTAGGCGGTCAGCCTGAGCGCACAGGCAGCACCCGAGCGAACGCCGGCGCATCCAGCAGTCGGAAGGAGTGCAACATGGTTCGCCCGAGAACGCCGATCGGAAGCTATGGCAACGTCTCGGTGGCGCAGATCGAGGACGGGAAGTGGCGCGCCCGGACGCGATACCGCTTCGACGATGGCGTCCTTCGACAGATCGAGCGATTCGGCTCCACAAGGGCGAAGGCGCGCAACTCACTTCAGCGCGCCCTCACCGCCGTCGAGCCCAGCACCGGCAAGAGTCTCAAACGAGAGACCACTCTCTCTGCCCTCGCGGACGCCTTCCTGGAAAGCAAAGCAGATCGAGCTCCCCGCACGGTGGACACGTACCGTCAGACGATCGAACACCTAATCCGCCCGAGGATCGGCTCGCTCGCCGTTTCGGAAGCCACCACCGAACGACTCGACCGTTTCATCACTAGCGTGAGCTCCGCGAACGGCCCAGGGGCCGCCAAAGCATGCCGAGCCGTCCTGTCCGGAATGATGGGTCTTGCCGCGCGCTCAGACCTCGTGCGCACAAATCCCGTGCGCGAGATCGGCCACATCAAGCGTGCGCGTGAGGGTGCTGCGGCGATCACGCTGGACGAGCTTCCGGCGCTTCTCAACGCGGTCAAGAACGACGAACGCCTTCGTCAACTCGACCAAGTCGATGTGATCTTCTTCCTCGCCAGCACCGGCTGCCGGCTCGGCGAAGTACTGGCAGTCTCCTGGGATGCCGTCGATCTAGATGCCCGCCTGCTGACGATCAAGGCGAACGTTGTCCGAGCGCACGGTAAAGGGGTGATCATCCAGAACCATGCCAAGACCGCGGCTGGCACTCGGACCATCGCTATCGCTGACTCCCTCGTCGAGCTGCTGCGTCGTCGCCAGGCCGAGTTCAAGGTGGCCAACGCGCATGACCTAATTTTCCCGACGATCCGGGGCAAGATCCGCGACCCTCGCAACACTTCCCGCGACTGGCGCGACGCACGGGAACGGCTCGGCTTTCCTGAGGTCACCAGTCACAGCTTCAGGAAGACGGTCGCAACCGCCCTAGACCAGGCTGGGATGACTGCGCGCGAGATCGCCGAGTACCTCGGGCATGAGAATCCCTCTCTCACCCAGGACGTTTACATGGCCAAGAACACCGGCGGCGCACGGGCCGCAGCAGCGCTCAACAAGGTCGTGGGAGCGAAATGAATGTGCGGGGTTTATGCGGGGAGCGCCCTCCGCGGAGACGAAAAAGCCCCCGGAACCGTTGAGATTCCGGGGGTTTTGTAGCGAGGGCGGGACTCGAACCCGCGACACCACGATTATGAGCCGTGTGCTCTAACCACCTGAGCTACCCCGCCGTGGCATCCCCTGTCCGGCGACATGTCGCGAGACGGGAGACGGAGCCCCCTGTGGGAATCGGACCCACTACCTCTTCCTTACCAAGGAAGTGCTCTACCAATGAGCTAAGGGGGCGGAGCCGGTGCCGGCACGAGGTCCGGCCGCTTTCGGCAACCGTACGAGGATACCATCTGCGGCGACGTGCTCCGAACCATGACGGACCCGGCTCCGCCCCAGGGTCAGGCCGCCTTCGCGGCCTCCGAGGCGCCGTCGAGGGAGGCGAGCTCGTCGTCCGTCAAACGGAGGTCGACGGAGGCCAGCAGGTCGGGCAGCTGGTCGGTGGTGCGGGCGCTCGCGATCGGGGCGGTGATGGTGGGCTGGGCGGCCAGCCAGGCGAGTGCGACCGACGCCACGGAGGCGTCGTGCGCGGCCGCCACGTCGTCGAGGGCGGCCAGCACGGAGCGGCCGGTCTCGTCCAGGTACTTGGCGGCGCCGCCCGCGCGCGGGCTGTCCACCGTGACGCCGTCGCGGTACTTGCCGGTCAGGAAGCCGGCCGCCAGGGCGAAGTACGGCATGACGCCGAGGCCCTCGCGCTCGGCGATCGGGCGGTACGACGTCTCGTAGGCGCGCTCCACCAGGTTGTAGTGCGGCTGCAGCGCCACCGCGCGGTGCAGGCCCTCGCGCTCGGTGATGCGGAACCACTCCTCGATGCGCTCCGGCGAGTAGTTGGAGATGCCGATGTAGCGCACCTTGCCCGTGTCGACCAGGCCCGACAGGGCGGCGACCGTCTCCTCCAGCGGCACCGACTCGTCGTCGAAGTGCGCGTAGTAGAGGTCGATGTAGTCGGACTTGAGGCGCTCGAGCGACGCGTCAGCGGCTCGGCGGATGTTGTCGGGCGCGAGGCCCTTGAAGTCGGGGTGCTGGCTGACCTTGGTGGCGAGGACGACCTGGTCGCGGTTGCCTCGGGCGTCGAACCACTCGCCTAGGATGCGCTCCGAGTCGCCACCCGTGTTGCCCGGCACCCATGCCGAGTAGCCGTCCGCCGTGTCGACGAAGTTGCCGCCGGCGGCCGTGTACGCATCCAGGACGTCGAACGAGGTCTGGCGGTCGGCCGTCCAGCCGAAGACGTTGCCCCCGAGCGAGAGCGGGAAGACCTCGAGGTCGGATGAGCCGATCGTGCGGCGGGATGCAGTCATATGCGAGTCTCCTTCGTTGAGTCGGTCATTCCACGCTAACGCGGTCGTCCGGGGGCTATTCCGGGTGTTCCTGAAGATGTGGAAAGGTGACGCTGGGCACGTACTGTGGACGGGTGACGATCGTCCACGATTCACGCGACGCGCTCCGGGCCGACTGCTCGCAGTGCGTCGGCCTGTGCTGTGTGGCACTGGCCTTCGCGCGATCCGCCGACTTCGCCATCGACAAGGCGGCCGGCGATCCCTGCGTCAACCTGGCCGATGACGATCGCTGCCGCATCCACCCCGAGCTGCGCGAGCGCGGCTTCCGCGGGTGCACCGTCTTCGACTGCTTCGGCGCCGGACAGCAGGTGACGCAGCACACCGTGGGTGGCGCGAGCTGGCGCGACGACGCGGACACCAGGGCGACGATGTTCGGCGTCTTCCCGGTCATGCGGCAGCTGCACGAACTGCTCTGGTACCTGGAGGACGCGCTCGCGCTCCCCGCCGCGGCACGGCTGCACCCGGCTCTCCGGCAGGCGCGCGGCGACGTGCGCGACCTCGCGGACGCCGATCCCGAGACCATCCTGGCCGCCGACATCGAGGAGCTGCGTGCCCCCACCGCCCAGCTGCTCCGGGAGGCGGCACGGCTCGCCCGCGAGTCCGGCCCGATCGGCGCCGGCCCCCGTCGCGTCGCCCGCACCCGCATCCGCCCCGTCGCCGACCTCCTCGGAGCCGACCTGCGCGGCGCCGACCTTCGCGGGGCCGAACTGCGCGGCGCGCTGCTGATCGCCGCGGACCTCCGCGACGCCGACCTCGCCCGGGCCGAGCTCATCGGCGCCGACCTGCGCGATGCCCGCCTCGACGGCGCGGATCTGCGCGAGGCGATCTACCTCACCCAGGTGCAGGTGAACGCTGCGACCGGCGACGCACGGACCCGCCTGCCGGAGACGGTCTCCCGGCCGTCGCACTGGCGCTGACCCGGCGCCGTCCGTCACGGACTGCAACCGCTTCCACCCCAGTCGCTATACTCCCCCTGTGCCCGCGCGTGTCGCGGGCATCGGCGGTCGCAAGCGCTTCCACCGCAGGCGACGCAGACCGAAGCGAAGGACTCCAGGAGGTGGGATGGCCGGCATCGACGACGTCGCGCGTCTCGCCGGCGTCTCCACGGCCACCGTCTCGCGCGCGCTGAGCGGCAACGGGCCCGTCTCGCAGACCACCCGTGCACGCGTGGTTCGCGCGGCGTCCGACCTCGGCTACGTCGTCTCGTCGGACGCGTCGAGCCTGGCCTCCGGCCGCACGCGCAACATCGGCGCCGTCGTGCCGCACCTCAACCGCTGGTTCTTCACCTCGGTCATCGAGGGCGCCGAGCGCGTGCTGCTCCGCGAGGGCTACGACCTCACCCTCTACAACCTGGGCGGCGACGGCGGCGAGCGCCGCCGCGTCTTCGACCACCACCTGCTCCGCAACCGGGTGGATGCCGCCTTCACCGTCTCCCTGGAGCTCTCCGAGGAGGAGGCGGGCCGCCTGCTCGCGCTCGGCAAGCCCCTGGTCGGCGTCGGCGGACCGCTCGCCGGCGTCAGCACCGTCACGATCGACGACGTGGCCGTCGCCCACCTCGCGACCGACCACCTGGTGTCGCTGGGCCACCGCCGCATCGCCCACATCGGCGCCTCCCACGAGTTCGACCTCGACTTCCACATCCCGACCAGCCGCCGCCTCGGCTACGAGCAGGCGCTGCGCGAAGCGGGCCTTCCCGTCGACGAGCGCCTGCACCGCGCCGCCGACTTCACCCTCCCCGGCGGCTACGAGGCCGCGAAGCAGCTGCTCGGCACGCCGCACGACCGCCCGACGGCCATCTTCGCGGCGTCCGACGAGATGGCGATCGGCGCCATCCTGGCCGCCCGCGACCTCGGCCTCTCGGTGCCGCGCGATGTCTCCGTGATCGGGATCGACGACCATCCGCTCTCCGAGTTCTTCGGCCTGAGCACCGTGGCGCAGCATCCGGTCCGGCAGGGCGAGCGCGCCGCCGAGCTCCTCCTCGCCGCATTGGAGGGCGCCCGCCGGCCCGGCGGGGCCCCTGCGCCGGAGCCTGTCAGCCACACCGCGGCCGCCGACCTGATCGTCCGTTCCAGCACCGCCGTCCACCCCTGACCACCAACCGATACGAACACGAGGTGACCACCATCGCCGCATCCGCCCCGAACACCGCTTCCGCGCTCAGCCCCTCGGCCCCCGGCCGCGAGTGGTGGCGCTCCGCCGTGATCTACCAGGTGTACCCCCGCTCCTTCGCCGACTCCGACGGCGACGGGATGGGCGACCTCCCGGGCATCACCCGCCGCCTCCCCGCGCTCCGCGATCTCGGTGTCGACGCCGTCTGGCTGTCGCCGTTCCAGCGGTCGCCGCAGCGCGACGCGGGCTACGACGTCTCCGACTACCGCGACGTGGACCCGCGCTTCGGCACCCTGGACGACTTCGACCGGATGCTGACGGAGGCGCACAGCCTGGGCCTGCGGGTCATCATCGACATCGTCCCGAACCACTCATCCAGCGATCACGTCTGGTTCCAGGAGGCGCTGAAGGCCGCTCCCGGCAGCCCGGAGCGCGCGCGGTACATCTTCCGCGACGGCAAGGGCGAGAACGGCGAACTGCCGCCGAACAACTGGGAGTCCATCTTCGGCGGCGGCGCCTGGACGCGAATCACCGAGCCGGACGGCACCCCCGGCCAGTGGTACCTGCACCTCTTCGACAAGTCGCAGCCCGACCTCGACTGGGAGAACCCCTGGGTCTGGGAGCAGTTCCGCGGCATCCTGCGCTTCTGGCTGGACCGCGGCGTCGACGGCTTCCGGGTGGATGTGGCGCACGGCATGGTGAAGGAGGCCGGCCTCCCCGACTACACGCCGCCCGCCAACATGGGCAGCATGGGCGGCATCGCCCTGGAGCCGGAGATCGCGGCGCACGCTCAGAACGAACCGCCGACGCCGCCGTACTTCGCGCAGGACGGCGTCCACGCGATCTACCGCGACTGGCACAAGGTGCTCGAGGAGTACGAGGGCGACCGCGTGCTGTGCGGCGAGGCCTGGGTGGAGCCGCTCGACAAGCTGGCCCGCTGGGTGCGTCCCGACGAGATGCAGCAGACCTTCAACTTCGCCTACCTCGAGACCCCGTGGGATGCGGCGGCGCTGCGCAGCGTGATCGACCGCTCGATCGCGGCGTTCAGCAGTGTCGGCGCCCCGAGCACCTGGGTGCTCTCGAACCACGACGTCGTCCGCCACGCCACCCGCCTGGCGCTGGAGGGCGAGAACCTGCAGGGCCACGGCATCGGCCCGAAGACCCAGGGCCTCCCGGACCCGGCGTTCGCGCTGCACCGCGCCCGCGCGGCCACGGCACTCATGCTCGCTCTGCCGGGATCGGCCTACCTCTACCAGGGCGAGGAGCTCGGCCTCCCCGAGGCGATCGACCTGCCGGACGACGCCCGCCAGGACCCCACCTGGTTCCGCACCAACGGCGAGCGTTACGGTCGCGACGGCTGCCGCGTCCCCATCCCGTGGGAGGGCGATGAGGCTTCGTACGGCTTCGGGCCCGGCTCGGCCAGCTGGCTGCCCCAGCCCGCCGTCTGGGCGGAGTACACGCGGTCGTCGCAGGAGGGCGTCCCCGGGTCCACGCTCAGCATGTACCAGCAGGCGCTGGCGCTGCGCGGTCGCCACGACCTCGCCTTCGGCGCCCCCGAGTGGATCGACCTGGGCGGGAACACCCTCGCCTTCCGGTCGGGCGACGTGACGGTCGTCGTCAACTTCGGCACGGAGCCGGTCGAGCTGCCCGAGGGCGAGGTGCTGCTGGCGAGCGGCGAGCTGGACGGGCGGATGCTGCCCCGCGACACCACCGCCTGGCTCGTCTGAGTCCGGAAGGTCACTCCCACCCGGCGTAGAACGGCTCGACCCGCGGGTGGAGCTGGTCGAACAGGCCCGGCGCGGCCGCCACGAGCAGGCGGCGGTCCGCCGGGCCGCCGCCGATCCCGGCGACGCGCGCGCCGGCCTCCTCGGCGATGAGGCCTCCCGCCGCGTGGTCCCACGGGTTCAGGCCGCGCTCGAAGTAGCCGTCGAGCCGGCCGGCGGCTACGGAGCACAGGTCGAGCGACGCGGCGCCGATGCGCCGGATGTCGCGCACCTCGCCGATCAGGTCGGCGACGAGAGACGCCTGACGGCGGCGCACCTCCGCGTCGTAGCCGAACCCGGTCCCGACGAGCGCGAGCGGCAGGTCCACCCCCTCCGTCACGTGGATGCGCTCCCCGTTGAGGCGCGCGCCTCCCCCGGCCGAGGCGGTGAAGACCTCCTTGGTGACCGGGTTGACGACGGCGCCGGCGAGTGCGCGCCACGTGCTCGGGTCGGGGTCGCCCTCGACGACCGCGATGCTGACCGCCCAGGCCGGGATGCCGTAGAAGTAGTTGACCGTGCCGTCGATCGGGTCGACCACCCAGGTCAGTCCGCTCTGGCTGCTGCTGTCGCCGGACTCCTCGCCGAGGAAGCCGTCGCGCGGGCGCGAGGCGGCGAGCGCATCCCGGATCAGCTTCTCCGTCTCCCGGTCCGCCCGCGTCACGATGTCGCTGAGCGACGACTTCGAGGCCGCGATCTCGACCCCGTCGCGCCGCCGCTGCAGCGCGAAGGCGGCCGCCCGGCGGGCGACGGTGGCGGCGATCTCGAGCAGCTCGGCGTTGGAGGTCATGCCTCCAGCCTGTCAGACCCGTGCACCGCCGACGAGGCCGCGAGCCGATCGTCGGAGTTTTCGTTCCCTCCGTCGGAGATCCCCCACCGATCGCGCCGAAACTCCCGCTACAGAGCGTTGCGTCGGAGATTTCGGCACCAGTTTCCGACGATCGTCACGCCGCGACCCGACGAGAAAACCCCCGGCCGGAGCCGGGGGTTTCGATGGTGGCGAGTGAGGGATTCGAACCCCCGAAGTCGTAGACAGCTGATTTACAGTCAGATCCCTTTGGCCGCTTGGGTAACTCGCCAGGGCGCTCCCGACCACCAGTGTTCTCGTGACCGAAGGCGCCAGACAAGAATAGCCGCCGCGCGCCCGCACACGAAATCAGCGGCCGCCCAGCCGGCGCGGGGCCCACGCTCACGCGGCCAGAGCCACCACCGGGGGCTGGTTTCCGGTCGCAGCCGCCGCCGCGGGCGCCAGCTCGGTCGTCGTGACGAGCGGCCGTTCGGCCGTGTGTTCGGGCACCAGGCTGAGCACCTGCCCGACGCCGAACTCCGCCGCCACGCGGGTCAGGAGCTCGCCCTCGCTGACGCCGAGCACCCGGCAGAGCGCGGCGAGGATCTCCGACGACGCCTCCTTGCGGCCGCGTTCGATCTCCGAGAGGTAGGGGACGGAGACGCGCGAACTCGCGGAGAGCTCGCGCAGCGTCGTCCCCTGCTCCGTCCTGATCCGGCGGAGCACCGAGCCGATCGCGTGCCGCAGAAGCATGCGGACAGCCTATGTCGGATGCGGCGGGACCGCACCGGAATGTTTCGTCCGTTCTGCTCTGGGCATAACACCGCGGTTGAGCGTTCGGGCGCCGCCCGATCCCGGCGCGCGATCGCGACACCCCGGCGTGGCAACGACCGATGTCGGTGGTCCAGCGCACAATCGAGGCATGAGAACGTTGGAGATTTGCGAACGGTGCGACGGCACGGGCGCCGACCCGACGCAGCACGTCGAAGAGATCACCCTGTGCATCGAGTGCGGCGGCGACGGCTGCCACGTCACCTACTACGTCGAGCTCGCCCAGACCGCGTGAGATCCCTCAGGCCGCGGCGGCCTTCGCGGTCGCCAGGTCGTCGAACAGTTCCGTGTTGAAGCGGAACGCCAGCGCCACCTCGCCGATCACGCGGTCGCGCTCCTCGTCCGTCCACTCGACCGCGTCCAGCTCGTCGCGGTAGGTGTCCTTGAACAGCTTCGGTTTCGCGATGTCGGCGAACAGGTAGAAGCCGACACCGTTGGTCTCGAACCCGTACTGCCGCTGCAGCAGCGTCCGGATGATCTGCCCGCCCGACAGGTCGCCGAGGTAGCGCGTGTAGTGGTGGGCGACGAAGCCTCCGGGCCACGTGCGCCCGACCTCGCGGATGCGCGCGGTGTAGCGCAGCGTCGACGGCAGCGGTGCCACCCGCTCCCGCCACTCCTCACCGAGCAGGAACTCGAGGTCCGTCTCGATGGCCGGGAGGCGGGTCAGCTTCGGGCTGATGAACCGCGTCGCGACCGGATCCGCCGCCATCCACTGGGTCGCCTCCTCCAGCGCCTCGTAGATGAAGTAGTGCTGGGACAGCAGCATGATGTAGTCGTCGCGCGACCCGCGGCCGCTCATCAGGTCCTGCATGAAGACGGCGCCCTCGCTCTCCTGGTGGACGCCGCGCGTGCGCTCGCGCAGCGCCTGCGAGAAGGGGATGGGCTGCGCCATTCGGTCTCCAAACTGAGGTAAGCCTTACCTCAGCCTGACGCACGCCCGCGGTGGACGTCAAGGCGGCGGGCACCCCGCTGCGGCGGCCGCTCCCTCGTAGACTGGGGGCAGCTCAACACGGGAAGGACGGACATCATGGCAGACTCCTCGTTCGACGTCGTCAGCAAGGTCGACAAGATGGAGGCGGACAACGCCGTCAACCAGGCCCGCAAGGAGGTGGACCAGCGCTACGACTTCAAGAACGTCGGGGCGTCGGTCGAGTGGAGCGGCGAGAAGGTCCTCCTCAAAGCCAACACCGAGGAGCGCGTGAAGGCCGTGCTCGAGGTGCTCGAGTCCAAGTTCATCAAGCGCGGCATCACCCTCAAGTCGCTCGACACCGGAGCGCCGTACGCGTCCGGCAAGGAGTTCCGCATCGAGGTCGGGCTCAAGAACGGCATCGAGCAGGATGCGGCCAAGAAGATCAACAAGCTCATCCGCGACGAGGCACCCAAGAGCGTGAAGTCGCAGATCCAGGGCGACGAGCTGCGCGTCAGCTCGAAGAGCCGCGACGACCTGCAGGCCACGATGGCCCTGCTGAAGAACGCCGACCTCGACGTGGCCGTGCAGTTCGTCAACTTCCGCTGAGGCAGCGCGCGCCCAGGCCGGCAGGGCGGGCCGCGGTGGTCAGTTGAGCGCCGAGGTGAGCCGCGCCAGACCGTCGAGGAATGTCGCCTTGCCCGGCTGGTGACGCCACTCGTCCAGGGTCAGCTCGCGTCCGGCATCCCGGTACCCCTCCTCGACCTCGCGCATCCCGGCGACGAACGACCGGCCCCGCACCAGCAGTGAGGACTCGGCGTTGAGGCTGAACGAGCGGATGTCCATGTTGCTCGACCCGATGAAGGCGATGTCGTCGTCGATGGACAGGTGCTTGGCGTGCAGGATGTACGGCGCCGGGTACAGGAAGATGCGCACGCCCGCTTCGAGCAGGTCGCTGTAGTACGAGCGCTGTGCGTGATAGACGAGGCCCTGGTCGCCGATCTCCGAGACGAACAGCTGCACGTCCAGCCCCCGCTCGCAGGCGGTCGTGATGGCGTAGACCATGGCCTCGTCGGGGACGAAGTACGGGCTGGTGATGATGACGCGTTCGGTCGCCCCGTAGATCAGCGACAGGAACATCCGCAGGTTGTTCTCCGTCGGGTACGCCGGGCCGCTCGGCACCACCTGGCAGACCAGCTCCTCCGCGGACGCCGTCCGGGGCAGCACCGCGGCGGGGACGTGCTCCTGCTCCACGAACTCGCCGGTCTCGATCATCCAGTCCGACAGGAACACGGCGTTGACCGAGGCCACGACCGGCCCGGTCAGCCGCGTCATCAGCTCCTGCCACTGGAGGCCGCGCTTGATGTTCTTGGGCAGGTCGTAGCTGCGGTCGATGAGGTTCTGCGACCCCATGAAACCGACCTGGCCGTCCACGACGACCAGCTTGCGGTGGTTGCGCAGATCCGGACGCTGGTACTTGCCCTTGAACGGCATCACCGGCAGCATCCACGCCCACTTGACGCCGATGCGGTCGAGTTCGGCGAACGTCTCCTTGCTCCCGGGGATCTTCTGCGACGGGAGGTGGTCGGCGAGGAGCCGGACGGTGACGCCGCGGGCGACCGCACGCTCCATCGCCGAGAAGAAACCCCGGGTCGTGTCATCCCAGGCGACGATGAAGAACTCGACGTGCACGAACGAGGTCGCCGTGTCGATCTCCGCGGCCATCGCGTCGATCGAGCCGCGGTAGTCGCGCAGCAGCTCCGCGGAGTTGCCGCCGATGGCGGGTAGTGCGGTCAAGGACAGGTTCTGCTCGACGACCCGCTGGAACCACCGCGGCCAGCCCGCGGCCTCCTCCGGTTCTGTGCGGCCCGCGACCCGCTCGGCGATGATGGCGTTGATCCGCCGCTGCTCGTCGCGGCGCTTCCTCGGCAGCCGGAAACTTCCGATCAGGAGGAACAGCAGGATGCCGACGTACGGGATGAGGAAGATCGCCAGCAGCCACGCCATCGCGGCGGTCGGCTTGCGCCGTCGCGGGATGATGATGAGCGCCGCGATCTTGATGGCGAGATCGACAAGCGCCGCGATGATCCAGACGAGGTTGGTTCCTGTGGTGTCCATGGCAACGGGCGCCTCCATTCAGGGGCGGACGCGACCTGCGACACGAGGGCCTGCCGTCCGACGTGGCCACACCATAGCGGGAGGGCAAATCATCTGGCGATGCAGGAGATCCCGGGCGTCAGCGCTCGTCGAGGTAGCCCTGCATCCACCGCTCCACCGACGTGTACGCCGCCTGGCGCACCTCCGGGCGCGACAGGAACACGTCGTGCAGCGCATCCTGCACCCAGGACACGGTGATCGTCGGCCCCAGCCACAGCGCGCGCTCGGCGATGTCGCGGACGACCAGCACCACATCCGACCGCAGCATGTCGGGCGACCAGAACGGCAGCAGCGTCGACCGCGCGGAGAGCAGGGTGAGCACCGGCGCCTGGATGCTCAAGCCGGCGGCGACGCGGGCGTGGCCGGCGAGGATCGCGGTCAGCCAGGCGGGATGCACGGGGAAGCCGCGCACCGGACGCCACGCCAGGTCGTAGTCCCACTCGCCGTCCATCGTGCGGGAGACCGTCCGCGTGTAGAACCCGAGGTCGACGTTCGGCATGGGCGCGTTCGGCACCAGCTTCGCCCGGAGGTCCACCAGCGGGGTCAGCGCCGCACGCCCGGCGGAGTGCGCCTGGAACTCGAGCCACGGGCTGTTCAGGATGAGCGCATCCGCACGCCCCGGGTGCCGGTCGGCCCACAGGCTCAACGTCAGCCCTCCCGTGGAGTGCCCGAGCAGGATCAGCCGCCGGCGGCCCGTCGCGTCCTCGCCGTGCCCCATCGCCTCCAACGCCGCCGCGATGTCCTCGTCGTAGACGGCGAGGTCGTCGACGAAGCCGGGCGTCTGCCCCTCCCGCAGGCTGCGGCCGTACTTGCGCAGGTCGAGGGCGTGGAAGCGGGCGCCCTGGTCGTGCCAGAACCGGGCGAGCTCGGTCTGGAAGAAGTAGTCCGACCAGCCGTGCACGTACAGCACGTCGGCATCGGCGGCGGGCCCGCGGTGGAGGTGCAGCCGGGGGCGCGGCGAGTACCGCACGAGCGTCGCGACGACGTCGCCCTCGGCGTCCGTCCCGAGCGGGAGGGTCAGCTGCTCGAACGGCTCACCGAGGACGTCGGGTCGCCATTCGCGCGCGTCGCTCATGCCGGGGCGGTGGCTACTCGGCCTGTCCGGAGGGCTGGCCGGCGGACGCGGAGCCGCTTCCGACCGGTTCGCCGTTGGAGACGCGGACCATGTCGTCGCGGGGGACGACCTTGATGCGCACCCGGCCGCGCTCGGCGCCGAGCGCCTGCTCGTGCGCGTCGAGGTTGTGCCAGCCGTCGAGCGTCGTGTACTCCACACCGCGCTCGCGCAGCAGGTTCTCCACAGATTGCTCGGACGGGTCGGCGGGAGACCACCAGTTTCCCTGATCGTTGATCACATGCTTGATCGTCTCCATCGCATCCGACTTGGTGTGACCGATGAGTCCGACCGGACCGCGCTTGATCCACCCCGTCGCATACACGCCGTACATGCGCTCGTTGTCGCCCTTGCGCAGCACCTGGCCCTCGTGATTCGGGATCACGCCGTGCTTGCGGTCGAACGGGATGCCCGGAAGCGGCGACCCGAAGTAGCCCACCGCCCGGTAGATGGCGTCGATCTCGAGCTCGCGGATCTCGCCGGTGCCACGGACGCCGCCCTCCCCGTCGGGCGCGGTGCGCTCGTAGCGCAGGGCGCGGACATTGCCGTGCTCGTCGCCGACGACCTCGAGGGGCTTGGCGTAGAAGTGCAGGTGGAGGCGCCGCGAGGCACTGCCGACCTCGCGCCTTCGCCACTGCTGCAGCACGCGGTCGATCACCATGACCTGCTTGTTGCTCTGGATCGCGGCCTTCGACTGCTCATCGTAGTCGAAGTCCTCGTCGTAGAGGATCATGTCCACGTCGCGCAGCTCGCCGAGTTCGCGCAGCTCCAGCGGCGTGAACTTCACCTGCGCCGGTCCGCGCCGGCCGAACACGTGCACGTCCGTCACCGGAGAGTTCTTGAGCCCCTCGTACACGTTGTCGGGGATCTCGGTGGGCAGGAGGTCGTCCGCGTGCTTCGCCAGCATGCGGGAGATGTCGAGGGCCACGTTGCCGTTGCCGATCACGGCCACCGACTTCGCCTCGAGCGGCCAGGTGCGCGGAACATCCGGGTGGCCGTCGAACCAGCTGACGAAGTCCGCGGCGCCGTACGAGCCGTGGAGCTCCATGCCCGGGATCTCGAGGTCCGCATCCCGGACCGCGCCGGTCGCGAAGATGACGGCGTTGTAGTGGCGCTTCAGGTCGTCGAGGGTGATGTCGCGGCCGAACTGCACATTGCCGAAGATGCGGATGTCACCGCGGTCGAGCACCTCGCGCAGTGCGGTGATGATGCCCTTGATGCGTGGGTGGTCGGGGGCGACGCCGTAACGGACGAGGCCGTACGGGGCGGGAAGCTGCTCGAACAGGTCGATGGACACGTCGAAGCCGCGCTCCGCTTTCAGCAGGATGTCGGCGGCGTAGATGCCCGCCGGGCCGGCGCCGACGATGGCCAGTCGCAGTTTGGTCATTCGTTGATTCCTTCTGGTGTCGCGTCCGGCTCAGCTCGAGCGCTCGACGATGGTGTCCGCGAACCGGACGAGTGCCTTCTTCACCGGGCCGTCCGGCAGGGGCTCCAGAGCCTCCACCGCTTCGCGCGCCCAGCGGTGCGCCTCCTCCAGCGTCTGACGCGTCACGTCGTGCTCGCGCAGCGCCGCGATCGCGTCCATGGCCTCGGAAGTCACCTCGCCGTCCTCCGCGGAGCCCATGACGTCGCGCTCGAGGCGCTCGAGCAGGGCCGCCGCCTCCGGGTCCGAGACGGCGCGCTCGCGCAGGCGCAGCACGGGGAGGGTGGCGACACCCGCGCGCAGGTCGTTGCCGGGGGTCTTGCCGGTCTCGGCGACGCCCTGACCGGACAGGTCGATGACGTCGTCGATGAGCTGGAACGCCACGCCGATCTTCTCTCCGAAGGTCACGACGGGCTCCTCGTACGACGTCGGGGCGTTCGAGAACACGACGCCCATCTGAGCGGCCACGGCGATGAGAGAACCGGTCTTGTCCTTCAGGACGCCGATGTAGTGCTCGACCGGGTCCTCGCCCTCCTGCGGGCCGATGGTCTCGTGGAGCTGGCCGAGGCACAGCCGCTCGAACGTGTCCGCCTGGAGCTGGATGGCGCGCTCGCCCAGCGCGGAGACCAGCTTGCTGGCGCGCGCGAACAGCAGGTCACCGGTGAGCACGGCGACCGAGTTCCCCCACACGAACTGGGCGCTGGGGACGCCGCGGCGCATCTGCGAGTCGTCCATGACGTCGTCGTGGTAGAGCGACGCCAGGTGGGTGATCTCCACCGCCTCCGCGGCCTGGAGCACATCGGGGTTGGTGCCGTCGCCGAGCTGCGCGGCGAGCAGGGTGAGCATCGGGCGCACGCGCTTGCCGCCGGCCTCGAGCAGGTAGCGGGCCGTCACGTCGGCGAGGCCGTCGGCGAAGCGCATCTCGCGCAGCAGGCCGTCCTCGACGTGGGCGAGGCCGTCGTCGACGGCGTTGGCCAGCTCGCGGTCCTCACCGCGGATGAAGATCCGCTCGGTGAAGCCGAGCTGACCGGTCAGCGACGCGCGCCGCACGGCCGGGACACTTCGTGGCACTACTCCCCCTCGGACGGGACGGTGGACGCTGACGGTTCGGAACCGGCCGCGCCGGTGGATGCCGGCTTGGCGGGCGCGGCCTTCGGCTTCGCGGGCGCGGCCTTCGGCTTGGCGGGAGCGGCCTTCTGCTTCGCGGGCGCAGCCTTCGGCTTCGCGGGCGTCTTCGGCTTCGCAACGGGCGCCGCCTCCGGCTCCGGGACGGCCGCGCGCTCGGGCTTGAAGCCGCGGTGCAGCGCGACGATCCCCGCGGTCAGATTGCGGAAGGCCACCCGCTCGAAACCGGCCTCGCGCAGCCACCCGGCGAGCGTGCGCTGGTCGGGCCAGGCCTCGATCGACTCCATGAGGTACTCGTAGGCGGCCGGGTTGGAGCTGGCCACGCGGGCGAGCACGGGCATGCCGTACTTGAGGTAGGCGGAGTAGCCGGCACGGATCGGAGCGAGGGGCGGCTGGGAGAACTCGCACACGACCACGCGACCGCCCGGCTTCACGACCCGGTAGAACTCGGCGAGCGCCTTCTTGGGGTCGACGATGTTGCGCAGGCCGAACGAGATGGTCACCGCGTCGAACGAGTCGTCGTCGAACGGGAGCGCCATGGCGTCCGCCTGCACGAACCGGACGAACGGATTACCGGCCTGGCGCTGGCGCCCGACCTCGATCATCCCCTCGGAGAAGTCGGCCGCGACGACGGAGGCTCCGTTGCGGGCGAGAGAGGCGCTCGACGTCCCCGTTCCCGCGGCCACGTCGAGGATCGTCTCGCCCGGACGGGGGTCCACGGCTCGCGTCGTCGCCACGCGCCACAGCGCCGCATTGCCGACCGACAGGACGGCGTTGGTCCGGTCGTAGCGCGTCGACACCTGGTCGAACATGGCGGCGACCTGGGCGGGCTGCTTGCTGAGGTCGGCCTTACTCACTCCACCAGCTTAGGCTGCGGCGTCCGCGCGGTGCATTCCGGCCCCCGAATGCACGCCGAATGGTCAGCGAGCGCCGGGCGGGACCGGGAGGGTGGCATCCCACGGCATCGCTCAGTAACGCTGCCCCAGGGCCTTGGCCTTGAGGGCGTCGAACTCCCCCGCGCTGATCACGCCCTGATCGAGCAGGGTCTGCGCCTGCTGGATGTCCGCGGCCGGTGTCGCGGACGGTGTCGGATGCTGCCCCCAGCTGTCGTCCTCCGGGACCGTCGCCCGGCGCGCCAGGTTGCGGGCGGCCATCCCGCGCCCGCGCGCGATCAGGTACACCAGCAGCCCGATGCCGGGAAGGAAGATCAGGAAGATGACCCACAGCGCCTTCCACCAGCCGTTCAGCTCGGTGTCTCGGAACAGGTCCACCAGCACGGTGAACAGGACCATCAAGAACGCGACGAACGCGAAGATATAGAAGACGTACAGAAACGCATTCCAGAACGAACCCATCTCAGGCCCCTCTCATCGGCCACACGGTAATGCCGGGCCGGTGATCGTGGCTAGCAGGCATTTGCAGACTGCGGCGGGGCTACCATGCGTGCCAGGAGTCACGGGCCCGGCGATCGTGCCCGTGGGAGGAGGCCGGACGTGAGCGACGACAGCAGCTGGACCGAGGACCCGTACGAGGTGCTGCGGGTGCAGCCCGGATTCCGCCTGTCCGATCAGGACACCGACGCCTCTCCCGGCTTCGACGGCGGCAAGAAGGAGGGCGAGAAGGACCTCGCCGAGGGTGCCGGGCGCCTGGCCGACCTCCAGGAGAAGCTGTTCGCGTGCGGCCGCGAGGGCGAGCCCCGGTCGGTCCTCCTGGTGCTGCAGGCGATGGACACCGCCGGCAAGGGCGGTATCGTCTCCCACGTCATCGGGTCCATGAACCCCGGCGGCGTGCACTACGCCGGGTTCGGCAAGCCGACGCCCGACGAGCTGGCGCACGACTTCCTCTGGCGGGTCTGGCGCGAGGTCCCCGCCGCCGGACAGGTCGGCGTCTTCGACCGATCCCACTACGAGGATGTGCTCATCGGCCGCGTCCGTTCGCTCGCCCCACCCGAGGAGCTGGAGCGGCGCTACGGCGCGATCAATGCGTTCGAGAAGGAGCTCGCGCAGTCCGGCACCACCATCGTCAAGGTGATGCTCCACCTCGGCAAGGAGGAGCAGAAGAAGCGGCTCGCCTCCCGGCTCGAGCGGCCCGACAAGCTGTGGAAGTTCAACCCCGCCGACGTCGACGAGCGGCTGCACTGGGACTCGTACCAGGAGGCGTACCAGGTCGTCTTCGACCGGACGACCAGCGCCTACGCACCCTGGTTCGTCGTCCCCGCCGATCGCAAGTGGTACGCCCGCGCGGCGGTGCAGCGCATCCTCATCCGCGCCCTGGAGGGGCTGGGCCTCGAGTGGCCGGTGCCCGACTACGACGTCGAGGAGCAGAAGCGCCGCCTCGACGCGTCCTGACCGCGCCGGCGGATCAGCCGAACGCCTCCACGATCGGGCGGAACTTCATCGACGTCTCGGCGAGCTCGCGATCCGGGTCGGAGTCGGCGACGATCCCCGCCCCGGCGTACGCGGTCAGGTCCCCCGTCGGCGTCAGCTGGGCGCAGCGGAGGGCGATCGCCCACTCGCCGTCGCCGTCCCCGCCGACCCAGCCGACCGGTCCGGCGTAGCGTCCGCGGTCGAACGGCTCCAGCTCCCGGATGAGCGCGAGCGCCTCGCGGCGGGGCGTCCCGGCCACGGCGGCGGTCGGGTGCAGCGCAGCCGCGAGGTCGAGGGAACTGGACCCGTCACTGAGCATCCCGGCGATGTCGGTGGCCAGGTGCCAGAGGTTCGGGAGCTTCAGGGTGAACGGCTCGTCGCTGGCCGCGAGGTCCGCGCTGTGCGGGCGGAGCGCATCCATCACACTGGTGACCGCGAAGCGATGCTCGCCCTGGTCCTTGGCGCTCGCGACGAGTTCGGCTGCGGCGGCGGCATCCGCTGCGGCGTCCGGTCCGCGCGAGATCGTCCCGGCGAGCACGCGCGCGGTCACGGTTCCGTGGTGGACGCGGACCAGCGTCTCCGGCGACGAGCCGACCAGGCCGTCCACGGCGAAGGTCCAGCAGTCGGGGTACCCGAGCGCGAGCTCGACGAGCGCACGACGGAGGTCGGACTCGAGCGGCAGATGGCCGCGCAGATCGCGGGCCAGCACCACCTTCGAGAGGTCCTGCTCGCGGATCCGCTCGACCGCGTCCGCCACTGCCGACCGGTAGCCGTCGGACCCGAGCTCACCCGGCAACAGGCTCAGCCGGTACTCGTCGCCGAACGCCGTCGGGCGCGGGAGCCGGTCGTTCTCCGCGCCTCCGGCACGGCGGATGCGGGTGATCCAGCTGCGGCTCCCCCGGCGGCCGATGACGATCTCGGGGACGATCAGGGTGCTGACCGCGGAGCTCTCGTCATCGAACGCGAACGTCCCGAAGGCGACGAGGCCCGTCCCCGGGGTGCGGACGTCGTCCGCGACCGTCGCGGCCGCCGCGGTCGCGCGCCAGGCGGCCGACGCCTGCTCGATCCGGTCCGGCCCCGTGAAGTCGAGGCGGAGCACCTCGCCGATGCCGGCCATCCCCTCGCCTTTGCGCAGCCAGAGCAGGGGCGTGCGGGAATCGAGGAAGGGGATGAGCTGGCGGACGTCGTCGAGCGGTGTGGTCTCGGCCTCGAGGACCGTCGCGCCAGTCTCCCACCGAGTCGTCGGTGCGGATGTCACCCGCTCAGCCTACGCCCGCCAGACTGAGCGCCCGTTGGACGCCGGATGGGGACTTGATGGGCGTCGTCGTGCCGATATCGCCTGGATTACGCGCGTTCGACACTCTGCACATCAGCACCGTGACCCGAGAACCCGGGATGTAACATACATCCATGCCCGTGCCCGTGACCGGAGTCGCCAGCCCTCGCCGGCTCATCCGTGACGAAGTGTTCCTGCGCCTCCTCGACGCCATCGTCGGGGGCGACCTGCTTCCCGGCGAGCAGCTCTACGACGCCGAGATCGAGCGGTGGGTGGGCGTCTCCCGCACCCCCGTCCGCGAAGCACTGAATCAGCTGGCCACGATGGGTCTCGTCGAGATCCTCCCTCAGCGGCGCACGCGCGTCACGCCGATCGAGCCGGAGCGGGTCCGCCAGCTCATCGCCACGGTCGGCGTGGTGGTCGCCGGCGTCGTCCGCGACGCCACCCCCCTGCTCACCGACAGCGACCGTGCGGCTCTCCGCGACGCGGCGGAGGAGACCGACCCGGCGTCGCTCGTCCGCACCGGCCTGACCGCGGACGGATTCCTCGGCGTCTTCGTGCGCCGTCTCGACAACGGCACCGTCGCTCGCCTCCTGAAGCGGCACCTGCCCGAGGTGCAGCGTGCGCTGAACGCCACCCCGGGCACGGCCGCCTTCCGCAAGGCGCGGCCGTCGGTCACCGCGCTGATCGACGCGGCGGTCGCCGGCAAGGCCGAGAAGGCCGGCCGCGCCGCAGCGCAGCTGTTCGACCCGGCCCTCGTCGGCGTCGCGGACGAGTTCACCACGACCACGAAGGAGCTCCGCTGATGCCGTTGCCCGTGAACGACACCGCGCCGGTCGAGCGCCGGCTGCTGCGCGACGTGGTCTACACGCGGCTCTACGACGGCATCCTCGACGGCACCCTGGAACCCGGCGAGACGCTGCTCGACGAGAAGCTCACCGCCTGGCTCGGAGTCTCGCGCACGCCCATCCGTGAAGCGCTGATGAAACTGGCCGACATCGGGCTCGTCGAGATGGCGCCCAACCGCTACACCCGGGTCGCGCCCATCGACCTGAAGGCCATCGACGAGGCGATCTACACGACCGGACTGCTGCACGAGCACGCCGCGCGCACCATCGTGCCGACGCTCTCCAACGTCGCCGTCACGCGGATCGAGAAGGCGCACAAGGACGTCAAGAAGGCGGCGAAGTCGCGAGAGCTTCCGGCTCTCGGTCACGCCTTCAACGACTTCTTCCTCGAGCTGGCACGCGCCGGCGGCAACGAGGTGCTCGCCTCCGTGAGCGAGGGACTCAGCCCCCAGCTGCTCCGCTACATCTCGGTGTGGGACCGGCCGTTCGGGGTCGACGACCTCCCCGCTGCGCTCGGCGAGGTGCTGACCGCGATCAAGGAACGCGACGGCGACGCCGCGGGCGACCGGGTGAAGGCCCTCTACGCACGGACGCTCGCGCAGTTCCTCTCCGACTACCGCCGCAACGACGCCGACATCGATCGCACGCCCGTC
The DNA here is from genome assembly GCF_052044215.1 of Leifsonia sp. 22587. Taxonomy (NCBI): domain Bacteria; kingdom Bacillati; phylum Actinomycetota; class Actinomycetes; order Micrococcales; family Microbacteriaceae; genus Leifsonia; species Leifsonia sp. 22587. The sequence goes on from NZ_JBQENB010000002.1 coordinate 812,734, forward strand.
CTCTGAGACCGGCTCATCGATCGCGGCTCGCGGCCTCGCGGCTCGCGTCGAGCGGCGCTCAGACCTCGAAGTCGACCGCCGCACGCCCCGCGACGACGGAGCGGATGAAGCCCGCGACCTCGAGGTGAGCCGGATGCTCCTGGTAGACGGCGATGTCGTCGAACGATTCGAAATCGCTGATGAGCACCACGTCGAAGTCGTCGCCGGGCGCGGCGCTCACGCCGACCTGCAGCGAGCGCAGCTGCGGGATCACCGCGGGGAGCGACTCCAGCCCGCGCTTGATGGTCGCCGCGTGCTCCGCGCGCACGGCGGGGTCGGAGGTGGCGAGCTTCCACGAGACGACGTGGCGGATGGTCATCGGGCCTCCAGCAGTGCGGTGCGCAGGCGGGCCGGGTCGACCCGCCAGTAGGTGTGGACACGTCCCTCGATCAGCACCACCGGGATCTCCTCCACGTACTTCTCGTGGAGGGCGGCATCCTGGAGGATGTCCTCCTCCGTCACCGCGACCTCCGGTGCCTCCGCGGGCAGGTCGTCGATGACCGTGCGGATGACCTCCCTGGCGTCATCGCACAGGTGGCAGCCGGGCTTGCCGATGAGGGTGAGGGAGACGGTGGACACGCCTCCACTCTAGACGGGACAGCAAAAAGCGCCGGGCCGAATGGACCGACGCTTGAGCCGCAGACCGGAGGTCTACTTCTTGTTGCGACGCTGGTGGCGCGTCTTGCGAAGAAGCTTGCGGTGCTTCTTCTTCGCCATACGCTTGCGACGCTTCTTGATAACGGAACCCACGTAGACCTCACAAAGAATCAGGGGTATGCCGCGGGGCGCGCGGCGACACGAAGTGACAGTCTACCCGACGTCACGCCGAGTCCGCGACGCCGCTTTCTTGGGAGGTGGCCGTCTGCAGCAGCTGCTCGACGGCGGACTCGGGCACGCGGAACGACCGCCCGAAACGGATCGCCGGCAACTCGCCGGCGTGGACGAGACGGTAGACGGTCATGCGGGAGACACGCATCATGTCGGCCACCTCGGCGACCGTCAGGAAGCGCACATCCTTCAGATCGTGTGCCATGGTCCCGTCCCTCTCCTGCCCGTCATGGTACTCGGGACGGTCAGTCCTTGCGCCACTTCTTCGGAGTCACGCGCTCGGTGGCCGACGAGACCCGGTGCCGGGTGTCGGCGAGCACCTTGCCGACCGTGCTCGCGAAGTCGCGCGTCTCCTCGGCCAGGCGGACGCTCAGCGCCACATCCTCATCGGATGCCGTGAACGGAATGACCCAGTCCTCCACGGCTTCGAGGGGCCCGGCGTCGAGCCGGTAGTAGCGGTGCTGGCCGAGCTCCCGCACCGAGACGAGGCCCGCCTCGCGCAGCACTTTCAGGTGCTTCGACACCGTCGGCTGGCTCAGTTCGAGCGTCGCCACGATCTCCGACACGGATATATCGCCTGCGGAATGCGTCGCATCCCCGCTGCGGTCGAGCAGAACGCGCAGGATCTCGCGCCGCGTCGGATCGGCGATCACGTCGAAGATGTCGGCCATGTCCCCAGGCTAGCCATTCCCCCGGCGCAGTACCATGTCCGAAGCCCGCCCCTGCACAGGAAGACGACGGGAAGGACCAGACATGAGCACCACCCGGACGGTCCGCGGACGCCCCGCCACCCCCAGTGAACGCGTGCGCGACGTCGTCAACGGCTTCGCGGCACGGAGCCCGTCGCGGTTCGCCATCCTGGTGTTCGCGCTGCTCATCCTCGTCTTCACGTTGCTGTTCTCGCTGCCGATCTCCTCTGCGAACGGCCAGTGGACAGGCCTCGCCGACTCGCTCTTCACCGCCATGTCGGTGATCTGCGTGACCGGCCTCTCGACCGTCGACATGGCCACCCACTGGTCCTACTTCGGCCATTTCCTGGTGTACATCGGCGTGCAGGTGGGCGCCGTCGGCGTGCTGACCATGGCGTCCATCCTCGGGCTGGTGGTGTCGCGGAAGCTCGGCCTGCGCGCCAAGCTGATGGCCGCCGGCGACAGCAATCCGCTGCGCGTGCACGGCGGCCCGGTCGACGAGGGGCAGGCGGTGCGGCTCGGGGATGTCGGCAAGCTGCTGACCACGGTCGCCCTCAGCATGGTGGTCATCGAGGGCGCGGTCGCGCTGCTGCTCTTCCCGCGGATGCTCATCGCGGGGATCGACGTGGGCACGGCCGTCTGGGAGTCGCTGTACTACTCGGCCATGGCGTTCACGAACACCGGCTTCACGCCGAACACCGAGGGCATCGACGCCTTCGCGACCGACTACTGGTTCCTGAGTGCGCTGATGATCGGCGTGTTCCTCGGGGCCATCGGGTTCCCGGTGATCCTGGCCATCGCCTCCAACCTCCGGCTCAAACGGCGCCGGTGGTCCATCCACGTGAAGCTGACGCTGCTCACGTCGCTGATCCTGCTCGTCGCGGGCGCCGTGCTCTACATCGTGCTCGAGTACGACAACCCGAAGACGTTCGGACGCCTGGATGCGGGTCACACGATCTTCCAGTCCCTGTTCCTCTCGACGATGGCGCGCTCGGGCGGCTTCTCGACCATCCCGATCGACGACCTCCACGGGTCGAGCCTGCTGGTCACGGACATGCTGATGTTCATCGGCGGCGGGTCCGCATCCACCGCCGGGGGCATCAAGGTGACGACGCTCGCCGTCCTGTTCCTGGCCGCTTTCGCCGAGGCGCGCGGGGTGGAGCCGATGGACGCGTTCCGCCGGCGCATCCCGACCGACGTCCTGCGCGTCTCCGTCGCCATCGCCCTCTGGGGAGCGACGATCGTCGCCGTGTCGACCATCCTGATCACGCAGATCACCAAGGCGCCGCTCGACCACGTGCTCTTCGACGTGATCTCCGGCTTCGCCACCTGCGGCCTCACGACGGGACTGACGGAGCGGTTGCCGGACGGGGGCATCTACATCATGGCCGCGACGATGTTCTGCGGGCGCGTTGGTACAGTGACTCTCGCTGCGGCCCTCGCCCAGAGGCAGCGGCGGCAGCTGTACCAGAACCCGGAGGAGAGGCCGCTCGTTGGTTGACCGGATCAAGCACAACGCCCCCGTGCTGGTGATCGGCCTCGGCCGGTTCGGCGCGGCGACCGCCGGCCAGCTCGACCGGCTCGGCCGCGAGGTGCTGGCGATCGACACGGACGCCGGGCTGGTGCAGAAGTGGGCCGACCGGGTCACGCACGCGGTGCAGGCGGACGCCCGCTCGATGGACACGCTGCGGCAGATCGGCGCGGAGGACTTCTCGATCGGGGTCGTCGCGGTCGGATCGTCGATCGAGGCCAGCGTGCTCATCACGGCCAACCTGGTCGACCTGAAGGTGCCGCAGATCTGGGCGAAGGCGATCTCGAAGTCGCACGGCAAGATCCTGGAGCGGATCGGCGCCAACCACGTCATCTACCCGGAGGCGGAGGCGGGCGAGCGCACCGCGCACCTGGTGTCCGGGCGGATGCTCGACTTCATCGAGTTCGACGACGACTTCGCCCTGGTCAAGCTGTACCCGCCGAAGTCGATCCGCGGGATGCGCCTGGGCGACTCGGGCGTGCGCTCCAAGTTCAACATCACGGTCGTCGGTGTGAAGAGCCCCGGCCGCCCCTTCACCTACGCCACCTCCGACACCGTGGTCTCCGACCACGACCTCGTCATCGTCTCCGGGGCCTCCGCCGACATCGAGCGCTTCGCCTCCCTCGACCCCTGACTGCCCCCCTCTCGTCTCTCCCTCGCCTCTCCGCCCTCCGTCGAGTACACGAAAAGTGCACGCGACTCGCCGTATTCGCGTGCACTTTTCGTGTACTCGACGGTGGGGGCTGTGGATAAGCCGCGGGCGGGGCGCGCGGACGGTTGAGTGGAGGCATGGATGAGATCGGCACGCGCACCCGGGACCTGATGGCGCATGGGACGTCCCGACGTCAGGTCTACGGGACGCGGATGCATCGGCCGTTCCATGGGATGCGGACGGAGGCTCCTCCCGAGGACCATCTCGCGCAGTGCCGGGCCGCCAGCGTGGTGCTGCCGCCGTACTCGCTGTTCAGCCACCGGTCGGCGGCGATGATCCACGGGCTCCCACTGCCGATCTGGGCTCTGCCCGAGAAGGTCGAAGTCGCCGTCTTCGAGCCGAACCGTCCACCACGGCTCCGCGGCGTGCGCGCCCATCAGCTCACCGCGGACGAGCACCGCTGGTCGGTGGTGGATGGGCTCCGAGTCGTCAGCGCCCACGACACCTGGGCTCAACTGAGCAGCCTGCTCCCCGTCCCCGACCTCGTCGCGATCGGCGACTACCTCATCACCGGCGACGAGCCGTACTCCGGGCTCACACCGCCGGCAACGCGGGCGGACCTGGACGCGGCGGTCCACCGTCACGGCCGCCGCCGGGGCGTCACCGCTCTCCGTCAGGCGCTCGAACGAGTGCGGTACGGATCACTCTCGCCCCAGGAGTCGCGGCTCCGGGTGGCTCTCGAGGACGCGGGCCTTCCGTCACCCGAACTGAACCATGTCGTCCACTCATCGGTGGATGGGCGACGCGAGGCAATGATCGACCTGGCGTATCCGGACGCTCACGTCGCGATCGAGTACCTCGGCGATCACCACCGCTCCGACCCGGACACCTATCGCCACGACATTCGCCGCCGCGAACGCCTCATCGAACTCGGCTGGGACGTGATCTTCGTCACCGCCGCCGATCCGTTCGACGCGGTCGCCCTCCGCGTGCGCCGGGCGCTCCGCCGATCGAGTACACGATAAGTGCACGCGACACGCCGCCCGGGCGTGCACTTTTTGTGTACTCGACGGAGGGGGGACGGGCGGGGTTAGCCGGCGGCTAGTTCGCGGGCGCGGGCCAGGGCGGCGTCGGTTGCCCGGGCGAAGAGGGTGGGGAGGTCGGCGGACTGGAGGACGGCGATCGCGCGCTCGGTGGTGCCGTTCGGGCTGGTGACGCGGCGGCGGAGCTCGGCCGGGTCCTCGCCGGACGAGACGAGGAGGTCGGCGGCGCCGAGGAAGGTTCCGTTCACGAGCGTGGCCGCCTGCTCCGGGGTGAAGCCCTTCTGCACGGCGGCCTCCGTCAGGGCCTCGATGAGGAGGAAGACGTAGGCCGGACCGGAGCCGGAGATCGTGCTCAGCGCATCCAGCTGCGACTCCGGCACCTCGACGACCTCGCCGACGGTCTCGAACAGGGCGCGGACGAGCGCGAGGTCGCCGGCGTCGGTGTGCGTGCCGGCGCTGACGCCGGTGACGGCCTTGCCGACGACGGCTGGCGTGTTCGGCATCGCGCGGACAACGGACACGGTGTCCGGGAGCAGCGACTCCATCGTCTCAGCGGTCACACCGGCGGCGACGCTCACGACGACCGTGCCGGGCGCCAGCGAGTCGCGGATCTCCGCGAGCAGGTCGCGCACCATGGTCGGCTTCACGGCGACCACGACGACGCCCGCGCCGTCCACCGCGAGGCGGTTCGCGTCGGCGCGGGTCTCGGTCGCGTAGGCGGTCACGCCCGGGGTCCCGGCGAGCTCCGCAGCGCGCGCCTCCGACCGGTTCGTCACGCGGATGCCGGCGACCTGCACGCCGGGTGCCAGCAGCCCGCTGAGGATCGCGCGGCCCATCGAGCCCGCCCCGAGCATCGCGATGGTCGGAAGGGTCACGTTCTGCGCGTCGTCCATGGCTCCATCCTAGGATTGGAGACATGAGCGCATCAGGTGGGACCAGGGCCATCGTCGCCGCCTTCGCGGCGAACCTCGGAATCGCGCTGACGAAGTTCATCGCGTGGGTGTTCTCCGGCTCGTCGTCGATGCTGGCGGAGGGCGTGCACTCGCTCGCCGACTCCGGCAACCAGCTGCTGCTCCTGCTGGGCGGCCGCCGGTCGCGGCGCAGCGCGGATCGGGAGCATCCCTTCGGCTACGGCCGCGAGCGGTACGTCTACGCCTTCGTCGTCTCGATCATCCTCTTCTCGGTCGGCGGCGTGTTCTCCATCTACGAGGGCATCGAGAAGCTGACGCACCCGCACCCGCTCGAGAACGCGTGGCTGCCCATCCTGGTGCTCGTCATCGCGATCTGCCTGGAGTCGTTCTCGCTCCGCACCGCCGTGCACGAGTCGCGGCCTCACAAGAAGGGGATGTCGTGGCCGCAGTTCATCCGGCGCGCGAAGGCCCCTGAACTCCCCGTCGTGCTCCTCGAGGACGTCGCCGCGTTGACCGGTCTCGTCTTCGCGCTCATCGGCGTCGGCATGACGATCATCACGGGCGACAGCGTCTGGGACGGCATCGGGACGCTGCTGATCGGCGCCCTGCTGGTCGCGGTCGCCGTCGTGCTCGGCATCGAGACGAAGAGCCTGCTGGTCGGCGAGGGCGCGAGCGACGCCGACGCCGCAGCGATCGAGCGGGCCATCACCTCCGGCGACGAGGTCGAGCGGATCATCCACATGAAGACGCTGTACCTCGGTCCGGAGGAGCTGATGGTCGCGGCGAAGCTGGCGTTCTCGGGCGAGCACCGCCTCGCCGACGTCGCCGCCGCGATCGACACCGTCGAGCGCCGCATCCGCGACGCCGTGCCGGCCGCCCGGGTCATCTACATCGAACCCGACGTCTGGATCGACCCGAACGACCGGGCGCCCGCCACCGACACCATCGTCATCAAAGGCCTCGAGTGACCCGCACCGCCGTCATCCTGCAGCACGACCCGAGCATCCACCTCGGCAACATCGGGCCCGTGCTCACCGAGCACGGCTACGACCTTCGGATCGTGGATGTGACGACGGAGGACGTGTCGTCCATCGACCCGGCGGAGGCGGACCTCGTGGTCGTGCTCGGCGGGGAGATGGGCGCGTACCAGACGGACGAGTTCCCGTTCCTGCAGGCCGAGCAGGAGCTGCTCCGCGCGCGGCTCGGCGCCGAGCGCCCGACGCTCGGCGTGTGCCTGGGCGCGCAGTTGATGGCGGGCGCGCTGGGCCGCAGGGTCTACCGGGGTGACACCACCCAGATCGGTTACCGCCGCGTCGACCCGACGGAGGCGGGGGCCTCCTCGCCCATCCGGCACTTCGACGGCGTCCCGGTGGTGGAGTGGCACGGCGACACGTTCGAGCTCCCGGAGGAGGCGACGCTGCTCGCGTCGTCGAGCGACTACTCCAACGAGGCGTTCGCGATCGGCGGCTACGCGCTCGCGGTGCAGTTCCATCCCGAGGTCACCGACGAGATGCACGAGTCCTGGGTCGCCGACGGCTACAACGAGCTGGATGAACTGGCGATCGACCCGGATGCGCTCCGGCGCGACCGCGAGGCCTACAACGCCCGGATGCAGGAGGCGTCGCGCGCGGCGTTCTCCGAGTGGCTGGAGAGCCTTCCCGCCTGAACGCGGCTCAGCGCTTCGCGCGGAAGAAGTCGAGCAGCAGCTCGCCGCAGTCCTCCGCGAGCACCCCGGCGAACACCTCGACGCGGTGGGTCAGCCGGCGATCGCGCAGCACGTCGTAGACCGAGCCTCCCGCTCCCGCCTTCTCGTCCCACGCGCCGAACACGACGGTCGGCACGCGCGCGGCGAGCACGGCGCCCGCGCACATCACGCAGGGCTCCAGGGTGACCACGAGCGTGCATCCCTCGAGGTGCCAGTCGTCGCGCGTAGCCGCGGCCTCCCGCAGGGCCAGCACCTCCGCGTGCGCGGTCGGGTCGTGCCGCAGCTCGCGCTCGTTCCGGCCGGTGCCGATCACCCGGCCCTGCTCGTCGATCACGAGGGCGGCGACCGGGACGTCCCCCGTGCCGAACGCCAGCCGCGCGTCGGCGATGGCGCGCCGCATCCACTCCTCGTAACGAGTGGGGACGGTGAGGCTCACGGCTGGATGCTCCCGGGGCTGCGGGCGGACGAGTTCGGCTAGCCTTGAGCCTATGCGAGTGCACGTTGCGGACCACCCACTCATCACCCACAAGCTGACGGTGCTCCGCGACAAGAGCACCCCGTCGCCGGTGTTCCGCCAGCTCACGGAGGAGCTCGTCACCCTGCTCGCCTACGAGGCGACGCGTGGCGTGCGCGTGGAGCCGGTGGAGATCGAGACGCCCGTGACGACGACCACCGGCGTCGCGCTGAGCGAGCCGCGTCCGCTCGTCGTCCCCATCCTGCGCGCCGGACTCGGGATGCTGGAGGGCATGGTGCGCCTGATGCCGACCGCCGAGGTGGGCTTCCTGGGCATGGTCCGCAACGAGGAGACGCTGGAGCCGACCACGTACGCCGAGCGCCTGCCGATGGACCTCTCCGACCGCCAGTGCTTCGTGCTCGACCCGATGCTCGCGACCGGCGGTTCGCTCGGCGCCGCCATCGACTTCCTGTTCCAGCGGAACGCCGTGGATGTGACCGCGATCTGCCTGCTCGCCGCCCCGGAGGGCCTCGCGGCGCTGGAGAAGGCGACCGAGGGCCGCAACGTCACCATCGTGCTGGGCTCGCTCGACGAGCGCCTGAACGAGAACGGCTACATCGTGCCCGGTCTCGGAGACGCCGGAGACCGCCTCTACGGCACGGTCTGATCGCCTGCAATAAACCGTAACCATTTGACACCGCGCGTCACGATCGGTTTTACTGTCCAGCATGACTGACAACGCGCGTACCCTGACCTCCTTCGAGGCCCTTGGGAATGCCGGCATGATGATGGCCGGCCGCGACTCGGTCATGTGTTGCCGAATGTGTCGCTAATCTGACGACCCTTCGCCGAGCAGCCGCCCTCCGACGTCACCCCGTCGTGATCGGGCGCACGCTCCCCGGGAGCTCCACACTCACGCTCCCGCGCATCGGCCCCTCTCTGTAGGGCCACAACACAACACTCCCCGCACAATCCCTGCACCTCCGCGTACCCGCGGAGTCTCGTCGCACCGGGATGCGGAACATCATCACTAAGGACGCGATCCCCATGTCTCTGGCCACCATCGACACCGCCTACCCCCGCACCTCCTCCGTCTCGCCGGTCAGCCCGGTCCGAGCCGCCGCTCCGGCTCCCGCCGCTGCCGCTCCCGCCGTTCCCGCCGAGCAGGCGCCCCGCATCCGCGCCGTCCCCGAGGGGACCGAAGCCCGCGGATTCGTCCTCTACGTCGGCATCGACGAGGCCAAGGCAGCCGCCGACGGCACCGACCTCGGCCGCATCGTCGAGGCGCTGAAGCGCCTGACCGCCGAGGTCGCGCCCTCCGCCGAGACCTACGCCGCCGTGGCGCTCGCCCCGGCCGGCGCCGGCGGCCGCGACGTGGACGTCGTCCGCCTCGCGCTGCAGGACCCGTCGGCGGTCGCGAAGCACCGCCAGGCCGTCACGATCGACGAGGACGAGGACCGCGCCGCCTCCGGCGTCGTCGTCGACATCTCGCGCAAGCGCCTCGTGCTCGACAACCAGACGGTCGCGCTCACCTACAAGGAGTTCGAGCTGCTGCAGTACCTCGTCCTGCGAGAGGGCCGCACGATCGAGCGCTCCGAGCTGATCAGCTCGCTGTGGAGCGACGCGGACGAGGACGAGGTGCCGAACGAGCGCACCATCGACGTGCACGTCCGCCGCCTGCGCGCCAAGCTGGCCCGCTACGAGGACATCGTGCGCACCGTCCGCGGCGTCGGCTACCGCTTCGACCGTCACGCCGACGTGTCCATCCGCTACGCGAGCGCGCCCTCCCCCGACCTGTTCTGATCCGGCCGCTCTGACCCGGCCGGCCCGCTGACTGCGGTAGCCAGAGGGCCGATCGACGATGCAGTAGGCTCGCCGACGGGAGCGCGGAAGCGCCGGGGAACGACCCGCACGCGCGGCCCGCAGGGGGAAATCCGGCGTGGATCCGAGACGGAACAACTTCGACGTTCTGAGGCTGCTGTTCGCGACGCTGGTGATCTTCTCCCATTCGTTCGCGCTCGTCGGGCAGGCGGAGCCGGTGCTCTGGGGCCGGACGCTCGGCAACCTCGGCGTCCACGGGTTCTTCGTGATCAGCGGCTACCTGATCGTGCAGAGCTTCCTGCGCAGCCGGTCCCTGCTGCAGTACGGCATGAACCGGGTGCTCCGCATCGTGCCGGGGCTCGTGGTGGCGCTCATCCTGTCGAGTCTCATCGCGCTGAGGCTGCACAGCTTCGCGAACAACCCGGTCCCGTACATCTCGAACGGCCCGGTGTGGACGCTGACCTGGGAGGTCGTCTGCTACGCCGCCGTGGCCGTGCTCGGCATCGTCGGGGCCCTCAACCGGACCGCCTTCCCCGCCGTGTTCGCGGCGGGCTGGGTGCTCTACCTCGCGGGCATCGGCGACACGTCCGACTTCATGCTGGCGATCGTGCCGATGTTCCTGATGTTCGCGGCGGGTGCGCTCTTCGCCCTGTACCTCACCAAGATCAGGCTGGAGGTGCTGATCCTCGCGCTGATCGGTCTCGCGCTCACGGCGGACTTCGGCGTCTTCTCGGCCGTCGTGCGCTTCGTGATGGCCGGGGTGCCCTTCCTCTACGGGCCCGACGTGAGCCTCGGCGAGATCCACCGGGTCATCTATCTCGCATCCTTCCCGGTGGTCGTGATCTGGGTGGGCAAGCTGGCCCGGCCGTCGCTCCCGCTGCGGAACGACATCTCCTACGGCACGTACATCTACGGCTGGCCCGTGGCGCAGGTGCTGGTGTTCGCCGCGCTCAAGTGGGCGCTGCCGCTGAACCCGTGGCTGCTGTTCCTGGCGACCATGCTGATCACCCTCCCGATCGCCTACCTCTCGTGGAGGTTCATCGAGAAGCCCGCGCTCGGGCTGAAGCGGCGCTTCCGCAAGCGCGCCGCCGCTCCCGCTCCGGAGCCGGAGTCCGCGGGGCCGGAGTCCGCGGAGGAGGAGCGGCCGGAGCCGGTCGGCGTCTGACCGGGCCGGCTCCGGCCGCGCGGTCAGCGCGAGCGCTGGTAGACGCGGAAGGCGCTCGTCGCCCAGGCGGCCATGACGACCGCGAGGGCCAGGAGCAGCCCGGCATGCGCCCACAGAGCGCCCCAGTCGGGATGCGCGCTGAGCGCCTGGCGTCCCACGATCACGGCCCACTCGAACGGGTTGTAGGCCGCGACGTTCTGCACCCATTCCGGCGACAGCTTCGTGTTCATGATCGCGGAGCTGAGGAACATGAGCGGCAGCGTGATCAGCTGCGAGATGCCGATCAGCGCAGTCTGCTCGCGCGCGAGCAGCGCGACGGCGTTCGACAGCGAGCAGAACACCGCGGTCAGCAGCACGACTCCGAGCAGCAGGAGCAGGATGCCGGCCAGGCCGCCGTCGAACCGCGCCCCCGCCCAGAACGCGATCGCCAGCACCACGAGCGACTGCGCGACCGCGAGGATCGACTGGTAGACGAGCGTCGAGACGATCATCGCCCCGCGGTTGGTCGGCGAGGTGAGGAAGCGGTCCATCACGCCGCGGTCCATGTCCTGGATGTAGACCGTGCCCGACCAGGCGCTTCCGAACAGGGCCAGCATCATGACGACGCCCGGCGTGAGGTACTCGAGGTAGCTCTGGCCGACGCCGAAGCCGGGGATCTCGATGACCGACTTGAACAGCTGCCCGAACAGCAGCAGCCAGATCACCGGCTGCACCAGGTTCATCACCAGGAAGGCCGGCATCCGCCACGCCGCGCGCAGCTGACGGCCGGTCAACAGGAGCGTGTGACGGAAGAAGGTCGGGCCGCCGCGGCGCAGGGTCCGGGACGGGGTGACGGCGATGGTGGTCATGATGCGCTCTCCAGAACGGACTCGGCGGACTCCTGCGCCCGCGTGAAGGTGCGGCCGGTGTGCCGCAGGTAGACGTCGTCCAGGCTCGGCCGGGCGACCGTGGCGGAGGCGACGGCGACGCCGGCGGCCTCCAGGGCGGCGAGGGCGAGCGGGAGCGTGGCCGCTCCGCTGTCGGCGCGGGCTCGCAGTGTCCGTCCGTCTCCCCCGATCTCGCGCAGCGCATCCACCCGGTCCAGGGCGGCGAGCGCTGCGGTGGGGTCGGCGTCGCCGCGGAGCTCGACGATGATCGCGTCGCCGCGGAGCCCGTTCTTGAGCTCCTCGGGCGTGCCGCCCGCCACCACCCGGCCGTGGTCGACGATCGCGAGGCGGTCCGCGAGCCGGTCGGCCTCGTCCAGGTAGTGGGTGGTGAGCAGCACCGTCAGCTGCTCGTCGGCCGTCATCCGCTCCAGTTCCAGCCAGAGCTCGGCGCGGGCCTCGGGGTCGAGTCCGGTGGTCGGCTCGTCCAGGAAGAGCACCTCCGGCCGGTGCATCAGGCCGATCGCGACGTCTAGCTTGCGGGCCATGCCGCCGGAGTACGACTTCACCTGGCGTCCGGCGTGCTCGGTGAGGCCGAACCGCTCGAGGAGCTCACGGGCGCGGGCTGTGGCCTCCCGACCGGAGAGCCCCTGCAGCCGCCCGGCGAGCACCAGGTTCTCGGCGCCGGTGTCGGACGGGTCGGACACCGGCTTCTGGGCGACGAAGCCGATGACCCGCCGCACGCGGGAAGGATGCCGGGCCACGTCGATCCCGGCGACGTACGCGGCGCCCGAGTCGGGACTCGCCAGGGTGGACAGGATCTTCATGGTGGTCGACTTGCCGGCTCCGTTGGGGCCGAGCAGACCGAAGACGGTCCCGGCCTCGACCTCGAAGCCGAGGTCGTCGAGGGCGCGGACGGCGGGCTTGCCCCTGCCGCCGCTGTAGGTCTTCACGAGATGGGCGGCGGCGAGCGCCGGCCCGGTTGCGGGTGCCATGGTGGCTTTCCTCTCTTTTTCGATGGCAGCCACCGGCACGGGGATATCCTTGAAGACAGCCCTCGGTGACTGTTGACGCAGGTTCCTCACGGAACGACTGAAGGTGTGGATGGCCGGAGAGTTGCCGCTCTCCGGCCATCGTTCATGCTCGCCCGTGTTATGTAATCGGTTCGGGGTCGGCCGCCTCCTTCCCGAAGGCGCCGGCGGCGATGCGCTCGGTCAGCTCCTCCATGCCGACTCCGTCGGCGAGCAGCCGGTGCAGCTCCTCCCAGGCGTCGTACCCGCCGATCGAGCGGTCGCGGATGCGGGCGGCGAGGTCGGCGACGAAGGCGCGCTCGGCCTGCAGCACGGCCACCCGGTAGTGGAACTCGACCATGAACAGTTCGGGCAGGCCTTTCGTCTGCTCCTGCAGCAGACGGCGCGCGGCCAGGTCGTCGTCGATGCGGTCGCGGCGGCTCTCCAGCAGGCCGGCCGCCACTTGCGGCGGGAGCATCGGCAGCAGCGAGAGCCCGGTCTCGATCGCCGGGTACTCCTTGACCGGCAGCTCGATCAGCTCGCGCAGCCATTCCTCGGCCTCTCGGCGACCCGACTCGGTGATGGCGTAGACCACGCGCTCGGGCCGGTTGCCCTCCCGCTCCGTCTGCGCGACCTCGATGAAGCCGTGCTTCTCGAGCGACTTGATGACCGAATACAGGGAGCCGAAGTTCAGCCGGATGCTGTCCTCCTTGCCCCGCTCGCGCATTGTGGTGGTCATCTCGTACGGATACATGGGGCGCTCCCAGAGGCACGCCAGCACGGCGAGAGCCAGCGGATTCGCCACAGCTCGCTTCGCCACAGGACGCCTCCGATCGATTATTCGAAACAGAGTATTCGATTTCGGATGTTCACGTCCAGCGCTTTCGCAGCTTTTCCGTCACGAACGCCTGCGGCCTCCGTCGTAATGAGCGGCGGGCGCAATCGCGCCGCCGCCATCCACCCCAGCGAAAGAGAACGCATGTCAACTGCCACGTCCACCGCCAAGCTGAACACGATGTCCATCCTGGGCTTCGTCTTCGTCTTCATCGCCAGCCCGCTCGCCGTGATCTTCGGCGCCATCGCCCTCTCGCAGATCAACCGCACGGGTGAGCGCGGCCGCGCCCTCGCGCTCTGGGCCATCGCCCTCGGCGCACTGAAGCTCGTGTTCGGATTCGTCCGCGTCATCCTCGCCGTCACGATCGGCTGGGATGCGGGCTTCTTCACGTACGTGTGGTGACGTCGCCGGTGCACCCTCGTGATCAGCGGACCGTCGCTCGATAGAAGATCGTCTGCACCGGGATCGTGGTGGGGGCGGCCCCGTATTCGGCGTCCAGCCGCCGGGCCACCTCCGCCACGACCGCGTCGAGGTCGGCGGATCGGCGCCGCAGCTGGTCCGCGACCGGGTTGCCCCGGATGAGACCGTCGGCGAATCCCTCCCAGGAGACGACGGGTGCGTCGTGGGGCACCACGTCGATCCGTACGGACCGGAATCCGGTGGACTGCGCGAGGGTGCGCAGGGCCTGAACGTCGCTCAGCCGGAACGGCACGCTGTAGAACGGCGGCGGGTCGTCCGGGAAGGTCTCCGCGAGGAGGCCGTCGACGATCGCGGCGAAGCGGTTCTCGGCATGACTGTCCCAGACCGAGAAGTGGAAGACACCGCGTGGCACCAGGACGCGCCGCGCCTCGCGGAACGCCCTCGGCAGTTCGGGCACGAACATGATGCCGAACTGGCAGGCGACCGCGTCGAACGACGCGTCGGGGAACGGAAGCGCCTGCGCGTCGGCCACCTCCACCCGGGCGGTCGCGGGCAGCGCGTGCCGTGCGAGCTCGAGCATCTCGGCGTTGAGGTCGGTGATCACGAGCTGGGCGTCCCGGTTCCGGGCCGCGATGGCAGCGGACGAGATGCCGGTGCCGGCCGCGGTCTCGAGGATGCGCCGCGGGCGCGCCTCGGCGACGGCCGCCCCCAGCACGTCGGCGTAGTGGCGGAACAGCACCGGTCCGAGACCGGAGTCGTAGTGTTCGGGGATCGAGCCCTGGAAGGCCGTGGAGTCGTCCACGAGCCCGACCATAGCGCCCAGCGTCCCGCTGGAGAACGCATAAACAATTCGCAGAAAAAATAACGACTTGGTAACTAGATGCCGTTACCTCTTCGTTATATAGTTCAAGAGCAATGGTTGTTTGCTGTGGCAGCCATCGCGGAATGTGATTGCAGGACACTCTTGGTGCAAGGGAGAGGGCCGGCCGCTAGCCTCTGCGGTCGGCCCTCAATCTTTTCCCCCGCCCGTCCTCTCACGCGCCTCCCCTCCTCCCGTCCCGTGGTGGCACGGATGCTGACCAACGCTCATGATGAGAAGATGCGAATGCATTGAGCAGGTGCGGGAGGGTGTGCCATGGCCGAGACGGCGACGCAGGGATCGACGAGTCGCGCGCGGATCAGCGCGGTGGCCGCCTGGGAGTCGTTGTTCCGCGCACAGGTCGCTGTGATGCGGACGCTCGCGGCGGAGTTCCCGACGCGGGACATCTCGTTCAACGAGTACGACGTGCTCTTCAACCTGTCGCGCCAGCCGAACCGCGAGCTCCGGCTGCGCGACCTGAACAAGCACGTGCTGCTCACCCAGCCGAGCGTGAGCCGTCTCGTCGACCGGCTCGTCGCCCGCGGGCTCGTCGCCAAGGAGCCGGAGCCCTCGGACGCGCGCGGCACGCTGATCCGCCTGACGGACACCGGATTCGAGATGTTCCGGCGGGTCGCCGTCGACCATATGAAGACCATCACAGATCGGGTCGGAGGCCGTCTCTCGCCCGAGGAGCTCGAGACCCTCGCCGATCTGTGCGACAAGCTGCGCGATCCCTCCTGACCCCATCCCCGCCCGGATCCCTCCACAGGTTCGGGACACCTTCGCTCTTCCCCCAACCTGAGCGCACGCCTGCCGGAGCAGCGAGCGGCGACGCGTAAGATTGCCGCCACGGACGCACGGTTCTAACGAGGAGAAGACGCATGAGATGGGGATGGGCGCCTGCCCTTGTCGGCTTCGTCGCCTTGAGCGGCCTGGCGGGGGTGCTCGCCGCCGCGGCGGTGACGCCGGCGGTGGCCCTGACGGGCTCGGCGGCCGATTCGACCATCAGCGTCTTCGACGGCTTGCCCGAGTACATCAAGGTCGAGCCGCTGGCTCAGGCCTCCACGATGTACGCGCTCAGCAACGGCCAGCAGGTCCCGATCGCCACGTTCTACTCCCAGAACCGCATCGAGGTCGGCTGGGACGGCATCTCGCAGAACCTCAAGGACGCGGCCATCGCCACGGAGGATCCGCGCTTCTACGAGCACGGGGGCGTCGACGTCACGGGAACCCTGCGCGGCGCGGTGCTCACGGCGCTGCACAAGTCGGTGCAGGGCGGATCGTCCATCACCCAGCAGTACGTCAAGAACATCCTCGTGCAGCGGTGTGAGAACAAGCAGCCGGATCCCACAGCGACCGACGCGGTGCAGAAGAAGCAGCTGGCCGCGTACGAGACCTGCTACGACGACGCGACCAAGGTCGACCCCTCGCGCAAGCTGAAGGAGATGCGCTACGCGATCGGGCTCGAGAAGGAGTACTCGAAGAACGACATCCTGCAGAGCTACCTGAACATCGCCCTGTTCGGCGGCCGCGTCTACGGCGTGCAGTCGGCGGCCGAGTACTACTTCGGGGTACCGGCGAAGGACGTCAACGTGCAGCAGGCGGCCACGCTGATCGCCATCCTGAACAACCCGGACAACCTGCGCATCGACCGTCCGGACGACAAGGAGAACGGCGCGGCCAACGGCTACCAGGAGACGCTCGACCGGCGCAATTACGTGCTCGACCGGATGCTCGCGAACGGCAAGATCACCAAGGAGGAGCACGACGCGGCGCGTGCCACCAAGGTCGAGCCGAAGATCACCCCGACGCAGAACGGCTGCATGACGGCGCAGCAGTACAACGCGGCGTTCTTCTGCGACTACGTCGAGCGTGTGATCGAGCAGGACCCGATCTTCGGCAAGACCGAGGACGACCGCTCCAACTTCCTGACCCGCGGCGGTCTCAAGATCTACACGACCCTGAACCTCGACCTGCAGAACCAGGCGCAGGCGGCGGTCAGCGCGTACATCCCGCCGACCAGCCCGCGGCTCGACCTCGGCTCGTCGAACGTGGCAGTGGAGGTGGGCACCGGACGCGTCGTGACCATGGTGCAGAACCGGCCGTACGACAACACGGCGCAGCCGGCACCCGGCACGACGGCGGTGAACTACAACACCGACTACGACTACGGCGGGTCCGAGGGCTTCCAGACCGGATCCGCGTACAAGGTGTTCGACCTCCTCGAGTGGCTGCAGGAGGGGCACTCCCTCTACCAGACGGTGAGCGGGACGCAGCACCTGTTCCCGCAGAACCAGTTCCACGCCAGCGACCCGTGCAACGACATCGGCGGGGCGCCGTGGCCGGTCGCGAACGACGAAGGCGAGACCGTCACCGCCACGACGGTGATGAACGCGACGGCGCAGTCGATCAACACGGTGTTCGCCAAGATGGCGACGCAGCTCGACCTCTGCGGCATCAAGGAGCGCGCGCAGGACCTCCTGGTGCACGGAGCGGACGAGCAGGCCAACAAGTTCATGGCCAACCCGTCGTCGGTGCTCGGCACCAACTACATCGCGCCGCTCACGATGGCCACGGCCTATGCCGGTCTCGCCAACAACGGCGTCGCCTGCAGCCCGGTCGCGATCGACAAGATCGTGAACGCCGACGGCACCGAGCACACGGTCCCCAAGTCGCAGTGCTCGACGCATCCGATCGACCCGCAGGTGGCCGCGGCCGCGATCTTCGCCCTCCAGGGCGTGCTGCGCGGCGGCGGCACGGCGGCATCCGCGAACCCGGGCGACGGCATCCCGATCTTCGGCAAGACGGGCACGACCGACAACTCGGTCGAGAACTGGCTGGTCACCTCCTCCACCAAGGTCGCTCAGGCCACCTGGGTGGGCAACGTGCAGGGCGGCGTCGCGCTCCGCAGCCAGAGCTTCCAGGGCGTCGGCGGCGGCAACGTCAAGTTCTCGATCGCCAAGCGCGTCATCACCGCCCTGAACGCCGCGTACGGCGGAGCGGCCTTCCCGTCCCCGATCGGCAAGTACACGACGGCGCCCGCGGTGCCCAAGCCGGCTCCCACGGCGCCGAGCGCGCCCGGGGCTCCGGCTCCCGCGCCGGGCGCCGGGCCCGGGAACGGGAACGGCGGCAACCCTCCGGGCAAGAAGCCCTGAACCCGCGTCCGGGCCCCACTACGGGGCCCGGGCCGGGCACCTACGCCACAGGTCATAGCGGCCGAGCTGTCTATCCATCGGGTGTGATATTCGGACTAGTGTTATCGCGTGGGACGCACACCAGATCCGAATCGCAAGCCGGAGCTCCTCGGCCGCATCATGGACCATGTCGCGACCGAACCTCTCTCGCGGATGACCTTCCGCAGCCTGGCGACCGCGCTCGGCGTCAGCACCTACTCGTTCGTCTACCACTTCGGTTCGCGGCAGGAGATGATCGACGCGATCCTCGAGGAGGGCGTGCGCCAGCAGTCCGAGTCGCTGACGGGCGTCGACGTGACGGCCTTCGACCGCGACCAGTTCCGCGACTGGTACAAGGAGGCGTTCCGCCACTCCCTGCGCGAGAACAACCGCACCGCACTGCGGCTGCAGTTCGAGGCGGGCGCCCTCGAGCCGATCGACCCGGACATCGGCAAGCGCGTCACCACGTCGTTCGTCCACTGGCGGGACACGGTCAAGACGTGGCTCAAGAAGCAGGGCATCGAGAGCCGTCGCGCGGGGGTGCTCGCGCACTGGCTCGTCGACTCGGCCGCCGGCCTGCACTTCGGCTTCCTCATCACCGGCGACCGCACCGGCACCGTTCAGGCGTTCGACGTCTTCCTCACGGCATTCCTGCGCGAAGCCTTCGGCGACTGACCCGGGCCGCGACCGGACCAGGCCGCCACGGAACGGAGCGCGACCGGCTCAGACCGACGGCCGCTCCGCGACCACCTTCACGCCCTCGAGCATCTTCGCCCAGTTCGCGCGCGAGTGCTCGGCCGCCTCGCGGGTCGGGTTGTTGTCCTGGTCCAGCGTGATCCGTGTGCCGCCGGGGATCTCATCCAGCTCGAAGCGGAGCGTGTGGTAGTTCTCCGGCTCGTCCGGCAGGCCACTCAACGGGCTGAAGTGCGTCAGCACGATCCGCCACGGCTCCTGCAGGTCCTCCAGTTCGATCACCCGGCCGTGGTCCTCGAAGCTCTGGCCCTGCCACTCGCCTCGCCACACGATCCGCGAGCCCAGGCGCCAGTCGGACACCACTTCGGCGCCGAACATGATCTCGGGATGCGCTCCGTTCGAGGTCAGCACCCGCCACACCGTGCGTCGCGGAGCCTCCACATCGATCTCCGCCCTCGCCACGTACTCGCCCATGTGCGCCTCCCGTCCGATGGTGCCGCCCATCCCACACCACGGCGCGCCGCCGCGCAAGGCACGGATCGAGCGGGCCGCCCCGGACCCGGCGCGCTCAGCGACGGGCGAGGACGACCGCCTCCCACGGACGCAGGCGCCCCGATGCGGCGGAGCCGGTCCCGAGATTCGCCAGCACGACCTCCGAATCGGCCCATCCCGGAAGCTCCCGGGGATCGAACTGCGCGTCGTCGCCCGTGAGGTTCGCGAGCACCAGCAGCGACTCGTCGCCGAGCGAGCGCGTGTAGGCGAAGATCTGCGGATGCTCGGAGAGCGCCGGCTCGTAGTCGCCGGTCGCCACCACCCGCGACCGATGGCGCAGCTCGATGAGGGCACGGTAGTGCGCGAACACCGAGCCGGGATGGCCGACCTCCGCCTCCGCGTTGATCTCCGCGGCGTTCGGGTTGACGGTGATCCACGGCGTTCCCGCGGTGAAGCCGGCGTTCGGGCCGCCGGTCCACTGCATCGGCGTGCGCGCGTTGTCGCGGCTCGTCCGCCGCAGCGCGACAAGCACATCCTCGGCGGGCTCGCCCTGGATGTCGACCGCCTCGGCGTAGTGGTTGAGCGTCTCGATGTCGCGGAAGTCGTCGATGGAGGCGAACGGCACATTCGTCATCCCGAGCTCCTCGCCCTGGTACACGTACGGCGTCCCGCGCATCAGGTGCAACACCGTGCCCAGCGCCTTTGCGGAGGCGACCCGGTGCTCGCCGTCGTCGCCGAAACGGCTGACGACGCGCGGCTGGTCGTGGTTGTTCCAGTAGAGGCTGTTCCAGCCCAGCCCGGCGAGCCCCTCCTGCCACTTCGAGAGGTTGCGCTTGAGGTCGAGCACCGACACGGGCCGGTAGTCCCACTTGCCGCCCGGCCCGTGGTCGAGGTCGACGTGCTCGAACTGGAACACCATGTCGAGCTCCGCGTTCTGCGGGTCGGTGAACCGGCGGGCCTGCTCGATGTCGACGCCGGGCATCTCGCCGACGGTGAGGTAGCGGTCGCCACGGCCTGTGAACACGCGCTGGTGCATCTCGTGGAGGAACTCGTGGATGCGCGGGCCCTGACCGAAGTACGGGTAGCCGTTGCCGTAGAGGCCGCCGGCCGGGATCTCGCCGTCGGGCAGGTCGGTGACCTTGGAGATGAAGTTGATGACGTCCATCCGGAAGCCGTCGACCCCGCGGTCGAGCCACCAGTTCATCATGTCGTAGACGGCCTCGCGCACCTCCGGGTTCTCCCAGTTGAGGTCGGGCTGCTTGCGCGAGAACAGGTGCAGGTAGTACTCGCCGGTCTGCGGATCGAGCTGCCAGGCGGGGCCGGAGAATGCCGAGCCCCAGTTGTTCGGCTCGGCGCCGTGCTCACCCGGCTGCTTGCCGTCCCGGGCCGGCCGCCACCAGTACCAGTCCCGCTTCGGGTTGTCGGTCGACGACGCCGACTCGATGAACCACGGATGCTCGTCGGAGGTGTGGTTGACGACGAGGTCCATCACGAGCTTCATCCCACGGGCGTGCAGTCCGTCGAGCAGCTCGTCGAAGTCGGCGAAGGTGCCGAACAGCGGGTCGATCGCGCGGTAGTCGCTGATGTCGTAGCCGTTGTCGTCGTGGGGCGACGCGTAGATCGGGGACAGCCAGACCACATCCACGCCGAGCGTCTTCAGGTAGTCGAGGTGCTGGATGATGCCGCGCAGGTCGCCGATGCCGTCGCCGTCGCTGTCCGCGAAGCTCCGCGGATAGACCTGGTAGACGACCGCCGACTGCCACCACTTGTCGCTCACGCGCCCACCCTACCGGGCGGGACGGATCACTCCCGCAGCGCGACGCGGCGGCCGGTGCGCGCGGATTCGCGTGCGGCCAGGGCGACACGCAGCGCTTCCACCGCGGCCCCGACGGGGGCGCGCGTCGGCGTCTCGGCGGTGTCGACGCAGCGCACGAAGTACCGCGCCTGCTCGGCGAAGGCGTCCCCGGCGTCCGGCTCGGCCGCATCCACCCCGGCGTCGCCGACGACCTCGAAGCCGGTGCGGAACGGCGAACCGGGAGGAAGATCCGACACGCTGAGCAGCTGGGCGGCACCGCCGCCGGCGTACTCGATCGTCGTCACGACCGGCGCGCCGAAACCGGCTCCCGGCAGCGGCACGCTGGTCACGGCGACCGCACGCCCGAGGTGCAGCGCCGCCTGGTCGATGTCGTGGATGGCGAAGTCGACGAGCATTCCGCCCGACCGCGCTTCGTCCTCGAGCCAGTCGTAGCCCACGGGCCGGTCGGAGATGCGGGAGGCCCGGACCACGCGCGGGCGTCCCACCGAGCCGGCCGCCACGCGTTCCGCGAGGGCGGCGTATCCCGGGAAGAAGCGGACCACGTGAGCCACCATCAGGAGTCCGGAGGCGCGGGATGCCGCATCCTGCACCCGCAGTGCGTCGTCCATGGTCAGCGCTATCGGCTTCTCGAGCAGCACGTTCCGGCCGGCCTCCAGCGCCTGCACCGCGAGATCGGCGTGCGACGGTGTGGGTGTGCAGATGGACACGATGGTGACGTCCGGATCCGCCAGCACCTCGTCGAGTGCGGTGGCCCAGCGGGCGTCCGGCGCATCGGCCAGGTCCGGCCGGTGTCGCGGAGAGACGACCCAGCGGACCGGCACCCCGGCGCTCCGCCAGGCGGCCGCGTGCGCGCGTCCCATCCGGCCGGCGCCGACGATCGCGGCGGCATGGCGCGCGGCGCCGTGCCGCGCGGCGGCGTGCTGCGGCGCGCCGTCCGTCATCGCACGACGAGGTCGACGCGCGCCGGGTCGAACACCGAGTCGAGGATGAGCCGGCCGGCACCGCCGATGCCCGCGTTCTCCTTGGCGACGCTCACCGCGATGTCCAGCTGGTCGGTGATCATCGGAAGGCAGGCGGAGTAGATGGCGGAGCGGACACCGGCGACGAACGCCTCCGCCTCCCCGAGGATGCCGCCCAGCACGAGGCGCTGGGGGTTGAAGAAGTTCATGATGGTGGCGAGCACGCCGCCGGTGCGCAGTC
Source organism: Leifsonia sp. 22587 (assembly GCF_052044215.1). Classification (NCBI taxonomy): domain Bacteria; kingdom Bacillati; phylum Actinomycetota; class Actinomycetes; order Micrococcales; family Microbacteriaceae; genus Leifsonia; species Leifsonia sp. 22587. Next base: position 834,933 of record NZ_JBQENB010000002.1, read on the forward strand.
CCGCCTCCCGCAGCTCCTGCGTGGCACGGGGATGCGCGTCCCGCGCGAGGGCCAGCACCTCCCGGGTGTCGGAGATGTCGACGCCGGAGGCGCGCAGCGCCTGCACGATCGCCGCGCCGCCGGCCACCGCATCCAGGCACCCGATGCGGCCGCAGGAGCAGAGCACGTCCGGCGCGCCGGGCACCGTGACGTGGCTGATGTCGCCCGCCATGCCGTGGTGCCCGTGATAGACGCCGCCGAAGGCGACGATGCCGCACCCGATGCTCGATCCGGCCTTCACGAAGACGAGCTCGCCGACCTCGCCGCCCAGCCGGTCGTACTCCCCCAGAGCCATCAGATTGGCGTCGTTGTCAACAGCGGCCGGGAGACCGCTGATCGCGGTCAGCTCGGCGGCCACATCCACGCCGTTCCATCCCGGCATGCGCGAGGGCGACACCATGCGACCGGTGGTGGAGTCGACCGGGCCTGGCAGGCCGATCCCGAATCCGCGCAGCGTCTGGCCGGGCGCCGCGTGGGCGGCGGTGAGCTCGCGCCCGACGGCGGCGATCCAGCCGAGCACGGCCGCGGGTCCCTCGGCGATGTCCATGCGTTCGGTGCGGGACGCGATCAGGCGGCCGGAGAGGTCGATCAGCCCGAAGGTCGCGTGGTGCGAGCCGAGGTCGGCGGCGCAGACCACGCCGGTCGAAGCATCCACCTCGAGGGCGCGCGGACGGCGGCCGCCGTGGGAGACGCCCGCTCCGGCCTCGCGCAGGTAGCCGGCGGCGATGAGCGCATCCACCCGCTGGGAGACGGTGGAGGGCGACAGTCCCGTGCTCCGAGCCAGGTCGGCGCGCGAGCGGGAACGCCCGGAGCGGACGAGGTCGAGGATGCCTCCCGGCGTGCCGGGGCCGGTCTGAACCGGCGTCCCCTCGATCGTGCTCGTCATGGCATCCCCTCGACGGCGAGCGTCCATCGCCCGCACTGCGTTGAGGATACTGTACCGACTTTGTTCGATATCGCATGAAGTAAATTCGATATTGCGGTTATCGGCGCACACTTAGTACGCTCATCGAAACCTGCCCGACAACGATGCGAGGAACGATGACAGCAACCGACGCACGGCCGATGGTCAGCCTGCGCGGAGTCGACAAGCACTTCGGCGACCTTCACGTGCTGCAGAACATCGACCTCGACGTGGCCGAGCGTGAGGTCGTCGTCGTGGTGGGTCCGTCCGGATCCGGCAAGTCGACGCTGTGCCGCAGCATCAACCGCCTCGAAACCATCGACTCCGGGGAGATCCGCGTCGACGGCGAACTGCTCCCCGCCGAGGGAGCGCCCCTCGCGAAGCTCCGCGCCGAGGTCGGGATGGTGTTCCAGTCGTTCAACCTCTTCGCGCACCGCACCATCCTCGACAACGTCACGCTGGCGCCGCTCAAGGTCCGCAAGCTCGGCAAGGAGGCGGCGAAGGCGCAGGCGATGGAGCTGCTCGACCGCGTCGGCATCGCCGACAAGGCGGACAGCCACCCGGCACAGCTCTCCGGCGGCCAGCAGCAGCGTGCGGCCATCGCACGCGCCCTGGCGATGCAGCCGAAGGTCATGCTGTTCGACGAGCCGACCAGCGCCCTCGACCCGGAGATGGTCGGCGAGGTGCTCGACGTCATGACCTCCCTGGCGTCCGAGGGCATGACCATGATCGTGGTCACGCACGAGATGGGCTTCGCACGCCGAGCGGCCGACCGCGTCGTCTTCATGGACCGGGGCCAGATCGTCGAGCAGGCCCCGCCCGCACAGTTCTTCGACTCGCCGGCCACCGCGCGGGCGCAGTCGTTCCTGGCCTCCGTGCTGTCGCACTGACCCCCGCGTCGCACGAGGCCGCGCACCACCGCTCCACATCACACCCCGTCCACATCAGAAAGGGATGCATCCCATGACCCGCAGCATCCGCAGGAAGAGCGCCGTCGCCGGCGTCCTGCTCGCGGCCGTGACGCTCGCCGTCACCGCCTGTTCCGGAAACACGGCACTGCCCGGCAGCGACGCCAGCTCGACCGCGTCCGGAGACTCCGTGCTCGCCGGCGCGCCGGTCGCCAAGGCCGACCTCATCCTCTCCGGCTCGACCATGGAGAAGATCAAGAAGCGCGGCAAGCTCATCGTCGCCGAGGCGCTCGACGCCCCGCTGCTGTCGCAGCAGGACCCGACCGACCCGTCGAAGGTGAACGGCTTCGACGCCGAGCTCGCCAAGCTGCTCGCCACCTACATCCTGGGCAAGCCGAACGTGGAGATCGTCCCGCCGGCGTCCGAGACGCGTGAGGCGATGCTGCAGAACGACACCGTGGATGTCGTGTTCAACACGTACACGATCACCGAGGAGCGCGCGAAGCAGGTCGACTTCGCGGGTCCGTACTTCGAGTCCGGCCTGGCCGTCGCCGTGAAGAGCGACAACAAGGACATCTCGAGCTACAAGGACCTCGACGGCAAGACCGTGATCGTCGGCGCGAACACGCCCGCCGTCACCGAGGTGCCGAAGATCGCCCCGAAGGCGACCGTCACCGCGTTCGGCACCGACCCGGCCGCCGTGCAGGCGCTGATCCAGGGCCGCGGCGACGCGTACGTGCAGGACTACACCCTGCTCGCCAGCGACGCCGCCAGCGAGAAGCAGATCAAGGTCGTCGGCCAGCCCTTCACCAAGGAGCCCTACGGCATCGGCCTCAAGCACGGCGACGACGACTTCAAGAAGTTCGTCAACGACTGGCTGAAGACCATCCAGAAGGGCGGCCAGTGGGGCAAGGCGTGGAAGACGACGCTCGGCACCGTGACCGACTCCGACGTGCCCACCCCGCCGGAGATCGGCTCGGTCCCCGGTTCCTGAGCCCCGGCTCCTGAGCCCCGGCTCCTGAAACCCGGAGGCGACGCCTCCGAACAGACCGGCCGGGTGCGCGTGTGAGGCGACCCCCACGTCCGCGCGCATCCGGCCACCTCACCGGGCATCCCGCCCTCCCCCGCCTCCTCCCCGATCGCTGCGACGAGAGACCGATGAACCCCCTGATCGACAACCTCGGACCCCTGGTCCAGGCGCTCGGCACCACCCTGCTGATGGCCGTGGTGGCCGGCGTCGGCTCCATCGTCCTCGGGGTGCTGGTGACCATCGCCCGCGTCAGCCCGATCCCGGTGCTGCGCGCCGCGGCGTTCCTCTACGTGCAGTTCTTCATCAACGTGCCGCTGCTGGCCCTGCTCCTGCTCGCCGTGTTCGCGCTTCCGGATGCGGGCATCCTGCTGCCGCTCACGCCGACGGCTATCATCGTGCTCACCGTCTACGAGGCCGCGTACGTGGCCGAAGCCGTCCGCTCGGGAGTGAACACGGTTCCGGTCGGACAGGTGGAGGCCTCCCGCGCGCTCGGTCTCACCCTCTGGCAGTCGCTGCGCTACGTCGTCGTGCCGCAGGCGCTGCGGGCCGTCGTCCAGCCGATCGGCAACGTGATGATCGCGCTCGCGATGAACACGGCCCTCGCCGCCGCGGTCGGCGTGGTCGAGCTGACCGCCGCCGTCAACAAGGTGAACCTCGTCGCGGCGCAGCCCATCCTGATCTTCTCCAGCGCTGGACTCGTGTACATGGCCATCGCCCTCGCCATCGGCCTCGCCGCCGGCTGGGTCGAACGGAAGGTGGCGATCGTCCGATGACCGCCCAGCTCATCCCCGACCGCCCTGCGCCCGGGCGACGCTCCACGCGGCGTGCCGCGGGCCGCTCCACGCAGCGGTACGGCGCCTCCTTCATCTACGACGTGCCCGGCCCGCGCGGCCGCCGTCGCATCCTGCTCGGGTCGATCGTCAGCATCGCGCTGTTCGCGATCGTGATCGGCGCCGGTCTCTGGCAGTTCGCCTCCCACGGACAGCTGGCGCCGGAGCGCTGGGCGCCCTTCACGGAGTGGCCGATCTGGCAGTACCTGCTGGTCGGGCTGCTCGGCACGCTGGAGGCGGCGGCGATCGTCGCAGTGCTCGGCGCCCTGCTGGGCGTCCTGCTCGCCCTCGGCCGGATCAGCCACGTGCGGTGGATCCGCTTCCTCTGCGGCCTGTACATCGAGATCGCCCGCACCGTTCCCGTGCTGCTGGTGATCTACCTCATGCTGTTCGGCCTGCCCCAGATCGGCATCAACCTGCCGACCCTGTGGAAGCTGGTCGTGCCGCTGACGATCGCGAATGCGGCCGTCTTCGCCGAGATCATCCGCGCGGGCATCCTCAGCCTCCCGCGGGGTCAGCGCGAGGCCGCCCTGAGCCTCGGGATGCGCCCGGCGCAGGCGATGACGTACGTGGTCCTCCCCCAGGCGGTGCGGAACGTGACGCCGTCGCTCGTGACGCAGTTCGTCAGCCTGCTGAAGGACACGTCCCTCGGCTACATCGTCGCCTTCACCGAGCTGCTCTACCGCGGCCAGGTGCTCGCCTCGTACCTGCACCTGCTCATCCCGACCTACGTCGCGGTCACCGTCATCTACCTGATCGTCAACGGCAGCCTCTCGGCGTTCGCCTCGCGGCTGCAGCGCGGTTCGCGGCGACGGACCGCGACGCCCGCGGCCGTCCAGCCGATCCTGCCGTCCCTTCCCGTCGTCTCGGCCGTGGAGGGCGACGACGCTGACGTGGACTCCGCCTCCCTCCCCGTCTCGAAAGGCGACCATGAGTGACGCCGCGCCCACCGTGTCCATCCCCTCGTCCACCGGTTCGCCGGCGCTGGCCGAGCTGGCGGTGGTGCGCCGCTCGGGCCTCATCGAGAGCAGGCACTTCGGCAGTCTGGTCGGCCTCGACCCGTCCGGAGCGCCGCTGATCGAGCTCGGTGACGTGGATGCCGTGGTGCTGCCGCGAAGCACCGTGAAGCCGCTGCAGGCGCTCGGGTGCCTCACCGCAGGCGCCGAGCTCTCCGGCCCGGCGCTCGCCATCGCCGCGGGCAGCCACACCGGTGAGGACGAGCACGTGCGCCTGGTGCGGGAGCTGCTCGCGCGCGCGGGCGTCGACGATGCGGCGCTCGGCTGCCCGGTCGACCGGCCGGAGGACGAGGAGACGTTCGAGCGGATGGTCCGCGACGGCGAGGGCCGCTCGCGGGTGCGGATGAACTGCTCCGGCAAGCACGCCGCCATGCTGCTCGCGGCCGCCGCCAACGGCTGGCCGACCGCCGGGTACCTGGACCCTGCGCATCCACTGCAGCAGCACATCCGCGACACCATGGCCCGCCTCACCGGAGTGCCGGTGGGCCACGACGCGATCGACGGCTGCGGCGCTCCCCTGTTCGGCACCAGCGTGCGCGGGATCGCGCGCGCCTTCGGCCGGCTCGTGCAGGCCGACCCCGGGACGCCCGAGCGCGCCGTCGCGGACGCGATGCGGGAGCACCCGTACTACGTCGGGGGCACCGGGCACCAGAACACGACGCTGATGGAGACGGTCCCCGGCGCTCTCGCGAAGGGCGGCGCGGAGGGTGTGATCGGTGTCGCGGCGGCGGATGGCACATCGGTCGCGATGAAGATCGTCGACGGCAGCCCGCGCGCCACCACGCTGATCGCCCTGCGGGTGCTGGAGGCGCTGGGCACGCCGATCGAGGGCGCCCGCGCACTGGTCGACCTGCCGGTGCTCGGCGGCGGTGCGCCGGTCGGCGCGATCGAGCTCGGTGGGGACCTCGAGGCGGCGCTGGGGCGCCTCGCGTGACCTCCGTCGAGATCTGCCTGGACGACCTCGCCGGCGTCCGGGTGGCGGAGGAGGCGGGCGCCGACCGCGTCGAACTGTGCGCCGCGCTGGCCGAGGGCGGCATCACGCCCTCGATCGGGACCGTCGCCGGTGCGCTGCGCGCCGCCCGGCGGATCGGCATCCAGGTGCTCATCCGCCAGCGGCCCGGCGACTTCGTCTACGACGAGGACGAGCTGCAGGCGATGGTGGACGACATCCACTCGATGCGCGCCCTGCCCAACCCGTCGGGGGTGACCCTGGGGTTCGTGCTCGGCGCACTGCGGGCGGACGGGCGGATCAACGCGGACGCCACCCGGCGGCTGGTGGCTGCGTGCGGAGAGGCGCCCGTGACGTTCCACAAGGCCTTCGATCAGCTGCCGGACCGCGCAGAAGCCCTCGAGCAGCTCGTCGACCTCGGCGTCAGCCGGGTGCTGACCTCTGCCGGGGCGCCCAGCGCGCTCGAGGGCGCCGACGGGCTCGCCCGGCTGGTGAAGCAGGCGGGCGACCGCATAGCGGTCCTCGCCGGTGGCGGCGTCCGCCCGGCGAATGCGGCCGAGCTGGTCGAGCGCAGTGGGGTGCGGGAGGTGCACCTGCGCGCGCCGCTCACCGTCGCGACGGTGGCCGCTGGAGCGCCGACCGCGTACGACCATGGTTCGCGCGAGGTGACCTCGGCTGACGTGGTGCGTGGGGTGGTGGATGCGGTGTCCGGCGCTGGCGCTGGCGCTGGCGCTGCACCGACCGCCGCTGGGGAGCGGCTCGCATGAGCGCGCTTCCCGTCGTCCTGGCCGTCGACCTGGGCGGCACCGCCATGAAGGGCGCCGTCGTCGCCGAAGACGGGGCCACCGTCTCCGAGTCGACGCGGGCGACGCCCGCCGACGGCATCCTCACCGCCCTGGTCGGCATGCTCGACGACCTCCGGCGCGCTGCCACCGAGGACGGGCACGACGTCGTCGGGGCGGGAGTGGCGACACCCGGAATGCTCGACGAGCAGCGCGGGCTGGTGCACTACGCCTCGAATCTGGGGTGGCGGGATGTGCCGCTGCTCGACATCCTGCGCTCCGAGCTGAGTCTGCCGGTCGCCGTCGGGCACGACGTGCGCGCGGCAGGGCTGGCGGAGCGGAACAGCGGGGCGGCCCGCGGCTACGGCGACTTCGCCCTGGTGCCGATCGGCACGGGCGTCGCCGCCGCCCTCGTCTCGTCCGGCGGCGCCGTCACCGGCGCGACCGGCGCCGCCGGCGAGTTCGGCCACATCCCGGTCTTCCCGGGCGGAGAGCCGTGCACGTGCGGACAGCGCGGCTGCCTGGAGGTCTACATGTCGGGGGCCGGCGTCGCGCGGCGGTACCGGGCGGCCGGAGGGGAGGCGCTGAGCACCCGGCGGATCGTCGAGCGCCTCGGCCGGGACCCGCTGGCGGACCGCATCTGGTCGGAGGCACTGGACGTGCTCGCACAGGGGCTCAACATCCTCACCCTGCTGCTCGACCCGGGCCTCGTGGTGCTCGGCGGCGGGGTGTCGCACGCCGGGGACGCACTCTTCGGCCCGCTCGGCGAGCGGATGAGCGCCGGGCTGGCGTGGCGCGAGCGCCCGCCGGTCGTGCGCAGCGCGCTCGGCGGCGACGCCGGCCGGGCCGGCGCGGCGCTGCTC
>NZ_JBQENB010000003.1:0-35885 GCF_052044215.1 Leifsonia sp. 22587
CGTGTTGCGACCCCTGGATGCGCGTGCGCGACGGGAGGGCCGCGAGCGGTGAGAGGATGTGCCGGTGGGCGGACGGGGAGTCGCGGCGTATGCCGCCGATGCGGCTGCGGCGCTCGTCGTCACCGCCGCCGCGGCGGCCGCCTGCGCGACAGTGTGGTGGGTGGGAGTCGCACTCTCCGGCGGCACCGCCGACGGAGGCGGCGCGCAGCTGACCAGCGCTGCGGTGCTCGCGACGGTGGTCGCCCTGAGCCTCGGACGGCGCACCTTTGCGACGCGGTCGGAGTTCGCGCGGTCGGCCGCGCTGCTGCCGGTGGTCGGGCTCGTCGCCGGCGGCGTCGGGTGGCTCCTCGTCGCGGTGCCTCCGCTCGGCGCGGCCCTGTTCGTGGCGGGGATGAGCATTCCGATCTGGATGCGCCGGTTCGGGGAGCGAGCGGCGCGGCTCGGCGGCCTGATCGCATTGCCGCTCACCGCCATGCTGGTCGCCCCCGTGCAACCCGCGCCCGACGCCCAGCCGTGGCGCACCACCGTGCTCGTGCTCCTCGCCGGGATCGTGGCGACGCTCTGGGTCGGCCTCGCGCGGGAGATCCTGCTGGTCCTGCCCGGGCGGAAGCGCTCCGCGCGCGACACAGCGCCCGCCGCGTCCCCGCCCCGGCCGCCCCGGCCGCCCCGCGACCGGTCCGCCTCATCCGGGTCCCGGCCGAACGCGCCGAGCCGGCGCCTCCCCGCCAGCACCCGCATGGCCCTGCAGATGGCGGTGGCCCTGACGGCGGCGTTCGTCGTCGGCTGGATCGTGTTCCCCGACCACGCGATGTGGGTGGTGCTGACGGCGTTCCTCGTCTGCTCCGGCAACCGCGGTCGCGGCGACGTGCTGCACAAGAGCGCTCTGCGCATCCTGGGGGCCCTCGGCGGCACGATCGCGGCCGCCGCCCTCACCACCGTCGCCGCCTCCCACGCGGCCCCGGAGGCGTCGGGATTCGCGGGGGTCGTCGTCATCTTCGTTGCGCTGTTCGTCGGAACCTGGCTGCGGGGTTACAGCTACGCCTTCTGGGCGCTGACGGTCACGCTCGTGCTCTCTCTGCTCCAGCAGCTGACCGGCACCGCCACGCTCACCGGGGAGACCGGGATGCTCGCCGAGCGGATGCTGGCGATCGTGGTCGGCGCGGCGCTCGGCATCGCGGCGAGCTGGTTCGTGCTGCCGGTGCGCAGCATCGACGTTCTCCGCCGGCGCCTCTCGGAGCTCCTCGCAGCCCTGGCCGACGCGGCCGTGGTCGATCCCGGAGATCCGTCGGCGCGCACGGCCGCCCGGCAGCAGGTCGACGCCGCGGTCGACCGCGTCCGTCAGCTGGCGCCGGCCCATCGCGCCACCCGGCTGGTGCACGCGGCCCGTCCGCGAAGAGGCGAGCGCCCGACGCTTCCGATCGACTGCATCGACGCGGTGGAACCGCTCCCCGCGGCGTTGGACCGCTTCCTCACGCGACGCCCGGGGCACACCGCCGACCAGGACGCTGACGCCACGTCCCGGGTACGGGCCGCCGTCGCCCGAGCCCGCGCCGCGCTTGCGGAACCCGTCGACCCTGCACGTCTCCGCGCCGGGCTATCCGGGGTCACCAGGGCACTGGGAAGCGACTGAACGCACCCTGATTTAAGTTGTGCACAACTTGGTTGTGTGAAACGATAACGGCATGCCCGTGACCGATGAGATGGTGTGCTTCTCGCTCTACGCCGCGACGCGTGCCACCACGCAGGCGTACCGTACGCTCCTGGAGCCGTGGGGGCTCACCTATCCCCAGTATTTGGTGCTCATCACCCTGTGGGTGGAGGGCGACCAGACCGTCGGGTCGCTCGGCGACCACCTCCAGCTGGACTCCGGGACGCTGTCCCCGCTGCTCCGCCGCATGGAGCAGGCCGGCCTCGTGCGCCGCGAACGCCGCAGCGCCGATGAGCGGGTCGTCACGGTGACCATCGGCGAGCGCGGGCAGGAGCTGCGGCCTCAGCTCGCGCACATCCCCGCCCGGATCGCGGCCGGGACCGGCCTGCCGGACGCGCAGGCGGCCGAAGCGCTCATCGATACCCTGCACCGGCTCACGGAGACCATGCACGCCGCGGCGCAGCAACCCGCCCCCGCGGCGAACTGAACACGTCCGGCGCACTGACACGTCCGGCGAACTGAACACGTCCGGCAACCGAAACACCCTGAAAGGCACAGATGAACGTCCTCTACACCGCAGAAGCCCTCTCCACCGGCGCCGGCCGCGACGGCCGGGTCGCCACCAGCGACGGCTCCTTCGCCCTCGACCTGGCCGTGCCCAAGGAGATGGGCGGCTCGGGAGCGGGCACCAACCCCGAGCAGCTCTTCGCCGCGGGCTACGCCGCGTGCTTCCACTCCGCACTGCAGGCGGTCGCACGCAGCCAGAAGGTGAAGCTCGACGGCTCGTCGGTCGGAGGCCGCGTCGAGATCGGGCCGAACGGCGAGGGCGGCTACCAGCTGTCCGTGCTGCTCGAAGTCGTCCTCCCCGGCATCGAGGCGGAGCAGGCCCAGGCCCTCGCCGACGCCGCCCACACCGTGTGCCCCTACTCGAACGCGACCCGTGGCAACATCGACGTCACGATCACGGTCTCGGAGGACTGAGCGATGAAGGCACTGATCCACGACGAGTTCGGCGACCCGGCCGAGGTCCTGTCCGTCGACGAGCGCCCGCTCCCCGAGCCCGGCGCGGGCGAGGTCCGCGTGAGGATGCTGCTCTCGCCCATCCACAACCACGACCTGTGGACGGTCCGCGGCACCTACGGCTTCAAGCCGGAGCTCCCCGCCCAGGCCGGCACTGAGGCGCTGGGCGTGGTGGATGCGCTCGGCGACGGCGTCGACCAGCTCACGGTCGGCCAGCGGGTCGTCACAGGCGGCACCTTCGGCGTGTGGGCGGAGTACTTCGTCACCCGCGCGGCGGGCCTCATCCCCGTCCCGGATGCACTGCCGGACGAGTCCGCCGCGCAGCTCGTGTCCATGCCGTTCAGCGCGATCAGCCTGCTCGAGTCGCTCGACCTGGCGGAGGGCGACTGGCTGATCCAGAACGCCGCCAACGGAGCGGTCGGCCGCATGGTCGCCCAGCTCGGCGCGGCTCGCGGCATCAACGTCGTCGGGCTCGTCCGCCGGGCCGCCGGAGTCGAGGAGCTGCGGGCGCAGGGCATCGAGCGCGTGATCGCGACCGACGACGCCGACTGGCGGGAGCAGCTCGCCGCCCTGACCGACGGCGCACCGCTCCGCGTCGGCGTCGACTCGGTCGGCGGCTCGGCGGCCGGCGACGTGCTCTCGACGCTCGCGGTGAACGGCACACTCGTCGTGTTCGGCGCCATGGCGTCCCCGACGCTGGAGCTCGCCTCGGGCGACATCATCTTCAAGCAGGCCACCGTGAAGGGCTTCTGGGGAAGCGTGGTCAGCCGCGAGATGCCCGCCGACCAGCGCAACCGGCTGTTCCAGGAGCTGTTCGCCCGCATCCAGGACGGCACCCTGACCCTGCCGGTCGCCGGCGTCCACGCCCTCGCGGACATCCGCGCCGCCGTCGAGGCGAGCGGCCGGCCCGGCCGCGTCGGCAAGGTCCTGCTCCGCCCGTGAGCCGGGCCGGGGTGGGCACGGGCCGATAGCCTGGGCTCATGCTCACCCCGCCGGTCACGCCGAAGAAGCCCGTCGAACGCATCCACCACGGCGACGTCTACGTCGACGACTACGAGTGGCTCCGCGCGAAGGACGACCCCGCGGTGACCGCCCACCTCCACGAGGAGAACGCGTACACCAACGCGCGCACCGAGCACCTGGCGCTGCTGCGGGAGCAGATCTTCGACGAGATCAAGGCGCGCACCCGCGAGACCGACCTGAGCGTCCCGGTCCGCGAGGGCGACTGGTGGTACTACACCCGCACGGTGGAGGGGAAGCAGTACGGCATCCACTGCCGCGCGCCGATCGCCTCCCCCGACGACTGGGCGCCGCCCACCCTCGACGACGACGCCCAGCGCAACGGCCTCCCCGGCGAGCAGATCCTGCTCGACGACAACGCGGAGGCCGAGGGCCACGACTTCTACGCGCTCGGCAGCTTCGACATCAGCGCGGACGGCACCCGGCTGCTCTGGGCGGTCGACACCGAGGGCGACGAGCGGTACACGCTCCGCGTCCGGTCGCTGGCCGACGACGGCGTGACCTTCCCCGACGAGATCACCGGCACGGCGGGCGGGGCGCTCTTCGACCAGACCGGCGCCTACATCTTCTACACGACCGTCGACGAGTCCTGGCGGCCGGACACCGTCTGGCGCCACCGGGTCGGCGACGGGCCCGAGGTGGACGACGTGCAGGTCTTCCACGAGCCGGACGAGCGGTACTGGATCGGCGTCGGCCTGACCCGCAGCCGGCGGTTCCTCGTGATCGAGGCCGGCTCCAACATCACCAGCGAGGCGTGGCTGCTGCGCTCCGACGACCCGACCGGCGAGTTCACGGTGGTGTGGCCGCGTGTCGAGGGCATCGAGTACGACGTGGAGCACGCGGTGGTCGGCGGCCACGACCGCCTGCTGATCGTGCACAACCACGAGGCCGTCAACTTCGAGCTCGTCAGCGTCTCGGCCGACGACCCGCAGGGGCCGCGCCGCGTGCTCCTCCCCCACGACCCCGCCGTGCGGCTGGAGGGTGTGGATGCGTTCCGCGACTTCGTGAGCGTCGAGTACCGCCGCGAGGGGATGACGCGGGTGGCCGTCGCGCGCGTGCCCGACCCGGCCGGGGAGCATCCCGGCGACGACACCCCGCACGAGCTGCACTTCGACGAGCAGCTGTTCACCGTGGGGGTCGGCGGGAACCCGGAGTGGACGCAGCCGTTCCTGCGCCTCGGCTACGGCAGCTTCGTCACGCCCTCCACGGTCTACGACTACGACGTGCGGACGGGCGAGCTCGCCCTGCGCAAGCAGCAGCCGGTGCTCGGCGCGTTCGACCCGTCCCTGTTCGAGCAGCGCCGGGAGTGGGCGATCGCCCCCGACGGCGCCCGCGTTCCGATCTCGCTGGTCTACCGCAACGACCTCGTCACCCCGGGCGAACCGGCGCCCCTGGTGCTGTACGGCTACGGCTCGTACGAGGCCAGCATGGACCCGTCGTTCAGCATCCCGCGCCTCAGCCTCCTCGACCGTGGTGTCGTCTTCGCCATCGCGCACGTGCGCGGCGGCGGGGAGCTCGGCCGGCTCTGGTACGAGAACGGCAAGAAGCTGCACAAGAAGAACACCTTCACCGACTTCGTCGCCGCGGCCCGGCACCTCGTCGACCGCGGATGGACGGAGCCGTCGCGCCTGGCCGCGCAGGGCGGCAGCGCCGGCGGCCTGCTGATGGGCGCCGTCGCGAACCTGGCCCCGCGCGACTTCGCGGGCATCCTCGCCGAGGTGCCCTTCGTGGATCCGCTGACCAGCATTCTGGACCCGTCGCTGCCGCTCACGGTCATCGAGTGGGACGAGTGGGGCGACCCGCTGCACGACCCGGGGGTGTACGACTACATGAAGTCGTACTCTCCGCTGGAGAACGTGCATGAGACGCACTATCCGCGCATCCTCGCCATCACCAGCCTGAACGACACCCGCGTGCTGTACGTCGAGCCGGCCAAGTGGGTGGCGAAGCTGCGCGAGGTGGATGCGGACCCGCTGCTGAAGATCGAGATGGCCGCCGGTCACGGCGGGGTCTCCGGGCGCTACGCCGCCTGGCGGGAGCGGGCGTTCGCGCTCGCGTGGCTGCTCGACGTCGTGGGGGCGCACCCGTCGGGTGAGTGAGGAGGGCGCCGTGACCCGGGCGTGACTGCGCCGGTTCGGAACGTCTGCGCCGGGTCGACCGGGCGCAATCGTTCCGAACGACCGCAGTCAGCGGCGCCGCGCGGCGGCCGCGGTCAGCAGGCGTCGAACCAGGAGTTGCTGTTCAGCACCGCGTCGCCGCCGACGGCGACCAGGCGCGTGACGCCCGTGTCCTGCATGGCGGAGAGGGCGCTGACCGGGGCGCACCACCCCGTGGCGAGCAGCAGCGGTCCGGGATGCGCGACCGCCAGCACCGCCGCCGTCAAGGCGTCGGGGAAGTTGAGACCGCTCGCCATGTAGGTGACGCCGGTGTGCGGGAGGGACCGCGCCAGCTCGGCCGCGGTCGAGAAGCGGTCCGACCCCGCGACGCGGTCCGCCGGGACGCCGAGGGTGGAGGCGAGGCCGTCGGTGACCACGTCCGAACCGCCGACCACGGTGGCGTGCGTCGTGCCCCACCGGCGGAGCGCATCCTTCGTCGCCGCATCGGCGGCACCGAGCCAGCCGTTCACGAGCAGCACCGGCCGACCGGTCTGCGCGGCGGCGGCGGCAGCGGCCAGGGCGTCGGGGAACGCGTTGCCCGTCACCACATAGACGTCGGGCGCGCTCGTGCCGAAGGCGTCGTCGATGATCGCGCGGGACACCTCGAAGCGGTCGGCGCCGCCGATCCGGCGGACGTCCGGCGAGAACGGCAGCGCGCGGATCGCGGCGACCACGTCATCCGTGATCGCCTGGACGCCGCCCACCACGATCACCTGCTGCGGGTGGAGGCGGACCAGCTCGGCCGCCACGTTCGGGTCGAGTGCGCCGGGGCGCGTGAGGAGGAGCGTGCCGTGCTTCTTCGCTGCGGCGGCGCCGGCCGAGAGCGCATCCGGGAACGTCACGCCGGAGGCGACGTAGGCGACCGGCACGCCGGCCGCAGAATCGGGGAACGCGGCCTGCGAGACCGCCACCGACGTGGCGAAGCGGTCGGAGGAGGCGACGCGGGACCAGCCGCCGGAGAGCGGGAGGTCGATGCCGACCGGATCCGTCTGCTGCTCGATGGTCACGCTCGGCAGTCGCGTGGTCACGACGGCACGGAGGTCGCGGCCGACATCGGCCACCGTCGACGTGTACGTCGCCGAGGTCGCGCCCGGCATCGGAAACGGATAGCCTCCGGGGCTGCCGCCGCCGAGCCCGTTCCAGCTGGTCCAGCTGTACGTGTCGGTGCCACCGCTCGGAGCAGCGAGCGACGCGGTCAGTGCCGACCCGGCTGTGGCGAAACCACTGGTCACGGGGCCGATGATCGTCGCCAGCGGCGGACGGGTGGCGGGCACCGCGACGTTGAAGCAGGTGAAGACGGCGGTGTACGGCTGCGCGTTGATGTTGTACAGGCGGGCGCAGACGTTGACGAGACCCGTGCCGGGAAGGTAGCCGGAGCGGAAGTCGAAGCCCTGATTCGGCCCGGCGGTCGGGTAGACGCGCGGGACGTCCGGCCGCGGATACGCGAAATCGTGGTTCTCGGCGTACCCGATGCTCACCCGGGCGCCACCGGGAGCAGCCGCTGTGAACTCGATGCCGGCCGTCGTGAGGCCGTTCGCCCCACGGTCGTTGAGGTCCGCGGCCCACCCGGTGAGATGCAGCATCGGCCGGGAATCGGTGCCGACGTACGACACCCTCACCGTGTCGATGGACCCGGCCGGCGCGAGCGGAAACACCTGCCAGGCGGCGGCGGGCGCCGCGGGCAGCAGAGCTGCGGCGAGGACGGCGAGCGCGCCGGCGACGGCGACGAGACGGACCTTCATCGAGAGACTCCCCCAACGACGTGTCATGGGTGGCCCTGCGTGCACCGTGCACGCTCCGACCCGTCGCTGGAGTGAGCCTAGCGGCACACGGGCGCGAGCCGCACGAACGGCTCAGCCGAGATCGTCCGGGTCCTTCCCGGTGCGCTCACCGGTCTCCAGCGCCGCGATGGCCGCGAGGTCCTCGGCGTCGAGCACGAAGCCGAACACGTCGAGGTTCGAGCGGATGCGCTCCGGCGAGGTCGACTTCGGGATGACGACGTTGCCCAGCTGCAGCTGCCAGCGGATGACGACCTGCGCGGGTGTCACGCCGTGCTTGTCCGCGAGCCGGTCGAGCGTCGGGTCGCCCAGGATCCGCCCGCGAGCGAGCGGCGACCACGCCTCCGTCACGATGCCGTGCGCGGCGTCGTAGGCCCGCACCTCCTCCTGCGGCAGCCACGGGTGCAGCTCGACCTGGTTCACGGCCGGGACCGTGGCCGTCTCCCGGGCCAGCCGGTCGAGGTGGTGCGTGTGGAAGTTGGCCACGCCGATGGACCGCGCGCGGCCCTCGTCGCGCACCCGCTCCAGCGCGCGCCAGGTCTCGACGTAGCGGTCGCTCTTCGGTGCCGGCCAGTGGATGAGGTACAGGTCGATCGTGTCGAAGCCCAGAAGCTCCAGGCTCCGGTCGAACGAGCGCAGCGTCGAGTCGTAGCCGTTGTCCGTCCACCACACCTTGCTGGTGACGAAGACATCCGACCGGTCGAGGCCGCTGCGGCGGATGCCCTCGCCCACCCCGCGCTCGTTCTCGTAGAAGGCCGCCGTGTCGATGTGGCGGTAGCCCGCATCCAGCGCCGCCACCACCGCATCCGCCGTCTCGGAGTCCGGGATCTTGTAGACGCCGAAGCCCAGCTGGGGGATCGCGTTGCCGTCGTTGAGAGTCAGCTGCGGGATGGTCGGCATGGGTTCATTCTGCCGCTCCCCGCGCGTACAGGTGAGGAGAGGAAAGGAGAACGACACATGGCATTGGACGACAAGACCATCGCGTTCCTGGTGGGCCCGGAGGGCATCGAGCAGGCCGAGCTGGTGCAGCCGTGGACAGCGGTCAGCGACGCCGGCGGCACGCCGACGCTGATCTCGAAGGAGCAGGGCACGGTACAGGCCTTCAACCACCTGACGCCGGCCGACACGTTCCCGGTGGATGTGACCCTCGACGCCGCGAGCGCCGACGACTACGACGCTCTGGTGCTCCCGGGCGGCGTCGCGAACGGCGACCAGGTCCGGACTTTCCCGGAGGCGGTGTCGCTGGTCAAGGCGTTCGCCGACGCCGGCAAGCCGATCGCGGTGATCTGCCACGGCGGCTGGGTGCTCATCGAGGCCGGAGTGGTCGACGGACGTACGCTGACCAGCTGGCCGAGCCTCCAGACCGACTACCGCAACGCGGGCGCCACCTGGGTGGACCAGGAGGTCGTGGTGGACGACGGACCGTTCACGCTGGTCTCGTCGCGCAAGCCCGACGACCTCGAGGCGTTCGACCGCGAGATCCTGAAGGCCTTCGAGTAAGAAGCCGTGAGTGTTCCCTGGCAATGGCCTCCATGGCGGTTGCCTCCCTCCACGGGATGCGGGAACGTAGTGCACTCCTGGACCATCGAACGGAAGGAGAGCTCATGCTCACCCTCACGGAGAACGCCAGCACGATCGTCAAGACGCTGACCGAGCAGTCCCCCGAGGAGACCGCCGGGCTGCGGATCAGCAGCAGCAACCCCGACAACACCGCCTTCGCGGCGGCCGTCACCCCGGAGCCGGAGGCTTCGGATCAGGTGGTCGAGTCGGGCGGCGCCCGCATCTTCCTCGAGACGCAGGCCGCCGAGGTGCTCGACGACAAGGTGCTCGACGCGCAGGTCGACGACCAGGGAGCCGTCAGCTTCGCGATCGGCGCGACCGCCTAGTCCGCCGCTCACGAGAAGGCCCGGAGCCGTTCGGCTCCGGGCCTTCGTCGTTCGCGGGGCGGACCGGCGTCAGGCGACGTCCGTCCGCTCCGCCGGCGCCGGGTCGGCGGCGCCGGTCTCGGTGGCGGTCTGGCCTGCGGTCGCTCCGCCGTCCGCATCCGCGCCGGGCGCGTCTTCGGCCGGGGGCACCAACTCCTCGGCCACGATGGGATGCGGCGCGGTGCGGTCGTCCGGCAGTCCCCACAGGGGCTCCCCCTCGCCGGCGTCCAGCAGGAATTCGGCCGCCGACGTCCAGAACGGCACGATCTTCATCGGCGGGATCTCCTCCTCGCCGGGGAAGTGCGCCGCGAAATGCACCTCCGGGTCGCCGTTGATCGGCTCCGAGGCGGCGATCAGCCCGTAGTAGTTCTCGTCGTCGACCACGCGCCAGCGTCCGGTCCGGCCGTGCTCCGGCTCCAGCCGCACGGTGTACCCGCCGTACTTGAAGTCGGGGCCCGGGGGCAGGGAGGCGCGTTCGTCCTTCGTCATGCTTCCGTTCTACGGCCGGAACCCGACGGCGGCAACTCGTTCACTTGCCTAGCGAATCGGTGTAAGGCCACGGCAGGGCCCACGTGTCAACTCCTCGACTCCCCTGAATGGGTGGCATGGACTGGGCGCGACGAAAGGAGCCCACATGCTGGCAATGACCTATCGCGGCCCGTACAAGATCCGGGTCGAGGAGAAGGACCGACCGAGGATCGAGCATCCCGGCGACGCGATCGTCCGGGTGACCCTGGCCGCGATCTGCGGCTCAGACCTGCACCTCTACCACGGCATGATGCCGGACACACGGATCGGGCACACGTTCGGCCACGAGTTCATCGGCGTCGTCGACGAGGTCGGACCGGACGTGCAGAACCTGAAGGTGGGCGACCGCGTGATGGTCCCGTTCAACATCTTCTGCGGCAGCTGCTACTTCTGCGTGCGCGGGCTGTACTCGAACTGCCACAACGTGAATCCCAACGCGACCGCGGTCGGCGGCATCTACGGGTACTCGCACACGACGGGCGGCTACGACGGCGGCCAGGCCGAGTACGTGCGGGTGCCGCTGGCGGATGTCGGGCCGACCGTCATCCCCGACTGGATGTCGGACGAGGACGCCGTGCTCCTCACCGACGCGCTGCCGACCGGCTACTTCGGCGCGCAGCTGGGCGAGATCGAGGAGGGCGACACCGTCGTGGTGTTCGGGGCCGGCCCGGTCGGCCTGTTCGCCGCCAAGTCGTCCTGGCTGATGGGCGCCGGGCGCGTGATCGTGATCGACCACCTCGACTACCGGTTGGAGAAGGCGCGGTCGTTCGCGCACGCCGAGACGTACAACTTCGTCGAGGAGGGCGACATCGTCCGGATGCTCAAGCACACGACCGACGGCCTCGGGGCGGACGTCGTCATCGACGCGGTCGGGGCCGAGGCCGACGGGGCGGTGCTGCAGCACGTCACCTCCTCCAAGCTGAAGCTGCAGGGCGGCTCGCCGGTCGCGCTGAACTGGGCGATCGACTCGGTGCGCAAGGGCGGCACCATCTCCGTCATGGGCGCCTACGGACCGCTGTTCAGCGCGGTCAAGTTCGGCGACGCGATGAACAAGGGGCTGCGCATCAACACCAACCAGTGCCCGGTGAAGCGGCAGTGGCCGCGCCTGTTCGAGCATGTGCGCAACGGCTACCTGACGCCGAGTGACATCGTGACCCACCGCATCCCGCTGGAGCACATCCAGGACGGGTACCACCTGTTCTCGTCGAAGCTCGACGGCATCATCAAGCCGCTCGTGGTGCCGAGCGCCGCGTAGGACGACCACCGCCGAAGTAAGGAGACCGACATGCCGTACGTGGCGAGTGACCACACCAAGAAGTACGACCCCGAGGCGCTGCGCCAGAGGATCCCGGGCTGGGGCGTCGACAGCGACCCGGCCGACCGCCCCTCGCACCCGCGCGAGCGCCTCGAACCGCCGGAGGCGACGGGCGCGCACTGGACCATGCCCGTCCAGCAGGAGCCGACGAGGGGCCGCGAGCGCTCGGTCGAGCACGAGCGGCTGACACCGGTGTTCGGCACGGCGCAGCCGCTGCACGGGCTGTCCGGCGCCATCCGCCGATTCGCCTACGACCGCTACAGCGAGGGCCAGACGGCGCACTGGCTGGTGCTCGTCGCCGGCGACCGGGTGGATGCGATCACCGAGCACCTGAAGTCGTTCGCGTCACGCCGCCCGGACGACCCGATCACCGAGTCGGGCGTGCTCGGCGAGGTGGGCCACCATCCGATCTCGTCCCGTTTCGGGGTGCAGCGCGCCGACCTCAGGCACACCTGGCTCGACCCGATCATCGTGGTGGGACCGTGGGTGCTCGCCGGAGTGTTCGCGGTGCGGACGGTCGCGAAGCTCGTGGGGCGCCGCTGAGCCGACCGGCTCGTGGATGCGGTGGGGCCGCGCTCTGACCGGGTGGAATCCCCCGGTCAGAGCGTCGCCGTGAGCACTCCGCCGTCGGCCCGGACAGCGGCGCCGTTGGTCGCCGACGCGAGCGGGCTCGCCAGGTAGGCGACCAGCGAGGCGATCTCATCCGGCTCGATGAAGCGCTCGAGCAGCGTGGTGCTGTTCTGACCGATGATCGCGGCCTTCACCGCGTCGACGGGGGCCGACTGGGATGCAGCGATCGCCTCGACCGTGTCGGCGACGCCGTCGGAGTAGGTCGGGCCGCCGAGGACGGTGTTGACCGTGACGGCGGTGCCGCGCGTCCGCTTGGCCAGGCCGTTGCTGAGCGCGATCATCGCGGCCTTGGTGACGCCGTAGTGGACCATGTCGGCCGGGACGTTGACGCCCGACTCGCTGCTGATGAACAGCACGCGGCCCCACCCCCGCTCGATCATGCCGGGGAGGGCGAGGCGCGACAGGCGCACGCCGCTCATCAGGTTGACCTCGAGGTAGCGCGCCCACTCCGCGTCGTCGATGGTCTCGAACTCCGCGAGCCCGAACATCCCGACGTTGTTGACGAGGATGTCGATCTCACCGAGTGCGTCCGAGTCCAGGAGCGCGTCCATGCCGGCCGGGTCGGCGAAGTCGACGACCACGCCGGAATGCTCGACCCCCGGGTGCGTTGTCCGCAGCCGCGTCACGGCCGCCTCCAGAGTCTCCGGATGCCTGCCGCTCAGGACGACCCGTGCGCCCTCCGCGGCGAGCCGATCCGCCACGGCGAATCCGATGCCCCGTGTCGATCCGCTGACGAATGCGCTTCTGCCCGCGAGCTGGAGGTCCATGCTCGATCCTTCCTGCGGCACCTCGTGCCGGTCATTGACTTGCCTAGGCAAGTGACACTACCGCTGCTGACTTGCTTGAGCAAGTCCGTTAGACTCCGGTCATGACCGCAGCACTCCCCCCGTCCGGTCTCGACCCCGATCAGCTCGCAGCCTGGGCGGCGATCGCCACACTCCTCGAGCGGCTGCCGGCAGCGCTCGACGCACAACTGCAGCGCGACAGCGGTCTCACCCACTACGAGCACGGCCTGCTCTTCGCGCTGGACACGGCGCCCGACCGCACGCTGAGGATGAGCACGCTCGCCGGATACGCCAGCAGCACCCTGTCGCGCCTCTCGCGTGCGATCTCCCGATTCGAGAAGAACGGCTGGGCGCGCCGGCAGACCGACCCGGCGGACGGCCGATTCACGCTCGCGATCCTCACCGACGCCGGGCACGAGCTGGTGGGCCGGTCCACCCCGGCGCACCACGCGCTCGTTCAGGAACTGGTCTTCGACCGGCTCACCCGGGCCCAGGTCGCGCAGCTCCGGCAGATCAGCGCGCGGATCAACGCCGGGATCGGCCCGGCACCGGCGTGGGTGCCCCCGAAAGCCGACGGCTGACCGGCCGGGCGTCGCGCGAATCCGTATATAGCTGCGCGGGATGAACCACGCGTTCTAGCCGCACATCCGTGCGCAACCGTCAATCGACTGCCGACCCCGGAGCGGCCGTCATTGGATAGTCTGCAGTGCACGGGCGGCCTCAACCCCGCTCGGCCGCCCGTGCACCATCCCGCTGTCGCCGCGGCTCGCGTTACGGCGCCGCCAGCTCCTCGGCCACGTCGGACCGGCTCTGCTGCTGCTCCTCGCGGTCCTGCTCCGCTTCGGCGTCGCCTCCGCGGAACTGCGTCATGTACAGGTCGTAGTACGCGCCGCGCCGGGCGAGCAGGGTGGCGTGGTCGCCCTGCTCGACGATGCGGCCGCTCTCCATGACCAGGATGGTGTGCGCATCCCGAATGGTGGACAGCCGGTGCGCGATCACGAACGACGTGCGGTCCGTGCGCAGAGCAGCCATCGCGTGCTGCACCAGCAGCTCGGTGCGGGTGTCCACGGACGAGGTGGCCTCGTCGAGGATGAGCAGCGACGGGTTCGCGATGAACGCCCGCGCGATGGTGATCAGCTGCCGCTCGCCGGCCGAGACGTTGCCGCCCTCGGCGTCGATCACGGTGTCGTACCCGTCGGGCAGCTGGCGCACGAAGCGGTCGACCATGGTGGCCCTGGCCGCCGCGATCACCTCGTCGTCGGTGGCGTCGAGACGTCCATAGCGGATGTTCTCGCGGATCGTGCCCGAGAACAGCCAGGCGTCCTGCAGCACCATCCCGACCTGGCCGCGGAGTTCGGCCCGCGACAGGTGCGTGGTCTCGATGCCGTCGAGGCGGATGGCTCCGCCGTTCAGCTCGTAGAACCGCATGATCAGGTTGACCAGCGTCGTCTTGCCCGCACCGGTCGGGCCGACGATCGCGACCGTGCTGCCCGGTTGGACACTGAGCGACAGGTCGGTGATGAGCGGCGTCTCCGGCTCGTAGGAGAAGTCGACGTGGTCGAGCTCGACCCGGCCGTCGGCGCGCTCCGGCAGGTGCTCGGTGGCCGTGTCGGGCGTCTGCTCCTCGGAGTCGAGGAACTCGAACGTCCGCTCCGCCGAGGCGACACCGGACTGCAGCATGTTCGCCATGCCGGCGATCTGGCCGATCGGCTGCGAGAACTCCCGCGAGTACTGGATGAAGGCGGTCGCGTCGCCGATGGTCAGCTGACCGGCCGCGACCTTCAGTCCGCCGACCACCGCGATCAGCACGTAGGAGAGGTACGACACGAAGTTCATCGCCGGCATGATGCTGCCGGAGACGAACTGCGCGCCGACCTGCGCCTTGTGCAGGGTCGCGTTGCGCGAGTCGAACTCGGCGAGCATGACCTCGTCGCGGCCGAACGCGCGCACCAGGTCGAGCCCCGAGTACGACTCCTCGATGTGCCCGTTGAGCGCGCCGGTCGAGGCCCACTGCGTGGTGAACAGCTTCTGCGAGCGCGACCCGATCACTCCGGCGATGACACCGGAGAGCGGGATGGAGATCAGCGCGATCAGCGCGAGCTGCCACGACACGATGAACATCATGATCCCGATGCCGATCACCATCAGCACGGACTGGATGAGCTGCGAGAACGCCTGCTGCAGAGCCGTCTGGATGTTGTCGACGTCGTTGGTCACGCGCGACATCAGGTCGCCGCGCTGCCGGGTGTCGAAGTAGCTCAGCGGCAGCCGGTTGAGCTTCGCCTCGACGTCCTTGCGGAGACCGTAGACGACGCGCATCACCAGGGCGTTGAGCAGGTAGCCCTGCCACCACTGCAGCAGCGACGCGACGAGGTACATCGTCAGCACGATCAGCAGCAGACGCCCGAGCTCGGTGAAGTCGATCCCCTCGCCGGTGGTGACGCCGGAGGCGGCCACGACGTCCGCGAGCTGGTTCTGGCCCGAGGCGCGCAGCTGCTCGATGACCTGGTCGACCGGCACCCCCGGAGGGAGCTGCGAGGCGATGACGCCCCGGAAGATCACGTTGGTCGCATCGCCGAGGATCTTGGGCGCGATGACGACGAGCACGACCGACACGACCGTGAGGAGGGTGACCCACGCCATCCCGAGCCACTCGGGCTTCAGCAGGCTCATGAGCCGCTTGAACGACGGCCAGAAGTTCTTCGCCTTCTTGGCCGGCGCGCCGCCGAACATGTCGCCGTCGGCCTCGGTGGGCGTGAAGTCGTACTCCTCCTCCAGTTCGTCGAGGACGATGTCCTTCGCGGTCGGCGTCTGGCCGTCCTCCGGGCGGCCGCCGCGCTTCTTGCGTTCCGTGGTGCGCGCCATCTCAGGCCACCTCCAGGCTCAGCTGCGACTCGACGATCTCGCGGTACGTCTCGTTCGTCTCGATCAGTTCGTCGTGGGTGCCCTGGCCGACGACCTGTCCGTCGTCCATGACGATGATCGTGTCGGCCTCGCGGATGGTGGACACCCGCTGCGCGACGACGATCACCGCGGCATCACCGGTGGCGTCGTCGAGCGCCCGTCTCAACCGGGCGTCCGTCGCGACGTCGAGCGCCGAGAACGAGTCGTCGAAGAGGAACACCTGCGGCCGCGCCACCAGCGCACGCGCGATGCACAACCGCTGGCGCTGGCCGCCCGAGACGTTGGTGCCGCCCTGGGCGATGCGCTCGTCGAGGCCGTGCTCCTTGGCGCGGACGAAGTCCTCCGCCTGAGCGATCCGCAGCGCCTCCCACAGCTCGTCGTCCGTCGCGTCGGGACGCCCGAAACGGAGGTTGCTCGCGATCGTCCCCGAGAAGAGGTAGGGACGCTGCGGCACGAGCCCGAGCACGCCGGCGATCTGGGCGCGGCTCAGCCCGTCGACCTCGACGCCGCCGATGCGGACGTGGCCCTTCTGCGGCGTGAAGAGGTTGGCGATGACCGACACGAGCGTGCTCTTGCCGGACCCGGTCGATCCGACGATCGCGGTCACACGGCCGGCCTCGGCGGTGAACGACACGTCGTTGAGCACGGGCTTCTCGGCCCCCGGGTAGCCGAACGTCACGCGGTCGACCTCGACCCGTCCGTCGCGCGGGGCTCCGGCCGCCGCTCCGCCCTCGGCGGAGCTGCTCGGCACCGCGCCCAGCACCTCCTCGATGCGCTCCGCGCAGACCATGGCGCGCGGGATCATCATCGCCATGAAGACGCCCATCATGACGGCGACGAGGATCTGCAGCAGGTACTGCAGGAACGCCGTGAGCGCCCCGATCTGGATGTCGCCGGCATCCACCCGGTGCCCGCCGAACCACAGCACGGCGACCGTCGCCGCATTGAGGATGAGCATGATGACCGGGAACATCAGCACGAACACGTTGCCGACCTTCACCGAGATCCGGGTGAGCGCGGCGTTGGCGTCGTCGTAGCGATCCGTCTCGAACTTCTCGCGCACGAACGCGCGGATGACGCGGATGCCGACGATCTGCTCGCGGATCACGCCGTTCACGCCGTCGATCCGCTCCTGCATGATGCGGAACATCGGCAGCAGCACCGCCACGAGGATGCCGACCACGACGAAGAGCACGGCGACCGACACCCAGATCAGCCACGACAGCCCGGCGTCGACGCGCACCGCGAAGATGATGCCGGCGATGCACATGATCGGCGTCGACACCATGAAGTTGAAGGTCATGAGCAGCAGCATCTGCACCTGCTGCACGTCGTTCGTGTTGCGGGTGATCAGTGTCGGGGTACCCCAGCGCGCGAGATCGAGCGAGGGGAGCGCATCCACTTTGCGGTAGAAGGAGCGGCGGATGTCCTGGCCGGCGGACATCGAGGCGCGGGCCCCGAAGTAGGTGGCGGCGACGGCGGCGATCACCTGCACGAAGCAGACGACCAGCATCATGCCGCCGGTGCGCCAGATGAAGTCGGTGTCGCCCTTCACCACGCCCTTGTCGATGATGTCGGCGTTGAGGGTCGGCAGGTAGAGGGCGGCCATGGTCGCGATCAGTTGGAGGACCACGACCGCGGTCACCGCGCGCCAATACGGGCGCACGAAGCGAAGCGATAGGCGAAGCAGAGTCACAGTTGTTCCCGGGTGTGCTGTGTGATGGATATGACCGCCGGTGATGCGGCGTGACCGACGCTAGCGGGGATTGAGGACGCGGAGTGGCCTCAATCCGAAAAGCGGTCAGACGGCGGTGTAGTGGAGATGCAGGACGCCGTTGTCGTAGGCGTCGTGGTGGCGCAGCCGCAACTGCGCGGGCGTGCTGCCGTCGGGGAAGAGGCGTGCGCCCGTGCCCCGGACGAGCGGATAGACGAAGAGGTGGAGGGAGCCGAGCAGCCCGTCGGCGAGCAGCGAGCGGACGAGCGACCCCGAGCCGCTGACGTACACGCCGCCGCTGAAGGAGTCGGCGAACTCGCGGATGCGCGCGGGATCGTAGGCGCCCAGCGACCGCGAGTTGCGCCACGTGCGCTCTGCGGTCTCGTCGTCGAGCGACGAGCTGACCACGGCTTTCGGGCTGTCGTTGAAGAACGGCGCCCCCGGGTCGTCGGCCGCGGTGCGCTGCGACCACGCCGGGGCGAACATCTCGAAGGTGCGGCGGCCGAGCAGGATGGCGTCGGAGGCGCGGGTGAGACGTCCGATGTCGTCGCCCATCTCCGGATCGAACCCGAACTCGGCGGTCCAGCTCGGATCCTCGAACACACCGTCCAGCGAGATGAACTCGTGCACAGCGATGCCACCCATAAGATTCCCCCTTGTCGCGGACCAGCATAGAGGCTGGCGTGCCGTCGTGGAACGGCCTGGCGGGATCCGCTGTCAACCCCTCCACCGCCGTCGGCGCCGCGCGTAGACACGGAGCAGAACGATGGGAGGCCCCGTGACCCGCACCATTGCCGTGACGCCCGACCGGCGGCGGGCCGCGCCGCGCCTGACACCCGAGGTCGTACCCGGCGTGCACCGCCTCGAGCACGCCTTCACCAACTGCTACCTGCTCGCCGACGGCGACATGTGGACGCTCGTGGATGCGGCGTTCCCGCACACGTGGGGGCCTCTCATCCGCTCGGCCCACGAGATGGGCCTCCGGATGCGCGACCTGCAGGGCATCGTGCTCACGCACGGCCACTTCGACCATGTCGGATTCGCGAAGCGCGCGATCGAGGAGCTCGGGGTACCGGTGTTCGTGCACGCCGGCGACAAGCACTTGGCCGCCCACCCGTACCGGTACCGGCGCGAGCACACGCCGTTCGTCTACCCGCTCGTCTACCCGCGCTCGCTGGGCCCGGTCGCCGGCATGATCCGGGCCGGCGCCCTGAAGGTGAAAGGCGTCGAGGAGGTCTTCGAGCTGCCCGGCGCGGGCGTCCTCGACCTTCCCGGGCGCCCGGAGGTCGTCTTCACACCGGGGCACACCTTCGGCCACTGCGCACTGCTGCTGCCGGATCGGGAGACGCTGCTGAGCGGGGACGCGATCGTCACGCTCGATCCGTACAAGGGCATCCCGGGCGCGCAGATCATCGCGGGCGCGGCCACCGCCGACTCGGCGCAGGCGCTGCGATCGCTCGACGCGATCCGCGCGACGGGAGCGCGCGTACTCCTGCCGGGGCACGGGGAGCCGTGGCTCGACGGGGTCGACGCGGCGGTGGCGTCCGCCCGGGCGATCGGGCGCAGCTGACGCGCGGCCGGGCCGCCGGTCAGGGCGCCGGTCGAGCCGCCGGCCGGGCCGCCGGTCAGGCCGCCGGTCCGAGGACCTCCAAGAGCCCACCCTCGCGGACCGCCGCGAGCGAGAGCACCTTGTAGCCTGCCGCGTCGAAGAACACGGTGAGCCGATCGCGCTCGGTGTGCATCACGACGCCGGCGCCCCAGGTCTCGTGCGAGACGCGCGCGGCGAGCGGGAACGGGTCCTCGCCGGCCGCGTCATGCTCCTCCGCCCAGCGGTAGGCGCTGCCGGATGCGCAGGTGTCGCAGTTCCCGCACGGCGCGGGCAGTTCCTCGCCGAAGTACCCGAGGAGGAACTGTCGGCGGCACATTCCCGTCTCGGCATACTCCTGCATCAGCTGCGACCGGGAGTGCTCGATCCGCTGCCGCGCCTCCGACTCCTCGACCGCGCGGGAGGCCGCCTCCCCCGGTCTGACGTCCTCCGCCGTCAGTTCGTCGTCGTTCCCGCCCAGTACCCGCGCGTCGCGCAGCAGCCCCAGCAGACGGCCGAGCGAGCGGACACTGATCCCGGTCCGTTCGGCCAGGTCGGAGCGCGAGAGCCCCGGCTCCTTCTTCACCGCGGCGAACACCCGGGCGAGCTCGTCCGCATCCGGGCCGCCGCCGGAGAAGAACTTCGTCAGCGCGAAGTCCTCCGGCCGGTAGTGCAGGGTCACGACGGCCGGTTCGCCGTCGCGGCCGGCCCGTCCGGCCTCCTGGTAGTAGCTGTCGAGGGAGTCCGTCACCGAGGCGTGGACGACGAAGCGGACGTCGTGCTTGTCGATGCCCATGCCGAAGGCGCTGGTCGCGGTGACCACCCGGGCCCGGTCGTCCATGAACCGCTCGTAGACGTCGTCGCGCTCCGCCCGCTTGAGCCCCGCGTGGTAGGCGGCGGCCGCGACCCCGTCGCCCTCCAGCTGCTCGGCGTACAGCTCCGCGTCCTTCCGCGTGGCGGTGTAGACGAGTCCCGACCCGTCCAGCTCGCGGACGTGCTCCACGACCGCCGTGCGCTTCTCCGAGTCCTCCTCGTAGCGGC
The DNA here is from genome assembly GCF_052044215.1 of Leifsonia sp. 22587. NCBI lineage: Bacteria > Bacillati > Actinomycetota > Actinomycetes > Micrococcales > Microbacteriaceae > Leifsonia > Leifsonia sp. 22587. The sequence continues at coordinate 20,050 of NZ_JBQENB010000003.1, forward strand.
GGACCTCCAGCCGGAGGTTCGGCCGGTCGAAGCCGGTGGCGAAGAGCCGCGGACGCCGCATCCCGAGCCGTTCCGCGATCTCGGCGCGCACCGGCGGGGCTCCCGTCGCCGTCATGGCGACGACCGGCGGATGGCCGAGCTCGTCGATGACTCCGCCGAGCAGGAGGTAGTCGGGACGGAAGTCGTGACCCCACGACGAGACGCAGTGCGCCTCGTCCACGGCGAACAGCGACACCGGCAGCGCGGCCAGCCGCTCGCGCACCTCCGGGTTGGCCAGCTGCTCGGGCGCCAGGAAGGCGAACCCGGGCTCACCGGACTCCAGCGCCTCCCAGTCCCGCTCGCGCTCCCGCTGTCCGGCGGAGGAGTTGATGGCGAACGCACGCGGCACATCCGTCGCCTCGCCGAGGGACCGCACCTGGTCCTCCTGGAGCGAGATCAGCGGCGAGACGACGATCGTGACGCCGCCCAGGACCGTGCCGGTCACCTGGTACAGGGACGACTTGCCGTACCCGGTCGGCATCACGGCGAGGACATCGCCGCCGGCGAGCAGCACCTCCATCGCCTCGGCGAGCCGGGGCCGCAGCGGGTCCCAGCCGAACGAATCGCGGGCGACGTCCTGGATGCGCGACATGAGGTCACCGTAGCCGGTCGAGCCGGGCGTGATCTGACGGGTCCGTTGCGTCATCGGGTGTAGGCGCGCTCCTGATCCTGCTCGTCGGCGACCCGCACACCGTGCCGGTAGGCGAGCTCGCCGCCGAGGAAGCCGGACACGCCGACGACGAGGATGCCGATCAGGGCCAGCACGAACCCGGCGACGCTCGGGCTGCTCGGGTCGCCCGCACGGACGATCGCGCTGATGACGAAGAGCACGACCGCCGTCGAGTTGAAGGCGAGGTGCCAGAGGGCCGTGCGCCGGACCTTGGTGCCGGCGGGCAGTTGCGAGAAGTCGAGCAGTCCGAAGACCGCGGCGACGACCGCGCCGATGATGCCGATGACCACGAGCCAGAGCGCTCCGGTCGCGAGCGCCTCCGGGGCGGCGCCGAGCAGCGCGGCGATGTCGAAGACCACCGCAGCGGTCCATGCCCCGATCGGAATGGTGACGACGGTCGCGTGGAACGGGTGCCCGTACGGCCCCGCGATGACGGAACGTGGACGCTTGGCGCGCCGGAATCCAGTGCCCGTGTCGGTGTCGTGGGTGGACATGGGTGCTCCTCTCGAGAGATGCGGCCATGATCGGACGACGCGGCGCGGAGCGGCAGACCCTTCCCCGCCGGGCACCGGGCGCGTATGGTCCCGCCGCATCCCCGTCGCGCGCGCCCGTCTCCGGCACTGCGAGCTGTCAAGGCCTGCCCTAGGACCTCCGCGCCGCCTACGGTGACCGGCATGAGCGCATCCCCTGTCGTCGTCATCACCGGAGCATCCAGCGGGCTCGGGAGGGCCACCGCCCTCGCCTTCGCGCGGCGCCACGCCCGCCTCGTCCTGGTGGCACGCGGCGCTGCCGGGCTCGAAGACGTGGTCGCCGAAGCCCGGGCGCACGGTGCGCGGGATGCCGTCGCCGTCGCGGGCGACACCACGGATCCGGCGACGGGCGATCGCGCAGCGGACACGGCCATCGCGCGCTACGGACGGCTCGACCTGTGGGTGAACGCCGCAGCGGTCAGCTCCTACGCCCGGTTCTGGGAGCAGCCGGCCGCCGAGTTCGAGCGGGTGCTCGACGTCGACATCCGCGGGTACGCCAACGGCGTGCGCAGCGCGCTGGGGGTGATGAGGTCGCAGCGCTCGGGTGTCATCGTCAACGTCGCGTCCATCCTGGGCGAGGTGCCCCAGCCGTACAGCGCCGCCTACTCGATGTCGAAGGCGGCGGTGATCGCCTTCGGGCGCAGTCTGCGCTCCGAGCTGGCGCTCGCGAAGTCGCCGGTGCACGTCGTCACGGTGCTCCCACCGGCGCTCGACACCCCGATCTTCCAGCACGCCGGCAACCGCTCGGGCCGTGAGGTCCGGGCGCTCCCGCCGGTGTACCCGCCGAGCCGCGCGGTCGACGAGATCCTCGCCGCCTGGAAGCACCCCGCCCGTGGCGAGCGCACCGTCACGGCCGCCGGGCGCACCCTGGTCCGTCAGCACACGAAGCGGCCTGCGACCGTGGAGGCGGCCATCGCGCGCCAGACGGAGCTCGGGCAGTTCCGCTCGAAGCCGTCCGGGCCGACGACCGGCAATCTGTTCTCCCCCTCTGGCGAGCCGCTGAGCGTCAGCGGTGGATGGGGCGGCCGCCGGGCGCAGACCCGCCGGCTCCTGACCGGTGCGGCCCTGATCGCCGGAGCGGTCGCCGTCGTCCGCGCGGTGCGGACGCAGCGGGACTGAGCGCCGCTACGTCCGCCCGGCCGGTCACCCCGGGAACGGCGCCGAGGGCCTACTGGACGGACCAGCCGCCGTCGCTCGGCAGCACGGCGCCGTTGATGTTCACGCCGTCGTCGCTCAGCAGGAACGTGATGGATGCGGCCAGCTGCTCCGCGGTCGCGATCGTCGGGATCTGCTGTTGGAACGGCGTCAGGCGCGCCGTGCCCGCCTCCGAGGGATGCGCCGGCATGGGGATGCCCGTCGCCACCCCGCCCGGAGCCACCGCGTTCACCCGGATGCCCTGCGGTCCGTACATGAACGCCGTGCTTCGGGTGAGCCCGACGACTCCGTGCTTCGAGACCGTGTACGCGGTGCCCGAGGCGTTGCCGCGGAGCCCTGCCTCGGAGGCCACGTTGACGATGGATCCGGCGCCCGCGGCCAGCATCGCCGGCAGCACCGCGCGGGTCAGCTTGAACCCGCCGGTCAGGTTGATGCCGATGGTGCGGTCCCACACCGCATCCGAGGTCTCATGGGCCGGCGAGAAGTCGTCGTTAACGCCGGCGATGTTCGCGAGCGCGTCGATCCGCTCGCCTGCGGCGGCCACGATGGCGTCGATGTCCTCCTGGCGTGTGATGTCGCCGACAACGGTCTCGATGGAGCCGTCCGGAAGGGACGCGGCGAGGTCTGCCAGCCGCTCCGCGGTGATGTCCACCGCGATCACGCGACCGCCCTCCCGGGCGATCCGGGAGGCGGTGGCCCGGCCGATCCCGGACGCCGCCCCGGTCACGATCACCGTGCGACCGTCGAAGCGGCCGGGCGTGACCTTCTCGACCCATCCGGTCTCGACATCCTCCGGCATGACGCCGTCGTTGGCCTGAAGCACCAGTCCGTCGACGACGGACTGCGGGAGCTGGCCCTGGCTCATGGCCACGAGTTGCTGGAGCGGGAGGCCGCGCACCGGCGCGAGCATCTCCTCGTTCACGCCGGACTGGGCCAGCAGCCCCTGGATCAGTGGCGCGCCCTTCGGGTGGGCCAGCCACTCTCCGATGGTGCTGTGCGCGGTGAGCGGTTTCGGGTCGGTCATCGTCGTCCTCCTCGTTCGGGATGCTCGGGTGTGTCGAGCGTGGAATCGATTATGACACTGAGTGCCACATAGCACGCTGGGAGAACGTCGTAGCGGATCCGTGACCTCTGGGGGCTTGCCCGGCGGCTCAGGAGGCGTATCCGTGGGTTACATCGATCCGCTGCGCGAAGGAGGCGACCATGGAGACGGTCCTCGCCGTGCTCGAGCGCGAAGACACCGCGTTCGAGATCGAGTTCGAACGCACCAGCGAGCCGCCGTTCGAGCTGCGCCTCCCGTCGCACATCGGCGGGGCTGCGGTGATGGACGTGTTCGACCTGTGCGACTCCACCCTCTGGCCGGAGTTGATCCGCTACCGCTTCACGGAGTGCGTGCCCGTCGTCATCGGATCCCCCGACGACTTCTGAGCCCGCGGGAGCGGACTCGATCGCTGCATACCGCCGTCCGCGGGCCGCTGGCTATGCTGTGCGCCATGAGCACCAAGAGCAGGCAGGGACCGCATCAGGAGGAGACGCTCCAGCTCGGCGAGAAGCGCGGGCTGTGGGGCGCGTTCGCCGGCCTGATCACCGCGGTGCTCATCGCCTACCCGTTGTCCGCGTGCATCGCCTTCGCGACGCATCCCGCCACCCAGAAGCTGTTCGGGGGACGGCTGGAGTCGGCGTCGGCCGGCGGGTTCGCCGCCTTCTGGTGGGTGCTCGCGCTCGGCTGCCTGGCGCTGCCGTTCATCGTCGGTTTCGGGATCGCCCGGCTGTCGGCGCGCGCGGTGATCGTCATCGCCACGATCGTCGTGCTGTTCCTGATCGCGGTCATCGTGCTCGGTCAGATGTTCGCGTTCTAACCGCGCTGCCTCACCTGGTCGTCGGGCCGCCCGGCCGCCGACGCGTCAGGCCGTCGTGAGCACGACCTTGGCGCCGGCGGGAGCCGCCTCTGCCGCACGGTGCGCCTCCCAGATGTCCGCGAGCGGCTGGACCAGCGGCTCGGCGACGCGCAGCGACCCGTCTGCCGCGTCCGCCAGCAGGCGAGCGAGGGTGCGCCGGTAGGCGTTGCGCCGGGTCGCCACGTACAGGGGCGCGCTGCACACGCGCTCCCGCCGGTCGCGGGCCGCGGTCGCCGCACCCCGCAGGGCGTCGGAGCGCTCGTGCCCGGCACGCCCGGCGAAGCCCGTGCGGACCAGCACGCCGTCGGCGGCCAGCACGTCGCGGACCCGTTCCGTCCCCGTGTGGTCGATGACCGCATCCACCGCCCCTCCCGCCGCCTGCCTGACGAGCGCGGGCCAGTCGCGGTCGGTGTGGTCGACGACGTGCGCGCCGAGCGCACGGACCCGGTCCGCCGTCCGGGCGGACGCGGTGCCGACCACGGTCGCGCCGGTGCGCAGGGCCAGCTGTGCGGCGAGCGCCCCCACTGCTCCGGACGCGCCCTGCACCAGGACGCTGCGGGCCGGGCCCGCGAGTTCCAGTGCGTGCGCCGCGGTGATCGCGTCGAGCGGCAGCACGGCCGCCGTCGCCGGGTCGAGCCCGGGCGGCACCGCGACCAGCAGCGTCGGCGCGAGCGTGAGGAACGTGGCGTGCGCGCCCATCCGCGGCAGGACGCCGGCGACCACCGCACCCGAGCGGAGACCCAGGGCAAGCGACACGGCCGACTCCGTGAGGAGCTCGCCGACGAAGTCGTAGCCGGTCACAAATCCGGGGACGGGATGCAGGATGTAGCCGCCGCGCCGGGCGAGCAGATCCGTCGCCCCGAGGGACGCATGCGTCACCCGCACGACGACCTCGTTGCCGCGGGGCGGGCGGATCGGCGCGCGGGCCAGCACCATCGCGGAGGCGTCGCCGAACCGGGACACGCGGGCCACGAGGCGCGACGGTCCCGTGTCCCCCGCGCGGATCATCGCGTGGTCAGCCGGCGCGGCGCTGCAGCAGCGCCGCGCGCTCGGGGTGCTTGTCGAACCAGTCGCCGACGTACGAGCACATCGGCACGATGTGCAGCGTCCCGTTCTTCTCGATGTCGTCGACCGCCCACTCCACCAGCTGACCGGCGTACCCCTTGCCGCGCTGGTTCGGCGCCGTGTACGCCCGCGTCAGCGAGATGGCGTCGCCCAGGATGCGGTAGTCGAGCACCGCAGCCAGCTCGCCGTCGACGTGCATCGCGTAGCGGCTCTCATCCGTCTGGTCGCTGAACTCCGTGGTCATGGGCCCATCGTACGTCCGCCGTCGCGCGGGGGAAGCGGGGTAGGGTGAAACCGTGGGATCCCGACCCGCACCCGAGGGTTCCCGCGCGTTCCGCGACCGAGGTCACAGCAGCCCAGGCCGCCGGCGGCACCCGCCGTCCGTGCGACTCGAGAACCCTGGAGTCCACCCGTGACGTTCGACACCCCGTCGCCCTCCCTCGCGCCCGCGTACCAGGCCCTGCTCGAGCAGGTGCCGATCGGCGAGCACTCCGTGATCGAGGCCGAGACAGTGGCCTACGAGCACGAGGGACTGGCGCTGGAGGGCTACCTGGCCCGGGATGCGCAGGCCGACGAGCGCAAGCCCGCCGTGCTGGTGCTGCACGACTGGTTCGGCGTCGCCGACAACGTCCGCATGCGCGCGCAGATGCTGGCCCGGCGCGGATACGTGGCCTTCGCCGCTGACCTCTTCGGCGCGGACGTGCGGCCGGCGACCGGCGACGACGCCTCCGCCGAGGCCGGGAAGTACTACCGCGACCTCCCGCTGCTCCGCTCGCGCGTGGCGGCCGGCTTCAGCTGGCTGCGGCAGCATCCCGCCGTCGACCCGGCGCGCCTCGCCGTCATCGGCTACTGCTTCGGCGGGACGGCGGCGCTCGAGTTCGCCCGCACCGGCGCACCGGCGCGCGGCGTCGTCTCGTTCCACGGCGGGCTGATCGCCCACGACCCGTCCGACGCCGGCCAGATCGCGGCATCCCTGCTGGTGCTGACCGGCGGCTCGGACCCGGTCGTGCCGGACGAGGCCGTCGTCGCCTTCGAGGAGGAGCTGCGGGGTGCGCCGCACGTGGACTGGCAGGTGACCATCTACTCCGGCGCCCCGCACGCCTTCACCATCCCGGGCCGCGACAACTACCGGCCGGTCGCCGACGCGCGCAGCTGGCGCGAACTGGTGTGCTTCCTGGACGAGGTGTTCCGGTGAGAGGGGCGGTGCACTGATGGAGCATCCCCTGCTGTTCGAGCCGGGCGACCCGTTGGTGGAGCGGGTGCGTGCGCTGTGCCTGCGGCTCCCGGAGGCCGTGGAGACGCTGAACCACGGGCGCCCGTCCTGGAAGGCGGGCACATCCGGGCGCGCCTTCGCCGTGCTCGGGGCGACGATGGACCACACGGACACCCTGGTGTTCAAGCCCGACCCGGCCGAGGCGCCGGCATGGCGTCAGGACCCGCGCGTGTTCGTCCCGAAGTACTGGGGCCCGAGCGGCTGGCTGGCGATCGAGCTGGACCGTGGGGCCGGCGACTGGTCGGAGACGTCCGAACTCATCGAGACGTCGTACCGCCAGGTCGCCCTCCGTCGCCAATTGGCGGTCTTGGATGGGGTCATGTAAGCTCTAATCCGGTCCGCGTGCGGATCATGCGCCACTAGCTCAACGGATAGAGCATCTGACTACGGATCAGAAGGTTGGGGGTTCGAATCCCTCGTGGCGCACTGTGCTGAAGCACAGAGCACTGGTTGAGACAGTGAATGCCCCGCTCCTCGTCGAGCGGGGCTTTTTCGTGCTGTCGGTTCCTGTTCGATCGTCGGAGAACGGGTCTCAAATCTCCGACGCAGGGCTCTGCGGAGGGAGTTTCGGGGCGATCAGGCTCGGATCTCCGACGAACGCGCGCAAATCTCCGACGATCGGAGAAGGCAGCCGGGCTGGCGGCGGGCGGCGGTCAGCCGGCGGCGGGGGGCGCCGTGCTGGCGCGCACCACGAGGCGCGTGTGGAGCACGGAGGAGCGCACCGGCTCCGGGCGGTCCTCGATCTCGGCGATCAGCAGTTCGAGGGCGCGGCGGCCGATCGCCTCGAACTCCTGGTGAACGGTGGTGAGCGGGGGCCAGAACGAGTCCGACTCGGCCATGTCGTCGAAGCCGACGACGCTGACCTCCTCGGGCACGCGCCGTCCCGCCTCGTGCAGTGCGCGGAGCACGCCGAGCGCCATCTGGTCGTTCGCGGCGAATACCGCGGTGATCTCGGGACGCGCGGCGATCTCCTGGCCGTGGCGGTATCCCGAAGCCGTCGACCAGTCGCCGCGGAACACGTCGGGGATGGGCGCGCCCGCCGCCTCCAGCGTCCGCCGCCACGACTCCTCGCGCCGTGCGGCCGAGTACGACTCCGCCGGGCCGGAGATGTGCCACACCGTGCGGTGGCCGAGGGCGAGGAGGTGCTCCGTCGCCTGGCGGGCGCCCTCCGCCTGGTCGGTGTCGACCTGGGGGTAGTCCGGCCGCTCGGTCGAGTCGACGACGACGACCGAGAGGCCCGGCGGCAGCTCCACGTCGCCGCGGTCGACGATGTGCGCCTCCAGCACGACGATGATGCCGTCGACCGCCTGCTCGAGCAGCCGGCTGAAGGCGATGCTGACGTCCTTCTGGGTCGGATGCTCGACCGGCACGACCGTGATCGAGTAGCCCGCGGTGGCGGCCGAGACCGCGATCGCGTCGAGGGTGCGCATGTTGCCGTAGGAGGAGAGCGTGAACATGACGACGCCGATGTTCCGGAACTGCCCGGAGCGGAGCGCCCGCGCGGCGCGGTTGGGCCGGTAGCCGAGCGCCTGCATGGAGGCGAGCACGCGCTCCCGAGTGGACTCCTCCACGTTGGTGAGCCCGTTCGCGACCCGCGACACCGTCTGCGTCGACACCCCCGCGTGCAGCGCGACGTCGCCCAGCGACGGGCCGCGCTTACGGGATCCCGTGCGGGCGGACGGCGTATCGGCGAGCGACTCGGTCATGATCTCCATTTCGTTGCAACTCCGACCTTGCGGCATGTTGACGTCAACATGCTAGAGTAAGCGCCACGATGTTGACGTAAACATCGCCAAGACCACCAACTCGGGAACCACATGACAACGACGTCCCTCACGCAGGCCGGCACCGCGGACGGCAGCCGCCGCCTCCGGCGGAGCCGCCGCGACTGGCGCGGCTGGGCCTTCGTCGCCCCGTTCATGATCGTCTTCGCGGCCATGATCATCGCCCCGGTCGTGTACGCGCTGTACCTCAGCCTCTTCCGTCAGCAGCTCATCGGCGGCAACGCCTTCGTCGGCCTCGGCAATTACGTCGCCGTCTTCCAGGACGCCAAGTTCTGGCAGTCGCTCGGCCGGGTCACCCTGTTCCTCGTGGTGCAGGTGCCCGTCATGCTGGCGCTGTCGCTGGTCGCCGCTCTGGCGCTCGACAGCGCCCGCCTCCACGGCGCGGCGTTCTTCCGCATCGCGCTGTTCCTCCCCTACGCGGTCCCCGGCGTCGTCGCGGCGCTGATCTGGGGCTTCATCTACGGCGACCAGTTCGGCCTCACCGCCAGCCTGAACGCGCTGCTCGGCACCGGGCTCGCACCGCTGAGCGGCCAGTGGGTGCTGGCGTCGATCGGCAACATCGTCACCTGGGAGTTCATGGGCTACAACATGCTCATCTTCTACTCGGCGCTGCGCGTCATCCCGACCGAGCTCTACGAGGCGGCGGAGATCGACGGAGCGGGCGCTTTCCGCACGGTGTTCAGCATCAAGCTCCCGGCCATCCGGGGCGCCCTGGTCATCGCCACGATCTTCAGCATCATCGGGAGCTTCCAGCTCTTCAACGAGCCGAACCTCCTCAAGCAGCTGGCCCCCAACGCGATCAGCAGCTACTTCACGCCCAACATGTACGCCTACAACCTCTCGTTCGCCGGGCAGCAGTTCAACTACGCCGCGACGGTCGCGATCGTGATGGGCGTCGTCACCGCCGTGATCGCCTACGTCGTGCAGCTCCGCGGCACGAGGAAGGAGCTCCGCTGATGGCCTCGCTGACCGAAACCGGCACCGGCGCCGGCACCGGCACCCGGAACGCCCGCTCCCGCACCGCCCCCTCCCGGGCCGCCGCCCGCAGCAACGCGGGAGCGTCGTCCGGCCGCCGCATCCGCAAGTCGCCCGTGCTCACGGTTCTCATGGTGCTGTTCGTCATCTACTCGTTCGTGCCGCTGGTCTGGCTGATCGTGAACGCGACGAAGAGCCAGCCCGACCTCTACTCCACGTTCGGGCTCTGGTTCGGCAAGGACTTCAACCTGTTCCAGAACATCGCGGACACCTTCACCTACCGCGACGGCATCTTCGTGCAGTGGCTCGGCAACACGCTGCTCTACGTCGTCGTCGGGGCGGGCGGGGCGACACTGCTCGCGACGGTCGCCGGCTACGGTCTGGCCAAATACGACTTCCCCGGCAAGCGCGCGGTCTTCGCCGTCGTGCTCGGCGCGATCGCGGTCCCCGGCACGGCGCTGGCGGTCCCCACGTTCCTGATGTTCAGCCAGGCCGGGCTGACCAACACGCCGTGGGCCATCATCCTGCCGTCCCTGATCAGCCCGTTCGGCCTCTACCTGGTCTGGACCTACGCCACCGAGGCCGTTCCGACGGAGCTGCTCGAGGCGGCGCGGATGGACGGAGCGGGCGAGTTCCGCACCTTCTTCACCATCTCGCTGCGGCTGCTCGCGCCCGGGATCGTCACGGTCGCCCTCTTCGCGATCGTCGCCACCTGGAACAACTACTTCCTGCCGCTCATCATGCTGAGCGATCCGACCTGGTACCCCCTCACGGTCGGCCTCAGCCAGTGGAGCGCGCAGGCGACCGGGGTCGGCGCCCAGCCGATCTTCAACCTCGTGATCACCGGATCGCTCATCACGATCGTCCCGATCGTGGCCGCGTTCCTGGTGCTCCAGCGCTACTGGCAGTCGGGTCTGGCCGCCGGAAGCGTCAAGCAGTGACACCATCCCAGCCCACCCCTCGCACCCTCATTCCACGAAGAAGTGAAAGGAAGCCCATGAAGCGCACCATCGGGTCCCGCACCCTGCGCAGGACCGTCGCGGCCGCGATCGTCAGCACCGTCGTCGGCATCTCGCTCGCCGCCTGCTCCGGCGGCGCCTCGTCCTCCGGCGGGAGCGCCTCGGACATCGACTCCGCCCTCAAGCAGGGCGGCACCATCACCTACTGGTCGTGGACGCCGTCCGCCGAGGCGCAGGTCGCCGCCTTCGAGAAGAAGTACCCGAAGGTGAAGGTCAAGCTGGTCAACGCCGGCACGAACACCACCGAGTACACCAAGCTCCAGAACGCGATCAAGGCGGGATCGGGCGCCCCCGATGTCGCGCAGGTCGAGTACTACGCCATCCCGCAGTTCGCCCTGTCCGACTCCCTCGTCGACCTGAAGCAGTACGGCTTCGACTCGCTGAAGAGCGACTACACGCCCGGACCGTGGGGCTCGGTCAACGTCGGCGGCCAGCTCGTCGGCCTGCCCCAGGACTCCGGCCCCATGGCGATGTTCTACAACAAGACGCTGTTCGACAAGTACGGCATCGAGGTCCCGAAGACGTGGGACGAATACGTGGCCGCCGCCCAGAAGCTGCACGCCGCCGACCCGAACGCCTACATCACGAGCGACTCCGGTGACTCCGGTTTCACCACGTCCATGATCTGGCAGGCGGGCGGGCGTCCGTTCAGCGTCGACGGCACCAAGGTGTCGATCGACCTCCAGGACGAGGGCACCAAGAAGTGGACGGCGACCTGGGACAAGCTGGTCGAGGGCAAGCTGCTGTCGACGGTCCCCGGCTGGAGCGACGACTGGTTCAAGGCGCTCGGCAACGGCTCCATCGCCACCCTGGTCACCGGCGCGTGGATGCCCGGCGTGCTCGAGTCGTCGGTGAAGGACGGCGCGGGCCAGTGGCGCGTCGCCCCCATCCCGACCTACGACGGCACCCCGGCGAACGCCGAGAACGGCGGAGGCGGCCAGGTCGTGCTCAAGCAGAGCAAGAACCAGGCGCTCGCGGCCGGCTTCCTGAAGTGGCTGAACAACGACCCGGAGAGCATCAAGGTCTTCCTGAAGTCGGGCGGTTTCCCCTCGACCACGAAGGACCTGGAGTCGTCCGACTTCCTCGCCAGCGCGCCCGACTACTTCGGCGGCCAGAAGATCAACGAGGTGCTCGTGGACGGCGCGAAGAACGTCTCGACCGGGTGGCAGTACCTGCCGTTCCAGGTGTACGCGAACAGCATCTACGGCGACACCGTCGGTCAGTCGTACACGTCGAACTCCAGCCTGAACCCGGGCCTGCAAGCCTGGCAGAAGGCGCTGGTCGACTACGGCAACCAGCAGGGCTTCACCGTCACCGGCAAGTAGCCCGTTGTTCCGGTGGCCGGCCGCGCGCGNCCACCTCCGACTCTCATCCAGGAGAACCATGACCACCTTCGAGATCGTGGGTGACGACTTCGTCCTCGACGGCGAGCCGCACCGCATCCTCTCCGGCGCCCTGCACTACTTCCGCGTGCATCCGGACGACTGGGCCGACCGCATCCGCAAGGCGCGCATGATGGGGCTCAACACGATCGAGACGTACGTTCCGTGGAACGCGCACGAGCCGGTTCCCGGCGGATGGCGTGCCGACGGTCGGCTCGACCTGGAGCGGTTCCTGCGGACGGTGGCCGACGAGGGGATGCACGCCATCGTCCGCCCCGGCCCCTACATCTGTGCGGAGTGGGACAACGGCGGGCTCCCCGCGTGGCTGTTCACCGATCCGGAGGTGGGAATCCGGCGCTCCGAGCCGCGATTCGTCGCGGCGCTGTCGCGCTACCTCCGCAACGTGCTGGACATCGTCCGGCCGCTCCAGGTCACCGAGGGCGGACCGGTGCTGCTGGTGCAGGTCGAGAACGAGTACGGCGCGTACGGCGACGACAAGGAGTACCTGCGGCAGCTCGTCGAGGTGATCCGCGGCGCCGGGATCACCGTGCCGCTGACCACGGTGGATCAGCCGCAGGACGACATGCTCGAGAACGGGTCGCTGCCGGGCCTGCTGAAGACCGCCTCCTTCGGCTCGCGCTCACGGGAGCGCCTGGCCACCCTGCGCCGCCACCAGCCGACCGGGCCGCTGATGTGCTCGGAGTTCTGGGACGGCTGGTTCGACAGCTGGGGCACGCATCACCACACGACGCCGGTCGCCGAGTCGGCCGCCGACCTCGACGAGCTGCTGGCGCTCGGCGCCTCGGTCAACCTCTACATGTTCCACGGGGGCACGAACTTCGGCTTCACCAACGGAGCCAACGACAAGGGCGTCTACCAGCCGATCGTCACCAGCTACGACTACGACGCCCCGCTCGACGAGTCCGGCGAGCCGACCGAGAAGTTCTGGGCGTTCCGCGACGTGATCGCCAAGTACGCGGAACTGCCGGAACTCGAACCGGTCGTGGCCGCCGCGGCGCCGTCGTTCACCGTCCCGTTCGACGCCGCCGTCCCGCTGTGGGCGGTCGCCGACCGGCTCGGCGAGTGGTCGCACACCGACGAGCTGCCGACCTTCGACGAGCTGGGTCACTACAGCGGCCTCGGCCTCTACCGCACCGAGATCGACACCGCGGAGCCCGCGGTGCTGGAGTTCGGCGAGGTGCGGGACCGCGCCTACGTCTCCGTCGGAACCAGCCGCCTGGGCGTGCTTGCGCGCGACCACCACGACAGCGCCATCGCGCTCTCCCCCAGCCGGGGAACGCTCACGGTGCTGGTCGAGGACCAGGGACGCGTCGACTACGGCCCCCGCATCGGCGAGCCGAAGGGCCTGATCGGCCGGGTGCACCTGAACGGCGAGGAGCTGAGGCGGTGGAGCGTCCTTCCGCTCCAGCTGTCCTCGATCGAGCCGGTGCGCGACGCCCTGGACGGTGCCGCCGGGGCGCCGGAGCGGCTGGCCGGTCCGGTCTTCGCCCGCGCCGGCTTCGAGCTGGACGAGCCGTGTCCACTCTTCCTCGACACGACGGGATGGGGCAAGGGCGTCGCCTGGATCAACGGCTTCAATCTCGGCCGCTACTGGACGCGCGGCCCCCAGCAGACCCTGTACGTTCCGCGCGGGGTGCTCCGTGCGGGTGCCAACGAGCTGATCGTGCTGGAACTCGAGTCGGCCGCCGAGGCGGTCGCCGCGTTCGTCCCCGAGCCGCGGCTGGGCCACACGGAGGTCTGACCGGCTACAGCCCCGCGGCCGCCGGCGCGTCCACGGCCGGGCCGGCCGCGGCACGGCCGCGCACGGTCAGCACCGCGACGCACACCACGATCGCCGCGAACAGCACCAGGCTGACCGGTCCGGTGCCCAGCGCCATGCCGCCGCGCGCGTGCGACACGGCGAGGCCGTCGGAGAGCGAAGCGCCGAACGGGCGGGTCAGCACATACGCCGTCCAGAAGGCGGCCGTCGCACCGAATCCCCACCACCGGTAGGCGATGCCCGGAATGGCGAAGAGGATGCCGAACAGCAGCGCGGAGGCGAAATAGCCGAGGCCGAGCGTGGTCGCCGTCAGGTCGCCGACCGCCGTTCCGAGGGCGAACGTCACCAGGACCGCGGACCAGTAGAACCCCTGGCGCGCCGGGGTGTCGATGCGGTGCACCGAGAGCGTCCGCTGCGTCCGGTACCAGAGGGCGAACACAGCGGTGAGGACGACCGCGAACACGAGGGTGGACACCAGGTACGGCACCCCGAGCTCGACGTGCAGCACGTCGGCGACCATGGTGCCGAACACGGCCACCATCAGCACCGCCGACCAGTACACCCACGGGATGTACCGGCGCACCGCGAACTGCAGCCCGAGCGCCGCGGCGAAGAGGACGAAGGCGCCGCCCACCGCGACGACCGGGTCGATGGTCTTGACCAGGAAGTCGGACGCGGTCTCCCCCATCGCGGTCGTCAGCAGCTTCGTCACCCAGAAGAGCGCGGTGACGGCGGGGACGGTGTTGCGCATCCCCCCAGCATCCCGAACCCCAGACCTCCCACCCTGAGCGGCGGGCGCGAACGCCTGAGAGGGCTCAGAGGCTGCTCGCCGTCCCGGACCGGGTACGCTCCGAGAGGACCCGGGGCGCTCGCCCCCGCGAAGGAGCAGTGACCATGCGCAGAAGCGACCTCCCCGAGGACTTCGTCGTCGGGACGGCGACGGCCTCGTATCAGATCGAGGGGGCCACCCGCGAGGACGGGCGCGGCGAGAGCATCTGGGACACGTTCGCGCGCGTCCCCGGCGCCATCGCCGACGGCAGCACCGGCGACGTCGCCGACGACCACTACCACCGCTGGGCGGAGGACGTCCGGCTGATGTCCGATCTCGGCGTCGACGCGTACCGGTTCTCGATCGCGTGGCCGCGCATCCAGCCCGACGGCACCGGCGCGCCGCTCAAGGCGGGCATCGACTTCTACCGCCGCCTCGCCGAGGGGCTCCGCGAGCGGGGCATCACGCCGTGGGCGACCCTCTACCACTGGGATCTGCCCCAGGCGCTGGAGGACCGCGGCGGCTGGCTGCAGCGCGACACGGCGATGCGCTTCGCGGACTACGCCGCGCAGGTGGCCGACCGCCTCGGCGACGTGGTCACCGACTGGATCACGCTGAACGAGCCCTGGTGCTCGGCGTTCCTCGGATACGCGAGCGGTCACCACGCCCCCGGCCGGACCCTCGGTTCGACGGCGTCGCACGCGGCGCACCACCTCCTCCTCGGTCACGGGCACGCGCTCGAGGCGTTGCGCGCGAGCAGCTCGACCGCGCGGGTGGGCACGACGCTCAACCTCTACTCGGTCCAGCCGGCAGGCGACTCCGACGGGGATGCGGACGCCGCCCGCCGCATCGACGGCCTCAGCAACCGGCTGTTCCTCGACCCCGTGCTGCGCGGCTCCTACCCCGCCGACGTGCTCGACGACCTCGGCGAGACGGCCTGGTTCGCCGAGAACGCCACCGACGACGACCTGCGCCGCATCTCGGCGCCGATCGACTTCCTCGGCATCAACTACTACAGCCGGCACACGGTCGCCTCCGGCTCCACCCCCGCCGCGGGCGCCCCGGCGAGCGCCTATCCGGGCAGCGAGCACGTCCGCTTCGTCCGCACCGGAGCGCCGGTCACCGAGATGGGCTGGGAGATCCACCCCGACGGGATGGTCGACGTGCTCCGGCAGGCGCACGAGCTCGCCCCCGAGCTGCCGCTCTACATCACCGAGAACGGCGCCGCCTACCCCGACCGGGTGGACGAGGACGGCGTGATCGACGACGGCGCACGCACCGAGTACCTCGAGGCCCACTTCGAGGCGGCACGGGATGCCGTCGCCGAGGGACTCCCGCTGCGCGGCTACTTCATCTGGTCGCTGATGGACAACTGGGAGTGGGCGTGGGGCTACTCGCGCCGCTTCGGCCTGGTGCACGTCGACTACCGGACGCAGAAGCGCACCCCCAAGCGCAGCGCCCGGTGGGTGGCGGATTTCCTCCGCGACGCGGTTCCGG
>NZ_JBQENB010000003.1:35911-100678 GCF_052044215.1 Leifsonia sp. 22587
GACGCCGGGCCGTCGGTCCGGGCTCGCCCGCTAGCTCTGGCCGCGCCCGGTCTTCTGCTGCAGGCGGTCGATCTCGGTCGACGCCTGGGCCTTGGTCAGGTCGGCGGGGATCTCCTCGCCGGCCTCGCGGGCGAGCGTGTCCAGGTAGCTGCGCTGGGAGGCGGTCATCGGCTCGTCGCCGGTGACCCACTCCGACGGGTCCTTGCTCGCCGGGTTGGCGTCGTCGTCACGGGCCCCCAGCACCTCGTCGGGTCCGTTGGTGGTGTCGCTGGTGTCGGTCATGCGGCAGACAGTACGCCGCCGGTCCGACACTCCCCACCCCGGCGGGAGGGCCTGAGTCAGCGGCGCAGGATGCTCGGGCGCGGGAGGCCCAGCTCCTCCAGCAGGTCGCCCAGCATCCGGTCGAGCTCGAAGCCCGCCTGCGTGACCTTGTTGTTGCCGAAGCCGCTCAGCACGCTGCTCGGCTGGTCGACGCTGAGCACGGTGCCCCCGCTGCGCGAGGCGTGCAGCTCGACCCGCAGCGGCGTGTACAGCAGCGTCGCCGGGTCGTGCCGGAACATCCGGGCGGCGGTCGCGTAGTCCCCGATCAGGTAGACGGCGCTCGGGATGTCGGCCCCGCCCACGCGCATCACCGGCGTCGGGTGCTCGGTCCAGAACCGGACGAACCGGTGGATGCCCGGCCCGGCGGTCTCGGACGTCAGCCGGCGCCACTCCGCGCCCTCGGAGACGAGCTCGCGCACCCGGGCCGTGTCGAGCGGCGGCACCTCCGCCTCGAAGGCGCGGCGCAGCGTCCCGAAGGCGACCGCGACCTCCAGCTCGATCCGGTTCACCGTCACGGGGATGATGCGTTCGGTCGCGGGGAGGGCCATCCCGCCATTCTCCCTCGCCGGCCTCGGACGCGCCGCCGGGGTCAGCCGAGGCCGGTCACACCGTGCGGCGGGGGCACCTCCGGCAGGTCGGCCGCGGTGCCGTCCTCGCCGAGCCGCGCGAAGTACGCCCGCTCCCGCTCCAGCGTGTCGGTCTCCGGGGCGCCGTAGCGGGTGGGGTCCGGCCGATGGGCGTCCTCCTCCACCGTCAGCAGCCCGTCCGGGTCGCGGGGGTCGCGCACGCCGGTCAGTCGCTCGTCCATCGTCGAGCCGTCGTCGCGCCGCCGCTGACTCTCGTCGCTAATGCCTGCATCCATACCGCCACCATCCCCGCCGTGACCGGGCGGGGCAAGGGGTCGGGACGGTCTGCCCTCGCCCCCGGCTGCCCTGGCCCCGGGCTGCCCTGGTCTCAGGCAGCCCTGGTCTCAGGCCGGCCGGCTCGCGCGCACGGTGTAGCTGAGCGGTGCCACGCCGCTGAGCGCGGCGAGCGCGAACTCGCCGTCCTCGCGCTGCACCATCTGCCCGGGGAGCGCCTCCCACGGGACGCTGTCGTGCTCCTCCAGCAGGTCGATGCGCAGCCCGGCGGCGATCAGCGCCGTGACGATCTCGCCGAGCCCGTGGTTCCACTCGTACGTCCGCGTCGCAGTGAGAGGGCGCGTGGTCTCCACGTAGGTGGAGTCGTCGTCCCACTCGAGCGGCTGCTCCCGCTCGAAGTACGGGAACCGGAGGTGGAGGTCGTCGTCGAGCCGCTCATCCATCGACCAGAGGATGGGATGCCCCTCACGGATGAAGAGGGACCCGCCCGGCGCGAGCAGGTCGGCCACCACGCGCGCCCAGCGGTCCACGCTCGGCAGCCAGCACAGCGCGCCGACGCCAGTGTAGACGAGGTCGAAGGTCCCGGGCTCCAGCACCGACGCTGCGTCGTAGACGTCCGCGACGACGAAGTCGACGTCGTCTCCCGTGTCGGCGACCAGCCGGCGCGCCTCATCGATGGCGTTCGCCGAGAAGTCGAGCCCGGTGACGCGCGCGCCGAGCCGGGCGAGCGAGAGCGTGTCCGTGCCGATGTGGCACTGCAGGTGGGCCGTCCGCAGCCCCGCGACCGGACCGAGACGCGGGAGGTCGAACCGCACCACCCCGGAGATCGCCTCACGGTCCTCGATGTACTGCGAGACCCGGTAGCCGTGCGGCCCCCGGTCGGCGTGCAGCACCGCGCGCTCGTCCCAGTTGGCGCGGTTCGCCTCGGTGAATTCGGACATGACCGTCCCGTCCCTCCGCCCGGGCGGCGCCGAGCCTGTCAGCCTAGCGGAGCGGTCGGCTCCTGCGAAGGGGCGGGAGAGGTCAGCACCCGGCCGCGCGTCCGGCGGCGCACCCGGCGCGGCGCGGCCTCGTCGCCGCGGTCGGCGCGCACGAGCGCGATCCCCCCGAGGATGAGCAGGCCGCCGAACAGCTGGGTCAGGCTGAGCCGCTCGCCGAGCAGCAGCCAGGCGTAGAGGGTGGCGGCGACGACCTCGAGGAGCCCGGTGAAGGACGCGAGCCGCGACCCGAGGATCTCCGTCGCCGTGATGCTGGCCGCGTACGCGATGGCGGTCGCGACCACGCCGACGACAAGCAGCGGAACCCACCAGGCGGTCGGGTTCCCGAACAGCGGCACATCGGCGAAGCTCACCGTCACCGGCAGCAGCCCGGTGGCCCCGACCGCGGCGAGCGCCGCCGCCCCGAGCAGCAGGCCGCCGGAGGCCAGCGCGACCGGAGGCAGCCCGTCGCTCGGGCGCGCCGCGATCACGTAGAACGCCGCACAGCCGACCATCGCGGCGACCGCCAGCAGCAAGCCGAGCGGGTCGATCGCGCCCGCCCCTCCGGGCGACACGACCAGCACGAGACCGGCGACGGCCACCACCGAACCGGCCAGCACCACCAGCCGCGGCGCCTTCCTCGTGCGCGCCCAGACCACCGCGACCAGGAGCACGGGCGCCAGGTACTCGACCAGGATCCCGGTGCTGACGGGGATGCGCTGGATCGCCGCGAAGTAGAGCACCTGCGTCCCGGCGACGCCCACCAGCGCCATCCCGAGCAGCCGCCAGCGCCCGCGCCAGACCGCCGCCCACCGCCCGCGGACCGCGACGAGCGCGAACGGGAGCAGCACCACGCCGCCGATCAGGGCGCGCATCGTGACCGCCGCGACCGGCGACCATCCGCTCTCCAGCAGCGGTTTGATGAACGCTCCCGACATCCCGAACGTCGCAGCCGAGATCACCGCGACGAGGAGGCCGAAGGATGTGGAGCGCCCGTGCTGCATGAGACTCACCTGTCAGGATCGTAAGAGATGATGGTCCTGACGCTAGTCCCGTCGCGAGTAAGGAGTCAACTTGCATTTTGCCCCTGACACGGTGGATGCGCTCGAGTTCGCCGTGCTGCTCTGCAACACCGCGCCGGACGCCTCCCGCAGCGGCGACGACGAGCTCGCGACCCCCGCCGACCTGGTGACGCTGCTCACCGAGAGCCGCTACTCCGGACGCATCGACGGCGACGAGGCGGAGCTCGCCGACGTGCACGAGACGCGCGAGCGCCTGCGACGCACCTGGTCGCTGGACCGCGACGCGGCGGCCCTCGAGGTGAACGCCATGCTCGCCGAGGCGCACGCCCTCCCCTACCTGATGCGCCACGACGGCTTCGACTGGCACCTGCACGCGACGGCCCAGGATGCGCCGCTCGCGGAGCGCATCCGCGTCGAGATCTCCCTCGCCCTGGTCGACGTCATCCGTTCCGGCGAGACCGGCCGCCTGCGCGTCTGCGCGGCCGACGACTGCGCGGGCCTGCTGCTCGACCTCTCCCGCAACGGCTCGAAGCGCTTCTGCAGCGTGCGCTGCGGCAACCGCATGAACATGATCGCGTTCCGCGCCCGCCAGGACCGCGACGCGTAGCGCGCGCCGGCGCGGCGCCGCCGCCTTCCGTCGGAGATTCGCGGCGGTACGTCGGAAATCTGGCCGGAATCCGCGCGAAACTCCCGCCACAGATCGTTGCGTCGGAGATTCGGGACCCGTTCTCCGACGGTAGCCGGCCGGGCGTGTCCAGCCCCGACCGGCCCCCGGCCCCTTAGAAGTCGCGCAGGTTCGCCCGGATCCCGCCGTTGCCGTACTCGGTGCGGAGGATGCCGCGACGGCGCAGCACCGGGACGAGCTCGTCCAGGTAGCGGTGCAGCGTCACCGGGTGCAGGTCGCCCGAGAAGATGAAGCCGTCGTTGTCGGCCTCCTCGCCGATCTCCTCGATGAAGTCGGCGATCTGCTCGGCCGTCCCCACGAATCCCTGACGGTCGGCGATGAGTCCCTTGACGACCTTCGGCGCGATCAGCTCGCGCAGCGTGACGCCCTCGCGGATGCCCTGCTTGCCGAACAGTCCCTTGATGCTGCCCTGCGAGACGTGATCGCCGAAGACCGAGACGTCGAACGGCTCGTCCAGCGAGAGCACGGTGAGGTCGGTCTCGAGGTCGCTCGACTGGCCTGCCAGGGCGCGGTACAGCTCCTCGTCGGTGGGATGCTTCGACGCCTCGACGACGCGTCGCGCCTCCTCGTCGCTCGGGACAACCTCTGGCTTGAACACGAACAGCACCTTGATGGAGTCCGGGTCGCGTCCCGCGGCCACGGCGGCCTCGCGCACCTTCGTGCGGTAGTCGCGGATGCTCTGCGCGTCGAGCGGGGCGAGCGCGAGCTGCACGTCGGAGTGCGTTCCGGCGAACGCGATGCCGCGCGGCGAGCCGCCCGGGGAGACGATCGCCGGGTCGCCCTGCGAGAAGGGCACGGCGTTCAGCGGTCCGGCGAGACGGAAGTACTCCCCCTCGTGCTCGAACCCGCGAATCTTCGATCCGTCCGCGAAGTGCCGCGTCGCCGCATCCTGCACCAGGGCTCCGTCGTCCCAGCTGTGCCACAGTCGGCGGATGACGGTGAGCCACTCCTCGGCGCGGTCGTAGGCGGCGTCGTGCGACAGCGGGGGCAGGCCGAGGTGGCGCGCGCTGCCCACATCCGTCACGACGTTGACGCCCAGGCGGTGATCGCTCAGGTGGTGGAGGGACGCGAACTGACGGGCCGCGACGTACGGCGGGTACGCGCCCGCGTTGATCGTCGGCGCGACGCCGAGGTGGCGCGTGGCGTCGAGGAGGTACGGCGAGAGGATGAGCGGGTCGTGCTTCGGGCCGCCGTACGCCTCGCGGACGCGCAGGTCGATGGTCTCCGGGAAGCCGAGCGAGAGCGCGTCCTCGATGATGACCAGGTCCAGCCCGGCCTGCTCCAGCTCACGAGCCGACTGCTGGTACAGGTCGGGGCGCGTCCAGTCGTAGCCCCACTCCCAGTAGGGGTGGCCCCAGCCCTGGGGGCCGAAGCCGCGGCTGAAGAACCAGCCGAAGTGCTGCAGGCGTGCCATGTGGTCCTACCGTCCTGCGGCGGGGACCGCCGCGTCCGTCGCGAATGCATGGGCCGGGAGGGCGTCCGCCGCATCCCCAGCCGAGGCCCCCGCCGCGCCCTCCGACACCGCCGACCCCGCCGCCACCGCCGCGAGCCCGCGCGCCAGGTCCTCGATCAGGTCGTCCGCATCCTCCAGCCCGATGGACAGCCGCAGCAGGCCGCCGCCGATCCCGAGCTCCTCGCGCACGTCCGCGGTGAGGTGACCGTGGGTGGTGGATGCGGGGTGCAGGATGAGCGACCGCACGTCGCCGATGTGGGTCATCCGGCTGAACAGTTCGACCGCGTCGTAGAACCGCTCGGCCGCTGCCGCGCCGCCGGCCAGCGCGAAGCCGAGCACGGCGCCCTGCCCGCGCGGGAGGTACCGCTGCGCGAGGCCGTACGCCCGGTGCGAGGCGAGCCCCGCGTAGTCGACGCGGACGACCTCGGGCTGCGCCTCCAGCCAGCGGGCGACCGCCAGCGCGGTGTCCGACTGCCGCTGCACGCGCAGCGAGAGGGTCTCGATTCCCTGCTGGATGAGGAACGCGTTCATCGGCGACAGCACGGGACCGAAGAGGGAGGCGACGACCGAGCGCGCGAACGCGGCGTACGCGCCGGCGCCGTGCACGTCGACGTAGCTGCGTCCATCCAGCCACTCGTCCGGTCCGGTCAGGTGACGGAACGGCGACGCGGCCCAGTCGTAGCCGCCCTGGTCGACGACGATGCCGCCGAGCGTCGAACCGTGGCCGCCGAGGTACTTGCTGGCCGAGTGCACGACGATGTCGGCGCCGAAGTCGCCCGGGCGCAGCAGGTAGGGCGTGGCGAGCGTGTTGTCGACGACGAGCGGGAGCCCGTTCTCGTGCGCGACGGTCGCGACGCCCGCGACGTCGAGGATCTCGGTGCCGGGGTTGGCGATGGACTCGCCGAACAGCACCCGGGTGTTGGGGCGGACGCGCCGGCGCCACTCGTCGAGGTCCGTCGGGTCGTCGACGAATTCGATCTCGATGCCGAGGCGCTTGAGGCCGTTCTCGAAGAGGCCGCGGGTGCCGGAGTAGATGCTCTGCGCCGAGAGGATGTGGTCACCGGCCTGCACGAGACCGAGCAGGGCGACGGTCAGCGCCGCCTGGCCGCTGCCGACCGCGATCGCCTCGCGGCCGCGCTCCAGCCCGGCGACCCGGCGCTCGAGGGCGGCGGTCGTCGGGTTGCCCGAGCGGCTGTACGTGTAGCCGGCCTCGTCGCCGCCGAAGCGCCCCTCGGCCTGGGCGAAGCTGTCGAACTCGAACCCCGCGGTCAGATAGATCGGCGTCACGCGGGCGCCGTGAGCGGCGTCGCGGGACTCTCCCGCGTGGACCTGTTGGGTGGTGAACTCCGGCATCCCCCTATGGTGCGGCACCGCCCGGCCGCGCCGTCCTTCTGTTGCGGAAAGCTACGGGAGGGCGGGTGGCCGCTTTCTTCCGCCACCGCGTGCGAAACGGTACAGTGGATGCGATATGCGAACACGGTGTTCGCATAATGAACGACTTACGACGAAGTGAGGCTCCCGTGCAGTTCCACCACCACGGCTACGTTTCCGGCGACCCGCGCATCCACGAGCCCGCCGGCACGGGGATCGACCGGCCCGCCGAGCTCCCCGACGAGGTGGATGTGCTCATCGTCGGATCCGGCCCCGCGGGGATGATCGCAGCGGCGCAGCTGGCGCAGTTCCCCAACGTGGTCACGCGCCTCGTCGAACGTCGCCCTGGGCGTCTCGCCATCGGGCAGGCGGACGGCATCCAGGCCCGCAGCGTCGAGACCTTCCAGGCCTTCGGCTTCGCCGAGCGGATCATCGCCGAGGCGTACCGCATCACCGAGATGGCGTTCTGGAAGCCCGACCCCGCCGACCCCTCCCGCATCGTCCGCACCGCGCGGCCCGTGGACGACCCCACCGGCGTCAGCGAGTTCCCCCACCTCATCGTCAACCAGGCCCGGGTGCTCGACTACTTCGCCGAGGTCGCGGCGAACTCGCCGTCCCGGCTCACGCCCGACTACGGCTTCGAGTTCGTCGGCCTGACGGTCGGGGAGGGCGAGCATCCCGTCGCCGTCACGCTCCGCCGCACGGCCGGGCCGGATGAAGGGTCCGAGCGGGTGGTGCACGCGAAGTACGTCGTCGGCGCCGACGGCGCGCGCAGCCGCGTGCGCGAGGCGATCGGCTGCCACCTCGCCGGCGACCAGGCGAACCACGCCTGGGGCGTCATGGACGCGCTGGCCGTCACCGACTTCCCCGACATCCGGACGAAGTGCTCGATCCAGTCGGAGGCGGGCAACATCCTGCTGATCCCCCGGGAGGGCGGCTACCTGTTCCGGATGTACGTCGACCTCGGCGAGGTGCAGCCGGGCGACAACGGCGCCGTGCGCTCCACCAGCATCGAGCAGATCATCGCGAAGGCGAACGCCATCCTGCACCCGTACACGCTGGACGTCCGGAACGTCGCGTGGCACAGCGTCTACGAGGTCGGCCACCGGCTCACCGACCGGTTCGACGACGTGGAGCCGCACGAGCTGGGCACGCGCACCCCGCGCGTCTTCATCACCGGCGACGCCTGCCACACCCACAGCGCCAAGGCCGGCCAGGGCATGAACGTGTCGATGCAGGACGGCTTCAACATCGGCTGGAAGCTCGGGCACGTGCTCGACGGACGCGCGCCCGAGTCGCTGCTCGCCACCTACTCCGCCGAGCGCCAGGTGGTGGCGAAGGACCTCATCGACTTCGACAAGCAGTGGTCGACGCTGATGGCGAAGAAGCCCGAGGAGTTCGCGAGCCCGTCCGAGCTCGAGGACTTCTACGTGCGCACGGCCGAGTTCCCCGCCGGGTTCATGACGCAGTACGCCCCGTCGTTGATCGTCGGGGAGGCCGCGCACCAGGAGCTGGCGGCCGGCTTCCCGATCGGCAAGCGCTTCAAGTCGGCCCCGGTGGAGCGGGTGTGCGACGGCAACCCGGTGCACCTGGGCCACCACGCCCGCGCGGACGGCCGCTGGCGCATCTACGTCTTCGCCGACGAGGCGGCCGCCGGGCAGCCCTCCGCCGTCGCCGACCTCGCCGAGTGGCTGGCGACCGACCCGGACTCCCCGCTCGCCGCGACACCGGAGGGCGCCGACCCGGACGCCTGGTTCGACGTGAAGGTCGTCTACCAGCAGGACCACACGGCCGTCGACCTCGGCGTCGTGCCGCCGCTGTTCCTGCCGCGGGTGGGACCGTTCGGCCTCATCGACTACGAGAAGGTGTACGCGGCGGACCCCGCCCAGGACATCTTCGCCGAGCGCGGCATCGACCGCCGCGGAGCGATCGTGGTGGTGCGTCCCGACCAGTACGTGGCACACGTCCTGCCGCTGACCGCGACCGCGGAGCTCGCGTCGTTCTTCGCGCCGATCCTGCGCACGGCGGTCAGCGCCTGAGGCGGGGGCTCACCCTCCGACGCTGACGCCCTCGCGGGCGCCGCCGATCCCCGACTTGCCCGAGCTGCCGAAACCGCCCTTCAGCGGCGCCCGCTCGCCGGCCGCGGCGCCGGCGGGGGCGCGCTGCACGACATCCGGTTGAAGGTTGGCGCTCGTCCACGAGAAGCCGCCGTTGCGGACCGGCGCCCAGGATGCGACGCGGCTGCTGTTCCAGATCGACGCGCCCCAGAGGATCGGGCCGATCCAGGGTGCGTGGTAGTGACCGGGATAGGCGGACGAGGACTCGCACAGCGACTCCGGGTCGTCGTCGACCTGGGTCCCCTCGGCGCGCAGCGCGTTCAGCTGCTCCGTCACGTCGGCGATGCAGTCCTCGCGGGTGCGGTACTCGGGGCGCCGGGCGTCGTCCGGCAGCACGTAGTGCGTGCCGTCGGAGGCGACCCGGACGGTCCCCTGCTCGTCCGCGCTGCACCCGGCCAGGAGCAGAGTGGCGGCCGCGAGCGTCGTCACGCCGGCGGCGACGCGGGGGACGCTGCGGTGGGCGGCGGCGATGCCGCGCAGCTCGATGGGACCTCGCTTACGCACGATCGCCGTCCTCCACGCCGGTCTCGATGAAATGGGGGACGAACTCGGCGAGATCTCCGGTGATCGGGCCGCTCGTCTCCCTCAGGTCGATCCCGGCCGGGCTGTCACCGACAACCCAGGACCCGATCACCGCCGTCTTCCCGGGGATGGGCGCGAACGTCGCGCGCTCCTGGAAGACGAACCCCTCGTCACCGTACGGGCCGTCCTCTTCGGCGACGACCGTGCCGTCGACGTCGTGCAGCGACACGTTGGCGCCCTCGCGGCCGAGCCGCGGCTTGCGGACGTAGCGCCGCCCCGCGAGCGCCGCAGGGTCGGCGTACGCGGGCAGGAGATTCGGATGCCCCGGGAAGAGCTCCCACAGCACGACGAGGAGCTGCTTGTTGCTGAGCAGCAGCTTCCACGGCGGCTCGACCCACTGCGTGGTCCCCCCGCTCTGGAGGAGGAAGCCGCCGAACTGCTCGTTGACCATCCACTCCCACGGGTACAGCTTGAAGATGTGGTGGACGGGCTCGCCGTCGGCGTCGAGGAAGACCGCGGCATCCACATCCCACTGCAGGTCCTCGATGAAGACCAGCTTGGGGTCGAAACCGCCGGCCGCGGCGGTCTCCGCCATGTACGCGACCGTCTCGAAGTCCTCGACGATGAGCGTGCCGTCGCCGGAGTCGTGCAGCGACGCGAGGTGCAGGCGCGCGCCGGGGGCGAGTCCCCAGCGCGCGCGGCGGATGTGCTCCCACTGCTCGACCAGCTGCTCGTGCAGCGAGTTGAACTGGTCGGACCCCTCGCCGCGCACCTCGGTCAGCCACTGCCACTGGGCCACCGCGGACTCGACGAGCGACGTGGGGGTGTCGGCGTTGAACTCGAGCAGCGAGACGGTCCCCTGTCCGTCGTAGGCGAGGTCGAACCGGCCGTAGACCGTGGGGTCGTCGGCGTCCCAGGATTCGGCCACCAGGTCGTGGAAACGCGACGGGATGCCGAACTCGGCGAAGCGGCGCGCGCGCACGATGTGCTCCACCGCATCCATGCACCGGTCGAACAGCTCCTGGGTCGCTGCCTCGATCAGCTCGACCTCGGCCATCGAGAAGGCGTACGCGGCCGTCTCGTTCCAGTACGGGCGGCCGCCCTCGGAGGGGAGGTCGTAGAAGGTGAACCCGATCCGGTCCAGTCGCGCCCGCCAGTCCGGCCGGGGTGTCGTCTCCAGACGCCGCATCCGGTCCCCCTCCCGCCGGCCCGACGCTCGGCCACCACAGCGTAACCGAAACGGTGTCGTCGGCGGCGGCGGCCTAGCCTGACGGGGTGACCGCCTTCGCGACCCTCGCCGACGGGGTGCACGCCGCGCGCATCCCGATGCCGGCCGGAGGGCTGCCGTTCAGCCTCGCGTACCTGATCGAGGACGCCCGCGGACGCCTGACGGTCGTCGACCCGGGGTCGCCGACCGCCGAGGCGCAGGCTGCCCTGATGGGGGCGGTGGATGCGCTCGGCCGGCGCCCGGCGGACGTGGCCGCAATCGTACTGACCCACCTGCACGCCGACCACGCGGGCGGGGCCGAGGAGCTTCGGCGGCGGACCGGCGCGCCGGTGCTCCTGCACCGCCGGGAGCAGGAGGCGCTGGACGCGCTCGCGAGCGGTCTGCCCGCACCCGACCTCGACGCGTGGGGTGTCCCGGCCGAGCGGCGGCCCGAGCTGCAGGCGGCCGCCGCGGCGCCGGTCGTGCCGTCGCTGCGCCGCGCGGATGGCCTGCTCGAGGACGGCGACCTGCTCGACGTGCCGGGCCGGCGCCTGCGCGTGCTGCACACTCCCGGTCACACGCCGGGCTCCGTCTGCCTCCACGATGAGGATGCGGGGCTCGTCCTCAGCGGCGACCACGTGCTCCCGACGGTGAACACGGGGCTCGGGCTCGGCGGTCCGAGCGCCTCTAACCCGATCGCGGACTACCTCACGTCGCTGCGCCGGGTCGCCGCACTGGACGGGCCCGGCGTCTGGGTGCTCCCCGGGCACGAGCATCCCTTCACCGGCCTCGCGGACCGCTGCGCGGTGCTGGCCGAGCACCACCTGCGCCGCGCGCGGGAGGTCGCCGCGCATCCCGGCGGCACGGTCTGGGAGGTGGCCGCCTCACTCACCTGGACCGGCGGCTGGGACGCCCTCCGCGGCTTCACCCTGCTGTCCGCCCTCTCGCAGACCGCCCTGCACCGCGACTTCGTCGCCCGCGCGCCCCTCCCTTGACCCGCCCCCGCGCCCGCGCCGCCGGCCCCCACCGTCGAGTACACGAAAAGTGCACGCTTAACCCCCCTANGTGCACTTTTCGTGTACTCGACGGTGGGGGGATGCGCGTCAGCGGAGGTCGGACTCGATCGCGGCGGCGGCCGCGCGCAGGCGGGCTCCGATCGCGGGCGCGTCCACGTCGTTCGTGACGTAGACCACCGCGAGGGCAGCCACCGGCTGGCCGGGCGCACGGACGGGCACCGCGATGGATGCCAGGCCCGCGATCACCTCGTCGTGACTGGTGGCGTATCCGCGGTCGTGCGCGAGCGCGGCTTCGTCGCGCGGGTGCTCGCCCGGCAGCTCGCGCCACTGCGCCTCGGTGAGCGCCGACTGGATGGCGATGCCGGGAGCCCCGGAGGCGAGCGGATGCCGCGTCCCCGGCCGCTGCGCGACGGTGGCGTGCGCGTGCGACGGCTCCACGGTGACCAGCGTGACCACCTCGTGCCGGTCGAGCACCGCCAGGAACGCCGTCATCGACAGCTCGTTCGCGACGGCGGTGAGCTGCGGCAGCGCCGCGGACTGCAGGTCGCGCGACACCGACCGGGCGAGGCTCGCCATCCGGGGCCCGAGTTCGACCGCGCCGGACGCATCCCGCACCACCAGGCCGTGGTCCTCGAGCGTGCGGAGGATGCGGTACGCGATCGAGCGGTGCAGGCCCAAGCCCGCGGCGATGGCCGGGATGCTCATGGGCTCCCCGGCGTCGGCCAGGAGTTCGAGCATCCGGATGCCGCGCGACAGCGTCTGCAGCGGAGGCGTCGCGGCAGGGGCGGAGCGGGCATCGTCGATCGAGGGCACGTGTTCGATTATAGAAACGACCACGCGGCGCCGGGCTGCGGTCAGGCGGAGACCGGCTGCCGCGTGTTCACCACATCCACCCGGGCGTCGATGAACGAGTGCACGCTCTCGTGGATGTGGTACTGCGTGTGCGACAGCCGCACCTCGCGCGCGTGGAGCAGCGCGCGGGCCGCGGCGCGACGGGCGCGCAGCCGGCCGAGCGAGACGGCGGCGCCGACCAGCACGGCGCAGGCGAGCACTGCGGCAGCCGCATCCACGAGGGCCATCCACGCCGGCGCGGCCGCCAGGGCGAGCCCCCAGGCGCCGGCCACGAGGGCGAGCAGCACGCCGCTCGTCCACAGCGTCGTGCGGGCGACGGCCAGGGGATGCGCGGCCAGCAGGGCACGTGCCTCGGCGGTCTCGCGCTCGTGCTGGCGGCGGCGCTCTTTCGCCCAGTGCAGGTCGCGCTCGTGGCGACGGGCAAGGAGTTGAGCCCGGTCGTGGGCAGGGTTGTAGGAGGTGGTGTGCACGATACGTCCTTTGCAGCGTTCGGGTTCTCCCGCGGGGCCGGGTTCGGGTTCGGCGTCCGCGGGGCTACAGGCAGTAACTCGGGTGTGTGACATCGTGAGCATAGCCAGAAAGACCGTTCTGTGGGTCGTTTGGAGGACACGGGTTTGTCCCCCAATTCGGGCGTCACATGCCTGCAATGCGACGCTGTTAGGGTGTGGGCTTCCGAAAGCAGTCCGAAAGGGGCGCGGATGCGTAAACCGGTGCTCGTCGTGGCGCTCGTCGTCGCGGCCCTGATCATCGCGGGCGGTCTGACCCTCGGGCTCACCCGGCCCGCAGCGGCTCCGACTGCGGCCACGGCGTCCGCCCCGGCGCCGACCGCGACGCCGACTCCCGACGCTCCGCGCGCCTTCGCCTCGACGCGCCTGTACCTCGATCCGAACACCGAGGCCGCCGCCGCACGCACGCGGATGGACCAGCAGGGCGACACGGCCTCCGCACTGATCGCCGGCCGGATCGCCGACATCCCGACGGCCGTGTGGCTCGGCGAGTGGTTCCAGGGCGACCGGTTGGTGACCGAATTGCGCAACGACGTGGCGGACGCGCGCGCCCAGCAGGCGACCCCCGTCTTCGTGGCGTACGCCATCCCGAACCGCGACTGCGGGGGCTACTCGAAGGGCGGCCTCGCCCCCGACCAGTACCTGCCGTGGATCCGCACCATCGCCGCGACGCTCGCGGACAGCCACGCCGTCGTCCTGCTCGAGCCCGACTCGCTCGCGATGCTCGCGGACCCCAAGTGCGGCGACTCCGCCTCCGTGCGGCTCCCCCTGCTCAAGGCGTCGGTCGGCATCCTCGAAGCCGCGGGGATCGCCACCTACCTCGACGGCGGCAACGCCCGCTGGCTCTCCCCCAGCGCTCAGGCCGCGTGGCTCGAGAAGGGCGGCGTCGCGGGCGCGCACGGCTTCTTCACCAACGTCTCGAACTTCGACACCACCCAGCGGGAGCGCGACTACGCGGGCAAGCTGTCGTCCAAGATCGGCTGGAAGCACTACGTCATCGACGTCTCGCGCAACGGCAACGGCTGGACCGGCACCTGGTGCAACCCGCCCGGCGCCAAGCTCGGCCAGGACCCGAAGGTGACCGAGGGCGACGGCGGCAAGCTCGACGCCCTGCTCTGGGTGAAGCACCCGGGTGTGAGCGACGGCAGCTGCAACGGCGGACCGGCCGCGGGCGTCTGGTGGCAGGAGGGCGCCGAGGCGCTCGTCCGCGGCGGCAAGGGGTGACGATGGATGGATGCGCGCAGCTCGCCGAGGCCTGCGCCCGCGTCGCAGCGCGCACGTCCGACCCGGCGCAGTTCCTCCGCGAACTGGGTCACGAGGCGGCCGGCGTGCGGCGCGGACCGCGCTGGCCGCTCGACGCCGGACGCGGCGGCTCGAACCGCATCCGCGGGCGCGGCTTCCGCCGCCACGTCGACGACGGCACCGACGGGCAGGCCCGGCACTTCGCGGGCATCGTGGCGGTCGCCGCACGCCTGGGCACGCGCACGACCCGCTGGCTGTCCATCCATGTCGGCCGGGATGCCCCCGAGTCGGCCGACGGCCGGCTCACCGACCACGCCCTCGACTTCGTGCGCGGCCTGCGCTCGGGCGAATTGCAGCCCGCCGACGCCGCCGACTGGGTGCGGTCGACGATCTGCGGTCAGGGCAGCGGCCTCACCAGCCGCTGAGCGCGGCTACCCGCTGGGCGGCAGGTGCTTGCCCCGGTGGATCTCGTAGAGGCTCGCGTGGCCCGGGGAGTCGGGGTCGTCGACGATCGGCTGGTCCGCCATGAAGAGCCGGATGACGTGCGCCAGCTCACCGGGGTGGCTGAAGTTGATCGCGTGCGCGGCGCCCTCGATCCGCACGACCAGCACGTGGTTGTCGGTGGCCGACGCGATCTCCTGCACGCGGTCCGGGTGCGGCAGCAGCGGGTCGCGGTCGCCGAGGACGACGAGGGTCGGGATGTGCAGCTCGAGCAGACGGTCGAGCGACGGGTACGAGGTGAGCGCGCTGAACATCTTGAAGGTGCTGGGCACGCCGAACCGGAGGTAGTCGGGCGTGGCGACCCGCACCATCCGCGGCGGTTCGCGTCCGCCGTCGCGGGTCAGCTGGCCGACGGCACGCCGCAGCGGCCGGTTGTAGGCGCCGCCTGCCGGCGACACCAGGACGGCTCGGTCGATGCGGTCCGGGAAGTGGTGCGCGAACTCGAGGATGACCGGGCACCCCATCGAGTTGCCGACCAGCGTGGCCTTCTCGATGCCCCGATCGTCCAGGAACCGGACGGCGTCCCGCGCCAGGTCCGGGATGTCGAGACCGTTCGGCGACTTCCCGCTGCGGCCGAACCCGGGAAGGTCCGGGACCAGCGTGTGGAACTCCTGGGCGAGCCGCTCTGCGGTCGGCAGCAGGTACCGGCCGGACAGCCCGAACCCGTGAACGTGCATCATCGCCGGCGCATCGGGCGGATCCGGCGATTCCCGGTAGAACACGTCGACGCCGTCGACCACGGTCCAGCGCTCGGCGAGACTCGACGCCGGATGCCGGGGCAGGCGCTTCGGCGCGCTCTTGGTGCTCATGGCGCGATCCTGCTCGGCCGACACCGGGTCGCGCAATGCAGTACCGGCCCGGGCGGCGACGTCAGCCCGCTGCGGCTCGGAGTCCCGAGTAGTCGATCAGCCGCTCGAGTCCTACGGTGACCGGCGACTCGTGGCGGCCGACCACCACGACCCGCGCACCGGAGGCGACGGCCGCCTGCAGCCCGGCCTCCGCATCCTCGAACACCACGCACTCGGAGATGGGCACGCGGATGCGCTCGGCGGCGAGCACGTAGCCCTGCGGGTCGGGCTTGCCCCGCGCGACGTCCTCCGCCGCGATCAGGACCGGAGGGAGGGGGACGCCGGCCGCGCGCATCCTGCCGATGGCCAGTTCGCGCGGCGCGCTGGTGACCACCGCGACGGGCACGTCGTCGGAGAGCAGCCGGTCGAGCAGCGCGGCCGCGCCCGGCACCTCGACGATGCCGTCGGTGCGCGTGATCTCCTCCGCCACGAGCCCGCGGACGAGCTCGTCGCGGGACTCGACGCTGAGCTCGGGGAGGAAGTGCGCGACGGTGTCGACGGCCTGACGGCCGTGCGCGTACGCCAGGAGTGCTGCGGGGTCGAGGCCGTGTCGCCGGCCGAAGGCGGTCCAGACCGACTCGACGACCGCCGTCGAGTCGACGAGCGTCCCGTCCATGTCGAACAGGAACCCGGCCGCCTCGATCTCATCCACGCTCCGAGCATAGGAGACGCGGGTGACGCGAGGCGGCCGGGCCGGCCGCGCGGAGGGGCCCATCCCACCTGACCCCTCCGCGACGTTCACACCAGCGCGGCGGAGAAGCGCGCGGGGCGGAACGTGTCCAGCAGCGGCGAGGCCTCGCCCGTCAGGATCTCGCGCGCGAGCAGTTCGCCCGCGATGAGCCCGAGCGTGGCGCCGCTGTGCGTGAAGGCGACGAAGTAGCCGGGGATCTGCTCCAGCTCGCCGAGCACCGGCTCGCCGTCGCCCGGGATGGGCTTCCCGCCGATGCCGAAGCCGTCGAGCTCGAGGCGCGGGTTGCCCGCGAGCACGCGGGACGCCTCCTCCAGCAGGCGGTCGACGATGCCGTCCGGGACGGTGACCGAACCGTCGTCGCCGACGACCAGCGCCTCCTCCGACCACGCCGAGTCGAGCGCGAGCGCTCCGGTCGGCGTCGGGCGCACGGCGACATTCGGCGTGTTGAGGACGGCCGTCAGCTCGGTCTCCACCGGCTTGGTCCACACCAGGAGGGCCGTGGGGCTGCCGTCCTCGATCGTCACGCCGTGCTCCGCGACCTGGGCGGGGACGCCCGGGCCGGTCGCGAGCAGCACCGCGTCGGCGTCGAAGCGACGCCCGTCCGGCGTGACGGCGCCGACGGCGCGGCCGTCCTCGACCACGACCTCGACGTGACCCGCGCCCGTGATCAGCGTGCCGCCGCGCGACGTGAACTCGGCCGCGAGGAAGGCGACGAGCGACGGCAGGTCGACCCAGCCCTCCCCCGGGTTGAAGATGGCGCCCTCGGACGCGACGGCGGCCGGGTCGACGCCCGGGGTCCACGCGGCGACCTCGTCGGCCGCCAGCCACTGCGCGTCGTAGCCGATGGCGCGCTCGTGCTCGAGTACCGGGCGGAACGACTCGCCCTCCGGCGCCCAGGTGAGCCCGCCGTCAAAACGGAGGAACCCGGACACGTCGGCGCGCGCCGCGAGGGTGCGGTAGCGGTCGATGCCGAGCTGGCGCAGCGCGTGGTACTCCGGCGAGCGCAGGCCCGCGGTGTTGAGCCACGAGAGGGAGCGTCCGCTCGCACCGCTGGCGAGCTCGCCCTCGGTGAGCAGGGTGACCTCGGCGCCAGCGCGCACCAGCTGGGTGGCGGTCGAGACGCCGAGGACACCGCCGCCGATGACGACGACGCGGGAACGGATGGATGGTGCGGTCATGGTGCTCACTTTCGGTTCTGCGAGTGGATGGTGTCGATCAGTTCGAGGGCCGCGAGCGACTCCCGGGGGTCGACGGGAAGGGGCGAGCCGTCGCGCAGTGCGGCGGCGAGGCCGCGATAGAAGGCGGCGTAGTCGCCGGGGACGAGGGAGACCGCGTCGGGATGGGAGTCGGTGCCGAGCCGTGCGGGCGCGGTCGCCCGCCCGAGGCGGGGATCGCCGGGCCGCATGCCGCCGCCGAGCTGTCCCTCCTGCGGGTCGAGACCCCAGGAGACGAAGCCGGCGCGCGAGCCGAGCGCCCGGAACCGTGGGCCGGCGATGGGCGCGACCGCGCTCATCCACAGGTGGCTCGTGGTGCCGGAGTCGTGCTCGAGCACGACGAACGCGTCGTCGTCGGCCGCTCCGCCGCGGCGGTCGCCGACCTCGGCGTGCGCGACCCGCGCGGGGCCGAAGAGGAGCAGAGCCTGGTCGATCAGGTGCGAACCCAGGTCGAACAGGATTCCGCCGCCCTCGGCAGCGCCGGTCGTGGACTTCCAGGAGTCGTCGATGGCGGGCTTCCACCATTCGAACCGCGACTCGAAGCGCCGCACGTCGCCCAGCGACCCGTCGCCGGCCAGCCGGCGCAGGGTGAGGAAGTCGCCGTCCCAGCGCCGGTTCTGGAAGACGGTGAACGGGACGCCCGCCGCCTCGGCCCGCTCGATCAGCGCGCGACCCGCTCCCGCGTCCGGCGCGAACGGCTTGTCCACGACCGTCGCGAGGCCGGCGTCGACCGCGGCGGTCGCCTGGGCGACGTGCAGCGGGGTGGGCGAGGCCACGACCACCAGGTCGATTCCGGGATGCGCGAGCAGCGCATCCACGTCGGGCACCGCCCGCGCCCCCGGGTGGTCGGCCGAGAGCCGCTCGGTCTGCGACGTGACGACCGCCGCGAGTTCGAACGCCGGGTCCGCCGCCAGGAACGGCGCGTGGAAGACGCGTCCGGCGACCCCGTACCCGATCAGTCCGACGCGCAGGGGCTCCGGGCCGCTCACAGCACCTCCGACAGGAAGCGCTGCAGGCGGGGGCTCTGCGGCCGGTCGAACAGGTCGTCGGGGCGCCCGGCCTCCACGACGCGTCCCTCGTCCATGAACACGACCTGGTCGGCGACCTTGCGGGCGAAGTTCATCTCGTGGGTGACGACGACCATCGTCATGCCGCGCCGGCCGAGGTCGGCCATGAGATTGAGGACGCCCTTGACCAGCTCGGGGTCCAGCGCGCTCGTCACCTCGTCGAACAGCATCACCTGCGGCTCCATCGCGAGCGCCCGGGCGATCGCCACGCGCTGCTGCTGGCCGCCGGAGAGGTCGCGCGGGCGGTGGTCCATGCGCTCGCCGAGCCCGACCTCGATGAGGCGCTCTTCGGCGACTCGCTGCGCCTCCGCCTTCGGCATCCGCTTCACGGAGCGCAGGGCGAGCATGACGTTCTGCAGCGCCGTGTGGTCCGGGAAGAGGTTGAAGTGCTGGAAGACGAGGCCGATGCGCCGGCGCAGCGCATCCGGCTTGCTGCCCAGGATGCTCTGCCCGTCGAGCAGCACGTCGCCGCTCTTCGGCTCGTGCAGCCGGTTGATCCCCCTGAGCATCGTCGACTTGCCGGAGCCGGACGGCCCGATCACGCAGGTCGTCGTGCCGGGGGCGACCGAGAGCGAGACGCCCCGCAGCACGTCGATGTCGCCGTAGGCCATCGTCAGGTCGACGAGGTCGAGCGCCGATCCGCGGAAGTCCGGGGTCTGCTGTGCGGGCAGCGGAGAGGTGTACGTCATGTGTTGCTCCCGAGGGTGAGGGGGGCGGGCGGCTGGACCTCGTCCAGCTCGTCGAGCCCGCTCTTCGGCGGCGCCGGCTTGCGGCGCCCGGTGCGGAACCGGTTGTCGAAGTAGTTGACGAGGTGGGTGAGCGGCACCGTGATGACCAGGTAGAAGAGGCCGGCCAGCACCAGGGGCGACAGGTTGCCCGTCAGCACGGCCGCGTCCTGGCCGACGCGGAACAGCTCCCGCTCCCCGACCAGCAGGCCGAGGAAGTACACCAGGCTGGAGTCCTTCACGATGGCGATGAACTGGTTGACGAGCGCGGGGAGCACCCGGCGGATGCCCTGCGGCACGACCACCAGGCGCATCGCCTTCGCGTAGCTGAGGCCGAGCGCGCGGCACGCCTCCAGCTGGCCGCGGTCGACGCTCTGGATGCCGGCGCGGAAGATCTCGCCGATGTACGCGGCCGCGATCAGCGACAGCGCCAGGATGCCCAGCGGGTAGGGCGAGGGTCCGAAGACCGCCTGCGAGAAGCGTGCGAACCCCTGCCCGATGAGCAGGATGGTGAGGATCGCCGGCAGACCCCGGAACACGTCCGTGTAGACCCGGGCGGGGATGCGGAGCCAGCGGGAGGTGGAGATCCCCATGACCGCGACCACCATGCCGAGCACGACGCCGATGACGGTCGCCGCGATCGAGATGATCAGCGTGTTGACGAGTCCGACACCGAGGAGCTGCGGGAAGACCTGCAGCATCGACGGGATGTCGAAGAAGGTGTGCGTGATGGTGTTGAGCCAGTCCATGGGGATCTCCCTGAGCTCCTACTTCGACGGGGTCGGCGTCGAGGTCTGCTCCGCCTTCGGCAGGTACTGCTCGGGCATCGGCGAGCCCGGGAACCACTTCTGGTAGAGCTTCTTCCAGGTGCCGTCCTCCATCGCGGCGTGGAGGGCGGTGTCGAGCGCCTTCTTCAGAGCCGGGTTGCCCTTGGCGATGGCGAAACCGGCCGGAGCGTCGAACGAGGGGATGTCCTCAGCGTCCTTCAGCTGCGGGTACTGGCCCACGTAGCTCTTGGCCGCCTCGTAGTCGAGGAAGTGCGCATCCACCGAGCCGCTGTTGAGGGCGGAGACGGCGGCGTTGTTGTCGGGGAAGCGGACGAGGCTCGCCTTGGGGAAGTTCTTGACGGCGTACGCCTCCTGCAGGGTGCCCTGCACGACGCCGAGGCGCTTGCCCGCGAGGTCCTTCGCGGAGTCGATGCCGCTCGACTTCGTGGTGAGCACCGTCAGGTAGCCCGCGAGGTAGCCGTCGGAGAAGTCGACCGTCTTCTCCCGCTCCTTCGTGATGCCGATGGCCGCGACGCCGACGTCGAACTGGTGGTTCGCGACGGCGGCGAGGAGGCCCGAGAAGTCCTGACCGGTGAAGACCGCCTTGCCGAGGTGGGCGCGCTTCGCGACGTCGGTGAAGAGCTCGACATCGAAGCCGGTGAAGTCGCCCTTGGCGTCGGTGAAGGTGTACGGCTTCGAGTCGCCGAGGCTGGCGACGCGGACCGTCCCCGCCTCGATGAGCCCGTACGGGTTGTCCTTGGTGGAGCTGCCTGCTGCGCCGCCGGCGCTGCAGCCGGCGAGGACCAGCGCGGCCGCGGCGGCCAGCAGTCCGGCCGGCCGGAGGAAGGTGCGTCGTTTCACTGCGGGGTCCAATCGTCTGGGGGATGGTCGGCGAGAGACAGGACGTGCGATCCTCGTCGATCCGTGGTTGCTGAGACCGGTCTCTGGGGATTACGCTGAGACCGGTCTCAGTTGGTTTTCTGGGACGCTACAACACGTCTCCGGGTTTCGTCAACACCGAGGACGCGACCAGGAAGGGCTCACCGAATGTCCCCACGACCCGGGTCCCGCCGCGCCGTCACGGTGGCCGACATCGCCCGGGCGGCGAAGGTCTCCAAGGCCACGGCCGCCCGCGCGCTCGGCGACTACGGGCAGGTGAGCGACGCGGTGCGCTCGCGCGTCCTGGCCGCGGCCGAGGAGCTCAACTACCGGCCGAACGCGCTCGCACGCTCGATGAACACCGGTCGCTCCAACACGATCGGCGTGGTCGTCGGCGACATCGAGAACCCGTTCTTCGCCCACGCCATGCGCGGCATCTCCGACGTCGCCAACCGCGAGGGCTACGACGTCATCCTCACCAACTCCGACGAGGACGTCGAGGCCGAGCAGGCCGCGGTGGATGTGCTCCTCGACAAGCAGGTCGACGCCCTGATCGTCGCGCCCGCCTCCTCCGCCCGGGTCGGCCACCTCGCCGCTGTCGGCGCGGCGGGGCGCCCACTGGTGCTGCTCGACCGGCGCGCCGACGGCCGCCCGTACGACTCGGTGACCGTCGACAACCGGGTCGCGGCGGCCCGGGCGACGGCCGAGCTCCTGGCCGAGGGGCACCGGCGCATCGCCTTCATCTCCACCCACGACCACCCGGCGGGCGTCTACACCCCGGGCGACACCATCACCATGTCGAGCGTCGCCGACCGCGTCGCCGGCGTGATGGAGGCGCTCACGGACGCCGGCATCCCCTCGCCCGAGCAGAACATCCGGCTGGACGCGCGCCGCCGCGGCGTCGAGGCGGTGGCCCGCGACCTGCTCGAGGGCGACGACCCGGTGACCGCCGTCATCGCGTCGGACAGCCTGATCGCCATGACCGTCTTCCAGACCATCCGCACGCTCGGCCTCAGCATCCCGGGCGACGTGTCCCTGATCTCGTTCGACAACCCGGAGTGGACCGGCATCACCACGCCGCCCCTGACCGTGGTGGAGCAGCCGATCTACGAGCTGGGCGCCGCCGCCGCGCGCCTCGCGCTGCAGCGCATCCACGGCGAGCGGGTGGACGACGCGGCCGTCGTCTTCGACGCCGACCTGCTCCGCCGCGCGTCGGTCGGGCCGGCACCGGTCGCCGCTGCCCTGTCGGACACGAAGGGTCGCAACACGCCGTAAAGCCTCCGCTATAACGGCGTGTTGCGACCCCTCGATCCGGCTGGGCCGCGGGTCAGCGGCCAGTCTCCCGGGCGGCCTGCGCTGCGCGCAGGTCGGCCAGCCCCCGCTCGGTCTCGCGTGTGACCGTTCCGCCGCGCGCGAGGATCGCCGCGGGCAGCCAGTCGCTGAGCACGAACCGCTTGCGGACGACCGGCTCCCCGCCGTTGGTCCGGGCCGGATGCCTGACCCAGCCGTGCTCCATCCCCTGTGTCCATGTCGTGTTCGCCATGACCTTCACGTTACGAGCGCAAAGATCCGGACACGAGATGGCTTCAGGTCTATCTTCGCAAAGATACGGCCATTAGACTGCGGGCATGATCCGATCGGTCGCTGTGCCCCTCATCGACGAGTTCGCCATGTTCGAGTTCGGGGTCGTCTGCGAGGTCTTCGGGCTCGACCGCAGCTACGCGGGACTCGAGCCGTTCGACTTCCGGGTGTGCACCATCCGCCCCGACACGGCGGTGACGAGCCCGGTGGGCGTCCGGGTGACCGCGCCCTACGGCCTCGAGGCGATGGACGACGCCGACCTGATCGGCGTGCCCGCCGCCACGGTGCGAGACGAGTACCCGCAGGAATTCCTGGATGCGCTGCGACGCGCGTACGACCGTGGCGCCATCCTGCTCAGCGTCTGCTCCGGCGCATTCGCCCTCGGAGCCGCCGGCCTGCTCGACGGGCGCGACTGCACCACGCACTGGCGGTTCTCCGACGAGTTGCAGCGCCGCTTCCCCGCCGCCCGCGTGGACCCCGACGTCCTCTTCGTGGACGACGGCCGCATCATCACCTCCGCCGGCACCTCCGCCGGGATCGACGCCAGCCTGCACCTCGTGCGCCGCGAGCTCGGGAGCGCGGTGGCCAACACCATCGCCCGCAACATGGTGGTGCCGCCGCAGCGCGACGGCGGCCAGCGCCAGTACATCGACAAGCCGGTCAGCGACTGCGAGGACGACACCTTCAGCGAGCTGATCGACTTCCTGACCGAGCGCCTCGACGAGTCGCACACGGTGGGCAGCCTCGCCGAGCGCACCCATATGTCCACGCGCAGCTTCTCACGCCGCTTCGTCGCCGAGACCGGCGTGCCCCCGATGCAGTGGCTCACGACCCAGCGCATCCTGCGCGCGCGACTGCTGCTCGAGACCACGGACCTGCCGATCGACGAGGTCGCCCGCCAGTGCGGCTTCGGGAGCGCGACGCTCCTCCGTCACCACTTCGACGCCGAGGTGGGCGTCCCGCCCACCCGCTACCGGGCGGCCTTCGCCCGGGCGTGATGCCGCGGCGCCAGGTCGTCGCCGCGGTAGTGCCGCAGCAGGCGCCAGTTGCGCAGCGCGAAGTCCGCGCAGATCGCCACGGTCGCCACGCCGCAGACGATGACGCCCCACGCGCGAGGGTTCTCGCCCTGGGTGGGGATGGCCACGGCCAGCGCGACCGTGGAGACGAGCGCCAGCACAGCGAGCAGGCCTCCGATGGCCGCCCTCCGTCCCGCTCGGGTGCGGTCCGTCCGGTCTCCCATGCTCCGGAAATTACTCCGCGGATCGGGTGAACGAAAGTCGAATCACAGGGAAACGGGCGATGAATCGCCGCGCCCGGACCGAGACGGATCCGGACAGCACGAAGCCCCCGCCCACGTGGACCCGTGCGGGGGCTTCGTACGGTTTCAGCAGCCTCAGTCCTTGAAGGCGTCCTTGATCTTCTCGCCGGCCTGCTTGACGTCGGCCTTGGCCTGGTCGCCCTTGCCCTCGGCTTCGAGGCGCTCGTCGCCGGTGGCCTTGCCCGCAGCCTCCTTGGCGTTGCCGCCCAGCTTCTCTCCGGCGTTCTCGATCTTGTCGTCGAGTCCCATGACGTCCCCTTTCAGTGGTCCGTTTCGTCTTCGACGCTCCCACCGTTGTGGAGCCGGGTCTACCCCGCGGGCCCCACCTCGCACCAGACGCTCAGGAGATGCTGTCGCGCTGGTCGAGGGACTCGACCGCCGCGGCCATCCGCCCCAGGAACTCGCGCACCACCTCGGCCTCGCGCGGGTCGAGCTCTCCCGCCGCCGCGAGCATGCGCCGGTGCATCGCCTGCAGCGTGTGGCGCACCTCCTGGTCGGCGCCCGGCGTCGCGACGATGACGAGCGAGCGCCGGTCGGTGGGATGCGGCTGCCGCGCCACCCAGCCGGCGATCGTCAACCGGTCGAGCATCACGGTCACCGACGACGACTTCAGGTGCAGTTCCGCACCCAGCTCGGCCGGTGTCGCGGGCACGCCCTCGCTCTGCCGCTTCAGCAGGAACCGCAGCGCGCGCAGGTCGTTCTCGCCCATCCGCATGGACTCACGCGTACGACGACGCATCGCCTGCTCGGCTGCGCGGTAGTCGCGCAGCGCGTTCAGGACCTCTACGGTGTGCGGGTCGGCACGGTCGTACCAGTAGCCCCCGCCGGTCTGTGCATCGATACCCCGATTTTACGCGGTGGTCCGAGGCGATGCAGCCCGGGGATGCGGCCGGCCGGTCTCGCCGGCGGCGTCGATGTGGTCGACCGCCTCGCGCATCCTGCGCAGGAACCCGATCACGGTCTCCGCGTCTTCCGGGCTCAGCGAGGCGGCGACGTCGACCAGCTCCTGGCGCATGTCGCCCAGGATGGCGCGCTGCAGCTCGTCCTCAGGCACGGCCGGGACGACGATGAGCGCGCGGCGGTCGAACGGGCTCGCCTCCCGGCGGATGTGGCCGGCGCGTTCGAGACGGTCGAGCAGTGCCGTGACGGACGAACTCTGGATGCCGAGGTACTCCGCGAGCTCCTTCGGCCCGACCGAGCGGCCCTGCTCCTGCGCGCGGAGCAGGTAGCGCATCGCGGAGACGTCGTTCTCGCTCATGCGGAGGACTCCCTCGGAGCGCCGGCGCATGGCGGACTCGGCGGCGCCGTAGGCGCGCATCGCCTCCAGCACCTCGAGGCCGGGCGACCGGTCGTCGGCTTCCTCGCGATACCAGTAGTGGCGC
Organism: Leifsonia sp. 22587; assembly: GCF_052044215.1. NCBI lineage: Bacteria > Bacillati > Actinomycetota > Actinomycetes > Micrococcales > Microbacteriaceae > Leifsonia > Leifsonia sp. 22587. The sequence continues at coordinate 61,036 of NZ_JBQENB010000003.1, forward strand.
GCCGATTCCTGCGTATCGGACGTCATGCCTTAACGATAGAGCACCTACAATCTAGATTCTCTAGCGTTTGGCCGGGTGCGCCGCCGGCTCGGGCATCACCAGCAGTCCGTTGGGCCGGTGCGTTCCGTCCATCAGCGCGTCGAGCCAGTCCCGGTTGAGCGGAGCGATGGTCGACTCGTCGTAGCGGAAGCGGATGTGGAGCCCGTTGTCGACCCAGATCGCCTCCCGGCCGCCGTCGCCGTCGGGCACCCAGCTGAGCGTGAAGCTCTCCCGGCGGCGGAGCTTGGTGGTGATGACGACCTGGAGGTGCGCCAGCAGCCGATCCCCGAACAGGTAGTCCGTCGCACCGTAGCTGAGCACGCCCATTCCATCGCTCCCATCCTGTTCGACCGTCCGTACGGACGGTATGTAGTTAGTCTATCGATATAGCTTGCTTGTCTAGCAATACGCCCCGCTGCGGAATTCAAGGCCTTCGCGCGCCCGCGTGATGCCCGGAGAATGAACGCTGTGAGCACCTACCGTCTTCAGATCTCCCCCGACTTCACGCTTCGCGACGCCACCCAGGTGCTCGACTACATCCAACGGCTCGGCGCGGACTGGGTCTACCTCTCGCCGCTGCTCGAAGCCGAGCCCGGCTCGATGCACGGCTACGACGTCGTCGACCACAGCCGGGTGGACTCCGCGCGCGGCGGCCCGGAGGCGCTCTCGGAGTTCTCGGACGCCGCCCACGCGCGCGGGCTCAAGGTGCTCGTCGACATCGTCCCCAACCACATGGGCGTCGCGACGCCCGCCGTCAACGCCTGGTGGTGGGATCTGCTGACCTTCGGCCGTGACTCGCGCCACGCCTCCTACTTCGACATCGACTGGGAGTTCGGGAACGGCCGTCTGCGCCTGCCCGTGCTCGGCGACGGTCCGGACGAGGTGGACGCCCTGCGCGTCGAGGACGGCGAGCTGCACTACTACGACCACCGCTTCCCCATCGCCCCCGGGACCGGGGACGGCTCGCCGCGCGAGGTGCACGCACGGCAGAACTACGAGCTCATGTCGTGGCGGCGGGCCGACGCCGAGATGAACTACCGCCGCTTCTTCGCCGTCACGACGCTCGCCGGACTGCGGGTCGAGGACCAGCAGGTGTTCGACGACACGCACCGCGAGATCGGCCGGTGGTTGCACGAGGGTCTCGTGGACGGCCTCCGCGTCGACCACCCGGACGGCCTCCGCGATCCCGGCCAGTACCTGGAGCGCCTGCGCGCCCTGGCCGGCGACAAGCCGATCTGGGTCGAGAAGATCATCGAGGGCGACGAGCGGATGCCCGACTGGCCCGTGCAGGGAACCACCGGCTACGACGCCCTCGCCGTGATCGACCGCGTCTTCGTCGACCCGGCGGGCGAGGGCCCGCTGACCGCCCTGGCGGGCGAGTTCGACGACCGGGAGGAGAACCAGGACTGGATCGAGCTGGTCCACCGCCGGAAGCGCGCGGTCGCTGACAGCATCCTCCGCTCCGAGGTGCTGCGCGTGGTCCGGGAGCTGGGCGAGGGCTTCGACGAGGAGGTCGCGGATGCGGTCGCCGAGCTGGCCGCCTGGTTCCCGGTGTACCGCAGCTACCTCCCGTTCGGCGCCGAGTACCTGGAGGAGGCGCGCCTCGCGGCCGCCGAGTCCCGGCCCGATCTCGCGCCGATCATCGCCCGCATCACCGACCGCCTCGGCGACCGCTTCGAGCAGACGACCGGCGCGATCATGGCGAAGGGTGTCGAGGACAACGCCTTCTACCGCTTCACCCGCCTGGTCTCGCTCACCGAGGTCGGCGGCGATCCGTCCGAGTTCGCGCTCTCGCCGGAGGAGTTCCACCGCCGCCAGGCCGACCGTCAGCGGCGGCTGCCCGACTCGATGACCGTGCTGTCCACCCACGACACCAAGCGCGGCGAGGACACGCGCGCCCGCATCTCCGCGCTGGCGGAGCTGCCCGGCCGCTTCGAGCGCTTCCTGCGGACGGTGCGCGAGCACGTCGGGATCGGCGACGGGTCGCTGGAGAGCCTGCTGTGGCAGTCGGTGATCGGCGCGTGGCCCGCGTCGCGGGAGCGGCTGCAGGCGTACGCCCTGAAGGCGGCGCGCGAGGCGGGCGCATCCACCGCCTGGACCGACCCGGACGAGGCCTTCGAGCAGCGCATGGCCGCGGCCATCGACGCCGCCTTCGACGACGAGCGGGTCCGCGCGGAGGTGGAGGCCCTGTCCGCCGTGATCGACGGACCGGGCGCGAGCAACGGCCTGGGCGCGAAGCTGCTGCAGCTGATGTCTCCCGGGCGCCCGGACGTGTATCAGGGCTCGGAGCGCTGGGAGCGGTCGCTGGTCGACCCGGACAACCGCCGCCCGGTCGAGTTCGACGCCGCCGCGGCCCTGCTCGCCCACATCGACGAGGGATGGCAGCCCGAGATCGACTCGTCGGGCGCGGCCAAGGTGCTGGTCACCTCGCGCGCCCTCCGGCTGCTGCGCGACCGTCCCGAGCTGTTCACCGGCTACCGCCCGGTGTACGCGGAGGGATCGCGCGCCGGCCACCTCATCGGCTTCGACCGCGGCGGGGCCATCGCCCTCGCGACGCGGCTCCCCGTCGGGCTCTCCGCCACCGGCGGCTGGGCCGATACCACCATCGACCTCGGGGAGGCATCCATGCGCGACGAGTTCACCGGCGCCGAGTACACGGGACGCGTCCCGCTCAGCGCCGTGTTCGAGCGGTACCCGGTCGCCCTGCTGGCGGTGACGCGATGACGGCGGCGACGCCGGCCACCCGGCGCTTCCCGGTCTGGGCGCCGAGCGCACGCAGTGTGGATGTGGTGATCGACGGCCTCGGGACGTTCCCGCTCACCCCGGTGCCGTCGACCTCGGACACGCCGGCCGGAGGCTGGTGGGAGCTCGCCGAGCCGCCCGCGCTGCCCGGGCACCCGGTCGACTACGGGTTCCTCGTCGACGGCGAGGGCCCGTTCCCGGACCCGCGGTCGCTGCGACAGCCGCGTGGCGTGCACGAGTTGAGCCGCGAGTTCGACCCGCGCGCGCACGAGTGGACGGACGGGGTGTGGGAGGGACGCGACCTCGTCGGCGCGCTGATCTACGAGCTCCACATCGGCACGTTCACCCCCGAGGGGACGCTCGATTCCGCCATCGCCCGTCTCGACCACCTCGTGGAGCTGGGCGTCGACGCGGTCGAAGTGCTCCCGGTGAACGCCTTCAACGGCACGCACAACTGGGGCTACGACGGTGTGCTGTGGTACGCCGTGCAGGAGCAGTACGGCGGGCCGGAGGCCTACCAGCGGTTCGTCGAGGCCTGCCACCAGCGCGGGCTCGCCGTCGTGCAGGACGTCGTCTACAACCACCTCGGCCCGAGCGGGAACTACCTGCCGAAGTTCGGCCCCTACCTCGGTCAGGGCGCCAGCACGTGGGGCGTCAATATCAACCTCGACGGCCCGTTGTCGGACGAGGTGCGCCGCTACATCCTGGACAACGCCGAGTACTGGCTGCGCGAGATGCACGTGGACGGGCTGCGACTGGATGCCGTGCACGCCCTCCAGGACCACCGGGCCACGCATCTGCTCGAGGAACTCGCTGTGCTCGCCGACGAACTCGGCGGCGAGACCGGACGATCGCGGACGCTGATCGCGGAGAGCGACCTGAACGACCCGAAGCTGATCCGCACTCGCTCGCACCACGGCTACGGGCTCCACGCCCAGTGGGACGACGATGTGCACCACAGCATCCACGCCAACCTGACCGGTGAGGACACGGGCTACTACGCCGACTTCGCCGAGCCCGAGGCGCTGGTGAAGGTGTTCGGCCACGGCTTCTTCCACGACGGCACCTGGTCCAGCTTCCGCGAGCGCCGCCACGGCCGCCCGCTCGACCCGGACATCCCCTTCACGCGCCTGGTCGCGTTCAGCCAGGACCACGACCAGATCGGCAACCGTGCCGCCGGCGACCGGCTCACCGCCACGCTCGACCCCGGCCGCCTCGCGGTCGCCGCCGCACTGACGCTGCTCGGCCCCTTCACGCCGATGCTGTTCATGGGCGAGGAGTGGGCGGCGGCGACCCCCTGGCAGTTCTTCACCTCCCACCCGGAGCCGGAGCTCGGCAAGGCGACGGCGGAGGGCCGCATCGCGGAGTTCGCGAAGATGGGCTGGGACCCGGCCATCGTCCCCGACCCGCAGGACCCGCAGACCTTCCAGCGCTCGAAGCTCGACTGGTCCGAGCTCGACCGCCCGGAGAACGCCAGGATGCTCGACTGGTACCGCACGCTCACCGCTCTGCGCCGCAGCATCCCCGCCGATGCGCCGGCGACCGACGTCGCCTACCGCGACGGCGTCTTCCGCTTCGCGCGCGCGGGCCTGCTGGTCGAGGTGAGCCTCTCCGGAACCGGCCTCGGCGAGCCCCCCGCGGACGCCGTCGCCGCCTTTGGCGAGGCGGTGCGGGTCACCCGCGCCTGACGACGTCGCTCACGAAGCAAGGCGACTGCTGACGAGCCGGTTGAGGCTCACGTGCTCCTCGGCCGCCTGGATGGCGAGCTGCCGGTGCAGCTCGGGCGGGATGCGCACCTTGAACTCGCCGCTGTAGCGTCGCTCGGCGAACGGCTCGGGGATCGGTTCGCCCGAGTCCTGCAGATCCTCGATCACGTCTTCGACGAGCGCCACGATGCCCCGCAGAGCTTCGTCCTGCGTCGGTGCCAGCCACGACAGTGAGGGCATCTCGGCCACCTGACCCACGAACTCTCCATCGTCGGCCGACCAGAGAACCCGGTACGTGTAGTGCGTGAAGTCGGTCACCGTTGCTCACTCTCCCATCGCTCGATCGCCAGAAGTACCTGGATCACCTGATATCTCTTGGCTCGCCCTCGATCATTCTGGATGTTGACGCGAGGGTCGCCGCTCCACGGTGTTCTGAACACCATGTGACTCGAACCCGACTGGCGCGGCTCTCCGAAATAAGCGACGCAGACCTTCACCAGATCATCGAACCTGACGTCCGTCGGGTTTCGCCTCATCCGCAGGAGGAGCTTCGCGAGGTGGGGCACACTCAATGGTGCCACTAATGACACCACCCGTCAACCGCCGGCCTGCCGCTTATAGACCCGGCCGCCCGCTGTCAATGCCTGGCTGGACCCGCCGGTCCGCAGGTATCGTGGCGGTCTACCGCCGATCGGAGGCACCGTGCCCCACCCCTGCCCCCTGCTCCGCTGCTCCGCCCGCAGCAGCACCGCGCCGCTGACCCGCGGAGCGGCCGAGTGACCGCCTCGACCCCGTACCCGCTCGGCATCACCCTGGGTGAGGGCGGCGCGAACGTCGCCGTGTACAGCGAACACGCCGACAAGGTCATCGTGTCGCTCTTCGACGGGCGCGGCCGGGAGACGCAGACCGTCCTCCCCGAGCGCACCGGGCACGTCTTCCACGGCTTCGTCCCGGGCCTCGTTCCGGGCGCCCGCTATGCGTACCGCGTCGACGGCCCCTGGGACCCGGCCAACGGCCTCCGCTTCTCCCCCGCGAAGGTGCTCCTCCCGCCGCAGGCCCGCGCGGTCACCGGCTCGTGGGACAACACGCAGGCTGTCTTCGGCCACCAGCTGGGCCGGCCCAAGCGGCGCAGCGACACGAACGGCGCCCGCCACGTCGCCCTCGGCGTCGTCATCGACCGGCAGGAGTTCGACTGGGGCGACCACGAGCGCCCGCACACCCCCCTCAGCGAGACCATCATCTACGAGATGCACGTGAAGGGCTTCACGAAGCTGATGGAGTGGGTGCCGGAGGAGTTCCGCGGCACCTACGCCGGCCTCGCGCATCCCGCCGCCGTCGAGTACCTCAAGAACCTCGGCGTCACCGCGGTCGAGCTGCTGCCCATCCACCAGTTCGTCCAGGATGCGCACCTGCAGGAGAAGGGCCTCCGCAACTACTGGGGCTACAACTCCATCGGCTTCTTCGCCCCGCACAACGAGTACGCTGCGACCGGCGACACCGGCCACCAGGTGGACGAGTTCAAGGGCATGGTCAAGGCGCTGCACGCCGCCGGCATCGAGGTCATCCTCGACGTGGTCTACAACCACACCGCCGAGGGCAACGACCTCGGGCCGACCTACAGCTTCAAGGGCATCGACAACCCGTCGTACTACCGCCTGGTCGACGGGGACGCCGCGCACTACTTCGACACCACCGGCACCGGAAACAGCTTCAACGTCAGCCACCCGGCCGCGCTTCAGGTGATCATGGATTCGCTCCGCTACTGGGTCGAGGACATGCACATCGACGGCTTCCGGTTCGACCTGGCCACCACGCTCACCCGCCAGGGCGGCGACGCGAGCCTCCACAGCGCGTTCCTCACGCTCATCCAGCAGGACCCGACGCTCGCCCAGGTGAAGCTCATCGCCGAGCCGTGGGATGTCGCCGGCTACCAGCTGGGGGGCTTCCCGGCCGACTGGTCGGAGTGGAACGGGAAGTTCCGGGATGACGTGCGCGACTTCTGGCGCGGCACGCCCGGCGTGCTCTCCACCCTGTCGCAGCGCGTGCTCGGCAGCCCGGACATCTACGAGGACTCCCGCCGCGCCCCGCTGTCGAGCGTCAACTTCGTCACCGCGCACGACGGCTTCACGCTCGCCGACCTCACCAGTTACAACGAGAAGCACAACGAGGCCAACGGCGAGGACAACCGCGACGGCGAATCGGACAACCGCTCGAGCAACTACGGCGTCGAGGGCCCGACCGACGACCCCGGCATCAACGCCTTCCGCATCCGTCAGCGCAAGAACTTCCTCGCGACACTGCTGCTCTCGGCGGGCGTCCCGATGATCCTCGGCGGCGACGAGATCGGGCGCACCCAGCAGGGCAACAACAACGCCTACTGCCAGGACAACGAGATCTCGTGGTTCGACTGGGAGCACGCCGACTGGGAGCTGCACGAGTTCACGTCGAAGCTCATCCACCTGCGCCGTGACGAGCCCGCGCTGCGTCCGGTCTGGTACCGGCACGCCCCCGACGTGGGCGGCCCGGACATCGTGTGCATCCTGCGCGCGGACGGCGAGCCGTTCTCCGACGAGGACTGGGCCGACCCGGAGGCCCGCTCCATCGCGTTCGAGCTCCGCCACGAAGGCTCCGACTCGTTCCTGCTCATGCTCAACGGTGCGGGAAACGGCGTCGAGTTCGTCCTCCCCGAGGCGACCGGTGCGCACTGGGAGCTCGAGCTGTCGAGCGACCCGGAGCTCCAGCTCCACGACGGCGACAGCGTCATCCTCGGCGAGTCGTCCTTCGCCCTCCTGAGGTCGCGGAACAGCTGATGCCCGAGTCCACCATCCCCGCGCTGCTGGGCCGCTACCGGCCGCAGCACGTGATCGGCCGCGGCGGCGAGGCGAGCATCTTCCGTGCCGTCGACGAACTGCTCGGCCGCGAGGTCGCCATCAAGCTCTACCGCTCCGGCGGCGAGGAGGAGATGGCGCAGTACCGTACCGAGCAGGCGGCGCTCGCGCGGCTGAGCCACCACGGCATCGTCTCCCTCATCGACGCCGGCATCGACTACTCCGCGCCGAAGGACCCGCGGCCCTTCCTCATCATGGAGCTGGTCTCCGGCACCGACCTCGCCGAGGCACTGGCCCAGCGGGAGCTGACGCTGGAGGAGATCGCCGAGGTCGCGTACGACATCTCCGAGGCGCTGGAGTACGTGCACGCGCACGGCGTGGTGCACCGCGACATCAAGCCGTCGAACATCATGCTCGTCTCGTACGGCACCACGACGTTCCGCGCCCGCGCCAGGCTCACCGATTTCGGCATCGCCAGCGGCATCCGCGGGGTCCCGTCGCAGCCGGACGAGGGCAAGACGACCGGCACCGCCGCCTACCTCAGCCCCGAGCAGGCGATGCGCCGGCCCGCCACCCCCGCGAGCGACATCTACTCGCTCGGCCTGGTGCTGCTCGAGTGCTTCACCCGCTCGGTCACCTACCCCGGCGCCGCGGTGGAGTCGGCGCTCGCCCGGCTGGAGCACGAGCCGCCGGTTCCCGACGATCTGCCCGACGACTGGACGCGCATCCTCCTCGCGATGACGTCGAGCGACCCGGCCGCCCGCCCGACCGCGGAGCAGCTGACGCCGATGTTCCGCGAAGCGGTCATCTCCGCCGCCGGACTGCAGCAGAAGGTGTGACCACGCAGCCCCAGGATGCGGCAGCCGGGCAGGCGGCGGGCGCGGCGGTCGAGGATCACGCCGCCATCGGCGACGGCCGGACGGTCGCGCTGATCGACCGCTCCGGCACGGTGGACTGGCTGCCCCTCCCGAGCCTCGACTCCCCGCCGGTGTTCGCGGCGCTCCTCGACCCGGAGCGGGGCGGCCGGCTCGTCCTGCGGCCGGTGAGCGAGTTCACGTCGCGCCGACGATACCTGCCCGGCACGAACGTGCTCGAGACCACGTTCACCACCGCCTCCGGCACGGTTCGCGTCACCGACGCCCTCGTCACCGGCGTCGCCGGACGGCTGCCGTGGGTCGAGTTCGCCCGACGCGTCGACGGGGTGGACGGCATCGTCGTCATGGACTGGGCGGTCGAGCCGGGGACGGTGCTCGGCGGCGCGAGCCCCTGGGCCGAGCACATCGACGGCAGCCGCATCCTGCGCGTCGGCACGGTGAACATCGGCGTCACCGGTCTGACGGACGGCGAGGACGACCCCGAGGCGCCGCGGTTCGGGGGCCGCATCCGGGTCGGCGAGGGAACGCGACGCACGCTGACGATGGTCGCGACGGACGACGAGCCGCTGCACCTGCCGGTGCCCGGCAACGTCGACATCGGCATCGACCGCACGACCTCCAACTGGGAGTTGTGGTCGAACACCTTCTCGTACTCCGGCCCGTGGGCGGACGCGGTGCAGCGCAGCGCGCTCGCGCTGAAGCTGCTGCTCTACGCGCCCACCGGCGCGATCGCCGCCGCGGCCACCACCTCCCTGCCGGAGACGCCGCGCGGGGGCAAGAACTGGGACTACCGGTTCGCCTGGGTCCGCGACACCGCCTACGCGCTCCGCGCGCTCGAGCGCTTCGGCCTGCGCGAGGAGACCCACGCCGCGATCTCCTGGCTGCTCCGCGCGGTGAAGGGCGACCCGGCCGAACTGCGCGTGCTCTACGGCCTGCGCGAGGAGTCGTCCGCCGACCCGGTCGAGCACGACGTGCCCGGGTGGCGCGGCATCGGGCCGGTCGTCACCGGCAACCGCGCCGCCGAGCAGCTGCAGCTGGGCGTCTACGGCGACCTGCTCAGCGTCGCACTCGCCTACGCCGCGGCGGGCAACGTCCTCGACGTGCCCACCCGACGGCTCGTGTCCGACGTCGCCGACCGCGTCTGCGACGTGTGGCGCGAGCCGGACTCCGGGATGTGGGAGCTCACCGAGCTGCGCCACCACACCTCGTCGAAGATGGGATGCTGGCAGGCGCTCCAGGCGGCGCTGCAGCTGGCCGAGCTCGGCCAGGCCGCGGGCAACCCGGCGCGCTGGCGACGGGAGGCCGACCTCATCCACGAGTGGGTCGACGAGCACTGCTGGTCCGACCGCCTCGGCGCCTACACGATGGTCGCCGGCGAGGACGAGCTGGATGCGTCGGTGCTGCTGCACGCGCCGAGCGGCTTCGACCGCGGCGAACGGATGCGCTCCACGATCGCCGCACTGCGGCGCGAGCTCGGCAGCGGGCCGCTGCTGTTCCGCTTCACCGGCGCCCGCGCCGAGGGTGAGGCGCCGTTCGTGGCGTGCTCGTTCTGGCTTGCCGCTGCCCTCGCGTGCGTCGGCGACGTCGCGGACGCCACCTCCGTCATGGACGACCTGGTCGGGCGCGCCAACGACGTCGGCCTGTACGCCGAGATGATCGACGAGGACGGCACCTTCTGGGGCAACTTCCCGCAGGCGCTGTCGCACCTCGGCCTGATCGACGCCGCGCTGACGATCGCCGACCTCCGCCGGTAGCCGAGCGCTGTCGGCCGGCCGGTGTCGGCCGGTCGCGCTGCTAGCGCACCGCGTCGCTGGCGGCCCCCACGTACTCCGCCAGGTGCCGCCCGGTGAGCGTCGACCGGTCGGCGATGAGCTCGGCGGGCGTCCCCTCGAACACGATCCGCCCTCCGTCGTGGCCCGCGCCGGGACCGAGGTCGATGATCCAGTCGGCGTGCGCCATCACCGCCTGGTGGTGCTCGATGACGATGACCGACTTTCCCGCATCCACCAGCCGGTCGAGCAGCCCGAGCAGCTGCTCGACGTCGGCCAGGTGCAGGCCGGTCGTCGGCTCGTCCAGGACGTAGACGCCACCCTTCTCCGCCATGTGCGTGGCGAGCTTCAGCCGCTGCCGCTCCCCGCCCGACAGCGTCGTGAGCGGCTGGCCGATCGTCAGGTACCCCAGCCCGACATCCGCGAGGCGTTTCAGGATGGCGTGCGCAGCGGGCAGCTTCGCGTCGCCCTCCGCGAAGAACGCCTCGGCCTCGCTGACCGGCATCGCGAGCACCTGGCTGATGTCGCGGCCGCCGAGCGTGTACTCCAGCACCGAGTCGTCGAAGCGGCGGCCCTCGCACACTTCGCAGACTGTCGAGACACCGGCCATCACGCCGAGGTCGGTGTAGATCACCCCGGCGCCGTTGCAGTTCGGGCACGCGCCCTCGGAGTTGGCGCTGAACAGCGCGGGCTTCACGCCGTTCGCCTTCGCGAACGCCTTGCGGATCGGCTCCAGCATGCCGGTGTAGGTCGCCGGGTTGCTCCGCCGCGAGCCGCGGATCGCGCCCTGGTCGACCGAGACGACGCCTTCGCGCGGCGTGACCGACCCATGGATGAGCGAGCTCTTGCCCGACCCGGCCACGCCGGTCACGACCACCAGCACACCCAGCGGGATGTCGACATCCACCCCCTGCAGGTTGTGCTCGGAGGCGCCGCGGACCTCGAGGGCGCCCTTGGGCGTGCGCACCGACTCCTTGATCCGCGCCCGGTCGTCCAGGTGGCGTCCGGTCAGCGTGCCGCTGCCGCGCAGCCCCTCGACCGTGCCCTGGAAGACGACCTCGCCTCCCTGCGCCCCCGCCCGGGGACCGAGGTCGACCACGTGGTCCGCGATCTGGATCGCCTCCGGCTTGTGCTCGACCACCAGCACCGTGTTGCCCTTGTCGCGGAGCTGGAGCAGCAGCTCGTTCATCCGCTGGATGTCGTGCGGGTGCAGACCGACGGTCGGCTCGTCGAAGACGTACGTGATGTCCGTGAGAGACGACCCGAGGTGGCGGATCATCTTCGTGCGCTGCGCCTCGCCGCCGGAGAGCGTGCCCGACGGCCGGTCGAGCGACAGGTAGCCGAGCCCGATCTCCACGAAGGAGTCGAGCAGGTGCTGGAGGTTCCGGAGCAGCGGCGCCACCGACGGCTCATCGAGCGACCGGACCCAGGCCGAGAGGTCGGTGATCTGCATCGCGCAGGCGTCGGCGATGCTGACCCCTCCGATCTTCGACGACCGCGCGCTCTCGCTGAGCCGCGTCCCGCCGCACTCCGGGCACGCGGTGAAGGTGACCGCCCGCTCCACGAAGGCGCGGATGTGCGGCTGCATGGCATCCACATCCTTCGACAGCATCGACTTCTGCAGCTTCGGGACAAGTCCTTCGAAGGTCAGGTTGATGCCGTTGATCTTCACCTTGGTGGGCTCGTGGTACAGGAAGTCGTTCCGCTCGCTCTCGGTGAAGTCGCGGATCGGCTTCGCCGGGTCGAAGAACCCGGACTCGCTGAAGATGCGCGCGCCCCAGCCGTCGGCCGTGTAGCCCGGCACCGTGATCGCGCCCTCGGAGAGCGACTTGCTGTCGTCGAACAGCTGCGTCAGGTCGATGTCGCTGACGGAGCCCATGCCCTCGCACCGGGGGCACATCCCGCCGAGCTGGCTGAACTCGCGCTTCTCCGTCTTGCCGCCGACGGTCAGCGCGCCGCTGCCGGTGACCGAAGGGATGTTGAACGAGAAAGCCTGCGGCGACCCGATGTGCGGCTGCCCGAGCCGGCTGAACAGGATGCGGAGCATCGCGTTGGCGTCCGTCACCGTCCCGACCGTTGAGCGTGCGTTCGCGCCCATCCGCTCCTGGTCGACGATGATGGCCGTGGTCAGCCCCTCGAGCACGTCGACGTCGGGACGCGACAGCGACGGCATGAAGCCCTGGACGAAGGCGCTGTAGGTCTCGTTGATCATCCGCTGCGACTCGGCCGCGATGGTGCTGAAGACCAGCGAGCTCTTGCCCGAACCGGAGACCCCGGTGAAAACGGTGAGCCGGCGCTTGGGCAGCTCCACATCCACGTTCTTCAGGTTGTTCTCGCGTGCCCCCTGCACGCGGATGACGTCATGGCTGTCGGCCGTCGCGGTCATGTCGAGTCCCTCCATCGAGCCTGACCCACGGTATATCAGGAGGCTTCGTCTGCGGCCACGATGCGGTAACGGAGCCGCGCGAACTGCCCGACGGCCTCCGCCGACTCCAGCCGCAGCCGGTCCGACTCCACGCGGCGCGGGAAGAGCGGCGCGCCGCCGGTGAGCGCGACCGGCGCGATCGACACGGCCAGCTCGTCCAGCGCTCCGGCGTCGAAGAACTGGCCGGCCAGGTCGCCCCCGCCGACGACCCAGACGGCCCCGTCGCCGGCGGCCTCGCGGATCGCCGGCAGCGCGTCGGCCACGGAACCGGAGACGAAGCGGATGTCCGCGCCCTCGGGCACCGGGAGCTCGCGGTGCGTGAAGACGAACGTGGGCCGGGTGCCGTGGAACTCCTGCCACTTCTCCGGATGCTCCAGCACCCCGGTCTCACGCACCACCCACTCGTACGTCGTGCGCCCCTCCACCATCACCGTCGCGTCGCTCGGGACCAGCCCTTCCGCGGGCTCCTCCCCGCCGGGCACCGCGAACAGCCACGCCAGCGAGTCGTTCTCGTCCGCGATCCACCCGTTGAGGGTCGCGGCCGTGTCGAAGACGATTCTCCCCATGCGGCCGACGGTACCGGGGACCACCGACACGGTGGGAGCATGGGGCGCATGGATGCCGTCGACGCCCTGAACGAGATCGCCTTCTGGCTGGAGCGCGAGCTCGCCCCGAGCTTCAAGGTCCAGGCCTTCCGCCGCGCGGCCGCGACCATCGACGGCGTCGGCAACGAGGAGCTGGCCGCGCGCGTGGCGGACGGGCGGCTCAAGCGCACGAAGGGCATCGGCGACCGCACGTTCCAGGTCATCGCGCAGGCGGTCGAGGGCGACGTGCCCGGCTACCTGGCGGACCTGCGCGAGCGCAACGCCGCTCCGCTCGACAGCGGCGGCCTGGAGCTGCTCGCCCAGCTGCGCGGCGACCTGCACAGCCACACCGAGTGGTCGGACGGCACGGTCCCGATCGCGGTCATGGCCGCGGCCGCCGCGACCCTCGGCCGCGAGTACCAGGCGATCACCGACCACTCCCCCACCCTGACGGTCGCGAGCGGCCTCTCCGCCGAGCGGTTGGAGGAGCAGCTCGGCGTGATCGCCGACCTCGACACCGGGTCCGTCACCCTGCTCACGGGCATCGAGGTCGACATCCTCGAGGACGGCACCCTCGACCAGACGCCCGGACTGCTGGACCGGCTGGATGTGGTGGTCGGCAGCGTCCACTCGAAGCTCCGCTCCGACAAGCGGACGATGACGAAACGGATGCTCGGCGGCATCCGCGACCCGCACACGAACGTGCTGGGCCACTGCACCGGCCGGCTCGTGCAGGGGTCGCGCGGCACGCGTCCGCCGTCGGAGTTCGACGCCGATGCGGTCTTCGCGGCGTGCGCCGAGAACCAGGTGGCCGTCGAGATCAACTCGCGCCCGGAACGGCAGGACCCGCCGGACGAGCTCATCCAGCGCGCCCTCGACGCCGGGTGCCTGTTCTCGATCGACACCGACGCGCACGCGCCCGGCCAGCTTGACTTCCTCGCCTACGGCGCCGCCCGCGCGGCTGCCAACGGCGTCCCCGCCGACCGCATCATCACCACCTGGCCGCTCCCTCGCCTCCGCGCCCACCTCGCCAAGGCGTAGCCGCGGATCGTCGAGGTGCACCTTGTTGCGCCCGACATGCCGCACGACTGCGCAACAACGTGCACCTCGGCGAAGTGGACGACGCAGAGGGGGTGCGGCGCGCGCGGGGTCAGAGGCCCCAGGCGGAGGACGGAGCCTGCACGATCTCGACCGGGCGCGTGCTCCAGTGGGTGCCGTTGCCGTAATGGCTGGTCGCCCACGGCGATGCCCAGATCGCGGCCGCGGTGGTGTCCGCCGACGTCCCGGCCTCGAGCCCGGCGACGATCTCCGGGTAGCCGCGCTGCAGGTTCTTCGCGCAGTACTCGGCCGCGGTGATGAGGTCCGGATAGCTGCCCAGGCCCGCGCCTCCGCCCGAGCCGTAGCCGTTGTTGAGCGGGTTGTTGCGGTTCCACCAGTCGGGCGGCCCGTTCTCCTGCCGCATCCAGCGCAGCATCACGGTGACGTTCGCGTCGGTCTGCGGCCAGCCGCCGAACATGAGCACGAGCTTCGCCCAGGCTTCGTTGGTGCCGACCCGCGCCAGGGTCTGGAGCCCGTCCGTCGCGCTCAGGTTCTCGCGGTTCACGACGGGAGCGGCGATGGTCGCATCCACCAGCAGGTGCTGCGGCGGCGCGGCGACAGGCGCCTCCCCGGGCGCGGCCGGGGCCAGTGTCGTGTCGGGAGCGATCCGCAGGGTGGAGGCCAGCGCGTCGTCGGTGGGCACGATCGAGAATCCGCAGACGAGGCCGATCACGGCCAGCGTCACGCCCACCCGGTGGCGCAGCGGCAGCACCGGCCGGCGCTTCCCCTTCGGCAGCCGGATGCGCACCCGCTGCGACGGCACGGCCGCGCGGCGGCCCGCCGAGCGGCGGCCGCGGGGGCGGAGGGGGGCGGATGCGGACTGCATACCGGATGAAGGGTACCAGCGTCCCCTCGGAACGCCAGCGGGAATCTCAGCAGGAGCACCAGCCGGAACGCGGCGCGAGCCCTACCGCGTGACCTCGTTGAGCCGGCCCAGCAGCTCGGCCAGGCGGCGCACATCCTCTTCGCCCCACTGGCGCAGCCCCCGGTACAGCGTGGCCTGGTCGGCCGCGCGCACCTCGTTGACCTTCTCGATCGCCTCCGGGGTGGCCGCGATGAAGCTGGCGCGCCGGTCGGTGGGGTCGGTCCGGCGCTCGACGAACCCCATGTCTTCGAGGAGTCTCAGCTGCCGGCTGACGACGCTCTTGTCCGTGTACAGCATGCTGGCCAGCGCACCGGCGTGGGTGGGGCCGCTGCGCACGATGGTGGTGAGCAGCTTGTAGCCGCCCGGCTGCAGGTCGGGGTGGATGCGCTCCGCGCGGTCGCGCATCGCCGTGCCCACCTGGTTGAACAGCCGGGTGAACTGCTCCTCGACCTCCGAGATCGCCGCGTCGGTCGCCTGCTCCGCCGCGGCGGGGAGGGTGGCGGCGGAGCCCGCCGCCACCCGCTCCGTGTTGTCCATGGCCGCGATCATAACGCGCTGCTCTAGCGGCCGTTCCCAGCGGTGGGCTCGGCCGGAGCCGTGCCCGGCGCCTCGCGGCGGACCGCGGTGACCGACCCGGTCGCCGGCGCTCCGATCAGCGCCTCGGCCACTTCGAGCGCGTTCACCTCGGCCGCCTCGATCGGCGTCTCGCCGCCCTCGCCGTTCTCCTCGCGCATCCGCTCGATGGCGGTCTTGCTGCCGAGGCGGATGTTCGGCAGGAACAGGATCGCGATGACGCTGATCACCGCGAGCGGGACCGCCACCAGGAAGATGTCCGCGACGGACTGGCCGTACACCGACTCCACGATCGTGCGGATCGGCAGCGGCAGGGTGTTGACCTCCGGCAGCGTGCCGCTCTGCAGCGACTTCGCCGCCTCGACGCCCTTCGCGCCGAGCTTGGCGACGGCGGCCATCAGGTCGTCCTTGCGCTCGGTCATCAGGTTCGTCACCGTGGTGCCGAGGATGGAGCCCATGACCGAGACGCCGATCGTGCCGCCGAGGCTGCGGAAGAAGGCGACGTTCGAGCTCGCCGCTCCGAGCTGGTCGGCCCGCACGGTGTTCTGCACGATGAGCACCAGGTTCTGCATGACCATGCCGACACCCGCGCCGAGCACGAGCATGTAGACGGAGACCAGCCAGTAGTTCGTGTCGTACTCGATCGTGCTCATCAGGTAGAGCCCGACGGTCAGCAGCACGGATCCGGCGATCATGAAGCCCTTCCAACGGCCGAACCGGCTGATCAGGTTACCCACGATCATCGAGGAGAGCAGCAGGCCGAGGATCATCGGCAGCGTCAGCAGACCCGACTCGGTCGGCGTCGCGCCGCGCGCCAGCTGCATGTACTGGCCGAGGAACACCGAGGTCCCGAACATGGCGACGCCCACGGAGATGGACGCGATGACCGCGAGCGTGAAGGTGCGGTTCTTGAACATCCCCAGCGGGATGATCGGCTCCTTCACGACGAGCTCCGTGACGATCGTGGCGCCGATCAGCGCGATCGCGCCCCCGACCATCCACATGGTCTCGGCACTCCACCAGTCGAAGTTCTTGCCGGCGAGCGACACCCAGATCAGCAGCAGCGAGACGCCGCCCGCGAGGAAGATCGCGCCGAGGTAGTCGATGCGCACCTTGCGCGCCGGCCGCTTGGGCAGGCGCAGCGTGAGCTGCAGCAGGATGATCGCCACGACCGCGACCGGAACGCCGACGAAGAAGTTCCAGCGCCAGCCGACCGAGTCGGTGAGCAGGCCGCCGATCAGCGGGCCGCCGACCGTGCCGACCGCCATGATGCCGCCGAAGAGGCCCATGTACCGTCCGCGCTCCCGCGGGCTGATGATGTCGGCCATGATGATCTGGCTGAGCGCGGTCAGACCGCCGGCGCCGAGTCCCTGCACGACGCGGAACCCGATGAGCATGTTGGTGTCCTGCGAGAAGCCGGCCATCGCCGAGCCCGCGACGAAGATCACGAGAGCGAGCTGGATGAGCAGCTTGCGGTTGAGCAGGTCGGCGAGCTTTCCCCAGATCGGCGTGGACACCGTGGTTGCGAGCAGGGTGCTCGTCACGACCCAGGTGTAGGCGGTCTGGTCGCCGTGCAGTTCGGAGATGATCCGCGGCATCGAGGTCGAGACGACCGTGCCCGCGAGGATCGAGACGAACATCCCGAGCAGGAGTCCGGAGAGGGATTCGAGCACCTGCCGGTGCGACATCGCGGCCGGTGCCCCCTCCCTGGTGAGCGTGGTTGACATGTGGATCCTTCGCACAATTGGTTGACTGCGATCAACCGTAGATAATTAGGTGACCGAAGTCAACTAACATCGTGCACCACTGCATTATTTCCGACGGTGCAAACTTATGCGGCTGAGGGACCTCGAAGGGTCGGCGGGCGCTTCCCCAGGCTCCGGCGGACGGCTGTCCCTACCCTCGGAGAATGGCCTCCCGTCGCGCACGCCCCTGGTCGCTGCTCACCCCCGTCCACTGGATCGTGTGGAGCGTCGTGCTCTTCGCCGTCACGATCGCCCTCGGGCTGGCCGCCAAGGCCGTCCCGGCGCTGCGCATCGACGGGCTCGACGCGGCGGTCAACCGCGTCTACTCGCCGCTGCTCGACGATGCGGCGCTGGTGCTCGACCGCCTCGACAGCCCTCCCGTCGTGGCCGCCATCCTGGTCGTCGTCTTCGTCGCCTTGCTGTTCGCGGTGGGATGGCGGCGAGCGCTCGGCGCGTGCGTCACCACCGGCGCGGGCTGGCTGACGACGCTGGTCGTCAAGACGGTCGTCGCCCAGCCCCGGCCGACGACGGGCGGGCTGACCCACATCCTGCACATCTCCCCCGCCACGCTCAGCTACCCGAGCGGCCATGTGGTGTTCGCCGCCGCGCTCGTGACTGCGCTGGCCATGGTGGCAGGTCGCGCACTCGTCCGCGCGCTCGTGATCGTCGTCGGCGTGCTCTTCGTCCTGGCGGTCGGCTGGTCGCGGCTGTACGTCGGCGTGCACTACGGGACCGACGTCGTCGGCGGGATCCTGAACGGCGTCGCGGGCGCGGTGCTCGTCGCCGGTCTCTGGAACCTCGCCACTCGCGGCCGCGCCTCGCGACGCGAGGATGCGCGAGCGGAGTACGCACTCGCGGACTAGGTAGTGGTTCGGTAGTCCGACGGTCCCGCGGGGGCCGTTGCGCAGGGGATCGTCGGAGAACCGATCCCCCAACCGAAGGACCGCGATGCTCCGCAGACTCTCCACCACCGCTCTCACCGCCCTCCTCCTCGTGGGGGCGACGAACGCCGCGGGCGCGAACGCGGCGCCCGCTCGCGCGGCTGCGCAGTCGGAGGGGCTCAGCCTGACGCCGCAGGCACTGCGCGTCGTGCCGGACACCCGGTCCGAGCTGCGCGACCTCCCGCCCGCACCGCGCGTCGACCCGGCCGCGCCGGAGGCCGCCGTCGTCGCACCCCCGGTCGAGGAGCCTCCCGCCGCTCCCGCGCCCGTGGCGCCGCTCGCCGCCTGGCCGGTGGACCCCGGCCTGCCGATCACCGACGGGTTCGGCCCGCGCGAGGCGCCCACGGCCGGCGCATCGACGAACCACCGCGGCATCGACGTCGGCGCGCCCGCCGGGACCCCGGTCGTCGCAGCGGCGGCCGGCACCGTCACCCAGGTGGTGGCCGTGGACTCCGGCGGCTGCGGCATCGAGATCGTGATCCAGCACGACGCGCCGGTCGGCTCCGTGAGCACCCGCTACTGCCATCTGCTCGACGGGTCGCCCCTGGTCGAGGTCGGGAGCGTCGTGGGGGTCGGACAGCAGATCGCCGCCGTCGGGAGCACGGGCGTCTCCACCGGGGCGCACCTCCACTTCGAGGTGCTGCTGCCGGGCGGCGAGGCGATCGACCCGCTGCCCTGGCTGGGGCAGCACACCGTCCCCGCCGTCTGACGCTCGGCGTCAGCGCCGGACGGCCGCGCGGGTCTCTGCCGGGGGACGCCTCGATCCCGCCGGACTTTTTTCGCCGGGCCGCGTCACGATCGCGTCTTGCTCCCGTCTACGTAGGTAAACCCCGGCCTGCCCGTAAGGACCCGACCCTTATGACCCATCAACTCGACGACCTCTCCGACGCCGATCTGCTCGCCCGCGCCCGGGAGAAGGACGCGGCGGCCTACGGCGTCCTCTGGAAGCGCCACTGGAACGCCGCCCGCGGCATGGCCGCCTCCATCACCAACCGCTTCGAGGCCGACGACCTCGCGTCCGAAGCGTTCGCGCGCATCCTGAAAGCCGTCGAGAAGGGCAAGGGACCCCAGAACGGCTTCCGTTCCTACCTCGCCTCGACCGTGCGCAACGTCGCCATCGACTGGTCCCGCCGCAAGGCGTCGCCCAATCTCGAAGACCCCGATGCGCTGGAGGACTGGTCCTACAGCGAGCTCACCGCCCTCGACAAGATCGAGCGCGAGACGATCGCCAAGGCGTTCTACGCACTGCCCGACAGCTGGCAGGAGGTGCTCTGGTACACGCAGGTCGAGGAGATGTCCCCCCGCGACATCGCTCCCCTGCTCGGCCTCTCGCCGAACGCCGTGTCCGCCCTCGCCGTCCGTGCGAGGGAGGGCCTCCGCCAGACCTGGATTAACGCCCACCTTGCGGAGGCCGGCCCGGGTGACCCCGTGCACGCGTGGACCATCAAGCGGCTGGGCAGCCACGTGCGCGGACGGCTCTCGAAGACCGACCGACGCCGGCTCCTGCACCACCTGCAGGAGTGCTCGTCGTGCTCCGACGCGGCCGGCGAGGCGGATCGCGTCGGATCGCGGCTGGCGCTCGCCATCCTGCCGCTCGTCCTGGGCGTCGGCGGCGCCGCCGCCTACACCGAGTGGGTGCACGGCTCGAACGCCGCCGTCGCCTCCACCCTGCCGAGCGCGCTTCCGTCCCTCCCGGGCGGAGGCGTGAAGGGTCTGCTGACCGCCGCGAGCCAGCACCCCGGCCTCACGACCGTCGCCGCGACCGCGGCGAGTTCGTCCCCGACCCTGGCCTCCGTCGCCACGAGCGTCATGGTGGCGGCGGTGCTCACGGCGGGAACCGTGCTCGGCAGTCAGCCGGCGGAACCTGCGCTCGGCGAGAGCGTGTCTGCACTGACGGACACTCAGACACCCTCGGCGCAGGCCGATCCGGTGGATGCCGTGGAGCCGGCCGAACCGGCGCCGGAGGACCCGGGCGCGGTGCCCGAAGAAGACCAGGGCGGTGTTGCGGAGGTCCCCGCCGACGAAGAGTCGACACCCTCCGACGCCGATGAGGTCGAGGCTGACGGCACCGAGGTCGACAACACCGAGGTCGACAACACCGAGGTCGACAACACCGAGGAGACCGGCGGCACCGAGACGTCGCCGATCGATGCCGGCCCGCCGAGCAGCACGCCCGCGCGCGAGGCGGCGATCCGCTCCGTCCCCGCCGACGACACGCTGCTCGCGTACCGTCTCGACGACGGTGCGGCGCCGACGGCCGTCGACTTCGTCCACGAGCGCGAAGCCCGCTACGACCGGCCCGATGACGCCGGCATGTGGTCGCTCTGCGAGCAGACGCGCCGTGACCCCGCAGACGTGTTCAGCATCCAGATCTGGTTCAAGACCGCTGTCGGCGGCGGGCGCCTCATCGGATACAGCGACTCCGAGCGCGGACCGTCCGCGCACTACGACCGCCATCTCTTCCTGGCCGACGACGGACGCGTCGTCTTCGGCGTGTTCCCGGGGGCCGTCCACACGGTCGCCTCCGCACGGAGCTACGCCGACGACCGGTGGCACCAGGCGACGGCGACGCTCTCCCCCGCCGGGATGGCGCTCTACGTCGACGGCGAGCCGGTCGCGAGCGACCCGTCCGTCACGCACGCGGAGGGCTTCGCGGGCTTCTGGCGTGTCGGCTACGACACCCTCGGCAACTGGGGACCGGACACCCCGAGCCGGTACCAGTTCTCCGGAGAGCTCGCGTACGCCACGGTCTACTCCGTCGCGCTGACGCCCGCGCAGATCCAGGCGCAGTGGGAGCTGAGCGATTGACGGCGAGCCCGTCATGATGCGGCGGAACCTGCGTCTTCTTCGGTTGAGAGCATGAATCGGGCTTCGCGCTCTCACCGGGTTGCGGTGCGCATGCACCGTCTCCTCGTGGAGTGGCCCAGCCTGCGGTCGGGTACAGCAGGCAGTGGGCCACTCCACGTCCCCGGTAAGCACAGTGCCCGATAAGCACAGTGCGCCCAACGCGGCGCCGTGACTCGAAAGGATGAGGATCGTGGCACCCACGTTCAATCCGCGCGAGCGTGCAGCGCGGCTGATCAGCGTCATCACCGACGGCTGGCGAGGGGAGGTCGTCACACCGCTCATCCCGCGCGACCCGGCAGAACCCCTGCGGTCGGCTCTGTTGAACGAGCGGTCGGAGCGCCTGAACGAACTGCGAACGCTCGACTTCCGCGTCTACGACACCGTGCGGATCGAGGAGCCGGGCCCGTCGGACACCTACCGGATCATCGACCGCTTCAAGAGCAGCTTCGACCCGCAGCTGGCGCTCTGACGGCTACGAACCGCTTCCGAGGGTGACCTCGGTCGTCGTGCTCTTCCCGTCACGCTCGTAGGTCACCTTCACCTGATCGCCCGGCTGGTGCGTCAGCTGGATCGCCGTCAGGTCGTCGATGCTGCCGACCGGCTTCCCGTCGACCCGGGTGATGATGTCGCCCGGCTGGATCCCCGCCTGATCGGCCGGGCCTCCGGGCGTCACGGACTGCACGTACAGCCCCGTCTGCTCGTTGCCCTGCTGCCCCGCCTGGATCGGAGCGACGCCGATGCCGAAGGTCGGGTACACGACCTTCCCGGTCTCGATGATCTGCTGCGCGATCGGGATGGCCACCGCCTCCGGGATCGCGAACCCGATCCCGACGCTCCCGCCGCCCGCGACGCCGTTGGCGCCGGGCACGGTCGCAATGGCGGAGTTGACGCCGACGAGCCTGCCCTCGCAGTCCACCAGCGCGCCGCCGGAGTTGCCGGGGTTGATGGACGCGTCCGTCTGGATGGCATCCGCCAGCACGGCGTTCCGGTCGGTGTCGCTCTGCACCGGCACGGTCCGGCCGAGTGCGCTCACCACGCCGGTCGTCACGGTGCTGGACAGCCCGAGCGGCGCGCCCAGCGCGACCACCGGCTGGCCCACCTGCAATGTGGTCGAGTCGCCCTGCTGGATGACGGGCAGACCCGACGCATCCACCTTCACGACCGCGACGTCGGCACGCGGCGAGCGCCCCACGAGCTTCGCCGGGTGGGTGGAGCCGTCGCTGTAGAGCACGGTGATCTCCGCGCCCTCGGCCGCCGGTGCGATCACGTGATTGTTCGTCAGGATGTAGCCGTCCGACGTGATCACCTCGCCGCTCCCGGTGCCGCCGGAACCGTCCGCTGCAGAGACTCCGATCGTCACGATCGTCGGCAGGACGTCGCGGGCGACCTGCTCCGCGTCGCACACCGACTGCGTGGACACCGTCGGAGCGCGCGACGCCGTCAGCGCACTCCCCAGAGTTCCGGCACCCCGGATGGCGAGGCCGCCGAGCGTTCCGGCGCCGAGCAGGATGACGGCGCCCAGGACCGCCAGGAGGACGATCGCCCACACCGGGAAGTGGCCCGGCCGCTGCTCTTTTCCGTTGTCGGCTGAGGTCATGGGTTCCCCCGTCTCTGCTCCCACATCGGTATGGTGGACGCCCGGCATCGGCAGGGATAGACAGTTTCGGCAGCGAACGGCGGGTCCGAGGGCGTCGCAGTGGTTCATCCACCTAGCCAAGACACCGCGTTCAGGAGAAGCTGGCCTCGTGCCCGGGGCGGCGGGCAGGACGGGGGCGACGGTGGACGACGGCGACGACATCCCGGCACGCCGGCTCGGCGCCTGGCGCCGAGCCTTCGACGACCCGGCGGTGGAACGGGTCGTGATCGTGGGTCAGACGGTCCGAGTCTGCCTGCGTTCGGGCGTCGAACTGGAGTGGTGTCTCGACGAGCCGGAGACGTTATGAAATTCGCGCGAAATGGGTAGTGCGCATCCCCCCGTTCGCGGTGCACCATGTTGTCACCGACACCGGCGGCCCCGACAGCCGCCGCTGCGGAAGGAGGCACGCAGATGCTTGACGACAAGGACTACATCCACCCGCCCCACCCGCCGCGGCTCCGCGAGCACGTCGGTCTAATCCGGTGGCGCCGCAACGCTCAGGGCGACTGGGTGACCGAGACCATCACCGGGCAGTACGCCGGCGGCGACTCGCACCGCTGGGTCGTGCGGCTCTACTCCGGCATCGAACTCGAGTACGACCTGGAGACGTGGGCCCCCTACCAACCGCACCTGTAGCGAGCGGCCTTGGGGGGTCACGTGGTCGCATCCAGCGCAACGCACCATCTTCCGGCGCGCTTCGAGCCGATGACCGGGCGGCGCGACGAGACATCGCTCGTGCGCCGGCTGCTCCAGGGGTCCACGCGGCTCGTCACCGTGACCGGCGCGCCCGGTGTGGGGAAGAGCACCGTGGCGGTCGCTGCCGCGGCCAGCATGGAGCGGTCGGTCGCCGGGCTCTGGTACGTCGACCTCCGTGACCGGTCGGGCGAGGTCGCGACAGCGATCGCGCACGAGCTCAAGGCGGACCCTGGGGCTGATCCGGTCGGCTCGTTGATCGCCGCCATCGGCGACGACGACCTGCTCCTGGTGCTGGACAACGCGGATGCCACCGTCGCCGAGACCTCTGCTCTGGTGGAGTCGCTGCTGAGGTCGTGTCCGGCCCTCCGGGTCATCGTCAGCAGCCGCGAGCCTCTCTCCACCCGGGGTCAGGCGCTCGTGACGATCGGCCCGTTCCCCTGGGAACGGCTCGCCGCATCCAGCGACGCCGTCCGGCTGTTCACCGAGTGCGCGATGCGCGAGGACGCCCTGTTCTCCGTCGACGACGGCACCCTCCCGTTCGTGCTGCGCATCTGCGAGGCGACGCGCGGGGTTCCTCTCGCCATCGAGCTGGCGGCTGCACAGTTGCAGTTCATGGATGTCCGGACGCTCGCCGACCGGATGGACGACCAGCTCGAGACTCTGGAGCCCGCGGACCCGGCCGCACGGTCCCTCCGGGCGGCCGTCGTGGACAGCTGGGACCGCTGCCTGCCCGAGGAGCAGCGCGTGTGGGCGGACCTCTCGGTGCTCGCCCCCGGCTGGGACCTCGACCTCGGCGAAGCGATGGCCGCGCTCAGCGCCGGCGCCGGGAGAGCCACCCGGGTGGTGAAGCAACTGCTGCGGCGGTCCGTCATCCACCGGCGCCGCAACGACGACGGGGTGCGCTACGAGCTCCTTCCGGCGATCCAGGAGTTCGGGCGTGCGCACTGCACGGATGTCCAGGCGGCCCAGGTGCAGTTCGTCGCCTGCATGATCGAACGGCTGCAGGACGCCGAGGATCACTGGTTCTCCGACCGCCAGGGCGAGATCCTGCGCCGTCTCCGGGGCGACGTCCCCAACATCCGGCAGGCTGTGGCGACCGCCGCCGCGCTGGGCCGGACCGACGACGCCATCCGGGCCGCCGGCACGGCGTGGCGGCAGGCGTGGCTGATCCACGGCAGCGTGGATGAGCTGGGCACCTGGCTCGGGGTGGCCCTCGCGTCGGGCGTCCCGTCCGCGTACTGGGGCTCGCTGGGACATTCGCTGCGCTCCTGGGTCTTCGCCATGACGGAGAAGCCGGGGCTCGCTCGAGCGGAACTGGAGGAGGCGAGGTCCGGCTACGAGACGGTCGCCGCATCAGGGCAGCCGGCGGACGCGCGCGAGTGCCGGATCGCGCTGCTGAACGCCGCCGAACCGGCAGAACCGGACGATTCGGAAGCCGTGCGCCTCCTGGAGGAGGCGATGCAGGAGCAGGGAGAGGCTGCCTACCGGCTCGGCCGCTACAACACGCCGCAGCGCCTCGCCGCCCGGCTGCTCGTCCAGGGGCGCTGGGAGGAGGGACGACGACTCGGCGACGAGCTACTCGAGCGGGGTGCCGCCGTCGGCGATCGGTTCGAGCGCTCGTTCGTGCTGACCACCCGCGCCACCGCTGCGTCGGCCGCGGGCGACTACGCCATGTCGGAGACGGACGCTCGCGAAGCGCTTCAGCTCAAGCGAGGGCTGGGGAACGGGCTCGGCGTCGCCCAGGCGCTCGAACTGCTCGCCGACGTCGCGAGAGAGAAGGCCGACCCGGTGCGCGGCGCCACGTTGCTGGGATGCGCGGCGGCACGCTGGCGGGAGGCCGGGGCCGTGCGCGCCAACTACGGGCCCTACTTCTACGATCGGGCCACCACGGAGCGCGCCCTCCGGCTGCGTCTGGGCGATCCGGCCTTCGAGCGCGCCTTCGCGTACGGGATGGAGCTGAGCGAGGACGAGTCGGTGGACTTCGGCCTGCGGAATGTCGTCGAGGCGCGGCTCCGCACGAGTACCCCGCAGGCAGCGGCCGGAGCGCCCGGCCTGACGCCGCGCGAGGCGCAGGTGGCCTCGCTGGTCGCCGAGGGCGACACCAACAAGACGATCGCGCGCAAGCTCTTCGTGTCGATCCGCACCGTGGAGTCCCACGTGCAGAACGCGCTGGTCAAGCTCGGGCTCCGCTCTCGCACGGAATTGGCCGTCTGGTACAGCGATCACGCGGAGTACCGGCGAGCGGGGTGACCGCTCGCCCGGAGGACGCGGCGGGGGCGCGCATCCTCCGGGGCGGACATCTCAGGCGGCGACCGCGTAGTCGCTGCGGGTGGCGGCGAGGGACTCGCGCAGGCCCCGGCGGGCGCGGGCGGCGAGGGCGGTGGCCGCGCCGACGGTCATGCCCATCGTCTCGGCCACGGTCGCCATCGGCAGCCCCTGCAGGCAGGACAGGTGCAGCACCTGCTGCCACCGCTCCGGCAGCTGACGGAACGGCTGCTCGAGGTCGCCGAGGTCGGTGACCTCGAACTCGTAGCTGCCCAGCGCCGTGTCGGGCGTGAAGGGCACCATGGTGGCGCGGGAGTCGCGCCCGCCCCAGGTGGCGGCGACGTTGCGGATCGCGGTGCGCAGGTAGTGGGCGAACCCCTCCCGCGGACCGTTGCCGTTACGAAGGGACGTGAGCACCTTCGCGAACGCCTCCTGCACGATGTCCTCGGCGTCGTACCGCGCGGTGGTGGAGCGGGCCACGTGGTGGGCCCAGCCCTGGTAGCGGTTCCAGATCTCGCCGAAGTGCGCGTGCTCACCCTCGCGCACCAGGCGCAGCAGCTCCAGGTCGGTCGGACGGTGCGTGGTCGCGGTCGCGGTGGTGGTCGCGGTCATCGTGGCTCCTCGGTCGGGGTCCGGATCGGGGGCTTCCCGATCCATGACCCCAGACTCGATTCCGCGCCCCACCGGCCAGAACGGCGGAACTACCGAGCCGCTACCGAGATACCGAGAGGCGGTCCGCGTCCGCCGCCTCGAAGTCCGGGAGGCGCTCGGCGCCGCCGAGGAGCGCGCCGAGAGCCGCCACCGTGCGCGCGGCCGCGTGACCGTCGCCGAAGGGGCTGGCCGCGTGCGCCATGGCGGCGTGGCGGACGGGATCGGTGAGCAGCACGGCCGCCTCGTCGACGATCGTCTCGACGTGCGTGCCGACCAGCCGCGACGTGCCGGCCAGCACCGCCTCGGGCCGCTCGGTGGTCTCACGGAGCACGAGCACCGGCGAGCCCAACGCGGGGGCCTCCTCCTGCACGCCGCCGGAGTCGGTGAGGATGAGGGTCGCGCGGTCCATCAGGTGGACCATCTCGGGGAAGGCGACGGGGGCGGTGACGAGGATGTTCGGCGCCGTGCCGAGGGCGGCCAGCAGGTGCTCGCGTACAGCGGGGTTCGGGTGCGCCGGGAGCACGAAGACGTGGTCGGGGAAGCGGGCGGCGAGCACCCGCACCGCGGTCCCGATGCGCCGCATCGGCTCCCCGTGGTTCTCGCGGCGGTGGGCGGTGACGAGCACGAGCGGTGCGTCACCCGCCAGGGCGCGGGTCAGCGCCGGGTCGCCGAACTCGGGAGCACGATCGAGCATGAGGTGCAGGGCGTCGATCACCGTGTTTCCGGTGACCGCGATGCGCGCCTCCGGAACGCCGGACGCCAGGAGGTTGCGCTTGGCGTGCGCCGTCGGGGCGAGGTTGAGGCCGGCGATCTGCCCGATGATCCGGCGGTTCGCCTCCTCGGGGAACGGGTCGAAGAGGTCGCCGCTGCGCAGCCCGGCCTCGATGTGCACGACCGGGATCTTGCGCTCGAAGGCCGCGAGCGCCGCGGCCATCGCCGACGTGGTGTCTCCCTGAACGAGCACCGCATCCGGTGCATGCCGGTCGAGCAGCGGCTGCAGGCCGGTCATCGTGCGGACCGTGATGTCGTGGAGGGTCTGGCGCGGCGTCATGATGCCGAGGTCCGCATCCGCCGACACCCCGAACGTCGTGTTCACCTGGTCGAGGATGTCGCGGTGCTGCCCGGTGAGCACGACCGTCGGGCGGAAGAGCGGCGACTGCTGCAGCGCGCGGACGACGGGCGCCATCTTGATGGCTTCGGGGCGGGTGCCGTAGACGGGCATGACGGTGTGCACGGGTGGAGTCCTCTCGTCGGGGCGACGGCGACGATGCGCCTGTGCCTTAAGAGACGAGCGATGACGGCCGACCCTGACGCGCGATCGGGAGGTGCGCGCCGCGATAGCGTTGCGGCATGAGCCTGACCGTCGAGAATCAGCCCGATCAGTCCCGCTACGCGCTGCTGCAGGACGGCGAGGTGATCGGCGTCGCCGAGTACGAACTCCGCGACGACGCGATCGTCTTCACGCACACCGAGGTGGATGAGGCCAAGCGCGAGAAGGGGATGGCATCGACCCTCGTGCGCACGGCGCTCGATGATGTCCGCGACAACTCGGACCGCCGGGTGATCGCCACCTGCCCCTACGTGCGGCGCTGGCTCAGCGAGAACCCCGACTACGCGGCGCTGCAGCAGCGGTAGCGCGGCCGTCCTCGCTGGGGGCGCGGCCCTCGGCCCGCTGTCCGTTGCCCGCCGTTCCGAGGTCGAGCGTGATCTTGCCGCCCTCCCAGCCGGTGTCGCCGCGATCGCCCGGGAGCGGCGCCGGTGCCGGCAGGAGCGACTGCCGGTCGAGCTCCTGCTGGGCCTCGTGGCGGGCGGGGGCGAAGATCTCGTCGAAGGATCCGCCGATGGCGCCGCTCATGGTGCCCGAGCCGCGCTGGGCCTTGTTGGAGAGGTCGATCCAGCCGAGTTTCACGGCCACCACGATCGCGGCGATGAACGCCACGACGATCCCCACGACCCACCAGTTCACGCATCCAGGGTACCGGAGCACCTGTGCGGTTCCTGGACAGGTGGCCACCGCCGCACAGAAGCGAGGCCCCGTCAGGGAACGCGGTACAGCCACTCCTCGGTGGCGAACTTGTCGGCCACCAGCTGCTCCGCCGCCGCGTACTCGGCGTCCGTGAGGTCGCCGTCGGTCGCGCCGTACAGGTTCCGGAACGTCAGCTTCATCTGCTCGATGATCTCGGCGCGGCTGAGGCCGGTCTGGCTGCGGAGCGGGTCGACGCGCTTGGCGGCGCTGGTGATGCCCTTGTCGCTGATCTTCTCGCGGCCGATGCGCAGCACCTCGGTCATCTTCTGGCCGTCCATGTCGTAGCTCATGGTGACGTGGTGCAGCACGGCGCCGGAGCCGAGCCGCTTCTGGGCGGCCCCGCCGATCTTGCCGGACGGGCTGGTGATGTCGTTGAGCGGCTGGTACACGGCGTCGATGCCGAGCGACTTGAGCGCGATGATCGCCCACTCGTCGAGGAACGCGTAGCTGTCGGCGAAGCTCATGCCCTGCACGAGGTCGGCAGGGGCGTAGATCGAGTAGGTGACGACCGAGCCGGCCTCCATGAACATGGCCCCGCCGCCGGAGATGCGGCGCACCACCTGGATGCCGTACTTCTCCGCGTTGTCGGGGTCGACCTCGTTCTTCACCGACTGGAAGCTGCCGATGACGACGGCCGGCTCGTCCCACTCCCAGATGCGGAGGGTCGGACCGCGCCGCCCCTCGCCGACCTCGGTGGCGAGCACCTCGTCGAGTGCCAGGTGCATCTGCGGCGAGACGGCCTTGGCGTGCACGATCTGCCAGTCGTAGTCGCGCCAGCTCGTCGCCTTGGCGAGAGCGCGCCGGACGGTCACGGCGACGGCCTCCGGGGAGAAGCCGAGCAGCGTCGCGCCTTCGGGGAGCGCCTCCTTCACGGCGGCGACGATGGTCTTGGCGTCGGCCTCCGCGGGCAGTCCGTTCACCGCGGCGTCGATGGCCTCCAGCGCGGAGTCCGGCTCGAGGAAGAAGTCTCCGGCGAGCTGGAAGTCCGAGATCCTCCCGTCGACCACCTCCAGGTCGACGACGACGAGCTTGCCACCAGGGACCTTGTACTCACCATGCATGGCATCAGCCTACGTCCGCCGGGCGGACGGGTGTCAGCTCGGCGGAGTGCCCGCTCCCCCGGTGGGGTTGCCCCACTCGTCGAGCTGCTTGCCGGGGCGGCGGGCGAGCGTGACGCCGAGTCCCGCGATCAGGAGCACGAGCAGCAGCGCGAGGATGATGAAGATCGCGGTCAGGACCTCGGCATGGTTGTTGACGGTGGCCGGATTGTCGATCGGCGCGAAGCGCGCAAGCCCGAGTGCGGCGTACGAGAGCATGGTGACCTCCTCGCGTCCAGTGTCCGGGCGGAGGCCACGGCACGATAGACAGTGGTCAGTACACCGGTGGCCGGCCCGTCCGCTGTTCTCCGGCGTCCCGGAGGTGCGAAAGGGCCCGCTTCGCGTTCGGCGTGGTGGCGGATGCGGTGTTGAGCAGGGCCTCGGTGCCCGCATCCAGATAGCCGAAGTTCTGCCGGTGCTCGATGAAGCGCCGCGCACGCTCCCCGAGGTCGCGGATCTTCGCCCACAGCGACGAGTCGATGTCGTCGTTCCAGGCGGAGTGCAGGATGGGCGCGTGGCCCGTGACCGCACGGAGTCCGGCCGCGCCGTCGCAGCCGAACACGGTCGCTCCGAACGCGGGCGCCCGTGGGTCCGTGCGCGAGAACCGGCCGAGCGAGGCCTGCGGGTCTTTCGACGACTCGCCCGCGTAGACCGCCCGGGCGTGCAGGGCCTGCGCCCCGCCGACGGCCGTCTCGATCCCGGCCGAACCGAGGAAGACCACGGATTCGACGCCCAGGTCGTCGGCCGCGAGCGCGTCGCCGACCAGCGTGGTGCCGTAGGAGTGACCGACGACGTTCACCGTCACCGCCTCCCGGTCTGCCGGTCGCACCGCGCGGAAGGCCTGGAGGTCGCGCACCAGGTGCGGCGCCCCGCGTTCGGCGTAGAACCCTCGTGCCGCCTCGATGCTGGGCGGCGGAGGTGGAGGCAGGTAGCCCATCCACGCGACGACCGCCCGCTTCTTCGGCGCGCCGACCGAGCCCTGGGCGGCGTAGAGGTTCTGCGCCGCCAGAGTCCACAGCGGCATGTCCGTCGTGTAGGTGCCCATCCCCGGTACCTGCCAGGTGACGTTCTCCGCGGTGTCGAGGTTGCCGACGCTGATCGCTGCGAGCGGCGGCTGGTCCGCGGTCAGGGTGATGAGCTGGCGCCGGGGCTTGGCCGGCTTGAGGGCCTTCGCGATCGCCTCGTAGGCCGCCAGCGTCTGCGCGACCGTGGCATCCGTCGGCGACGTGCGCAGGCGCTGGCGCATAAGCGCCGTGCGGATGTCCAGCGCCCTCCGGTTGAGGGTGTCCCTGAGGCTGTAGGGCAGCCCGTCCAGATTGCCGGCGACAGGCGGAAGGGTGTCGCGGATCTCCTTCTGCCCCGCAGGCCCGGCGTCGGACCAGGCTCTGACGATCTCGTCGGGCGTCGATTCCCTCAGGCTGGCCAGCCAGAGGTCGAATTCCGGGTCGTGCTCACCGCCCAGGCCCTCCGCGTTCAGAGCGCTCTCGGATGCGGTCACGCCCGGCGCAGCATGCGCCGGCGTGAAGATGACGATGCCGACGGCCGAGAGGGCGGCGAGCGCGAACGCGAAGGCGCGCCGCACCATCCGCGCTCCGCGACGGGCGGATCGTCGCGCTGCTGCCGCCATGACGTCTCGCTCCCCTGAGGGCGCCCAGCACATCGCGCGCCGACCGTCGGCGCAGGCACCCGCAGGTTAAGACGTCACCGCCGCGCGGTCGTGACGCACTGCGACCGGACGGACGCTCAGCTCCTGCTCGGGAAGCGCTCCACCAGCCACTCGGTGAGATCGGCGAAGACCTCCGCGCGATTGGTCTCGTTGAAGATCTCGTGGCGCGCACCCTCGTAGACGATGGTGGTCACGTCGCTGAGCCCGGACCGGTTGCGGTACGCCCGCTCGAGCTTCCGGGCGCTCACCGGTCCGCCGAGCGGATCGTCGGAGCCCACCTGGATCAGCACGGGGAGGTCGTGCGCGAGGTGCCGCGACGGGCGCCCCAGCAGTCTCGCGGCGTCGGCCATCCCGAACAGCTTCTGCAGCGGTGTCAGCGTGGTCAGCGGGTCGTCGATGAAGGCCTGCGCGACCGCGGGGTCGCGGCTCAGCCACTCCGCGCCGGTGGTGCCGAGGTGGGCGTGGCGCTTGTTGAGGTCGCCGCCGTTCATCGAGCCGAGCATCCGGTAGGCGGTGCCGGAGAGCACCACCGCGTCGTATTCGTCGCTGTGCCGGTTGAGCAGCAGCTGGCCGATGAGCGACCCCCAGCTGTGGCCGACGTAGGCCAGCGGCAGCCCGGGGTTCTCGTCGCGGATCAGGTCGCTGAACGCGTGGACGTCCTTCACGGCGGCACGCAGTCCCCCGGGGCCGAGGCGCCCGAGGCGGGTGGCGTCGCCCTTCCACTGCTCCATGCCGGTGCGCCCGTGGCCGAGGTGGTCGTCGGCGTAGACGAGGAAGCCGGCGGCCGCGAGGTGCGCGCCGAGGTCGCGGTAGCGCCCCGCGTGCTCGCCGACGCCGTGGGCGAGCTGGACGGCGGCCGCGGGCCGCGACCCCTCGGGCGGCGGCGCGTACACGTCGAAGTGGATGCGGACGCCGGCTTCGCCCTCGAAGGTCCGGTCCTGTTGGGTCTGCACGCGCTCATTCTGTCGCACGCGGCACGATGCGAGGGGGTTTAGTTAGCGCATCTAATTTGT
The DNA here is from genome assembly GCF_052044215.1 of Leifsonia sp. 22587. Classification (NCBI taxonomy): domain Bacteria; kingdom Bacillati; phylum Actinomycetota; class Actinomycetes; order Micrococcales; family Microbacteriaceae; genus Leifsonia; species Leifsonia sp. 22587. The sequence goes on from NZ_JBQENB010000003.1 coordinate 93,123, forward strand.
TAGGCTAACTATGCATGAACGGACGAGTGTCGACCCACGACCTGAGCAGCGTCCTCCGCATCGCGGTGGCGCGCCTCTCCCGCCGCCTCCGCGCCGAGAAGGAGGACGACGAGCTGAGCGACTCCCAGACCGCCACGCTCGGCTATCTGGTCCGCGAGGGATCCGGCACGATCGGCCGTCTCAGCGAGTTCGAGCGCGTCAAGCCGCCGTCCATGAACCGCACGGTGAACCGTCTCGAGGCGGCCGGCTACGTCGAGCGCACCTCCGACGCCGCCGACGGCCGCAAGGTGATCGTCGTCCCGACCGACCGCGGCGTCGAGCTGGTCGCAGAGACGCGCCGACGTCGCGACGCCTGGCTGCACCAGCGGCTCGAGAGCCTCGACGCGGAGCAGCGCGCGACCCTGGCCGCCGCCGCGAAGATCATGCGGGAGCTCGCCGACTCGTGAGTTCCATGTTCCGCTCCCTCGCCGGGGTCAACTACCGGATCTGGGCGGCCGGTGCGATCGTCTCCAACGTCGGCACGTGGATGCAGCGCACCGCCCAGGACTGGATCGTCCTGACCCAGCTCACCCACAACAACGCGTCCGCCGTCGGCTTCGTGATGGCGCTGCAGTTCGGCCCGCAGCTCCTCCTGCTGCCGGTGACCGGATGGGCGGCCGACCACCTCGACCGGCGCAAGCTCCTGATGGCCACGCAGGGCGCGATGGGCGCGCTCGGTCTCGGGCTCGGCATCCTCACCGTCACGGGGATGGTGCAGCTGTGGCACGTCTACCTCTTCGCGCTGCTGCTGGGCGTCGTGGCCGCCTTCGACGCCCCGGCCCGGCAGACGTTCGTCTCCGAGCTGGTTGCCGGGCCGAACCTGTCGAACGCCGTGGCCCTCAACTCCGCCTCGTTCAACGCCGCCCGGCTGATCGGCCCGGCGGTCGCGGGCCTGCTGACGGCGGCGGTCGGCGCGGGCTGGGTCTTCCTCATCAATGCGGCCACCTTCGGGGCGGTTCTGCTGTCGCTCGCCACGCTGCGCCGCGAGCAGCTGTACCGGGCGGAGCGCGCGAAGCGCACGCGCGGCGGACTGATCGACGGGTTCCGCTACGTGCGGCGGCGCCCCGACATCCTCGTGATCCTGGTCATGGTCTTCCTGATCGGCACCTTCGGGCTCAACTTCCCGATCTTCATCTCGACCATGTCGGTGACCGTCTTCCACCAGGGCGCGGGCGAGTACGGCCTCCTCTCGTCGATCATGGCGGTCGGGTCCGTCGTCGGCGCCCTGCTGTCCGCACGTCGCGACCGCCCGCGCGTCTCGCTGCTCTTCGCCGGAGCCGCGTTCTTCGGCTTCGGCTGCGCGCTGGCCGCCGTGATGCCGACCTACTGGTTGTTCGCCCTGGCGCTGATCGTGATCGGCGTCTCGTCGCAGACGCTCATGACGACGGCCAACGGAACGGTGCAGATGACGACCGACCCGCTGCTGCGCGGCCGGGTGATGGCCATCTACATGGCGATCTTCATGGGCGGCACCCCGGTCGGCGCTCCGATCGTCGGCTGGGTCGCCGACACCTTCGGTCCGCGCTGGGCGATGGGCGTCGGCGCCGCCAGCGGATTCGCCGCCGCGCTGGTCGGCGTCTTCTATCTCATCCGGTACCGGGGCCTCCGCGTCCGCTTCGCCGGCATCAAGCCGAGCTTCGTGCTCGCCCCGCGCGAGGTCGTGCGCGAGGAGCTGGTGGAGACCGAGGCGACGGTCACGCGCACGTCCTGACGCCGGTGCGATACGGTGCCGGAGTGTTCCCTGTCATCGAACCCTTCGCGCACGGGTGGGTGGAGAACCCCGACGGCGACAGCATCTACTGGGAGACGAGCGGCAATCCGGACGGCATCCCGGTGCTCTGGCTGCACGGCGGCCCCGGCTCCGGGCTGGGAACGGGCGGTTACCGCACGCGCTACGACCCCGAGCGGTTCCTGCTCGTCGGGATCGACCAGCGCGGGTGCGGACGCAGCACCCCGTCCGTCGCCGACGCGCCGGAGCGGCTCGCGCGCAATACGACCGGCGGCCTCATCGCCGACATCGAGCTGGTGCGGGAGCGGGTGGGCGTCGACCGCTGGATCGTGACAGGCGCCTCGTGGGGGTCGACCCTCGCCCTCGCGTACGCGCTCGAGCACCCCGACCGAGTCCGCTCGATCGTGCTCGGCGCGGTGACCACGACCGGCCGCGACGAGGTGACCTGGCTCACGGAGACCATGGGCCGGCTCTTCCCCGAGGCGTGGGAGGCCTTCGAGGCCGCCTCCGGGCGCCGCCCTGGAGAGCGCGTGGTCGAGGCTTATGCGCGCATCCTGGCAAGCGGTACTCCGGAGGAGCGGATGCGCGCGGCGGACGCCTGGGACGCGTGGGAGTCGACGCACGTGTCGCTCGACCCGAACGTCGTACCCGGCCCGATGCACGAGGACCCCGTCCAGCGGCTGGTGTCCGGCACCCTGGTCACGCACTACTGGGCGAACGACGCGTTCCTCCCCGATGATCGCGCCATCCTGAAGCGGGTCTCCGAGCTGGCCGCCATCCCGGCCGTGCTGATCCACGGCCGCCACGACGTCAGCGGCCCGGTCGTCACGCCGTGGCTGCTCCACCGCGAGTGGCCCGCGAGCCGTCTGATCGTCGTCGAGGGCGAGGGACACTGGGGCCCGCAGATCTCCGAGACGGTGTCCCGGGCGATCACCGAGATGGGCGAGGCGTGACCGGCGACGCGGTGGAGACGCTCATCCGGCGCGCCCTGGCCTTGGCTCCCGCCGACGGCCGCGTCGTGCTGGGCATCGCGGGCAGCCCCGGCTCGGGCAAGACCACTCTGGCCCGCACGGTCGCCGCCGGCGTGAACCGCCTGGCCGGCTCCGGGACCGCAGTGCACCTGCCGATGGACGGCTTCCACCTGGCGAACGCGACGCTGGATGCGCTCGGCCGCCACGACCGCAAGGGTGCGATCGACACGTTCGACGGCTGGGGATTCGCCGCACTCCTGGAGCGCGTGCTGGCCGAGCGGACGAACCCGGTCTACGCGCCCTCCTTCGAGCGCACCGTCGATGAGCCGGTCGCCGGCGCCATCCCGATCCCGCCCGGAACCCGGCTGGTCGTCGCCGAGGGCAACTACCTGCTGGTCGACCAGGACCCTTGGTCCCGCATCCCCGCCCTCCTCGCGGAGAGCTGGTTCGTGGCGACGCCGGAGGACGAGCGGATGCGGCGCCTGGTCGACCGTCACACGCGGCACGGGCGCACTCCGGAGGCCGCGGCCGCGTGGGCGCGCGACGTCGACGGCGCGAACGCCGTGGTGATCGAGGCGTCGCGGCCTCGCGCCACACTGGTCGTCGACGGCACCACCGGTCTCCCAGGCAGCCCCGCATAGCCTGGTGGTATGACCGCCCCGACCGAGACCTTCGACCGTCTGACCGTCTTCGGCGCCGACTGGTGCCGCGACTGCATCCGCTCCAAGTCCCTGCTCGACCGCCTCGGCGCCGACTACGAGTACATCGACCTGGTCGCGCGCCCGGAGGAGGCCGACCGCGCCCAGCGGATCAGCGGCCGCACGAACATCCCCGTCGTGGTCTTCCCCGACGGCCGCCATTTCGTCGAGCCGACCGACCAGGAGCTCGAGGCCGCGCTCCGCGGCTGAGCTCGGCTGCTGGCTGGCTCCCCGGCGAGGTGGGATGCTGGCCGCATGACCGATCCGGACGTCGCGCAGCTGCGCGCCGGGGCGCACGAGCGCGCCCTGAGCCGGCCCCGCGTGCCGTTCGACGGTGCCGTCGAGGATGCGGCGGGGGGCGTCCCGAGCCGCCGCTACCGACCCGCGAGGGCCGCGCATCCGGAGATCGTCGTCGTCTTCCTGCACGGCGGGTACGGCATCCTTGGCGACCTCGAACTGCAGGACGGCTACTGCCGCCGCATCGCGCAGACGCTCGGAGTCGACGTGCTGTCCGTCGCCTACCGACTGGCCCCGGAGGCCACGCTCGCCGAGTCCGCCGCCGACGCGGTCGCTGCGGTGCACACGGGCCGCGACGACAGCGCCCGCCGGGTCGTGCTCTGGGGCGACTCGGCCGGAGGCGCCGTGGCCTTGGCAGCGGCGCGTCCCTCCGCGGCCGATGCGCTGGTGCTGACCAACCCGAACGTGGATCTGAGCCTGTCGCGGTACGACGACGCCGCGCCCGGTGGGCCCGGCCGCGAACTCTCGGAGTGGGCGTTCCTCCGCTGGACGCGCTCCGCGCGGCTCTCCGACGCCCCGGATCTCGCCGCGGACGCCGCCGGACTGCCGCCCGTGTTCGTCGCCGTCGGCTCGGAGGACTCCTTGCTGCCGGACGCCCGGCACCTCGTCGAGCGCTGCGCCGCCGCCGGCGTCCCCGCGACGCTGCGCGTGGTGGACGGCGCCGTGCACGGGTTCATGGGCAGCCCGGACGACCCGGTCGTCGAGACGGTGATCCGGGAGGCGTCGGCCGTCGTGCTGGGCTCGTCCTGATTGATCGCCCAGGGCGCGCAATCCCATCCACATCACCTGTTGGACAACTGACTCCGCCTGGCGGAGAGTGGCGGTCATGGAGTACACACACCTGGGCCGCTCCGGCCTGAAGGTCTCGCGCCTCGTCCTCGGCACGATGAACTTCGGACCGCAGACGACCGAAGAGGATTCCCACCGGATCATGGATGCGGCGCACGACGCCGGCATCAACTACTTCGACACCGCCAACGTCTACGGCCAGCACAAGGGCCGTGGCGCCACCGAGACGATCGTCGGCAACTGGTTCGCCCAGGGCGGCGGCCGGCGCGAGAAGACGGTCATCGCGACCAAGCTGTACGGCGACATGGGCGACTGGCCGAACGAGAACCGCCTGTCAGCCCTGAACATCCGCCGCGCCCTCGACGCCAGCCTCAAGCGGCTGCAGACGGACTACATCGACATCTACCAGTTCCACCACGTCGACCGGGACACCCCCTGGGACGAGATCTGGCAGGGTATCGAGACCGCGATCGCGCAGGGCAAGATCCTGTACGCCGGCTCCAGCAACTTCGCGGGCTGGCACATCGCGACCGCCCAGGCGGAGGCGCGCAGGCGCAACCTGCTCGGCCTGGTCAGCGAGCAGTCGATCTACAACCTGCTCACCCGCCAGATCGAGCTGGAGGTGCTGCCCGCGGCCCAGGCCAACGGCGTCGGCGTGATCGCCTGGTCGCCGCTGCACGGCGGACTGCTCGGCGGCGTCGTCCGCAAGCAGAACGAGGGCAAGCGCCGCCTGGAGGGCCGCGCCGCGGAGACGCTGGAGAAGCACCGCGACGCCATCGAGGCGTACGAGGACTTCGCCGCCGAGCTCGGCCACGAGCCGGGCGACCTCGCGCTCGCCTGGCTCCTCACCCGACCCGGCGTCACGGGGCCGATCATCGGCCCACGCACGCAGGAGCAGCTCGACGGGGGTCTGCGCGCCCTCGAGATCACGCTCGACGACGACGCCCTCGCGCGCCTCGACGAGATCTTCCCGGGTCACAAGACGGCCCCCGAGGACTACGCCTGGTGACCCCGGGCATCCACCACACGGAAGGACAGCAGTGAAGACTCGTACCATCGGCGACGTCGAGGTCTCGGCGATCGGCCTGGGCGGCATGCCCATGTCGATCGAGGGCCGCCCCGACCGGGAACGTTCGATCAAGACCATCCACGCCGCGCTCGACGAGGGCATCACCTTCATCGACACCGCGGACGCGTACCACCTGGAGGCCGGCGAGGTCGGCCACAACGAGGAGCTGATCGCGGAGGCGCTGCGCAGCTGGGACGGCGACGCCTCGGCCGTGCTGGTCGCCACGAAGGGCGGCCACCTCCGCCCCGGCGACGGCTCGTGGACGCTGAACGGGAACCCGGACTACATCAAGCAGGCGGCGCGGGAATCGCTGCGCCGGCTCGGCGGCGACGCGATCGGGCTCTACCAGTTCCACCGTCCGGACCCCGAGGTCCCGTACGCCGACTCCGTCGGCGCCGTCCGCGACCTGCTCGACGAGGGCATCATCCGCATGGCGGGCATCTCGAACGCGAACCCGGACCAGATCCGCGAGGCCCAGGACATCCTGGGCGGACGGCTGGTGTCGGTGCAGAACCAGTTCTCGCCGGCCTTCCGGTCGAGCGAGCCGGAGCTGCGGCTCGCCGACGAGCTCGGCATCGCGTTCCTGCCGTGGAGCCCACTCGGCGGCATCTCCTCCGCGGGCGAGCTGGGCAGCCGGTTCGAGCCGTTCAAGGACGTGGCGGACGCCCGCGGCATCAGCCCGCAGGTCGTCGCCCTGGCCTGGCACCTGGCGCAGAGCCCGCACGTCATCCCGATCCCCGGCTCGTCGCGTCCGGAGACCATCCGCGACTCGGTGACCGCGGTGGATGTGGAGCTCACGCCCGAGGAGCTGCAGGCGCTGAACGCGGCCTGAGCCGCACCGCCGGTCAGTCCGGCTCGAGCTGCGTCAGGAAAGCGGACGCGGCCGGGCTGGGCTGATCGGCGACCGCCACGGCGACGCTCCAGGCCGGGGCGTCCTGCAGGCGGACCGCGCGGAGCGCGTCGGGCCGCTTGCGCGCGAAGCTCGCGGGGACGACCGCCACCCCGAGGTTGTAGCCGACGAGGTCGAGCAGCGGATGCACGTCGTTGACCTCCATCGCCGCCCGATAGTCGAACCCGGCCGCGGCGAACGCGCGCCGGGTGAGCGACTGGGCCGCCCAGCCCTCCTGGAAACCGACCAGAGGCTCGCCCCGGAGCCGCTCCAGGGGGATCGATTCCTCCGCGGCGAACGGATGCTCCGGGTGGCAGAGCACGAGCATCTCCTGCGTGCTCAGCGGCCGAAGCACCACCCCCGCCGGTGTGTGGCCGGTGTCGACCACCAGGGCGACGTCGGCACGGCCGCCGGCCACATCCTCCACCAGCTCCTCCGAGCCGGAGTAGCGCAGCCGCACCTCGACGCCCGGGTTCGCGGTCCGGAACGCGGCGAGCTCGGCGGGCAGATCGACGGAGCCCAGGCACGGCTCCGCCCCGATCGTCAGCCGGCCGCTGAGCAGACCGCGCACGGCGGCTACGGCGTTGCGCGCCGCGGCGGCGCTCGCGAGCGTGCGGACCGAGTCCGCGAGCAGCGCCTGGCCGGCGGCCGTCAGCTCCACGCGCCGGGTGCTCCTGACGAACAGGGAGGTGCCCAGCTCCTGCTCGAGCGAGCGGATGGACGCGGACAGGCCCGACTGCGAGATGCGCAGAAGCTCGGCGGCGCGGGTGAAGTGGCGCTCCTCGGCGACGGCGACGAAGTGCTGGAGTTGGCGGAGTTCCATTCAGCGATCGTACTGCTCAATCGCCGTCGGCCCACATCCAGCAGCGATGTTGCCCGTCAGCTACGCGGCGGAGGCCGCCGGGGCGACCTCCTCGCCGGGGATCGTGTCGAAACGGAAGGTCCGGCGGAACCGGTCCACGAGTTCCGGCCCGCCCGCGAGCACGTCCAGGTGCGGCATCCCGTCGCCGAGGAGCGCGCCGAGCTCGTCGCGCTCGAGTTGGAACTCCACGACATCCACGGGAGGCGGCGGGTC